>NZ_RQVS01000025.1 GCF_003865375.1 Gulosibacter macacae | reverse complement strand
CCCGCGGACCCCAGCTACACCCTCAACTGCGAAGAGCCGAGAATGCCCGGGTAATTGGAATATCAACGGCATTCACTCGAATAACTTCTCCAGCACATGTTGCTTATACGGCGTCGAAGGCGGGACTAGAAGGTGCACTTCGGACAATTGCACCAGAATTGGGCACGCGCGGCATTACCGTGAATACAATTGCACCCGGTCCAATTGATACCGAGATCAATTCGGATTGGATCAATGCGCCGGGTGCCCGCGAGGCAGTTGCCGCAGAGGCCGCGCTTGGCCGTATTGGCCAACCGGAAGACGTCGCTGATGTCGTGCGTTTCTTGGCGAGCGATGCGGGCCGTTTCGTCACCGGCCAGCGCCTGGAAGCCTCCGGCGGCGCGCGCCTGTAGCTCGTGCTTTGCGCGCCCCAGCCCGCGCCATCACCTGCGCTGAGGTCCACCTCGTGCTTCGAGAACCTCAGCACACACTGTTGCCGTGCGCTGAGGCCCTCGAAGCGCCGCCTACACTATGGCCGCGAGCGCATCCCGGTAGTGGTCAGCCTGCGCCGGGTAGTACTCATCCCACACCGCCGAGGCAACATCGCGCCCCTCAACCGCAGCGACATAGCGATCGAGGTAGTACTCCCAGCCCGGGCCCACGCTCGCGGCCATTTCCGCATCGTCAAGCTCGTGCGCGAACACGAGGCGCGTGCCCTCGCCCTCCTGCGCGTAGTCGAGCGTGAGTAGCCACCGCACGCCCTCACCCGCTCCCGGAATCTCGAGCACCGCACGGCGCCACGGCTGGCACTCGTGGATCTGGCACCGCTCGGCCGGCGCATCCACCGCCTCCGCCGTCATGTAGAAGTCAATCTCGCCAGATGCGGGGTCGCCCGTGTAGCGACCGATCCACTGTTCGAGGCGCACCGAATTGGCCAGCGCATCCCAGACCTGCTCGATGGGTGCTGAGAAGGTGCGCTCGAGCACCAAATGCGGTTTTCCGTCTCGAAGTTCGGCACGACCGGTGGCTGCGTTTGTGGGTGACATCGTGATCCTTTTCTGCACCTCGGTCACAATTGTGACCACATCCGTAATCATGCATCAGCATGCGATAGTGTTGCTTGTTGACGCCGCTTGATGTGCCAAAGTCGTTACCGAAGGCGGCTACACTCCACATGTCTCACCCGGCCATTGGCCAATATCCGCTCGAAACTCAGTGCACAGCTACTGTGCGCTCACGAAACTTGTTTGACCGCGACCGTAACCATTCGGTCGCACCATGAATGCGAAGCACCTCATTTCTTTTCACGCAGTACCCGCAGTAACCCCGCTCCTTTCAGCGATGCTCGATGACGAGCTCGCAGGAGCGGTCGCGGTTCGTGTTTCGCACTCTCCCAAGCTTGGGCTTGCCGGCAGCCACGCATCCGTGGCGCACGCAGGTCCAAAATCTCCGGGACGACGCCGTCGTCTCGGATCTGCGGGCCGCCAACAATGGGGCCCACAACAACGAAGGAATGACGACATGGCCACTGGCACCGTCAAATGGTTCAACTCCGAAAAGGGCTACGGCTTCATCGCACCCGACGATGGCTCGGCCGACGTGTTCGCGCACTACAGCCAGATCGAGGGTTCGGGTCACCGCAACCTCGAAGAGGCTCAGAAGGTTGAGTTCGACACCGAGCAGGGCCAGAAGGGCCCGCAGGCGACCAACATTCGCGCGCTCTAGTCACTCAGACTTCGGCATCATGCCGAGCTGATGGGGCGTCCACTTCGGTGGACGCCCCATCACTGCTTTCTGTGACCTACTCTCCCCGAGCTACTTGCGGGAAAGCAGCAGTTCGCGCACCTCGCGGCGCAAGACCTTGCCGACGAGCGAGCGCGGCAACTCTTCGACGGCATCGATGCGCTTCGGCACCTTGTAGGCCGTGAGCCGAGTCCGGCAGAAGTCGCGAAGCGCTTCGGTGTCGACGACCGCACCTTCGCGATAGACGACTGCGACGACGACCTGCTCGCCACCATCTTCGCGCGGCAGCCCCACGACCGCCGCGTCGTCAATATCGGGATGCGAGATCAGCGTCTCTTCCACCTCGGAGGGTGAGACATTGAATCCGCCGGTGATGATGAGTTCTTTGAGCCGGTCGACGACGGTAATGAAACCGTCGTCCGAGACGGTGACGATATCGCCGGTGCGAATCCAGCCATCGGCGAGGAGTGTCGCGGCGGTTTCTTCAGGCCTGTTCAAATAGCCGCCAAATACCTGCGGCCCGCGCAGCAGCAACTCGCCCGTATCGCCGGGGCCAAGATCGACCGACGGGTCATCGGGGTTCACCACGCGGATTTCCGTGCTCGGGAAGGGGAGCCCTACGGTGCCGGGTCGGCGTGCGGGACCCATTGGGTTACCCGCCCCGATCGGTGAGGCTTCGGTCATCCCAAAACCCTCGACGAGTAGCCCGCCCGAGAGTTCTTCCCAGCGATCCACCGTCGACACCGGCAGACTCATCGCGCCCGAAATCGCGTAGCGAATGCTACGCAGATCAATGCGATGCGCCGCTGCTGCGCGGCACAGGTGATCATAGACCGGCGGCACTGCGGGCAAGAACGTTGGCGCGCTCTTCTTGGCCGCGGCGATCACGAGTTCGAGATCGAACTTCGGGAAGAGCACGAGCATCGCGCCAATCTGCATCGCAAAGGTGAGACAGAGCGTGAGGCCATAGGCGTGGAAGATTGGCAGCACGCCGTAGAACACTTCCTCACCCTCGCGCAGGCCGGGAATCCAAGCCCGACCCTGCATGGCATTCGCTTGCAGATTGCGGTGCGTCAGCCGCGCGCCCTTGGCCTGGCCGGTGGTGCCGCTCGTGTACTGCAAGAGGGCAACGTCGTCGAGCGTCGGATGCGGTACTCGACGCGAGATGCGCTTGCCACCGGCAAGCTGTTCCCAGGTGAGCGCACGGTGGCGTGGATTCGAGGTGAGCAGCTCCCGCGATTCGCGCGCCTTTCGCACCGGCAGTTTGAGCAGCATCCTGGTTTTCAACGGCATCGCGTGGGTGAGGTTGACGCTGACGATGTGCTGGGGCCGCGAATCACGCGGGAGGTCGGCAATGTGGTCGACGAGCTTGTCCCAAACGATGGCGTACTTCGCGCCGTGATCTTCGAATTGCAGGCGCAGCTCGCGGTCGGTGTAGAGCGGGTTGTGCTCGACGACAATCGCACCGAGTCGAAGCACGGCATAGAACGCGGCCACGTGTTGCGGGCAGTTCGGTAGCACAATGGCAACCGCATCCCCGGCTTTGACGCCGAGTTTGCGCAGTCCCTGTGCCGCCCGCTCAATTTCATCGCCGAGTTCGGCATAGGTCGAGCGCTTGCCGAAGAACTCGAGCGCGGGCCGATGCTTGAAGCGCTGCACGGATTGTTCGAGCATGTCGCTCAGCGTGTGCGTGATCTCGGGGATCTCAGCCGGCACGCCTTCGGGGTACGAGCTCAGCCACGGTCGGCTAGAAAACGGTGTCGAAGCAGTCATAAGTGGATCTCTCTGCTCGATGGGATGCAACCAGACGAGCTGTTCGGTCGCGGTGACATACGGCCGAACTCGCGGAACCCAGACCGATGTTCACTAGCGTAGGTGGCCATGCTTGGGCGCTCGATGGATGCGTCAAGTCGCGCGTTGCTGGCACCTTCGGGTCACGTGGAGCAAGTTCCGGTGCAATGGAGCACACGCCCACCCGCGACGAAACACTCGCGTGAGCACGAGGAGCCGCTGTGCCAACGCCAACACGACCACTCATCACCCTCGCGACCGTCTCGTGCTTATTACTGGTCGGCTGCACTGCGACGAGCAACCCGGATGCGAGCAGCTCGCCATCAGAAACGGTTCCGGCAACAACCACTACGTCGCCGGAATCACCCGCCGTAACCCCAAGTGAGACGAATGCCGCACCCACCGGTCCGTTCATGCCGAGCGGCAACACCGAGACGCTTGCCAACGGCCTCGAGAGCCCCTGGTCGGTGGTGATGTTTGACGACCTCGTGCTCGTGAGTGAGCGCGATACTGGGCGGGTGCTCGAACTCACCGAGGCGGGCAATGTCGTGGTCGGCACTATTCCGGGGGTGCGTCATGGCGGCGAAGGTGGCCTTCTTGGGCTCGCGACGCTCGACAGCTATCTCTATGCCTATTCCACTGGCGACAATGGCAATCGCGTCCAGCACTTTCCCGTGAGCGGTAGCCCCGGTTCGCTTACGCTCGGTGAACCTGAAACGATCATTGAAGGGATTCCCGCGGCGTCAACCCACAATGGCGGCCGCATTGAGTTCGGCCCCGACGGCATGCTCTACATCACGACCGGCGATGCCGCCTCGCCGAATCTCGCGCAGGATGCGGCGAGTCTCGCCGGCAAGATCCTGCGACTCACGCCCGAGGGCGAGGTGCCCGCGGATAATCCGTTCGCAGGCTCCCCCGTCTTCAGCCTCGGTCACCGCAACCCGCAGGGACTCGCCTGGGCGGCCGATGGCACGATGTATGCCGCGGAATTTGGACAGAACACCAGGGATGAGCTCAACATCATCGTGCCCGGCGGCAACTACGGCTGGCCGACGGTCGAAGGCATTGCGAACGCCGACGGCTTCATCAATCCGGTACTTCAGTGGGCGCCGAGCGAGGCGTCGCCGAGTGGCATTGCCATCGTGGGCGACTCCATCTTCATCGCGAATCTGCGCGGCCAGTTGCTGCGAGTGGTGCCGGCGAGCGACCCGGCAACTTCGAGGGAGTACTTCGCGGGCGAATTTGGCCGCATCCGCCATGTCTTTGCCGCGCCAGATGGTTCGCTGTGGCTGCTCACGAACAATACCGACGGCCGTGGCAACCCGCGCGAGAACGACGACCGGCTCGTGCGCGTGCAATTGCAGCCCGCGTAGCGTGTGCGTGCCAATTGGAACCGGCTGCGTCCCTTCCGGAATCAAATTCGTCCCTTCCGGAACCTGAGCGAGCCGCGCTTCACAGAAAACCCCTGATCACTGCATCCTGCTCGGCAAGCACTGGGAAGCAGCTGGTTCCATTCGGCACGCACCAAGTTCCATTTGGCGCGCGGAAACGCCAAGTGGCACCGCATGTAGCGGTGCCACTTGGCGAATTGAGCGCTACTTCAGGCTGCCACCCGTTGCCAGGCGCATGAGGTCGCTATCGAGGTTGATCCCGAGCTCTGTGCCCCCGGCGCTGCCGAAGTCGTGCTGGTAGCTCGACCAGGATGCTTCGCGCAGGCGATCTGCGAACCGCATCTCCATGAGGAGCCACAGTTCGAGCGCCGCCCGCTCGATGCGCTTACTCAACGCCGAATCGTTCCAGTCCTCGGTCGACGCGAAGATCGCGGTCGGCGTGGTGAGCGTGCGCAGGTAGGCGAACAGCGAACGCATCTGACCATCGACCACGAGCGCGTGGCGAGCGGTGCCGGCAGTTGCCGCGAGCACCACCGGCTTGCCGATAAGGAGGTCGCGGTCGAGCACGTGCATGAACGAGTTGAACAGACCGCTCGTCTCTGACTTGTAGACCGGCGAGGCGGCAATGATGCCGTCGGCCGCGCCGAGCGCCGCCGAAGCAGCCTCGAGGCCAGGACCCTGCAGACCGGTCACGATGCCCGTGGTGATCTCGGTCGCGAGATCACGCAGGTCGATCGTGGTGATCCGCACTCGCGCATCCTTCGTCTTCGCTGCCTTCGCGACCGCATCAGCGATGCGGTCAGCGAGCATGCGCGTCGACGAGGGGTCGGAGGTGCCGCCGTTGATGACGACGAGGCGGTAGTCGCCGGTCTGAGTGCTGTCAGTCACGCTGTCTTCTCTATTCTGCGGATGCGGTCAGAGCGAAATTAGTTCGAGGACTCGAATTCCGAGGCCGCGAGGTCGTCGGTGTCGAGGTAGGGCGAGCCGCCGGTCACGTTGTCGCCGCGGTTGGCCTGTGGGCGGGGCTGGCGCACCGGGCCGTCGCCGTACTTCGCCTTGACGAGCGACTCGTGGGTCGGGGCGTCCGGCACCTCGGGGTCGCGGCGGCTGTCGAGTTCCTTGCGCACGACCGGGATGATCTCGGTGCCGAGAATCTCGATCTGCTCGAGCACCATTTCGAGCGGCAGGCCGGCGTGGTCCTGCAGGAAGAGCTGACGCTGGTAGTCGCCCACGGTGTCGTGGAAGCTGATCAGCTTGTCGATGACCTGCTGGATGCTGCCAACGGCGAGCGGGGTGCGGCTCGAGAACTCTTCGAGCGACGGGCCGTGGCCGTAGACCGGGGCTTCGTTGAAGTAGGGGCGGAAGCGGTCGAACGCTTCTTGCGTGGTCTTGCCTGCGAACACCTGGCCACCGAGGCCGACGATCGCCTGCTTGGCGGTGCCGTGGCCGTAGTGCTCGTAGCGCTGACGGTAGAACTCGACCATGCGCTTGGTGTGGTCGGAGGGCCAGAAGATGTGGTTCGAGAAGAATCCGTTGCCGTAGTACGCGGCCTGCTCAGCGATTTCGGGGGTGCGGATCGAGCCGTGCCACACGAACGGCGGCACATCGTCGAGCGGACGCGGGGTCGAGGTGAAGCCCTGCAGCGGCGTGCGGAACTTGCCTTCCCAGTCGACGACGTCTTCGCGCCAGAGGCGGTGGAGCAGGTTGTAGTTCTCGAGCGCGAGCGGCAGTCCCTGGCGAATGTCCTGACCGAACCACGGGTACACCGGGGCCGTGTTACCGCGGCCGAGCATGAGGTCCATGCGGCCACCGGCGACGTGTTGCAGCATCGCGTACTCTTCGGCGATGCGCACGGGGTCGTTGGTGGTGATGAGCGTCGTCGAGGTGGTCAGCTGGATGCGCTCGGTCTGGCCGGCGATCGCGGCAAGCAGGGTCGTCGGCGACGATGAGAAGAACGGCGGGTTGTGGTGCTCGCCGATGGCGTAGACGTCGAGGCCTACTTCTTCGGTCTTCTTCGCGATGGCGATCGAGGCTTGGATGCGCTCTGCCTCGCTCGGCGTCTCGCCGGTGACGGGGTTGCGAGTGACATCGCTCACGGACATGATGCCGAACTGCATGGTTGCTCCTGTGGGGTGTTCTCTAGGTGTGAGAGAAAGTTCTAGGTCGATGCTTTTGCATGGACCGGACAGTGAAGGTAACGCCCGGCGTCAGAAGCTATTCCCGCATCCTGAAATTACTTTTGCAGACGCACAGATGCCCGCAGCCAGGCGGCCACGGGCATCTGATTGGGTGTAGTTACGCCAGCTTCGCAGCGAGTTCCTCAACGGCGTCGAACACGGCGTTGACCTCGTCAGCGCGACGGTCGGTCGGCGCGAAGCCCTCGTCGTTCCAGTCGACGAACAGGTTGAGGTTCACCTCGGCGCGCACATCGTGCATCGAGAAGTTGGCAACGATGGTGCGCCAGGGCTCGATCGCACGCACGCCACCGACGGCGCCGTAGCCCACGAAGCCGACGACCTTGCCAACCCACTCGGCGCCGAGCGAGTCGAACGCGTTCTTGAGGGCGCCAGGAACCGAGTGGTTGTACTCGGGAGTAATGACGACGTAGGCGTCGCAGGCGTCGATGGCCTGGCTCCAGGCGGTGGCTTCGGGGGTGTCGTACTGCTTGTTCATCATCATCGGCAGCGTGTCGCCGGTGAACAGGGGCAGGTTAAACGACTTGAGATCGATGAGTTCATAGTTCACGTCGCCGCCGCGTGCGTCAGCGATTTCCTTCACAAACTCGCCAACGCCGGCACCGGCGCGGCCATCGCGAATCGAACCATTGATGATGCCGATCTTCATAAGTCCTCCTGAGCTGGGTAAAAAGTTCAACCTACAACTATAACCACAACATGATGAATAGTCATTAGTTCACACACAGCGGCCCCCCGCTCGCGCACTGAGGCTCTCGAAGTGCCCACTCGCGCAATATCGCGAGTGGTGGTTATCCCCCACCACCTTGTTGGTCTTCCTGGTGCCACCGGTCAGGCACACGGTGAACTATTGAGACATGAACACTTCCGCCTCGCCCCAGCAGCCCTACACCCCGCATCCCCAAGCCGGCCCGAACGGTGAAGACCGCACCGCGGCCGTCGTCGCCCACCTCTCCGCCCCGATTGCCGCGATTGTCTCGGCCGGTTGGCTGAGCTTTGTGGGTCCCCTCATCGTCTGGCTCATCTACAAGGACCGCTCGCCGTTTGTGCGCACGGCCGCAGCCCAGTCGTTCAACTACCAGATCACCATGTGGCTCACCGGCATCGTCGGTTGGATCCTCATCTTCACCATCGTCCTGTTCCCGATTGGCCTGCTCATGCTCCTCGTGAGCTCGGTCATGGCGATCATCCTCGGCGTGTGGGGTGCGATCCGCACCGCCGGCGGCAACCAGTACCGCTACCCCTGGAACGTGCCGCTGCTCAAGTAGCAACACTTCGGCGACGTACGGAAACCACCAGTGCCCCCGCATCCATTCGGATGCGGGGGCACTGCCGTGTGCGAGCGCTACTGCTGGTAGTGATTGGGCTGATGCACGTAGTGATTTGCGGGCTGTTGTTGCGCATCCTGCGTCGAGTTGCGCCCGAAGCCGGTGCGGAAGAAGTTCGTGATGAGCCAGATGCCATAGAGGGCCGGGCCGAAGATCACATAGAACGGGAAGCGGAACGAGTCGAGCGATGAGGTGAAGATCGCAAAACCGATGAAGGCCAAGCTGATCAGGATGCCGCCAATGCACATGAGCATCGTGGTCGACTTCATCGGCAGCAGGCTGACAACGATGCCGAAGATCGAGCTGATGACCATGAGGGTTTCAAAATGCGACCAGTATTCGAACATTGGAACGCCCTTTCATTGACGTGTCTTGAGAGCCGGGCGGCTCGTTGACGCCAATGTTGCTGGGGCGGGCCAGCTACCAATCACGAATTTGGGGGCGGCGAAGTTAGCGGCCGCGCTTCGGCATGAGCCTGCGCCACACTTCGCGGCGGCGTTCTTTGCGCTCGGCGCGCCGCTCTTCGGCATCGTGTTCGCGGACGAGGTCCTCAAGTTCTTTGCCGAGCTCACGTCGTTGCTCATCCCGTTCATCCTGCTCATCGTCACCGTAGGGCCGGGTGTCGGTCGTGAGCATCCGCGCGCGGAACATTTCGTCCATGGCGACGCGGCGTGATTCCTCGGCAATCTCGCGGCGAAACTCGGGCGTTGTGACGAGCCGTTCGAGCTCGTCGGCGAGGGCGGCATCGACTCGTGAACGGAGGTCGACGGCCTTCCAATCGGCCCGCACGTAGTCGCTCGCGTGCACTGAGGTGCGGGTTCGGCGGCGTGCCGACGCGGCTTCCTTCGCGAGTCGTTCGGCGGATGCACGGCTCTCGGCCACGAGGTCCGCCGCCTCCTCGCGCACGAACTCGCGGAAGTCGGGCACGTCTACCGGGCGGCCTTCTCCAAGCACCTGCATGACGATGCGATTCTTCACGCGCATCCGCAGCGCGGAGTTCGCGATGAGCAGCCCCTCGTCGACGAGGTGAGCAACTTCGTCATCGCCAGCGGCGCCGCTGTCGGCGCCCTTGGCCTCAGAGCTGGTGGTCACGCGTTCTCCGGTTGGTGTGGGTGGTGCGACGCCGTCGTCGCGGCATGGCACCAGCGTACTGATTTGGGAGGATTCGCGCGCATCTGCGTGCTCGCTAGTGTGGCGGGAAGAATCTCGCGCGCGAATGACGAGCCAGGGAGCGAGAAAGCAATGGATGCAGACGCCAACGACGACGTGACCTTCGGCGCAGATGCCGCTGATTCGGGAGCGCCAACATTGAGTTGGCAGCAGCGCGTTCGCAACGAAGTGAATTGGGCCATGATCGCGCTGGCGATCGCGACGCTCGTAGTTTCGGTGCTCAGCGTGTTTCGCGTGCTCGAAGACCCCTACGCGAGCGATCTGCTCAGCTTCAGCGGCTTTCTCGCCTTCGCAATCTTCGGTTTTTGGTGCGTTGCCGAGCTGGTGCTCATGAAGAACCTGGATGAGTTCGTGCCGCGGGCGGTCTGGCGCACCTTTGTGCCGGGGCCGGTGCTCACGGTGGTGGCTCTGGCAGTGCACGCTGCGCTCACCTGGTCGGCCGCGAGCGCGTCTGCGGAGCGCTTCCCAGAGGTGCATGGGTCGAGCGCGACGGAGACCTATACCGCCACTCTCGGGCTGACGTTCCTCATCAATGTCGCGATGCCAATGATGGGAGCACTGCTCGCACTTGTGTTCGTGGTGGTGCCAGTGTTCGCATTCCGCCGCTCCGACCAGTTCGTGGCGTTCACCGGCCGGATGCAAGAGAACGAAGCCGCGGGCGCGAAGAATGTCTCGCGCGCGTTCGCGGTGATGCTCATGACCATATTTGCGGCGCCCATCCTGTGGGTGTTTGGCGAGGATGAGGCGAAGTCAAGCAACCTCGGCGACGCCTTCGGCAACGTCGTGTCGCTCTTCGCTGATCCGCAGGGGATCTCCCGGTTCTATGGGGATCTCATGTGGGTGTTGGGCGTGCTCAGCATCCCAGTCGGCGCCAGCATCGTGCTGTTGCTGCTCTTTGGGCTGCGGCGGAAACCGCAGGCGGATGACGAGATCAAGTAGCCGGATCCCGCATCCGGCAGCGCGATGGGCGAAGATTGGACAATGACCACTGATCACGCACTGCGCACTCGGCTCGCGACTGTGGTCGCCCGCGATCCGCAACCGGGATGGGGCTGGCCGCGACTTCCGCTTGGCGACAATCGACACGAGCGAACGTTTCGGCGCAGTGCCGTCGCCGTGCTTGCAAGGCCGGATGGCGATGACATCGATTTCCTGTTCGTGCGGCGAGCCGATCGCCACCGACACCACCCCGGGCAGTTCGCGTTTCCCGGTGGCGGTATCGATGAGGATGAGTCGCCAGAGTTGGCAGCGCTGCGAGAGACGCACGAAGAGACCGGGCTCGTATTGCCAGCGGATGCGGTCATCGGCAGCCTGCCGCCACTCGCGTTAACCGTGAGCAGCAACCTCGTCACCCCGGTGCTCGCGTGGGTCGATGACTCGGCGTTGCAGGGTGAACCGCTCGATGATGAGGCCGATGAATCGGTCTGGGTGACTCGGCGTGAACTCATCAACGCCGACAAGCGCGTCGCGGTGACGACGAGCGTCGGCTTCCGCGGCCCGGGATTCCTCACGGAGCGCGGTCTCATTTGGGGCTTCACCGGCGCCGTGCTCGATTGGATTTTGAGCGAGCTCGGCGACAACCCGCGCTGGCAGTCGAGCCCCGACCACCAGCTCGAGCTGCCGCCGCCGCGAAGTTAGTTCTCATCAATCTTGAAGTGGAGCTCATCGATTTCGATGAGCGCACAGCGGATGATGTACCACCGCACCGCAATCTCCTTGAACCGCTCAGCCTCACTCCCGTGTGCTTGCCGATAGGCGCACCACCAAATCGCGCCATAGTCATCGGCTCGTTGTGAGTTCACCGTCACACCATCCACTGGCGGAATCGGTGGGTAGCCACGCGGCACCTGAGTGCGAGTGAGCTTGCGGCGTGGTGACAACCCCGCCGCAACGCGCATCATCTCAAACCAATCAGCTGCATCCTCGAGTTCTTTCATGGCCTGCTTATTTGCCTTTCTGCGAGCCTTTCGCACCTCGGCCGAGGTCACTGGCCGCAAGATCGATTTCGGCGTGTGACCTTCGAGGTCTTAAGCCGCACCAAAGTCGGTCACGATCACGGCGACGACGTTGTCGTTAAGTGCTCGCACCCATGCTCTCGAGCCGATCTTTGGTCGCGGCCGCCCACGCCACACATAGGTGTAGGTCTTGCCTGATTTCACGGGAGGTACTGCAGCGAGTTCGCAGAACTTGACCCGAACGAGCACGCGAGGCGCGGGCGAAAACGGCCACATGATTCGTCCTCCCGTCGCCGAGTCGTGCGCCAAGTCGTGCGCTCGATTGGCACGTTATTGGCACCCTCCGACATCGCGGAGCAAAGCCGATCTCAAGCCCGATTCGGATGGACGAATCGCGACAAGAGGCTAAATGTCGTCGGCGTACGCGAACCGGATCTCCGCATCCGGATCAATCGCTTCAACAATGCCGCGGTAGAACGATTCAACCTGCTCTTGCAAGAGGACGGCATTGTCGTCGACGTACTTTTGCTGTGCGTCGTCATTGAGGATCTTGTTCGTCATCTCGAGCACATCGATCTCAGGCGTCGCGAAGCTGAGCACACCGTTCTGCTCGGTTACGAGCTTGAATTCGATGTCATCGTGGCCAATGAAGAGGAACTCGGGAATCGTGATCTCGTAGGTGCCGTCTTCAGCCTGAATGATGTCCACTTTGCTGCCGTCGATGCCGAGCTTCGCAGTGAAGGTGTACTGCATGTAGAGCGCGCGGTCACTACCCGGCACCTTGATACCGAACACTGTCGAGTGCTCAGTGCGCTCTTCGATTCCCTGGATGCCGAGGCTCGCGAGCGCGATCTCTTCGGTGCGCTTTACCGCCTCGATGACCTGGGTGCTACTCGATTGGGTTTCAACGGCAACGACATCGCTGGCATCGATGAGCGGCTTAGTCGTGAACGATCCGACGAAGAATGCGCCGATGGCGAGGGCGATCGCCCCCATGGCCAACAGGATGAACCAAATTGGATTGGACTTGCGGGCTGCGGGGCCCTTTGCCTCTGAAACGTCGTTGCCAACGTGCGAGCGAGGTGCTTCACCGGTCATGTCTCAACCGTATCCAGGTTTCGTCGGCATCGACACACGCAAACAGCGCTGAAGGATATGGCGACCTGACTCATGCAGCTGAGCCACGGAATGTGACATGATGGGTTTGTCTCCGCTGTAGCTTACTTTCGCGGCCTTATGTGTCTCGTTGCTCAGCGGAGACGCTTTCGTTTTCCGCACTGACCGTTCTAATAGGCTGGCGCGCAAACGACATCGCGCTCGGCGATGGCAAGTGAGGGAACGGCGACGGGCAATGAAGACCGACATTGAGATCGCACGAGAAGCCAAGATGCTGCCGATCACCGAGATCGGCGCCAAGCTCGGGCTCTTGCCCGAAGATCTGCTGCCCTACGGCCATGACAAGGCGAAGGTCACGCACGCGAAGCTCGCCGACCTCGCCGATCGTCCGACGGGAAACCTCATCCTTGTGACTGCCATCAGCCCGACCCCGCCGGGTGAAGGAAAAACGACCACCACAGTTGGTCTCGCCGACGCGCTGAGCCGCATCGGCAAGCAGGTGTCGGTGTGCATCCGCGAGGCGAGCCTCGGGCCGAACTTCGGCATGAAGGGCGGCGCCGCCGGTGGCGGCATGGCGCAGATCGTGCCGATGGAAGACATGAACCTGCACTTCACCGGCGATTTTCACGCCGTGACGAGCGCGCACAATCTACTTGCCGCGATGATCGACAACCACCTGCACTGGGGCAATGTGCTGCGCATCGACCCGCGCCGTGTCTCGTGGCGACGGGTGATGGATGTGAACGATCGGGCCCTGCGCGACGCCATCATCGGCCTCGGTGGCACCAAGAATGGTCACTCGCGTGAGACCGGATTCGACATCACCGCGGCAAGCGAGGTGATGGCAATTCTTTGCCTCGCGAGCGACTTGGACGATCTTGAGGCGCGACTCGGACGCATCGTCATCGGTGAGAGTTTCAACCGTGACCCCGTGACCGCAGCCCAGCTCGGTGCCGCGGGTGCGATGACGGTGCTGCTCAAGGATGCGCTGCAACCGAATCTCGTACAGACCCTCGAGAACACGCCAGCCTTCGTGCACGGTGGCCCGTTCGCAAACATTGCGCACGGCTGCAACACACTCGTGGCGACTCGTGCGGCCATGCAGCTGTCGGACTATGTCGTGACTGAGGCAGGGTTCGGTGCCGATCTCGGCGCCGAGAAGTTCTTTGACATTGTCTGCCGCGTGGGCGAGTTGGAGCCTGCGGCGGTCGTGCTGGTCGCGACCGTGCGCGCGCTGAAGTACAACGGTGGCGTGGCTGTCGACGACTTGTCGGTTGAGAACGTGCCAGCACTCGTTGCCGGATGCGCGAACCTTGGCCGCCACATCGAGAACCTGCGCCGTTTCGGGGTGCCCGTGGTCGTGGCGATCAACCACTTCACTGCAGATACCGAGGATGAGATTCACGCGCTGCAGTCGTACTGCGCCCGGCACGGTGCGAAGGCAGTCGTGTCGAAGCACTGGGCCGAGGGCGGCGCCGGTGCTGAGGAGCTTGGTCGCGCCGTGGTCGACCTCGTCGAGGCAGGGGATGCTGAGTTCGAAGTGCTCTACCCCACGGATGCACCGCTCACCGAGAAGATCGAGACCGTCGCGAAGAAGATCTACCACGCAGAGTCGGTCTACTTCCCCACTGCCGTGCGGAATCAGCTTGCGGCCTGGGAAGAGTCGGGGTTCGGCCATTTCCCGGTGTGCCTCGCCAAGACGCAGTACTCGTTCTCGGCCGACCCGAAGGCGCTGGGGGCACCCGAGGGATTCGAGATCCCCATTCGCGAGGTGCGGCTCTCGGCCGGTGCCGGCTTCGTCGTCGCCCTGGTCGGCGAGATCATGACGATGCCGGGCTTGCCGCGGCACCCGGCCGCCGAGCGGATTCGGCTCGATGACGGGGATGTTGTGGGGTTGTTCTAGCGGTCAAGTGCATGCACTCAGATAGTCGACGCCCAGGTGCAGGTCAGCCCTGGCGGTGACACCTGTTGTCGCTGGCGGTGACATTTCTGTTTCTTGCGGTGACATTTCCCGTCGTGTTGGTGAACCACTTGCACCTTTGGAAGTTGCGGTATCGAGGTGTCGGACCGTTGCTTTACCGACCGTTGTGCCCTGTCCAGAACGCAGGTATCGACGGGTCACTGTGGGCTAATTCCCTGCGCTGGAACCGCTCCCTGAATGCCTTCTCACGCACGAACACTTTTTACGTAGCGGTGACATTAGCGGTGACATTCGGCGTCTGTAGAGCGTCTCGATCTCGACGC
The DNA here is from genome assembly GCF_003865375.1 of Gulosibacter macacae. GTDB lineage: Bacteria > Actinomycetota > Actinomycetes > Actinomycetales > Microbacteriaceae > Gulosibacter > Gulosibacter macacae. Next base: position 6,492 of record NZ_RQVS01000025.1, on the reverse strand, counting down.
TCAACATGACTTCAACGTCACCCTCGATGACGGGCGGATGCTTCGAGTCGAGTGCAAGAACACCAGCCCGAAGACCTACGCCAACGGCAACTTCAAGGTCGAGGTGCAGAAGACCCACGCCTCCCAAAACGATCCCGCATCCAGGTTCTACCCGGTCGATGGCTTCGATGTCGTCGCAGCCTGCCTGTTCTCCCCGACAGGGCGATGGGAGTTCTGCTTCGGCGCCACCTCCGCGATGAACCGGCACAACGACTTCCCTGACAGGCTCGCCCCAATGCAGGCAGTTACCGAGGAATGGGCAACGAACCTGGCCGACCTGGAGGCGTAGGTCTTGGCACCTCCTCTCTCGCGAGTCTGGAGATCGCTTCCGCGCGTCCGGGAGAATTGAGGAGTGAGTAGACGAGCAGGTCCCCTCAATGCGGTTCAGCTAGAAGTGCTGAACTGGGTAAAGGACGACTGCCCGGAGGACGTCTATAGCGACTGGTCACATCGCGTCTCGGCGCGCGCTCTGCATAACCGTGGTCTGATCGAGGTGCGCGGCCGTGGTGAGAAATGGTCGGCAGCGCTCACTGATGACGGCCGCTACTACCTCGAACATGGCTCATATCCGGACGAGGTCCCAACCGGCACGGCTGATGACCCGCGACAAGCAACCATCGCGGAGCCCCAAGGCCTGAGCGAGCCTCCTCCGCCTCAGAGATCGACGCTGCGAAAGGCAGGAGAGGGCGCACGCCGAGCGAAGCAGCCGAACAAGACTGAGCAGTTCATACTTGCGCTCAATGCGGCTGTGGAGCACCGACTTGTTGTTGAGCGGAGCGAAGAGGCCAGCTACAGACGTCTCATCACCTTGGCGAAGCATCGAGGTCTGATCCCCGACGGTATGCAGATCACGCTCTCTTGGCCTTCCCGTGACGAGTTGGCGCTAACGCTTGAGCCGCTCCCGGAGTGGCAGACCAGGGCGCTTGACCCCATTGCGGTACCCGGTCGCCTTCATAATCCGAGTGATGTCACCACCGCTCTCTCCAAGAGCGACACGTTCCAGGTAACTGGAGATCCCCGTAAACGCGCGCTGCGTCTGACCGAGGCACTGACCGTCGCGGCACGAGAGCGGGAGATGTCCGTCAAGGCCGTGCTGAATCAGCCGAGAAATCCGAACAACACGTACCGTGATTCGCCACGACGGGACGAGATCGAGTTTTCCATCGAGGGTGATAGCTTCCGGCTCTGGTTCACGCAGGACACGCTCAGAGAACCCCATGAACCGACGCAGCGAGAGATCATGCGGGTGCAGCGAGGGTCCTTGTTCCCCGACTACGACGAAGTCCCCGCTGAACGGCTCGGCCTGGTTCTCAACGGTGAGGGTGGGACGTTCTGGGCCGGTAGCTGGCACGACGCAGAAGACCACGGCTTGGAAGAGGACCTGGCACAGATACTGGAAGAGCTCCGTCTGCGCCACGATCGCCAGATCGAGAATCGTGAAGCCGAGCAAGAACGGGCACTCGCTCGCCGCGAGCAGGAGAAAAAGGATCGGGCTGTCGCAAAAGAGAAGTACCGAGCACAATTCACAGTGGATGCGATGAAGAGCCAAGCGGAGAAATGGGAAGAAGCAGACCGCCTACGTCGGTACGCGGCAGCCATCCGCGAGGTTGCAGCTCCCTTTGAGGGTCAACGTCAAGAAGCAGCGCTGGAGTGGGCGGCGCAGGTCGAGGCTGAAGCATCCAGGATCAACCCGCTCCCACACGCAGCGAAGCCCCCGGAGATTCCCGAGCCTTCGCACAGTGACCTTTCGCCATTCATGAAGTCCAGATCGCTCTATGGCTGGTAGCAGTCAGTAGCCCCAGCGCCGTGGTCTTGTGACGTATCGGACCGGAATCTCGGAGGGCTTGAGCGGACGATCAACGACGGGACGGTAGTTCGCGGGCGTGATTCGTTCTTCCTCGTATGTGCGGATGAGGTAGTCAGTTGCCTGCGAGTACCCAAGCCGTTTGAGTTCCTCGAAGATACGGCTGATGAGCTCGTTCAGGCGCCGGTTCTCGGCCTCGGCAGCTCCAAGGCGTTCTTGCAGCGTTGCCGCACGCTGACCGCACCAGGAGCGGAGTAGCTCATGAACGGGGCGAACATGTTCCAGATACCACTGATACTCCCATTCCGGTGACGTCGTGTAGGCGTGCTTGTCGTAGCTGACAGCAGCGCGTCCGTTGGTGCTCTTCTCTCGGTAGTCTTTCTCGCCTTCCAGGACCCAGTCGAGGACAGGCATGGGGTTGATCCGGCATGCGCACTCAGCGATCGCGAGCGTGCCGTCGGCCGAGAGCATGACGTCGCCATCCAGGTCGAAACCCTCATTCTGGGCAAGTAGGTCATCAACGGTGATCCCGATCAGCTTTTGCAACGCATTCCGCTGGTGAACGCGGGTCGCGTACCGGACAGGCGACCACTCGTACTCTGCGACTTCCTCAGGGATCAGCAGATCGAAAACCTGACCGACTGCCGTCTGCTCAGAGTCGGTAAGCTCCACCTGGTCGATCCGCTCCCAGTTCGCCATGAGTTCGTCATACGCCGCGACGTCGGACCAGTTGCCCCGGAGCCGCCCACCAGGCACGTTCTCTTGGGCCCCGGCATTATCACCGTCAAGGAATTCGACCACGTAGCGCGGCGTCTTCTTGCGCGTATCGATCTCGACGACCCTGACATGCTCCGAGAGCGAGTAGTCACGCAGGCGATAGATCAGCTCTTCTCCGACATCTGGCACTGCCACTCCTCACGCTCGATCGCCTCCATTGTCTCGTGCTTCGTATCGGGAACCTGAGGCTCCCCACGTAGCTGGTCTGAGGTTCGACGGGATCGACGTCGCCCAATGTGCTCACGCGCCTTGGCCCGTAGCAGGAGAACCATGCTGACGGGACCGATGATGGTCAACTTCATCGAGTTCCAGATGCACAACAGGACCAGCAGGTTCAGCCATCCCGGTCCGCCTCCTTCGATGAGATCTCGGAAGACGGCTGCGGCGAGGAGGTACGGGATCGCGAGGAGCATCGCAGGAACGCCCCATTTGAGGCCGCGCCTGGTGCGGATCGCATCGAGGAGCCGGTTGGTGGGCATGTAGCGGCGCAGGAAGATGCGGGTGTGGACGCTGAGGGTCCAGATGAGTCGGAGCATGGCGGAGTCCTGTCATGGTCTCGGCGACAAGAACCTTGAAGGACTCACCCGCGAGCGGTGGAGCCATACTGTCGCGACGAGCGACAGCGCATATTTAGAGGCCGCCTCATCTCCGAGTCTACGACGGACCCCAGGCAGTCGGAAGGTATCCAACTCGCTGGGCCGGCGAGGGCGAAGATGGGAACATAGTCAAGTGGTAGCTCTAGAACCCGCGATGGCCGTTGTGGCGTTGGAACGCGCCTTGCGTCATCTGATGGCTGTTGAGTACGGGCGGGCGTATGGGAAGGGCTGGCTTCAACGTGTCACGTCTGCCGAGCAGCGGGAGAAGTGGGAGCAAAAGCGCGAGGATGAGCAGCGGCGGCGGCCTGGAGTCTTCATTTCTCCCGTTGTCGGGCTGGAGTACAGCGAGACGTACGAGCTGGTCGAAATCGCGAAGGCGCACTGGGGACCGCTGGCTGATGCTCTGGGAAGACAGAAGCGTGTGCTTCCACTTCTAGAGACCTTTGAGCGGATTCGTAATACTGCCAGCCATAGCCGAGATCTTGTTGTCTTTGAACGCGAAATGATGTCGGGAATTGCGGGCGAGATTAGAAACAAGGTGACGCTTCACATGACGACCCAAGATCCGGCAGGCGACTACTACCCGCGGATAGAAATGGTAGCCGACAGCTTCGGCACGGCAATCAATCTCGTAGCAGAGATGCGTGAACTTGCAGGCTCAGCTCAGCCTCATACGGTTCTTCATCCCGGCGACATCGTGACCTTCCGCTGTTCTGGCGTGGACCCTCTCAAGCGCCAAATCGAGTGGAGCCTTCGATCAACACGGCGTGAGTTCCAGCGCCTGGTTGCAGACTCGGACGAGATAGTCGAGTTGACTTGGGAAGTGCAAGAGCAGGACATTGTCGAGTCCGTGGCCGCCGAGATCTTTATGGCTGTTGCCGGCGCTTCATATCATCGCGCGAATGGATTCGACCATCGCGCGTATATCGAGTATCGCGTCCGGCCGATCAACGTGAATCAGCAGACTCCACCCACCTCGTAATGCTCACCGCTTAATTGTAGTTCCTCGTGTGACATGTCAACGGCCGCTCGAGTCAAGTGGGTCCTCGCCGTCGGATGCCCGTAGCCTCACGATATGGAATTGCTCGGGATAGTGCTCAGTCTTGCCGCCGTTGCTTTCTGCGCATGGTTCGTGAACTTCGCAATGACGAAGTGGCGAGAGAGGCAAGATCCATTGACTACGGCGACGGTGAAGCCGACGCCGCGAACCGTCGTAACGTCTCCGACAGTCGAGTCGCCTAGCGATAGACTCTCTGCCTATCAACTTGCTCGCAACCGACTCGATGAGCACGCCGAGGGCGTCGACGCTCGGACGTTGCAAGAGTTCAGCCACGAGCACGGGCACGACATGCAAGGCGTTGATCGTGTCGTTGATTCGATGCTCGCGGACTCGCGAGTGACGCGGCGACGCAAAAAACTCGACGATCTCCAGGTTGTCGACCTCAGCGGGCTCGACACGATTCGTCAGAAGGTCAAGGGCGTCTCGTTCTACCTAAGCGTGAATGAGCGAAAACACGCGGTGGCGAATTCGTTCATGTTGGTTCGCGATCCCCGCAACGAATACGACTCGAATGCGGTCGGCGTGTATTCGCCCGAAGGCCGACAGGTCGGTCATGTTTCTGCATCGAGGGCGGTGATTCTTGCACCCGAGTTCGACCGGATCGGGGCCGATGCCTACCGAGTCAGTGGCGCCCCTCCGAATACCGAGGGCAGTGTTGTTCCGTTCATTGACCTACCCACAGCGCCCGCCATTCGTGCATTCGCGGCCGCATGGATCGCCGGGGATGCTTCAGGCGTCGCCGACTAGCGCCCCTCGTCGCGGCGTAGTGGCGTAAGGCGTGTGCCCGCTTGTGCGCCGCGACCGACACGGCGAACTCGGGGCACGCGATGCGAACCCGAGGGCACGGTGATGCTCCCGTTGCCCGGCGTCGAGCGGTCGAGCAGGTCAGCGACACCGATGCCGACCGCGGTCACCATGCCGTCCTGCGAGCCTGGCGGCTTCTGAAGTTTCACAATCGCCGGGCCAGTCTCGACCAGTCGTGTGGACAGGAACTCGTTTCGGAACTCCAGATCGCCTGGCCGGGACAACGCCCGGTCGTCAGGACACCGACGAGCCCGCACGCAAGGCGGTTCGTGCCGGCGGAACTAAAACATGAACTCACCGCTGCGCACGCCCGCCAGGTCGAGGATCGCCGTCAATTGCTCGGCTTGCATCGAGTCGAACCGCAGCCATGCGCCCTGGCACAGATGGCACTGGCGAAAGGCCGCGGCTTCCACCTCAACGAGGTGTGCGCGCCCCTCAGCGCCGTCAGCAGGTCGCCAGTGCATCCACGCAATGACGAAAATGGGACCCTCGGAACGACTCTCAGCGGGCCCGACCACGAGTGGGGTGAGATCACGCCGGGGGTCGAGGTCGAGCGCGGCGACGTGCTCAACGCCGTGCTCGGGCGGAAGTGCCGCCGAAGCCGGTCGTATTTCCGCTCGAACTTCTTCCGGGATCGCGAGTGAGTCATCGCCTTCGGCGAATTCGCACAGCACAAGCGCACCATCGCGGTCGAACTCGTGCACCCTGGCACGGTCGAATTGATTCGCAAGCTTAAGGCTCGCCACGCCGCCGGCCCCCGAGGGCCGGGCAAGCATGGGCACACAGCAGTCTCGTCGTAGGCGTTGCGCTCGGGCGGGGCTACGCCCCGAGACATATAGTGACCGCTTACGGCGCCCTTGTCGCGATGCCGGCGTGACGTCGATTCGACTCCACCGCAGTCGCCACAGCGCCACGGCCCGACTCGATGAGGTATCGATGCCCGACGATCAAGGCATCGAGCGACCGTTGCGGATTGCCGCGCGCACCGCGTTCTTGGGCCACACCACTGAGATGTATCTCTCGACGCACCTCCCCGAAGCCAATCAACGCGGCGTCACTGACGCGGCGAAGGTGCTCGACCGTCCTGTCACGACGAACTGATCGAATCGGCCCAGCTATCATTCTCGCTCGGCGTGTTGCGAATCGTCCTCCGCTCGCCCCGTGAGCGCACCGCGGAGTTGTTACGCGACTTTGTGAAACGGAACCGCACCCGAACGGCGAAACGCCCCTCCAACAGCTACTTCAGAGGCGCGTTCGGGCTTGAAATCAAGCGGAAGTTAGTGCATTCTGCGATTTGTCGAGCCGACAGCGTCTGGTTTCACGCTATCCTTCCCACCCCACTGACGTAGCGGCAGCCGAAGTGTCACCACACGCTTCCCCACCTGTGTCGAGACACCCTTCCCCAAATGTGT
>NZ_RQVS01000024.1 GCF_003865375.1 Gulosibacter macacae | reverse complement strand
GATTCAGACCCCACCTACACCCTTGATTCCGAAGAGCCATTTTTGATCGGTTGACGGCTGCCGCGCGGGCGGTTTCGCAGCAGCCCGGTGGCACTGGCGAATTGGATGCATTCGGACGGCGCGTCGGCAACGGTCGCTCGGGTGATGCCCGTAGCTTCGATGCGATTCGCGCGGATGCGCTGGTCGACATGCTGCTGGCCGGTCAAGTACCTGCGGACTCGCCGCAGATCGCGATCAACGCCATTCAGCCTCGCGTCGCCATTACCGTTCCGGCCCTTGCGCTCATGGGCGTGAGCGATGAACCGGCGATGCTCGACGGGGTCGGTCCAATGCCGATAGATCTTGCCCGTCAACTGTGTGCGGGCGCCGGCGTGTGGTTACGGGTGCTCACGCATCCGGTTTCTGGTGCGGCGCTCTCGGCTGACACCTACCGCCCGACCGCGACGCTGCGGCGCTTCATCGAAACGCGCGACCAGCACTGCCGAGCACCGGGATGCCGGCGCCCGGCCCGCGATTGCGACCTCGACCATTCGAAGGATTGGGCGCACGGCGGCGCGACAACGCACGAGAACCTCGCGGCGCTTTGCCCCTCGCATCACACCATCAAGCACCGAGGCTGGCGGCTGAGCCAGACCGCGCAGGGTGAGTTGCAGTGGCGAAGCCCGAGCGGGCGCACCGTGACTGATCGGCCTGACCGCGTGGCCGCGCCCTGGTACTTACCGAAGGTACTCGCCGACGACGACCCCAATGATCCACCGCCGTTTTGATCAATCGGTGTAATCGAGCGAAGGAATCGGTCGGTGTGCATGGCCGACCAACGTCAATCGTCAGAGGCGAGCAATCCAGCAAATCGCTCGAAGTGAGTTTGAAGACGATCGAGCACGCGCGCCTTCGTTTCACCATGCCCGCCCTTTGATGCGAATCGTGAAACCCGCGGCATGATGCGGGTGATCGCGGTACCTGTCGTACGCACCAAGCCTTCGCGAAAAGCGCGGCCGATGAACTCTCGCGTTTCTTCGGGTTGCAATCGTTCTTCGGCGATGATCGCGTCGAGCTCAGCGTCACGCTGTTCGACGACAAACTGCATCCAGGCGTGGTCGACGGGTGCGGTAAGCGAGACACCATCAACGAAGTTCTCGATGAGGTCTTTCTTGTTGCGCAGCGTCGGGCTTGAACTCACGGCCCGGCTGATCTCCGCTCGCACTTCCCTATCGTCGCCGTCGCCGCGCTCAGACCGATACTTCTCAACGAGCATGAGGATGTAATCAACGTTGATTTCGACTTGCTTGATCAGCTCGATTTCGAACACCACGTCATCGGTGATGCCCTCGCGGTCACTTTCGGCGAGCTGTCGAAATTCGCGTTGCAGCTCGAGGTAGCGACTTTGGAAGTCAGCGTGATCACGAGCAGAAATCAGCTCACTGCCAGCGAAGTCGTCAAACGACGTCAGGATGTTTTCGAGCCGGAGTAGCTGTCCGAACAGCGCGATGAACTTCTTCTGCGCCCCCTCGCCGACCGGCATTTCGGTCGGCGAGAACGATTCACGCAATTCCGCAACAACCGCCGCATATTCGTTGTAGTAGTCAAGGTAGGGCTTGAGTACGACGATGCCCCGAGCATCCTTGTTGCCGAATAGCTCGAGCGCGGCGTTCGTTTCGTCCTCGAGATTACGGAACGACACGATGTTGCCGTAGGTCTTCACCGAGTTGAGGATGCGGTTGGTGCGCGAATAAGCCTGGATGAGTCCGTGCGCACGCAGGTTCTTGTCGACGAAGAGGGTGTTGAGCGTGGTCGCGTCGAACCCCGTGAGGAACATGTTGACGACGATGACGAGGTCGAGCTCGCGGTTCTTGAGCCGTTGCGAGAGGTCTTTGTAGTAGTTCTGGAATCGGTCGGAACTGGTGTCGTAGCTCGTGCCGAACATTTCGTTGTAGTCCTGAATGGCCGACTCGAGGAACGTTCGCGCATCAACGCTCAGCGCGTCGGTGTCGAACGCTTCGTCGTCGAGGAGGCCATCATCGACCGCATCATTCGCGCCGTAGGAATAGATTATGCCGATGCGAAGCCGCTTTGCCGGCGGCAACTCTTCCTGCTGCAACTGGAAGGCGTTGTAGTAGCGACGCGCGGCATCAATGGATGCGGTGGCGAAGATGGCATTGAATCCGCGCACGCGCTTCTTCGCACGAATTGCCTCTTGTTGCCCCCGAGTGCGGGTGGCGGCGACGACGTTGGTGACGACGTGGTGTTCGTAGGTCGATGCGCGCTTCGTTTTCTGATCGAAGTGTTCGAGCGTGTAGCCGACGATCTCGCGGATGCGTTCAGGCGCGAGAAGCGCCTGCTCGGAGTCGATGCCTGACACTTGCTTGTCGGCGACGTTGCCGACGCGCACAGTGTTCACGTAGTCGATGCGGAACGGCAGGACGTTCTTGTCGGTGATCGCATCGACGATGGTGTAAGTGTGCAGCTTGTCGCCGAATGCCTGTTCGGTGGTTTTGAGTTCGGGGCGTCCACCACCGCTATTGGCAGCAAAGATGGGTGTGCCGGTGAAGCCGAAGAGGTGGTAGCGCTTGAAGGCACGGGTGATTGCCCGATGCATATCGCCAAATTGGGAGCGGTGGCATTCATCGAAGATGAGCACCACGTGGCCCGAGTAGATCTGGTGGCCCTTGTTCTGCGCAATGAAGTTCGAGAGCTTCTGAATCGTCGTGATGATGATCTTCGCGCCGGAGTCTTCGAGCTGGCGTTTGAGCGCTGCGGTCGAGTTGTTTGAGTTGGCGGCGCCCTTCTCGAAGCGGTCGTACTCGCGCATGGTTTGGTAGTCGAGGTCTTTGCGGTCGACGACGAAGAGCACCTTATCGACCGACTCGAGTTTGGTGGCGAGTTGCGCGGTCTTGAATGAGGTGAGGGTCTTGCCCGATCCCGTCGTGTGCCACACGTAGCCACCTGCGGCGACGGTGCCAAGTTGGCGAGCGTTCGTGGCGATGGTGATGCGTTGCAGGATGCGTTCGGTGGCGACGATTTGGTAGGGCCGCATCACCATGAGCTTGCGGTCGACGGTGAACACGCAATAGCGGGTGAGGATGTTGAGGAGCGAGTGCTTCGCGAAAAACGTTCTGGCGAAGGAAGTGAGATCTTGGATGGGCCGGTTGAGTGCGTCGGCCCACCACGAGGTGAATTCATAGCTGTTTGAGGTGGTGCGACGGCTGCGTGTAGCTATGGATGCGCCGGCGCTACCCGATTCTTTGAGGTGTTCACTTCTTGTGGTGTTGGAGTAGTACTTCGTGAGTGTGCCATTCGAGATGACGAAGAGTTGCACGTAGTCGAATAGCCCAGATCCTGACCAGAAGCTGTCGCGCTGGTACCGGTTGATTTGGTTGAAGGCTTCGCGAATGTCGATGCCGCGGCGCTTGAGTTCGATATGCACCATGGGCAGGCCGTTGACGAGCACGGTGACGTCGTAGCGGTTGGCGTAGGTGCCTCCTGGGCTCGTCGGGTCGGAGGCATCGGCACGATTGGTCTCGTATTGGTTGATGACCTGCAGGCGGTTGTTGTGGATGTTCTCTTTGTCGAGCAGCGTGATGTTCTTGCTCGTGTCGTCATCGCGTTTGAGGAGCACGATCGGTGCCTCTTGGATGCGGGCGGTCTTCTCGACAATGCCCTCGTTTTTGCTCGCGATGGACTGCTCGAATAGGCGCTGCCACTCGTCGTCGCTGAACGTTGTCTTGTTCAGCCTTTCGAGTTGGGTGCGCAGGTTTGCGACAAGCTGCGCTTCACTCGTGATGTGCAGCCGTTCATAAGCCTGCGATTCCAGGATGCTGATGAACTCGCGTTCGAGCGCCGCTTCCGACTGGTACCCCTGGTCAGTCGACGCCGGTGGCGTGTATTCGGCGACGACGGTGCTCTCGGATGAGAGCGCGACCGGGTCAAAGTGGCGGGGTGTTGCATCGGTCATGCGGGAGCCTCGTCGAAAGTGAGGAGCTTGTCGCGGTAGTACTCGTATTGCTTGCGGCGGGCGGCGAGCTCGGCGGGGAGGCCGGAGGTGAGGTCAGTTGCGAGTTCAGAAAAGTGATCAAGGATGCTCGCAATTCGTCGTTGGTGATTGTGCGGTGGAACTGGAATTCGGACCTTTGCGAGCCGAGCCTTCGACACGTTGAATCGCGTCACACCACTTGCTGTTCGGACGAGCTGGTCCCGTAGCACCTTTGAACGAAAAAGATGCTTGCTATATTCAGGGAGCAACAAGCTTGGATCATGAAATCGATATCCAATCGAGAAACTATTCAAGTATAGCTCGTCAATGGGAGCATCAACAACCACAGACGACATGCCAACTTCTTCTATGGACTCTGAGGACGCAGTGAATAGAACATCACCGCGCATGAGCCGGCGCTGCTTTTCCCCGGGACCAATACGAACGAAATCGTTGCGCGTTTGATCCACGGCCACGTTATTAAAGATATTGACATAGGAAACATATCGGGAATTGCCGCTTTCAAAATCTCGCTTTGATTTACCGACAAGGCCACCGAAAATCGAACCGACTTCACCCATGCATACCCCCCCCTCAGTGAAGGTCAGAAGCTGGTCTCGGTAATGCTCATATTGACGCCGCCGGGCCTCCAGCTCCGCCTCCAGCTCCGCCTCCAGCTCCGCCTCCAGCTGAGTGAACGTGTCCAATACTCTCACGATTTCGCGCTGGATTTCGAGAGGCGGGACGGGGATTCTAAAACTAAGCAGTTTGCTCGAATCTATCGAAGCAACCGAGCCACCCGTCTTTCGACAAGACCTGAGAATCTCATTGCCACGTGAACTCAACATGTAGGCCAAGAAACTGATATCCAGTTCACTCGACGGAACAATCGCGCGCATATCTTGATTGAAGCTCGCAGCCATCGGAACGAGCGCCACCGGCAACCTCTTGTCCAGAATGCTTGACCTGACCACAACAGCCACGGAAGGGCTTGAAATAAGCCTTGCCGATGATTGAGTAGCAGCGACCTCGGTGATTCGATCAATAGAGGTTCGTACGACATTGCGACCCATATCCTTGGGGGAAATCCAAGGAATCGTCCCATCACGCCAATATTCCTTTCGCTGCTTCGAGGGAGTTCCACCTCCATGCCATCTACCGACCTCTCGGAGTTCGCGGAATTCAACGCCTCTCGGCGCAAGCTCGGCAAGCAGGTCATCGATGCGGCTCATTTATTGGTCCCTTCGATGTTGCGTTGCGTTTGTTTGACGTGGGCGAGGTAGGCGGCTTCGACCTCTGAAACCTCATCATCCAGCCGTTGCTTGTACTTCTCGTATTCCGCTTCAGCCTTGTCCTTCATTTCGGCACGACTCACCGTCCCCGCATTGTCGAGCACTGGCGCATCCATTGCGGTGAACATGCGGTCAAGATGGTTGAGCCAGTCCCGCATCCGTGTTGGCTCGTGATTCATAGCGCGAAACTCGGCCGCATCGAAGTACGCCGAGACGAGTCGGTTGAGTCGCTGCATTTCCGGCTCCGTCAGATAGTTCTTGGCGACGGTGACTTCGGCCTTCGTCGGACGTTCCCCCGCGAATGAAGTGAGCCCCATGGCTGGCAGGTCTCCATCCGCTCGCGCATAGACAACCTCTGCGGCGGTGTGTCCGTGCGCGGCGAAATGGAGTTTGTTCTGCACGATCGCGAAGAACTTGTTGGTCTCGGCGGCATCCACGTCATAGTCGATGCTCGTGGTGTACAGCTCAAGCACCTGCCGATAGAGCACCTTCTCACTACTGCGGATATCGCGGATGCGGTCAAGCAGTTCGCGCCAATAGGTGCCACCGCCGAGGTTCTTGAGCTTCGCGTCATCCATCGTGAAGCCCTTGATGAGGTACTCGCGCAGGCGTGCGGTTGCCCAGATTCGGAACCGGGTGGCGGTCTTGCTCGTGACGCGGTAGCCGACCGAGATGATGGCGTCGAGGTTGTAGTGCGCGACGCTCCGACGCACCTGCCGTTGCCCCTCGAGGCGAACTAGTAAGAAATCCTTACTCGTTGCCGAGGCGTCCAACTCACCTTCGGAATACACGTTGCGGAGGTGCATCGTGATGTTCTCGCGAGTGGTGTCGAACAGCTGGGCGATCTGCTGCTGACTCAGCCAAACCGTCTCGTCTTCCACGCGCACCTCGAGCGCGGGCTCACCGTCGTCACGCTGGTAGACAATGATTTCGCCGCCGGGTTCGTCGCTCACTTTGAGCCCTCCAGGTCGGCAACGATCGCGTCAATTTCGGTGCGCAGCTCGGCTTGGCGGGCGACGATGCGGGCAATCTCAGCGTTGAGCTCGACGATGTCGATCACCTCGCGGGTGTCTTCTTTCTCGACATAGCTCGACACTGCGATGTTGTAGTCGTTCTCGGCGATCGACTCATTGGGCACGAGCTTTGCGATGTAGTCGATGTCAGCTCGGCCGGTGAATGCGTCAAGAATGCGCTGCTGGTGCTTCGGTTGCAGTTTGTTCTTGTTACCGATGCGCTCGAACTCAGACGAGGCATCGATGAAAAGCACCGAGTTATCGGTCTTCGACTTCTTGAGCACGATGATGCAGGTCGCGATCGTGGTGCCAAAGAAGAGGTCGGCGGGGAGCTGAATCACCGCATCCACATAATTGTTGTCGATGAGGTACTGACGGATCTTGCGCTCAGCACCGCCGCGATACAGCACGCCCGGGAACTCAACGATCGCAGCCGTGCCGTTGACCGCAAGCCAACTCAGCATGTGCATCACGAACGCGAGATCGGCCTTCGACTTCGGCGCAAGCACGCCGGCCGGTGAGAAGCGATCGTCATTGATGAGGAGCGGATTCGCGTCGCCGTCCCACTTGATCGAATAAGGCGGATTAGAAACGATCGCCTCGAACGGCTCGTCATCCCAATGCTTCGGGTCGGTGAGCGTGTCACCGAGCGCGATGCTGAACTTCGAGAAGTTCACATCGTGCAAGAACATGTTGATGCGCGCGAGGTTGTAAGTCGTGAGGTTGATCTCTTGACCGTAGAAGCCGCCCACATTGCGTTTACCCAGCACCTTCGCGAACTTGAGCAGGAGTGAGCCCGAACCCGCGGCTGGGTCGTAGACCTTGTTCACGCGCGTCTTGCCGACGACCGCGATTTTCGCGAGCACCTCTGAGACCTCTTGCGGCGTGTAGTACTCGCCACCCGATTTACCGGCCTGCGAGGCATACATCTGCATGAGGTACTCGTACGCATCGCCGAACAGGTCAATCGTGTTGTCTTCGAGGTCACCGAGCGGCAGATCGCCGATGGCATCGAGCAATTTGACGAGCTTCGCGTTGCGCTGCGCGACGGTATTGCCGAGTTTGGCGCTATTCACATCGAGATCGTCGAACAGGCCCTTGAGATCGTCTTCACTCTCGCTACCGAGGGCCGAACCTTCAATGTTCTTGAAGACGCGCTCGAGCGTTTCGTTGAGGTTGACGTCGCGTGCGGCCCGCTCGCGAACATTCGCGAACAGCTCCGAGGGCAGGATGTAGAACCCCTTCTCAGCGACGGTCGACTCGCGGCCGTATTCCGCATCCGAGTCACCGAGGTAACGGAAGTCGAACTCGGCGTCACCCGCCTCGCGTTCGCCCTTATTGATGTAGTTCGTGAGGTTTTCGGAGATGAAGCGATAGAAGAGCATGCCGAGCACATAGCTCTTGAAGTCCCACCCGTCGACGCTGCCGCGTAGGTCATTGGCGATGCGCCAGATCGTGCGGTGGAGTTCGGCGCGCTGCGCTTCTTTGGTGGTGGGGACCATGTGTGTTTCTCCTGCGAAGAACGCGATGCTGTCGGGCGGGATGCCTAGTCGTACCGTATCGGCGGCCAACGACAATGTCAGGGCTGGCGCGCGCAAGAGCTCGCTCAGGCACACTGCCAATATCTAAAGGATCTAGAGGAGCTGCCTTAGTGCCGCGGCTGCTTCGCACATGCCGTAGCGCATATCAAGCGTCAGCAGGAACTCTTCAACCGTCATGGGCGGCGACTTATACCGATCAAGCAGTTCATGAACAGCGGCGAGTGCGATAGCTGGCTGAACGTCTACGACGTCAGCAGCGAACTCCGCTGGTGTCTTCGTCTCTACGCCATCAGGTAGGCACCTAGCGGGAAAGTCTTTGATGTTGACCGTGACGATTGCGCCTGCGCCGCCGAGCTCTGCCGCTGCAACGACGTGCTCATCATCAGAATCAGGTAGACCATAGGCCGAAGCCCATCGACCAACGTCAGCAACCATGGAGCCTTCAAACGCCGATCGCATCTGCAGAAGGAGTGCGCTTGCTCGCTGCGTGGCGTCACTGGCAGAAACCCCTCTGGACGTCAATTTACTGACCTCGCAGCGTCGCAGTTCATCGAGAATTTCCTCGCTCCAGAGCGGCTGGTAGAGCCCGGCCGTCGCAAGCGTGAGCAAGAAATCTCGTTGCAGGCTCGGCCACAGTACGCATGTGTCGAGCACAGCCTTGAACATCAGGCACGCTCTCGTCGCGCGGCCGCAGACGCCTTCCGTGCGGATTTGAAGAACTCCGCATCAGGAATCTCTGCGTCTCGGTCACTCGTCGCCACAATGGCGTCAAGTTGCCCAATGCGTCGCAAGCTCTGATGTGCGAGGACATCCGCAAGGAGGATTCGACGGTGACGTCCAATCTTTTCGGCCGGCAAAGCCCCGCTGTCCACAAGACGCACAACGGTCGGACGTGAGACACCCAGGATGTCGGCAGCTTGCTGAGTAGTCACTCGTTCCGAGTCCGGCCGAATAGTGACCGCCATCCCGCGCTGGAGTGCGTCTACGGCCGTAACAAGAACGTCGTAGATCTCCTGCGGTAGGGCAACTTGCTGGTGCTCATTTGGACCCGACAAGAAGAACTGCGGCGCAGGATTCGCCCCTGTGTGGTTGCGGTAATTGTCGACAAAGCTCGCAACTTCCCTGATGCCTTCTGCCGAATCCTCAGATGGAAAGTACGTGTGATTGCTTGCAGCATTCATTGCATTGCTTTCGTTTCGTTCGTTTAGACAAGTTTAGGGTGCAATGCTTAGTGCGAGATATCGGTCTCGTTTCGAAACCGCGCGATCCCATCAAGCACCACCCCGAGCCCGACCTCGAACGCATCGCCGAATCGCACCTGCCCGTCGACGTAGGCCGCAGCCAACTCACCGATGCGCGGGAACGCGTCGAGCGGCATCCCCTCGGCAAGCTCTTCCGGTCGCACTTCGACGCCCACCTCGGCGAGCATCGCCTCCTGCGTCGCGAAGCCGAGCACGAATGCATCCAGGATTGCGAGGGCATTGGCGCGCGCCTTGAGCGAGAAACCGGCGCGGGCGAGCACTTCGAGCACCGACTTTTGCGCGGCAAAGCTCGCATCCCCGGGGTTCGCACGGGTGTTGAGCACCTGCACGGCCCAGAGATGCGCAGCCAACACCGCGCGCATCGAGCGGGCGCGTTGAGCGAGTTCTGATCGCTAGTCTCCCTCAACAGACGGCAGCAGCATCTCCTCGTGCACCGCGTCGACGAGTGCATCGAGCAACGCATCCTTGTTCGGCACGTGGTGATAGAGCGACATGGCGCCGACGCCGAGATCATCAGCGAGTGCACGCACGGTGAGTTTCGCGAGGCCGTGGGCATCGGCAAAATTCAGCGCTGCGTCGATGACCACTTCGCGGCTCAGCGTGTTCCTTGCGGCTCGGGGTGGCGCTGATTCCCGTGTTTGCCACGGGCGGCCGTCGGCTCTCGCTCGCCGCAGCCGCGCTACGCATTGGGTATGCGGCGGCGCTTGGGATTGCTACGGGGACGCTCTTTGCGGGCGACGCCGAGGCGTTCGATTCGATCTGGCAGACCGCGCTCGGGCTCTTCGGCCTGCACCTCGTGGTGCTCGCGATTGCGGGCTGGCGATCTTCGATCGTGCCGCGCTGGATCGCGGCCCTCGTCGCGATCGCTGGCGTCGGCTATCTCGTGGATGCGCTGCTCTCGATCACCCAGACCTCGCTCGGCTTCGAGCTCAGCACCGTGACCTTTATCGGCGAAGTGGCGCTGCTGGTGTGGCTTCTCGGCTGGGCTGGCCGCAGCTGATTCACCGGTGGTAGGTGGTTTCCGTCGCGCGGGCGATGTTGCTGAGCAACCGGATCGGTAACCTTTCGCCATGAGCGAGCGCGAGAAGAGTGACAGCGAGCGGCCCGAACCGGGTGAGAGTTGGACTGGTTTCAACATCCCCGAGTTCGGCGAACGTGCGAGTGCTGAGGCAGTCGAAGCGACGGATGCTACCGAGCTTGAGCCTCGTAGCGAGGGCATGTCGTTTGCCGAGGCGCTCGAGACACATGCGGGCGGCTCAGATTGGGCTTCCGAGCAAACTCGTGCCGCCGAAGAACGCGGTGCGACGTCGGAAAGCCGCACTGACTGGACTGCGATCGAGGGTCAGTACATCGCATCCGGCGATGACGCGAACTCGTGGGCGGCTGGGCAGGAATGGGCTGAGGAGCGGGTTGCGCCCGCGTACGAAGCAGTTGCGCCGCATCCTGCCCCACCAATACCCGCACCGTCGCAGTCGCAACCACAGCCGTCCAATTGGCAGAGCCTCCCGCAATCCGCACCCCAGCAGCACTCGCCAGCATCCTCGACCGAAAAGCCGAGCCGTAAGGGCCTGATCTTCGGCCTCGCCGTGGGCGCGGTCGTCGTGATCGGTGCGATTATCACTGCGGTGCTACTCCTGCCTGGCATGCTGGGCGGCACCGCGCCGACGACCGCAGCCGAGAGTTCGCAGCCGGCGCCGCCACCCGAGACCAGCGCCGCGCCAGCCAACGATGCAGTCAACCTCAGCGGCACCTGGGACGGCACCACGCGCGACGCCAACAACCTCACCGTGTCGTATGTGATCTACCTCGAAGACGATGGCACGACGGTGAGCGGCACCGTCGACTACGAGAGCTATGGATGCACGTCACGACTGGAGCAGGCCGCCCGCGATGACAGCACCGTCACCCTGAACGAATACGGCGTGAGCGGATCGTGCAACTACGACGACGCGCAAATCATCCTGCACTTGCCGACGGCATCGAACCCCAATAGCGCGAACCTCGAGATCGGCACGAAGACGGGCACGCTCCTGCGCCGCTCATAAGCGGTCGCTCGTGCGGCGGTAGTTGCGACACAGGATGCGTTCAGCGCGGTGCCGAACCCTGGGGAGTTGGACCGCCGCTAACGCCATAACTAGGAGACTTTCGTGACTAACCGTGTCCTCATCGCCCCCTCGCGCTACGTGCAGGGCAAGAACGCCCTCACCGACCTCGGCAACGAGCTGCACCGCATCGGCAAATCACCCCTCCTCGTTGCCGACGACGTCGTCTGGGGCATCGTCGAGTCAACGGTCGCCGAGAGCCTGCGCGCCGCCAACCTCGAAGTCGCCCGCGTCGGCTTCAACACCTACACCACCCCCGAAGCCGTCGATGAACTCGTCGCTAAGATCCGCGACGACGGCCACGACCTCATTGTCGGCGTCGGCGGCGGCTCGACCATCGACGCCTGCAAGGCGGCGGGCCATCTCGCCGGCGTGCGCTGGGCAAGTGTGCCGACCGCAGCATCCACCGACGCCCCAACTTCAGCACTCTCGGTGATCTACAACGACGAGGGTGAGTTCCTTGAGTACCGGTTCTTCCCGCGTAACCCTGACCTCGTGCTGGTCGACACACAACTCGTCGCGAACGCCCCACTCCGCTTCCTCATCGGCGGCATCGGCGATGCGCTCGCAACCTGGCTGGAGGCACGGGCGACCGAGCGCGGACAGGGCTCGACCATGGCCGGCGGTCGTCCGACCCAGTCGGGCCTCGCGCTCGCCCGCCTGAGCTGGGACATCCTCCACGAGCACGCGCTCGCCGCGATCGACGCGGTGCGCGACGGCGTCGTCACGCCATCAGTTGAGGCGGTCGTCGAGGCGAACACGCTCCTTTCAGGTCTTGGCTTCGAATCTGGGGGCCTCGCCGCCGCACACGCAATCCACAACGGACTCACCGCGGCACCCTCGACCCACGGCCTCACGCACGGCGAAAAGGTCAACATCGGCTCGACCGCGCAACTCATCCTCGAGGGCGCCCCGGTCGACGAGATCGAGGACTTCATCGAGTTCACCACGCGCATCGGATTGCCGAACTCCCTCACCGAAATCGGCCTCTCAGTCGACGATCGCGACGCACTGCGCGCGGTTGCCGAAGCCGCCACGGCCGAGGGCGAGACCATCCACAGCATGCCGTTTGCGGTGACCGCAGACCAGGTCGTGGATGCGCTCATCGCCATCGAGGGCATCTCGCGCCGCGTGCGCGCCGAGCGCGGACTGCCCGAGCCGGCACCGCAAGAGGAGCACTAGTCTCCAGACGGCCGGTTCGGCCGATCGACCAGGCGAGCGACTGCGGCAAGCGCCGCGTCGGTCGCCTGGTCGAGCACCTCGACCGGCGAGCCTGCGAAGTCATGCCGCTCGCTCCCGGTGGTGCCGTCGAGGCACCACCCGATAAATACGGTGCCCTGCGGTTCGCCCTCTTCTGGACCAGGACCGCCGACACCCGTGGTCGCAATCGCCACATCCGCACCGAACACGCGCGCGGCACCAGCAGCGAGTTCTTCGGCGCACTTCGCGGTCACCACCGGGCCGGGCGACACGCCAAGCACATCCTGCTTCACGTCGGTCTGATACACCGTCGCGCCGCCGCGCAACCACACGTGGGTGTCGTGTCCGCTCCCGAGTGCGTGCGTGAGCTGGCCACAGGTGAGCGACTCGGCGACCGCGATCGATCGGCCTGAAGCGAGCAGTGCATCCGCGATGCGGGTCACCTGGGCTGATGTCGCATCGGTGAACATGTCGGGAGAGTACACGCGCAATCCGGACGTACTCGCAGGCTGCTCGGGGATGATTCATCCCACTCGTCGAACTACGACTTCGGAGGTATCGATGACTACTGCGACTTTGCAGGCCAACACGACCGCATTCGCCGGGCCGCCTGCCCCGCGCGGCCCGCTCAGCAAGGAAATCATTCAGCTACTCCGACGCAGTCCCACCGAAGTCGGCGATGCCGCTGACCATGCCCTGCGGATGTGCGCCGAGGCCGCCTGCGTCGCGAGCGACGATCTGCTGGCCGATGACGACGTGCAACTCGCACTGTTTTGCCTGTACCTCCCCCACTATGGGCCGCTCGACTGGGCCGGTGGCGAGTGGGAGTGGCATCCCGGCCTCATTGCCGCCCGCAGTGTGCTCGAGGCGGCGTTCGAGCGTGAGTTGCGTGCCCGCGTCGACGTGCCCGAAGAGCTGCCGTCGAGTGGGCCCGAAGTCGCGGAACTACTGTTCGACCTCACCGGGGCCGACACCGGGCCAAGCCTCGCCAAATGGGCGTCAAAGCACGCCACCGACGACCAGCTGCATGAGTTCCTCATGCAACGCTCGATCTACACGCTGCGCGAGGCCGACCCGCACTCGTGGGCGATTCCTCGCCTGCGGGGACGGGCCAAGGCAGCGCTCGTCGAGATCCAATCCGACGAGTACGGTGGCGGCCGCCCGGCACAGATGCACGCGCGCATCTTCGCCCGGGCGATGGCCGGGCTCGGGCTCGACCCCACCCTTGACCGCTACCTCGACGTCGCAAGCACCCCGGTGCTCGCCTCGATGAACACGATGTCGCTGTTTGGACTCAACCGCCGCCTGCGCGGTGCGATCGCCGGGCACCTCACGGCGTTCGAGATGACCTCGTCGATCCCAAACCGCCTCTATGGCAACGCCTTCCGCCGTCACGGGTACGGCGACGACGTCACGTACTACTTCGACGAACACGTCGAGGCGGATGCGGTGCACGAGCAGATCGCGGCGAACGACCTCGCCGGTGCCCTCGCTGAAGACGAACCCGAGTTGCTGACCGACATCATCTTCGGCGCCGCTGCCTGCCTCCTCGTCGACGGGCTCGCCGCCGCACACATGCTCGACGCTTGGCAGGCCGGCGAGTCATCGCTCTATTCGCACGCCGACGGCTCCGTGCCCGAGCGAGAGACGGTCTTCGAATGAGCAACCGCGACGCCGCGCGGCGCGACCCGAACGAGGTGGTGATTACCGAGTGCCGCAACGGGCCGCTCCTCGTGCGCGGCCCATTCGTACTCTCGAGTGACCAGGATGCACGCACCGCGACGCCCCGGCGGCGCGTCGTCGCGCTCTGCCGCTGCGGGGTATCGACGATCAAGCCCTACTGCGATGGGACGCACAAGCTGGTCTCGTTTCGGACGGATGATGGGCGTGCGGATGACGGGCGCACCTCTGAGTTGCCTCCGGGATGAGAAAGTTCGGCATTGAGGAGGAGGCCGTGCTGGTCGATCCGGCGAGCCTGCGGCCCGCTCAGGACGCCAATGTCGTTATTGCCGCGCTACGAGGTACGCCAGAGTTCGGCGAACGGGTCACCACTGAGTTCCTCAACGCGCAGATCGAGTACGCGACCGAGCCGCATGAGTCGGCCACAGCGGCGCTCGAAGAGCTCACGCTCGCTCGCCTTGCCGTTGACACCGCGGCGTTCGATGCAGGCCTTGCACCCTGGCGTGCGGGCACCCCGTTTGACACTCCCCCGTTGCAGCAGCCGCAGCTCGCGCCGGGCGAGCGGTATGAGCGGGTCGCCGACCTCGTCGGCTGGCTACGACACGGGCACCAGATCAACGCGACCCACGTGCACGTCGAGATCGCCTCGCGCGACGAGGGCATTCGCGTGATGAACGCCGCTCGCCCCTGGTTGCCTGCATTGCTCGCGCTCGGCGCAAACTCCCCGCATTGGCAAGGGCTCGACACCGGCTTCGCGAGTTGGCGCAGCATCCATCATCGCCGCTGGGCAACCACCGGAGCTCCACCCGAGTTCGTCGATGTCGCCGACTACGACGCCCGGCTGGCCGCCCTCGTCGGCCTCGGTCTAACTGTCGATGTCGGCACAGTTGGCTGGCTCGTGCGACTCTCGGAGCGGTATCCGACGATCGAGTTCCGAATCTTCGACGCGCAACTCACCGCCACCGACGCGGTCGACCTGGCGCTCGTGTGCAGGTCACTCGTCTCGGCGCTCGCCGAAGCTGACCGAGCCACCGCATCCGTACCACCCGAGCGCCTTGACGCGGCACTCTGGCACGCGGCGCGCGATGGTCTCGAGGGTGAGCTACTGCATCCGGCCACCGGTGCTCTCGCCCCGGCGCGCGACGTGCTCGACGCGCTACTCGCCCTCATCCTGCCAGCGTCGGGTGGCGACGCTGACGCCGTACGCGCCGGCGTCGAGCGGATGCTCCGCATCGGCACCGGCGCGAGGCGGCAACGCGCCGCGCTCGCCGAGGGCGGCACGGCGCGACTGCGGCGGCTGCACCTCGCAAATGCGATGTGAGCCGCCGCAATTACTTAGTCGGTCCTAGAAGTCCCAGTACTCGTCATGGGCCGCGTGATCACGCGGATCTTCGGGGTTTGCAGCGGTGCCGTGCCCTCTGCGTGCCACTCTGAAACAGGCTCTCATTTCTGCCGCTTTTCGCAGCGCGTGGCACGTTTCTAGGGTAGCCACGCGTGACGCGGGCGGCAACGATTGCCCGACGCACCCTCGCTTCGATAGGAATTTGAGGATCGATTCAGAAGAAGAGCTGCGGGCCGAGCCGCGCGAGGGCGCACGGTACTATGCGACGTCGACGGTGGCCATCATGCCAGCGTCTTCGTGATCAAGGATGTGGCAATGGTAGACGCTGCGCCCCGGGTGACGCGCGAAGTCGACGAGCACCCGCACTCCATCCTGCGCGGGAACATTGATGACGTCGCGCCAAGTGGGTTCACTGACCGGTTGCCCACCCGCTTCGATCACCTGCATCGGCCAAATGTGCAGATGGAAGGGGTGATCCATAGGGGTGGGGTTCGTGATGAGCCACTCCTCGACGGCCCCTGCAGCAACGTGTTGGTCCACTCGGTCCATGTCGAAGGCACGACCGTCGAACCCGAAATCCATCATGCTTCCGCCACCGCCCATCATCATCCCCATTCCCATGGTGAAGGTGATCTCGCGCTGCCGTGCGACGGGCTGCTCGCGCAGATCTCGAACCGACGGTCGTTCTAGTGCCGCGCCCGGCGCAGCAACTTCTTGCCCCGCGACAGTGAGCGTGGCAATGGTCTCGGGACCGGAGAGGTTCTGGCCTCCCATCATTCCCATCCCGCCGCGGTCATAACCCAGCGTCTGAAACTCACCACTCCCAGCGCTCATGCTCACGAGAAGATCGGCGCGATTGCCGGGCGCTAGAATTACCTCCCGCACTTCCGGAGGAGCCTGCTCGTGGCCGCCGTCGATCCCGAGCAACTCAAGACGTTGCCCAGGCAGGGCCAAGCGAAGGTAGCGCGAGGTGCATGCATTGATCACACGCCAGCGTTCCTGCTCCCCAGGTCGTGCCGACATGTGCGGACGGTGCTGACCATTGACCAACAGGAGATCACCTTCGCGGCCCATCATCACGTCCGCGCCCGAGGCGGCCGCAATCTGTCCGCCAGGAGTCAGTGAAATGTCCGAGACGACGAGCACCCGCTCACGGCTGATGGGCATGTGGCCATCCTCGACGATCAGCGCACCGTACAAGCCGCCGAATATCTGGTCGGCAACTGAGCCATGCCGGTGAGGGTGATACCAGAACACCCCAGGCGGATGATCCTCTGGCAACGTGAATCGGTAGTCAAAGCTCTGCCCAGGGTCTATCGAGAGGAAAGGGTTGTCACCGTTCCCCGCGGGAGACACTTGTAGTCCGTGCGTATGCAGGTTGGTTGGGGTGTCCAGTTCGTTCCGCAACTGCACCTCGATGGAGTCCCCCGGTCGCACGCGCCAGGTCCGTCCCGGCACCATGCCGCCGTATGTCAGGGCATGCACCTGACGTCCGGCGATGGTCAATTCGCGACGCGCGGCAACGAGGTCGACCTGCAGCAACCCGCCGCTGCTTCGTAACACCTCCGGCTCGATCAGCAGTTCTCCATCGGCCATTGCTCTGCCCCAGGGGAGACCTGTTTGAGAGAGACCGATCCCGCCGATGACGACACCGAGCCCTCCCAGAGCGCCGAGCTGGAGCGCCTGTCGACGGGTAATGGGTTTCATGCGTCGGGTGCTCGGTCAAGTCGTTGACGTCGCTCGTCGTACTCGGTGGTGTCAATTTCGCCACGGGCATAGCGCTCATCGAGCAACTCGCGAGCCCGGTTGCTCTCGGTGCGATGAGGTGACTGTCGAGGATCGCGTGCAGCAAAGACTCGAACTAGGAGCACAATGAGTACGGTAATTCCCACCAGGAGCAGGATGAGGAAAACCCAGCTCCAGCCCATACCCCACCAACCCATGTGGTCCCAGTTCGGCCCCATTACCCTCACCTCCGAGGTGCTGACTCCGCAAACTCCGGCGGGCAACTGTTGGGGTGGTATCGGCAACTCAGCCGCTGTTCCAGCAATCGTCGAGTGGAGTCTTTGCCTCGATTTTACTTGAGACCCGATTCCCCGACCATGTGTAATTACTGCGGGTGAATCGGGCGCTGGGAAGCTGAAGATGCGTCTGCACCTGATCGAGGTCTCGTACCGAGGTCGTGTCCGCTCGAGACGAACGGATTGCCAGGTGGTACCCCTGGGAGGTATCGCCTCGACATGATTGAATAGCATGTGCAAGTCAAGTTGCGACGTACCGGTCCGGGAGGTGTTGGAGTGTCAGTTCAAGGCGCCCTCCCCTCGGCCCTGTTCGACCTGAAGCCTCGCCGGTTCATCGTCGCCCTGTTCGCGATCGGTGCACTGCTGCTGTGTGCCTTCCTCATGCACGCCTTCGAGCATGGACAGAACCATGAGACCACGCCGACCGCGGCATCCTTGGTGCATGTCGCGGCTGCCGCGGGGAACCAATCATCGCCGGTCTCCGCCGGTCACGGCACCCAATCGTCAGTTGCGCAATCTGGTGGAGTCGCGGATCATGGCGACGCGTGTGGCGCAGGCTGTGGCGGACACGACGCGATACAGCTCGCCTGCATGCTCGCATTTCTGACGAGCCTCGTGTTCTTCGCCCTCTACCTCACCCGCCTGTTGGCAACGAATGACAGGCTTCGTGAGCGCGCGATGGACACCATCGTGAGCGCTCGGGCTGGACCTCGCCCAATGACGCCGTCACCACAGGAACTCTCCATCAGTCGGACTTGATCGGTCCCTCGACGCTGCGCACATGCGCACCGCCTCGATTCGCCGACCCAAAAATTCTCCGACACATTGGAACGACTCTTGAAACTCCGAACATTCTTCGTTATCCCTGCCATCCTCACGGCAAGCCTGGTCTTGGCCGGATGCACGGCTGGCTCCGGCGCGTCCGCGCCGCCACAATCAACAACTTCGTCATCCGTGACTGAAGACTTCAACTCCGCTGACGTGATGTTCGCGCAGATGATGGTGCCCCACCACGTACAGGCCGTGGAGATGTCCGACGTGATCCTCGCGAAGGAGGGGATCGATCCTCGCGTCGTCACCCTTGCCGAAGAGATCAAGGCGGCGCAGCAGCCTGAAATCGACGCGCTCAACGGCATGATCGAAGCGTGGGGGATGCCACCGGCCGCGACGGATGGCATGGATATGGGGCATGGCGGCCACATGGACGGCATGATGACCGAGGAAGACATGGCCGCACTCGACGCCGCGACAGGCACAGAAGCGAGCCGACTGTTCCTTGAACAGATGATCGTTCATCACGAGGGGGCAGTGGAAATGGCGCAACTTCAGGTTGACTCCGGGGTGAACCCGGATGCGGTGACCATGGCCCAGGCCATCATCGACGCTCAGAACGTCGAGATCGAGACCATGCGCGAAATCCTCCAGAGCCTGTAGCTCCCCGCTCGGTGCGGGTGACGTTGCTTCCAGTCACGCCCGCACCGAGTCCCACCCCTACTTTGACTTCTGCTGTGCTCCTTGTGGTCGACCCGCGAGGAGCACAGCGTAATCAACCTTGAAAGACGTGACATGAAACGACCAACCATCCTCGCCGCAGCCGCAGCAGTCCTTGCCCTCGTGCTGGTCGGGTGCTCCGCCCCTGACACGAACCCTGACCCGGCAGGGGCCGATCTGCTCGCCGAGCACGGCCTCACCGACATGTCAGCGGTTGACATTATCGACAGCCTCGACAGAATGCCCGTGAGCGATCGCCCCGCAGACTTGATCGCATCCGTGCAGCCTGAAGCACTCGTTCTCACCGACAATGTCCGAGAAGTAACCATGGACATGCCGGACGATGTCACATACTTGTCAATCGCCCCATACGTCGAGCAGACCCATGAGTGCTATTACCACAGCCTCACGACCTGCCGCGGTGAGCTGTCGGGACAGGACATCGAAGTACGCATCGTTGACGACACAACCAGCGAAGTGATCGTCGCAGAGTCGACGACGACATTCGATAACGGATTCGCTGGATTCTGGGTTCCTCGTAGTCTGCAGGGAACGATCGAAGTGACATACGGCGGCCGATCCGGCACCACGCCGTTCTCTACCACAGGCGATGCGGCAACCTGCATCACAACGCTCCAGCTCACATGAAACGACGTGCCGCCGACTCTTATCGGCCACACCTCTCTCGCATCCATCGGGCCGACGTATGAATCGCGACGTAGCCAGCCATAGACGGGAACTGCAATGAACCAACAACCAGGCCACGACCATCACGACCATCACGGCCACCACCCCTCCAATGGCCACAACCACGGCCGACCGGACACGCCGATCGAGCACGCCGCTCATGACGATCACGCCGTTCAACATTCGAGTGAACATGCACACCACGGCATGCACACCGAGACCGTCACCGCGGGCAGCCCGGATCCCCAGGTGGGTCACGATGCCCACGCGGGTCACGGAAGCGGTTCGCAGGGACATGATTCCCATGCTGATCATGATCCGGGCGCCCATGCCGGGCACAGCGTGGCCATGTTCCGGAACCGCTTCTGGGTGACACTTGTCCTTTCAATACCCGTGGTCGCGTTCAGCCCCATGATCGCGATGATCTTCGGCTACCACCTGCCCGAAACTGGGTGGACGACATGGATCGCGCCTGTCCTGGGCACAGTGATTTTCTTCTACGGCGGCATGCCGTTCCTCAAGGGCGCGTGGCGGGAGATCAAGCTCCGGCAGCCCGGGATGATGCTGCTCATCGCGATGGCGATCACGGTGGCGTTCCTCGCGTCTTGGGCCACGTCGCTCGGCGCCGGTCTCGATCTTGACTTCTGGTGGGAACTCGCCCTGCTGGTTGTCATCATGCTGCTCGGGCACTGGCTTGAAATGCGAGCACTCGGCGGTGCGTCAAGCGCCCTCGACGCACTCGCTGCGCTGCTTCCCGATACCGCCGAGCTGGTTCGTGAAGACGGGGCCGTGGAACAAGTCCCAAGTACCGACGTCAATGCCGGAGACCTCGTGCTTGTACGTGCCGGAGGACGCGTTCCCGCCGACGGAACCGTCGAGTCGGGATTCGCAGACATGGACGAATCTATGATCACGGGCGAATCGACAACCGTTTCCCGAGCCGTTGGCGATACCGTCACCGCGGGCACCGTCGCCACCGACTCAGCGATCCAAGTGCGGGTGACCGCAGTCGGCGAGAACACGGCGCTGGCTGGCATCCGTCGGCTCGTGGCGGACGCGCAGGCATCCTCCACTCGCGCCCAGGCGCTCGCCGACCGTGCAGCGGCACTGTTGTTCTACTTCGCCGTGGGTGCTGCCGTGATCACCGCAGTGGTGTGGCTCATCGTCGGCAGCCCCGCCGACGCCATTACCCGCACGGTGACGGTGCTGATCATCGCCTGCCCGCACGCGCTCGGGCTCGCGATTCCATTGGTGATCTCGATCGCGACAGAACGGGCCGCCCGCGCTGGCGTGCTGGTGAAGGATCGGCTGGCGCTTGAGCGCATGCGCACCGTCGACGTGGTCATGTTCGACAAGACCGGCACGCTCACCGAGGGCCGCCACGCCGTCACCGCAGCCGCAGCCGTTCCTGGCACCGACCCGCAGCGCGTGTTCCGACTGGCTGCCGCGGCGGAATCACCGAGCGAGCACCCCGTCGCTCGCGCGATCGTCGCATGGGCAAACGAGCACAGCGACGGCTTGCCCATTCCATCGGTTACCGAGTTCCGCTCGGAGCCAGGTGTCGGCGTGTCAGGAACCGTCGAGGGTGTCGAGGTTCGCGTTGGTGGCCCTCGGCTCCTCGCCGCGCTCGACCTGTCCGTGCCCGAAGGAATCCAGGCCGAGGTCACCGAGTGGGAATCGACCGGGTCGAGCGTCCTGTTCGCGGTTATCGAGGGCCGCATCGAGGGTGCGTTCTCGCTCAAGGACGTCATTCGCCCCGAATCGCGTGCCGCCATTGACGAAATGCACCGTCGTGGGATCCGGGTTGGCATGATCACCGGTGACGCACAACAGGTCGCGGACGCGGTCGCAGCCGATCTCGGCATCGACGAAGTGTTCGCGGGGGTTCTCCCCGGAGACAAGTCCGCCAAGGTCGCTGAACTGCAGGAACGTGGCTTCAAGGTCGCGATGGTTGGCGACGGTGTGAACGACGCCCCTGCTCTTGCCCGTGCAGATGTGGGTGTTGCAATCGGCGCGGGTACCGACGTTGCGATCGAGTCGGCAGGCATCGTCCTGGTGTCGAACGACCCGCGCGCCGTGCTGAGCGCGATCGAGCTTTCACACGCCTCCTACCGGAAGATGGTGCAGAACCTGGTGTGGGCAACCGCCTACAACGTGATCTCGGTGCCGCTGGCCGCGGGTGTGCTCGCTCCCATCGGCTTCAACCTGCCCCCGGCCGCCGCGGCAGTGTTGATGTCGCTGTCCACGATCATCGTTGCCCTGAACGCCCAGCTACTGCGCCGCCACGAATTGGATCCGGAGAAACTGGCGCCGTTGTACACTGCCTAGCAGTACCCAAGCGCTGACTGACCAAGCAGGCTCAGCGCTCGCTCGGAGCGAGATGTCCCGCCCGACGAGCGCTGGGCTTGCGGTTCCCAGACGAAGTTCGCGATGTCGCGAGAGGTAACCAGTTCAGCGGCCCTTCCACCAACAGTGGGCATAGAACTCATAGGCTTTCGTGTCGGATTGACTTATTTACCTGCGCAATCAAGAATATAAGCATGTATGCAGATGATGCTCCTATCTCACCGCAGCACCCGTATGTGGAGCTCGCTGTCGAGGTGTTCGCAATGCTGGCGGATGCCACCCGTGTGCGGATCGTGCTCGCCTTACAAGACGGCGAACTGTCGGTTGGTGAGCTTGTCGAGATCGTGGGGCGCGCGCCAGCAGGGGTGTCGCAGCATTTGGCGAAGCTCCGCATGGCGCGAATTGTCGAGACTCGCCAGGAGGGGCAGCGGGTGTTTTATCGGTTGGCGAATGAGCACGTGATTCGATTAGTGACCGACGCGATTCATCAGGCCGAGCATGCAATTGACGCGGATCCCGCGCACCACCGGTCGAAGCACCCAGGTGCGGTCGAGGATCGCGAAGGTCGTCGTGCTTGAAGTACTCAAGAATCCGACCTACGCGAAGCTGTTCTCTGCCCAGATCATTGCCCTGCTCGGCACAGGCCTACGGGCCTTGACCCTTGATCGTGGACACGGTTTCGGTTC
>NZ_RQVS01000023.1 GCF_003865375.1 Gulosibacter macacae | reverse complement strand
GCCGTGTGCGAGGTTCCTGGTGATCTGACTGATCCCACGGTTACGGTTGCTGAGACCGAGGGTATCTCGTACACCCGCAAGGGTGAGGTGAAAGCGGGCAGCACTGTAACTGTCACGGCTTCCGCTCAAGACGGATACCGACTGAAGGCCGCAGAGGGCTGGACCATGAATGACGATGGCACGGCAACCTACACGGTTGATCTCAAACAGATCGATTGCTCAAAGAACTCGACAACTCCCCCTCTCGCCACGACCGGTGGAATCTCGGCAGCGGGCGCTCTCATGCTCGCGATTGGTCTGATCGGTGTGGGTGCATCGGCAATGTTCATTCGTCGCAACAAGCTCACTTAAGACGTAGCTCTGATTGGTTATGGCTACTGGACCAGACGGGCTTCATCCTCTCCAATCCCAAATGAGGATGGAGCCCGTCAACTTTTTACTCCCTTTCATTTAAGAGAAAGCAACTGAGCGCGTTTCAAGGATTCAAAGACTTCATTGCTCGCGGTAACGTGATCGACCTTGCAGTCGCGGTGGTGATCGGTGCCGCATTCACCACCGTTGTCACCGCGCTGGTAGACCAGCTGTTCAACCCGCTCATCGGAGCGGTCTTTAACGCTGATTCCCTCGCGAATGCGTTCCTGATCGAGATTCCGACCACCTCGGGTGGCGCTGCTACTCTCGGACTCGGCGCGATCCTCGCGGCCATCATCAACTTCCTGATCGTCGCCGCTGTGGTCTATTTCGTGTTTGTGCTCCCGATCAACAAGCTCAACGAGCGTCACGCGCAGGGGCAGGAGTCCGAGTCCGAAGTGACTGAGCTCGATTTGCTGACCGAGATCAGAGACCTGCTGAACGAGCGACACAAGTAGCGCGCACCGGTGATCTCGTGTGCGATTGGGTAGTAGCGAATGACGGCGACGATATGAATCATCAACGGGACGACGACGCGCATCAGCTTGATGACATCCGAGTGTCTGATGTTGTCGCCCTGTGCGGCCTTGCAGTAACCAGCATCATCCTGTGGGCAGTAATCGTGGCTGCCATTCTTCGTTTCGACCTGCCGCTGACCCCGCTGCTCACATCTGCAGGGGTGACGTTCGCCGGTTCACTGGTATTCGGCTGGTGTTTTCATGCGATCCGCGATCGTGAAACAGTGAGGCTCAGGTGATGGAGAAGAGCTTAGCCCTATCGCTTCAAGAGTGGGATCTGCTGCTCAATGCGCTGCGGTTTGCAGAAGACACCTACGACTCACTGAACGCCCGATTGGGTAGCCCCTACGATGTCCTCGGGGATAGCTACTTGGATCTTCGTCTCAAGATCGACCTCTACCTCGACTCGCACAGTGGTGAGCGCATCATGCTGAACGTTCCCGATCCAACGCCGCTGCAACCGTTCTCCGTTCACACCGAAACGATGAACAACGGTGAGGAACGGCAGTGAGGCCGCATCTTGACCCCCTTTGCCGCGCGAACGATGACGATCGCGTCAGATGTGCCGCCGGCGGCCTTTGACTGCGTCAAGTTCATCCTGGTCAGAGAGGGAATTGCCACACTTGCGTGCGGCGCGAACACAGCGCGAGTTGTCCCCGGTGATGTGATTGTTGTCTCAGCACACACGCTCTGTTGCGCTGCCCCCGAACCTCGAGTCACAGTATCGACGCTCTATATTGACCGTGACTACCTCATCGACTTGGTGTATTGGCAATGCGCCACACATTTTGTCGATCGGCTGGAAGTAAAGCACTTTTTCGATGTGCTGTTCACGAATCACTCCCAACAGTTCCATCTCGGGCACACACAACTGGAACAGATCGCGGCTTGGCTCGATGAACTCACGGTCATGAGCCAGGAGGGCATCGCCTCCGAGCGGTTCTACCGTGCGCAATCGGTGCTCTCCCTGGTCCTTGACGCACTGTTACCGTTCCTGAGTTCGGGGCAACAGGCGATGAAAGTTGAGAAGTGGCGCACTGATCAAATCGAGCAGCGCCGCTTTCTTGCACTGCGGAATGAGGCTCGCGTCGCTGCGGAGCTGATTCGGGCAAACCTGCGTCAGCGCTGGACCCTCGAAGACCTTGCCACTCAGGTGCATCTCTCACCGTCTCAACTCGGGCGCGTATTCGTGGCCTCATTTGGCAGCAGCCCCTTCGAGTACCTTGCACGGCTCCGAGTCGAAGAGATGGCGCTGCTCCTGCGAAGCACCAATCTCACGGTCTCTGAGATCGCGGCACGGGTGGGCTGGGGACACGTGGGTTACGCTTCCCTACAGTTTCGTCGCGCGCTCGGAGTGACACCCAGCAGATACCGAGTCATATGCCTGCAATGGGAGCAACCACCACAGCAATAGTGGTGGTCTCCGCATTCATAGCTGCGTTCACCGCATCATGCGGGCAGAAACCTGTATTCTCGGCTTGTTCGTTGATAGGACAGGAAGGACTAGTCGGGTTCGGCGTTGAGCTTGACGGTCATTGATTCTCCTCAATCCTCGCTCTTCCCGGCGCACCTCATGGTGACAAGGCTGCCAACCGTTTGCGCAGCCCGCTACAGAGGCAGGCGGATCATGGATGCACCACAAAGGACTGTTGGAGAATCTCGGGCCGCGCGTGAAGCGAAGCTCAAAGAACTCAACGAGCAACTGGCAGAGCCGATCGAGTGGCAGAGCCGATCGAGGCGGCGACCACTGAAGCAACGGCCGATGAGTTGCTGGCCGCTGGCAGGGCGCGGGGTGTCTGATGAATACCGGCAGGCTTTTCGCGGAGCTCAACGGCCTGACAATGCACGATGCCACACTTCGTCTTACCGAGGCCGGGGTACCGGTGTTTCCCTGTGTGCCCGGCTCGAAGCGGCCGCTCGTGCCGGGTGGCTTTCAAGCAGCCACGACGAATTTGAAGCAAGTCGAGGCGTGGTGGCGGCGGTGGCCTGACGCGAATGTCGCGGTGCCGACCGGCAGGGCGTCGGGTGTTGAGGTTGTTGACGTTGATCGGCACGGCGAATCTGACCTCGGATTGGCATCGTTCAAGCGTGCTCGTGATGCTGGCCTGCTGCACGGGTGGACGGCGCTCGTTACGACCCCCTCGGGTGGCCTGCACGTCTACTATCCTGCTAGCCCTGCACGGGAGCAGCGGAACTGGCAGGCAGCATCAGCGCAGATAGATTTCCGTGGCGAGGGCGGCTATGTTCTCGTTCCTCCGTCCAGGGTCTCGTACCCTGATGGTTCGAGCGGGGTGTATGCGCTCAGTGCGCAGAGCGTCGCCGCGACCTCGCCGGTCGATGCGGTCACGCTTCGAAGATTCCTGGCACCTCTTCGTCCTCGCCGACAGTTTCCTCCATCGCAGTTCAGTGGTCAGCGTCGCGGGGTGAGTCTTGAGCGGCGTGCGGCTTGGGTTGCGGGGCTGGCTGAGGGCGAACGCAACGCTGGCCTGTTCTATATGGCGTGCCGCATGGTCGAAGACGGGTACGCGCTGCCGGAAACACTCTCAGTGCTGGGTCCTGCCGCTGAGCAGGCGGGGCTTGGGGTGCAGGAGATCACGCGCACGGTTGAGTCGGCATACCAGAAGACCGGGCCGAGAAAAGCCGATGCAGCAGCGTCGGCAGCACGGCGGTCTTGGAGCTATGAGCCTGCATCGCGTTCTGCCGCATCATCGGCCGGGTTGGGGCGCTGAGATGAATTGCCCGCATATTTCGTCTCGTGGTCTGAGGCTTGCGGTGCTCGCCGCCGAGACCGGCACGGTGCTGTTGGCGGCTGCCGCGTTCGTGCTGAGCTTCACCGCACTGCACGACCTCGCCGCGCGCAGCGGCATCGACCGCGACCTCGCCTGGCTGTGGCCGCTCATCGTGGACGGCATCATCGTCGTGGCAACGGTCGCGGTATTCACCCTCGCTGGCACCCGCGTGATCTGGTACCCGTGGCTACTGCTCATCCTCGGTGCGGGGGTATCGGTCGCCGCGAACGCGGTTCACGCGCTGGTGGCAGCCGACCCCGAAGTTTCGGGACTGCTCGCAGGCTCGGTCGCCTCCGTCCCTCCCATCGTGCTGGTCGCTTCGACACATCTCACGGCGATCCTGATTCGTCATTCCCGAACCGTGCTCCAGGTCGCCGCCC
This sequence comes from Gulosibacter macacae, assembly GCF_003865375.1. Lineage (GTDB taxonomy): Bacteria > Actinomycetota > Actinomycetes > Actinomycetales > Microbacteriaceae > Gulosibacter > Gulosibacter macacae. The sequence goes on along the minus strand of NZ_RQVS01000023.1, from coordinate 24,039 downwards.
ACCATGAATCTGTCGCCGCAGAAGCAGCGCAGGCAGACGCACAACTCCGCGCGGTAGAGACTCACCAGCCAGCGCCCGACCCCGAGATTGACGTTGAGGCTCCGCTTGCCGAGGTCAATGCCGAAGAGCGGCGCACCGTGGCGTCGACGCTGCGTGGTCTCGGCCTCAACAACTCCCAGATTGCCCGGTTGTTCGGTGTTGATCGCAGCACCGTCGGCCGCTGGCTACTCAAACCCGTCGAAGAACAGGAGACCCCATCATGACCACCCCTGCATCCGGCGCGATGTCGCCGTATCGTTTTCCGTCCCATCTTGACCTTTACGCCGAGGAAGAGATCATCGAGGCCGAGCTGATCGAAGATACCAAACTCGTCCGGCACACACCTTCCCCTGAACTCATTTACGACGCCGAAGTGGTCGAGGATGCGCTCGAGTTGGAGGGAGGCTTCGATGCTCGGGTGACGGATGATCCTGCCGATATTGTCGGCCCGGAACCGGAGAAACCGGCCGGGGTGCGGGTGGCGTGGAAACGCCCGACCGACCTCTTCGCGGAGGCCGGGGCGCGAGTGACCGCTCGCGGCATGGATCTCACCGCCGCGCTCTCGGAGCGTGCCCGAGGCAAGGTCGGAGACTTCCATCGGGAGGTGCGTGAGGGCACCTGGCATCTCGCTCCGATGAACCCGTTTGGTCAGGATGCGCCGCACCGCTCGATGCCGGAACCCGAAACGATTTCTCGGGGCTGATGGTGACGGTGATGGATCATGCACGGTATCGCTCTCAGATTGGTTCTGCTCGTTCGGGATGAGGATCGCACGTCTCCTGTAGGAGGTGCGCCATCATGACCAGAACACTTATCGCCGCTGCTTCGCCCGAGGATCACGAGTTCGAGACCCCGGAGGGGCTGCGGGCGTTGCTCATTCGTTTGCAGGAGGCTGGCCCCGGCGCGTGGCGGCACGATACCGAGGCGCATGAGCTCGCGAAGTTCACCGCAGGCAAGTATGCGCGTCTTGCCCGCAAGTACGGCCTTGACCGTTGGGAGGCAGTGACCGCCGCGTTCGAGGCGATGCGGAAACCCGGCACCGCCCGCGCCGACAACCCGTGGGCCGTGGTCACCGAGGCGGTACGGCTGACGTGCATCTATGAGCAGCGCGGCCAGGGGCTGCTCTGCTCGGTCGACAAGGCCCGCAAGTCTGAGGTCTCCGCGAATCATGATGCGGAACGGTTTGCAGACCGCGACCAGGCGCTGCTCGAATGGAACCCAGCGTTCCAAGTCGGTGAGCCTCGCATTGAGGACGCAGGCGAAGAAGAACCTTCTCCCGAGGTGACCATGATCGAGCAGGCAGTATTCCTGTTCTCACGGCTCTGCTGGCCGGAATCAACGGCCCGGAATGTGATCTGGTACATCTACGAAGGCCTTGAGAGACTCGGGAGCCGTACGAGCGCGTTCGACGTGCTGCGCCGCGACCGTCTCGCCCTCGCGCTCCTCGACGTGAAGAAGGATGCCTGGAACACCGTTGTCGCGGTGCTGCTGGGCACTCAGAACCCGGCCTACGCAGCAACGAACGCGGGCCGTGGCCTGTTCATGCGAATCGTCATCGGTGAGAGCTTTCCCGAACTGCTGAGTGACGAACACCTGGTGCGGCAGATCGTGGAGTCTGCCCCGAAACCTGGCGGTGCGTGATGAGCGGCCAGTACGGGATTCAGTTGGATCGGGCGCTCGACTCGCTCTTGGTTGGCACCCGGCATCGCAGCGACCTTGGCGATCTCGACCTGCTGGCGAAGTCGCTGTCTGAGCACGGGCTGCTGCAACCGCCAACGATCACCCCGGAAGGGTTCGTGTTGATCGGGGTGCGCCGGGTCGCTGCCGCACGGAAACTCGGCTGGCGCACCATCAACGTATGGGTGCGCTCAGGCCTCTCTGACCGGCTCGGCCAGCTGCTCAGCGAACACGCCGATCATGCCCTGCACAAGCCCCTCACCACCCTGGAAGCTGCCGCGCTCTACCGCGAACTGAAGGCCGTGCTCGAGGAAGAAGCCGCGCTGCGGCAAGCCGCGAATCGCTTCGGCGCGCAGCCCGGACTCGCAGGAATCTCCGGTGGTGGTGATTCACCACCACCGTCAGCACCACACGAATACGGGAAAGCACGCGAACAGGCAGCCCGCATGGTCACCGGGCGTGACTCCCATCAGATGCTCGAACGAGTGAACCGCATCGAAGACCTCGCCGCTGACGGCACCGCCTCGGCGGCGGTTCGCGGCCAGGCCGAGGCCGAGCTTGCCCGGATTCGGGATGGGGCCGGGGTACTGGCCTCGCATCAGCGCATGAACGCCGCCCTGTCGCTTGACGAGCTCGATCGCATCGCGGCCGATCCCACCCAGCCTGAGAGCGTGCGCGAAAGCGCAGGCCGTGAGGCGGCTCGCGCCCGCCAGTCGGATCTGAAAGCCGCTGAGATGGAACGTCTCGCCCGAGCTGCCCTTGAACGAGTGAAAGGGAGCAGTGGCTCGAAGCACCCATCCAAACCGCGCACTGCGGTCACAGCGGGTGATGAGGTGCCGAAGCTGCGCAGTTCCCGCGCGTTCTGGGCGACTTGGAGCGAACTCGACGGCTGGTGGCGGTACTACGATGTCGAGCAGATGGTGCGAGAGCTCTCCGGCGAGCAGCTCGACTTGTTCGTCTCCATCGCTGAGGGCACGATGCGCTTCGCCACCGAACTCCAGAACGCCCGCGCTGCCGCCTGACCTGAGCCGGTGTCCGGGGTGCAGTCTCGTACCTGTGCGGTATGAAACGTCGCACTCCCTTACCGCAGCAACCGGCCACTGATTCTGAGCGGGCGCGTCGGTTGCGCATGATCGTGGCTACGGTGCTCGGCACCGGGCTCCTATTCGTCCTCGTCATCGCCACGATTGGGCTGCTGCTCGGCCCACCCGACGACGAGCTGACACCAATGGTCGGCACCACCACAGCCCCCGATGCGACGGAACCGGCTGAGCAGGCCCGGCCAGTGTTCGGGAAGGTCGCGCAGACCGGGGACGCTGATCGCTTCGCGGAATCGGTCGCTTCCGCGATCTTCGCGTGGGATACGAACGACGGGTATCTCCCGGTCGACTATGTGCAGTCGATCCTCGATCAAGGCTCCGATCCCGACAATCTGGAAACCAACGGGTTGGTGAAAGACCTCACTACCTACCTGCCGAACAACGCGGCCTGGAAAGAGTTGCAACAGTACGAGACTCGGCAGCACCTCGAGATCGACACGATTGGCGTGCCTGATGGCTGGACCGACGTTGTACGGCAGGCCCGAGAGGATGCGCTGCAGCCCGGCACGATCGCTTACACCGTCGACGGTACGAGGCACCGATCCGGGGTCTGGGATGGTGAAGTGGTGACGACCGAGCATCCGGTCGCGTTCACCATGTTCGTGGCCTGTAAGCCGTCGTATGAGCAGTGCCGTCTGCTGCGGTTGACGGCACTCGATACGCCGCTGCGGTAAGCGAGGTCGGTGATGAAGAAGATCCTCGCGTTTCTCGCGGCGCTCGCGCTCGCTCCGAGCGCAGGGCTGTTCAGCCTGGTGCTGGTCGCCGTGCCAGGGAACGGGAACTGCACGGTGCCGACCACGCAGACCACCGGAGGCGGTGGCGGGGCTGTATCGACCGAGGCTCCGCCCGAGTCGAAGAGCATCGTGTTCCCGATGGCGCAAGGCACCTACGTCGTCACTGACAGGTTCGGGCCTCGCATCGACCCGATCAGCGGAGAGCAAAGCTACCACTACGGTCTCGATCTCGCGGCCCCTGACGGCACACCGATTCTCGCCGTCGCTGACGGCATCGTCACCTTCGCCGGGATCGACGGCGGCTGGGGTGGCCTTATCACGATCGAGCACACCATCGGCGGAGAGCGGATCGCGACCGCGTATGTGCATATGTGGGCGCACGGCATCCATGTCTCTGCAGGCGATCGGGTGACCGCTGGCCAGCACATCGCCGATGTCGGATCGAGCGGCTACTCGACCGGGCCGCATTTGCATCTCGAAGTGCGGCCCGGTGGCACGCACGGGCAGGCCATCGACCCGGAGCCGTGGCTTGCCGCACACGGAGCGATCGACCTCACCGGCCCCGGCAGCGAGGCTCCCGGCCGTGCAGGCTGCACCACCCATGAAGAGGACGCCGACCCCGGCAGCGAAGACGGCGATGCACCGGCCGAAGAGGGTTCGCGCGAGGCGGTCGCGGCATGAATGTCTTTCCCGATTTTGGCTCCCTCGATCTGGGCGGCTTCGAGGAAGTGATCGGTGCTGCGCTCATGTTCGTGCTCATTGTGAGCGCTCTCATGTTCATCATCTCGAGTGTGGCGTGGGCGCTGGGTACCTGGGGCGGGAATCCGAACACCGCGATGCGCGGCCGCGTCGGTGTGCTCGTCGCACTCGGCGGTGCACTCATGGCCGGAGCTGCTGTCGCAATCGTGAACCTCTTCCTCAGCTACGGCTCCACCCTCTAACCGCCCTCACCACTCGGGCCTGGCAGACGCATGAGCGTCACTGTCAGGCCCGACTTGTGTTCGGGATTCGGCAGGTACCTCATCGGTGTTCCCTTCCCGTCTTGAGAGCTGTGAGGAGCCTCACCCATGATCGACATCGACCCCAACTCGTCCAGGCTGCCGGGCATCGACGCCCTCCGATTGATCGTCGGCGCAGTCATGACTTTCGGACTCATCCTGTCCGCGCTCGGCTTGATTATCAGTGCCGTGGTCTGGGCGTTTGGTGCGAACTCGTCGAACCCGCATTTGGCGGGCCGAGGGAAGACGGGTGTGCTGATCTGCTGCGGCGCAGCCGTGCTGTGCGGGGCGGCCGTGACCTTGATCAATTTTTTCTGGGATGTCGGCCAGTCGGTCTAACCGCCACCCGCCGATCTGATGAACGAAAGAGTCTCTAATGAGTCTGTGTGAGCAGCCCATTCTCTCGCTGCTGTGCGATGCCGCAGATGAGACCACCGCGATGGTCGCTGCCGCTCCGATCCAGTGGATCGCCGATGGTGTCGGCCAGACTGCGGCCTGGTTCATCCAAGGCCTCTGGATCGTATTCGACTCAACCACGATGGTCGACGTCACCAGTGGCGAGTTCGTCGGCGTCTACAATCTCATCTTCGGCATCGGCGTCATGATCGCTCTGCTGCTGGCCTGCTTCCAACTCATCACCGCCGTCGTGAAACGAGAACCAGGCGGCCTCGCCCGAGCTGGCATCGGTCTCGGGAAGAGCATCCTCGGTTCGTTCGTCGCGGTCTCGCTCGTCGCGCTGGGATTAGAGATCGTGGATCAGCTGTGCCTCGGCATTGTGCAAGCGACCGGGAACTCGATGCAGTCAATGGGCGACAAGATCACGATGCTCATTACCGCACTGACTACGTTGAACCTCGGTTCCCCAGGTATCGGAGCAATCGTCACGCTGTTCCTCGGCGGCCTGTCAATCGCGGCGACTGCGATCGTGTGGTTCTCGTTGCTCGTGCGAAAGAGCCTGCTCCTGCTGACGGTCGCGCTCGCGCCGCTCGCACTGGCGGGGTTCTCCTGGGATACCACGCGCGGGTGGGCGGGGAAATGGCTGATGTTCGTGGTCGCGCTCATCGTCTCGAAACTCGTGCTGACCGTGATCCTACTGGTCGCTATTGCACAGATTTCTGTGCCCATCGCCCTCGACATCCAGGCGCTCACTGACCCGCTCGCGGGGATCGTGCTCCTCGCGGTTGCCGCCTTCGCCCCGTACATCACCTACAAGGCGATCTCGTGGCTCGGCACCGACTACTACCACGCCATGTCCACCGAGTCCGAAGCGAAGCAAGCGCTCAACCGACCGGTGCCTGTGCCGAATCGGATGCCTGGGAATCCATCTCGTGTTCTCGGCGATTCGAGCGGCTCGGGTGGCGGCGATAAGCCGCCCTCTGGCGGGGGCGGTGGTGGTAATCCGCCGCCCCCGCCGCCCCCGCCGGGAGGCGGTGCTGGCGCTGGAGCCGGTACTGGTGCAGGTACAGGTGCTGGGACTGGCACCGGGGCGGGCGTTGGCGCGGGTGCTGCGGGCGGGCCGATTGGTGTTGGGATAGCGCTCGGTGCGGCAGCGGCGAAGAAGGCCGCGACCCTCGGCCCGGAGCTTGGCAGTCAGGTCGCGCAGCAGGCTGACAGTCAGATGGAGGGCGCGAGCACGCCGGGGCAGAGTTCGGCTCCGCCTCCCGCACGCCACGGGCAGGTACCGCCGCCTCGCGCGCTGCCGCCTGGCCCAAGCACGAACCCTGGCGATAGTTCGACCCCGAAAGCGTAAGGAGCGGTCATGTCTGAGTTCGAGTTGTCGACCGTGCAGTTCTCGCGCCTCACCAAGCGGGGCGTGATGCTCGGTCTCTCCCTGCCCCAGCTGGTCACGCTCGGGATCGGTCTCGTCGCCGCAGTCGGTGGCCTCTACGTCACGGGTGGTGCGGGGCTTGCCTGGACTGCCCCGGTTTGGGGGGCTTGCCGCTGTCACCGCGACTGTACCGATTGGCGGGCGGAAGATCGTCGAGTGGGCGCCGATCGTGCTGCGGTGGTGGCAGAAGCAAGCGAGCGGACAGACCGAGTATCGACGTGCCCTTATGCGGCTTCGCCCCGAGGGCACGCTCGCGCTTCCCGGCGATGCCGCCGCGTTGCGGGAGTGGGTGGACGATGAGACCGGGGCGGCGATGATCCATGACCCGCACCAGCACCTCTTGACGGCAATCCTCGGAGTCTCCCACCCCGCGTTCGTGCTGCTCGATCCAGGCGACCAGCAGCGCCGCGTCGACGGCTGGGGCAGAGTGCTCGCTTCCGCGTGCAGGTCGGGCAGGATCGCCCGCATCCAGGTGTCGGAACGCACCCTGCCCGATTCCGGCACCGGGCTTGCGCAATGGTGGCAGGAGCACGGCAACGCTGACGGCTCGTGGGCGGCGACCGTCTATGGCGAACTCATCGACCGGGCGGGCCCCACCGGGGAACGGCACGCCACGACCGTCTCGCTCTCGCTCGATATGCGCCTCGCGGCACGCGCGATCCGCACCGCAGGCGGCGGCGTGCGCGGGGCTGCACAGGTGCTGCGGCAAGAGATGCACACCCTGGTCGCGGCGATTCGTGCCGCAGACCTGCAGGTTGATGGGTGGCTCACCCCAGGCGATGTCGCAATGGTGCTGCGCGCAGCCTACGATCCCGCGACCGCTGCCGCGCTCGAACGTCACGGCGAGCTCGGACGCGACCTCGCTACCGCTGGCCCGGTCGCTGTCACAGAACGGTGGGAGTCGATCAGGTCTGACAGTGCGCATCATGCAGTGTTGTGGGTCAGCGAATGGCCCAGGAGCCAGGTCTACCCAGGCTTCCTCTCACCCCTCGTGCTCTCGTCGGGGATCCTGCGCACTCTCTCGTTGCACTACCTGCCGGTGCGCGCCGATCAAGCGGCGCGTGATCTGCGGCGCAAACGCACCGAACTGATTTCGGATAAGACGCAGCGGCAGAAGATCGGGCAGATCGAAGACGCTGCGACTGCTGCCGAGTACGTCGACGTGATGCAGCAAGAGGCCGACCTCTCTGCCGGGCACGGCCTCGCCCGCGTCACCGGCCTCATCTCGGTCACAGCTTCAACCAGCGAGGAACTCGAGGCAGCGGTCGCCGCGGTCGAACAGGCCGCAATCCAAGCCTCCTGCGAATGCCGTCGTTTGGTCGGGCAGCAGGCCCGCGCGTTCGCCGCCGCAGCCCTCCCGCTCGCCCGCCCCATCTGAACCCGCCCCGACTGATTGGACACCACTGATGCCTGAATATGAGACCCCGCGCGAAGCGGCGACCGCCGCCTACGATGCACTCCGTTACCTCGCGCACACCGTTCGTGACACCCCACTCCGCGAACTCTACGATCTGAACCGTGAACTGCTCGGCATCTCTCGGCTGCTGCCCGACGTGTTCAGGAGTTTCGCGTCGCGTGCGATCGCTCGGAACGATGAGGCGATCATCCGAACCGGCGGCACCATCGTCTCTGGTGTCGCGGTGATCGAAGAAGCAGCCCGTGACCTTCTCCAAGCCGCAGAGTTTGTCGACCGTGCCGAGACCCGCCTGGGTCGCACCTCCGAACACCTCTCGCTCCTTGAATGGCCGACCCCACATCGCCCCGATGCTCCGCCCGCTGCGAGCGTCACCACGCATCTCAGGCCGGAGCCGCTCGATTCGGGCACCCTTGCGCCCAAAGCCGCGCACGGCCTTTCCCGCACGGCCGCACCGCAGAGCCTCGATGCGGGGTTGTCGCGGTGAGTGACGAGGAGCGTCTGCACGCGAGCGTGCTCGTCGCCCCGACCGCCGAGCGTCGACGCTTGAAGAAAGCCAGACGCCGGGCGGCTGCGCAGCTTCGCTACGAGGCGCGCGCCCGTGAAGATGCCGAACTGCGAGCCAGGCGCGAGGCCGAACGGGAGGAGCGCCGGAACACGGTCTATCTCCCCGCAGCGGGCGAGCCGTATCCTGAGTCGCTGCGCACTCCTGGCAGGTTTCGGTTGCCGAAGCATCAAGACACGACGGCGACGCTCGGGGCGCAGTACCCGTTCCTTGCCGAGGTCGGCCTCGGCTCAGACGGTGCGTTCATCGGGCAGGATCTCTACTCCGGTGCCTCGTTCGTGTATGACCCGTGGACGCTCTACCAGCGCGGCCTCATCACCGCCCCGAACATTGTGATCGCGGGAATCGTGGGCAGCGGCAAGTCGGCGCTCGTGAAATCGCTCTACACGAGAGCGCTGCCGTTCGGGCGCAGAGTCTATGTGCCCGGCGATCCGAAAGGCGAGCACTCTCCCGTCGCTGAGCTGGTCGGCGGGCGCGCGATCATTCTTGGACGTGGCCTGCCACACCGCCTCAATCCGCTCGATGAGGGTTATCGTGCGGCAGGGATCAGCGATCAAGACTGGGCGGCTCAGGTCACCGCGCGTCGCCGTGAACTCGTCGGCGCACTTGCAGAAACTATGCTCTCCCGCCCCCTCACCCCACTGGAACACACCAGCATTGACCACGCGCTTGGCGCGGTGATGCGTGAGCACGGCACGCCCATCCTGCCGCAAGTGGTCGACCGTATCCTCGAGCCTGGCAGCGACGCTGACGGCAGACTCAAAGAAGACGGCCGACATTTGGGTCACGCGCTCAGGCGACTCGTCGCGGGCGACCTGCAGGGCATCTTCGACGGGCCATCGACCGTCCGCTTCGATCCGTCGCTGCCAATGGTGAGCCTCGACCTGTCGCGCATGGTCGAAAACTCCGCACTGACCTCAGTGCTCATGACTTGCTCGTCTGCGTGGATGGAGGGTGCGCTGCTCGATCCGGCAGGCGGGCAGCGGTATGTGATCTACGACGAAGCCTGGCGGCTCATGGCCTACCCCTCACTGCTTCGACGCATGGACAGCCAGTGGAGACTCGCGAGACATTACGGCATCGCCAACGTCTTGGTGTTCCACAAGCTCTCAGACCTCGACAACGTAGGCGATAGTGGCTCCGCTATGCGCGCGCTTGCATCGTCGCTGCTCGCAAACGCCGAGACACGGGTGATCTATCGGCAGGAGCCCGACCAGCTGGGCGCGACCGCAAAGGCGCTGGGGCTGACTCGCACCGAACAGTCGTTGTTGCCGGGTCTCGGTGTCGGACAAGGGCTGTGGAAGATCAAGGGCAGGAGCTTCGTTTCGCAGCACCAACTGCATCCTGCCGAGCTCGAAGCGTTCGACACCACCACCCGCATGGGCTGAAAATCCTCGTCTCCGCGAACGGTCTGAGAAGTGCTGCGCTTCTCAGACCGTTTCTTCGTGCTCGGGGTTCCTGTCTTACCTCGCTGTCGGGTCATCGCCGTATTGCGGGGCCTGTCAACACAGGAGTCAGGAGCGATCTATGTCTTATACGTCCACCCGCCCACCGGATGATCGGCCGAGGGTCGATCCCCAGGAGCGAAGATTCCGAGCACAGTTCGCCACCTTGCTGCTGGCGTTGCTGATGCTCGTGTCGAGCCTCGTCATGATGCCTGCCCCGGCTGCGCAGGCCGCGACCCTGGGTGTCGGGTATGGGAATGAGCAGTTGTGGCTCGGTTCGTTCTCCTCGCACGGCCGTCAGGCGTACTGCATGGACATCGACGCGCTGCCGCCCTACGGGAACACCGAGCATCCCGAGCTGAAGACCACCCTCGACAATCTCTCCGAGGGGCAACTCGCGCAGCTGAACTATGTGATGGCGACCTGGGGTGAATCGTCAGACCCGGCGATCACGGCTGCGGTGCAACTGTTCGTGTGGGATGTCGCCGATCACGACACCTATGCCGCGCGCGGCGGTGAGGCGCACTTCATCGAGCGCGTACCGGCTGGTGCACGGTCGACGGTGCTCGGAAACCTCGCAGTGATGCGGCAGGCTGCCGCCGAGAACGCGGTGGCGAAGCCGTCCGCGTCGATGAGTATCGAGATGAGCGACCAGTACCAGGGTCGCCTCACGATCAGTACGACGCCGGGATCGCTGACGGGCGCAGTGACGCTCACCAATGCGACGTTTGCGAACGGTGCGACGACGGCGACACTCGGTGCGGGCACGCACGCGATCACCGGCACCCCTGCTGAGGGTGCGCCGGAGTACCGTGTGAGTGCGTCGTTCTCGTCTCAGGCTGCGGGGCTGGGTGCCGGGGTGGATATGTTCTACACTCCCGGCGAGCAGCGGATTCTCGCAGCAGCGAGCTTCGAGCCGGTGAAAGCCGCCGCCCAGTCACCCGTGATCGCGCTCGATTTCCAGCCCGAGCTGACCACGCAGGTCGCATCGAAGTTCGTACAGGCGGGCGACCAGTTCGTTGACGGCGTGAATGTGACGGTGACGAAGCACTCGTGGATTCGCATCAACGGTTCCCCGATCCCGGTCGAGGCCGTCGGTACGCTCTACGGCCCGTTCGACGCGCAGCCCGCCGAGGCGAACGCGCCGCCGAGCGGTGCGCCTGTCGCGGGCACGGAGAAGCTCACCCTGACCGGCCCCGGCAACTACACGTCGCCGGGCACGATCACCGCTCCCGAGTCGGGTTTCTACACTTGGGTCTGGTCGATCGACAAGGACCCTCAGGGCGACAACGCGAAGTACCTCACCGACTCGTTCACTGACCGCTTCGGTCTCGTGCCGGAGACGTCGGTGGTGCCATTCCAACCCGAGGCGGTCTCGCGCGCTGACCAGCGGCTCGTGAACCCCGGCGACACGGTGACCGACACGATCACCGTGTCCTCGAGCAATGGGGTCTGGCTGAAGCACAACGGCGAGCACATCCCCGTGATCTTCGAGGGCACCGCCTATCAGGTGCCCCGCACGCTGCCGCCCGTACAGGCCGGCCAAGTGCCCGCCGATGCGCGAGCGATCGAGACGGTCACAATCACCGCGACCGGCCCCGGCGCCTACACCAGCCCCGAGATCGTTCTGCCGAACGCGGGGTTTGTGACCTGGGTGTGGGAGATGAAGCGCGCTGACCAGCCCGAATGGGTGCGCCCCTACCTCGCCGCCGATTGGGCCGATGACTACGGCATCAACATCGAAACGCACTCAGTCAGGTGGCCGATCAAGATCGTGTCCGAGGTCAAGGAGTTCAACGTGCATCTCAAAGGCGGTCGCGCGTTCGACCGGATCGAGATGAGCGGGTTCCCCGAGAATCACGGCGAGTTCGAGGGCGACGGCTACTGGGGTGCCGACCATGATGAGGTCGTGCACACCGTGTACGGGCCGTTCAAAACCGAGGACGAGCTGACCGATGACCTCGACCTCGAGGATGCCCCGGTGCTCACGTCGATCACGACGCCCGCCAGGAACGGCAGCTACCATCTCGGGTACACGGATGAGGATGCGATTAAGCCGGTGAAGCCCGGCTACTACGTCATCGTGTCGCATTTCGCGGGCGATGACCGGGCGCAGCCGCACACGACTTCGCCGGGCGATATTCGGGAGCGGTTCTTCGCGCCCGATGATCGGCAGCCGGTGTCAGTGATCACGCAGGCCACCCCGGAGGCGCGCGTCGGTGAACCGTTCGAGGATCTCGCGCTCGTGCAGGGCACCGACATCCCTGAAGGCGCGTATCTCGTGTTCCGGGCGCATGGCCCGGTCGATCCCGAGGCTGAGCCACAGTGCGAGGCCCCGTTCTACACGAGCGAGCAGATTCCTGTCACCCAGGCGGGTGTCTACCGCTCCGGCACCACGAGCGTCGACCAGCCCGGCCATGTCTACTGGGTCGAGACCCTGTACGACAAGGACGGCGAAGTGATCGCCGAGGGGCGCTGCGGTGCTCCGGGTGAGACCACCGTGGTCACCGGACAGCCCGAGGAAGTGACCGTGGTCACGAACGCGGTGCCCGAGGTGCTGCTCGGTGATCCCGCGCACGATGTCGCGACCGTCACAGGGAAGGTGCCCGAGGGTTCCACGCTGAAGTTCGAGGCGTACCGGCAGGACGGCAGCGAGGCGCTCTGCACCGCAGACGAGCTGGTCTTCACCTCCGAGACCATCGAGGTCGACGGGCCGGGCGACTACCGCTCGAACGATGTGGAGTTTGATCGCGTCGGCACCTACTACTGGGTGGAGACCTTGTACGGCCCCGACGGTGACGTGCTGCATCGTGGCCAGTGCGGTGCCCCGAACGAGACCACCAAGGTCGTGACCGAGCTGACCGCTCCGCCTGAGCTCGCGGTGACCGACAGCGACAACGGCGGCATGTGGGCTCTCGGCATCGGCGCGGGCGTCGCGATCCTCGCCGCAGCGGGCGTGATGTTGTTCGGGCGTCGCCTCGCTCAGCAGCGCGAACGCGAAGCCGCAGCCGAAGACCCCACTGGTACTGATGGAAAGGAGAACGAACTCGACGAACTCATGAACTAAGCATCCCCAACCCCCAGCGGGAGGCGCAGCCGAAACTCGGTTGCGCCTCCCGTCTGTGTTGCATCGGCACTCCCGCTCTTCGGGTTCGGGTCTGCCGTCGCACATGCCTGGCATGAGATGTCACAGCCCCCTGTTCTTCCCTGCCCGTCGTGCTTCCGAACGGATGGTGTTCGGGTGAAGCGGCACAGTGCGAAGCCCACCCCACAAGCCGCCGCTGGTGCTCCGGTTCGGTTGCCGCTCGTGCAGATGAGCGTGCGGCCCGATGGGGCGATGACGGTGCTGCTCGACGGGCAAGTGTACGAGCCGCCGCCGTATGCTCCAGCCTGGCGCAGGGAGGCGTTCTCGGCAGTGCTCGAAGCTATCACCACGAGCCTGGGCACAGCGGTCAAGGTCACCGTCACCGAGTACGACGGCGCAAGATTCACTGATGTCGTGATGCCGCCGCGCGCCCCAACCGCACATCCGGTCGCTCCCGTGTCTGATCCGGTGCCGGTCATGCAAGCGCCTCCGGTGCCGGTGCAGGGGCATGGGTTTCTCGCTGGCGAGGATGTCGCGATCGCGCCGATCATCGGCTACGGCAGCGCCGCCCCAGACGGGCGAGTCAACGCGGTTGTGGCGCAGGATCAGATACCGGCGAACGTGCAGGAGATGCTGCTGGTTGGGCGCGTCTCGGGCACCATGCAACTCGTTCGGGCCACACCATGAACCGGCAAGTCGGCGGGTACGGGCACGAGCTGACCAACTTCGCGATGATCGGCCTCGCCGCCTTGTTCGCGCTCGCACTCGTGCTGCGTGCCGCTGGCACCATCACCGCGTGGGCGACCGGCCTCCCTGCGCCGGAGGCTGGGATCGCGGCAGGGGTCGGAGTGCTCTTCACTCCCGGTGACCCAGGTACGCCGCTCGGCGCGCCAAGGCTGAACCCGGTCGCGTACTGGCTCGTCACCGCCGTCTTTCTGGGGCTCATCTCCGGCATCGCATTGTGGGTGTGGACGCTCGTGCGTCGCGGCCAGAAAAGACGAGAGGCAGACCCTCGCAGGATCGTCGGTGTTGCGACCCGTGCAGACATCGAGGCACAAGCATCCGAGAGAGCGCTCATGCGCCGCGCCACAAACCTGCGCTCCACGCTCGCCACTCCCCAGCCGTCAGACGTTGGCTACCGTCTCGGTTCCGCCCACGGCAAACCTGTGTGGGCGTCGGTCGAAGACTCGATGCTCGTGCTCGGCCCGCCCCGCTCTGGAAAGGGGTTGCATCTCGCGATCAACATGATCCTTGATGCGCCGGGCGCGGTGGTCACGACGTCGACTCGCCCGGACAATGTGACGGCGACGCTCGAGGTGCGCAGGCGAGGCGACCGGCCGGTGGCGGTGTTCGATCCGCAACGTCTCGCCGATGGTATTCCTGCGGGAATGCGATGGTCGCCGGTTCGGGGCTGCACCGACCCGCTCACCGCGATGATCCGCGCCACCGGCCTCGCTTCCGCGACCGGGCTGGCTTCTGGCGATACCGAGAATGGTGGCTTCTGGGAGGCGAAGACTCGGGTGGCGTTGCAGTCACTGCTGCACGCTGCCGCGCTCGACGAGCGGCCCACTTCTGAGCTGTTCAGGTGGACGCTCGATCCCGCCGCCGCTGCTGAGGCCGTCACGATCCTTGAAAGCACCCCGCTTGCGGCGTCGGGGTGGGCTGACGCGCTCGGCGGCGTGATCGACGCTGACCCGAGAACACGCGATAGCATCTGGCAGGGTGTAGCGCTCAGTCTCGCCGCGCTCGCAGACCCCCGAGTGCTCGATACCGTCTCACCCAGCCCTGGGGAAGAGTTCAACCCGGCGCAGTTCCTCGCGGATCGGGGCACCCTGTATCTGCTTGCGACCGGAGCCGGGGCTGGCGCGTCGGCATCGCTTGTCGCGGCGCTTGTGGAAGACATCGTGGAGACCGCCCGCCGCCTGGCGGCGGTCTCTGCAGGTGCCCGGCTTGATCCGCCGCTCGCGTTGGTGCTCGATGAGATAGCGAACATTGCCCCGTTGCCGTCGCTTCCGACGCTCATGGCTGAGGGCGGTGGCACCGGCATTACGACGGTGCCGATCCTGCAATCGCTCGCGCAGGCGCGCGAGAAATGGGGTGACAACTCCGCGAACGCGATCTGGGATGCGTCGATCGTGAAAGTGATCCTCGGTGGCGCGTCGAACACGCGCGACCTGCAAGACCTCAGCACATTGCTCGGGGAACGCGACGAGCACACCGATTCGATCACGATGGGCGCTTACGGTGAGCGTTCATCTCAGCGGTCGATCCGCAGGGTACCGATCATGCCGCCAGAGAAGCTGCGCACGATCCCGTTTGGCACGGGCGTGACGCTGCTGCGTGCCGCACCCCCGATCATCACCGATCTACGGCCTTGGACAGCCCGTAACGATGCGGCACAGCTTCGCTCGGATCGGGCGCGGCTCGAATCCACCTTGAGAGGCGGTGCTTCCGATGGCGAGGCGTAGACGGCAGCCGCCACCAGATCAGCTTGAGCTCGACCTCTGGGGCCTGGACGAAACAATCGCTGACGCACATATTGCCGAAGCTGGCACACGAGAAGCAGGTGGGAGAAATGACGCACTACGCGCACCGGATCAGGGCACATTGGGAGAGGTACGCCCCGTACCACATGAAGACTTTGGCGGCTTCGAGCGAGGATCTGGAGACACTCTTTTCGGAGATTGGAACCGAAGTGCTGGGCGAAGTGAGTTCGCTGAGCGAGGACATGGCGCGCGTGATGCTGGCGGAAATGCCCGAAGCGAGGGAGGATTATCTTACCCAGGTCGCACTGCTGGCCACGGCCCGGAAGATAGCGGAGGAGATCGCCATGACTCATCAACTCGCATGGATGAGCGATCCCTCGCTGACGCTGACCGAGGCTCGGCAGGAGTGGGAGGACACCCGGCCGATGGACGAGGGGCTGATGATGATCGTCTATCGGATTCAGGACTGCCCGTACCCGATCTACTCGACGGAGGACCTGGAAGAGATAGCTCAGGAGTGGGCCATCCCGATGTGGTTCTTCGAGGGCCTGATCGGATCGGAGAACCCCTACCGCTACCTGGAGCAGCATCAGGGGATCATGGAAGAAGCAGCGAACATTCGCTTCCTCCGCGAAGTCCAGTAGCCGAGACCCCCGAGCCAGCACCGCCTCACCAGACTGCACCCCGGTTTGTGCCGGGTGCGGTCGAGGCTCGCCCGCCGAGCGGCGCGAAAAGCCGCTACCATGCGAACGTCGCCGCTATCCGGTTATTGCGGCAGCTTGAAGTGGAGCAACGGCCGGCCACGGAGGCTGAGCAGACGGTGCTCGCGCGCTGGTCGAGCTGGGGTGCGGTTGCAGACGTTTTCGATACGTCGAAACCGGAATGGGAGAAAGAGCGCGCCGAACTGCGTGAACTGCTCAGTGAAGACGAGTGGCGGGCTGCGGCCCGCACGACGATGAACGCGCACTACACCGACCCCGATGTCGTGCGTGAGATATGGCGGGCACTCGGAGACCTCGGTTTCACGGGCGGTCGCGTACTCGAACCCGGTAGCGGCTCCGGTACATTCATCGGCCTCGCACTCGAAGGCGCCCATGCGACTGGCGTAGAGCTTGACCCGATGACGGCAGCGATCAGCCGCGCACTCTACCCCGACGCAGATATTCGCACCGAGTCGTTCGCAGACTCCCGATTCCCCGAGGGCACATTCGACCTCGCGGTGGGCAACGTGCCCTACGGGAAGATCCAGCTGCATGACCGGGTGTACAACGCCTCTGAGTATGCGATCCACAATCACTTCATCATCAAGTCGCTGAGGCTCTTGCGGCCCGGCGGGCTGATGGCGGTACTCACCTCCTTTTACACGCTCGACGCCAGAAGCCCTGGCCCACGTCGGGAGATGAACGCGGTCGCTGACCTCATCGGCGCGGTCAGGATGCCGAGCGGCGCGCACCGCAGGATCGCAGGCACCGAGATCGTTACCGACCTCTTACTGTTCCGTCGCCGCGCAGACGGTGAACCACCGCGCGACCTCACCTGGGAGACGGTGACACAACTCGACTTCGACGGGAAACCGTTGAACCTGAACCGCTACTTTGACGAGCACCCGGAGATGGTGCTCGGTGACATCGGGATGCAGCACGGCCTCTACTCGGCACTCACCCTCGTTGTGAAAGGCGACCACGAGCACGCCGCCGAGCACCTGCGGAACGCACTCGAACAGCTGACGTTCCAGGCACGTCGTGAGGGATTGACGCTGACCGAGGCAGCACCGGAGGTCGAGGCGCGGCGCGCGGCATTCGTGCCATCGGAGCCTGGCCGCTGGGATGGGTCAATCGTGCCGCACGACAATGGCAGCTTCGGCGTGGTCGTCGCAGGCGCAGTCGTGCCGTTCGCCGTACCGAAGTCAGCGACACGAGAGCTACGAGCGCTACTCAGTTTGCGGGATCAAGCGTCGACGCTGCTCACGATGGAGGCGTACTCGCTCGATGACACCCCTGAACTCGATCAGGCACGCGAGCAGCTATGTCGCTCCTACCAGAAGTATGTAGGCGTCTATGGGGCGCTGAATCGCTACAAGCTGCGCAGTACCGGGCGATTCGATGAGGACGGCAACCCGAAGTACGCGCGCACGGTTCCTACCCCGATCAGGCTGCTGCGCAGCGACCCGTTCGGGCCGCTCGTGCTCGCGCTTGAGAACTCCGAGGAAACCACTCAAGAGGCGACTCCGGCGACGTTGCTGAGCGAGCGGGTCGTGGTGCCTCGACCTGAGATTCAAGGGGTGGAGACCCCTGCGGACGCGGTGGCGGTGAGTCTCGACCGTACCGGCGGGATTGACCTGATCCTGATCGCTGATCTGCTCGGCATGAGCGAGCACGAGGCTCGCGGCGCGCTCGACGGCCTGGTGTTCACCGATCCGGTGACCGATGAGCTGATCCATGCCCCGGCGTACCTTTCGGGTGACATCTACAAAAAGCTCGACGCTGCCCGTCAGCGTGCAGAGCGTGATCCCGAGTTCTCGGTGAACATCACCGCGCTGGAACAGGTGAAACCTGAACCGCTCGGTGCTGAAGACATCACGCCGAGGATCGGAGCGGTGTGGATCAGCGCGCAGATTCACCAGCAGTTCCTCACCGAGCTTCTGCAGGCCCGTGATGTCGTGGTCGAGAACCCGGTGCCAGGCATGTGGCAGGTGAAGGGCGGCAGGCACGGTATGCGATCAACCTCTGAATGGGGTACCGAGCGTCGCTCCGCGCCCATTCTGCTTGAAGCGCTCGCTGAGCAGCGGCCCATCCTCGTCTACGACACCGAAAAGGACGTGGAGGGCAAAGAACGGCAGGTACTCAACCCCACCGAGACAGCGGCCGCGCAGGAGAAGGCGAACCAGCTACAGGAGCGGTTCGCTGAGTGGGTGTGGGAAGACCCCGAGCGCGCCCGCACCCTGGTAGACGGCTACAACCGCAGGTTCGCGTGCATCGCGCTCCGCGATTACACGAGCGCAGCCGACTATCTCACATTCCCAGGGCTTGCCGCGAACACGATCACGCTGCGCCCGCACCAACGCGCAGCCGTAGCCCGGATGGTCGCAGAACCCTCCGTCGGTCTCTTCCATGAGGTCGGTGCAGGAAAGACCGCTGAGATGGTGTGCGGGGCGATGGAGATGCGACGCATGGGCCTCATCAACAAGCCCGTTGTCTCGGTGCCGAATCATATGTTGGAACAGTTCTCGCGTGAGTGGTTGCAGCTGTATCCGAACGCGAAGATTCTCACAGCCTCGAGCCAGGATGTGACGCGGGATCGGCGGCGCGCGTTCGTCGCGCGAGCAGCGGCGAACGAGTGGGATGCGATCATCATGACGCACTCCGCGTTCGAGCGCGTGCCGCTGCGGGTCGATACTGAGCGCGAGTATCGCGACCGGCAACTCGACGCTCTCCGCACCGCGCTCGAGGGTGCCGACAAGGATGATCGAATCAGTGTGAAGCGGATGCAGCGCGCCCTCACAATGGCCGAGGAACGCCTCAAGAAGCTCGCAGACAAACCCCGCGATCCGGGCATCAACTTCGAGGACACGGGCATTGACTACGTCATCGTTGACGAGGCGCACCTGTTCAAGAACCTTGCCACACCGTCGAACATTCGAGACGCCTCGATCACCGGGTCAGAGCGCGCTTCCGATCTTCACATGAAGCTCGAGTATCTCCGTTCGACGGGGAAGACAAGGATCGTGACCGCTGCGACGGCGACGCCAATCTCGAACTCCATCACCGAAGCGTATGTGATGCAGCGCTACCTGCGCCCAGACCTGTTCCATGCTGCCGGAATCGGTGAGAGCTTCGACGCATGGGCGGCGACCTTTGGCGAGACAGTCACGCAGATGGAGATGTCTCCTACGGGAGCATCGTTCAGGATGAAAACGCGGTTCGCGAAGTTTCAAAATGTGCCGGAGATGCTCAGGATGTGGAGCACGTTCGCTGATGTGAAGACCGCCGAGGATCTGAAGCTCCCCGTTCCCGACATTCGTATTCGCGACGATGGCAACCGTGCCCCGCTCACCAGAGGCGTAGCCCCATCGCCCGAACTGGTGGCGTTCGTGAAGACCCTCGGTGAACGTGCCGAGATGATCGCCTCCGGCAGTGTTGACCCGCGCGAGGACAACATGCTCTCGGTCACCAGCGACGGCAGGAAAGCCGCACTCGATATGCGGCTGATCGTCTCTGACCATCCCTCCGGCCCTACCAAGGTCGACGTCGCGGCCGACATGATCTTCCGCACCTGGGAGAACACCCGAGATACCGAGTACCTCGATACGGTGACCGGTGAGCCATCGCCGATCAAAGGTGCGATGCAATTGGTATTCTCCGACCTCTCGACACCGAACAAGGAGCGGTGGAATGTGTACGAGGAACTGCGCACCCAACTCATCTACCGTGGGATGCCTGCCGAGGGTATCCGGTTCATTCACGAGGCCCGCAACGACCTCGAGAAAGGTCGCCTGTTCGCGGCTGCCCGCGCCGGACACATCTCTGTACTTCTCGGTTCCACCGAACGCATGGGCGTCGGCACGAACGTTCAAGCACGAGCCATCGCGCTCTATCACCTCGACTGCCCTTGGCGACCCTCTGATATTGCGCAACGCGAGGGCCGGATTCTGCGGCAAGGCAACCAGAATGAGGAAGTCGCAATCGTCAGGCTCGTCACCGAGCGTTCTTTCGACTCGTATATGTGGCAGGGCGTTGAGCGTAAAGCGAAGTTCATTTCACAGGTGATGCGCGGCAGGCTGGACGTACGCGAGATCGAAGAAATCGACTCAGCCTCGCTCACCGCTGCCGAGGCGAAAGCCATCTCGTCCGGCAACCCACTGTTGCTCGATCAGGCCAATCTTCAGAGTGAAGTTACCCGGCTGCGACGACTCGACCGGGCGCACCAGAACAACGAGCGGATGCTCGAATACACCCGTTCCCAGGCAGTTCAAGACGCTGCCCGTGCTGCCGATGACATCGACGGGACACGGGCAGCGATCCCGAACATGATCGACACCACGGCCGAGAAGTTCCGCATCACGATCCAAGGCCGCTTCTACGATTCGCGTAGCGATGCCGGCCACGCGCTCATGGGATGGGCAAGGCAAGCGAACATGCAATACGCAGGGCGTCACCAAGCACAGGACTACGGCGTGATCGGGCGGATCGGCGGCTTCGACATCAGCTGCGAGCTCGTGCCCGAAATGGCCGGAGACGTGCTCGTGCGTACCAGCTTGCACGGAGTACCGAGGGGATCGTTTACTGTCACCCGAGACTCGTTCCTGCAAGGCGGTGTCGGTCTGATCCAGCGGATCGAGAATCGTATGGCTGCACTCCCGAAGCTGTTGGCCGAAGCCGAACAGGATCTAGCGCGAGCCGAACAGACCCGGCAGGATGCCGAGCAGCGTCTCGGGCAACCGTTCAAGCATGCCCTCGCGCTCTCTGCGGCTGAGGCCGACCTCGAGAAGGTCGAGAAGAAGATCGCCGTTATGCAGCGGCAAACCCCGGAGGAACCCTCCCCAGAGCCTGAGCGGGTCTCGGCTTCGCCGTCTCGCCCGGAACTCACGGTTGAGGCGGTGCGCGCGTATCAGCCACTGGGCGGGGTGCGCTCCGATCCCGAGCAGCAGCGACCCCATGCTCCGGCTGCTGCTCCCAGCGCGTTCGCCCCGGTGCCGCCGAGACCGTCTGGGTTGCAGATCGGGCGGTAATCGCTTCTCGGGGTGGCGACCTCACCTCCTTGTTGCCGCGCGGAGGCGCGGTGCTACAGGCAAGGAGAACCCCAATGAACGACAGCAGCGAACCGGCCCCCGCATCTGAGCCGATCGAAACCCTCGATGCGATCGTCGGGTTCTTTGCAACCGACCCGAAGCCCAGCAAGACCCGCGACGGCGCACCCAAAATCTATGCCCGCTACGGCACCGAGCGATTCGTTCACGATCCCGAGACGGGCAGCACGATCAAGGAAGAGCCAACCTTTCACGCGCTCACCGCGTACTGGGGTGCTGCCGAGACAATCCTCGCTCAGTACCACAAGGGCGACTCGTTCATCGCGCAGGGGGTGGTGCGAGTCAGCGAGCAGACGGGCAAGGAACGCTTCGAGATCAAGCAGATCGGCCACAACACCCGACGCACCCGTTACACGGTCGACCGCAGCCCCCGCACCGAACAGCGTGCGGTAGAGCAGACCGCGATGAGGCAGGCACTCAGCACCGCGCAGGAGCACTCGACGGCAGTTAGCGCGCATCCTGAGCCGCGCCGCACCACGCACATGAACGCGGCATCAGTCGGCGTGAGTCGATGAGCGAGGACGTCATGGATCCGAGTGAACTTCCTCCCGCCCCGGAGGCAGTCGAACCAGATTCATCGGCATCGACATCACGAGAGTTGCCACGTCTCGGTACCCCGGTGAATGCGGGCGGCAGAGTGAGCGCACCTCCGCGACCGATCAACTGGAACCTACTCACCAGCGAACAAGCCGAGATCGAGTGGCTCGAACTCAACAGCTGGGTCTCCTGGCTGAAACTCTCCTACGGTCTCACACCGGCAGTGCTGCCCCCGCTGTGGCACCGACACCCCGAGTTGGTATGGGAACTCTCGGCGCTGCATTGTCACTGGCTCGGTGCCTACGATCCTGAACAGCACGCCAGCGGCCCGATCACCTGGCACCGCGACTTCACTGAAGCTCGGATGCGCCTGCGCGAATGGGTGCAGGCCTCCGGCACCCGCATCGACCGTGACCGCCCCACACGGCAAACCACTTGGCCGGGCGACACCCCGTACCCTGCGGCGGCGGAGGCCCCCATCGTTGACCGCGACTCCGACTTCGTAGAGTTCGTCAAAGCCGATGTGGCTTCGCGCCGTGCCGACGAAGATGCTTACTTCAAGCTTCTCGCTGAAGATGAGTCTTCACGTTCCTGCAACCCCGTGTGAGCCAAGCGACGCCAACTGAACTGCAGAAATGGCTGAGGCCCCGATGTTTGTCTCGGGGCCTCAACCATTCCTCCTGAGTTCTACTCTGGCTTCGCGAATGCACTCTCAAGAATCTCGGCAGTCTTCGCATTCACCATCTGGTTGCGGCGAATGTAGTGCTGGATCGTGATTCTTGGATCAGTGTGCCCGAGCAGTTCGGCGGCAAGTTCCACGTCTGCCGCCTCGCTCACTGCGGTGGCGACGGTTCGGCGGAACATATGCGGAGTGATACCCGAGAGTCCTGCCAGGTTCAAAGCCTGACGAAGTTGACGGCGCACATTCGCCGGAGAGAGCGGAGTGCCCTCGCGAGAGCAGAACAGCAGTGCCTCTCGCGAGGTATCGGTGAGTTTGCTCAGGCGGCTGCGTACTGCTTCGGCAGTGAACGAAGGAATCGCTGCCGTGCGCTTCGACTTCGAGGTCTTCGGATGATCCTGGCGTTGCACCGGCTCACCCTTCGGGCAAACGATCGTGCCCGCAACCTCCATCGTCGGCACAGCCGAAGCCACATCGACATCCATACGCCGGAAAGCCAGCGCCTCTCCGATACGACTGGAAGTGCCCAGCAGCACCTCAACAATCTGCCCAAGCTGACCGTCAGGCTTTGGGCCAGACGATGAAAGGCCAGTTTCCCAATGAGCGATTGCGGCACGCACCGCGTTTACCTCAGCCGGGGTCAACGCATCAGGAGTGTGTTGTGGCTTCCGCAGTTTGGCGATGCCGTCCATCGGGTTACGTGGCAGAACCTCATGCCGCACGGCAAGCCCGAAAGCGAGACGCATGACGTTGCGCGCCTGCTTCGCGCGATTGTAGCTCTGGCGGGCAAGCTGTTTAATGTGCCGGTCACAGCGAGCAACGCCAATCTCCCGCAGCGTGAAGTCTTTGAACGCGGGGAGTACGAGAGTTCGCATGTTCCGCTCGTAGAGCTGCTTGGTGGCCTTGGCAAGATGATCTTCAAGTTCCAGGTCTTCAAGCCAGTAGGTCACGAGTTCAGTAAACGGGCTGTCTGGCGTGAGGGTCAGGTTTGAAGGCTGGAATTGAGTGCGCTCAGCGAGCTTCACCTTAAGCGCAGCCTCGGCAGCTCTCTTCGTAGCAGCGGTGGCCTGCACGGGGCGGGTGACTCCATCCCAATCTCGCATATTTGCGCGCGCCTCAACGCGATTGTTCGGCCTAGAGATGAACCAGATGTCACCGAAGGTACCGATGGGGAGACGTGGCCTGCTCATCAGTTCACCCCCGATCCGATTCGAGGCTGCCGGGATCGCGCTGCGTCTCCATCCAGTTCTGCACATCGGAGAGCGCGAACTTCAGCCGCTTGCCGAAGCGGTAGGCGCGAGGGCCGAGTCCGCGTGCCCTCCAGTCGTAGAGCGTCGAGACCGGAACCCCGAGATAGTCGGCAAGCTCGGTGATGTCGAACAGCGGTTCGAGGGAGCGGTGAGGGGTGGGCTTCGTATCCATGCCAGCGAGGTGCGCTAGTCAGACAAGAAACAGGGTCAACCTGGAGCAACCATTCTCGGTTGGAGAGCCATGCCCCAGGGAGGGTGTCGGGATCGGGTTTTACATGGGTTTTACGTGGACGGTTCAATTTCAGAAACCTCAAAGGCCGCGGAAACCGTTGAGTTTCCGCGGCCTAGTGGTCGGGATGACAGTGTCTGGTTTCACGACATCGTTCCCACCCCACT
>NZ_RQVS01000022.1 GCF_003865375.1 Gulosibacter macacae | reverse complement strand
GGGGACCTTGTGGGAGAGTAGGACACCGCCGAACTTTACGTAGAGAAAGCCCGGAGCCTTATGGCTCCGGGCTTTCTTGTTTTTCCGATAACCCAAGCTTTTCCAGTAGTCTTGATGAATACAACTCCACAGCGCACCGTCGAAGGGATGAGGATCATGGCAGCAGACAACCGCAGGGGTGGTTACGGACAGGGCCGTCGGAATGACGGCAACCGTTCATCGGGTGGATCGGGACGAGGACGTTCCGGTGGCCAGGGTCGATTCGATGGTGCGCGCGATGGCGGCGGTGACCGGGGTGGTCGCGGCGGCGACCGGCCTTATCGGTCCGGTCCGCGCCGAGACGGCGACACCGGCGGCGGAAATCGATGGGAGAGCCCGCGCGGTTCGCGTGACGGCGACCGCCGCGGCGGCAATCGCGATGGTCGTCGTGACTGGTCCGGCGGCGAGCGCTCCGGAGGGGAGCGCTCAAGCGGCGGCGAACGTCGTGGCTATGGGCGTCGCGACGATCGCGGCGAGGGCCGCGGGGGACAGCCTCGAGATGGCGAGCGCGGCTACGCCAGCCGCGGCGACGTTGAGCGTGGCTATGGGAACCGCGGCGATGGTGAGCGTCGCTCATATCGCGGTGATGACCGACGCCAGCAGGACGGACGTGGAGAGCGCCGTGGTGAAGGCCGCGGTGGTTACGGTTCGGACCGACGTGGCGGAGAACGCAATGAACGCGGCTTCGGCGCGCAGGGCCGTGGCGATGGTGAGCGCGGCGGTTATGGCGAACGCCGAGGCTACGGCGACCGTCGTAACTCGGAAGGACGTGAGGAGCGTCGTGGCTACGGTTCTCGTGGCGGTCAGCGCGACGACCGCGGTGGCAATCGCGACGGACGCAGTAGCTACTCGCGCGGTGAAGGCCAGCAGCGACGTGACGGTGAGGAGCGTCGTGAGGGTTATCAGCGCGGCGGCGGTTATCAGCGTCGCGACGACCGTGGCAGTCGTGACAGCGGCCGTGACGGAGGTCCGCGCCGCGAGTGGCAGCGCCGCGACGGCGATGACCGCGACAACCGTGGGCGTGGCGGCGAACGTCGCGAAGGCGGCTGGCGTGGCGGCGAACGCAGCGATGGCGCACGACGGGACGGAGAACGGCGAGGCGGCGACGGACGACGTGATGAGCGTCGAAGCTTCGACCGCGATGGTGGCAGCCGCGGACGTGATTTCCAAGGCCGCGACCGTCGTGACTCTCGCGGTCCTGAAGACGAGCAACGCGAAGTCGTTTCGCGCCCGCAAGAACTGCGGCCGGTCCGCGAGTTCCACGAGGATCCGGAGATTCCCGCCGAGGTTACCGAGCAGGATCTGCCCTTCGCAGCTCGCGTCGAGCTCAAGACGCTGACCAAGGAGAATGCTGAGTTTGTGGCGCGGCATCTCGTCATGGCTTCAGCGCTCATCGAAACAGATCCCGAACTTGCGCACGAGCATGCGCTGAGCGCATCCCGTCGCGGTGGCCGCATTGCCATGGTGCGGGAGACGCTCGCGATCACCGCCTACACAATCGGTGACTACGCACTCGCGCTTCGTGAACTGCGCACGTATCGCCGCATCTCAGGTCGCGACGATGAAATCGCGCTCATGGTCGACTGCGAGCGTGGACTCGGCCGTCCTGACCGGGCGCTCGAACTCGGTC
The DNA here is from genome assembly GCF_003865375.1 of Gulosibacter macacae. Taxonomy (GTDB): domain Bacteria; phylum Actinomycetota; class Actinomycetes; order Actinomycetales; family Microbacteriaceae; genus Gulosibacter; species Gulosibacter macacae. Next base: position 28,433 of record NZ_RQVS01000022.1, on the reverse strand, counting down.
GCTCGGTTGATCGCAACAAGCTTGAAGTGAATCAGCAGGTGCAGCTCGCGATTGCCATGTCGGGTGCGCGACTTGACCAGGGTCAGGCAGAACTCGCACTCGCCGAGCTCGAGATCCCGCAGCTCGACCGAACTCGTGCGTTCTCGTACAGCCCGGCGCTTTTCGCTGCCTATGCTGCGGTTCTCGAAGAACTTGGTCGCGCAGATGAAGCCGCAACGTGGCAGACGGCCGCTGAGCGTGCCGAACGTGCGCTCGAGGCAGCCGGACACAATGAGTTCGAAACCATCGACATCATCACCGAGCGCGACCCTAACGCACCGGAGTGGGAACCGGGTGATGTGGAGGAGGGCTTCGACACGGAGTCGCAGAGTTCGTCGCGCGACGACGAGGTTGCCACACCGTCGGATGCGGATGCGGATGCGGATGCGGATATGGATGTGGCGGCCGACGACGATACTGACGTGGACGGCGAAATCGATGATGTAGACGATCCGACCGACGACGACCTACCAGTGGTGGCTGACGCCGCTGATTGGGAAGCTCCGGCGGATCTGCAGGCGCAGATCAAGGCCGAGTACGACGAGATCATCGCCGAAATCGAGCAGGCTGCCGACGCTGCGGCACAGGAGACTGCTGTCGTGTCGGAGGCTCCGGCTACCGTCGAGACCGACGTCGAGACCGACGTCGTCGCCGACGCCACGGCTGAGGCTGAAGGTGACCGTGACGGTGACGCTAACACCGACGCTGAAGCCAAGAACGACGAAGACGAAGACGACACGCAATTGTCGCTCTTCGACCTCTAGGAGACGAGCAATGGCCCTGTTCCGCCGCAATGCTGGCAATCACGACACCGGCACTGGCCCGGCACCGATTGCCGGCGTCGACGTGGTGCTCGCCGACCTCGACGGCGTGGTGTATCGCGGGCCCAACGCGGTACCTCACGCAGTCGAACAACTCAACGCCTTCGCCGAGCGGGGAATCAGAGTTGGCTACATCACCAACAATGCGGCGCGCACCGATGCCGATGTAGCGGGCCACCTCCGCGAGCTCGGTCTGCACACCGAGCCGAGTGATGTCGTCACGAGCCCGCAAGCGGCCGTGCGGATGCTCGCCGAGCACGTGCCAGCCGGAGCGCTTGTCCTCGTCGTCGGCGGCGACGGGCTTGTCGACGAACTCACCAAGGCGGGCTTCCGCATTACCCGTTCGGCCGAAGACAATCCGGATGCGGTCATCCAGGGCTTCGCACCCGAGGTCGGCTGGCTGCAATTGGCTGAGGCTGCGTATGCGCTCTCGCGCGAAATCCCGTGGGTCGCCACCAACCAAGACTGGACAATTCCGCGCGAACGCGGCATTGCTCCCGGCAATGGCACGCTCGTGTCGGCGGTCCACACGGCAGTGCAAAAGCTCCCGCTCGTTGCCGGTAAGCCCGAGACGCCGTTGTTCGAGGCCGCGGTGGCGCGCTTCGGTGCGAACGCGCCACTCATGATCGGCGACCGGCTCGATACCGATATTCGCGGGGCGAATCGCGCCGGCATTCCTTCGGCCCTCGTGCTCACTGGTGTCGATCAGGCCAAGCAACTCATCGCCGCCGGTCCGGAAGACCGACCCGACTTCATCGTTGACGATCTGCGCGGTCTTGACGAGCCGTACCCGAACGTCGTGGTCGAGCATCCTGAATCGGAGGTTGTCGACGCTCGCGTTGGTAACGAGCGGTGCACGCTCGAAGGAATCAGCCTGCGCATCCGCTCCAAGGGCTCGAACAAGCTTGATTTGCTGCGGGCAGCCTGCGCGGCGATCTGGAACTCCGACAAGCTCATCTATGCGCTCGAGATTCCCGAGTCGCTCTACCGGCAGGGCGATGCCGAGTGACCGACGACCTGCAGTCGAGCGAGGCTGAGGGCAACGTGACAGAGCCCGGCCACGAGTCGCGTGCATCCGACCGGTTCAGCACGGTGCCGCTCTCCGAGCGCGCGGCCGCCTACGATGCCGAGCTTGAGGCGCTGCGTCGCGCGCTTGACGACGAGGATGAACCGCTCGATTTTGATGCGGATCGCGAGCGTGACTGAACGCCTCGACCACGCGCTTGCCAGCCGAAGGTTGGCGCGCAGTCGCACCGCTGCTGCGCGCCTTATTGCTGACGGCCAGGTCGAAGTCAATGGCAAGGTTGTCGTCAAGGCCGCTCGCACAGTGAGCGATGCCGACCAATTGCGCGTACGTGAGGCGCTCGCCTACGTGTCTCGAAGCGCGGAAAAGCTCTTGGTCGCACTCGACGAGTTCGAAATTGATCCGTCCGGTCGAGTCGCAATCGATTTCGGTGCTTCGACAGGTGGCTTCACCCAGGTGCTGCTCGAACGCGGCGCGAGCGAGGTGATTGCGCTCGACGTCGGCCATGATCAGCTCGCGCCGATTCTGCGCTCCGACGTGCGAGTGACGAACATCGAGGGCGAGAATGCGCGCTATCTCGATGCGACGAAACTTGACCGACGCATACGTGCCGAGCGAGGCGACCGCCCGGCACTCACCAGCGCAGACATCGGCCTCGTAGTCGGTGATATCTCCTTCATCTCGCTGCGGCACATCGTGCCGGCAATGCGCGCCAGCGTGCCGCAGTTGCGCGATGCGGTACTCCTCGTCAAACCCCAATTCGAAGTCGGCCGCACGCAAATCAGCGGTGGCATCGTGCGCGATGCCGCGGTAGCCGCAGACGCCGCCATCGACGTGGTGCGTGAAGCCACCGAGTGCGGTCTCGCACTGGCCGGATTCGTGCGTTCGCCGATTACCGGCACGCACGGCAATCGAGAGTTTCTTGCCTGGTTCCGGCCCGACGATTCCAGTGACGGCGAGAGCGGCAGGGCACCGGTCAACCGAAATCAGCAACAATGGGAGGATCACATTCGGTCGACGGTCGCGGGAGGAACGGCATGACGCAAACACCAGGCGCTGAGGCGCGTCGTGTCTTGATCATCAGCCACTTCGCGCGCGAAGAAGCGATCGAAGCCTCGCTCAATGTGATCCGCATGCTCGATGAGCGTGGCATCGTGCCGGTGCTCGAAGATGACTCGCAGTGCGAACTGCTTGAGAACGATGCGCAGCCGCTGCCCGAGAGCGTGCAACTCCTCACGATCGACTGCGAGATTGGCGATTGTGAACTCGTCATCGTGCTCGGGGGCGATGGCACGATCCTGCGCGGAGTTGAGATTGCGCGTCCGGGCGATGTGCCAGTGCTCGGCGTGAACCTGGGGCATGTGGGCTTCCTCGCCGAAAGCGAACGCGACTCACTCATCGCCGTCATTGAAAGTGTCGCCGCACGCGAATACGACGTCGAAGAGCGTCTCGCGATCGACATTTTTGTTGAGGATGAGCAGGGCGTGCAGAAGACCGGCTGGGCGCTCAACGAAGCGAGTATCGAGAAGGGCAATCGCGAGCGGATGCTCGATGTGGTCATCGACATCGACGGCGAACCGCTGTCGAGCTTCGGTTGTGATGGTGTGCTGCTGTCGACACCGACCGGCTCGACCGCCTATTCGTTCTCGGCTGGGGGACCGGTCGTCTGGCCCCAGGTTGAAGCCATGCTCGTCGTGCCGGTCTCGGCGCATGCCCTGTTTGCGAAGCCGCTCGTCGTGGCACCCGACTCTGTGATCGGCTTGGAAATCCATCCGCGCGATGGCTCGGCCGCAGTTGTCTGGTGTGATGGCCGTCGCAGTCTCGAACTCCCAAGTGGCACCCGTATCACTGGCACCCGTTCCAAGCAGCCGGTGAAACTTGCCCGCCTGCATCAGGCGCCGTTTACGACACGGCTTGTGAAGAAGTTTCAATTGCCGATCGTCGGCTGGCGGGGGCCGCGCTAAATGCTCGACGATCTCGAGATCCGCGGACTCGGTGTCATCGACCGAGCCCGCCTCGAATTGCGCCCGGGGTTCACCGCGATTACAGGTGAAACCGGCGCTGGCAAGACCATGGTGGTCACGGCGCTCGGGCTCCTTCTTGGTGGCCGCTCCTCAGCTGGCTCCGTACGCAAGGGTGCCGAGCGGGCCCAGGTTGATGCTCGGGTGACGATCGATCCAGCTGGCGCAATTGCTGACCTCGTCGACGACGCCGGCGGCGAAATCGAACGGTACGAGGGCGACGACGGCACCCCACGCGCCGACCTCCTCATCGCACGCCAGGTCGCCGCAACCGGACGATCCCGGGCCTGGCTCGGCGGACAAAGCGTGCCCGCGAGCCGGCTTGCCGAGGCAGGGGAGCGGCTGGTTGCGGTGCACGGCCAATCGGAGCAATTGCGGCTCATTGAAGAGCCCGCGCAGCGCGCCGCACTCGACGCCGCCGCTGGAAGCGCCGCCCAAATTGCCCTCACCGAGGTGGCGACAGCTTTTGATCGACTCGCCGAATTGCGCGCCGAACTCAGCCAATTGCAGGCCGGCGCCGAAGCACGCGAGGCTGAGCGTGTCGACCTGCGCGAGCTCGTCGACGAAGTTGAGCGGGTTGATCCGCAACCCGACGAAGACTCGCAATTGCTCGCCCGCATCGAACGACTCAGCCATCGCGAAGAGCTGCGCGCACAGATCGGCGAAGCCCACGGCATCCTCGCCGGTGACGATGCCCCGATCGGCTCGCTACGAGATCTCAGTCGCGATGTGCACTCGCGCATCGAGCGCTCATTGCGCAATGACCCGTCGCTTGACCGCGCACTCGAAGCCGCAGCCGACCTCGACTATGCCGTCGACGAACTCGCGACCCTGCTCGCCGGGTATCTTGCCGACCTCGACACCGAGGGCATTGGCGAACTCGAAGCTCTCGATGACCGACTCGCGGCAATCGAAGAACTCAAGCGCAATCGCAGGCTCACCTTGCAGGAGCTACTCGAGGCGTACGGCAACGCCGGCACCCGACTGCTCGAACTCGCCGGTGATGACACCCGCATCCCGGTGCTGGTTGAAGAAGTTGCCGAGGCCGAAGCGACCCTCAAGAACGCGGCCGAATCGCTCTCGGCGCTTCGCCGCGCCACCGCCGATGAACTCTCCGCTCGCGTGAGCGACGAACTTGTTATGCTCGCGATGCCCAACGCGCGGTTTGAAGTCGTCGTGACTGAGGCGGGGGAGATCCGCAGACACGGTCAGGACCGCATCTCGTTCCGCTTGCGTCCGCATCCCGGCAGCGACGCGCTCCCGCTCGCGCAGGGGGCCTCAGGCGGTGAACTCAGCCGAGTCATGCTTGCCCTTGAAGTCGTGCTTGCGGGCGCGAATCCGGTGCCGACGCTCGTGTTCGATGAGATCGACGCCGGTGTCGGTGGTGCGGCAGCGCTCGAAATTGGCGCTCGGCTGCAGCGGCTCGCCCGCTCGAGCCAGGTCGTCGTGGTCACGCACCTCGCCCAAGTGGCCGCCTTCGCCGACCACCACCTGCGCATTGAAAAGTCGACCGACGGCGAAGTGACGTCGTCGTCGATCACCGAATTGGATGCGGAAGCGCGCGTCGCCGAAATGACGCGCCTGCTGTCGGGGCTCAGCGATTCGAGCACCGGCCGAGCCCATGCCGAGGAGCTCCTGCGCCTCGCCGCCGAGACTGCGCCGACTGCCGCTTCGTGAGATAGGATCGAACCCCGTGAACGACACTCTTTCTGGCTCCGGTTCAACTCCGACCGATACTCCGGTCAAGCAAATCTTTGTGACCGGCGGTGTCGTCTCGTCACTCGGCAAGGGACTCACCGCGGCAAGCCTCGGTAACCTGCTCACCGCGCGCGGCCTGCGCGTCGTGATGCAGAAGCTTGACCCCTATCTCAACGTCGACCCGGGCACGATGAACCCGTTCCAGCACGGTGAGGTGTTCGTCACCGAAGACGGCACCGAAACCGACCTCGACATCGGGCACTACGAGCGCTTCCTCAACGTCGACCTCACCGCAGCGGCGAACGTGACCACCGGTCAGGTCTACTCGACCGTCATCGCCCGCGAGCGTCGCGGCGAGTTCCTCGGTGACACCGTGCAGGTCATCCCGCACATCACCGACGAAATCAAGCGCCGCATGCGCCTGCAGGCGAGCGAAGAGCCCCGCCCCGACGTCATCATCACCGAGGTCGGTGGCACGATCGGCGACATCGAGTCGCAGCCCTTCATCGAGTCGGCTCGCCAGATTCGACACGAACTCGGTCGCCACAACGTTTTCTTCGTGCACGTCTCGCTCGTTCCCTTCATGGGCGCCTCGGGTGAGCAGAAGACCAAGCCGACCCAGCACTCGGTCGCGGCCCTGCGCTCGGCGGGTATTCAGCCGGATGCGCTGGTGCTCCGCAGTGACCGTCCGGTGACCGAGGCGAACAAGTCGAAGATCGCGCTCATGTGTGACGTTGACTCGCGCGCGGTGGTGAACACCCCTGACCTCTCGTCGATTTACGACATCCCGGCAACACTGCGCGAGCAGGGCCTCGACGAATACATCATCGAGCAGCTGCGTCTGCCCGTCGGCGACTTCGAGTTTGGTGACTGGGAGCAGTTGCTCCAGGTGGTGCACAACCCCAAGCACACCGTCACGATCGCACTCGTCGGCAAGTACATCGATCTGCCCGACGCGTACCTATCGGTGTCGGAAGCGCTCAAGGCTGGCGGCTTCGCCAACCAGGCGAAGGTCGAATTGCGCTGGGTTGCCTCCGACGACTGCGAGACCCACGAGGGTGCTGCTGAACACCTCAGCGACGTCGATGGCATCTGCGTGCCCGGAGGCTTCGGGATCCGCGGCATCGAAGGCAAGCTTGGCACGTTGCGCTTCGCCCGCGAGAACCGCATCCCAGTGCTTGGCCTCTGCCTCGGCCTCCAGTGCATGGTCATCGAATACGCGCGTAATGTCGCCGGCATCGAGGGCGCCTCATCGACCGAGTTCGACCCCGAGACGACCGCACCGGTGATTGCCACCATGGCGGAGCAGATCGACATTATTGATGGCGGCGATCTCGGCGGCACCATGCGTCTTGGCTCGTACGAGGCGAAGCTCGACGAAGGATCAGTGGTGGCCGGTGCCTACGGTGCCACGACCGTTACCGAACGCCACCGTCACCGCTATGAGGTGAACAACGCCTACCGTGACGCCATCGCCGACGCTGGTCTGCGTTTCTCGGGCACGTCACCCGACGGTTCGCTCGTTGAATTTGTCGAGCTGCCTGCCGAGGTGCACCCGTACTATGTGGCGACCCAGGCGCATCCCGAGCTGAAGTCGCGTCCGAACCACGCGCACCCGCTCTTCCGCGGACTCGTTGCCGCAGCGCTCGAGCGTCAGGCGGCGAGCCGTCTCGTCGAGATAGACGACGCCGAGGTCACCGGGGCTGACTCCACCGATTCAGTGGCCTAGGCACACACCATGACCGAGCCACGGCAGTTTCGCGATGAGCCAGTTACCCAAGAGGTGCAATCGGCCAACACGGTCTTTCGTGGCTGGGTCTGGAACATCGAATCCGAGACCTTCGACTATGGCGAAGGCACGCTCACTCGTGAGTTCGTAGATCACACCGGCGCCGTGGCCATCCTCGCCCTCGACGAGGATGATCGGGCGCTATTCGTGCAGCAGTACCGGCACCCGGCACGCACGCGTGATTGGGAACTGCCGGCGGGGCTGCTTGATGCACCGGGCGAATCCGCGCTCGCGGCCGCGAAGCGTGAGCTTGCGGAAGAGGCCGATCTGGCAGCGGCTCGCTGGGATCTCCTGCTTGATTTTTGGACGTCACCGGGCGGCTCGAGCGAGTCCATCCGCATCTATCTTGCTCGAGAGCTCACCTCGCTTGCACCATTCGAGCGCACGGCTGAAGAGGCCGATATTGTCATCGCTTGGGTGTCGCTCGATGAGGCACTGGAGGCGGTCATGCGCGGCGACCTGCACAACCCGGCAGCCCTGCAGGCGATCTTCGCGGCAACTGAGGCGCGTCGACGCGGCTGGTCAACCTTGCGTCCTGCTGACACCGAGTGGGACACGCGTCCGACCGGCCCCCGCGTGCTGCCGAAGGCACTCGCGGACGGCGGGCACAAGTGACCGCGAACGCAGCCAACGACGTTCCAGAGCAGCCAGCACCGCGGCCAAGCAAGTTCGCTCGCTCGACCGACCGCTATCTGCGGCATCTCGCGATCGAGCGCGGGCTTTCGACGAATTCGCTTGGCGCCTACCGTCGCGACCTCGCCCGCTACCAGGAATGGCTCGCTGAGCGCGATATTGCCGATGCGGCCGAGGTCACCCCGGGTCTCGTACAAGAACACATCGCCTGGTTGCGCACCCCGGTCGCCGAAGGTGGCCTGGCACTCGCGGCATCGTCGACGACCCGTGCCGCCTCGAGCATCCGCGGTCTGCACCGCTTTCTCGAAGAAGAGGGCGACGTGAGCGACGATGTCACCGTTGACCTGGTGACCCCGAAACTGCCGTCTCGACTGCCGAAGGCACTCACGATCGGTGAGGTCGAGCGACTCTTGCAGGCGGCCGGGGGAGATGACCCGGTGCAATTGCGCGATCGGGCACTGCTCGAATTGCTCTACGCGACCGGTGCCCGAATCTCTGAGGCCGTGGCGCTCAGTGTTGATGACGTCATCGACCGCGATATGGTGCGCGTACGTGGTAAGGGTCAGAAACAGCGCGTTGTGCCGCTTGGCTCATATGCCCAGGATGCGGTGAACGCGTATCTCGTGCGCGCCCGGCCGATTTTCTCGGCCCGCGGGGTGGCCGATCCCGGGCTTTTCCTCGGGGTGCGCGGGAAGCGACTCAGCCGCACGGCGGCCTGGAACATTCTTCAGCGCATTGCCGAGCGTGCCGAACTCGCCGAGCACGTGTCGCCCCACGTGTTGCGGCACTCGTTTGCCACGCACCTCATGCAGGGCGGGGCGGATGTGCGCGTCGTGCAGGAACTGCTTGGCCACGCCTCGGTGTCAACGACGCAGATCTACACGAAGGTGACGGCAGAGGCGCTGCGGGAGATGTACGCCACCGCGCATCCGCGAGCACGCTAGGCATATCCGCGCTGCGGAGCGCTTGCCTGGGCGCTCAGGATGCCGGTTACGGCGAGCTACTGCGCGTTTTCGTTTGCGTTAGCGTTCGCCGTATTGTCGGGGCGGCCGCCGTGTCCCGAGCTATTGGTGGAGCCCTGCCCGTTGGTGCCGCCATTCGCGTTCGCGTTGCCGTTGGGGTTGACGTTGCCGTCGGGTGCGGAGGTCCCGGGAGACGGAGACGGTTCGAGGCTCGGGGAGGGATCTGAGCCGCCACCCGTACTCGTGCCAGTGCCAGTGCCTGGGTCGGACGGCGAAGGTGCGGGTCCTGAGTTATTGCTCTCGCTCGGTGCTGGGGCGGGCGCCGGTGCGGGCGCGGGCGCGGGGGCTGGGTCAACCGGCCCCGACCCCCGACGGTTCCTCTGGCGAATACGGTGCGGACGGTGATGACGAGCCATTCCCCGTGCCCGAGCTTTCACCGGGGGCCTTGCCCCGGTCACTCAGATCGCTCCCCGGCGTCGGCTCCTCACTAATCTGCGGGCCCTTCAGTGCTGGAATCACGCGAGTATCGAACTTCGCAACCTCGTTGCCGAGCTCAGTGACCACGCTCACCGCATACTTCTCGTCGGGCTTGAGCGTCTTCGCGAGCTCATCATCGAGTCGACGGAACTCTTTGAGCTCAGCCTCGGTGAGGGGACGCCCGGCGTCGATCGTGCGCTTCGGCCACTGACCCGATTCGGTTTGCACGACGACGTGGCCGAATGAGAGCCATTCCGGTCGCTCAGCTGACGTGAGTCGCTCATACCCGAGCGCGGGATCAGCTTGGGAGGCGGCAACGTCGAGGCGGTACGTCGCGACACCAGCCGGTCCGAGCTGGGTCAATTCTGCGGTGTTCGGTTCGAGCGAGCCGACGAAGGTGACGAGCTCAGTCCACTCGGCGGGATCACGCTCGAGTCGATTTGCGCGCAATTCGTGTGCATCGCCAAAGATGTACACGACGGCGGCGACATCGAGTTCGCTACCAAACAGGGTCGTGAGTAGGCGTCCGGCAACAGCTTGGTCAGCATCCGGTTCGAGGGCGAGACGCACGGTTAATTCAACATTCGAGACGCCCGCGGTCGCGGTCGGAGTCAATTCGTAGCTCGCCGCGATCGCGGAATCATCGACGGCTTCGCGGATGAGCGCCTCTTGCATCGACTTGCGTTGGCCGGGCTCGAGAAGGCTAGTGATCACCGCCAACATACCGATGAGCAATAGGGCGACGCTTCCCAGCGCGCCGGCCATAAGCCAGCGCGATCCGCGCGCTCGCTCGATCAGCATGCTTTTCAGACTAAGTCAAACAGGTGTCGCAATGCACAACCGTCTGAAAAATACGGTGACTTTCGACAGTACGCCTGACCCTCAACTAGAGGTTGAAGTGCCTTGGCCGACACCCGCCACCACGCCTCAATTGACATTGACTGCGGGGATACGATGCCCGAAACGAGTCACGAGACTGTGGCGAGCGATGTTGACTACAAGGAGGCGGATTGATGGCAAAACCTGACGCCGAGCTACCGGAGCTTCCCGGCCTCGAAGTCCCCGCCGACCTGCTCAAACCGACGACTCCGCGACCTGCCCGCCCGAGCGAACCGGCGCCGGTTCCCGCGAGCGGCAGCGAACCCGGCCGCCCGCGCTCCGCAGAAGCCGTGTCGACGCGCCTCTATAAGAAGTTCCCAGTGCCTGAAGCGCTCGCCGAACATGGCCCGGCCCGGGTCATCGCGATGTGCAACCAGAAGGGTGGCGTGGGTAAGACCACCACCTCGATCAACCTCGCAGCCTCGCTTGCGGACTACGGTCGCCGCGTCCTCTGCGTCGACTTCGACCCGCAGGGTGCACTCTCGGCGGGCCTCGGCATCTCGACCCACAACTCGATCACGATCTACGATCTGCTCATCGGGCGGGTGCAGGATCCGCGGCAGGCCATCCAGCAGACTGGCTTCGAGGGGCTCGACGTTATCCCCGCGAACATCGACCTCTCGGCGGCGGAAGTGCACCTCGTCACCGAGGTGGCGCGCGAGCAGATCCTCGCGTCGATTTTGCGCAAGGTCGCCGACGATTACGACGTCATTCTGATCGACTGCCAGCCCTCGCTCGGCCTACTCACCGTGAACGCGCTCACCGCGAGCCACGGCGTGATGATTCCGCTCGAATGCGAGTACTTTGCCTTGCGCGGCGTGGCCCTCCTCATCGAAACGATCGAGAAGGTGCGCTCGCGCCTCAACCCCGCCCTCGAACTCGATGGCATCCTGCCGACCATGTTCGACGGCCGCACCCTGCACGCTCGCGAAGTGCTCGACCGCGTCTACGAGGTATTCGGCGACAAGGTGTTCGACACGGTGATCGGACGCACGGTGAAGTTCCCCGACGCTTCGGTCGCGGGCGTACCGATTGTCGAGTTCGCCCCGACGCATCCGGCCGCACAGGCCTACCGCCAACTTGCCCGCGAGCTGGTGGCCCGCGGTGCTGCAGCCTGACCAAGTCGACTCGCTCGACGCATCCAGCGAGACACCGTTCAGTGTCACGCTCGAGGTGTTCTCGGGGCCGTTCGACCTCTTGCTGCAGCTCATTGCGAAGCACGAACTCGACATCACCGATATCGCGCTGTCGAAGGTGACCGACGAGTTCATTGCGCATGTTGCGGGTCTCGAAACCCTCGGCGAACTCGACCAGGCAAGTGAATTCATCGTGGTGGCGGCGACGCTCCTCGACATGAAGCTCGTGAGTCTCCTGCCGCAGGGCGAATACGTGGATGCGGATGATGTCGCCGTGCTCGAAGCACGCGACCTCTTGTTCGCAAAGCTCCTGCAGTACCGCGCGTTCAAACAGGCCGCGACCTGGTTTGCCGAACAATTCGATGCTGAATCAACACGGAACCCGCGCACGGTGCCACTTGAGGCGAAGTTTCGAGAGCGCATCCCCGAACTTGTCTGGACGCTCTCGCTCGACGATTTCGCGGCAATGGCCGCGCTCGCATTTGCGCCGAAGCAATTGCCGACCATCGGGCTTGACCACCTGCATGCCCCGCTCGTATCGATTCGTGAGCAGGCCGCCCAGGTGGTTCGCCGCCTGCGCGAAGGTGGGCCTGCCACATTCCGCGAGCTCGTGGCTGACGCGGATGCACCGGGTGTCGTGATTGCGCGGTTCATCGCGGTGCTTGAGCTCTACCGCCGCTCGGCGGTGGAACTTGAACAGGAGTCGCCGCTCGGAGAATTGCTCGTGCGCTGGGAAGCGACCGAATGGCACGATGACGAACTCGGCACACTGGGGGCGGACTATGACCGATGAACAGGCGATTGACGCAACAGATCATGGCGAGGCGCCGCAGGTAGATCTTGAGCGGGCGCTCGAGGCGATCTTGTTTGTCACCGATGAGCCCATCGGGGTGGTCGCGCTCGCGGCTGCGGTCTCGCATCCGGTCGCTCAGGTGCGCGATGCGGTGGCGCGGCTTGTAGCCGACTACAATGGAGAGCTTGGCGGTGTCGTGCGCGGATTCGAGTTGCGCGAGATCGGTGGCGGCTGGCGCATGTATGTGCGCGGCGACTACGACGAGATCGTCGGCGACTACGTGTCGGTGCGACAACCCTCGAAGCTTTCGCAGGCCGCCCTCGAAACGCTCACGGTGATCGCCTACCGCCAACCGATTACACGTTCACAGATTGCGCAGGTGCGCGCTGTGAATGTCGATTCGGTGGTGCGCACACTGCTGGCACGGGGACTCGTCACCGAAACTGGACATGACGCCACAACCGGCGCCGCACTTTATGCAACAACCGAGCTACTGCTAGAGCATCTCGGAATTAACTCGCTCGACGAGCTGCCGAAAATTTCGCCGCTTCTCGACGACGGACAGGATGGATTCGATGACTGAGCACGATCGCCGGGATGGCGGACGTCGAGACGGCGCCTCGCGCCGCGGTACGAGTAGCCGGATGGGGTGGAGTCGCGGTGGTGAGCGCGGGCCGAGCGATCGCGGTGAGCGTTCGCCGGAGCGTCGTCAGCGCAGTGACCAGCCTCGTCACGATCGACCGCAGCGCCCGCGAGAAGATTGGCGCGAAACGAAGGCTCGCCGCGATGAAGAACGTCGCGAGGATGCGCAGGCGCGCGAGGCCGTGCGCCGAGCCGCGCAGGAACGTCCTGAGGGCGGCTACTCGCTCACTGATTTCGACGACATTCCCTTCCACCCAGAGCATCGACCCGCGTCAGCTGCCCCAGCGCCGGAGCGCAGCACTGAGGGCGTGCGCCTGCAGAAGGTGCTCGCGAACGCTGGCGTCGCGAGCCGCCGTGTCTGCGAAGACCTCATCACTGCCGGTCGCGTCTCGGTGAATGGCAAGGTGGTGACCGAACTCGGCACCCGCATCGACCCGGAAACCGACAAGGTCGTCGTGAACGGCACTCCGGTGCAACTCGACCAGTCGAAGCGCTACCTCTTGCTCAATAAGCCCGTTGGTGTGGTGTCGACGATGCGCGATGAGCAGGGTCGACCCGACCTGCGTCGCTACACGAAGCACTACCCCGAGCGGCTCTACAACGTCGGGCGGCTGGATGCGGAAACGAGCGGGCTGCTCATCCTCACCAACGATGGCGAACTCGCGCACGTGCTCGCGCATCCGTCGTTCGGTGTGACGAAGACGTATGTCGCGAAGGTGCGTGGCCAGCTCTCGCAAGGAACGCTGCAAACGCTATTGCACGGCATCATGCTCGAAGACGGACCGATTAAGGCCGATGCTGCGCACATCCTCGGCGGTGGTACCGGCCGCGACGCCACGCTCGTCGAGGTGACGCTGCACTCGGGCCGAAACCGCATCGTGCGACGCATGTTTGAGGCGGTCGGGCACCCGGTGCAGGAGCTAGTGCGTCGCAGCTTTGGTCCTCTGCAACTCGGTGTGCTGCGTGAAGGTGACGTACGCGAGCTCACGAAGACGGAGCTTGGTCAATTGCTCAAGCTCGGCCGACGTGCCGAGGCTGCCGAAGCGCGCAAGTCGGCGCCGCGAGAGCGAGACGAGTCGGGTCAGCGCGACCAGCGCCGCGGCGAGCGCGGCGGCGACCGTGAGCCGCGACCGCGTGACCGTCCGCAGCCGCGCGAGGAGCGTGGACGCGACGACCGTGCGCGTGGTGGGCGACGCGAGGATGCTCGTGGCGGCCGTAGCGATCGCGAGCCGCCTCGCGAGCGTGGCGGGTTCGGCGGCCAGCGCCAGCGGGACGACGAACGGCGCGGTGGCTACCGCGATGAACGATCGCGCGATGGCGGTCGTGGCGGGTACCGCAGTGAGCGGCCCGGCAGCGAGCGGCGCGATTTCCGGACTGATCGGAACCGCGACGCAGACCAGCGCCGAGGAGACCGAACTGACGGCGCTCGCGGCGATCGCTCGCGCAACGACAACTTCCGCGGAGACAGCGGCCGCAATGGTGGGTACGGCCGGCGTGGCTCGCGCGACGCCGGGCGCGATGGTTCGCGCGGCGGCTTCCGAGGTGAAAACGAACGCAGTGACCGCTCGCGCGGAGGGTACCGCGGCGATGGTCAACGCGGTGAGAATGCTCGCGATAGCGGATACCGCGGTGACGGTCCGCGTGGTGGCTACCGAGGCGGCAACTCCCGCGGCGATGCTCCGCGTGGAGGCGCATCGCGCAATGACAACAATTACCGCGGTGGAAGCTCACGTGAGCACGACCGCGGCAGCGGCTCGAGCGGCGGCTTCCGTGGTGGCTACCGTGGCGACGACAACCGCGGCGGCTCGGGTGATCGGCCCGGCGGTGGCTTCGGCGGCTCGCGCGGCGGGCGCGGCGGCTCCAACCGCGGTGGCGGCGGCATGAACGGCCGCGGCGGTCGCGGCCGCAACCCTCGAGGTGGTCAGCGATGACCCCCACCCGCACCAACTCACCGGTACTTATTGTCGGCACCGGACTCCTCGGTACTTCGGTGGGATTAGGCCTGCGACGCCTCGGCGTTGACGTCATGCTCAGCGATGCTTCCCCGGCAGCGCTCCACCTCGCCGCCGACTATGGCGCCGGACGGCCCGCGCCCGCAACCAGCGCGAGCGATGCATCCCGCGACGATACGCCGCAGATCGTCGTCGTTTGCGTACCGCCCGACGTCACCGCCAAGGTCGTCGTCGAGCAATTGCGCGCCTGGCCGAACGCCATCGTCACCGATGTCGCAAGCGTCAAGGCCGCGCCACTCAACGCCGTGCGCGAGTCGGGCATCGATCTCGCGCGCTACCTCGGCTCGCATCCCATGGCCGGTCGTGAAACGGGTGGTCCGCTCGCGGGCCGGGCCGACCTCTTCCTCGGTCGCCCCTGGGTGATCGCGACCCACCAAGCGACAACCGTTGCCGCACTGCAAGAGATCGAGGGCTTGGCGCTCGATCTCGGCGCGACGACCGTCACGATGACCGCCGACGAGCACGACGATGCCGTCGCTCTCATCTCGCATGTGCCGCAGCTCGTGTCGAGCGTCATGGCCGAACGACTCCTCGACGACGAGGCCGGCGCCTCGGCGCTCGCGGGCGGAGGCCTGCGCGATGTCACCCGCATCGCCGCGAGCGACCCGACGCTGTGGATCCAGATCCTCTCGGCGAACGGTCCGCGCGTCTCCCGCATCCTGCGTGCCGTGGCAGATGACCTCGGTGAGTTGGCCGACGCGCTCGCTGATGTGGATCGCGCTGGCTCGCGCCGTGTCGTCGCCGAACACATGCGCGCCGGCAACGAGGGTGTGGCGCGCATCCCCGGCAAGCACGGTTCGCGCCGCAAGTTTGCTTCGGTCACGATCATGGTCGACGACCGGCCGGGCCAGCTCGCGCGCCTGTTCAACGAGATCGGCGACGCGAACATCAACGTCGAAGAGATTTCGCTTGAGCACTCGCCGGGCGCCAATATCGGTCTCGCCGAAGTGTGGGTACTGCCCGAAGTGCGGCAGCGCCTTGTCGATGAACTCGAACAGCGCGATTGGAAGGTGGCACATTGACCGACGCATCCCGCAATATCGTTGTCGCCATTGACGGGCCCTCGGGCTCGGGCAAATCGACCGTCGCCCGCGCGGCCGCGACCGATCTCGGCTGGCACCTCCTCGACACCGGCTCGGTGTACCGGGCGCTCACGTGGTTCGCCGGGCGCCGCGGCGTCGACACTGCTGACCAGGATGCGGTGGTGGCGCTCCTGCCCGACTTCTTCCGCGGGTGGGAGCTTTCAGTGCTGCCCGAAGAACGCTGGGTGCGTGTTGACGGCGTCGACGTCACCGACGCGATTCGCACCACCGAAATCTCGAGTCTCGTCTCAAATGTCGCGACGAATCTCGCGGTGCGGAAGGCCGTCAACGAGCGCTTCCGCGAACTCCTTTTCGGCGACGACGCTCCCGGCATCATCGCCGAGGGTCGCGATATCACCACGGTCGTTGCCCCGGATGCGCCGGTACGCATCCTGCTCACCGCAGACGAGTCGGCACGCATCCGCCGCCGCCTTGCCGAAAAGGCCGGTGACGATGCCGCGGCAGTCGCCGCCTCGGTCGCCGAACGGGATGCGCGCGACTCGACCGTCGTCACGTTCACGACCGCCGCCGATGGGGTCGTTACGCTCGACACCACTGAACTTGATCTTGACCAGTCGATTGCCGCGGTCATTGACCTCATCCGTGAACACGGAATCAGCCGAAAGGGGAGCGCCGAATGACCGACGCGACCAACAACGAGCCCACAGAGTTCGATTTCGACAGCCGTCCCGCCTACGAGCGGGAGCTCATGGCCGGAGACGCTGATCTCGATCTCGACTTTGCCGAGGGCGCCGAAGAGTTTGCCGCCCGCATCCACGACCTCGATGACGAAGACGCCAACCAGCGCGCCGACATGCTGCGCCGGAGCCTCGAGGACTACGACCTCGACGACGACGACCTGGCCGTGCTCTCGGGATCGGGCATGGATGAATACGGCGTCTACACGATGCCGGCACTGCCGGTGCTCGCCGTCGTCGGCCGACCGAACGTCGGCAAGTCGGCGCTCGTCAACCGCATCATTGGCCGCCGCGAAGCCGTAGTCGAAGATGTTCCGGGCGTCACCCGCGACCGCGTCACCTACAAGGCCGAGTGGGAGGGCCGCTGGTTCACCCTCGTCGACACCGGCGGTTGGGAACCGGATGCCCGCGGCATTGACCGCTCGGTCGCCGAGCAGGCAGAGATCGCCGTTGAACTCGCGGATGCGGTGCTCTTCGTCGTCGACGCCAACGTCGGCGCCACCTCGACTGACGAGCACGTCGTGCGGATGCTGCGCCGCTCAGACCGCCCGGTGATTCTCGTGGCCAATAAGGTCGACGATGTCGTGCAGGAACCGAATGCCGCAGCACTCTGGAGCCTCGGTCTCGGTGAGCCGTGGCCGGTGTCGGCGCTGCACGGTCGCGGCGTCGCTGACCTTCTTGATGAGGTCATGCGTGTGCTGCCGCAGGAATCGGCCGTCGCCAAGGAAGAAGTGGGCGGACCGCGCCGCGTGGCGATTGTCGGCCGCCCGAACGTCGGCAAGTCGAGCCTCCTCAACAAGGCGGCGGGGGAGGAGCGTGTCGTCGTCAACGACCTCGCTGGCACCACCCGCGACCCGGTCGACGAGCTCGTTGAGCTCGGTGGCCGACTCTGGCGCTTCGTCGACACGGCGGGCATCCGTCGTCGCGTGCACCTGCAGCAGGGCGCCGACTTCTACGCTTCGTTGCGCACCGCCGCCGCGGTCGACAAGGCCGAGGTCGCGGTCGTTGTCTTCGACGTCACCGAACCCATCGGCGTGCAGGATGTGCGCATCGTTGAGATGGTGCTGCAATCGGGCCGCGCGCTCGTGCTCGCCTTCAACAAATGGGATGAACTCGACGATGAGCGCCGCTGGCAGCTCGAGCGCGAGATCGAACAGGACCTCGCACACGTGTCGTGGGCACCGCGCGTGAACATCTCGGCGAAGACCGGGCGTCACCTGGAGAAGCTTGTGCCGGCGCTCGAAACCGCGCTCGACTCGTGGGACACCCGTATCGCCACAGGCAAGCTCAACGCCTTCCTCACCGAACTCGCCCAAGAGTTCCCGCACCCGCTGCGTGGCGGAAAGCAGCCGCGCATCCTGTTTGCGACGCAGGCACAGACGCGCCCGCCGACATTCGTGCTGTTCACGACCGGCTTCCTCGACCCGGGCTACCGCCGCTTTGTGCAGCGTCGACTGCGCGAGGTGTTCGGTTTTGTGGGCACCCCCATCCAGGTGAATATGCGAGTGCGCGAACGCCGTAAGCGTAAGTAGTGCGTAACTTCCGTTGGGTAAGCTGGCGGGTAGCAATCATCTGAGATCTGCGCCCACCTGGACCCAATGGAGGCATGTCCAATGACCGATCAGCACACCCAGGCACAGGCCGAGTGGTTTGACCGCGTCGCAGCCGCCGAGACGATCATTCCGCTCGTCTCGAAGCTGTACCGCGAGAACAACATCGTGACCTCGATTCACGGCCGTCGTCTTATCAACCGCTCAGCCATTGAAGTGATCAAGGCGCACCGTGCCGCCCGTCGTCACCACGGCGAAGAGGTTGAGATCGAGCTCACGACGCGCATCCTCGAAGAGCTCTCGAAGATGGATGTGGCGACCGCCTCGGTCGACCTCGGCGCGCTCGCGCACCTCTACAAGGAGCAGGGCGAGGGTGACCTCGCAGCGTTCCTCGCGGAGCAGCTCAAGGAAGTCAAGCCCGCCGACGAGACCGGTCAGGGCGCCGACGTCGTGCTCTACGGCTTTGGTCGCATCGGTCGTCTGCTTGCCCGCATCCTCATTGAGCAGGCCGCGACCGGCCCGGGTCTGCGCCTGCGCGCCATCGTCGTGCGCAAGAACGGCGAGGACGACATTGAGAAGCGCGCTTCGCTCCTGCGTCGCGACTCGATCCACGGTCCGTTCAACGGCACCATCGTCGTCGACAAGGAAAACAACACGATCCTTGCCAACGGCACGCTCATCCAGGTGATCTACTCGAGCGACCCGACCACGGTCGACTACACCGAGTACGGCATCAACGACGCGATCGTCGTCGACAACACCGGCCGCTGGCGCGACGAAGAGGGGCTCTCGCAGCACCTCAAGGCGAAGGGCGTCAAGCGCGTTCTGCTCACCGCTCCCGGCAAGGGCGACATCCGCAACGTCGTGTTCGGCATCAACAGCAAGGACATCACCGACGAGGACGTCATCCTCTCGGCCGCTTCGTGCACCACGAACGGCATCACCCCGGTGCTGCGTGCGCTCGACGCGAAGTTCGGTGTTGAGCACGGTCACGTCGAGACGGTGCACTCGTTCACCAACGACCAGAACCTCATCGACAACTTCCACAAGGGTGCTCGCCGCGGTCGCGCCGCGACCCTGAACATGGTGCTCACCGAGACCGGCGCTGCGAAGGCCGTGTCGAAGGCGCTGCCCGAGTTTGCTGGCAAGCTCACCGGTAACGCGATTCGCGTTCCCACCCCGGATGTGTCGATGGCAGTGCTCAACCTCGAGCTCTCGAAGGAAGTCACCCGCGACGAGGTCAACGACTACCTCCGCGAGGTGTCGCTGCGTTCGAACCTGCGTCAGCAGATCGACTATGTCGAGTCGCCCGACATCGTCTCGACCGACTTCGTCGGCCACGAGCGTTGCGGCATCGTTGACGGTCTCGCAACCATCGCCAACGGCAACAAGCTCGTGCTCTACGTCTGGTACGACAACGAGTACGGCTACTCGAAGCAGGTTGTGCGCGTGATCGAGCAGCTCGGCGGCGTGCACCCGTCGGTCGTGCCGCACCGCAAGGATGTGCTCGAGATCTAGTTCTCGTTTGCTTGCGAAGCGGGCGGGTCACCTTTGTGGTGATCCGCCCGCTTCGTTATTGGATGCGCTCAGCCGTGTGCTGCACGTCTAGTTACCCGCGTGCTGAGGCACTCGAAGCACGTGTCTACGCGTTCGCTGAGGCGCTCGATCACGTCGACCAGCCGCTCCCGCAGCGCCTGCGCCCGCGCCGCAAAATCACGCTGCCGGCGCACATACTCGGCCTTGCCCTCGGGAGTTTCAATGGCGATGGCCGGTACCCCGTAATTGCTCACGTCGTACGGCGATGCCTGCATATCGGTCCAGCGAATCTCGCGGGCGAGCTCGAAGGTGTCGAGGAGGAGATCGCCGGGCACGAGTGGCCCGAGCTTCACCGCCCACTTGTAGAGGTCCATGTTCGCGTGCAGGCATCCAGCCTGTTCCATCGAACATTGCCTCTCGCGCGACGGTTGCAGGAGGTTTCGTGGGCGAGCATCCGGTGTGAAGAAGCGGAACGCATCGAAGTGCGTACACGAGATCTCATGCGACTCCACGACCGCATCGGTAGCTGCCTGTCCGAGCCGCAACGGAATCGGATGCCGGTGCTCCTCTTCGCGGTAGACCATCGCCCACTCGTGCAGTCCGAAGCAGGCAAAGCGCGGGGCACGGCCGAGGACGGCGCGGCTGAGCTCAGCGATCTGCTGCGCAATGTGCCCGCGCTCGGCGAGGAACGCCGCGGCGTCTACCGTGATGGCGCCGGATGATTCGCGGTGATACCAGCGAGGAAGTTCGGTGACGTCGGATTCGTAGGCGACGCCAATACCTGGATGCCACTTCCGCAGCACTGATGGCCGGTATGAGTAGTAGGTGAACAGAAAGTCATCGATCGCGTGGGCGCGGCCCGCGGCCCTTGCCTCGCGGTACTCGGCAGTGAGCGCATCCGCGCGTTCGGCGTGGGCGGCGCTCGCGGCGAGCGCTTGCTGCGAGGTGAGGATGCGGGCGGTGACGACTGACATTTCGTCAATTAGCGTACGCGCGTCGCGAGTTGTGGCCAATTGCTGGTGAGCCCGAGCGCATACTGGGGATGAACAAGAGAGGCGGCAGGCATGACCGAGGAGACGACCCCGATGACGCCTGAGTTTGAGCGCGGCGAAGATGTCGCAAGCGAACGGTGGGAAGTTCTTGATGCCGATGGCGCGCCGCTCGGTCGCATCATGTTGCGCGGCGTGAACCGATTTGAGCCGGGGGAGTACCACCTCGTCGTCGGCACGTGTGTGCAGCGGCCCGATGGACGCATCCTCGTGACCCAGCGCGCGCCGCAGAAACTCACGCACCCGAATATGTGGGAGTTTCCCGCGGGCAGTGCGCTCGCCGGTGAGTCGGGCGAGGTTGCCGCGGCTCGCGAACTTGGTGAAGAGGCGGGCATTGTTGTTGACGCGGCCGAACTCGTGCGCGTCGGTCGCGTGGTCGAACGCGCGAAGCTGTTCGACGTGTACTTCGTGCGATTGGCTAGTGACCCCGAGGTGGTCATGCAACTGGATGAGGTGAGCGACTTTAGGTGGCGCACCATCGACGAGGTACTCGACCCGGATGGCCCGATTGACTTCGCAGTGCCCTGGCGTCGGCGCTTGGCTGAAGTCGGCGAGCGCTTGCGGGAGCTCGCGTCGAGCTAGTTGTCGCGCGGAATCACGTAGTCGATGAGCTTCGCGTCGCCGGGGCCTAGCGACTCCCACTCGCCGTCGAATTCGAGTACGGCGATGGCGCTCGTTGGGAAGTTCTCGTCGAGGCTCGGCCAGCCCGGGTGGTCATCGCGCACGGCGAGACCGCGCACAATCTCGAGGACGCCCGGGAAGTGCGCAAGGATGAGCGCGGATTGCGTCTCGCTCGGGAGTTCGCGCAGCAGCTCGAGGTGATCTTCGGCACGGCCGTTGTACATCTGCTGGTAGAAGTTCACCTCGTTGGCTTCGGCGCCGCCCTCTTCTGCGGCAGCCCAGGTCTCGCGGGTGCGCGTCGACGTGGATGAGAGCACCTGGTCGATGGGCGCGCGGGTTGCGAGGTAGGCACCGGCGAGCGGCGCTTCGCGGCGGCCGCGCCCATTGAGCGGGCGCTGGTGATCGGCGTGACCGGTCGACCACGATGACTTCGCGTGGCGCATGACGTAGAGGGTGCGGGTCATGCGGTCAGCCTAGTCAGCGCATTTGGGAATGCCGCCGGAGCTGCATGACCGCGATGTGCGGGCATCCCGGCACCACCTGCAGCCGCTATTACGCGCGCTTCCGACTAATACGCCCGCTGCAGCGCGCGTATTAGTCGGAAACGCGCGTATTAGTGAGAAGCGCCAAGCCGCGTAGGCGCCAGACGGCACAACAAAGCGCGTGGGCGCGAGCATCAATGAGGATGCTCGCGCCCACGCGCGAAGAGCTAGAACCTACCAGCGCGGCTTGCGATCGGAACGGCCTTCGCCGCCCTGCCAGCCGCCACGGCCACCGCGGTCGTCACGGTTGCCGCCGAAGCCGCCGCGCCCGCCGCCGCGGTCATCGCGGAACCCACCGCGGTCACCGCGATTGTCCCTGTCGCCACGGAAGCCGCCGCGGTCACCCCGGTCATCACGGTCGCCACGGTAACCACCACGGCCGCCGCGATCGTCGCGGTAGCCACCGCGTCCGCCGCCACGGTCATCCCGGTAGCCGCCGCGGTTCTCGCGGTAGCCGCCGCCACGGTACCCACCGCGGTCGTCGCCGCCGCGCTCACGGGGAGCGGGACGGGAGTCGCGCTTGAGGTCGATGCGCTGGCCAGCGATCTCGGTGTGCTCGAGGCGCGAGAGCGTCTCCTGGCTGAGGTCAGCTGGCAGCTCGACGATCGAGAAGTTCGGCATGATTCGGATGTGGCCGATCTCATCGCGGCCAAGGCCACCCTCGTTCGCGAGGGCGCCCACGATGTAGCCGGGCTGCACGCGGTCGTTGCGACCAACCTCGATGCGGTACTGCACGAGGTCGTTGCGACGCTGGCGCGGTCCGTGGTCATCCCGGTCGCCGCGATCGCGGTCACGGTCACGACCGCGGTCGTTGAACGACTTGAGGTCGTCCTTGGCTGGGTCGAGCAGCAGCGGCGTCTCGCCCTGCGCAACGACGGCAAGTGCGGCCGCAACATCGCTCTCGGGAACATCGTTGTGACGCACGTAGTGGTCGATGATGTCGCGGAAGGCGCTGATGCGTTCGGTCTGCTCGAGCGCTTGGGTGATGGCATCGTCGAAGCGGGCGAGGCGCGTCGTGTTGATGTCTTCAGCGGTCGGCAGCTGCATCTCTTCAAGCGGCTGACGGGTCGTGCGCTCGATGATGCCGAGGAGGCGACGCTCGCGCGGCGTGATGAAGCTGATCGCAGCACCCGAGCGGCCCGCGCGGCCGGTGCGGCCAATGCGGTGCACGTACGACTCGGGGTCGGTGGGGATGCTGAAGTTCACGACGTGGCTGATGCGCTCGACGTCGAGGCCGCGGGCGGCGACGTCGGTGGCGACGAGGATGTCGATCTTGCCGCTCTTGAGGTCGCCGACGATGCGCTCGCGCTGGGCCTGCTGGATGTCGCCGTTGATGGCGGCAGCCGCGAGGCCGCGGGCGCGCAGACGCTCGGCGAGCTCTTCGGTCTCCGACTTCGTGCGGGCGAAGACGATCATGCCGTCGAATTCTTCGACCTCGAGGATGCGCGTGAGCGCGTCGACCTTGCGGGCGTGCGCAACGACGAGGTAGCGCTGGGTGACGTTCGTGGCCGTCGCAGTCTTCGACTTGACGGTGATCTCGGCCGCGTTGCGGAGGTACTGCTTCGAGATGCGGCGGATCTGCTGCGGCATGGTGGCCGAGAACAGGGCGACCTGCTTCTCTTCGGGCGTGGCCGAGAGGATCTCTTCCACGTCTTCGGCGAAGCCCATCTTGAGCATCTCGTCGGCCTCGTCGAGCACGAGGAAGCGCAGCTGCGACAGGTCGAGCGTGCCCTTCTTGATGTGGTCGATGACGCGGCCGGGGGTACCGACGACGACGTCAACGCCGCGGCGCAGCGCGGAAAGCTGCACACCGTAGGCCTGACCGCCGTAGACGGGCAGGAGGTGTACCTCGGGCATCTTGGCCGCGAACTTCTCGAATGACTCGGCCACCTGGATGGCGAGTTCGCGCGTGGGGGAGAGGACGAGCGCCTGCGGCACTCGCTTGCCCGGCTCGAGGCGCGAAAGGATGGGGAGTGCGAACGCGGCGGTCTTACCGGTACCGGTTTGCGCGAGGCCGACGACATCGCGACCCTCGAGGAGGGTGGGGATGGTGGCGGCCTGAATCGGGCTCGGGGTCTCGTAGCCGATTTCGGTGATTGCGGCGAGCACGTCGTCGCTCAGACCGAGGTCGGCGAAGGTCGGTTCGTTTGATTCGGGCTTGTCGGCCTGCTTGGGGGCTTCGGTAACCTCGGGCTGCTGAGCTTCGGGCTGCTCGCTCTCCGAGTCGGTCGTCGAGGCGTTGTCTTCGCCGACGAGGTTGAGGTCGTCGGTGAGGCCGAGGTCGTCGGAGTTTTGGAAGTCGCTGGGGTGCGTCATAGCGCGGAGGCTACCTTTCTGAGGTGCGTGATCGTCGGGATGCGGAGGGGACGATCACTGGCACAGGTAAGTACGCTCGTCGCAGACGCATCCGGCCCGGGTTTGGGCCTTGAGTCAAGAGGTGGGTGCGAGGGCGGCAAATTCACGCCCCGCAGTTACGCCACCGGTCCGGTGGCAGAGGAACTGACGCGTAGTGCTCGGTCATGCGCAATGAGGCATTGCCGACGCGTCAACCTGGCTACTCTACCGCATCGACTATTGGTTGGTCGAGTAGCGCGGCCCATTATCGTCGGTCGTGTGCCGCGGCCCTTTTTGGTTGGTCGAGTAGCGCGAAGCGCATATCGAGACCCCCGCCCACAAGCGGTCTCACTACCCCCGTTCCTCCTGCACCGAGTTCCCACCATCAACCACGAGCACCTGCCCGGTCACATACGACGCTCCCGGCGACGCGAGAAACTCGATCACCGCAGCAACTTCATCCGGTGTGCCCGAGCGCCCCAGCGGCACAGCGCGACCGAGCTCGTTCTCGCGCGGGGTTGCAGAACCGGTGGCAATCCATCCTGGTGCGACCGCATTCGCCGTCACCCCATGCGGTGCGAGATCGACTGACAGTGCGCGAGTCATGCCCACGAGCCCAGCCTTCGCCGCGTGATACCCGACGTCGCCGCCGAACGCGAGCACCGGCCCCGACACCGAGGCGACGGTGATGACGCGCCCGTGCTCCGCCTCGATGAGATGCGGCAGCGCCGCCTGCGTGAGCAAGAACGCTGTCGTGAGGTTTCGGTCGAGCGACCGTTTCCAGCCGGCGCGATCAAGCGATTGCATGGTGTTCGCCTCAGCGTCATCGCTCGGCTGGGCGATCGACGTCATGCCCGCATTGTTCACGAGCACATCGAGGCGGCCAAAGTTGTCGAGCGCAGCCCCCACGGTCGCGACTGCGCTCTCCTCATCGGTGAGATCGGCGACGACGGGAATCGCGGCATTCACGCCTGCGATCGTGTTGAGTTCATCGGCTCGAGCGCGGATGCGCACGGTGGTCGAGCCGATGACGACGCGGTAGCCAGCGCGCACGAGGCGCTCAGCGGCGGCGAAGCCAATGCCGTCGTGGGCTCCAGCGCCCGAGACAATAGCAACGCGACTGTGTTCAGCAGGATGCGACATGACAGGAGCGTAGCAACGCCCAGGTCGGGCGGGTGACCGGTGGCAGAATGGCGGCATGCGTCCGGTCACCGAGCAACAGATCAGAGGGTCGTTCATCAACGCGACGGCGGTCGAACTCGAGCAATTGCCGATGCCGGGATTGCACGAAGTGCTCTGGGAAGATCGCGAGTTTCTCGGTTGGCGCGACACTCGTGCGGCCCGCCGCGGCTACATCACCTATTGGCGTGGCGATGAAGTCGTGAGCATCGTGGTGACCGCGGCGGCGAGCGGCCTGCGTCCGGGGATTTCGGCGATGTGTTCGCTGTGCCACTCGACCCAGCCGTCGACGCAAGTGCGGATGTTTTCGGCGCGCTTTGCTGGCGATCGTGGCGACCGAGGTTCGTCAATGGGGACGTATCTGTGCGAGTCGTTGTCTTGCTCGTATGTGATTCGGCGGGGTCCGGCGTATTTCACGACGCCCGCGGAGCTGGAGCGTCGGGGTGCGGCGATGATTTCGCGGCTCGACCGGTTGGTGGGGCACGTGGCCGATAGCGAGTCGCGTTAGACGACGTGGCTTTCGACCTAGCATTCGTGCATGCCGCTGATTGAGCTTTCGACGCTGATTGCGTTTGCTCTCGCGTCGCTCGTGCTCATTGTTGTGCCCGGACCTTCGGTGTTGTTCGTGGTTGGGCGGTCGCTTGCCTACGGTTGGCGCGGCGGTCTCCTGAGCGTTCTCGGCAACGGGCTCGGAGGAGTGCCGCTCGTAATTCTCGTGGCATTCGGTGTTGGCGCGATTGTGGCGCAATCAGAGCTGCTGTTCACGATCGTGAAGCTGTTTGGCGCGGCCTACCTCGTGTATCTCGGTATCCAGGCGATTCGGCATCGGAATGATGAGGTAGCCGATGCGAGTGTGGGCGCGTTGCAGAGCCCGTGGCGGATGGTGTTGCAGGGGTTCATCGTCGGCGTGACGAATCCGAAAACCATCGTTTTCTTTGTGGCCGTGTTGCCACAGTTCGTGAACTTTCAGGCTGGGGCGATCGAGCTGCAGATGCTCGTGCTCGGCATCGTGTTCTTGGTACTCGGCGAACTCAGCGACTCCGTCTGGGCGCTCGCGGCGGGTGGCGCGCAGGCGTGGTTCGCGCGGTCGCCAGGGCGACGCGTTGCCATGCAGGCGGTGGGCGGCGCGCTGATGGTGGGCCTGGGTGTGGTGTTGGCGCTGAGTGGTGCGCAGGGCTAAAGGCTTTGCCCAATTGCCCAGAGCCGATCTGGGCGGCCGTCGATTGCTTCGGATAGTGCCATCGCCTGATCGTCAGACAGCGATGCCACGTAGTCGAGCACACCGCGGCCCCGGCCGAGCCGATGCGCTTCGGCGACGGTAGGCACCGGAATTCCTGGCAATGCGGCGCGTTCGAGATCCAGGTAGCCATCGGTCGCAAAATCGACCAGCTCACGAAGACGGGGCGGAATACGTTCGCGATCGTGTGCATCCTCGAGCCATGAAACAAACCCCTTCACGATGCGGGTCAGCACGCGGCTCAAACCGCGTTGGTACATCACGATATCGGGGCGGTTCAGCACGAAGTGCTTGTGCACGAACTTGAGTACGTTGACTTCATGCCACGCCTGGCGGTCAAGCGTTACTAGACCGGTGCGGGGGTTGTCTGTCGGTGCGAGAACGACAGATTCCTGCAGGTGCCGAATCCAGGTGCTTGTGAACGATGAAAGCCCGCGTTCTGCCGAGAGCGACCCGTCGAAGGGTTCGGCAAGTAGGCCGTCGACGAGGTCGTAGGAGACTCGCTGCACAGCATCCACGAACGCATCGTCGTCGGCGATCCACGGATCGTCTGTATGAAGCTTTCGGCGCAAGAGTTCCAGCGCACTTCCGGCGGGTGCGCGGTGAGCCGCGAGTGCCTGCCCATCTAGTCGGCTGAGCTCGAGCGAGTTGTCGAACCACGCGCCGAGTTCGCGGGCAACAGCAGCCTGCCCCAAAAGTCCTGCGCGATAGAAGTCGTCGACATCGTGCACCGAGTAGGCAATGTCATCGGCGATGTCCATCACGGTCGCTTCGAACGACTGCTGCAGGGGCAGCACGCCTGCGGAACCGGCGCGCGCATCCTCAAGGTCGGCGGCATCGAGGAAGTATGCCGAGTACTTGCGGACGACGAGTTCGTCGTGGACGCGCCGTAGACCCGGGGGCAGTCGGTCGTCGGGGAGCGCCGAAACATCGACCACTGGCGTCCACGGATACTTCGCCGATGCTGACCTCGTCGCTGCAGTGAGATTCAGCCCGCGGTCGGTACCGTGCCAAACATCGAGCGCCGTGAGGATGCGATAGGTCTGCGCGTTGCCCTCGAAGCCGTCCTCGAGTCCAAGTGTCTCGCGGGCAAGTCGGTTGAGTACTGATTCGCCGAGGTGTCCAAACGGTGGATGCCCGAGGTCGTGTGCGCTCGCGGCCGCCTGGACGACGATTGGATCGCAGGCGAATTCGGAGGAGTGGGGGCCTTCGGCGGCGAGCTGTTCGGCTAGCGTCGTCGCGATGGTGCGGGCCACTGCCGTGACCTTGAGCGAGTGCGTGAGTCGGTTGTGCACCAGTGGCCCGGCTCCGGTTTGACCAATCACCTGCGTCACAGCCGAGAGTCGCGCGAAGTATGGCGAGAACCGGATGCGTTCGAGGTCGCGGCGGAACTCGGTGTCACCGCTTGCCGCTTCGTGTCCGCCCGCGGAGTCAGCATGTGCTCGGGTGGTGCGGTCAATCGGCGACATTGTGGCTCCTCGGTGTTGCGATCTGCCCAGCTTGGCAGGTGCGCCTGAACCAAACGCGCCGTCGCTTCTGGGGTCGGCGAAGCGGTCGAGGATGCGCTAAGCTGTCCTGGTTGCCCGATGCGAATCAGGCAGCAGCGGGCTGTAGCGCAGCTTGGTAGCGCACTTGACTGGGGGTCAAGGGGTCGCAGGTTCAAATCCTGTCAGCCCGAC
>NZ_RQVS01000021.1 GCF_003865375.1 Gulosibacter macacae | reverse complement strand
TGTCGCGACAAAGTGGGAACTATGTCGCGACACATCACACGGTCGGGCTGACAGGATTTGAACCTGCGACCCCTTGGAAAATCCCTGGTCAGAAAGGGTTTTTCCGAAAATCTTGGATTGTTTCGGGTTCCCTAGTGTGGACTGGGAAGTAGGCGTTTCGCCCCCTCCGAGTGTATCCGGTTGGAGGTGGTTCATCAGGATCGATTGAGGTGAGTTTACGGTGGTCATGCTCGAGGCTTGGCCGATCCTGCTTGTTGGCGCGACTTGTGGGCACAAGACCTCGGCAACAAAAATGAGGTCGTCGACAATCGTCAGTCGGCAACAAGCATTCTCACCAGCCTTACACAGAGTTGGATCCGGTCCTCGGAGTCGACTTGCCGGATGCCGTTGAACGATTGCTGGACGGGCACCAGTCCGTCGCCTGTCGCAGCGAATTGATCAAGCACCGAGCGAACCGTTGCCGAGACATCCGGGCGCTCGTGGGGAACATCGACGCGGAAGCCATCTTCCATGCAGTGGATCTCAACCGCAGAGCCCTTGAGTCTGAGCCCGGGGTCATCTTCCCGAAACCAATTGGGCTCCTCGACGACGTCTCGGAGCCCGCCCTCGACCCACGCTGCACGCAGCAGTGCGTCGCTGAAGCGGGAGACGTAGGAGCCGCCATAGAGGATGCGCAAGTGACGGTAACTGAAGCCACCGAGCGTCTGGTCGTAGGTCTTGTTGTGGAAGTACCCGTCTCCGACCGAGCTGCGTGCGCCTTCGTACCGCGAGAGGTAGTAGCGCCAATCGAAGTACGACCGACTTTCCCGCTCCGCAAGCCACTCCGAACGGATCGCATCAAGGGTCTCTTTCCCTTCTGCACTGCCGCTGGAACGACGAGCCGAGTAATCATCGAGCAGTGCCATCAAAGGGTCACGGATGAAGGCCAGGTCCTCACGCTTACCCGTCGTAAGCAAGTCCATCCACGAGTCGTCCTTCTGAGAGCTTCCGAGCTGCCGCACCTTGCCGCCCCACTTCACATCACGCGAGTAGTCCCCTTTCGTGAGGAGCGTCGCGCCAAAGAGGTCACGGAGAGTCCTCTCACTGACTTCGTCGAACGCACGGGCGCGCGTTGAGAGCATCTCCGGCTGCAGGTCAATAGCCTGGATACGGCCCCGCATGAGCAAATTGTCCTCTAACTCGTGGATCGCCGGAATGACCTCCGGATGCTGATCCATCCAACGCCACTTGAGCGACTCGTCCGTCACCCAGTAGTCACGGAATCCTGCCATGCCGTCGAATACGCCCTGGAGTATCAGCCTTTCGGTAGACGCTACGTAGTCAGACATGTACCGGTCGCGGTCGAGGAATGCTGCTGTGATGTTTCGCAATGATCGGAGGCGTCGTTGCACGTCGCCGGTCGTGAGCGTCTCACCCGCTTGTCGGGCCAGAAGCACAGCGAACAGCAACAGCGTTTCCTGCGCAGAAAACTCGCTGCCGTACCGCGTCAGGCAGGCACCAAGGAGGTCCGACGTGGACGAAAACAGCGGCAACGAATCATTCCGCGTCTTACCCACCGCAAACAGCCCATTGAATACCTCGGCAGGATCGGTTCCTACCCAGGTGTCGAACGCATGGAAGAAAAAGTCCCGGTTGCGTTCGGCGTAGCCGTTCCCTGGATCAGCGAGGGCAAGACGTGCCCGCTCTTCCAGCGGAAGGAGTTGCCGGGAGTCCTTGTCGCGCCATCTGCGTTCAGGTGCACCATCACGCCACTCACAGATCTCGACGATGAACGTGAGATACCGCATGAACTCATCATCAACGGTCTTGTCTCCGCCGTACAGTTTCTCGTAGCTCCAGAGGACATCGGTCCATGCTCCGTCGATGCTCTCAGCAAGGTGCCTGTACCGAGCGGGGTCCGCTTCTTTGATGATCGTTTCCACGTCGGCTTTGAAAACCTCGAAGGGCGTCAACGGCTTTCCCCGCGAGTTCATCTTGATGTAGAGGTCCTCACCGTATTCCATGTCTTCAACGGGGAGGAAGAGGAACCAAATCGCTCCGGGCGAAGACTCGGTCGGCCGACGTTCGAGGCGTTGCCAGATGGCCGTGAACTCATCGTCGCGGCCCGCGAACCGTATATGGATGGCATCCAGGATCACGAGCATCGAAGCGATCGTGGGATCCTGGCGCCATGGGTACAGGTACCATGGCTGGTCTGTGATCCACTCAGACGGCGTCTGAGATTCGCCCGGGTACGGGTGCGTCGCGAGCGCGGCCGTGAAGCTCCGCGCTGTCGGTCTAGTTGCGTACGAGAAACAGAGCCACGCCGCATTGGAGTCGAGCGTCTGCGCCCGCGACGCGATGTACCAGTGCATCAAGAAGAGTGTCGTCAGGCGTTGCTGTCCATCGAGAGGGCGGAGCACACCGGACCGAAGCTCACCATAAATGAAGTCGAGCCCCATCCCTTCGTCGGACCTCGCCGCGGCAATTAGGGCATCGAGAAAGCGGTCACGGATAAGGGTCGCCTCATCGTCCTTGCGGCCCTGTGCATAGTCGCGCTGGATGATGGGAATCTCGATCTGCGTGATAGCCGGTCGGTCACTCGTTGGCGGATCGAAGAGGCCAAGGAAAGTCGTGGGATAACCCTTCATTAGTCGCTCTCTCCGCTCGTTATCACGTCAGGTTTGAGGAAGTCGCTAACGACAGCGATGAGCGTGTCGTAGTACGCCGCCCGATCTTGCGAACTCCAGAACGAGAGTTGCTGGTCCTCACTGCCGGTGTAGTACTTCAGGAAGACGTTGCGTGTG
Organism: Gulosibacter macacae; assembly: GCF_003865375.1. Lineage (GTDB taxonomy): Bacteria > Actinomycetota > Actinomycetes > Actinomycetales > Microbacteriaceae > Gulosibacter > Gulosibacter macacae. Next base: position 27,727 of record NZ_RQVS01000021.1, on the reverse strand, counting down.
CACGGCAGGAGGTACGCGCCCTGAGCGTCCAATTCCAGGATGCGTTCACGTTTGAGCGCGAAGACCGCATTGTTGAGCTTACTGTTGAACTCGCGCTGAAGGAGCGCGAGATTGCCCAACCCGTGGAGGTCGTCCTCGTCCGAGGTATCCCCATCAGTGCTGAAGAGCGTGAAGACCCGCCCCTGGATGTCTTGAAAGCCATCGATGTCGGTTCGTGTAGGCGGCAGAGCGAGGTGTTTGTCGATGCCTCTGATGAGCGCATCAACCTCACCCTGCGCATCTGTATTCCAGGTGGTTCTGTTGATCTTTGCCCGGTGGGACACGAGCCAGTCTCTGCGCTGCTCCTCCTTTTTGAACTCCTGCGAGTTCTGGGCGTGGATATGCTCCAGCGACCAGCCTCGTAAGGCGTATTCAAAGAACGAGAATCGTGCGCCTTGGTCGGAGCTTGCCAGCACCGTCTCAACGTTCATCAGCAGCAGGATCTCTACACACTTCTCTGCTTGCCTCGAGTCGTCGTAGCGGAGGAGCGATACGTCCGCTGCGGTCAGATCAAGTCGATTTCGTATGAGTTGTCGCAGGTAGGTGGCGAAGGCGCTGTGCGTCTGTGACTTCGACGCCTCGATGAGGTCGGTTACATGGGTACCGGTCGCGATGAGGTAGCCGATCCGGTGGTAGAGCTCGCGGTCCTTATACCAGCCCACTAGCAGACCGTGCCGGGCGACGACCTCATCCCAGAATGCGTCGATGTTTGTCGCGGCGACTTGCTCAAGCACCTGACTGAAGGTCCAGAAGCGAGGTCGCGCCTTCAGGCCTGCGTCCGGAGTCAGGCTCTCGAACAAGAAATCGATATGGGTCGATCGCGTCGTCGATGAGCCGGTGAGGAATGCCCAGAATTGCGCGTCCCGGAGATCGCGTTCAAAGCCATCCCATTGCGCAGCGATCTCCTGTTGCCTGCTGAAATGTGCTCCCTCCCGTGCCGAGTTTGACAGCACTAGCGCCTTTATCAGTTCAGAGTCCGTGAGCGGGATACGGTCTCGGTTCAGTCGAATGAACAATTCAGTCGGATCAGTACCAGGGGGAGCTTCGTACCAGATGACATAGACCCACTGGGAGAGTGCGGAATGGATGTCGATGGCTGCCTGTGTCGCGTTGCTCTGTTCACTGAACCATTCCGCGATGGCGTCGTAAGCGGCTGCGATGTGATGAAAATCGATGTTCTCGTCGCGACGAGAACGGTCAAGGTTTTCGAGGTACTGTTTACTCCCCTCCCGCGTCTCGTATGAGAGCGAGTACGCGACAGCAGACCCCGGAAGCGTCGTTGCAATGTATTTCGTAATGAGGAGAAGCGTGGTGAGCCGCTGCTGACCGTCGACAAGCTCCCAGCCATCGTCCCGGCGAAGAACCACAATAGGCTGCAGTATGTAGTCGCCCGGGAATTCTCGGCGCTTCTGTGCATCTGTCAAGTTCCCCTTGATGTCATCAAGGAGCTGGCGCACCTCATCTCGACCCCAGCGGTACCCCCGTTGGTAGGCCGCGACGAAGAAAGCACCTTTGAGATAAGGCGTGTCTGGATCACCCTGCATGACGAGCCGCCGCTCGAGCGTCGCTTCCATCCCGCTCCCCCCTTGCATCGAGACCGTCATCCCCTCCAATTTACCGACGAGCGTCATAGTGCCCGAAACTCGCCCGTGCGGACCCCGGGGAGCACGGACGCAATGAAGCGACCGATCTGAAACTGTTCCCTCGCTTCTGCGGTCGCGATCCGAAGCGACTCCTCCGCGACGTCGGCGTCAAGGTCACCGGTCGGCGGTGCCTCACCTGCAGCGAAGTGCATGAGCAGTACATCGCGCTTTGCGCGAGCACGCAGCTGATCGATGTCAGCCGCGCTGAGATAGGAGGCGGAACCGCCGAGCGTCAGCACGGTATCGAAGGTCGTGCCACAGAGCACCCGGCTTCTCTCTGCTTCCGCGTAGGTCGCTGGGTGCAGGCCCGCAATCACGGGATGCTTCATCACCAGCGCATTGAGCATCGCTGTCGACGGGTCGATGCCGACATAGTGCACGGGTTCCACAACACCGAGGTCCAGGGGAAGTCCGGTCCCGCACCCCACATCGAGGGTTCGGCCCAGACGGACGCCGAATGTCGCACGGATGAGATCCGCGATCGCCGATTTCTCCGTTGCTGTCATCCCAAAGTTTCGATCCCACACCGTTGCGAGCCCGTCGAAGGCTGAGTCGATGCCCGACACCGTTCGGGGCATGTTCTGGATGCCGTACACGTGGTCGGCCCTGCCCCGGTTGATGATGGTGACACTGTCGTCGACGATGCTTCCGCGCTGCATGTCCCAGTGCTTCCATCCCATTGGGGTGACCAGGTAGATTCGGGTGTCCTTATAGAACTTCATCGGCTCGCCGTATGTCCTGATCACGTGGGCGGCACGCGCTGCATCCTTAGCGCTGAAACCTGGGGTCTTGCCGACCACCACATACTCATGCGGGGCGCCCTCCGCGTATGTAGTCGCAAACTGCCAGTCGAGTTCAGCCTCTTTGTCCAGCCACCAAACCAGATCTGCCTTCGTCACCATGTTCGTCTCCACGTTCCGCACGGCTCTTGATGTCCATGCAAGGGTTATTGTCGACACGACCACCGACATTGTGATCTCGAGACGCGCAAGCCGAGCTGCGACGCCTCTGGCAGATCGAGGGAAACTGAGGCGTCAACCGTGATCTGCCAGACGCGTGGGCCCGTGGGAGCGAGCAAGGGACGCAGTGATCGGGCAGCTGCCTGAGCGCTTGAGTGCGTGACGGCGAGATCATCTTTATTGCAGAGGTTTGTTAACTTTGGGAACTGGTGCGCACCTACTTGCCAGAAAAAATATCTTTGAGCACGAAGGGGCGAGTAATGTACAAGCCGAGTCCTTCAGCCGTCAAGGTGCATCACAATCGCGATGCGTAGCGTCCTACGATGTGCGCGAATACACGGCCGACGAGCCGGTCGGCTGCCCCGTACGGTCCCGCCGAATCGGCGGGACCTGAAATTCCGTGGATCTGGTGACGGTGCCGCAAAATTTGCGGGCCGTCACGCTACTTCTAGCCCGCATCTGTCACGTCGTGAGCGGAACAGCCAAGTTCGACGTACTTGCTGCAACGGTACGCCGAGTGCGCGAACATGTCTATGTTTCCTTCCCTAAGGCGCGCTCGAGCATTTCGGCGGTCGCCGGGTTCACCATCTCGTTGCGTCGGATGTAGTGCTGCACCGTGATCGCCGGGTCCGTGTGCCCGAGTAGCTCGGCGGCAAGGTCGACGCCAGCCTCATTGCTGATTGCGGTGGCAACCGTGCGACGAAACATGTGCGGCGTGACGCCCTCGATGCCCGCGAGGTCGAGCACGTGCCGCAGCTGCCTGCGCACGTTGTTCGTCGTCAGCGGGCCACCGTCACGATTGCAGAACAACAGCGCATCAAGCGAGGCATCATCGCGGCGGGCAAGCCTGAGCCGCACCGCCTCGGCAGCGAACGCGGGGAGCGCGACGGTGCGTCTGGACTTCGCGGTCTTGGGGTGATCTTGCCGCTGGGTGGGTTCGCCTCGGTGCGCGACGATGGTGCCGCTGATGCGAATTGACGGCAGGGCACTCACGATGTCGATATCGCGGCGCCTAATCGCGAGCACCTCACCGATGCGGGCCAACGTGCCAAGCATCACCTCGACGATCGCGCCGAGCTGCCCGTCCGGTTTCGGCCCGGAGGGAGAGAGTCCGGTCTCCCAGAACGCGATCGCCGTGCGGATCGCATTCACCTCGGAAGGGGTGAGCGCGTTCGGCGTGGTCGGGGGTTTCCGGAGCCGGGAGACGTGGTCCATCGGGTTGCGTGGCAGCACCTCGTGCCGCACCGCGAGAGCGAGTGCGAGCCGCAACGCCACCCGGGCCTGCTTGGCGCGGTTGTAGCTGTGCTTCGCAAGCTGCTTCAAGAAGTGGTCGCAGCGCGCCACACCGATCTCACGCAGCGTGAGGTCTTTGAATGCGGGCATCACGAGCGTGCGCATGTTGCGTTCATATAGCTGCCGGGTGGTGATCGAGAGCCGGTCTTCAAGATCGAGATCTTCAAGCCAGTACGCCACCAGATCGGGGAACGGACTGTCGGCAGTCAGCCCGATGCCCGCGGGCTGGTAGAGGGTGCGCTCGGCAAGCTTCGCCTTCAACGCCTGCTCGGCCGCGCGCTTGCTATCACCTGTGGCTTGCACGAGCCTCGACTTTCCATCCCAGTCGCGATACCTCGCGCGGGCGGTTACGCGACCGTTCGACGATGTCTGGAAGCCGATCGTACCGAACGTGCCGATCGTGAGGCGTGGGCGGCTCATCTTGTCACCTCCCGTCGAGCGGGGAAGCCTTGGCGCCGTCGCGTTGCTGCTCGATCCAGACACGTACGTCGGAGACGGCGAACTTCAGGTTTTTGCCGAAGCGGTACGCGGGCGGGCCGAGGCCACGGGTGCGCCAGTCGTAGATCGTCGAGACCGGGATGCCCAAGTAAGCGGCCAACTCGCCGACATCGATCAGAGGCTCCAGGCCCCACGGGGTGGGTTGTGCTTCGGTGTCCATGACCAACAGGTGCACGGCGCGCATCGCAGCTGACCGTACACAACCGGGGCGGTCGGGGCCCTGCCGGGCGGCAAACGCCCGAATGCCCGCTCGGCGTGTCAAAAAGATGGGTTTGTGATGACCGGATCAAATCTCACCTACGAAAAAATCGCGGAAACCTTTGAGTTTCCGCGATTTTTTTGGTCGACCTTATCAACCACTGTTCCACATATTCCGTAACAGGGGTCGATGCGGCTGTTCTACAGCGTATCCGGCAAGGTACCGCCTCGCAGGATACTCAAACCTTTCAAGCCGCAGACGCACCGCGCCGCAAGTGGACTCGCCTCAATGCGGAGGCCCGCGCTGCTGTTGTCGAGCGCTACTCGGCAGGCGAGCCCTCGACCAAGCTGGCGGCCGAGTACGGTGTAGCCAAGTCCACTATCCTTTCGGTTCTTCGCGCCAACAACGTCGTGGTTCGCCGCCAGGCCATAACGCCCGAGCAAGTCGCGGAGGCGGTGCGGCTCTATACCGATGAAGAACTTTCGCTATCTCAGGTTGCCGCGCGACTGCCGGTGAACCAGGAGACGATCCGCCTTGCCTTGCTAAAGGTGGGCGTAACGCTTCGCCCACCAACAGGCGGAATCTCAACGATGTGATGGCGTCCAGCCGGTTCCGATCAGAGGCGCTCAGGTGTCGCAGTTGGGGATCTGATCCAGCATGTCTCCCAGTGCGGCATGCAGCCGCAACGCGCTCTCCAATGTCACCTCGACGTGCTGCCGGTCGTTGGCGATGGCGATCCAGGTCTCGCGTGCGCCGACGTCGCGGAAGGCGAGGACGTTCAGCTCGTCGCCTTCCACCTCATCGCCGGCACCGCGTGTTCCTCGTGGCCACCGCACCTGCCGCTGGATCACTGGCACGACCTGATACTCGCTGTGGTGCCGTCGATCCTCCGTCATCTCCTGATCGTCGTGCCTGCCGTCGCGCCAAATGGGGCAGGGCTCGGTCAGCCACTCGGGGCGCTCGCTCGACGTGGGCATGGTGGTCTCCTCTCACCCGGCGCACCTTGCGTCCGGGCGAGACACCACACAGCCCGAAGTAGGTCAGGAAAGCGAGCAAGATCGCGGACGGAGAACAAGGGCCGCTCCTATCGGCCCGGTGCGAGGCGCAACGGATCGGTCTTCTCTGTCCTTGCGCACGGTTCGCTTCGTTGTGCTTTTTACAATCCCTACCCCTGTAAATCCAGCGGGGGGGCGTTACGAGGTTGACCCGATTCTGCTTATGCCTCATAGTCAACCGCAGCTATGGCGCGAACCACATCCCGCACCAGTTCCGATCTCGTTGCCGGCCCCAACAGAGCCGCCCGCTTTGGCGCTTCTCGCTCTAACCGCGGCTTCACGATCGTTGAGCTTCTGATCGTGATCGTCGTGATCGCGATCCTGGCGGCGATCAGCATCGTGGCCTACACAGGCATACAGAGCCGCGCGCATGACACACGACTTCTAGCGGAATCGCGGCAGATCGAAACCAAGCTGCAAGAGCATGCCGTCGTGGAGGGAAGTCTTGGTGTGGAGGCATGGATGCTAGAAGACAAGGAGTCGGTCCTCGCCGAGTACGGGTTGACCTCGTTCGAAGAGAACATCGATTACCACACATCTGAGATACCGATGAATGAATACGACCGTCGCAAGATCTTCCTGCGCGCCTACCCGACCGAACTGAACTGGTCGTATTGGAGTAACGAGAAGAATGCTTGGATCGTTCACCGCGCAGATAGTGCAGGGAACGTCACGAAATGGGAAGCGGGTCACCCCGATCCTTGGGCTGGAATGTAGGGCTAGACAGCAGAACGCAAGCTCGCACCCTTGACCGCCTACAACGTAGGTTGAGCACCGGATTCGATCCGCATGGTGGACGAGGTAGGTAGCTACGGGCGCTCGCTGAGCAGTTCGAGCGGCTCCATCCCGAGCGACGCGGCCAGCCGCTCAACGCTCCTCAGCGACAGGTTCCGCTCGCCGCGTTCCAGGCTGCCCATGTAGGTCCGGTGGACGCCCAGCTCGTGGGCGAACTCCTCCTGGCTCCAGCCCTTGCCCTGGCGGTAGCGGCGCAGGTTGTCCCCGACGACCCGCTGCAACTCTCCTTCCGCCATGCTTCAAGGCTCGGAGGATGCTACTTTTGAGTCTACAGACTCATAAGTAGCGCTCGTGACCTGGCTCTTGGCCCACGACGATTGGATCGGACTTCGGGAAGGGTCACATGACCAGAGATCGCCTCCCTCATCGTCGGCCTCGCTTCGGCGGCTTCGGCCGCGTCGTGCTTGCAGCGGCTGTGCTTGCCGTATCCCTCAGCGGATGCGCGAGCACGGGGCCGGCGCCTGGGGAGGAGCCACCGGCGGGTACCTCCTCGACGGGAACCCCTCAGCCCGGCGAGATGGTTCCCACCGGATTCCCCGAAGGCTTCAACTGCGCGACGGTCGCGGGACTCATCCCAGAGTTCACGGCCGGTCTGCACCTCAACGGATCCCGCGTGGAGCCTCAGGAAACGTATGATCGGGAACTCTCGTGCAGTTGGTCAGATGTGCCGCTAGATACGATGATCCCGAGCCTCGATGACCTAACGACTGAGCTCGACGTCATCGTGCAGGTCGATCTCAAAGACGACATGGACGCGGACTACCGCGACTCCTGGTGCGACCAGGTGCGAGGGCAAGCCGCGGCCGCAGACGCATCACTAGGCGGCCACGGCCAGTGCGGTTCGGGCACGCTTGCCTACGAGCGCGGCAGTGGCGGCCTTGGTGCCTGGGTGCCGTACTTCGATCTGCGGCTGGATGTCTCGTGCAACTTGTCCACCGACTGCGTCCCGCAGCTGCCGGAGTCGTTCACCGACGACGCCGGCTTCGTTGCCTTGCGTGCTCTGGCGGATCATCTGGCCGATCATCTCAACTTCAAGGAGCCGGTGATCGTCAGCGACGCGACGAACGAGGCCGACTTCGTCCGGGACTGGGGCGAGGCGGGCTTCCCGACGCTCGAAGACGCGCCCGACTGGTACTGCCACCCGGCGCTCTACGACACGATCAGTGACTACGTCTTGCACTTCCAAGGAGCGGGCCTCGACGACGACTTCGAGTGGACGGTCGCAGACGAGGTTAACCGAAAGCCTGCCATCCCAGAGGCGACGCTCACCGCTGGGCAGACGAGCTTCACCATCCAGGTGGTGCTGGCCAACTCCACCCGGTGCATAAGTGGCATCGAGCATGCCGACGCAGGGTAGTGCCGACGCCCGATACGACGGGGCAACAAGGAGAACGAATGCGCATCCATAGAGGAATGGTCGGTACGGCAGCTCTGCTGCTGGCCTTCACGCTCTCCGCTTGCGGAGGGAGTGAAACGCCCGGCCCGTCCGCCCCTCCCTCGTCTTCGCAGACGCAGGAGCAGGTGCAGCAACTGGCCGATCTCAGCAATCTCAACGGAGAGCTGAACATCGTCCGTCAGGAGATACGTACCGACAGCGACACCGGCGAAGAAGTGGTCCGTGTGACCTTCCGCATTGCTCTTCCCGTCGTCGGCGAGCAGGAGTTCGGGATCTCGCAGTACACAAGCAATGGCGAGTGGACCGAAGACTCCGTGGTCCTCATGCGCGAGATCATCCTGCGACTGAGCGGCTACAGCACCAAGTTGCCGGGCACTGACAACTCGGCAGTTCACATCGCAGCCGACGGGCTCACCGCCTGCGAGGGCGGTCCCTGGTTCGGAGGTGGAGCCGACTGCTACTGGTCAACCTCGTTCGACCCGAACAACAGTGACTGGGCCAAGTCGGACGAGTCGCTCCGCTGCATGGTGTCGTTCAAGTTCGAAGATCACTTCGGACCGGACGAAGAATTCTGGGTCGTCAGCGGCGAACCAGCACCAGTCAATGGCCCGGACGAGGAGTGGATCATGACCGACCACCGCGACACGTACGGATCGAACCCCACGCGGGATGACCTGTACGAGTACAGTCACGCTGGCCTGCCCTGCGGTGGCGTGTCTGTCGGATCATGATTCACAGGAGAGGTCGAGCAATGCAGACACGTAAAGGAATCGCCGCGGTCGTTGGGCTCCTGCTGGCCTTGACGCTCACCGCGTGCGGCGAGGATGAGGCGTCGAGCGCGCCGCAGCAGACTCAGGGCGATCAGACGTCGTAGCAGGACGATGCCACCAGTGATCCGGCCAAGCAGGGCGAGGGCGGAGAAGGCCAGTCCACCTTGACGGTGGGTGAGTTGGTATACAACGACAGTGGTACGGGCAATCCGGCGTTCCTCGGCGACTACCTGCTGGTGACCAACGAGGTGGCATCCTCGTACGGCATCCCGTGCAGCGACGCGAGCGGATTGCCGGTGTCTCCCGGCGGGCTCAGCCGGTGGCCCGTCTACGCGCTGGAGGAAGCGCTGGAGCAGTACGCCGCAGGCGGCGAGCACTGCGCGGACATGTCTAGGGGCACGATGACGGATTCGGCTTGGCGCTCGACGGGATGTTGAGCTTCGCCTACAGCAGCGACAGGAAGAACGACGGCCTTGAGCGATGCGCCGCTCCCGGCGAGTGTTCACTCGTCGCGGGAGGCTGGCTCGGATCGATCTCCGCGAAGCCCGAGAAGTTGGCCGACGACGCCGCACAGCAAGACCTCGAGCTCCAGGCGCTGCTCAGGGCATACATGGATGCGGCGATGGTGACCTGGTAAAGCTTTCGCGGTGCTGCCGTCAGCGACAGGGTCGGACGTTGCACTGGATCTTGTGTTCGTTGTCTTCTGAACTAGCCCGGATGGGATTCCTCGGGTCGCTACGAGCTTCAAGTCTCCAAACTGCTGGCTTTCCCGCGTAAAGGACGGTATGTTCCTCGTCCGCCCACGCCCCGAGGAGGCCCGCCATGCCCGTTTTCCGCCGCGTTCCGGGCCGTACGACGCCCCGGGAGGGCACCCCTGGCACGGGGAGGGCGGGGCGGTGAAGCTCGATCCGACGCTGCCCTGGGACACCCTGTTCAACCGGGTGCTGCAGTCATGGAAGGACAGCGCCTTCTGCCAGGCGCGCCGCCCGTATTTCATCGAGGAGCCAACCTGCGAAAGCTGCGCCTCGGATCGCTACGTCGCCCTCGCGATGGCGCATGATCCCGGATCCGACGAAGGGTGGCCGCACTGGATGCAGCACACGCTTCACGAGCTGATCAACGAACTGCGGACCGACCTTCTGATCCATCTCATCGAGCGGCCGCATGCTGATGGTGCGATTGAGGACTACTACCGCGGCTCTGGGCTTATCCCGCAGCACCGCCAAGATCTCGCCACACGTCAGGCCGTCCGCATCGTTCACGACCACGGCACGGTGCTCGACCTCTGGCTACGTCACCGACTGACCAACCTCGGCGCCTGGCCCGCACGCGTGAGGCGCGCTGCTCGCACATGAAGAAGGAGCCTCGCCCCGGCAGAAAACTCGTAGTTCTCGATGCCGGGACGGGCTCCTTTGGCATGTGCCAAGGCGGTGTCATGCTTCGTGAGGGGCTCGCGGGACGATGCGTGCCGCCTCGGCCTCAGGCCAGTTGTCGAGCAGGTCGAAGGCGAAGACGATCGCGTCGAAGTAGTTGTTCGCGACCGTGTCCGTTCGATACCAACCCTTCTCGCCCGTGACCTTCAGCTTGACGCTGTGACCGTGCTGGCTCAGGACGTTCCCGGCGAATGAGGCCGGGATGTTGGTCGGCTGGCCGTCCGGATCTGGCTCACCCACGATGACCACGTCACCAAGCAGCACGACCTTCCTGCGCAGCGCCGGTACCCAGAACCACCACAGCAGGGTGGCATAGGTGTTCACCGGCAGCCCGCGCCGGTTGCCTTCGGCGCTAGCAACTGCCACCACACCGAGCGTAGAGATCGGCACGACCTTTACTGGTGAACCAGCGATGGCTTCGAGATCGGCGAGGTTGTCGAAGTCGCCGAACTCTGGCGGGGCCTTCATATCGGCTCGGATCACAATGCCCTTGGGCATGATGCACCTCCTCAATGCGAGCGGCTGGCGATCCGGTTGGATCGCCTGGGAAGCCGCATGGCAGCGACGAGACAGGTTGTTGTGGGCAGCTGCGCCGGGGAGAGAACTCGGTGGTTCTCGATCCCAGGCGCAGCTACCAAAGGGTAGGCGCTACTCGGACAGGGCGTCGACCACATTGCGGAGGTGGTACTCGAGGTCGGTGACGCGCACGATCTGAGTCTCCAGTGCGTCCGTCCAGCGTTCCATCATGACCAGTGCCCAGGCTGCCGCGTCAAGATAGCCATCGAAACGCGTGCAGCTGAGGCACCAGCTCGGATCGCCATGAACGAGCGGCAGCAGAACGCTTGACAGCCTGCTCCCCCGGACGGCTCAGGCGAGCCACCCACTTTGACGAGGATGGCGTACTCACCATCGTCGGTAAGCAGGTTGACAACCCGCTCAGGGACATCGGTGCTGTCGCCGTTCTCGTCGGGCATGCCGACGATGACAGCGTCTCCGACAAGCATGGCCTTACGCGATTGCGGCAGGTGATACCAGCACAGGAACGAGGCACGGGAGTTGAACGGCAAGCGCCGCACCAATCCTTCCTCGTTGACATAGATGGTGATGCCAAGGTCGGGTACATCGACCGTCTTCCAGCCGCCGGCCGCCACCTTGTAGTCCTCCAGCGACGCGAAATCGCGCAGGTGGACGTTCCCTTCAATGGCGGGAACGAAGATCCCTTGAACCATCTCTTCCTCCTTACTGCAAGCGGCCGGCGAACCGTGTGGTTCACCTGCGAGACCGCAGCGCAGCAACGAGGAACGGTGTTGATCGTGCGACAGCCGGCCCGAAGGAGAACTCGTGGTTCTCAACTCCGGACGCGGCTGCCGCTGCATGGTCAGGCGGACGCCTGCTTCGTGGTGCGGAACGATGGCTTGTCGCTCTTGGCGCCTCCGAGCACGGCGTTGATCGCGTTGCGCTTGGTCTCTGCCTCGCGCTCGATCTCGGCTCGCACCTGTTCGGCGCGCTTGAGCACGGTCGGGTCGGACTTGGATATCTCGACCCAGTACTCCAGCCCGATCCGACCCTCCTCGGCCACACTGCGCTCGTTGAGCTGGGCAAGGACTTCGAGCTCTGCTCGCGTGTCCTCGCGTTGGCGTAGCGTCAGCACCTTGTAGACGGCGCTGCCGTATCCCGCTGCTGCGGGTGTCTGCTCGCTCATCGCGAGTACCTCCTTCATGCATGCGGCCCGCGATCCTGGACGGATCACGTTCAAGCCGCAGGGCAGGAACGAGGGACTGGCGATTATGGCAGGAACTCGAACGTTGTCAATATTCCAATCAATGACGTTGTGAAAACCACATCGAACGAGCCCTCGAACGAATAGCTCTCATGCTTCATAGTCAATCCTCAAGGAATGTGGCATCAATATCGACAATGTGAGGGATCTCAAAAACACAATCATGGAACGGTAGCGCCCGGTCGGTATATGCACGATAAGCACGCCGCGATACGCCATGCCGGCCCCGCAGTGTCGCGCGGCTTCGCGCTGCCGACGATCCTCATCGCGGCGGTTGTCATGCTTGCGGTGATGCTCGTTGCTGTCCAAGCGGTCGTCGTTACTCGGAATGCGCTCACCGATCAGCACTACAACCAGCTCGCGTGCGTGGCCGCCGAGAGCGGTCTGGCGATGGCTACCGCGTGCTTGAACCAGAGTGAGCTAACCGTGACGTGGAGCAGCGCCAAACCACTCCGACCAAACACCGACTGCGAGGGAACCAGTCAGGTGGGTTGCGATGGCGCTTCCACGAATGCCCGATGCGGCATCGTTGTTGCTGATACCCACCGAAGCACGTTCACCGTTGAACCGCCGGTCGACAACGGGCACGAGCGCGTGATCACAGTGGTGGGAAGCGCTCAGAGGCTGCGTGCGAGCACAGGGAGCGTGTGGCGCAGCTACGAGTATTCGTTGAGGCAATCCGTCGTTCAGCAGATGGATCCCAGTGGCGATCTGCTGAGCCAGCGCTTCTGGTACTCCGGCACTGGCGCCGGCCTTGACTTTGGAGCGAGCGGGACGGCGCCTACGCCTGTCGCAGCGGCGTGTGCACCGACGTGCATATCGAATGAAGGCTCCACCGTCGCCACCGACAAGGGCGGCAACCTGATCTTCTGGACGAATGGCCTCACAGTGTGGAACCGTGACGGCGACTTGATGCAGAACAGCACCGGTCTCAACGGAAACAACAGCACGACCCAAGCTGCGGCATTCTTCCCGCTGGGCCGTATCGACGCTTCTATGTGTTTTGTCAAGCGGTCATGACCTGGTTCAGGTGCGTGAACACCTTTCTCGCGATGATGGTTTTCAAACAACGGATGATGCGTTTCCGGCTCTTGCCCTCTTTGGTGCGGCGTTCGAAGTAGGCCTTCGTTTCCGGGTCGTGTAGCAGCCGGGTTTGCACGATCCGGTAGAGCGCACTGTTCAACGCGCGGTCCCCGAACCGGTCGAGCCGATCGTCGTGCTGGTTCCCCGAGGACGCGGGAATCGGTGCCGCCCCCGCCAAACGGGCGAACGCGTGCTTCGAGCGGATGCGGCCCTTGTGGGAGTAGGCGACCAGGATCCGGGCCGCGCTGACGGGCCCGACCCCAACCTGTTCGAGCAGTGTGGGCGCGAGTTGGCCGACGAGGTCGGTGAGATCGCGTTGGTTCTGGTCGAGCTGGTGGCGGAACTGTGCCCATTGCTTCGCGAGAACGACCGCGCGGCGGCGCGCGAACCGTTGTTCAAGCGTGTCGGTCGCCCGGTCGCGCCAGCCCGTGATGGTGTGGATCTGGGCCGGGGTCAGGGCGCGGCGGGCGTCGTGGCCGAGGTCGTAGCGGCGCAGCAGCGCGGTGAGTTCATGGCTGGTGCTGGTGGAGTCGCGGGTGAGTTGGTCCCGGGTGAGCACGAGCACATCCAGCGCCCCACGCAGGTCCCCTTGTCGGGGTTGAGCGAGTTGGTCGACCGGGCAGGTGAGGGTGGCGCGGGCCGCGGCGAGCGCGTCGAACTCGTCGGTTTTGCCGTACCGGGCGCGGGACGCGCGTACCGGGGGTCGTACTTCGGTGACCGGGAGCCCAGCGGTCAGCGCGTCGAGGGTGAGGGGTTGTCCGTAGGAGCTGGCTCCTTCGATGGCGAGGAGGACGGGTTCCCCGTTCGTGTGCCGGTGGATCCAGGCCAGTGCGCGGGCACGGCCGGCGGGGTGGGTGGGGAAGGTGTGTGGGCCGTGTACTTCGCTGGTGCGGGTGTTGAGGATTGCGTAGGTGTGGGTGCGGGAGTGGGTGTCGACACCGATGACATATGGATAGGTGTCTGCGACGATGGGCATGCGGTTCCCCCTTGTGGTTGGGTCGGATCGTGGTCGACCGGTCCTGGGGTTTCTGTTCGCGGCAACTCTCTAACGAGCCACACTCACTGGCTATGTGCTGGTGGGTGGGCGTGCTTCTATCAAGCCAACGACAGGCCTGGGGCCGGTCCTGACCCGGCCCCAGGTGCGGGTGAGCATGTCGATCCGTGGCCACACCACTGGTGGTGGGCAGAGACCATTAGAGCTACACGTCGCGTGGGGTCGGGTCAGGACCAGCCTGTCAGGAGCCAGTCCCAGACCAGCCGTTAACCATTAGAGAGACGAGGTACGTCGTCATCTCCAACAACGCTGAGTTTGGCGTTACGAACGAGGGCGAGCTTCACTACTCGGTCATCGACATGGCTCTGGACGGCGGCAAGGGCGCGGTGACTACCAAGAACCAGCCCCTGTGGCCTGGACAGACTGACTACACCGCCGAAGCGCTGACCGCAGCTCCGAAGGCGGACGGCTCGGGCTACTGGGTGCTGACCTTCCGTCCCGGCACGGGGAACCTGATTGTCTTTGAGTTCGATGCGCACGGACTCGTCACCGGCTCGGCTCGGGAGTACGCACTTGGGACATCTGTCTCCCGCTTCGACGCGCGAATCGGCTACGGGACGCTGAACTTCAGTCGTGACTATCAGAAGCTGCTGATCATGGCGGGCAACCACTGCACCGGAACCACGGCGTGTTCCAGGGAGCGTGGACTCGTCCGCCTCGTCGACTTCGACAACTCGACGAGCACACCCACTCTGCGGTTCGAATGGAACAACGCCACCAATCAGCTTGGTACCGCTGCAGGAGACAGCAACCGGGGCTACTCCGCGGACTTCTCACCCGACGAGCAGTACGTCTACACCTCGGCGCTCTACCCGGGCCGCCTCTTCCGGTACAAGATCTCCGGCAAGTCCACGAGTACGCAGGTCAAGGCCAGCGAAGAGTTCATCGCAATCACAAACAGTGCGACCGCCTCCCCGGCCGTCTACAACGGCAGCGGTCAAGTGCGTCGCGGCCCGGACGGCCGCATGTATGTCGCCAACTACGGACACGGAGCGATCAGCGTCATTCGTACTCCTGACGCCGCCACAGCGCCCACTGCGTCGCTCGCCCAGCGTCAAGCGGCCGTGGGCTGGGTATACAACGGGCAGTCGCTCAGCGCAGGCACGACCAGCAGATACGGCCTCCCTCAAGTGGTGACGAGATTCGTGCCGCAGACATACGTCTACTAACACAGCTGCCTCCTGGTGCGCTCAATGTTGTAAAAACTACAGCGGAGCACCTGTTTACAGCATCCCGCTCATGCTTCATAGTCAATGGCAGCATTATGAAGCGACAACAATCAAATACGAGCCACCGCCCCGTGAGAGCTGGTTTCACCATCGTCGAGCTTCTCATCGTCATCGTCGTGATCGCTATCCTTGCCGCGATATCGATAGCGACATATAGCGGAATTCAAGCGCGGGCCAAGCTGACGCATCAAGTGGCGAATCTGGACAAGATTGGCAAAGCCATCCAACTATGGAGCGCGGAGACAGGCAAAACACTCCGCGAGTCCGGAGCGGGAGCAAATGGAATGGGATACGGCTCGTTCCAGGCGAAAGGGTAGACATCATACACGAGCGTGTCTATTGAAGATGTATTGAGAGATTCCGGACACTTGACAGGGACGATTGACGCGAGGGCTTTTGCGCCCTCCGAGGTACTACTGTCGCCGTGCACAACAGACACGAGAAATCCGCGTTGGGTGGTACTCGCAATAGTGACGCCAGCACCCCCCAAGTCGGTGGAAGACCAGATAGCCGAAACGGGCTGCACGCACCCGACGATTGCGCTCTACACGGGCAGTAGCTATAACCGTAACCTGCTAAAGGCTTACTAGCATGCTCGCGCAGAAGCTCCAAGGGCCACGAGAGTCAAGGGCAACTCATTCTGCGATGCCCGGCTTCACCATCGTGGAGCTGCTGGTCGTGATCGTGGTCATCGCCATCCTGGCTGCCATCACCGTCGCAAGCTTCAACGGCATCATCAGCCGAGCCCGGAACACGGCACGCCTGGTTGACCTCAAGAGCTATGTCGACGCCTTCCACCTGTACGAGGCGCAGAATGCCAAGTTGCCCGGCGCCGACTCCACAGAGGTGTCGCACTATTGCCTGGGCAGCAGCTTCCCGACTGGCCAAGATGGGGAGAGACGATGCCGTGAGCTAGGCACCGCCGACCCCAACCGCTCGTACAGGGAGGCCGACAGCACCGCCTTCATGGCAGATCTGGAGAGCGGTGCCGGTTCAGCACGCAGTGGCGGCAAGTGGGCGGTCGAGGGCTGGCTCGTCGGCCCGTGGATCGAGATCTACCCCGAATGGAACCAGATCCGCCTCTCGACTGCCGTCGAGTCCGAGGATCCGGCAACCTGCACAGATGCGGGCTTCGCGTCGACCTGGAACGACCCGGGTGGTGCCGCCATGATCTGCACGATGACGATGGATATCAACTAACGAAGAAGATGAGCAGGACGGAGCATCGATAGGCACAACGAGTGCATCACTTGAATAGCATGATCACGCTGGAAAACCATTGACAAAGCATGTCAAATGACATATAATATGCATCGTTGGGCCGGAAGGTTACTTCCGGCCCTTGTTCTTTCTTGTGCATCACTCGACAACTGCCGTGCAGGTGAGTGGTCATCTCCCACGGAGATGACTTCCCACCTGCACCTCCGCAGGATTTCTATTTCGTTGTTGATTGGAAGTCGAGAATGTACACAACATTTCTTGAGGCACCTGAATCGCCTCCTATCGAATCCCTGCTCGCGGTTGACTCTGACCTCGTCGTCATAGACGGCGAGACATACCGTCACCACCGCTTCGGCGGTGGGTTGGTCGCGGTCACCGCCACCGTTGGGCCTCATGTCTACGTCGCCCCTGGCGCACGTATTCGCGGCCACGCGATCGTTGACGGGGCGGTACGCCTGTTCCACACCGCTGTGATCGAAGATCATGCGATCGTGACAGGTCTGGTGACGCTTCGCGGCGAGTCGAGCATCGGTGGAAGCGCCTTCGTCAAAGGAGGCATCCTGCTGTACGGCACCGCGCGCGTGGCTGGCACCGCGTTCCTGATCGGCACGATCAGGGTCAACGACGGTGTCGTCATCACGGACGGCGACGTTCGCGGCCGTTTTACGCTGGCCTGACTGGCCTGGTGATAGCCCCCGACACGATCCTTCACGGATCTGGTCGGGGGCTTCTCTCATGCCTGCCGAGCATCACTTCGGACACGGCGGTGGAGGCGAGCGACGTCCTACTCGTCGGGATCGATCCTTAGCCACGGTGGGAGATCAAGATCGTCGTCTACGACTCTCACGTCCTTCGCGTCGTCACGCCCCGAGGTAGCTTCTGCGCGAAGGCTGGCCGGTGCCTCAAGTAGCGCCGTGAGCAGCCTAAAGGAGCGCACAATCTGCTCGGAATGGTAGAAGCGCTCCCCGGTACGTGTCTCGCCGGTGGTTTCGGAAACAGTCGATACGTAGCCAATGAGACTCAGCGACTCGACTCTGTCGAGGAACGGCCTGCCCGGGTCGCCGCCGATCAGGTACTCAAGATCGACGCCCGCTATCACGTAGCCATGAGGTGGAACGTCATGACGACCGAACTGCGCCTCGTCCTCCACCTGCCGAGAGCGGATATATGAGCGTACGGCGTCCGGGTACTCGCTGGCAATCGTCTGGCCCACGACGCTGATGAGCTGTTCTCTCGCGGTCGATCCCGAGGGCTGCCAGCGAGCATCGACCTGTTTGAGTGCGCGCGCGGCAATCCGTTCGCGCCGCACCTGGTCGATCTCGATAGAGAACCGCACGAGGAGCTCATCCAGCGCCAGTTCGATCGCCAACTCCTCGATCGCCTGAGCGGTCGCTCCGCGGCAAGGCGACGTGTCGCGAAGCAGCAGCTGGCCGACGAGTTCGTCATAGGCCAGGCGCACCAATTCGTGGTAGCGGCTCTTCTCGTAATTCAGCAGGGCCATGACGAGGTCATGCCTGGCACCGAGCGACGACGCCCTGCGGACCTCATGCCAACCAGCTGCGGGCTTCACGTTGGGGAGGAGCTCGTAGTCATAGCGGAGCGTCAGAATCAGGATGTAACGCCAGGTGGTCTCTGCGATGGCATGGTTCAGCACGCAACCGATGGCTCCGTAGGCGGCCAGATGCTGGTCGCGCGCCGCGAATCCCTTGAATCGCCGATGATCCTCGACGACCGGCAGCGTCTGGATGCGCGGCGCAACCGCTCGGATCTTTGCGGGCGAGATGCCATCGCGCCCGCGCAGTTCCTCGATCTCCCGCAGGATGTCGGCGCTCGACGGGCGAGCGGCCTGGACGTCGGGTAGCTCGGTTCCGTCGCTCGTCTGTTCCATTCCTCAATCGTATGCAAGCCGCATTCCGTCCGCTGTTTCTTCGGAACGCCGCGAAAAGAGCGGAAGGAGATGGCCTCCCGCCGCTTCGCGCTTGTTCTGAGGCTGGAAGTACATCAATCGATCACCTTCCAGGAGCGCACCAATGACCAACGTCGCCCAGCACCCGTCGCCAGATTTGGCGGCGCTCATGCTGCGCGACATCGGCGCGGAACTCGCACGCCGGGTGTCAAACCGTCTGCCGGGTCTGGGTGACGCATATGAACGCCGCGTTGTCCTGGTCGCAGACGCCGAGACGGCCTCTGGTACGGCGTTGGGCAGTTTCACCTCTCCGGCATGGCGCATTCAGGGTCGCTCCTTTGACAAGATCGCTGTCGCTCTCGCGCACCCGCTGTATCGGCTGCCGGATGGCACCATCGACGCCGAGCGCGTCCTGGCCACGTTGGCACACGAGATCGCCCACCTCTACACGGACGAGATCGGCATCTCCGGCACCATCGCCCCTGATCACATCGGGCACACCGAGGACTTCGCGCTCGTGGCGATCCGGCTCGGGCTATCCATCCTGCGCCGCCCGAACACGCCGACCCGCATCTTCACTCCTGGCCTGGCCGACTATGGCCGGGCCGAGTTCCGCGACCTGATCTACCGCATCGCCTGCGCCGGCCTTCACACGGCCAGCGGCATCCAGCTGGCTGGCCCCGTCGGCTTCACCGGCAGGCTCGCTCCGGCGCGCGTCGCTGCTGCTTCGATCCCCACCGACCCTTCCACCTCCGACTGAACACCACCACGAAAGGAACACCATATGTCCAGTCTCATTCCCGCCCAGAACACCGGGGGCGGCCTATTCAGTACGTCCGCCAGCACGGCGGCCGATCGTCGGCAGAGCAGCGCGCTGGCCCGTCAGACGCGCCGCGATATCGATCAGATCGCTGCCCGTGTCGAGGTCGAGACCGCCGCCGAGCAGGCACGCGCGTTCCTCGTCTCGCACGCCATGACGAACGTCGCCACCTTGGTCAACCAGGCCGAGTCGCACATGAAGATCGCCCCCGCCGCGGCACCGTTCTACGAGGCCCTCATCACCAGCTACGCCATCAACGCCGGGCAGCGGATCGCGAGGTTGTAGATGAACCTCATCGAGACGCCCCCGGACACGCTCACGCTGATCACCCTGGCCTGCGCCCTGGCCTGGGTGGCATACCTGTACCTCCGAATCGCCGCCGAATACGTCGTCGACGTGCTCGCCGCGAGGCGCAGGCGGCGAATCGCCCGCATCGAGGCGGAACTCGACGCAAAAGCTGCCGAGCTTCGCCGCACCATCCTCGCCCTTGCCGATCAGCTGGCCGCCGAGCGCGACGAAGCCTCCCGGGCGATGACCCGCGCAGCCTTCCTCGCCTCCGGTGCCACGCCGCCGAGCGACTGATCAGGACAACGGGCGGGCGTATCCATCGGCCCGCCCGTTGTCCATTCCACAACACAAGTCCCTTTTGCTACCACAACTCCATCTCGACCCCGGTATCCGCTCTTCCAGTCGGTGTTCCACCCGGACACCCGCCCGGAGCAGCACCCGCTGATCGGAATATTGACAGCCGCGTCGAGATGCCCCATAACCATCCGTCCGCCGCGCAGCCACCGAACGTACTGAGCGGGAGAAAAGGAGCATCGATGACCATCACCAACTCGCCCACAGGCAGCAGCCAGCCAGAGCCTGCCGCCGACCAGCCGTTGACCGACGAGCAGGCGGAGCGGCTGCGCCGCTACGGCACGCTGAAGAAGTTTGCCGTCTGGTACGCCGACCCACCCTGGGACATCGCGCAGGACGGCCAGCGCGGCGCGATCCAGCACTACGACCTCATGACCCTCAGCCGCATCAAGCAGATGGGGCCGCTCATCCAGGATCTCTCGGCAGACAACGCGACGCTCCTCATGTGGGTGACCAGTGCGGCTCTCCCCGAAGGCATCGAGGTGCTACGCAGCTGGGGCTTCGAGTACAAGTCGCACGCCGCGTGGGACAAGTACTACATGGGCCTCGGCACCTATTTTCGGTCGTCCCACGAGACCCTGCTGCACGGTGTCCGCGGCAAGGCCCCGTTCAAGTACCGAGGGCAGCGCTCGACGCTGCTGTTCCCGCGCACCGAGCACAGCCGCAAGCCTGACGAGATGATCCCCATGATCGAGCGCATCCTCGATGGCCCCTACGCCGAACTCTTCGCCCGTCGCCGACCGAACTCGCGCAGCGACTGGTCGGTCTGGGGCAACGAGATCGACAGTGACTTTATCCTGCCCGGGTACCCGGTTCCCAGCGACGCCACCTTCCCCAAGAACGATGGAGCGGCGGGTGAGCGGTGATGTTCTTCTCGGGCAAGCCGGACAGCGACAAGGAGCCCGCCTCGATGGGTCAGCGCATCCTCAGTTTCTGCTTCGCCGTCTTCGTGAGCGTTGTGCTGCTGAGCCTCGCGCTGCAGTTACTGGCGCAGATCTGGGGCTGGCTCCTGCTGATCGCCATCCTGGCGGCCGCAGTCTTCGCAGGCTTC
The DNA here is from genome assembly GCF_003865375.1 of Gulosibacter macacae. GTDB lineage: Bacteria > Actinomycetota > Actinomycetes > Actinomycetales > Microbacteriaceae > Gulosibacter > Gulosibacter macacae. The sequence goes on along the minus strand of NZ_RQVS01000021.1, from coordinate 6,861 downwards.
TGGTTCTACCGCAAGCGCCGCGACGGGTGGTGATGCAGATGTACGCGCTGACCCCTGTTCGGACGTTGTGGAATGAACAACGAGGGTTGACAAACATCGCCCTTTACTTCATAACCAGTCGTCCGCCCATCACAGGGCTCGCCGTACGACCTTCTGCGACCGCACGCAATCGTAAGCCGGAATCACGCCGGAAGGAGGTACGTATATGAGCCGTTCTCAGAAACGACGCTATCGCCGAACTCGGAACTACCGCGTCGGCATCATCAAGGAGATCAGCGAGCAGGAGCTGCGCACCAAGCGGATCGCCAGTGTCGTCGCAGCCGCCGGTCTAGAAGAAGCCCGCCGCGAGGCTGAGGCCGCCAAAGAACACGCCCAGCAGCGTGCCACGGGGCAACCGCCCGGGGAGGTGTCACATGCGTGAGCCCGTGACCTTCACCCGCGTCGTTCCCGGGCAGGAAACGACCGCGCAACAGGTGCGCGACCTGATCGCCCGCCTCAGCACCTCGGACGCACCGCGCCCGCTCGTCTTCGAGACCTACGCGAACGACGAGGGCATCACCCACATGATCGGACGCACCGAGTCCGGGCGCCGTACGGTACGCACGCTGATCCGCTCATACCTGCCTGACGCGCATCTGCTCCGCACTCCTCGACCGGAGGCTCCCGAGCGAGTCGCCCGGTTGCGCGCCATCCTCAGCGCGATGCCGCTCCGGGAGGACGCGCTGGAGCAGACTCTGCACGCGATCTACAGTGTGCTGTCCGCCCGACAGAAGGGTGAGACGATCGCGCTCCAGGTCGTCCTGGGCCGAGGCCGCGCTCCGTCGCAACTACCGGCGAAGATCCCCGACCCCGCATCGAGTATCGCCAGGCGCGTGCTCCGCGGTGTCGAACCGGCACCGACCGAGACCCGCCGCCGAGTCGCGCAGCACGTTGGGCAGATGCGGATCGACGCGACGATCCGCGTCGGCGTCACCGCAGCGGTACCTGAACGCCGTCGTCAGCTTCGCGGACAACTGCTCGGCGCATTCCGGCAGTTGGAAGCGCCAGACGCACGCGTCGGCCTGGTCGACGAATCGCCTACCAAGTGGAGGGCGCCCGCCTCCGTGTGGCAGGGAGTGACGCTGACCGCCGCCCAGCTGATCCCATTCGTTGGATGGCCCGTCGATCGACTCGACCTCCCCGGCCTGCCGCCACGTCACCCCAAGCTCTTGCCCGCGCCCAAGGGGATCAATGACACCACATCGATCTTTGCAACGACGACGGCACCGGGGCTTGCCCGCTCCGTTGGCATCGCTCCGACCGCACGGCTGCAGCACATGGGCATCACCGGCGGCACCGGATCGGGCAAGAGCCAGATCTTCGCCGCGCTTACCCTTTCCGATATCGCCGCGAGACGTCCGCTCGTCCTAGTCGAGCCGAAGCGGCAGCTCGTGGACTACATCGTCACCCGCGCGCCGAAGGATGCCGCGGGCAGGATCATCGTGATCGACGCCGCTGAGCCGAACCCGGTCGGCTTCAACCCGCTGGATATCGGTGACCGCGAACCCGGCCCTGTGGTCGATGGCATCCTCGAGGTCTTCAAGGCCGTCTTCACCGATGGGTGGGGGCCGCGCACCGAAGACCTCCTCCATGCCGGGCTCCTTACACTCGTCGCGAACGGCAAGCGGCAGGGCAGGCCGCACACGCTGCTCGACCTGCCGATGCTGATCTCCGACGATGGCTACCGGCGCTCGGTCGTCGGCGCGGTGGGGAACGACCCGACCCTCGCCGCGTACTGGGCGACCTTCGACGGGCTGAGCCCCGCGCACCGTGCCAGCATCGTCGCCGCACCGCTGAACAAGCTTCGCAAGTACGTGCTGCGGAAGAACATCGCCGCCGTCCTCGGGCAATCGCAGCCACGCTTCCGGCTCCGCGACGTCTGGCGCGACCCGGAGCCGAAGGCTGTTTTAGTCCCGCTCAACGATGCGCTAATGGGCCCGGGCGGGAGTCAGCTGCTCGGTGGCCTTGTTATTGCCAGCGCATGGATCGCCACGCAGGAACGTGCGCTCGAAGCAGACCCGCAAGCACGACCAGGGATGGTGTTCATCGATGAGGTGCAGCGGTACTTGCACCTGCCGACCTCCGCGGACGATGCGCTCGCGACCAGCCGCTCCTACGGTGTGGCCTGGCACCTGGCACTGCAGGGCCGCTCACAAGTGCCGAAGAGCCTCGCACTCGCGCTGGAGCTCAACGCCCGAAACCAGATCACCTTTGCGGCCAGTCCCCACGATGCTGCCGCGCTGATCAAGACGACCACCAAGCTGCAGCGCGAGGACTTCCAAAGCCTCGGCAGATTCGAGATCTACGCCAACCTCGTCGTCGACGGCGCACCCGCCGGATGGTTCTCCGCGAAGACCCTCCCGCCCGAGCCGCCGAGTGGCCACGGCGACTATATCCGCACCGCCTACCGGAGCCAGTTCGCCGGCGATGCCGCACAGGTTCATCCCGCTGCCGATGCCGCTACGGGCAATGCCTCTGGCGGCGCGACGGTGGGTTCGCACCAGAAGCGGAGGCGCGCATGAACGAGATTCGCGCGGATCGTGCCGCTGATCCAGCTGTTCCATTCACTGTTCCGATCCCTGTTCCTGCGCCCCTCGTCACAGCGGCCAGCCTCGCCCGTCCTCTGGCGGCAACTCCTGCGAACTGGGATGGGACTCCCGCTCATTCGAGCGGTGTGCGGGGCCGCTGGGACGGGAAGGGAGGGTTCCCCTAATGGCTGACCGCAATCCCTACCTGATCGACCAGCTGATGCTGCTCCTCACCGAGCGTGATCTGCGCATCCTCGAAGACCTCGAACGCTTCCGGCTGCTTGATACCCAGCTTGTGCAACGCCTCCAGTTTCCCGAAGGTGCTGGTGGCGCGCATATCTCGTGGTCGTCCGCGAGGCGCAGCGCGGCCAGGGTACTTGCCCGGCTGGAGGGCCACGGGTTCGTGGCCCGTGTGGGCCGCCGTGTGGCCGTTTACGGGCAGGGCTCCTCCCAGACCGTATGGCAACTGGCTGCCGCCGGAGAACGCCTCCTACGCGCCCGACGCGGCGAACCGGGCCGCCGCCGCTACGTCGACCCCAGCCGCCTGTTCCTCGATCACACGCTCGACGTCGCCCGCTATGCAGCGTCACTGATCGAGCGATCCAGACGGGATCAGTTCGACATTCTCGAGCTGCAAACCGAGCCCGAGAACTGGCGACGGTTCCAAGCCGCCCGCGGTGGGGCGATCAGCCTCAAGCCCGACCTCGCTGTAGTCACCGCTGACCAGGACAGCGAAACACACAGCTTCATCGAGATCGACCGCGACACCGAACATCTGCCCGCGATCCTGCGCAAGTGCTACCTCTACCAGCAGTACTGGCAGTCAGGCACCGAGCAGGCTACGCACGGGCTGTTCCCGGCCGCCGTGTGGGTCGCTCCCGATCAGACCCGCGCCGACCGTATCCGGCGCGCCATCATCGACGACCAGGCGCTCGAAAGCCGCCTGTTCACCACAGGTACCGCCGAGGCGACGCTCGCCGTCGTCGCGCCGTACTCATCACCCAATCGAAAGACCTAATCCCAGAGAGGAGGACTTATGACTTCAACCATCACCACCACCAGGGCCACCGGCCCGGATCAGACCGACAAAGCACGGCAGACGATCGACTTGCTGCTCACGCTCGACCCGGACGCACAGCAACTGACGCTCGCGCGTCTGGTCGCCGCGACCCTGCATGACGGACGCGGCACCGCCCTGGAACGGTTCGCTGCAACCGGGAAGCTCGATCACGCCGCCGTACTCGATGAACTCGACCGCGTCCGGGTGCCGTTCGAACAGGAAGCATGGGTCGACGCTCTCGCCCGCCACATCCTGTTCGCCTCGGGAGGCCGCTCATGACCGAACATCAGGTGCGTCCCGCACCGGAGCACCCAGCGGCGGACTGGCGACGACTCGACGTCGCCTACAACCGCTACGGCGACCGGATCGCCGAAGGTATCACGAACGCCCTGGCCCAGCACACGGAGATCGACGACACCACCGCCAGGTGCATCGCCCACGTCCTCGGCCGCGGCCGTGGCCGTCAGTCTGCTCTCGCTGAGTTCGGTCGAACCGGGGAAGGCGGATACGAGAGCCTGCGCGACGAGTACCTCGACCTCTACACCGACGAGCGGGCGTCAGCGGCGACGAAAGAACTCATCGACTGGCTCGGCACGTATCTCGTCCAGCGTGATAACCACGGCTCCGGCCGACGCTTCATGAACGCCCATCTGCCGCCCAAACTGGAACAACTGCTCGTACGGACGGGCGTCGAGGTGGGCGACTGGTATCTCACCGTCCACGTCCCCGCCAGCTGCGACCGCAAGGTGATCGACGAACTCGTGCGGACGCTACACGAACTCCACCTCGACAAGGACCCCGCACTCCAGGCGTTCTTGTCGTTGCCAGATGTCAACGCGATGAACGGCGACATCATGGAAAGCTTCCACGAGAACTACGTCGGCACGTATGCCACCACCGAGGATGCCGTTCACGGCCTGCTGGAGATCGACGAGTGGGAGAAAGACGTCAACGAGTTCGCCGCCGACCGCGGACTGCTCATCGACGGCATCACCCCCGACTACGAGGCGCTGCTCGACCGCGTGCGCGAAGCGTACGACCTCGCCGAACACGAGGGAGCTTTCTATGCCTTCTACCGATAGCCAACAGGAGGCTCCGAAGCGAGGACGTGGACGCCCGCGCATTCCGATGAGACTTCGCATCACCCTCGTGCGGCGTGACTACTTCGACACCTGGAAGCTGGCTCGCGTACTTCGGGGTCTGCATGCCCAATCCACCGAACAACCGCCCGAGCAGCCGTTGCCGAGAACGGAGGAACAGACCGATGACGACCCATGAGAAACGAGGCGAAAACTACAACATCCCGCTACCCCCCGGGAGAAGACCGTGAACCAGCCCTGACCAGGCAAAAAGGACTGGACTTCTCGGGCCAAACGAGCGTTAATCCGGAGGACGTAACCGGAGGAACCCCCATGAACACGCCATTCGACGAAGCAATCACCACCACAGAGCCATCCCTCACCTCGATCACCGGCTTGGAGCACCTGATCAAGCGACCTACCGACAGCGAGGACATCGAGGCGCTTGAGGGCGGAGATTCCGTACTCTACCTCCGGGTCTCGACCATCCGTCAGCTCAACACCGGCGCCGATGTCGACGAAGATGGCAACAGCGTCGCCACCCAGCGAGAGTGGGGATACAAGAAGGCCGGCGAGCTTCGCTCCCGAGTCGTCTCCGAGTTTGTCGATCGCGGGTACTCCGGGCAAAGCATCGATAAACGCCCGGACTTCAAGAAGCTGCTGGCCTACGTCGACGACAACCCCAACGTGCGTTACGTCATCCTGTACATGCGCTCGCGCATCTTCCGGAACTTCCTCGATGCCGCCATCGTCAAGCGGCAACTTCAAGAGAAGGGTGTCACTGTCGTTTCTGCGAAGGAGAACTTCGGCGACGGGTACATGGGCGACGCGATGGAAGCGATCACCGACGTCGTCAACGAGCTCCAGGTTCGCATGAGCGGCGAGGACATCAAGATCAAGATGGCACACAAGGTCGAACGAGGCGGCACGGTCGGGCGGGCGAAGCTCGGCTACCTCAACGTCCGCAAGGACTTCGACGGCAGGCTGGTCAACACCATCGACATCGACCCGGTACGCGCGCCGCTGATCAAGTGGGCGTTCGAGCAGTACGCCACCGGGCAGCATTCCATCACCCAGTTGCAGATGATGCTCGAAGACCAGGGCCTCACCTCCCGCCCTTCAAGCAAACGACCTGCGAGGCCACTGTCGAGCAGCCAGCTGGCGATGATCCTCCGCGACCCGTACTACACCGGCGTCAACCGCTACAAGGGACGCCTCTACCCGGCCAGGCACGAGCCGATCATCTCGAAGGAGTTGTTTCTCGCTGTGCAGAAGATCCTCGACGGGCGGAACCGCCGAGGCGACCGCGATCGGATCCACTTCCACTTCTTGCGTGGCCTTTTGTACTGCCGAGCATGCAAGGACCAAGGTCGTGACAGTCGCCTCGTCTACAGCCAGAACACCGGCCACGGCGGAACCTACGAATACTACGTCTGCACCGCCAAGCAGCGCGGACTCTGCACCATGCGCACCATCCGCTTAGACGACGTAGAAGACGCCGTCGCCCGCGCGGTCGCGAGCGAGCGATTCCGCTCCAACGAACTCGCCACCCTCCAACAGGAGGTACGCGAAGCACTCCACGCGCTGCAAGCCGCTGACGAGGAAGAGAAGAACGCCCTGCGCAGCGAACTACAGAAACTCGAAGCGCAAGAGGAACGTCTCATCGACCTCGCTGCCGACGGCACCCTGAACAGTGCCAAGCTCCGCGAACGGCTCGAAGCCGTCACGATGCAGAAAGGAGCCGTGGCCGAGAAGCTCACCCGCACGCGCGAACGCCTGCAACACGGCGCGGACAAGGTCTTCGCCTACGTCGACCTCCTCGACGACCCCGCCGAGCTATACCGCAGCGTGTCCGATACCACCCGACGAGACCTCCTCGGCGCGTTCTTCAGCCGCCTCTACGTCTACATCGAAGACGACGAGATCCAACTCACCGGCCAGCGCACCGAGCTAAACGAGGCCCTCCACGAATGGCAGACCCAGCACCACGCCGCCGTGTCGCACGAGCAGGCCACAACAAAAGAAAGAGTCTCCCGAGAAAACTCAGGAGACTCTTCCTACTACCCTGACCCTCTTACTCAGTCCAAAGGTTTGAATAAGACGGTCTTGGTCGGGCTGACAGTGTCTGGTTTCACGACATCGTTCCCACCCCACT
>NZ_RQVS01000020.1 GCF_003865375.1 Gulosibacter macacae | reverse complement strand
CCAGCGGATGATCGCCGCCTACCGCCACGAGGACCGCGGGGGCGAGTCCCATAGCGTGGTGGCAATTCCCGTGGTGACTCGGCCGGGACTGTTGAGGGGTCTGGGGCGGGTCATCGGGGGGTGTCAGATGGTTTGTGTACCGGGTCACTCATGAGAGGACATGATGGTGACTGTGACTGATGCACATCGGAATCCGAAGTCTGCTGCTGAGCTCGTCGAGCAGCTGAAGCATTCCGGGGCGCTGGATGAGTTGTTCTCGAAGATCGATACCGGTGAAGTCGAGCTCACCGGTGATGGCGGGCTGGTGCCGGCGCTGATCAAGGAGACGCTTGAGCGCGGCCTCCAAGCGGAGATGACTTCGCACCTGGGCTACGGGCCCGGCGACCGGGATGCGAAAGCCACTGCGAACTCACGCAACGGCTCCTACGCCAAGACCGTGGCGTCGGAGGCCGGTGATGTCGAGATCGCGGTGCCCCGTGATCGGGACGGGTCGTTCACTCCGCGCTTAGTGCCGAAGGGATCCCGCCGACTCGGCGGGCTCGATGACATGATCATCAGCCTGTATGCCGGCGGGATGACGTTCCGTGATATCCAGCACCACCTGGTGTCGACGATCGGCACCGAGCTTTCCCACGAAACGATCGCGAACATCACCGATGCCGTGCTCGACGCGGTGCTGGAATGGCAGAACCGGCCTTTGGAAGAGTTCTACCCCGTGATCTACCTCGACGCGATCCGGGTGAAGGTCCGTGACAACGGTCACGTGAGATCGAAGGCCGCTCATATCGCTGTCGGGGTGGACATGGACGGCATCAAACGAGTGCTGGGAATCTGGGTGCAGAACACCGAGGGCGCCTCGTTCTGGGCCCATGTCTGCGCCGAGCTGGCCAACCGCGGTATCCGAGACGTGCTGATCGTGTGCTGCGACGGGCTCACCGGACTGCCGGAAGCGATCGAGGCGACCTGGCCGAACTCGCTCGTCCAGACCTGTGTCGTCCACCTGATCCGAGCCGCGAATCGATTCGTCGCCTACGGCGACCGCAAAGCCGTTTCCCGGGAGCTCAAAGCGATCTATACCGCAGCGAACGAAGACACGGCGCGACAGGCGCTCACCGAGTTCGCCGCTTCTTCGTTGGGCGAGAAGTACCCGTCAGCGGTAGCGGTGTGGGAGAACGCCTGGGACCGATTCGTACCCTTCCTGGCGTTCCCACCGGCGCTGCGGCGAGTGATCTATACGACGAACGCGATCGAGTCGCTGAACTACCAGCTGCGCAAGGTCACGAAGAACCGCTCTCAATTCCCGACTGATGATTCCGTGGTCAAGCTGCTGTGGCTGGCGATCTGCAATATCGAAGACAAACGCGCCCGTGAACGCGCGAAAGAACGCGGCACGACCGGAAAGCGAAAAGCCTCTGGCCGTCTCGTCGAGGGCCAGGTGACGACGAACTGGAAACAGGCACCGGCCCAACTCGCTGTCGCGTACCCCGACCGAATCAACCGATACCTGTGACCCACCCCCGCACACAGACCGATTGACAAGCCCTCCATTCCTGCACGACGTCCAGGCGCCCGATCTGGGTGGCCTCGACCATCTCCTGCTGCACCACGCCGCGGGACAGGCAGCGCACGGCCGCGATCTCGGCGATCACCCCATCGGTGACCACGGCGGGGACCGGCTCGAACACCCCATCCGGGACGGGGTGAGCCGCGCGATAGAGGGTCTCGGCGTGGTCGCGCAGCGCGCGCATCGCGCGCAGGCGACGGGCTTTGCAGTCGGCCTCGACCCGGTCGAGATACTCGATCTCGGACAGCCACTCGTCGGCGTCCTCACCGAACCGCGCGAACGGCTCAGCGGCCGTATCGACGAGATCGGTGGGGTTCGACATGCTGCAAGCAGATCACGACCCACCGACATTCGAGACCGACCCTGCGCGGCCGCACCTCGAGACGCTCGTTCCTCGCTTCCTCGGGGCACGGGCCGGCTCTCCGTCCCGCTGCCTCGGGGGCGCGTGGGTGCGGGTGCGGACGCCCAGGGGACGCCGCGCGAGTGTCGGTCAGGCGCGCGACGCCTGCCACGGCGGCTGCTCACCACGTGCTGCGAGAACTCGGTTCCGCTGCGTCCCGAGGCCGGTGATGGTGGCCTCCATCACGTCCCCCTCCTGGAGGAATCGTCCCCAGTGCGAGCCATTGCCGGCCGGTGAGCCGGTGATGAGCAGGTCGCCCGGCTGCAGTCTCGCGACCGACGAGGCGTAGGCGATCAGGCTCGGGATGTCGAACAGCAGGTCGTCGGTCAGCGAGTCCTGCTTCACCTCGCCGTTCAGCAGGAGTCGGATGCGTAGCGCGGTGGGGTCGGGCACGAATCGCGCGGGCACGATCACCGGCCCCGTCGGGAAGAACGTCGGCTGATTCTTCGCCCGGAACCAGTCGGTGCCGATCAGCGCCATATCGGGGCGCGGCACCAGCGTGCGGGCCGTGAGGTCGTTCACGATCGTGTATCCGGCGACGACCTCGTGCACCTCGTCAGCGGCGATGCGGTGACAGCTCCGCCCGATGACGACGCCGAGCTCGACTTCCCAGTCGAGGTCATCGCCGTAGTCGGGCAGCTGGACGTCATCGAACGCACCACACACGGCCGATGGGAGGCCGGTCCAGATGTAGGGATCGCCCGACCGACGCCGTTGGTCGTTCTCGATGGCGGCTTCATCCCACAGTTCTTGCTCGGTCGCATCCTCCCGCCCGAGACGGTGCGCGACGCTCATCTGCAGGATGTGCTCACGGTAGTTCGCCCCGGCCGCCAGGATCGGGCCCACCGGCTGCATCGGCGGCAATGCGTGCAGGTCACGGATCGACCGCCACTCGAGCAGGCGCTCCCCCGCCTCGTCGCCGCCATCGATCGCGGCGGCGATGGCGTCGAGGTTGGTGTCCCACTCGGCGAGCAGGTCACCGGTGCGTGCGACGTGTGGCAGCAGTGGCCGTAGGTCGGCGGCCTCGTCGCCGACGACGACGGCCGGGAAGACACCGGCCCCGGCATCGAACGTGCCGATCCCGAAGATGTCGGACGCGCGATCTGCGTCGGTCATCGCGCTCACGCCGACCGCTCAAACTGCTCCAGCGATTCGTCGCGGCGTACCGGCAGTCGGCCATCGCGTCCCAGCGACGCGATGGTCTCGACGCGGCGCAGACCGCGCACGGGGCAGCCCGAGTCGCGAGACCCGGCACCACAGCCGCCGGCACAGGGCAAACCGGCTGGTCGTTGGCCGGTGGCGGGGAGTTGGGTCGAGCTGGCGTGGAGCGGCAGTGCGTGCATCGTCGGATCCTCCGTTCGTGGGCAGAACCTCGTCGTCCTGCCACCTCCACCGTCGTCGAGCCGAGTCCATTCGGGAAGACGACATCGACGATGCCGGCCATCGGTCTTGCCGATGACCGACCCTCGAGCGACTCACTCAGCGGCGGGCGGCCCCCTGCATCACGAGGTCGAAGCCCGCGAGCACGGCGTCGGTCTCGAACGATCCCTCCTGGAAGAGCAGGCGAAAGTAGAGGGGCGAGTAGATGGTTTCGGCGATCGACTCGGGCTGGAGATCGTCGCGCAATGAGCCCTCGGCCTGGGCCCGCTCGATGAGTCGGGCGACTGCTTCGCGACGAGGCCGCCAGAAGTGGCGTTTGAACGACTCGAGCGTGTCGGCGTCGTATTGCGCTTCGGCGAGCAGCTGCACCATGAGCCGCCCCTCGAAGCCCGAGTAAACGTTCGCGAGCGCGACGATGTGCTCGCGCATCGCCTCAATCGCCGGCAGGTCTTCGCGCACCGGGGTCGCAAGGATGTGGTGCTCAAGAAACGTGTCGATGACCACGTCCGCCTTGTTCGGCCACCATCGGTAGATCGTGGTCTTGCTGACTCCGGCCTCGCGTGCGATGCCCTCGATCGAGAGCTGCTGCACGGTCACCGAGTCGGGCGAACGTTCGTCGATGAGCTTCATCGTCGCCTGAAGGATCGATTGCCGACTGTGCTCACTGCGAAGTGCCATGCTGCCACCCTATGGCGAGTCGGTGCGGCACGTCCCGCACCGGTCGGCGCGAGTCGTCCTCACCTCGTGCCACGTCGAGCCGCCGCCCCGATACCGACCAGGCTCGCGAGCAGCACCGCGATCGGCACCAGCAAGACCAGCATGACGCCGCTGAGGCCGAGACCGGCGCCGATGAGGGTGCCACCGAGCGCGCCTCCCGTCGCGGAGCCCAATCGAGCGCTGAGTTCGGTCGCGCCGACGCCGGTGCCCCTGATCTCGGTCGGATACGCGCTGACGGCGAGCACATTGCGAGTCGGACCGACGGCCGTGGGCACGATGAACGCGAACACCGCGAGCAAAGGCAGGAGCGTTTCGAAACCCGGGTTCGGGACGAGTGCCACCACGATGAGCATGACGGCGGCGAGCACGAGGTTCACCCCGATCACCCAGAACCGCGATACTCGCCCGAGAATGACACCGAGCACGATCGCGCCGAGCACGCTCGCGAAGCCGTACCACCCGACAATCGTGCTGCTCTGCACGGTGTCGAGCCCTGGAACCGGCTGTTGCAGGAGCGTCGGTAGGTACTGCGCGATGAGCAGTTGCGTGCCGAGCGAGAAGAACCCGAACACCCAGAGCAGGAGGGTCGTCCAGCGGCGCTCGGGGGCGAGGATTGCGGCGAGCGCTTCCCGGCGCGTGGCGCGCTCCCCCGCGTCGGGGCGCGCGAACGCTTCGAGGCTCGCCGTCGGGTCGAGCTTTGCGAGGAGCCCTCGTGCCCGTTCGACGTTCCCGCGGGCGGCGTAGAAGGACGGCGACTCGGGCACGACGATCGCGAGCACCAGGATGATCGCGAGCGGCACGACCCCGCCTGCGATCATGAGCCCGCGCCAGCCCTGTGTCGGAATGAGCGCCGCAGCGAGCGCGGCGCCGACCGTGGTGCCGAGACCGACCGCGGCGTAGCCGGCCGCTACCATGGCACCTCGACGATGCGCGGGCACGAGATCGGCGAGCAGCGTGATCGCCAGCGGCATCACCGCGCCGATGCCGATCGAGGCGAACACGCGCCACGCGGTGAACTGACCGAAATCGGCGGCGGTCGCGCCAAGCGCGGTGCCGATCGACATGATGAGCGCGGCCACCACCACGACCTTCTTGCGGCCGTAGCGGTCGGCGAGCCGGCCCCCCACGATCGCACCGAGCCCCATGGCGAGATAGCCGACGGTGACGACGAGGGCGATGCCGCCGCCGATCTCGACGCCCCATTCCTTGATGAGCGAAGGGAAGGTGTGACTCACGATGGTGACATCCATGCCATCGGCGAGCAGGATCGCCGCGAGCAGGACGAAATAGAGCCAGTGCCGCCAGGTGAGGTGGGCAGCGTTCGTCGACCGCGTCGATGCGGTCAGATCGGTTTTCATGGTCATGCGAACCTCGGTGGTCGTCGCACGTCAGCGCAGTCGCGCGTGCCGATGCGATCTCGGGATGGGATTGGAGGAGACGAGCGGCGACGCCCGCCGTCGTCAGTCGGTGGCGGTCGCGCGGCGGGCCGCGTAGTCGGCGTACTCGCGCAGCAGATCCGGGTCGTCCACGGCGCCGAGATCGACGACCTCGTCGAGTGCTGCGCCCTGGATGAGCCGCTTCACCGGCACCTCGAGCTTCTTCCCCGTCTTCGTGTGGGGGATGCCGCGCATGACCACGATCTCGTCGGGCAGGTAGCGCGCCGAGAGGTCGCGGCGAATCGCGGCGGCGATCGCGTCGGCCGCCGTGCTCTCGTCGGTGCCCTCGGCCAGGTGCACGAACAGCGGCATGAAATATCCCTCGGCACCGATCTCGGCGCCGACGACGAGCGCCTCGGCGACGACGGGCACCGCTTCGACCGTGGCATAGAGGTCGGCCGAGCCGAGCCTGATGCCCTGCCGATTCAACGTCGAGTCCGAGCGGCCCAGGATGAGGATGCCCCGCTCGGAGATCTCGATGAAGTCGCCGTGACGCCAGACGCCGGGATAGGTATCGAAGTAACTCGACCGGTAGCGTGCACCGTCGTCGTCGCCCCAGAACCGGAGCGGCATCGAGGGCATCGGCTTCGTGACGACGAGCTCGCCCTTCCCCTTGGTGGGTTCGCCGTGCTCGTCCCACGACTCGACGCTCACGCCGAGCGCCGGGGCCTGGATGTACCCGACGCGGACGGGCTCGGTGGGCGCCCCACCGACGAAGCACCCGATGATGTCGGTGCCGCCGCTCATGGAGGCGAGCCACACATCGCCGACACTGCGGTAGACCCAACGAAAGCCGTCGGGCGACAGCGGCGACCCGGTGACCTGCAACGTGCGCAGAGCCGAGAGGTCGTGATCGAGGCGGGGCTCGAGCCCCGCCTTCGCGCAGCCGTGGATGAATCCGGCGCCGACCCCGAGCACGGCCGCGCGGGTTCGCGCCGCGACCTCCCACACGCGATCGACGGATGGGTAGGTGGGGTTGCCGTCGAGCAGCACGGGTACCGCGCCGACGGCCAGCGCCCCGATGAGCGAGTTCCAGACCACCCAGCTCGTCGAGGCGACGAAGAAGAATCGGTCGCCCGCGCGCAGATCGCCGCCGAACAGCAGCAGGTTGAGGGTTTCGAGTAACGCCCCGCCGTGCCCGTGCACGATGCCCTTGGGGATCCCGGTGGTTCCCGACGAGAAGAGCACCCAGAGGGGGTGGCTGAAGCCGACCCGCTCGAAGACGAGCTCGGCGGCGGTCGACACCACGTCGTCCCACCGCACCGCCGGCACGTCGGTCTCGGGCGCGGCGACCGACGTCGCCCGACCGGTGACCCAGACGACCTCGCGCACGTCTTCGAGTTCGGCGAGGACCTCGACGATTTCGGCCCGGCGATCGCGGTCTCGGCCGGCGAGCCGGTAGCCGGGTGCCGCGATGACCACCTTCGGCGCGAGTTGCCGAAATCGCGACACGATCGCGCCCGGCCCGAACTCCGGCGAGCACACCGACCACACCGCGCCGACGGCAGCGGTGGCGAGGAGCGCCACCGCCGCTTCGGACACATTGGGCAGGATCCCGGCGACACGGTCGCCGGGTCGTACGCCGACCGCTCGCAGGTGCGCCGCGAGCGCCCCGACTTGCGCGCGGAGGTCGTCGTGCGAGACCTCGTACGGTTCGCCATCCTCCGCGACCGAGATGAGCGCGGTGCCCTCTCGAGCGCTGAGCAGATGCTCGGCGTAGTTGACGGTGCGGCCGGGGAACCAGGTGACGTCGGGCATCGTGTCACCCTCGCGAACAGGCCCGGGCTCGCCCCCGAGGCGCACGCCGGCGAACTCGGCGAGCGCCGACCAGAACGCGTCGGGGTCATCGACCGACCACTGCCACAGAGCTTCGTAGCCGTCCCCCAGGGGTTCTCCGCGGTTCCTGAGGAATCGGGCGAAGCGCTCCGTCTGCGGGAGGTCATCCGAACGCCCCTCGGGCCTCCAGATGACCTCCCCGTCAGCGGCGGCTACGTCGATGATCACGGCGTCGAGCCCGCGACCGCGCCGGCGCGTTGCGCGGCGATCTCATCGGGGCTGATCGGTTCGGTGCCGATGAGCACGAACATCATGCGGCACACCTGATCGGTGCGGTTCGACCAGGCGTGAGCGGTAGCCCGCTGGATCGCGACGTCGCCGGGCCCCATCGTCACTTCCCCCTCGTCGACGAGGAGCGTGATCTCGCCTTCGAGCACGACCGCGTAGTCGATTGACTCCGTGCGATGGAACCAGAAGTGCTTGGCCCGCGAATGGGCGCTGCCCGCGTCGCGCTCGTCATGCCCGTCGATCTCGTCGAACACGGCTTCACTGGCGTTCTCGGGGTAGACGGCGTCCGGCGGGAAGTCGGCAATACGAACGACCGTCTCGCCGACCCCCGGGAAGTCGATCTTCGCGTCGGCGGGCGCGGTGTCGTCGTCGCCCACGTGGTCGATGACTCCACCGGGAGTCGACCACACCACGCTCGCCCCGAATCCCGGGATGGTCTCTGACGTGAACGTGTTCGGGGCGTCGGCGTCGTCGCGCAGGATGATCGCGCGCCCCTGGTCGTCGTGGCCGGTCACGACCCTGCGGACGGGTTTGCGAGTGCTCACGGTCACTCCTCCTCGAAGGGGTAGTGCTGCGGCGTCGGCCACCAGGCCGGCGACTCCTTCTCCGGAGCGATCGGGTTGCGCAGCGTGCCGACCGCCTCGAGCTCGAGCTCGACGACATCGCCGGGCTGCACGAAGCGGCCGAGCTCGACGCCGGCGCCGAACGCCATGGTGCCCGAACCGATCAGGTCACCGGGCTGGAGGCCGTTGAGTTCCGACGCGAAGGCGACGGTCTCCTCGGGGGTCCAGATGAAGTCCTCGACCGCCGTGTCCGACCACACTTCGCCGTTGACGCGCACCTGGCCCTTGAGCCCGATCACGGTGTCGATCTCGTCCATGGTCGTGATCCACGGGCCGATGCCGTACGCGAAGTCCTTCGAGTGCTGCGCGCCCATGCCGATCGGCGACTCGAGCTTCTGCACGTCGCGCAGGCTCCAGTCATTGAAGATCGTGATGCCGAAGACGCGGCTCCAGGCCTCGTCCGGGGTGAGATTCCGTCCGGGCTTGCCGACGACGTACCCGATCTCAAGCTCGTAGTCGAGCTTCTCGCTGAACGCGGGATAGGGGATGGTCTCGTCGTTCCCGTAGATCGTCGACGTGGTGCCCTTGAAGTAGCCCGGACGCTCGTAGACGGCACGGGTCGGCTTCGACTTCATCACGTTGCCGAAGAAGTTCTTGATGTGGCCGTTGAACGTGAGCGCATCGCGGATGACCGGCGGCTTGATGGCCGCGCGCCAGGAGACCTCCTCGATGGGCAGCGACGCGTCATCGGCGGCGGCGAGCGCGTCGTGTGCCGACGCGAGGAAGTAGTCGCCCGTGGCGATGCCCTGCGTGAGATCGCCGAACAGGGCACCGGCGACGTGACGCGAGCCGTCGACCGTCGCACCTCCGCGCTGGAGCGAGAGCGCAAACGCCTTCTTGAGATCGATGACGCGACCGGCGTCGGGCTCGACTGCGACGACGCGGATCTGCTCGCCGTCGGGACTGTCGACGGCAATTCGTCCAAGCTTCATTGCTTGCCTCCTGAGTGGTGGTTGTACATGAATACGCTACGCACCGCATCGCATCCTGTCAATGAGACACCCCGAGCCCCTCGAGGCGAGGCGGCCCGAGGTGACCGGTGTTCGCCCTACATGTAGGCGCCAGCCCCGCCGTCGACGACGATGTTCGCCCCGGTGACCCACGTCGCCTCGTCCGAGGCGAGGTAGAGCCCAGCCCAGGCGACCGCCTTCGGGTCCCCCGGCCGGCCGTCGATCGTGCGCTCGACGATCGAGGCGACGGGAGCGGCGTCGCCGAGTTCCTCGTACATACGCAGGATCGGCGGCGTCCCCATCACGCCCGGGCACACCGAGTTCACGCGGATCCCTGCGGCGACCCCCTCGGCGGCAAGCTGGCGCGTGAGCGCGAGCACGCCGCCCTTCGCGGCCGCATGGGCGGCCTGCGGGAGCGCCCGCGCGCCCTGCAACCCCGCCACCGACGCGATGTTCACGATGGCCCCCCGGACGGCGGCGAGATGCGGCCACGCAAGTTGGCAGGCGTGCCAGACGAGGTCGAGTTCATTGCGGATCGTGAAGTCGTAATCTTCGACCGGTTGGTCGGCGAACGGCCCGAACTTCGGCATGCTCGCGTTGTTGTAGAGCACGTCGATGCGGCCGTGCCGTTCGGCAGCCCCGTCGATCCATGCCGCTACCTGGGTTCGATCCGAGAGGTCGACCGGCGCCGTCGCATCGATGATGCCCCCCGCCGCCTCGATGCGGCGCGCCGTCTCGGTCGAGCCCTCCGCGCTGAGTCCGCATCCGACGACCGTCGCGCCCTCCGCGGCGAACAGCTCCGCCGTCACTCGACCCATTCCGCTGCCGATCCCGGTGATCAGCACCACTTTGCCTGCGAGGCGTCCTTCCGACATGTTCGTTCTCCTTTGCACGTCATCGCGGTCAGTGCGCACCAGTGTGCGGCGGCGCGACGCTCGCGACCGCGTTCGTGCCGGAACTGCACGGAATGGTGCCGGGAATGCACCGTCGCACCGAACATGTCCCGCACCCGGCTACACCGGAAGTCGTCGACCGCGACATCCGCTCGCTCAACGAAGAGATGTGAGGACATCATGACCAACGAACGACCAACCCCTCCTGGCGTCACCGAGGCCGGGCTCGACGAGGCCCTGCACGCGTTCGCCGAGGCGATCGGCGCCGAGAAGGTCACCACCGACCCCGAGGTGCTCGCAGAGTTCCAGGACCCGTACCAAGTGCCCGGCACCGCCGAGAACCTCGCATCGGCGGTCGTGAGCCCGCGCAGCACCGAGGACGTGCAAGCCATCGTGCGCCTGGCCAACGAGCACCGCATTCCCCTGTGGCCGATCGGGCGCGGCAAGAACAACGGCTACGGCGGGGCCGCCCCGCAGGTGCGCGGCACCGTGATGCTCTCCTTCAAGGAGATGAATCAGGTGCTCGAGATCAACGAAGAGCTCGGCTACGCGATGGTCGAGCCCGGCGTGAGCTGGATCGACCTGCACGCCGCGATCAAAGAGGGCGGCCATGACCTCGTGGCTTCGATCGTCGACGTCGGATGGGGCGGCGTCGTGTCGAACACCCTCGACCACGGCCTCACCTACATGCCCTACTCGATCGACCAGGCCTCCCACTGTGGTTTCGAGGTCGTGCTTCCCGACGGCGACCTGATCCGCACCGGAAACGGGGCCATGGACGACAACCCGACCTGGCCGCTCTACAAGCGGGGCCTCGGGCCGACTTCGACCGAGATGTTCATGCAGTCCAACTTCGGCATCGTCACGAAGATGGGTTACTGGCTCATGCCGAAGCCCGAGGTCTACATGCCACTGTGGCTCAAGCTTTGGGACGACTCGCAACTGCCGGCTGTCATTGATGCGCTTCGAGAGCTCATGCTCGCCGGCGTCATCGACATGCGCCCGCAGCTCTCGAACACGCTGATCATGGCGTCGATGCTCACCACCCGCGCCGAATGGTACGACGGCCCGGGTCAGATGCCCGACGAGATCATCCAGAAGATCGCCGAGGAGATGCAGCTCGGCCGCTGGATGATGCGATTCGCCCTCTACGGCGACGAGGCCGTCGTCGACCACAACTACGCCCGACTGCGCGCGCGGTTCCTCGAGATCCCCACCGTCGAGATCATCGGAGCGAAGTACGGCGCCGACGAGTGGGAGACGCTTCCCAACCCGCACGAGCAGATCATGATCGGCGTGCCCAACATCGACCTCTACAAGATGGCCTCGTGGTCGGGCGGCGAGGAGGGCGGACACGTCGACTTCTCCCCCGTCATCCCGCTCACGTCCCGGCACGCGGCCGAGGCGCAGAAGCTCATGGAGGAGATGTGCGCCGAGGTGGGCATCGACTACCTCGGCGGCCTGCTGCCGATCAACGCCCGGTCGACGACGTTCATCAACGTCATCCCCTTCGACACGAAGAACGCCGAACAGGTCGACAACGCCTACGCGGCGGCCAAGAAGATGGTCGCAAGGGCGGGCAAGATGGGGTACGGCGAGTATCGCGCGCACCTGTCGTTCATGGATCTCGCCGCCGACCAGTTCGGCTTCAACGATCACGCCCAGCGGCGGTTCAACGAGCGAATCAAGGACACGCTCGACCCGAACGGCATCATCGCCCCCGGCAAGTCGGGCATCTGGGGCTCGCGCCTGCGCGAGGAGGGCTTCCCGAAGCAGTAGGCCCGCACGGCGTGAGGCGGCCCCCGCATCCGTCGGATGCGGGGGCCGCCTCTCGCCGTCGTTCAAGCTGCGCGCAGTTCCCGCGGAGAAACGCCGTGCACGCGGCGGAAGGCACGGCTGAAGCTCGCGGCGTCGGAGTAGCCCCACCGCACGGCGATGCTGGCCACCGTGAGGCGGCTCTCGAGCAGATCGCGAGCCGCGCCCTCGAGCCGTCGCTCGCGAATCCACGCCGAGACGCCGCCGTCGGCGGCGAACAGCTTCTGCACGTAGCGCACCGAGACGAAATGCTCGTTGGCGAGACGTTCGGGACCGAGCTGCGGGTCGTGGAGGTTCGCGAGAGCGAAGCGACGCATCCGCTCACGCAACTCGTCGCCTCGCGCCGACGGGCCGTCGGGCTCGCCGTAGATCGCCCCGATCAACGGCAGCAGCATGCGAGCGGCGGACTCGGCCTCGGCGCTCGCGAAGCCGCTCCCGTCGGCGGCCCGCTCGAGCCCCGCGAGCAGCGGCGACGAAACCCGCAGCAGTGGCGAGTCGGTGCTCGCCGCGCGCGTCGCGGTGCGCTCGGCGACGTGTCGCGCGACGTCGCCGAGGAACCACTTCGGCACCGCGAGCATGAGCATCTCGAAGCCGGTCGTCACCTCGAACAGGGAGGGTTTGGAGGTCTCTTGCGCCGCGAGGTCGCCGACGCGCAGCACGCAGCCACGGCCCGCCTGCTCCAGCACGCACTCCCCCCGGCGCACGAGGTAGAACAGCAACCGTTCGGGATCGGCGTTCGCGATCATTCGCGCCGTTCGTCCCACGCGGTGCGGCCCGCCGCTGATTGCCGAGATCGTGATCGGGCCGAGTTCGCCGCCGGTGAGGCGGGCGTCGAACGACACGGCGCTGCGGGAGTCGACCTGCATCGGGAACAGCCGTTTCGAGATTCCCGCCGTCCAGTACGCCGCGCGCTCGGCGGGTGCGACCGCGCGGGTGTCGAGCACCATCGTCATGAGGAAGCCTCCGTGAGGGACGCCTCGAGGGCGGACCGGCGCCCGGCCGATCCGCCCTCGACCGCGCCCTACTCCGCGCTCTGCGGACCGAGCTCCGGGTTCGTGAAGAACTCGGCGGTCTGCTCGTCGGTGAAGTACACCTCGTCGGAGGTGAGGTCGGTGCCGTCGTCGGTGGTCCACGACGGGTCGACGAAGTCGCCGACCGTGCTGCTGTCGATGATGTGCGGCGCCCAGACGACCTGGTTCACCCGCGGCCCGGCACCCGCCAGGATCTTGAGACCGATCTGCGCGGCGCCCTGCGCCATCGACACCGGCGGGGTGATGGAGCCGTAGTAGAGGTAGTCGGGATGCTGCGCCGCGTACGCGGCCATACCTTGCGACGCGCCGACGTCCTGCATCGGCGGCACCTCGTGGCCCGACTGCACGAACGCGTCGCGCACCGCCCAGCCCATCGTGCCCGTCTGGATGACGGCGTCGACGCCCGCGGGGTTCGTCGAGAGGTACTGCACGACCGCCTGCTGCGCCAACGGCGGCTGGAACAGGCCCTGCACAGAACCGACGATCTCGATCTCGGGGCAGAGCTCGAGCGCATGATCGCGGCCCGCGTCCCAGAACAGCTGGTTCGGGATACCCGGCACGCCGGTCACCTCGAGCACATCGCCCGAGCCGCCGATCGCGCCGAAGAGCGACGACGCGGTCGTCATCGACTGGAGTACGGCGTTGTAGACGACGGAGACGGCGTTGGGGCTGTCGATCGGCACGACGAGCGAGACGACCGGGATGCCCGCCGCGTGGGCCTCGTTGACGAGATCGATCGCGGGCTCCGGGGCCACCGGGTTGAGGAAGATGATGTCGGGGTTCAGCGAGAGGGCCTGGCTGAACTGCTGGAGCTGCCCGGGCACGTCGGACGGATCGTTCGGCGCCACGTTGAGCACGATCTCGACACCGGCGCTCTCGAGCGACGCGGCGAGCGCCTCCTGGTACACGGCGATGAACGGAGCCGCGGGCGCCGTGCCGACGAGGGCGAGTTCACCCTCGACGGCGAGCCCGCCGACTTCCGGAGCCCCCGCCACGCCGCAGACCACGGCATCGCCGTGGTGTTCCAAGAGGTGCTCACGGCCGCGAATCAGTCGGTGCTCGACAACATCTGGCTCGGCGCTGATGGCGTGTTCACGAGACGCCGCAGCCGTCAGGAGCAACGACGCATCGCCGCCGACGTGCTCGGCAGGCTCGTCGACGGCATCGACCTCGACCGCCCCGCGGGGACGCTTTCGCTGTCCGAGCGGCAGGCCGTCTGCATCGTGCGCGCCCTCGTCCGCGAGCCGCGAGTGCTCGTGCTCGACGAATCGACCGCCGCGCTCGACGTGCTCACGCGGGACCGGCTCTTCACCGAGATGCGCCGACTCGCCGCGGAGGGCACGAGCATCCTGTTCATTTCCCACCGGATGGACGAAGTCGCTGAGATCTCGGACGCCGTCACCGTGTTGCGCTCGGGTCGCACGGTGTCGCACGTCACCCGCGACGAGCTGTCGATCGAGCGGCTCGTCGGCGACATGACCGGCACGGCGGGACGATTCGAGCGTGAGGAGCGGCACCGCGAGCTCGGCGCCGTCACGCTCCGCGCCGAAGGCGTGCGGCTCCATCCCGACGCCGAGCCGGTCGACTTCGAGCTGCGCAGCGGCGAACTGGTCGGACTCGCGGGACTGGAGGGCCACGGGCAGGATCTGTTCCTCAAGCGGCTCGGCGGCATCGCGGGCGGCGAGGGCGCGGTGATCCGCATCCTGACTCCCGACATCGAGGTGCACCAGGGCAACGGATCGAAGATCGGCGTCGCCTACCTTCCTCGCGAGCGCCGTGGCGAGTCGCTGTTCGAGACGATGTCGATCCGGGAGAACTTCGCCCTGCCGACGATGCGCCTCGACACCAACGGCCCGTTCCTCGACGTCAAACGGATGGCCGAGCGGTTCGCCGACGTCGTGAAAGCGCTGAACATCCGACTCGCCGATCAGGGTGATCCGATTTCGAGCCTCTCCGGCGGCAGTCAGCAGAAGGTGCTGCTCGCGAGGTGGCTCGCGACCGATCCGAAGGTGCTGCTGCTCAACGACCCCACGCGTGGCGTCGACATCATGACCAAGCGGGAGATCTACGCGACGCTCGAACGACTCTGCGCCGACGGCATGAGCGTCGTGATGCTCTCGAGCGAGGTCGACGAACTCGTCGAACTCGTCGACCGAGTGCTCGTGTTCCGTGATCGCACCGTGTTCGCCGAGATCCCTCGCGACCGACTCACGACGGAGGCCGTCGTCGCGGCCTACTTCGGCCACGAGACCGGAGCTGCAGCATGACCCGCTTCCTCGACTTCCTCCAGACCCGCTCGTGGGCCTTCGCCGGCCTCCTCGCCGCCGTCCTGCTCGTCATCAACCTGATCGTGAGTCCGTCGTTCCTCGCCCCCGAGCGACTGCCGGCAACGCTCGCGACGCTGGCACCGTTCGTGCTCGTCGGGTTCGCCGCCACTCCCCCGATCCTCTCGGGTGGCATCGACGTCTCGGTGGGACCGCTCGCGACCTTCATCAACTGCTTCTTCGTCGCGGTCCTCCTGCCGTGAGGGCTCGGCGAGTGGTACCTCGCGATTCCCATCGTGCTCGTCACCGCCGCCGCGATCGGCACCATCACGGGCCTGCTCGTCACCGTGGTCCGGCTGCACCCCGTGGTGGCCTCGACCGGCATGCTCTTCATCCTCGTCGGCCTGTCCATCACGATCTCCAAATCGCCGGTGGGCGCGCCCGAGAACTGGTCGAGCGGGCTCTCCCAACGCATCGGATTCCTCCCCGGGGCGCTCATCACGATCGGCATCGTGGCCCTGATGTGGTTCGGCCTGCGCCGGACCGCGTATGTGCGCAACCTCCTCGCCACCGGCGAAAGCGACGTGTCAGCCTACGGCTCTGGCGTGAACGTCACCGTCGTGCGCACGCTCGCCTACACGACCGGCGGCGTGTTCGCCGGCGTCGCCGGCATCGCGCTGAGCGCGCTGCTGCAGTCGTCGCAGGCCTCACTCGCCACGACCTACGCGCTCCTCGGCCTCGCCGCCGCGGTGCTCGGCGGCACGGCGCTTGGTGGCGGGCGGGGCGGCCTGCTCGGCACGTTCCTCGGCGCGCTCGTGCTCTATCTCGTCCAGCAACTCCTCACCGCGTTCGGCGTCGACCCCGCCATGGTGCAGTTCGCCTACGGCGCGGTGCTCGTCGTCGGCGTGCTCATCGGCGCCACTCTCCTCAACCCCCGTCGCGCAAGGAGCAGGTCATGAACCAGTTCACTCCCGTCACCCGTTCGCTGACCCTCCCCGTCGACGATCCGCCCCGAGCGCAGCGCCTGCGTCGCGTGCTGCTCGAAACCCCGCTCGTGCAGCTCGCGATCCTCATTGCAATGTCGATCGTGCTCGTCATGCTCGTTCCCGCCTTCCTCGAGCGACCCATCGCCGCGGTCTCGATCCTCACCATCGCGTCGCTGCTCGCCCTCGCCGCCATGGGGCAGACCCTCGTCGTCATCCTCGGCGGGCTCGACATGGCGATCGCGGGCTATGTCACGTTCGGCGCCATGGTCGCCTCGCAGGCCACGAGCCGGCTCGGGTGGCAGACGCCGCTCGCCATGGTGGTGGTGCTCGTCGTGTGCGGCGGCATCGGCGGCCTCGTCGGCTGGGTGTGCCACCGCTATCGCATCGAGCCGCTCGTCATCACGCTCGGGCTCGGGGTGGCACTGACAGGCGGATCGCTCTTCCTCGCAGGCGGCGACTACAACGGCCAGCCGCCGCAAGAGCTGAAGGCGCTCGCCCAGCTCACGGGGACGACCTTCGGCCTCCCGATCCCGCCCGTCGTCGTCATCGTGATCGTGCTCGGCGTGCTGCTGTGGCTGTTCCTCTCGAAGACGGTCGCCGGACGTCGCCTCTATGCGACGGGCGTCAACCCGCGAGCGGCCGGCCTCACCCGCATCCGCACCGGGGCCGTCTGGGCCGGCGTGTTCGCGGCGTCCGGGGCCTTCGCCGGGCTCGCGGGCATGTTCATCGCCGCCTTCGGGGCGGGGTGGACGATGACGATCGGCGAGCCGTACCTGTTCTCTGGTCTCGCCGCAGTGCTCGTGGGCGGCACGACCTTCGGGTCGATCCGAGGCGGCTTCACGCGCACCGCGCTCGGCGCCCTCATCCTTACGGTGCTCTCGACGATCATCATCAGTCAAGGCATGAGCGAGGCACAGACGCGCATCGTCTACGGCATCATCATCATCTCCGTCGTGGCGCTCTACGGCCGGGAGCGGCACGTGCGCGATCGGTTCTGAGCGGCACGGGGATATTCAGGTGGGGCGGGGATCGGCGACGGCACCTGCCCCGCTCGCTCACGCCATTCGCCGTGAATGGGGGCACGGCGCAGGGACACAAACTTATGATATGATACGTGCCGTACCTAATGGTCCGCGCCAAATGATTCGGCCCGTGGACGCACGTCCCCCGCCGCAACGACACGAAGGAGTGTCACCCCGTGCTCAGAACTCGCCTCACCGCGCTCGCCGCAGCTGCCGCGGCCCTGCTCGCCCTCACGGGCTGCTCCGCGGGCACCTCCCCTTCGACGCCAGATGCCGGCGCCGACGATGTCATCGCGATCAACGTGGGCATCACCCCGATCATCAATGCCGCCAACGTCTACGTCGGCATCGAAGAAGGGATCTTCGAACGTCACGGCCTGGACGTGACCCCGGTGGTCGTGCAGAACACGTCGACCGCGATCCCCTCGCTCATCAACGGTGAACTCCAGGTCGCGCTCATCAACGCCGTCGCCGCCGTGACCGCCGGTTCCAAGGGCCTGCCGATCCAGATCGTGAGCGGCAGCGACCGCTATCCGACCGACCCCGCGGAGGACACGACCGCGATCGTCGTCAAGCCGGACAGCGGTATCTCCGACGTCACCGACCTGGCCGGCACGACGATCGCGATCGTCGGCCTCAAGTCGGGCCCCGAGCTCGCCACGCGCGTCTTGCTCGACGAGGCGGGCGTCGATCTTGCGAGCGTGAACTTCGTCGAACTCGCCTACCCCGACATGGTCGCTGCGGTCGAGGCGGGACGCGTCGACGCCGCGTTCATCGTCGACCCGTTCCTGTCGAACGCGAAGGCCGCGGGACTCGAGGTCGTCGCGCAACCGTTCACCGAGGGCATCGGGGGGATGAACGCGATGACGTGGGTCGCGAGCGAAAGCTACCTCGGCGCCAACGCCGAGGCGATCGAACGCTTCACCGCCGCGATCCAAGAGGCCGCTGACTTCTCGAACGACAACCCGGAGTCGGTCCGTGCGGTGCTGCCAGAGTTCACCACGCTCTCGGAAGCCGCGATCGAGAACGCGGTGCTCGGCCGCTACGACTCATCCCTGAGCGTTGAGGATCTGGAGGCATGGAGTGCCATCCTCGTCAAGTACGGCTTCATCGAGGAGGAGTTCGACACCTCGGGCCTGATCTGGCACAAGCCGTGACCACCGCGATCGTCCGCCCTCGTCCGCGGGGCCGCGTCCGGCCCCGCGGACGAGGGCGGCTCGCCCAGGTGCTGGTCTTCGCCGGACTCGTCGCCGTCTGGTGGCTCGCCGCTGCGGCCGGCTCGATCGGCGCTGTGCCCACTCCGCCCGCGGTCGTGAGCGCGCTCGTCACCGAAATCGCGACCGGCGCCATCTGGCAGCCGCTCGGCTTGACGATCGCGAGCTGGGGCATCAGTTTCAGCATCGCCGTCGTGCTCGGCGTGGTCATCGGCTTGCCCCTCGGCATGAGCCGCCTCGCCTATCGGATCTCCTCATTCGTCCTCGATTTCATGCGCACCATCCCGGCGCTCGTGCTCGTGCCCCTCGTCGTGCTGCTCTTCGGGTCAAAATTGCCGAGCACGGTGCTGCTCGCGGCATTCGGCGCCGTGTGGGCGGTGATCATGCAGACCGTGTACGGCGCGCGCGACACCGACCCCGTCGCGCGCGACACCTTCACGTCGTTCCGGGTCCGTCCGTTCGACCGGTTCTTCCGGCTCCTGCTCCCCTCTGCGGCGCCGTACATCGCGACGGGCGTGCGGCTCGCCGCGGCGATCTGCCTGCTCGTCACCATCAGCGCTCAGATCGTCATCCCCGCCGACGGCATCGGCAAGTCGATCGTGATGGCCGGCCTCGGCGACGCGACCCCGACGATGTATGCCTACATCCTGCTCGCCGGCCTGCTCGGAGTCGGCATCAACGCCTTGTTTGAGCGCCTCGAGTCGGTCGTCTTGCGCTGGCACCCCGCACATCGCAAGGAGCACGCATGAGAACGTTTGCCGGACGCTTCCTGCTCCCCCTCGTTCTGCCGGTGGTGCTCATCGCGCTTTGGTGGTTCGCGAGCGCCTCGAGCACGTCGATCTACTTCCCCCCGCTCCCCGAGATCCTCGAGACGTTCCTCGAGCTCTGGATCTTCTCGCTCGTGCCCGAGCACGTCGCGCCCTCGATGGCAGCGATCGGCCTCGGACTCGGGATCTCGATCGTGCTCGGCGTCTCGCTGGGGGTCGCGCTCGGCCTCAATGGCCGGGTCGCGAACGCCGTCGGTCCCGCGCTGCAATTCCTCCGGTACCTCCCCGCCGTCGCCCTGCTCCCGCTGGCGATCCAGCTCGTCGGTCTCGGCCTCGGCATGCGAGTGCTGGTGATCGTCCTCGGCGCGCTGTGGCCCATCCTGCTGAACACGATCGACGGCGTGCGCGGCGTGCATCCCGCCGTGCTCGATGTCGCGCGCTCCAACCGCGTGCGACCGGTCGACCGCATCTTCCGCATGGTGCTCCCCGCCGCCGCCCCGCAGATCTTCGCCGGCATCCGCGCCAGCCTCGCCGTGTCGGTGATCCTCATGGTCGCCAGCGAGATGCTCGGCTCGTCAGCAGGAATGGGGTTCTTCATCCTGCAGGCGCAGCGTCAGTTCTCGCTGCCCGAAATGTGGTCGGGCATGCTGCTGCTCGGCATCATCGGCTACCTGCTCAACATCATCCTGCTCGTCGTCGAGCACTACGTCCTGTCGTGGCACCGGTTGTCGCGCGCATGAACGAGGAAGTGACCGCCACCATGAACACCACCACGGCGACCGATGTCCCACAGCTCGAGGCCATCGGACTCGGCAAGTCGTACGGAGACAAAGAGGTCCTCCGCGACCTCGCCTTCAAGGCCGATCGCGGTGAATTCGTCTGCATCGTCGGCCCCTCCGGTACCGGCAAGACAACGCTGCTGCGCTGCCTCGCGCGCCTCATCGAACCGACCTCGGGCGAAGTACGCGTCGACGGTCGCGTCGTGACCGAACCGCCGGCCGAAGTGTCCGTCGTCTTCCAGGACTACAGCCGTTCGCTGATGCCCTGGATGCGCGTCGACGCCAATATCGCGCTGCCGCTGCGACGCTATCGACTCGATCGAGCCGAGCGTGACGCACGGGTCGCCGAGGCGCTCGAGCAGGTCGGCCTTGCCGGCAACGGCCGTCTCTACCCGTGGGAGATGTCGGGCGGCATGCAGCAGCGCGCCGCGATCGCGCGCTCACTCGCCTACCGCCCCGAGGTGCTCATCATGGACGAGCCGTTCGCGTCGGTCGATGCGCAGACGCGCGCCGAT
Source organism: Gulosibacter macacae (assembly GCF_003865375.1). Lineage (GTDB taxonomy): Bacteria > Actinomycetota > Actinomycetes > Actinomycetales > Microbacteriaceae > Gulosibacter > Gulosibacter macacae. The sequence continues at coordinate 12,011 of NZ_RQVS01000020.1, read as the reverse complement.
CTCGAGGACCTCATGCTCTCGATCCGCGACCGGCTCGGCGTCACGATCGTCCTCGTCACCCACGACATCGACGAGGCCGTCTATCTGGCCGATCAGGTGGTCGTGCTCTTCGGGCGACCCGCCTCGGTCGCCGCCACGATCCCGGTGCCGCTCGGCCCGGATCGCGACCAGCTCACCACCAAGGCACGGCCCGACTATCTCGAGTTGCGCGAGCGAATCCACAAGATGATCATGCGCGCGAGTGCGGGCAGCACGGCCGCGAACTGACGCGCTCGCGGCACGAGCAAGGGGGCGGGCACCGATCCAGGTGCCCGCCCCCTTGTGCCATCGTCAGGGATCAGGCGATGACGGTCGGCGTCCCGACCATCACATCCGAGTTGGCTGCGTGGCTGAACGCCGCCGCGTCGGGGGCGACGACGTCTCGGTAGTGCTCGCTCGCGACTTCAGCGGCGAGCGCGTCGGCCGAAGCGAACACGATCGTGCCGACGCCGTCATCGCGGTCGGCGCTGAATCGCGACGGCGGTGCCAGCGGAGCGGTCGTGAACTCGAGGCTGGCGATGCGTGCCGTCGACTCCTCACCTGCGAGCGCGAGGTCGGCGTGCCGCGCGTACGCGGTCGCGAACTCGTCCTTCCGCAGTGAACGCACGGCGGTGGTGAGCGCGATGAGCTGCACGGCGCCCTCCGGGTACGGCTCCTCCGCCTCCCAGCGCCGACCCGGCTCGCCGGCGATGGCATGCGGCAACGCTGCGAGCAGCCGCATCCGTGGCGCGAGCCACTCGTACTCGAAGGCACGCGACACGACCCAGTCGGCGGCATCGTTTTTACGTGCCCACCAGGTCTCGATCGCGGCGTCGAACGGCGATTCGTCGGCCGGGTCCACCGCGGCGAGACCGGTCGTGACGACGCTGCGCAACAGCCCGGCGGCGGCGATCGGGGCGGTGCGCTCGAGTTCGAGCAACTCCGCGGCGAAGTCGTGGCGGTCGCGTTGGGGGTCGCGAGCGAGCAGGATGACAAGCTTGTAGGCCGGCTGCTGATTCATGCGTTCGCCTTCCGGTTCTTCGCCGACGCGAGCTTGTCGGCGATGCCCATGAGCGCCGGATTGCCGGCTGCCGCGACGAGCACGTTCTGCTGCAGGGTCGCCTTGCGCGCCGCTGCGCCCGACTCGCGCCCGGTCTCGCGGTTCTTCGAGCACGTCACCGGCACGTTGAAGATGAGACGGCGAAGGCACGAGTTGTTGTGGTCGCACCAGATGATGTCGTTCGTGCGCCCGGTCATCACCTTGTTCGGGAAGTCGGGGTCGGCGAGCAACTGGCGCGCGAGCATGAAGCCATCGACGATGCCGGATTCCACCGCGTCGGCCGCTTGCTGCGGGTCGTAGGTGCTGCTGATGAGCAGCGGCACATCCGGTAGCGCTTCGCGGAAGATCTGCGCCTCGCCGTGACTGAGGATCGCCCCCGATTCGCGTGGCAGGTTCGCATCCATCGACTCGTAGTTGCCGTCGGTTAGCGCGATGTAGTCGACGCCCGCCGCAGCGATGAACTGGGCGACCTCCGCGTACCCCTTGGGGCCCTGACCGTCGGGAAGGTGATCGTTGACGCTCATCCGGACACCGATCGGGTAGTCGTCGCCGACCTCTGCGCGAAGGGCACGGATCGTGTCGACGAGAATGCGGGCACGGTTCTCGGCCGATCCACCGTACTCGTCGGTGCGCCAGTTCGTGCGCGGCGAAAGGAACGACGAGTAGAGGTACCGCATGTGCGCCCCCAGCTCGATGCCATCGAAGCCCGCATCCTTGCAGCGGCGGACGGCGGCGACCGTGGCCTCCTGCACCTCGCGGATCTCGTCCTTCGTGATCTCGACCGGCGTCGGGTTCGTGCGCCCGCCGGGGATGTAGAAACCGTTCGGCAGTCGGGGTGCCCCCATGTGCACGGGCTTCGGGCTCGCGGCTCGGGTGGTCCGCCCTTCGCCGGGGATGCCCATGGCACCGAAACTGGGGAAGATCTGATGGATCACCGGAACGTCATACTCGTGGACGGCATCGACGAGACGCTTGAGACCGGGAATGAATCGATCGTCGTCGGAGCGCATGAGCGGCTGGAACGGGGCCTCCGCGACACCACGCGCGGTCGCGGCGCCGCCGCCCACCATGAGCAGCCCGGCACCCCCCTGGGCGCGCCGCGCAAGGAATGCGATCGACTGATCGCTCGGCCGGCCGTCCTCGGTCGGTTGCAGCACCGCCATGGGGCTGAGTACGAAGCGGTTCTTGATCGTGAGGCCGTTGATCTTCCAGGGCGTGGAGAGTACGGCAGCAGGGTTCGTCATCGTTGACCTTTCAAGGGGATCGGAGGATTGTGGGAAAACCGACGTCGTCGGCGAGGAGTCCGAGTTCGCGACGGATGCGTACGAGCACGTCCAGACCGGCGGGGTCGACGGGCAGCAGACCGCCCGCCACGAGCGCCCCGAGCACGGCACGGACCTCGGGGTCTCCGAGGCGGTCGGCGCGCACGACGAGCCCCTGGCCAGGAAACGCGGGATGCGAATCCTGCACCCGGGCGAGGAGCTCGCAACCGGCGTCGAGGGCATCATCATCGAACGGCGGCCCGAGCAGGGTGGCATCGGTCGTGCCGGCGATGAGCGCGTCGTACCGCTCGCGCACGCCACCGACCTCGTGCCACTCGGGCTCGATACCGTGCTCGGCGAGCAGGTGACGGGCGGCGAGGGAGAATCCGTTGTCGAAGGCGTCGACAGCGACGCGTCGGCCGGCAAGGTCGGTGAGGTCTTGCAGCCCGCCGCGCGCGATGAACGCGAGCGGCGTGGTCGGCTCGACCTGGCCGACGAGCGCGAGCTCGGTGCCGGCCCCGACCCACGCGAAGAGATTGTCCATCGCGGTCACCGCGCCGTCGAGCTCACCGTCGAGCAGACCGCGCAGTTGTCCGGGGCTGCCGCTCGAGCGCAGCTCGACGAGGTCGACATGGTCGAGCAGACCGCGCTCCCGCGCCGCAATCAGCGGCGCGGGAGTCACGAAGCAGGACAGTCGGACGGTCACCGTGGGCTCACACGGGAGGGGCGACGAAGAGGTGGGCGTTGTCGGAGTCGTTGAACATCTCGTTCGAGATGAACTCGTCCATGTCGCCGCCGGTGCCCCACTGGTCGGAAGTCTCGGGCTCCTGCACGTCGAAGATCGTCGGGTGCCAGGTGTCCTCGTCGATCATCTCGAGCTCGGTCGTCATCTCCATCGTGTTGCCGTTCGGGTCGACGAAGTAGGTGAACGTGTTGTCGCCGGCCGCGTGTCGGCCCGGGCCCCAGATCTTCCGGTACCCCGCGCGAATCATCCGCCCGCTCCCGCGCATGTACTCGTCGAGCCCGCGCAGCTCGAAGGACGCGTGCTGGAGTGACGCGTGCGGCCCGCGGGCGATCGCCATCGAGTGGTGTTGCGAGTTGCAGCGCAGGAAGTAGAACAGGTCACCGACGTGCGGGTGGTTCAGCGTGTCGGAAAGCCGGAATCCGAGGTGCTCCTCGTACCAGGCGAGCATCTTCTCGGGCTGCGACGAGTTGAGCACGACGTGCGAGAGCCGCACGGGGATCGACTCGCGCTCCTCGATCTTGCGGTGCTTGCGGGTCTCGACCTCCGCCGACACCTCGATGGTGCGGCCCTCGAGGTCGAAGAACCGGAAGCCGTAGCCGCCACCGAGGGTCTGCAGGTCGCCGGGCTCGGACACGAGCCGGATGCCCTTGGACCCGAGCTCTTGAGCAAGCCGGTCGACCGAGGCGCGATCCGCCGCGCCGAAGGCGACCAGGTCGAGCCGCTTGTCGGGCGAGCGGCGCACGCGCGTGATGTATTGCTCGGGCGAGCCCTCGGCGGCGAAGTAGACGACGTCGCCGTCGTCGTGCTGCACGGTCAGGCCCCAGTGGTTCTTGTAGAACTCGACCTGCTGATCGAAGTCGGGCACGGCGAGGTCGAAGTGGCGGATGTGGGTTATCGGGCTGAACGACATGACGATCTCCAATGGGACTAGTTGGCCTGGGCCGCGACCGCGGCGGGCGAGGGGGCGAGCGTGGGGATGCGACGCACGAGGCGTTCGAGGTCGGCGGGCGTGTCGGCGACGCCGAGCACGTAGTGGTCGGGTCGGTGGACGACGGCACTGGCGCCGACGTCGTCGAGCAGTTGTGACACTTTGGCGGGGTCGAGCAGCACGACGGTCTCGTCATCGGCGTCGAGGATCGACTTCACGTCGTCGGAGAGCCCGTCGTAGAGCTCGCGCGTGGTCGCGACGAGGAAACGGCGGCGCACCATGTCGTCCAGGCGCACCCCATCGGCGAGGATCGGCTGCATCCCGAGGCGGCCGGCGCGCTCGTCCCGGTCGCCCTCGTGGAGACCGGGGCCGAGCGGCGGGGCACTCGGCTCGGCCGAGGCCTCGGGGTGCGCCTTGATGAACTCGTCGCGCTGGGCGGCGACCACCGGGTCGGTGGTCTGGATGATGACGGCCTGGTTCGCGGCGGTCTCGACCCAGTAGGTGGCGTGGGGCTTGCGCTCGCTCTCGTAGGTGTCGAGGAGCGATTCGTCGGCCTTGCCGCGCGCCACGAGGTCGAGCTTCCAGACGAGATTCTCGACGTCGCGCATGCCGGCGCACAAACCCTGACCAAACAGCGGCGGGGCCTGGTGGGCGGCGTCGCCGACGAGGAAGATGCGGCCGTCGCGCCAACGCTCGGCAATCCGGCCACGGAAGGTGTAGATCGCGCGACGATCGGGCGCGAACCGGTCCGCGGGGAGCACCCCGCGACTGAGCCGCTCGATGGCCTCGGGCGTCACGATCTCGTCGGGGTCGTCACCCGGCATGAGCATGAACTCCATGCGGACGCGGGTGCCGGGGAGCCGCAGCCACAGCGCAGGTCGCGTGTAGGCGCCGAGTTGCACCATGTCGGCGGCGTAGCCCGGCGCGTCGACGAGCTGGCCGTCGACCACGAGCCACTGGGCATCTTCGCCGAACTTCTCACCGGTGATGCCGAGCCGCTGACGCGTCTCGGAGCGGGCGCCGTCCGCGGCGATCACCCAGCGGGCGACCGTGACTCGTTCTGCACCCTCGCGGTCGACGGTGCGGACGTTCACCGCGCCGTCGATTTCGTGGACCCCGGTCACCCGATGGCCGAGACGAAGCTCGACGCCCTCGGCGGCGTCGACCACCGTGCGCATGAGCCGTTCGATGTCGGGCTGATGGAAGCTGATGTGATCACTCCACGCCTGCGAGCCGAGGCGATCGGTGTCGGCGTGCACGAGCACCTCGCCGGCCTCGTTGATGATCTCGACGCTTCGCATGGGCACGGTGATGCCCGCGAACTGTTCAGCGACGCCGAGACGCTGCAGTGAGCGCATCGTCTCGCCATCGAAGTGCACGGCGCGAGCCGTCGGCCACATGTCGGCGTCCCGCTCGAATCCGATTGCGGTGAGTCCGGCGTCGCCGAGTTGCGCGAGCGCCGCGACGCCCGCCGGACCGCCGCCGATCACGACGACGTCCACGTCAATTGCTTCCACCACCAGACACCTCCTTGTGTCCAGTACGTATCGTTTCGTATCTTACCCATGGAAGGCCCAGTTGTCAGCATCCATGCGCCGTCTCGACCCTCGTCGCGTGCGACCTGCACTCAGGCTCGCACGCGACTGATCATCACTGAAGATCGAGTCCGCGATAGTCGCCATCGGTCCCGCCGATGAGCCCGTCCCGCACCACCGCGAGGGCACCGCGGAGCCACCGATGGCCCTCATCGCGCTCGTGATCGCCGTGCCACCAGAATGCGTCGCGAATCGGCTCGAGCTCGACCGGCGTCGCCACCATCCGCAATCGGTCGATGTTCGCGACTACGCGCTCCGCAAGATCGCGTGGCACGAGCGCCACCCGGTCGGTTCCGATCAACAGCGACGGCAGGACGAAGAAGTGCGGGGTCGCCGCAACGGTCACGAGCTCGATGCCGCGCATCCGCAGTTGCATCGCCGCGGGCGGCAGGCCTTCTCGCGCGGGAATGGTCTCGACCCACGGCCGATCGAGCAGCCCCTTTTCCCCCGCCTCGGCGTCGACCAAGCACACCCAGGATTCGGGCGGGAGATCGAGACGCGCGAGTCCCGACGCGTACCCGTGCGGAAGGACGGCCCCGTCGATCGTGCGAAGCGAATCGGGCACGGACGCGACGAGTCGGCCGTCGACGGCCGGGAACTCGAACCGAACTCCCGGAGCCTCCGCGGCGACCAGCTGCAGGAGGGGCGGCGCGACGCGCGCGATGGCCGCATCCACCCCGGCGATGACGAACGTGCGCTCGCTCGAAGCGGGCTCGAAACCCGACTGCAGCCGAAGGACGTGGTCGACTTCGGAAATCGCGGTGGGCAGCACGCCGAGCAGCCGCTCGGCGAGCGGCGTGAGCTCGTGAAGATTGCCGCGCCGCACGAGCAGCTCGTCCTCGTAGTGAGCTCGGAGCTTCGCGAGAGCGCCTGACATCGACGGCTGCGACAGGTGTAGGCGCTCGGCGGCACGGGTGACGCTGCGTTCCTCGAGAAGCGCCCTCAACGGCCGCAGAAGGTTGTAGTCCATGAGGGTGCCCTCGGTTCCCCGCCGATCGGCCGAATCGAACGCGCCGCTCCGGTCAGGCCTTCCAGACGGTCTTCAAGTTGCAGAACTCGCGCTGGCCGACCTCGGCCAGCTCGCGACCGAATCCCGACCGTTTGATGCCACCGAACGGCAGCTCTTGGTACGACACGGTCATGCCGTTGATGAAGACGGCGCCGGCATCCAGCTCGCGGGTGAATCGCTCCTGCTCGCTCGGATCATTCGTCCACACGGCGCTCCCGAGGCCGAACGTCGTCTGATTCGCGATGCGGAGCGCGTCGCCGACGTCGGACGCGCGGTAGAGTGATGCGACCGGACCGAAGGCCTCCTCCTGCACGAGTCTGGCGTCATTCGGGAGATCGGCGATGACGGTCGGTGCATAGAACCAGCCGCGACCGTCGTGCAGCGTACCGCCGGTGAGGATCGTCGCGCCCTTGGCCCGGGCGTCCTCGACGAGATCGACGACGTCCTGCCGCCCCTGCTCGGTAGCCATCGGGCCGACCTCCGTCTCAGGGCGGAGCGGGTCGCCGACCACGAGTTCGGACATGCGCCGGACGAACTCGGTGGCGAACTCCTCGTAGACGTCGGTGTGAACGATGAAGCGCTTGCCCGCGATGCAGGCCTGGCCGTTGTTGTTGACGCGAGCCGCCACCGCGGTCTTCGCCGCCTCCGCGATGTCCGCCGAGGGCAGCACGACGAACGGGTCGGAACCACCGAGCTCGAGCACCGCCTTCTTCAGGTGATCGCCGGCCGTCGCCGCAACCGAGCGCCCTGCCGACTCGGAGCCGGTGAGGGTGACGGCCGCAACGCGGTCATCAGCGATGACGCGCGCGACCTCGCCGCCGCCGATGAGGAGCGTGCGGAACGACCCCTTCGGGAAACCACCGCGCTCGAAGAGGTCGTCGAACAGCATCGCCGCCTGCGGCACGTTCGACGCGTGCTTGAGCAGCCCCGCGTTTCCGGCCATGAGCGCTGGCGCCGCGAAGCGGACGACTTGCCAGATCGGGTAGTTCCACGGCATCACGGCGAGCACGACGCCGAGCGGCTGGTAGACCGACCAGGCCGCTGACGCGCCGACCCGCGCAGGATCGTCGAGCGGCACATCTGCGAGAAACGTCTCGGAGTGATCGGCGTAAAAGCGCATCGCCTTCACCGACTTGCGCACCTCAGCGACCGACTGCGCGATCGGCTTGCCCATCTCGACCGTGATGAGCTCGCCGAGACCCTCGGCGTGGCCCTCGAGAAAGTCCGCCGCAGCGTGCATCCAGGCACGGCGCTGCTCGAATGTCGTTCGACCGAGCTCTGCGGCAGCCGCGTGCGCCTGCCCGATGCGCTCGTCGACCTCGGCCGCGGAGTGCGGCTCAATGAGCATCTCGGTCTTGCCGGTGGTGGGGTTCACGGTCGCGATCGCCATCTTGCGCTCCTCGTCGAGTGGATGTCTTGCCCAGCATAGCGCAATGCGATACGCTACGTATCGTGTTTAAAGAGCGACTTTGAACCCCACGATCACGAAGGAGTGACACGTGAGCACCGACACCCGGCCCCCCGCCGCACCCACGCTGTTCCTCACCGACGCCGATGTCGCCGAACTCGCCGATTTGCCGAGCGCAATCCGCGCGATCCGCGCCGCCTACTCGGCCCCGGTCGATGATGCGCGCAATCCTGGTCGCATCTTCGCGGACAGCGGCCGGGAGTGGCAGCGAACGATGCCCTCGGTCCCGACGAGTGGTCGTTTGTTCGGCGCGAAGTCGATCAACGGCTCGTTCGCCGACGGCCTGCGCGTGAGCTACCTCATCTCGCTCTTCGACAAGGAGACCGCCGATCTCGTCGCGCTCGTCGACGGCAATCGGGTGACCGGTCTGCGGACCGCAGCGACCAGCGCCGTCGGCGCCGCGACGATCGCACCCGAGCGTCCGCTCGTGCTCGCCGTCGTCGGCTCCGGGTTCGAGGCGCAGTCGCACACGTCGGCCCTTGCCGAAGTCGTCGAACTGTCCGAGATCCGGGTCTACAGCCCCACGCCGCGCAACCGAGTCGCGTTCGCCGAGCGATTCGCCGACGAGCTCGGCGTGCCCGTGCACGCGGTCGATTCGGCCGAGGTGGCGGTCAGGGACGCCGACCTCGTGCTGTGCGCAGCCCGCTCGCGAGACGAGACCCCGACTGTCGAGGCCGACTGGATCGGCGCCGACGCGACGGTCGTTTCGATCGGATCGACGACACCGGGCCAGCGCGAGCTCCCCGCCGAACTCCTTGCCCGCGCCGCGCTCGTGGTGGCCGACGGCGTCGACGAGGTCGTACACGGCAGCGGCGACATGCTCGCCGCCCGCGCGGCCGGCGTCGATGTCGATGCGCTCACCGCTTCGCTCAACGACGTGCTGCTCGGCGAGCGCGAGATCGATCGGACGCGCGGCATTCGAATCTACAAGTCCACCGGGGCAGGCCTGCAAGACATCGTCGTGGCCGAGGCCCTCGTCGATCTCGCTCGCGAACGGGGCCTCGGCACCGACCTGCCCGTCGGAATCGTCACCACCGCAAAGTAAGTAGAGGAAGAACTCATGGTCGATTACACCAAAGATCAGGCTCGCGCCTGGGCGAAGGAGCACTGGAAGGGTGCCATCGCCGTCACGATGCCGTCGTACACACCCGATTTCGAGCGACTCAACGAGAATGCGATCCGCCACGACATCCTCAAGCTCAAGGAACTCGGATTCGCCGGGACGCTCCTCGTGACCGAGCTCGCGATCACTCCCGAAGAGAACGCGCGGTTCACCGCGGTCGCGCGCGAAGCAGCCGGCCCTGACTTCCAGCTGTTCTTCCACGCCGCGTTCGACACGCTCGAGAAGAACATCTCGGCACTCAAGCTCGCGGAGGCCGAGGGCGTCGACAGCGTTCTCATGTCGTACCCGACGACGTTCTGGCCAACCACCCACCAAGAGGTGTTCGACTACACGAAGGCGCTCGCCGACTCGACCGACCTCGGTTGTATGCTGTTCGGCCTGCCGGCGTGGGGCTTCGAACGCATCGACAATGCCGGCATGCCGGTGCCGTTCGTGCGCAGCTTGCTCGACGCCGTGCCGAACATCGTCGCGATCAAGGCGGAGCAGGGCTACCCCACCATCGGCGGCATCATGGAGATGCAGCACCACTTCAGCGACGAGGTGATCATCTCCTGCCCGATCGAAAGCGAGACGATCCCACTCATGTCGGTGATCGACTTCCAGTTCTCGGGTACGTCGAACACCAACTGGATGAGCGACTACTTCCCGCGCGCCTTCGAGCTCGCGCAGCGCGGCGACTGGGAGGCGGCAATGAAGCTGTGGTGGCAGGTCGCGCCCGCCCGCGCCGCCAACACCGCCATCCTCACCGGCTCGGCGGTGGGCACCACGGTCATCAACCGCACCGGCTGGAAGTATCAGGAGTGGCTCGCCGGATTCAATGGCGGCGCCCTCCGTGCCTCGGCCCCCCGCATCCCCGACCGACTCATGAAGCAGGCGCGGTCGGCACTGGAAGCCTCAGGGCTGCCCGTCACCGATCTCCCCGACAGCGAATTCGTCAAGGGGCGAGTGCAGGCCTGATCGGCCTCCCCCTCCCCGAACAACCTGCGCCATCCGGCGCGGCCAGGCAACGCTGCGCGCCGGGCCGCGCCGGTCACCGCACCGATCGAGAGAGCCGCCCATGGCACCCGCTCCAGCCCCCATCCCCACCCCCGAGACGCGGGAGTTCTGGGAAGGCACCGCGCGACGTGAACTGCGCATCCAGCGCTGCACGGCGTGCGGGAAGCACTATTTCCATCCTCGCCCGTTCTGCCCCGACCCGACTTGCGCCTCCGACGCCGTCGAGTGGACCGTCGTGTCGGGACGCGCGCGCCTGTCGTCCTACGTGATCAACCACCGGCCGTTGCCGATGTTCGAGGTGACCGAGCCCCAGATCATCGCCATCGTCACGCTCGACGAGGGGCCACGGATGATGACGAATCTCATCGGCGTCGATCCCGATCCGGAACTGCTCGTCCTGAACATGCCCCTCGAGGTCGACTTCGTCACCCGCGGGGAGCAGTGGCTGCCGATGTTTCACCCCGCGGTCGAGGAGGCACGCCGATGAACATGCACCGAGGTGCCGTCGCGATCGTGGGGGCGGCCGAGACCACAACGGTCGGAGTGCGGCCCGACCGATCGTACGTCGGCCTCCACTGCGAGGCCGCCCGCAACGCCCTCGCGGATGCAGGACTCCGTCCGATCGACGTCGATGGCGTGGCGACCGCCGGTCCGGTGTTCCCGTGGGAGGTGTCGGATGCCCTCGGCATCCGGCCGCGATGGATCGACGGCACGCACATCGGCGGCACGAGCTTCATCGCGCACATTCGGCACGCGGCCGCAGCGATCGCGACTGGCGCCGCCGAGGTCGTGCTCATCACCCATGGGGAATCAGGACGATCGATGATCGCCGCGCCACCGCTTCCGTTTGGCACGGACTTCTCGACGGTCACCGGACAGTTCCAAGACGTGTACGGCGCTATTGCGCCCTACGCGACGTTCACCACCCCAGTGCTCGCCTTCCTGGAAGAGCGCGGAATGCATCGCCGCGACCTCGCCGAGGTCGTCGTCGCGCAGCGCGAGTGGGCGATGCCGAACGAGCGGGCCTCCCGTCGAGAACCGATCACGGTCGACGAGGTGCTCGCGCAGCGCGACCTCGCCTACCCGTTCACCAAGGACATGGTCTGCGTCGTCACCGACGGGGGCGGCGCGCTCATCCTCACAAGCGCCGCTCGAGCACGATCGATGCGGAATGCAGATCGGCTCGTGCACGTACTCGGCTCGGGTGAGTCGGCCGAATCAACCCTCATCGTCGAAATGGACGACCTCGGCAGCTTCGGCGCGTTCCGCCGATCCTCGGCCGATGCATTCCGAGCCGCCAGACTCGGGCCGGCAGACATCGACCACCTCATGGTCTATGACGCATTCGCGCACCTGCCGCTCTACGGTCTCGAGGATCTCGGGTTCGTCGGGTTCGGCGAGTCGGGAGCCTTCATCGCCGACGGGCACACCCGACCGGGCGGGACACTCCCCATGAACACGAACGGCGGCGGCCTCTCGTACACCCACAGCGGCATGTACGGCATGTTCGCGCTGCAGGAAGCAGTGCGCCAGTTGCGCGGCGAGGCGTGCGTGCAGGTCGAGGGCGTCACCACCAGCCTCGTGCAGGGCGTCGGCGCGATGTTTAGCGCCGCGGCGACGGTGATCCTCTCGAACGAACTGCCCTGAGCCGTTCCGTTGGCCCGGGCCGGCGCGGGGGCGAGACGCACCCCCGCGCCAGCTTCGTCCCACACGTAGCGCAGTGTTGTTATCGCTGAGATGGCGTGATGGCAGTGCCATCGTCGATAAACGGCTCTTCCCAGATGAGGGTGTAGAGCGGCTGTGAGGT
>NZ_RQVS01000002.1 GCF_003865375.1 Gulosibacter macacae | reverse complement strand
CCGCGGACCCCAGCTACACCCTCAACTGCGAAGAGCCAGTTAATCCCGCTCAGTCTTGTGGGCTCGTTATTCTCACGAGCATGGATGCAGAAGGATCTTGGTCTCCCAACCCTCGGGCTACCGGCTGGCGTCGTCGCCTTGGCGAGTTCGTGCTGTCGAGTCCAGTGCAGTCATTTGTGCTCGCCGTCATCGTGCTCAACGCGGTGACCCTCGGGCTCGAAACCTCGCCCGCCGTCATGTCCGTAGCTGGACCATTCCTGCACCTGCTCGACACCATCGCGCTCACGATCTTCGTCATTGAGATTTTGCTCAAACTCCTCGCACTCGATGGCCGATTCTTTCGCGACGGCTGGAACATCTTTGACTTCCTTGTCGTCGTGATTTCGCTCATCCCAGCCGCGGGGCCATTCGCGGTATTGCGGTCCCTCCGAGTCCTCCGAGTGCTGCGCCTGGTCAATCGGTTGCCCCAATTGCGCCGCATCGCCAGTTCAATCATCAAAGCTATTCCCGGCATCGGGGCCATCGCTGCCCTCATGGCGATCGTGTTTTACGTCGGCGCGGTCATGGCAACGGTGCTCTTTGGCAATAGCTTTCCGCAGTGGTTTGGTTCGATCCCGGCGTCGCTGTACTCCCTCTTTCAAGTGATGACGCTCGAGAGCTGGTCGATGGGCATCGTGCGTCCGGTCATGGAGGTGTATCCCGAAGCGTGGATGTTCTTCGTACCGTTCATCCTCGTGTCAGCGTTCGTGATGCTCAATCTCTTCATCGCGGTGATTATTGACGCCATGTCGAACCTCGAGGGCTCGACGAAGGGCACGGTCGCCGAACCGGCACCGGTGCGCACTGCCCCCGTGCCCACGGCGGGGTCGATTTTCGCTGCTGAGCGCGAACTCACCGAGTTGCGCGCGGAAGTTACCGAAACTCGTCGCGAAATTGTGGCGATTCGGGCGCTACTCGAAGGTCGTGCAACCGGTTCGAACTAGCTATCGCTACTCGTCGTCGGGAAGCCCAGCGCCGATGTCCTTGCGCAGTACCGTGCCAACGGCGAGCGCGATGCCGCCGACGAGCACGAGTGTGGCCGAGAGCCCGACGAGCGGGGCGACGAGATCACCGGGCATACCGTTGCCGCCGAAAAAGAGCAGGGTACCGACGCAGATGAGCCCGACGACGAGGAGTAGCACCGCGATCATCCGCCAGGAAGAGCGCTTCGGGGTCGCTTCCTCGGGGCCTTCAGGCAGTTCGCGTGCGGGTTCAGACATGTTCCCCAGGGTACGCGGGACGCACCCCGCCAAGACCTAGTGGCTCGGGCGACCCTTTCCGTGCGAGTCGATCTCAGGCAGCACCTCAACGCCACCCGCCGCGACATCGGCCTCGTTCTCTGACACTGGGATGGTCTCGCCGCGGAAGAACTCGGGCGTCACGAAGCGCATGATCACCATGAGCACAACACCGAGGAGGAGCACCCCCACACCAAGCACGAACACGAGTCCGAGACCGTTGAGCGAGGAGCCCGAACCATAGTCGGGGTCCATCGAGTCAATCGCGGTCTGGAAGAACATCCACACGAGCGTGAGACCACCGAGCAACGGCAGCAGGAAGCGCATGAACACGTTACGCGTGCTCGTGAACCAGCTCTTGCGGAAGTACCAGACGGCCGCGAGGCCCGTGGCACCGTAGTAGAAACAGACCATCATGCCGAGGGCGGTGATCGTGTCCCAGAGCGCGTTCTCTGAGAGAAGTCGCATCACGACGTAGAACACGATCGAGGCGGCGGCAGCCCAAATCGTCGCGCGGGCCGGCGACTTGAAGCGCGGCGAGACCTTCGCGAACGAGGACGGCAGTGCCTTGTAGTAGCCCATGGCGAGCAGGGTGCGCGCGGGCGACACCATGGTCGAGTTCAGCGAGGCGAGCGATGAGGTGAGAATCGCGATCGACATGAGAATCGCGAATGGGCCCATCACGTGCGGCGCGAGTACCGCGAAGATCGACTCTTGGTTGTCGGGGTTACCAGCGCCGAGTTCGCCCTCGCCGATGCCCGCCCACATGAGCGTTGCCACGGTCACGAGCAGGTAGAGCGCGATGATGATGACGATGGTGAGCAGGGATGCGCGGCCCGGCGTCCGCTTCGGGTCCTTCGCTTCCTCGTTCATGGTGATGACGGTGTCCCAGCCCCAGAACATGAAGATTGAGAGCGAGACACCCGCCACCACGAGTGAGAGATCACCGATCGCGAGCGGGTTGAACCAGCTCACGTCGACCGGCGTGTAGTCATAGGCGCCGCCGCCGAGCGCCGAGGTGATCGCCGAGATCGAGTACCAGATGAGCGCCACGAGTTGGAAGAGCACGAGCCCCCACTGCACCTTCTCGGTGGCCTCAACGCCGCGGTAGCCGACATAGGCGGCGAGCACGACGAACACCGTCGTCACGGCGATATTGAGCAGCAGGTTCTCGGCGGGCAGAGTCGCGAGGGCTTCGTTGCCGAAGATCTGCGCGAGCAGGATGAAGAAGAAGTCGGTGGCAACGGCCGCAAGATTTGAGAGCACGAGCACGGTGGCCGAGATGAGTCCCCAGCCGCTCATCCAGCCGAGCCACGGCCCGAAGGCGCGCGAGGCCCAGGTGAACGAGGTGCCCGAGTCGGGCATTGCCGAGTTCAGTTCGCGATAGCCGAAGAGCACGAGCAGCATCGGGATGAAACCAATGAGCAGGATGGCCGGCGCCTGTAGACCCACTGTCGAGACCGTCGGGCCGAGCCCCGAGGTGAGGGTGTATGCGGGAGCGACGACCGAGACGCCAATGACGGCGCCACCAATCACGCCAACTTTGCCGATGCTGAGTCCCTTTGCCCCGACCTGGTGCGGGGCGTTGTGCTGCGTCATGGTGTCCTTTTCGCCGACCCTCTTGTCGACCTGGATGAGGTCGCCGTCATCCAATCACGAAAATTGAATGACTTTCACATTTTCGCTCAGAGCACCAAATCGGATGCGCTCACACCGGCTAGAAATTGCCGCCCAAGAACGACTCCACCGCGAACCAAATCGCGCTGCCTACGAAGAGCACGCCGAATACGCCAACGGCCGACATATTCACTGATTCGGGCAGCCCGAGATTCATGAGCACAATGACACCAACGATCGACAACACGAAGATCGCCAGCGCGATCAGGCGCCGCGAACTCCCGCGGCGCCGCCTCACGACGTGACCGGGTTCGACAGTGCGCCGATACCCTCGATCGCGCAAACCACCTCATCACCGGCCACGAGCGGACCGACGCCCGCAGGTGTGCCGGTGAGCAACACATCCCCGGGCAGCAGTGTGAACACGCTCGAGGCGTATTCAACGAGCTGGCCGACCGTACGCTCCATCTGGTTGAGGTTGCCGAGCTGCTTCGTTTCGCCATTCACCTTCGCACCGATGACACCTTCGCGCGGGTCGAACTCGGTCTCAATATAGGGACCGAGCGGGCAGAACGAGTCGAAGCCCTTCGCCCGCGACCACTGGCCGTCACGACGCTGCAGATCGCGCGCGGTGACGTCGTTCGCGACGGTGTAGCCGAAGATGACCTGGTGAGCCTGGCCCGCGGGCACGTGCCGCGCGACCTGGCCGATGATGACGGCGAGCTCAACCTCGTGCTCGACGTGCTGCGATTGCGTCGGCAAAATAATCGGATGCCCGGGGCCGATGATCGAGGTATTGGGCTTGAGGAACATCATCGGTTCTTCAGCCACCTCATTGCCCATCTCGCGCGCATGCTCGGCATAGTTGCGACCGAATGCGACGACCTTCGAGCGGGGAATGACCGGAGCGAGCAGGCGCACATCGGCAACGGGAACCCGCTCGTCAAGCGTGTCGATGCCGGCAAGAATCGGGTCGCCGAAGAGCTTGACGAGTTCGTCGGTCTCTTCGTCGAGCACCCCGTAGGCGAGCTGGTTCTGGTATTCGTAACGCGCGATCTTCACGGGCGTGAGTCTACCGTTGCGCGCGCTGAGGCTCTCGGTAGGGTGTGCGCTGAGGCTCTCGAAGCGCGGCAGAGTGCACTTCGAGAACCTCAGTGCACCAAGCCGGCGGCACGACTAAAAGTCGGTGTACTCGCTCGGGATCACGATCACCGGCACGGGCACGAGCCGCAGGATGCGCCGGGCTCGCGAGCCGAGGAAGACGCTGCGGCCACGCCCCAATCGACTCGACCCCACGACCGCGAACTCGTTCTCGTGCCACTCGATGCTCTCGAGGGCCTCATCAAAATCGCGGCCCTCGGCAATCTCGATGGTCGCGCGGCCAGAGTCGAGCATCCCGGTCGCGATCTTCTCGAGGCGGCTGCCACCGAACTCGCGCACCTCATCGGTGATCTCGGGGATATCGCGCGGTGCGACCCCGTCGATCTGCACGAGCGAGACGAGTCGCAGCGGCACTCCGCGCGAATCCGCGCGCTGCAGCGCCCGGCCAATCACGGCCTCGGAGCCCGCCCGAGTGCCGTAGATACCGGTCACCCGATCAACCGGGCCGGTCGCCGAGAACCCGGCCGGCGCAAGGCCCACCGGCACCGGCGAGGAGTGCAACAGCGTGTTTGCCGTCGAACCGACGGTGAACGTGCGCAAGAGCGTTCCGGCCTCGGCACCCACGATGACGAGCACCGCATTGTGTTCTTCAGCCGCATCCAAGAGCCCGTGCGCTTCGGTCGAGGCGAAGCGGTACTCGAACGTTGCCTCGACACCTTCGGGCACCCGCGCGAGGGCGTCGTCGCCCCACTCGCGCACCTGGTCGATCATGATGGTGTCGGAGTTCAACGACGCCATCCCCGCGCTTGAGAACCGGTTCGGTTCGGGCAGCACCAGGGTGATGACCAGCTCAACATTCGCCCCGTTGGCGAGGAAGGCACCAAGAGCGAGGGCGTCGTAGCCACGTGAATCGGCAATGTAGCCAATGACCATGCGCTCCGGCTCGCCGGGCGCGGTGTTCGGCTCAGCGGCAGAGTCCGTCATCGCATTCCTTCCGCAACAATTGTCGAGATTTCACAATCTACGTGGTTTGTGGAGGCGCCTCCAGCGCGCTTGCGTCCAAACCACATCATGATTGGGCATATTCTTGTCAGACCGCTGTGCAAGGAGGCAACAATGGCAGGCAATAGGCGCCCAGCCGGACGTCCACGCACCCGCATCCTCAATCGCGAGGTCATCACGGGTGCTGCTCGGCGAATCATCGCCAACGATGGCGTTCCGGCACTGACGATGACCCGTCTCGCACACAAGCTCTCCGTCACACCCTCGGCCCTCTACAACCACGCCACCTCGAAGCAGGAGATCCTGCGTTGGATCGAGGATGCCGTCATGGGTGAGATCGACTGCAGCGCCTTCGGCACGACCGATTGGCGTACAGCACTCAAGGCCTGGGCGCTGAGCTATCGCGATGTGATGGCGGCGCACTCCGAACTCATTGCCGCGATCGCCACGATCGAGGTGACCGACTCGCCCCGCACCGTCGCAATGTACGAATCAGTCACGAAGGGGCTCGTCGATGGCGGCTGGCCAATTCGTTCCTGCCTGCCGCTCATCATTGCGCTCGAATCGTTCATTTACGGCGCGGCCTTCAACGAGCACGCCCCCGACGACATTTTCGACGCCGGTTCATTGGCGGATGAAGCACCCACGTTCGTCGCGACCGTCGAGGCCCAGCGCGGTCGCGATCTGCGCGCGATCAACGATGAACTCTTCGAGATCGGCTTCGATGCCATCGTCGACCACACCGCGAAGCGGGTCGGCGTGCCGAATCCGGCCGCGGCCGCGACGGCCTAGCCACGCATCCGCACCAAAAGTAGGTGGCCCCGCATCCAATTGGATGCGGGGCCACCTACTTGAGGTCAACGCCTAGCTGAACTTGCGGATCGACTCGATGAACACGCCGATGGCGTCGTCGAGCAGCTCGTCGCTCATGACGAGCGGCGGGAGGAGGCGGATGACGTTGCCGTAGGTGCCGCAGGTGAGCAGCAGCACGCCCTGCGAGAGCGCGTCGGAAACAATTTCCTTGACGATCTCAGGGTTCGGCTCCTTGCCGCCGGCCTTGACGAACTCGATCGCGAGCATGGCGCCGCGACCGCGAACTTCACCAACGGTGGCAACTTCACCAACGAGCGGCTCGAAGGCAGCGCGCACCTTAGCCTCGATTTCGAGGGCCTTCTCGGCGAGGTTCTCGGTCTCGTAGACCTCGATGGTCGCGAGTGCCGCAGCGTTCGCGATGGGGTTACCCGAGTAGGTGCCACCGATGCCACCGGCGTGCGGTGCATCCATGATCTCGGCGCGACCGATGACCGCCGACAGCGGCATACCGCCAGCAATACCCTTGGCGCTGGTGATGAGGTCGGGCTCGATGCCGTCCCACTCCGAGCAGAACCACTTGCCGGTGCGGGCCATGCCCGACTGCACCTCGTCGGCAACGAAGACGATGCCGTTTTCGTGCGCGAAGTCGACGATCGCGGGGAGGAAGCCCTCAGCCGGAACGATGAAGCCACCCTCGCCCTGGAGGGGCTCGATGACGATCGCGGCGACGTTCTTCGCGCCGATCTGCTTCTCGATGGCGCTGATGGTGCGGGCGGCAGCCTCGGCACCGGTGAGGCCGTCACGGTAGGGGTAGCTCGCCGGGAAGCGGTAGATCTCGGGAGCGAACGGGCCGAAGCCGTCCTTGTAGGGCATCGACTTCGAGGTCATTGCCATGGTGAGGTTGGTGCGGCCGTGGAAGGCGTGGTCGAACACGACGATGGCGTCGCGGCCGGTGTACTTGCGCGCGATCTTCACGGCGTTCTCGAGGGCCTCGGCGCCCGAGTTGAACAGGGCTGCCTTCTTCTCGAAGTTGCCGGGGGTGAGCTCGGTGAGGCGCTTGCACAGCTCAACGTAGCTGCCGTAGGGGGCGGTGTTGATCTGGAAGTGGGCACCGCTCGCGGCGGTCTCCTGAATCGCCTTGATGACGGTCGGGTGACCGTTACCGACGGTAGTCACACCGATGCCCGAACCGAAGTCGACGAACTGGTTGCCGTCAACGTCGCGGAGGATCGCGCCGTCGGCTTCGGCAATGTAGCTGGGGAGGCTCGAACCGATCGAGTTGCTCACGTACTTGGCGCGCTCAGCGGCGAGCGCCTGTGACTTGGGGCCAGGCAGCTCGGTGACGATGCTGCGCTTCTGCTCGAGACGGAACTCCATAGTTCCTTCCTTCCGTAGACACGGTCGATGGGGATGCCATGAGCGTACGGCGAGTAGGTGGTCGCGCATCATGGCCATCGGCACGATCACGGCAATAAATTGTTGTGCATCCGCATGATCCCCTTAGGCTGACTGCATGCCGCTCACGATCATGGACCTCACTCGCGACCCAGCCCTGCGCTTGCGCCTGCGTGCCGGGCAGGGAGTGGCGCTCGATCGGCAGGTTGATTGGGCGGCGGTGTCGGAGTTCACCGACCCCTCGCCGTTCCTCACCGGTGGCGAGCTCGTCTGCACGACCGGGATGCGGCTTCGCTCGGTGCGCTCGATTCGCACCTTTCTCGACGCGGTCACGCGGGCCGGCTCGGCAGGCATTGCGTTTGGCATCGGCTTCACGCATGACGAGGTGCCGGAGGCCCTGCTTGATGAGGCCCGTCGGCGCGATCTGCCGGTGCTCGAGGTGCCGTTTGAGATGTCGTTCGCGACGATCGCACGGCGAGTGGCCGATGCGCAGGCCTCCGAACAGTTCGAGCGGCTCGAATCGCAGCACCGTCGCCGCCAGCGATTGATCGAGCTCTTGCTCGGCGACGGCGGCCTGGATGCGATGCTCGCGGGGTTGGGACGCGAGACCGGCGCTCACATCGCGCTTTCGTACAACGGCGAACTCGTCTCGGGATCGCTCGAGATCGACGACCCGGCAGTGACCGGCTGGGATGCGCTGCCGATTGCCGTGGGCAAAACCGGCCAGGCAACCCTGCATGCCTCGCTCCCACGGCGCGATGAGGCGCTCATCTCAGCCGCCCGCTCGCTTGTGGGCTTGCACATGTCGCAGGCCGCGCGCCGCATTCGTGAGCAGCGCGAGCAGGTGGGGCAGCTGCTTGCCGACCTCGTTGGCGGACGCCTGCCGAGCGACATCATCGCGAATCGACTCGAGTCGATCGGGCTCGTGCCGGGAGCGAACTACCGGGTGCTCGCGGTGGAGCCGAGCGGCCTGCGCCGCGGAGATCTCGCCTCGCTGCCACTGCCCTCGCTCAACAGTGTGGCGCCGGCCGGGATGCTCGAGGAGCGCTTGGTCGTGTTTCTCCCCGCGAGCGACGACCCACGGGCGGCGGCTGAAGCGTTGCTCGGTGCCGGGCGCGCAGCGGGCTTTCGCGCCCGGATTGGTATCGGCGGACCGTACCCGGCGTCGAGCTCGCTGCGGTGGAGCTGGTTTGAGGCGGTGGATGCGCTTGACCGGCTCGGCGCGGGCGACGAGATCGGCTCAGCCTCGCGGCTGTCGCTTGCGGCGCTCATCCTGTCGGCGGCCGATGCGCCGGTCGTGGAGCTTGCGAATGAGGTGCTCGGGCCACTTGAGCGCACCGATGCCGAGCACGGTACGCAGTTAGTGGCGACGCTGGATGCATTTCTCGCGCACTCGGGGGCAACCGGCGAGATTGCCGTGGCGCTCGGAACGCACCGGAACACGGTGCGCTACCGCATCGAGCAGATCGCGAAGCTCACCGGCTACGACCCGCGCATCATGACCGATGCCGTGCAGCTCTCGCTCGCCCGCACCGCCCGCCGCTTCGCGGAGCGGTAGGGAAATCGGGGCCGGGAGGTCTCGATCCGTCGCTCCGCTCCTACTCGACCACCCAAATGGTTGGTCGAGTAGGCGCAGCCGTATCGGGACCCCAAGAGTTTGGATGGTCGAGTAGGCGGAGCAGCGCAGCGGAGCCGTATCAAGACCCCGCCGCAACCCCCTAGACGAGCTTCAGCATCCACCCGTGCGTGTCGGACTCGACACCGTTCTGAATGCCGGTGAGCTTCGCGCGGATGCGCATCGCGAGCGATTCCTCGGTCACCGGCGGGTTCGCAATCGTGAACTCATCGGAGCGCAGCTCACCAATCGGCGTGATCACCGCAGCCGTGCCCACGGCCATCGCCTCAACGATGCGCCCCGACGCGGCACCCTCGCGCCACTCGTCGAGCGAAATCCGGCGACGCTCGACCTGGTAGCCAGCATCCTCCACGAGCTGCAGCACGCTATCGCGCGTGATGCCCGGCAGAATCGAATCGGAGGCGGGAGTCGCCACAGTGCCGTCGTCGAACACGAGCACCACGTTCATCCCACCGAGCTCTTCGAGGTAGGCACCGTCGCACGAATCAAGGAAGAGCACCTGCTCGCATCCCTTTTCGTAGGCAATCTGTTGCGGCAGCATCGACGCCGCATAGTTGCCACCGCACTTCGCAGCGCCAGTACCGCCGCGACCGGCGCGCGAATACTCGCGCTCGAGCCAGATGTTCACCGGCCGCGTCGGGTCGCTGAAGTACGAGCCCGCCGGGCAGGCGATGACGAGGTAGCTCACCGATTCCGCGGCGCGCACACCAAGGAAGTCTTCGTTCGCGATCATGAACGGACGCAGGTAGAGCGCCTTGTTCTCTCCGTGTGCGGGCACCCAGCGCTCGTCGATCTCGACGAGTTGGCGCACCGATTCCACGAACACGTCGACCGGCAGCTGCGGCAGGGCGAGGCGGTGAGCCGAGTCAGCTAGGCGCTGGCCATTGCGCTCCGGGCGGAAGGTGTGCACCGAGCCGTCAGCGTGACGGTAAGCCTTGAGGCCCTCGAAGATCTCCTGGCCGTAGTGGAAGACCGCGCTCGCCGGGTTGAAGGTGAGCGGTCCGTAGGGAACGACCCGCGCATCGTGCCAGCCCGCATCCTTCGTCCAGTCAATGATGACCATGTGGTCGGTGAAGTGCTTACCGAACCCGGGGTCGGCGAGCACCTCCGCGACGGTGGCGTCAGCGGCGGGGTTGGCATTGCGTTCGATGCGGAAGGTGAGGTCGGTCATGGTCGTGTCTTTCAACTGCACCGCGCGGTGCTGGCAGAGCGCGGGGGTGGGATGAGGATGGGTTACGCGAGGAGCGCGGCGATCGCGTCGCCGATTTCGCTCGTGGAGCGAGCTTCGCCGCTGCGGTTGCGGAGGTCTTGCTCACAGGCGGCCTCGACGCGCTTGGCAGCGTCGTCGAATCCAAAGTGCTGGAGCAGCAGCGCCACCGAGAGGATGGCCGCGGTCGGGTCGGCCTTGCCGGTGCCCGCGATATCGGGCGCCGAGCCGTGGACCGGTTCGAACATGCTCGGGAACGCGCCCTCCGGGTTGAGGTTGCCCGAGGCGGCGAGGCCGATGCCGCCGGTGACGGCGCCGGCGAGGTCGGTGATGATGTCGCCGAAGATGTTGTCGGTGACGATGACATCGAATCGTGAGGGGTTGGTCACGAAGAAGATCGTCGCTGCGTCGATGTGCAGGTAGTCGACTGCGACCTCAGGATACTCCTCGGCAACCTCGTTGACGATGCGGTTCCAGAGCACACCCGCGTTGACGAGCACGTTCTTCTTGTGCACGAGGGTGAGGCGGCGATCGCGAGTCATGGCGAGTTCGAAGGCGTAGCGCACCGTGCGCTCGACACCGCGGGCGGTGTTCACCGAGAGCTCGTTGGCGACCTCGTGCTCGGTGCCGGCGCGCACCACGCCGCCGTTGCCGACGTAAAGACCTTCGGTGCCCTCGCGGACGACAACGAAGTCGATCTCGCCTGGGTTCGCGAGCGGCGAGATGGCCGAGGGCCAGAGCTTCGAGGGGCGCAGGTTAATGTAGTGGTCGAACGCGAAGCGCAGCTTGAGCAGGAGGCCACGTTCGAGGATGCCGCCCGCTAGCTTGGGGTCGGCGGGGTCGCCACCGACGGCGCCGAGGAGGATGGCGTCGTGCTTGGCAAGCTGGTCAAGCGAGGCGTCGTCGAGGATTTCGCCGGTCGCGAGGTAGTGGTTCGCGCCGAACGGGTACTCGGTTTCGTTGAGGGTGACGCCTTCGGGAAGAGCGGCGCGAAGCACCTTGCGGGCTTCGGCAATCACCTCCGGTCCAATGCCGTCGCCTTCGATGACTGCCAGGTCGATCTGCTCGCGCACGTCGCCGCATCCTTTCGCTGTTGAATGACTCTGTCTAGCCTAGTGCGGCTTGCGGTGCGGTCTCGATACGCTTCGCTACTCGACCAACCAGAGGGGCTAGGTGGTCGAGTAGGAGCGCAGCGGCGTCTCGATACGCTTCGCTACTCGACGAACCAGAGGGGCTCGCACACCTAGGCCTGGATGCCGAAGCGGTCGCGCATCCGCTTCTTCGAGCGGGCGGTGCCCTCTTGCTGCAGCGAGAGGAGCTCCGCGTAAATGCCACCGGTCTCGGCGAGCTCCGCCGGCGAACCGATCTCATCGACCACTCCCCCGCGCAACGTCACAATGCGGTCGACCTGCGAGATCGTCGACAGCCGGTGCGCGATGATCAGGCTCGTGCGGCCCACCATGAGCTCATCAAGCCCGGCCTGCACGAGCCGCTCCGACTTCGTGTCGAGCGCCGAGGTCGCCTCATCGAGCACGAGCACTGGCGCATCCTTGAGCATCGCCCGCGCCACCGCGATGCGCTGCTTCTGCCCGCCCGAGAGCTTCAATCCGCGCTCGCCAATGATGCTGTCGAGCCGATCAGGCGACTTACGGATGAACTCCCAGGCATTTGCGCGCCGCGCGGCCGCAATGATCTCGTCATCGCTCGCATCCGGTCGTGCGTAAGCGATGTTCTCGCGAATCGTGCCCGAAAAGAGCGACGGGTCTTGGAACACGACCCCGATTTCTCGACGGAGCGCAGCCATGCGCAGGTGCGCGGTGTCCTGACCAAAGAGCCGGATGCATCCATCAGTTATCGGGTAGAAGCCGAGCAGCAAGCTCACAATCGTCGACTTGCCGCCGCCCGACTCGCTCACGAACGCAATGCGTTCGCCACGCCGCAATTCAAACGAGACGTCCTTGAGTACCGGGCGGCCGGGCTCGTACTCGAAGTCGACATGGTCGAACTGCACGGCGGGCGCATCCGCGTCGATCGCGAGCGGTTCATCCGCCTCAGCGTTGTCGAGCTGCTCGCGAGGGTCGGGCTCGAGCGCCATCACCGCGAAGTAGTCCTTCGAACCGGCAATCGCGTGCTGGCTCGAGTCAATGATCATGCTCATCATCGCCACCGGTTGCCGGGCCATCGCCATGAGCTGAATGAGCAACACCATCACACCCAGCGTGAAATCGCCACGCGCGGTCCAAATGAAAATGACGAGGTAGATTCCGAAGAATACGAGCGCGAGCGCGGTGCGGCGCAGTGCATCCATCGAATGCCAGTGCCGCGATTGGCCGCGAGTGAGTTCGACCGTTCGGCCAAAGCGCGTGAAGAAGAACAGCCTTTCGCTACGCTCCTGCGCATACGACTTCACCACCGGCATCTGGCCGACGACCTCAGAGAACCGGCCGCGTGCGGCGTCGACCTCGGCGTTCTTCTCGTGCTCGTACACCTGCCAGCGCTTCGACGTGAGGGCAGTAAGCCAGACATACACCGGGATGACCGTGGCAAGCAGCAGCGCCAGCGGCCACGCGTAGATGGCGGCGATCACGAGCACCGACCCGGTCGTGATGAGCATGGTGAAGAAGGTGTTCGCGAACATCTTCACGAACTGGGTGACCTCGGTGATGGTGCGGTCGAGGCGCGACACAATCGTGCCGGTCAGTTCATTGTCAAAGTAGCGCTGCGGCAGCTGGAGCAGCTTGTCGTAGTAGCGATTCGAAAGGATCTCGCGCATCCGCGCCGACATGACGTCGCCAAACCAGCCGCCAATCGAACTCACGATGGTGAGCACGAGCTCAGTGGCAAGAAAGGCGACGGCGAACCAGATGACCGTGCCGATGCCGGCGTCGAAGGTGACCGTACCGTTGACGATCGAGACGATTGCGTCGGTTGCGCCACCAATGATGAACGGCACCGTCAGCGCGGCGATCGCGGTGACGATGGATGCGATGACAATCGCGATGTACGAGGGCGTGAGTTCCCTCGTGAAGGTGAACAGCCGGATCAACGAACGCACGGTATCAGCCTACGGCTCGCACGGTCTGGAAAGAGCGGCGGGGGTCTCGATACGCTTCGCTACTCGACCAACCAGAGGAAGAGACCGCTACTCGACCAACCAACTTCTTGGCTGGTCGAGTAGGAGCGAAGCGACGGATCGAGACCCCCGCCACAGGCCGTCAATGGCCTAAGTGTCGAGGTCGGCGAACTGGCCGATCGGCAGCGTACCGCCCGGCACCGCCTCGATGAGCTCGCGCGTGTAGTCGGTCTCGGGGTTTGCGAACACCACATCCGCCGGCCCCTGCTCCACCACTCGCCCGCGCTGCATCACGACAATGTCGTCGGCGTTCTCACGCACCACCGCAAGGTCGTGCGTAATGAACAGATACGACAGATCGAGGTCCGATTGCAGGTTGTTGAGGAGGCCCAGAATCTGGTCCTGCACGAGCACGTCAAGCGCCGAAACGGCCTCATCGAGCACGATCACCTCGGGGTTCAACGCCAGCGCACGCGCAATCGCCACGCGCTGACGCTGACCGCCCGAAAGCTCGTTCGGGAAGCGACGCATCGCCGACTTCGGCAGCGACACCATGTCGAGGAGGTCAGCCACCCGAGCTTCGCGTGCCTTGCGGCGATCACTGCCCGAGCCCTCACCGTAGTGATGGGTGCGCAGCGGCTCGTCAATCACGCGGAACACCGAGTAAGTCGGGTCAAGCGAACCGTAGGGGTTCTGGAACACGACCTGCATCCGGCGACGCATCTTAAACAGCTCGGCCTTCGACATCGACGTGATGTCTTGGCCCTCAAACAGGATGCGACCCGAGGTCGGTTCGAGCAGGCGCAGCACCATGTTCGCCACGGTCGACTTACCCGATCCCGACTCGCCCACCACGGCAAGGGTGGTGCCGCGACGCAGTTTGAACGACACATCGTCGACCGCGCGCAGGGGTTCCTTCGAACCCGGAATCTTGAATTCCTTGACGAGGTTCTCGATCTGGATGATCGTGTCGCCACCCTCGCGCGGCTCACTCTCGGTGACCACCTCAATCGTGGTCGGGTCGAGGTCACGCTGCACGGCACGCACTCGCGAGTTCGAAATCGACGGCGCCGCGCTCACGAGACGCTTCGTGTAGGGATGCGTCGGGTTCGTGAGGATCTCGAGTGAGGGGCCCGATTCGACGACGCGGCCGCGGTGCATCACCACGATGTGCGAGGCACGTTCGGCTGCGAGGCCGAGGTCGTGGGTGATGAACATCACGGCCGTGCCGCGCGACGACGTCAGCTTCTCGAGGTGGTCGAGAATCTGTCGCTGCACGGTCACGTCGAGCGCGCTTGTCGGTTCGTCGGCAATGAGCAGCTTCGGGTCGGATGCGAGTCCGATCGCGATGAGCGCGCGCTGACGCATACCGCCCGAGAACTCGTGCGGATACTGGCGGGCGCGACGGTCTGCATCCGGAAGCCCAGCCTCACCGAGCACCTCGATCGTGCGCTTGCGCGCAGCCGAACCCCGAGGCATCCCGTTCGCGACGAGTGCCTCTTCAACCTGCGTGCCAATGCGCCACACCGGGTTGAGGTTCGACATCGGGTCCTGCGGAATCATGCCGATGCTCGAGCCGCGAAGCTCGACCAGCTGCCGCTTCGACAGGTGCGTGATGTCACGGCCGTCGAATTCGATCTTGCCGCCGACTACCTTGCCGGTGCCGGGCAGGAGGCCGATCACGGCCGCGGCCGTAGTCGACTTGCCCGAACCCGATTCGCCCACAATGGCGATCGACTGGCCGGGGTAGATCGTGAGGTTCGCCTTGCGCACGGCCGGCACCGTGCCGGTCGATGATTCAAACGCGACCTCGAGATCGGTGAGACGAAGTAGCGGCTGCTGCTCACCGGCCGCGCCCTGAGCGGCGTTTCCAGTGTTGTCGGTCATCGCTTGTTCCCCTTCGGGTTGAGCGCGTCACGCACGACGTCGCCCATCATGATGAAGCTGAGCACCGTGATCGCAAGTGCCATCGACGGGATGAACAGCACCATGGGGTCGGTTCGAATCGAGGTCTGTGCCTTCGCGATGTCACCGCCCCACGAGACGATGTCCGGTGGCAAACCGAGGCCAAGGAACGAAAGCGTCGCCTCGGCCACGATGAAGGTACCGAGCGCCACCGTCGCGTAGACGATGATCGGTGCGGCCGCGTTCGGGAGCACGTGCGTGAGCAGGATGCGCCACTCGGGTACACCGATCGCCCGGGCTGCGGTGACGAACTCGCCATTCTTGGTTTCGAGCACAGCACCGCGGGTGATGCGGGCGATCTGTGGCCAACCGAAGACGGCAAGGACGACGACCACCATCATGATGTTGCGCGAGTCCTTGAACATCTGCATGAAGACGATCGCACCGAGCACGAACGGCACGGCGAAGAAGATGTCGGTGAGGCGCGAAAGGAGCGAGTCCATCCAGCCGCCGATGTAACCGGCAAGTGCACCAAAGACGACACCGATGATCACCACAACGAGGGTCGTGAGCGCGCCCACGGTGACCGAGGGGCCAGCGCCGTAGATGATGCGCGCGTAGATATCGCATCCCTGACGGTCGAAACCGAAGATGTGCTCGCCGGTCGGGGAACCAAGCGAATTGCTCAGCTCACAGAACGTCGGGCTCACGCGGGTGAACAGTTGCGGCAGGAACGCCACGAGGAGCACGAGCGCGATGATGACGGCCGACACCCAGAAGAGGGGTCGGCGACGCATCGCGAGCCACGCTTCGCCCCAGGCAGAGCGCGGCGCCGACTCGTCTGAGACGGCGTCGACGGCGCCAAGGCCGGTTTCGTCGGTGTCCGAGACCCAGCGTTCCTGGCCCGGGAAAACCTTCTGATCGAAGTTCGGGTTAATGATCGGCTCAGGCATAACGGATCCTCGGGTCAAGCAGCGCGTAAAGAAGGTCAACGAGCAGGTTCGCCAGGATGTAGACGAGCACCAGCACGGTCGTGAATGAGACCACTGTGGCCGCCTCACCGCGAATAATCGCCTGGTAGAGCGTGCCACCGACACCGTTGATCGAGAAGATGCCCTCCGTCACGATGGCGCCAGCCATGAGTGCACCGAGGTCGCCGCCGAGGAAGGTGACGACAGGGATGAGCGAGTTGCGCAGCACGTGCTTCGAGAACACTTGGCTCTCGGGCAGGCCCTTGGCGCGAGCGGTGCGCACGAAGTCACTCGAGAGGTTTTCCGACACCGATTGGCGCGTCAGCCGCAGCACATAGGCGAAGGAGACCGCACCGAGCACGATGGCTGGCATGAGCAGTGACACGAAGTTCACATTGCCGCCCACCGTCGTTGGTAGCCAGCCGAGTTTCACTCCGAAGGTGAACTGCATCACAAAACCGATGACGAACGTCGGTACGGCGATCACGATGAGTGAGACCACGAGCAACGTCGAGTCGAAGAAGCCACCACGACGGATGCCGGCGATGAGGCCGAAGGCAATACCGAAGACGGCCTCGAAGATGAGGGCCATGATGGCGAGCTGGAAGGTGACAGGGAAGGCCTGAGCCATCACATCGATCACGGGGCGCTGACTGAAGGTAGTACCGAAGTCGAGCGTGAAGATGCCCTTGAGATAGAGCAGGTACTGCATGATGAAGGGCTCATCGAGGTTGTACCTCTCGCGAATTGCGGCGGCAGCCGCATCGCTGAGCCCGCGGTCGCCACCGAGTGCCTGCACGGGATCACCGGGCATGAGGTACACGAGGGCGAAGATGAGGAAGGTGGCACCGAAGAAGACCGGAATGATCTGCAGCAGGCGCCGACCGAGATAATTCAGCATGTTTCGCTTTCCGGGAGGGTGGGAAACCGGTGTACCGGGGGCCGAGCAAGCTCAACCCCCGGTGAACCGGAGATAACCCTACTTAGTTCTTGGTGATCTCGTAGTAGAGCGGCACGCTGTTCCAGCCGAACGCGACATTGTCAACGTTCTGCGACCAGCCACCGGTCACGTTCGCGTACCAGAGCGGAACAACCGGAAGGTCCTTGAACAGAACCGACTGCGCCTGGTCGTAGAAGCCGTTCGCCGTCTCGATGTCAGTGGCAGCGTTACCCTGACGGATGAGGTCGTCGAACTCCTGGCTCGAGTACTTGGTGTCGTTCGAACCTGCACCGGTGCCGTATAGCGGGCCGAGGAAGTTGAACGAACCGGGGTAGTCGGCCTGCCAACCGGTGCGGAAGGCAGTGGTGATGTTGCCGCTGGTGACGTCGTCACGCAGCTCCTTGAACGCGGCGTAGGGCTTGCCCTTCGCCTCGATGCCGAGGGTGTTCGAGATCTGGTTGGTCACAGCCTCGACCCAGGCCTGGTGGCCACCGTCCGAGTTGTAACCGATTTCGAAGGTGCCCGACCACGGGTTGATCGCGTCAGCCTGAGCCCAGAGTTCCTTGGCCTTTTCGGGGTCGTAGTTGAGAACTTCCGAGCCCGGGAGCGAGTCGTTGTAGCCCGCGATGACCGGCGAGGTGAAGTCCTTGGCCGGGGTACGCGTGCTCTGGAACACGACGTCGGTGACCTCTGCACGGTTGATGGCCATCGAGATGGCCTCACGGCGCAGGGTGCCCTCTTCGTCGAACTGGAAGTGGTCGATCTGCGGGATCGCGAACGACTGGAAGATTGCCGCCGGCTGGTTCACCGAGCGGTCAGCGAGCTCCGACTCGTAGGTACCGAACGCCGAGTCCGGGATCTGGTCGAGCACGTCGAGGTTGTTCGCGAGCAGGTCGTTGTAGGCAGCGTCCTGGGTTGCGTAGAAGATGAGGTCAACGCCACCGTTCTGCGGCTTGCGGTCACCCTTGTAGTCGGGGTTCGGCACGAGCGAGATCTTGACGTTGTGCTCCCAACCCGTCTCAGCGAGCATGTACGGGCCCGAAGCCAGCGGCTTCTCGCCGTAGGCAGCGATGTCGTCGAACGCGACGGCCGGCAGCGGCGCGAAGGCCGAGTAGCCGAGGCGCTGGCCGAAGTCCGAGGTGGGACCGGTGAGCGTCACGGTGAAGGTGGAGTCGTCGACCTTCTTGAGGCCCGAGAGGGTCTCAACGTTGGCGCCTTCTTCAGCGCTGTAGCCCTGGATGGGTTCAAAGAAGTACGAGGAAAGCTGCGCGTTCGCCGGGTTGGCGCCGTAGTTCCACGCGTCAATGAAGCTGTCGGAAGTGATCGTCGAGCCATCGCTGAAGACCTGGTCAGGCTTGATCTTGATGGTCCACTCGCTGGCGTCAGCGTTCGGCTCGATCGACTCAGCGAGTTCGTTGACCGTGTTGCCGTCGACGTCGTAGTAGACGAGGGTCGCGTTGATGAGGTCGAGGACCTTACCGCCACCAACCTCGTTGGTCATCGTTGGGATGAGCGGGTTCTGCGGCTCAGTGGAGTTGGCGAGGATGACCCCACCAGTTGCGGCGCCCTCGGTACCTGCTGGGGCGTCGGTGCCCCCGGTGCCGTTCGAGCAACCTGCCAGCACGAGTGCGGCAGCGAGTGCTGCAGCGGCGCCGGCGAGAATGCGCTTGTTCTTCACATCTCCTCCTAAAGAGAGACTTTTGGCCTGGTTCGGCCATAACGAGAAATTTAGTGCAGATTCACTGCTGAGTTACCGAAAACCTGAGGCTCCCCACAAGGAGTCGCCTGTTTGCGGGAGACACTGCACAAAATGTAATGACTTCGGAACCTGAATTGACTAGACCTGCAGGCTGAACACCCAGGCAAGCAACGTCATCGCGGTACCCGTGATGAGGAGCACACCGATGAGGTTGAGCCAGAGACCACCGCGAACCATCTGACCGATGGTGACGTAACCCGAACCGTAAGCCACAGCGTTCGGCGGCGTCGCCACCGGCAGCATGAACGCACACGTTGCCGCGAGCGCAACCGGTGCCGCGAAGAGGAACGGATCGACGCCCATACCGAGCGCGATACCCGCCGCTACCGGGATGAAGGTCGCTGCCGTCGCAGTGTTCGACGTGAGCTCGGTGAGGAAGAGAATCGCCGTCGTGAGCACCGCAATGACGAGGATGATCGGTACCCCGTTCATCCCACTCGCGAGGTCACCGATCGCTTCGGTGAGCCCCGAGCGGGCGAACATACCCGAGAGCGCGAGGCCACCACCGAACA
The DNA here is from genome assembly GCF_003865375.1 of Gulosibacter macacae. Lineage (GTDB taxonomy): Bacteria > Actinomycetota > Actinomycetes > Actinomycetales > Microbacteriaceae > Gulosibacter > Gulosibacter macacae. The sequence goes on along the minus strand of NZ_RQVS01000002.1, from coordinate 245,320 downwards.
GGAGCAGCACATCCCAGGGCAGTTCCTTGGCGCTCTTCCAGTCGAGGAGCTTCACGCCGCGCTCGGCACCGCCGGGGATGAAGAAGAGCAGGAGACCCGCGACCATGGCGATACCCGCATCCGAGATCCAGGCACTCTGGCCCACTGCATCCGCAATGAGCGGGATCGAAATCCAAGAGACCGCCGCGAGCACGAAGACCGTGAGCACGCGCCACTCACCCTGCGAGACCGGGCCGAGCTTGGCAAGTTCGTCGCGAATGAGCTGCTTGCCGCCGGGGATCTCATCCATTTCGGGCTTGAAGAGCACCTTCACGAGCAGGAACCAGCAGATGAACATGAAGATGACCGAGAGCGGAACGCCGACGACCATCCACTCACCGAAGCCGATGGTGCGGTCGTAGTTCTCGCTCATGTAGCCGGCGAGGAAGGCGTTCGGCGGCGTGCCGATGAGCGTGCCGAGCGAGCCGAGCGAGGCCGCATAGGCAATACCGAGCATGAGCGCAGTACCGAAGTTGGTGCGCATGACCTGCGCGAGTTCCTTCACCGGGTTGCCATCGGCGTCGAGCGTGACCGAACCGGTCGGTGCAGCACCGCCGGTGCCCTTGGTCACCTGGCTCACGAGCGAGAGCACCGACATGCCGATCGGCAGCATCATCACGGCCGTTGCAGTGTTCGACACCCACATTGAGAGGAAGCCAGTGGCGATCATGAAGCCCGCGATCATCGCGCCGGGGCGTGAGGGCATGACCTTGAGCACGAGGAGTGCGATGCGACGGTGGAGGTTCCAGCGCTGCATCGCGAGGGCGAGGAAGAAGCCACCCATGAACAGGAAGATGACGTTGTTGCCGTAGGAGGCGCCGATTGAGTCGAACGAGATCGCCGAGCTGGTGCCATCGGCGGCCTCGACCGGCACGGTCATGGCCGGGAAGACCACGAGCGGCACGAGCGCGGTCGCGGGAATGGGGAGCGCCTCGGTCATCCACCACACCGCCATGAGAGCAGCGGTGGCGGCGGTAAGTCGAGCGTTGTGTCCCATCGCCTCGGGCAGCAGGAAGAAGAGCGCTGCCGCGAGTGCCAGGCCTACGAGGAGACCAATGATGCGCGTGCGGTTCGACTTCGCGTCGATACCGGGTTCGCGCTCACCAGGGGACTTTTGGTCGATCTCGCGACCCTTGGCCGGGTCTGGCCGTAGATCTTCGAGGTAGTCGGGAACGTCCGGTTCGGTCACTGCATCTCCTTTGACTCGGTGATGGGACCGCGCTCGGCCCCGAGAAGGCGGAAGCCGTGTTCGGCTTACAGCCAATATTCAGGTTACACACTCCAAAACAGACCCCTGACTTTAGGAGGTAGCGACCACCCAGCAGTGCGCTTGCAACACTTCACGCAGTAGTGCGATAGTGATTGTGATTCATTTATCGAGCATCGGTGGAGTCGCAGCGCCGCGCATCCCGATGCAGACAGGAGCAGTCGTGACCGACTACGACGTCGTGGAAGCGCCCATTGCCCAGCTTCGAGCCGATCTTGACGCGGGTCGAGTAACGAGCGTTGACCTTGTGCGCGCCTACCTCGCCCGCATTGAGGCCTATGACCAGGGCGGCATCCGGCTCAACGCACTCGTCGTGATGAACCCCGACGCGCTCGAAGAAGCCGAAGCCGCCGACGCGCGTCGCGCCGCGGGTGAATCGCTCGGCCCGCTCGACGGCATCCCCTATACGGCCAAGAACAGCTACGCAGCCAAGGGACTCACGGTCGCGGCCGGCTCCCCCGCTTTCCAGCACCTCATCGCCGGGCAGGATGCGTTCGCCATCGAGCGCCTGCGCGCGGGCGGTGCGATACTCCTCGGCCTCACCAACATGCCCCCGATGGCGAATGGCGGCATGCAGCGGGGCGTCTACGGCCGCGCCGAAAGCCCCTACAACGCCGACTTCCTCACGGCACCCTTCGGCTCGGGCTCATCGAACGGCTCGGGCACGGCAACCGCCGCGAGCTTCGCCGCGTTTGGACTCGGTGAAGAGACGTGGTCGTCGGGCCGCGGCCCCGCATCCAATAATGCCCTCTGCGCCTACACGCCCTCGTGGGGTGTGATTTCAATTCGCGGCAACTGGCCGCTCGTGCCGACCATGGATGTGGTCGTGCCGCACACCCGCACGATGGCCGACCTGCTCGAAGTGCTCGATGTCGTCGTTGCCGACGACGCCCAGACGCGCGGCGATTTCTGGCGAGCGCAGCCGTGGCTGCCGATTCCGGCGTCGTCGCAGCTGCGCCCCGATTCGTACCCGGCGCTTGCGGGTTCCGCGTCGCTTGCGGGCAAGCGCTTCGGTATTCCGCGCATGTACATCAACCAGGATGCGGAAGCGGGTACCGGCGACCAACCGCGCTTTGGTGGGCCCACCGGTGAGCGCATCGAGACGCGTGCCTCGGTGATTGACCTCTGGGAAGCGGCTCGCCGCGATCTTGAGGCGGCAGGTGCCGAGGTGGTTGAGGTCGATTTCCCGGTGGTGTCGAACTACGAGGGTGACCGTCCCGGGGCGCCGACGATTGGCACGCGTGGGCTCGTGCCCGAGGGCTACCTCGATCGCGAGATTCTCGAGCTGTCGATGTGGTCGTGGAACGAGTTCCTCGAGTCGAATGGCGATCCGGCGCTGCATCGGCTGGCCGATGTGGATGCGCCGCAAATCTTCCCGCATCCCGTAGGGGCGTTGCCCGATCGCTACGGCACGCTCGACTTCGACATCACGCAGTATGTGTCGCGCGCGCGCGAGTCGGGCGTGCCCGCGCTTGAGGAGATTCCGGGCGTTGAGGCGGGGTTGCGCGGGCTTGAGGCAACGCGTCGCATTGACTTCGAAGAGTGGCTTGACGGGCTCGGGCTTGACGCGGTGGTGTTGCCGGCAGTCGCCGATGTTGGGCCTGCCGATATGGATGTGAACGAGGCGTCGGCTGACCTCGGTTGGCGCAATGGCACCTGGGTCGCGAACGGCAACCTCATCTGGCGTCACCTTGGTATTCCGACGGTGACGGTGCCGATGGGCACAATGGCCGATATTGGGATGCCCGTGGGGCTCACCTTTGCCGGTCGCGCCTATGACGACACGGCGCTACTCGCGCTGGCGGCGGCGTTTGAGGCAACTGGGATGCGCCGCACCGCTCCCCCACGCACGCCGCGGCTGTAGGGCGCGGCGGGGTCTCGATACACCTCCGCTTCGCTCCGGCTACTCGACCAACCAACATGCTTGGTCGGTTGAGTAGGCCGAAGGCCGTATCGAAACCCCCGCCCCAGCCAACAAAGAGGGGCGCCCCAATCGGAGCGCCCCTTACCTTGACTAATGACTAGCGTGCAGCCGAGCCGTCGACGTAGTCGGTGTCCTGCTGCTTCCAGGCGAAGAGCTTGCGCAGCTCAACACCGGTCTTCTCGATCGGGTGCGATTCACCCTTGGCGCGCAGCTCCTTGAACTCGGGAGCGCCGGCGTCCTGGTCGTCGATGAAGCGCTTGGCGAAGGCACCCTCCTGGATGTCTTTGAGCACCGCCTTCATGTTCTCCTTGACGCTCGGGTCGATGACGCGGGGGCCCGACACGTAGTCGCCGTACTCGGCGGTGTCCGACACCGACCAGCGCTGCTTGGCGATGCCACCCTCCCACATGAGGTCAACGATGAGCTTGAGCTCGTGAAGCACCTCGAAGTAGGCGATCTCGGGCTGGTAGCCAGCCTCGGTGAGCACCTCGAAGCCGGACTGCACGAGCTGCGAGGTACCGCCGCAGAGCACTGCCTGCTCACCGAACAGGTCGGTCTCGGTCTCTTCGGTGAAGGTGGTCTTGATGACACCGGCGCGGGTGCCACCAACAGCCTTAGCGTATGACTTGGCGGTCTCCCAAGCCGAGCCCGAAGCATCCTGCTCGACGGCAATGATGTCGGGGATGCCGCGGCCGGCAACGAACTCGCGACGCACGGTGTGGCCCGGGGCCTTCGGCGCGACGAGGATCACGTCGATGCCCGCAGGCACCTGGATGTAGCCGAAGCGCACGTTGAAGCCGTGGGCGAAGGCGAGGGTCTTGCCCTCGGTGAGGTGCGGGGCGATGTCGTTCGCGTAGAGGGCGCGCTGCGACTGGTCGGGCGCGAGGATCATGATGAGGTCGGCCCACTCGGCGGCGTCGGCGTTCGACTTGACCTCGAAGCCCGCCTCCTGTGCCTTCTCAACCGACTTCGAGCCTTCGCGAAGGCCGATGACGACCTCAACGCCCGAGTCACGAAGGTTCATTGCGTGGGCGTGGCCCTGCGAGCCGTAGCCGATGATGGCAACCTTCTTGCCCTGGATGATCGAAAGGTCGGCGTCGCTGTCGTAGAAGATCTCAGCCATGTGAGTGTGTGCTCCTTGATTTTTGGTGAATTGCAGCAGTGTGGATTGCAGTTTGGTGGATGAGCGGTGTGCCACCGCGGCACGCGCTCGGTGATGGATCTAGCGCAGCACGCGCTCGGTGATCGACTTGGGTCCGCGGCCCACGGCAATGAGGCCGGACTGCACGAGCTCGCGGATGCCGTAGGGCTCGAGCATGCGCAGCAGGGCGCTCACCTTGCCCGAGTCGCCGGTGGTTTCGACCACGAGCGAATCGGGTGCCACGTCTACGACGCGGGCGCGGAAGAGGTTGACGGCTTCGATGACCTCGGAGCGCGTCTGCTTGTCGACCCGCACTTTGACGAGCACGTGTTCGCGCTCGACGGCCGAGGCCGGTTCGAGTTCGACGATCTTGATGACGTTGACGAGCTTGTTGAGCTGTTTGGTCACCTGCTCGAGCGGGAAGTCATCAACGTCAACCACGACGGTCATACGCGAGAGGCCTTCGACCTCGCTCGCACCTACGGCGAGGGAGGCGATGTTGAAGCCGCGGCGGGCGAACAGACCCGCAACGCGGGTGAGCAGGCCCGGCTTGTCTTCGACGAGCAGCGACAGGATGTGCTTGGACATGACTACTACTCCCCCTGGAAGGCCGGGCTCGCGTCGCGCGCGTACCGAATGAAACTGTTCGACACGCCCTGTGGCACCATCGGCCACACCATGGCGTCTGCCGAGACGACGAAGTCGATGACGACGGGTCGGTCATTCGTTTCGAGCGCGAGCTTGATGGCATCGTCGATCTGGTCTTCGCGCTCGACGCGGATGCCGAGGGCACCGTAGGCGTCAGCGAGCTTCACGAAGTCGGGCACGCGAATCGAGTCGTGACCGGTGTTGAGGTCGGTGTTCGAGTAGCGGCCGTCGTAGAAGAGCGTCTGCCACTGGCGCACCATGCCGAGTGATGAGTTGTTGATCACTGCGATCTTGATCGGGATGTCGTTGACGACACAGGTCGCGATTTCCTGGTTCGTCATCTGGAAGCATCCGTCGCCGTCGATCGCCCAGACCACGCGCTCGGGTTGTGCCACCTTCGCGCCCATCGCCGCGGGAACCGCGTAGCCCATGGTGCCGGCGCCGCCGGAGTTGAGAAACGAGTTCGGGCGGTCGAGCGTGAGGAACTGTGCGGCCCACATCTGGTGCTGGCCGACGCCGGTCGCAAAGACCGCTTCGGGCCCCGAAAGCTCGCTGATGCGCTCGATGATGTGCTGCGGTGCGAGCAGCCCATCGGTCGTTGCGGTGAACCCGCGCGGGAACTCGGTGGTGAGTCCGTTGAGGAACTTCCACCACTCAGCGGTGTCGGCCTTCTCGGCAAATCGGTCATCGCCAAGTGCTCGGTTGAGGTCGGCGAGAACTTCTTTCGCATCACCCACGATCGGCACATCGGCAGTGCGGATCTTCGAGATCTCGGCCGGGTCGATGTCGATGTGCACGACCTTCGCGTTCGGGGCGAAGAGTTCGGCCTTGCCTGTCACTCGGTCGTCGAAGCGAGCACCGATGGTGAACAGCAGATCGGCTTCCTGCAACGCGAGCACCGCCGGCACCGTGCCGTGCATACCCGGCATGCCGAGCATCTGCGGGTGGCTGTCGGGGAATGCGCCGCGAGCCATGAGCGTGGTGACCACGGGCATCCCCGTGCGCTCGGCAAACGCGAGCAACTCTTCTGCTGCCTCAGCGCGAATGATGCCACCACCGGCGTAAATCACCGGCTTCTTGGCTTCGCGCACCGCTTCGAGCGCCGCAAGAATCTGCTTACCGTGCGCCTTCGTGATCGGGCGGTAGCCCGGCAGGTCAAGCTGCGGCGGCCAGCTGAACTCAAACTCGTCCTGCTGCGCATCCTTCGTGATGTCGACAAGCACGGGGCCCGGGCGACCGGTCGAGGCGAGGTGGTAGGCCGAAGCGATCGCACCGGGGATGTCTTCGGCACGACGCACGAGGAACGAGTGCTTCGTGATCGGCATCGTGATGCCGACAATGTCTGCTTCTTGGAACGCGTCGGTGCCCATAAGCGTCGAGAACACCTGGCCGGTGATCGCAAGCAGCGGCACCGAGTCCATGTAGGCATCGGCGATCGCGGTGACGAGGTTCGTCGCCCCGGGACCGGAGGTCGCGATGCAGACGCCTACCTTGCCGGATGCAGCGGCGTAGCCCTCTGCGGCGTGGCCGGCTCCCTGCTCGTGGCGAACGAGGATGTGGTTGATGTCCTTGGCGTCGAGGATCGCGTCATAGGCCGGCAGGATCGCCCCACCGGGGAGTCCGAAGACATCCTTGACACCGAGAAGTTCGAGCGAGCGGACGACGGCGGCAGCGCCGGTGATGCGCTCCGGCGCGGCAGCACTGGAAGGCGAAGCTTCACGTGGCATGCAGAATCATTCCTGTACTTGGTCATTTGCGGTAGCCGCACGGTGCGGTAGTCGCACAGCGCGGTGGTGCGCCCGGCGCGCGGACGCGCGGGGGCTACCCGGTAATCGCGCCCTCTGACGCGGAACGCACGAGCTTTGCGAATTTCGCAAGCACGCCGCGCGTGTACCGCGGAGGGAGCGGTGCCCAGCCTTCACGGCGGGCGGCGAGTTCGGTCTCATCGACGAGTAGGTCGATGGTCCGAGCCGCGATGTTGACCCGAATGAGATCTCCGTCGTTCACGAATGCGATTGGACCTGCGTCTACCGCTTCGGGAGCAACGTGGCCGATACACAGGCCGGTTGTGCCGCCCGAGAATCGTCCATCAGTCAACAGTAGTACATCCTTGCCGAGGCCCGCGCCCTTGATGGCCGCGGTGATCGCGAGCATCTCGCGCATACCGGGGCCACCCTTCGGGCCCTCGTAGCGAATCACCACGACATCACCGTGCTTGATTTCGCCGCGAGTGAGCGCATCCATGGCCTCGCGTTCGCGCTCGAACACACGCGCCGGGCCCTCGAACACGTCGAGGTCGAAGCCGGCCGACTTCACGACCGCGCCCTCAGGTGCGAGCGAACCGTGCAGCACCGAAATGCCGCCGGTGGCGTGGATGGGGTTGTCGAGCGTGCGCATGACCTCGCCATCGAGCGGCTCGGGGTTGATCTCGGCCAAGTTCTCGGCAACGGTCTTGCCGGTGCAGGTCATGGCGTCGCCGTGGATGAGGCCAGCGTCGAGGAGCGCTGCCATGACGACCGGGATGCCACCGACGTGGTCGAGGTCGGTCATGACGTACTTGCCGAAGGGCTTCATATCGGCGAGGTGCGGCACCTTGTCGGCGATGCGGTTGAAGTCGTCGAGCGTGAGTTCAACTTCGGCCTCGCGCGCGATCGCGAGCAGGTGGAGTACGGCGTTAGTCGAACCACCCATGCACATCACCACGGCAATGGCGTTTTCGAACGCCTTCTTCGTGAGGATGTCGGCGGTGGTGATGCCCTGGCGCAGCATGTTGACGACCGCCTCACCCGACTTGTGAGCGTAGTAGTCGCGGCGGCGGTCGGCCGACGGCGGCGCAGCCGAGCCGGGCACCGACATGCCGAGAGCTTCGGCAACCGAGGCCATTGTGTTCGCAGTGTAGAAGCCGCCACAGGCGCCCTCGCCCGGGCAGATGGCTTCTTCAACCTTCTTGAGGTCGGCCTCACTCATGAGTCCGGCCTTGCAGGCACCGACCGCTTCGAAGGCGTCGATGATGGTGACTTCCTTGTCGGTGCCGTCGCTAAGGCGCACGCGGCCCGGCATGATCGAACCGGCGTAGAGGAAGACGCTTGGCAGCTTCAGGCGAGCCGCCGCCATGAGCATGCCCGGCAACGACTTATCGCAACCGGCGAGCAGCACCGAGCCGTCGAGACGCTCGGCTTCCATGACGACCTCGACCGAGTCGGCGATGACCTCACGCGAGACGAGTGAGAAGTGCATGCCCTCGTGGCCCATCGAGATGCCGTCAGAGACCGAGACGGTGCCGAATTGCAGCGGGTAGCCGCCACCAGCGTGCACGCCTTCCTTACACGCCTGGGCGAGGCGATCAAGCGAAAGGTTGCAGGGCGTGATCTCGTTCCACGAGCTTGCGACACCGATCTGCGGCTTTGCCCAGTCGTCGTCACCCATGCCGACGGCGCGAAGCATGCCTCGCGACGCGGTGGCTTCAATGCCGTCGGTGACGGCGCGGGACTTCGGTTTGATGTCGATCTCGTGTTCGGCCATGCCTGAAGTCTACTCGGGGCCACCGACGCCAAGTGCCGCGCTTCGCGCCAAGCGCGCGGCCACCGCATTCCGCCTATTCGGACGTCGCAGCGGCGTCGCGCGCGGCCTGCGCCGCCTCACGACGGGCCTCCGCCTCTTCGGCGCGCTGAGCGCGGGCGACGTCGTCTTCAAGCTCATCAATAAAGAGGTCTGCATCCTCGAATCGACGCGAACGATAGCCGCCGCGCGCGAGGGTGTGCGCAGCCGTCGGCGTCGTCAAGAACTGGAACACGAGCACCGGTACGAGCATGAGCGCCGGCGCCCAGCCGTTCTGCTGAATCGCGAGGCCAATCAGGATGAACAGCAACCCCGCCGATTGCGGCTTCGATTGTGCGTGCAGGCGCTGAAGCATGTCGGTGAAGCGCAACAGGCCCACTCCTGCCGCCAGCGACATGAAAGCGCCAGCAAGCAACAGCACGATGGTCGCGAGATCACGCCAGAACTCACCGCTCATCCGACTGCCTCCTCACGCGCGAGACGAAGCGTGCCACCGCGAGCGTGCCAATGGATGCGGTCATCGCGAGCGCGATGAGTAGCGGCAGCGTGTTGAGGTGGCCGTTGAGCGCCATCTCTGAGGCGAGCACACAGATGAGCACCGTGAGCAGGGTGTCGGAACCGGCCATGCGGTCGACGATTGACGGCCCGCGCACAATGCGGATGAGCGCGAGGACGGCCGCGGCGGCGAACATTGCGCCGAGTGCCCACGCCACGATGGTGATGACTTCGGGACTCACGAGTTCTCCTCCCAGGCGTGTTCGCGCTGCACGCGCTCGGCTTCGAGCGCTTCTTCGTGGCGACGCTGGCGGGCGGAAATCGGCAGGGGCTTGAGACCCTGGTCGACGCGCGAGCGGTTGACGCGGGCGAGGTCGTCGCGGCTTCCGAGCGCCAGGGTGAGTGCTTCTTCGATGACAAACGAAAAGTCGCGCGCTTCCTCGACCTCTTCCGGGGTGTCGGCGTCGAGCACGTGCAGATAGAGCACGCCAAGCGAGCGGTCGACATCGACCACCACCGAGCCGGGCACAAGGATGTTCACCTCGGCTGCAAGCGTGAGGAGCCAGTCAGAGCGGGTGCGCATACGCACCGCGATAATCGACGACACCGGCGGCTTCTGTGGTCGCAGTGCGAGCCAGGCGACATTCACGGATGCGCGCAACACCCACCAGAGGAAGCGCGCGAGGAACACGAGTGCCCAGCCGAGGTGGAACCGGTTCGAGAGTTCCACCGGCGGCAGGTAGAACACCCGCACCACGAACACCGAGAAGGCGATGCCGGTGACGACGGAAATCACGTCGACGTGACCCCAGAGCACGAGCCAGAGCAATACCAGCGCGACGAGCAGCGGGAGTTGGGTGAGCCAGAGCTTCCGGTCAGACTTCGATCTCACGTTCATGGCTTCGTCACCTCCACATCCTGCACCGAGTCGATGTACTGCGCCGGAGCCTTGAGATTGACACCCGCATCCGAGGCGATATTAAAGATGGGCCCGGCAAAGATCGTGAGCGCGACCGTCACCGCAACCATGGTCGCGGTTGCGCCGGTCATGAGCGCCGAGTTCGACTTCTGCTCGGTGACGACCGCGGCGGCCGGGTCTTCTTCAAGACGCTCGGTCAGCGGCGACTCGAAGCCATCGAGCTCGTCGTGCTGGCGCCAGAAGCCGAGGTTCCAGACGCGGATGAGGGCGTAGAGCGTGAGGAGGCTCGTCGCCGCGCCGACACCGATCGCCACCCACACGAGCGGCTGCGGCACCTGCAGGGTGGTGCCCTCGGCACCGGCAACGAAGAGCGCGAGCTTGCCGATGAAACCCGAGAACGGCGGGATGCCACCGAGGTTGAGCATCGGGATGAAGAAGAGGATGGCGACGACCGGCGCGCGCTTGAGCATGCCACCGAGATGCGTCACCGTCGAAGTGCCAGCCACGCGCTCAATGAGACCCGTCACGAGGAACAGCGTCGTCTGCACGAGAATGTGGTGGACGATGTAGTACACCGTCGCAGCCCAGCCGAGCTCGGTGCCAAGCGCGATGCCGAACACCATGTAGCCGATGTGACTTACGAGGGTGAACGACAGCATCCTGCGAATACCGGCCTGCGCAACGGCACCCAAAATACCGACGACCATCGTCGCCATGGCGATCACCACGAGCAAGATCGACACATCGTGGGCGGCGAAGATGAGCGACTCGGTGCGCAGGATGGCGTAGACGCCGACCTTCGTAAGCAAGCCAGCGAACACGGCCGTGACCGGCGCAGGCGCCGACGGGTATGAGTCAGGCAACCAGAACGAGAGCGGGAAGAGCGCTGCCTTGATGCCGAAGGCGACGAGGAGCATGAGGTGCAAGAGCAACTGCACATCGGGGCTCACATCGGCCATGCGCATCGAGATCTCGGCCATATTCACCGTGCCGACGGCCGCGAAGATGAGCGCGACGGTCACGAGGAAGAGGATCGATGAAATGAGCGAAACGATGATGTACGTGACGCCGGCGCGGATGCGCGTTGCCGTTCCGCCAAGGGTGATGAGCACGAAGCTCGCCACGAGCAAAATCTCGAACCCGACGTAAAGGTTGAACAGGTCGCCCGCGATGAACGCGTTGTACACGCCCGCGGCGAGCACGAGATAGGTCGGGTAGAAGATCGACACCGGCGTCTCATCGTCACCATCGGCCGCACCCTGGCCAATCGAGAACGCCATAACCGCGATGAGCACGATGCTCGTGACGAGCACCATGAGCGCTGAAAGCCGGTCAACGACGAGGGCGATGCCGAAGGGGGCCGCCCAGCCGCCAACCACCACGACGAGCGTTTGGTCGCCGACGTGCACGGCGATGAGCAACGCAATCGACACGATGAGCGCAATGACCATCGTGAGCGAGGCGATGATGATCTGCAGTCGCTGCTTGCGCGCGGCGGTCAACGTGATCGCCGCACCGAGGAGCGGCGTGAGCACGATCAGCGGTACGAGCCAGTTCATGTGCGCACCACCATCTCGTCGTCGAGGTCGTCATCGCCGAGCGAGGCCTCGAATTCGGGCCCAAACTCGGTGTCGCCGGAGTCATCCGGCTCGAAGACTTCGTCGTCGGCCTCGGGGTCGACGGTACGCAGCGCGATGTCTTCGTGGTCGTCAGCAACCGTGTCAACGCGGGCGAGGCGCCAGGAGCGATAGAGCAGGGCAAGCATGAACGAGGTCGTCGCGAAGGTGATCACGATGGCGGTGAGGATGAACGCCTGCGGCAGCGGGTCGGTGTAGTCCTCGGGCGCGGCACCTTCGGTGCGCAGCGGCGCGAGCCCGGGCATCCCGGCAGTAATAAAGATGAGCAAGTTCGTGGCATTGCCGACGAGCATGAAGCCAAAGATCATGCGCGTAAAACTGCGCTCGAGCAATTGGTAGATGCCAGCGGCGTAGAGCACCACCATGCCGATGATGAGGGCGAGGTCGACGGTCACTTGCGGCCTCGCTTTCGTTGCTGGTCAATTACTTGGATGCGGCGGGTCACCGGCCGCTCGGTCGGTGAGCCACCCTTCACCTCGGCCTCGTCGAGCACCATGGCGCCGACGTTCGTCTCGAGCAGGTCTTCTTCTTCCGCCTGGTCGTCGAGTTCCGAACCGAGCGAGCGGAGGATGTCGATCACTAGACCAATCACGACGAGGTAGACGCCGATGTCGAAGACGGTCGAGGTGACGAACACGAAGTGACCGACGCCCGGGATCATCTCGTCGATCCACGATGAGGTGAACGGGGCCTGCCCGAAGAACATGGGCACGAGCACGGTGAGGCCGACGAGCACGATGCCGACGCCGAGGAGCCGACCGGCATCGATGCGCACGGCTTCGTCGAGCTCGCGGCGGCCACCGGCAATGTAGCGGGCCGCGAGCGCGAGGCCCGCGACGACGCCACCGGCGAAGCCGCCGCCGGGATCGTTGTGGCCCGAGAACAGCAGGAAGAGCGAGGTGATAAACAGCGCGTGGAAGAGAAGTCGTACGACAACCTCGACCACGATCGAACGGTGGTCGGCGTCGACCTGGTGACCGGCGAGCAACCACACACGGCGGCCGTCTTCACGCACCGGGGCCTTGGCGACCCGCTCGTGTTCACGGGTCGACCCGCGGGTGCGCAGGTAGACGAGGCTCGCGACACCGGTCGCCGCGGCGACAAGCACGAGCAATTCGCCCATGGTGTCCCAGCCGCGAATGTCAACGAGGGTGACGTTGACGAAGTTTTCGCCGTGGCCGCCCTTATAGGCGAGTTCGGGGAAGGCGAGGCCGTCGGAGGGGGCGACGCGCGCGCCCATCGAGATGTAGACGGCAAGACCGATGCCGATGCCGATGCCCCAACCGATGAGCCAGCGCAGCCAGCTCGGCAGGTTGGTCTCGAGATCGGCGTGGTGTGCGGGGAGGCGTCGAAGCACAAGCACGAAGACGACGAGCGAGATCGTCTCGATGAGTGCCTGGGTCGTCGCGAGGTCGGGGGCGCCCGAGAGCGCGAAGATCGCGGCCATACCGTAGCCGGTGACACCGACGAGTACGACACCTTGGAAGCGCTTCGACGATTTCGACGAGCCAATGGCGGCGAGCGCCATGAGCCCGACGATGGCAACGCCCGTCCAGGTGATGCGCGGCTCGACATCGAGCGCCTGGTAGTCGGTGCCGATGGCGCCGATCGCAAGCACGACGATCGTAACGATGAGGATGGTCGAGAGGTAGAACGGCAGCGAACCGCGCTGCGTCATGGCCGTGACGCGGGCCGCAATGATGTCGACCGCGCGCATCGTGGCCCAGTAGCCCTTTGCTGCCTCGAACCAGGCGGGAACCGCATCCTGCATCACGGCCACCGGACGACGCACGACGAATAGGAGAGTACCGAGCACGAGCGCGCCAACCGAGACCCAGAAGGCCGGCTCGAAACCGTGCCAGAGCGCGAGATATCCCGGATGCACCGGGTCAAGGCTCGGCACCGTGTCGGCGAAGTGCGAAATGAGCGCGTCAACCGGCTTCGCGAAGAACGACATGAGGACGCTCGCGAACACGAGGAGCACCGGTGCGGTCATCTCGAGCGGTGAGGGCTTGCCAATGGTCGGTTCTTCGACCTCGACATCGCGCTTCGTCGCGAAGGCGCCGTGCAGGAAGCGCCAGGTGTAGGCGACCGTGAGCACCGACCCGAGAGCGGTACCGAACAAGGCAACCCAACCCCAGGCATCCCCAGTCGCCATCGCCTGGAAGAACGAACCGAGCGCGCTTTCTTTCGCAACCCAACCCCACAGCGGCGGAAGCCCCGCCATCGAGGCGGCGGCGAGGATGGCCGTGATCGCGAGCAGCGGCGCACGCTTGCCGAGACCGGTGAGCTTGCGGATATCGCGGGTACCGGCGCAGTGGTCGATGGTGCCGACGACAAGGAAGAGCGCGGCCTTGAACATCGCGTGCGAGATGACCATGGCAAGAGCGGCGAGGGCCGCATCGCGAGTGCCGAACCCGGCAATGACGATCATGAACCCGAGCTGCGAAACGGTACCGAACGCGAGTATGAGCTTGAGATCGTGCTGACGCAGCGAGCGCCAACCGCCGACGAGCATCGTCACCACACCGACCACGATGAGCGTCTCACGGAAGCCGGGAAGATCGGCGAACCCCGGGATGAGGCGCAAGACCAGGTAGATACCCGCCTTCACCATCGAAGCGGCGTGCAGATAGGCCGACACCGGCGTCGGTGCGGCCATGGCGCCGGGAAGCCAGAAGTGGAACGGCACGAGCGCCGACTTCGTTGCGGCGCCAACGAGCACGAGGAGTGCCGCGGTGATCGTGTAGCCACTCGGTTCGAGCCCGGCGGTGACAATCTCACTGAGGAGCGGCGAGTTTGCCTCGATGTGGAGCATCACGAGGCCCACAAGCATTGTCAGACCGCCGAAGGTGGTGACGAGAAGCGCCTGCATCGCCGCGCCTCGGGCCGGGCGACGACCGGTGTAATGGCCGATGAGCAGATAGCTCAGCACGCTCGTCGCTTCCCAGAAGACGAACATCAGGTAGATGTTGTCAGCGGTGACGAGGCCGAGCATGACGCCGGCGAAGGCAAGAAGCACCGCGCCGAAGCGGCCAATCGATGGTTCATCCGGCGAGAAATAGCGAGCGCAATAGAGCAAGACGAGCGCGCCGATGACCGTGACGATCATCGCGAGCACCCAGCTCAGGGCATCAATGCGGAAGTCGAGTGCGAGACCGAGTTGCGGCACCCAGGAGAACGACTCGAGATAGATCTCGCCGCTGAAGATCGTGGGCGCGATCGCGATGAGCCAACCGGCGGCAGCAGCCGAAACGGCGGCGGCGATGAAGAAGAAACCATTGCCGGGCAGGCGACGCAGGGCGGGCATTGCACAACTCACGATTCCGAAGATCGCGAGCAGCACTACCATCAACGTCCCCTCACTTTTGACTCAGCAATCTGCCCCGTAATACTACCCAGACGATTCGGCCGGTTTGACACCAGGAGTACTGTATTCGTCGTTCGCGAACCGCTCGGGCGTACGCTGAACCCATGCAGTATGCGCATCTTTATGCGGGCGGACGCGAGATCGCCGTAGGAGATACCCACGATCTCATCCAGCGACTTCGCGATGACGACGGGGCGTTCGGTTGGATCGACCTCACGACTGAGGATGCGAGCGAGCTCGGCCGCCTCGCCGAGCTACTCAATCTGCACGAACTCGCGGTCGAGGATGCGCTGAGCGATCACGAACGCCCCAAGCTCGCGCGCTATTCGACGCACCTGCTGTTGACGATTTCATCCTCGTCAATTGATGAGACGGGGTGCGTGCATCTGCAGCGATTCACCGGGTTCATCCTGCCGAATCTGTTCATTTCGGTGCGTGAAGCGGGTTTCCCGATTGACGATCTGCGGCAACGCCTCGAACTCAACGACGACCTCATCGAGCACGGCGTCGCGTTTTTGCTTTGGGGCGTGCTCGACGTCGTCGTCGATGACCACGTCGCAACGCTTGAGCAACTCGACGATCACACCGAAGAGCTCTCGAGTGCCCTCTTCGTCGAAAAGCATGATGCGATGGCGGTGCAACAGCAGGCGTTTAGGTTGCGCCGCTCAGTCGTAAGGATGCAGCACGTCACTCTGCCGCTGCGTGAGGTCGTGAACACACTCTTGCGTCGAGATCTGCGGGTAAATGTGCGGGGTCTCGAGCCCTATTTCTCGGATGTGTACGACCACACCCTGCACTCCTCGGAGTGGGCCGAGACAATTCGCGACCAGATCGGCACCGTGCTCGAAACGAACGTTGCCATTCAGGGCAATCGGATGAACGAGATCATGAAGAAGGTGACCTCCTGGGCCGCGATCATCGCCGTGCCGACCGCGATCACCGGCTATTTCGGGCAGAACCTGCAGTTCCCGGGTTTTGGCACCGAGCCCGCGTGGTGGGTCTCGAACGGCATCATCGTCGTGCTGGGGGCGGGCTTGTTCTTTCTTTTCCGCAAGTACGACTGGCTCTAGACGGCTCGCAACCGTACGGGACATTCATCCTGAGGGCCTAGGGTGACCCTGATGATCCAGGTCGGCATGAGCACTTCGTGCACATTTCCCAAATCGCTCGACGCCTCGTTCAAGATTGCGAAGCGCGCCGGTTTTGATGGCATTGAAGTAATGGTTTCGACCGAGCAGGCAACCCGCTCGGCCGCTGCGATGCGCGCCCTCGTGCGGAAGCACGACCTGCCGGTGCTCGCCATCCACGCGCCCGTGCTCTTTTTCACGCAGTTCGTGTGGGGCACGAATCCTGGCGTGAAGCTCGAGCGCTCGGTCGAGCTGGCGCGTGACGTGGGAGCGTCGGCTGTGGTCGTGCATCCGCCATTTCGTTGGCAATCGGGCTATGCCGAAGGATTCTTGGAGCTCGTGCGCACCCTCGAGCAGCGCAGCGGCGTGACCGTCGCCGTCGAGAACATGTTCCCGTGGAACGTGACCAACTCGGGCGCGCAGATGTACAAGCCGGGCATCAATCCGGTCGAGATGGACTGCGACTCGATCACGCTCGACTTCTCACACGCGGCACTGTCGGGCGACAACTGCCTTGAAATGGCGCGCGCGGCCGGGCACCGGTTGCGGCATATTCACCTGTGCGATGGCCAGGCGCCGGGCAAGAACGACAAGATCTGGGATCAGCATCTCGCCCCCGGCGAGGGCGGCCAGCCGGTTGCCGAAACCCTGCAGTACTTGCGCGATATTCAGTGGTCGGGGCACGTGGTGGCCGAGGTGAACACGCGCTCGGCGAAGAACGAGGCCGAGCGGTTGCGGGTGTTACAGCGCACAGTTGAGTTTGCGCGCCGGAATCTGGGGATGCTGTAGGCACTCGACGCTTTGAGTGGAGGGCGGCCCGCGATTTTCCTCCTGGAGGGTCATCCCGCTCCCGGAGCGGGATGACCCTCTAGATTGCAAATCGCGGGACGCACTCACCCCGCTGCGGCGAGCAGCTTCGCCACAGAGGCCCGCCGCTTGCGCATGAGCGCGACCGCGGCGATGGCGAACAGGGCGATCGCCCCCAGCGCGAGCAGCGCGCCCGGACCGAAGATCGAGCCGATCGTGCCGCCCGCGTAGAGGGATTGCATCCCCGCCGCCGCCTGTGAAAGCGGGAGCAACCCTGCCAACGACTCTGCCCACGGGGCCTTGATCTCGAGCGGAATAAAGCCGCGCTCGAGCACCAGCTGAATCGCGAGCGCCGTGACCGAGGCGATGGCGGCGTTCCGCCGATCCCACAGGATCGCGAAGAGCAAATGTGCCGCGACCACAACGAGCGTGACCAGCGCTGCGAAGAGCAGCGAACCCCCGAGCCCAATCCACGGGGCGCCCACGAACACGTGCGGCACGATTGCGAGCACCACCGCGACGATGCCGACCGGGGCAAGCAGACGCCGCGCGGCAGTGAGCAGAATCATCGCGTTCGACGCGCTCGAATTGAGCAGGTCAGCCGTCACGAGGCGTCGTCGCAACGCGGTGATAAGCGCCGCCAGCCACACGCCAAGCGGCATCGCAATCGAGGCGAGCACTCCTCCAAAGCCCGGGTCTTGCGTTGGCACTGTCGATACGGTGACCGGTTGCGAAACCACGGCAGCGAATGCATCCGGGTCTTGAATCGCGACCTTGGCCTGATCGGCACCTTCCTGTAGCGACTTCGCCATTGTCGTCGCACCGTCACCGAGCTGGGTGATGCCGTCGGCAAGCGGCGCGCCGCCATCAACGATCTGCTGCTGCCCATCCGCGAGCGCATCGAGACCGTGGGCGAGATCATAGGCACCACCCGAGATTCCAGCGGCACCATCAGCCAATTGCGATCCACCGTCACGCAGCTGCGAGTTCGCGCCGGTGAGTTGGTTGGCGCCATCGGCGAGCTTCGAACCACCGTCTCGGATCGCAACGCCGCCGTCGATCAGCGCACCCGCACCATCCGCCAATTGCGAACTGCCATCGGCAGCCTGCTTCACACCATCGGTGAACTGGCCGAGTCCATCGGCGAGCTGCGAGAGCTGGCCACCCGCGCCCGAGAGCTGACGCAATCCTTCGATCGCGTTATCGAAGCCGGTGGTAATCGTGCCGAGGTCAAGGCCGGAGGTGTCAATTGCGTCGATCAGGGTGTCGATCTCGCCACGGCACGACTCAGCCTGCGCCGGGTCGACCGCCTCGAGTGCCGTGCAGATTTCGTAGAGCGAGGCCGGGTCAACGCTCGCGAGTCCTTCCAGCAGCGGGCGCAATTGTTCGGCCGCGTCAATCGCGTCATTGATCTGACCGGATGCGCCCTCAAGCTGGCCAGCCATGTCACCCAATTGCGTGGCCGCGTCGCCGAGGGGGCCCGCGCCATCGGCGAGCTGCTG
The DNA here is from genome assembly GCF_003865375.1 of Gulosibacter macacae. Taxonomy (GTDB): domain Bacteria; phylum Actinomycetota; class Actinomycetes; order Actinomycetales; family Microbacteriaceae; genus Gulosibacter; species Gulosibacter macacae. The sequence continues at coordinate 226,886 of NZ_RQVS01000002.1, read as the reverse complement.
CATCCCATCATTGAGATCGCGCACGCCGCCGGCGAATTGATCGACGCCGAGCGAGTACGTGTTCACACCATCGACATAGTCGCGCACCCCACCGGCGAGCGTGCCGGCACCATCGAGATATTGATCGACGCCGTCGACGTAACTCGACACGCCATTGCCAAAGAGTGAGGCACCGTCGGCAAGCTGCGAGGCACCGTCGGCGGCCTGCGAGGTGCCTTCGGCGAGTTGCGCCTGGCCATCGCGATACTGACCGAAGCCGTCGCCGAGTTGCGAGGCGCCATCGGCGAGTTGCGAGGCCCCGTCGGCGGCCGCCTGCAGACCCTCGGCCGATTGATTCACGCCGTCAGCGAGCCCCACAGCAATCTGGTTCGTGATCGTCTGCCCAAATTCGGCGACGAGTCCGTCAAACAATTGCTGTGAGACGGCGCCGGTGAGGTAGTCGCGCGATTGGCTCGTGGTCACTTCGATCTTCGCGGCGCGGGGAGACCCGCCGCCTGCCGACACGATCGAGGCCGAGAAGTCGCTCGGAATCGTCACGGCGACATAGGCCTCACCGCTATCGAGCAGTTGCTGGGCGTGTTCGGGCTTTGCGAGGGTCCAGTTGAACTCGCCCGCGTTCTCGGGGTTCGTGAGCCAACTGACGAGCAGGCGTCCGGCGACCACGGGGGTCGTCGTGCCGTCATTATTGGCCTGCTCGACCATTTGGTCGTTATTCACGATCACCGCCGGCAACTTGGCCGACGCCTGGGCGGCGCCACCGAGCGAGGCGAGGTAGACGCCGACGAGCAACAGCGGCAAGAGAATCGCGATGAGCAGGTTTCGAGTGCGGGCCGCGGCGAAGCTGGTTGCGGTGCTCATGCGCGCGACTCCTTTCCTGTGAGAGTGAGGCTGGCGACGTTGCGGTCGCCGACCCCGCGCGCGAATGCGTCGAGGTCGAATTGTGAGGATGCGCCGAGCACGACCGTCGTGCCCGGGTCGGCAAGTCGTTCGGCGGCGCGGACGACGGCGCTACCGAGTCGGGGGGCTTCGGCCGAATGCGCGAGCACGCCGAGGTCGAGGATGAGCAGTTCCGGTCGTTCAGCGACGGTGATGCCGATCAGGGCCACCGCTCGCGAGACCGGGTCGAGGGCGTCGAGGTAGGTGTCGGCGCGCAGGTTCGGGGAGGGATGCCCAGCCTCCGTGAGTGCCTCGTTGAGGAGCTCGATGGCCTCGGCCGTTGCGCTCGCCGGCACCTCGGTGCGCATCGTCAGCCCACCATAGGCGGCGTGCCGACCAAGCAATTGCCCGAGGGTGAGTTCGCGCGAACGGTCGTCAAGGTTGCCGAGATCGACGCTTGCGACGCGGGTGACGAGCCCCGGCGCATCCCCGGGCAATGAGCGCCCGAGCACCTGCGCGCGCCCGCCAACAGGATCGAGCCGACCCGCGAGCGTCGCACTGAGCAGGCGCCGCGTCGGTGCCGTGCCGCGCGCCACGAGCACGCCGCCCGCGGGCACGTCGACGTCGGCGGCGGTGATCGGATGCGCTTCATCGCCGATGCGCAGCGACTCGAACGCGATGGCGGCCGGATGCTCGCGCGCCCAGGCAGCCTGCGCCTGATATTCGCGCAGACCTTCCCCCTCGATGTCGAGGTCGGGCAGCATCCGGTCGAGCCAGCGTGGCAGCGCCCAGGCCTTTTCACCGAAGAGCGCCATGAGTGCCGGCACGAGGGTCATGCGCACGAGGAAGGCGTCGAAGAAGATGCCGGCGGCGAGGCCGAAGGCGATCACCTTGATGACGCCGGCGCCCTCGGGCACGAAGGCGATGAAGACGAAGAACATGATGAGCGCGGCCGCGGTAACGACGCGGGCAGCATTCGTGAATCCCTCTTCGATGGCCTCCCGCGCGCGGTGGCCGTGCACATGCGCCTCACGCATGCCCGAAACGAGGAACACCTCGTAGTCCATGGCGAGGCCGAAGACAATTGCGAGCAGTAGCACGGGCAGGAACGCGATGATTGGCCCCGGCACGATGCCGAAGATCTCGCCGAAGATGCCGTCTTGGAAGACGAGTACGACGACGCCGAACGCGGCGAACGCTGAGAGCAAGAAGCTGAGCGCGGCCTTGAGCGGCACGAGCAACGAGCGGAACACCATCGTGAGCAGCACGAAGCTCAACCCGACGACGACTGCCGCGAAGGGCAGGAGTGCACCGTTGAGTCGGTTCGTGATGTCGATTTGTACGGCAGTCGCGCCGGTCACCGAGCTCACGGCGTGGTAGTCGTCTTGGATGCCCGCGGCGAGGTCGCGAAGGCCGACGACAGTGTTGAAGGTGGCTGGGTCATCGGGCCCGGTGGTAGGAATCACCTGGATGATCGCCGAGTCGACCGTCGGGTTCGGCAGCGCCTGGCCGGTGTGCGCGACCCCGGGCACGGCGGCCACGCGGTCGCGGATCGCGGCGAGGTCATCCATGAGGGTGTCGTTACTCATCTGAGTGATGTCAAGCATCACGAGCATCGGGCCGTTCGCGCCCTCGCCGAAGTGGTTCGTGACAATGTCGTAGGCGTCGCGGGCGGTGTAGCCGACGGCCTCGCCCTTGCCGCTCGGCAGCGAAGTTTGCATGTGCAGGGCGGGGATCGCGAGCGCGCCGAGTCCGGCGATGACGAGCAGGATGAACACAATCGGTGCCTTGAGCACCAGTCGCACCCAGCGGCGACCCATTGACGGCTTCGCGTTGGCGCCGGTGTCACGGCGCCAGGCTCGCGAACCTTCCTTTGGTCGCATTCGTTCGCCCGCGAAGCCGAGGAGGGCCGGGAGCAGCGTGATCGATGCGGCGAGCGCGGCGAAGACACCGGCGGCCGCAGCGATACCCATGACCGAGAGGAAGGGGATGCCGACAATGACAAGGCCGAGGAGCGCCACCATCACGGTCGCCCCGGCAAACACGACCGCCGAGCCCGAAGTGCCGACCGCGGTCGCCGTCGACTCTGCGGGTTCTGCGCCGCGAGCCAGTTGTTGCCGATGTCGAGACAAGATGAACAGGGCGTAGTCGATACCGACCGCCAAGCCGATCATGACCGCGAGGAGCGGCGTCGCGCTCGACACCGTCACGAACTTCGCGACGACGAGAATTGCCCCCATAGTGGTGCCGACGGCGACGATGGCAGAGATGAGCGGCATCCCGGCCGCGAGCACCGAGCCGAACGCGACGATGAGCACGATCGCCGCGAACGCGACACCGATGAGTTCGGTGACGGTGAGGCCGTATTCGAGGTTCTGATAGAGCTGGCCACCAAACGCGACGCGCAGGCCGTCGGTGCCGAGGTTCGTGCCAATCTCGCGGATTGCTTCGACATCGGCCGTGAGTTCTGAGGTCACATTTGTGGTGAACTGCACCTGCACGATGACCGCTTCGCCGTCGTCGGCGAGGGTGTTCGTGGCGTATTCGCTCCACGGGTCAAGGGCCTGGATGACGTGCGGTTGGCCGGCGATTTCTTTGACGGCGGTCTGGATGCGTTCTTTGTGCGGTTCGATCTTGCCGTCGGTGGTTTCGATCACGACCTGCGCGCTCGCACCAGCGACCTCGGGGAACACCTGCTCGAGACGGTCGAGTGCCCGCTGCGACTCGGTGCCCGGGATCGCAAACGATTCCTTCATGGTGCCGCCGAGCCCGAGGCCCGCGGCGAGAAGACCTGCAAACACGACGATCCAGGCGACGAGCACCTGCCAGCGGTGGCGGTACGAGAACAGTCCGATGCGATAGAGCAATAGCGCCATGGTTGCCTCCTAGTTCTCGTCGTCGTTCGAGCAGATGCTTGAGAGGGTGATGCGGCTGAGTTCGGTGCCGGTCATTTCGGTGCCGGTCATTTGTCGCAGGAGGGCAGCGAGTTGCTCCCTGTCGGCAAACTCCATCTCGGGCCGGTATCGGGGCACGATGCGGTCGAGTTCGGGACGCTCGTGGGCGGCGATCGCGTAGGCCATACCGGTCAGGGCGATGATCGTGCGCAGCGGTGCGGTCGGGTCGCCGGGCGCGAGTCGCGCGGCAACGAGTTCGAAAAGGTCGAGTACCGACGCGGTGATCGTCTTGTCGGGCAGCGTCGAGAGGTGAAACAGCACGAGTTCGGCGGCGGTGCGGTTCTCGAGGAGCACGTCGATCACGGCGAGCGCCGGGTCGATCGTGCTGTTGGGATCGCGCAATTCTTCGGACACTTCAGCAACCTGCGCAAGCACGGGTTCGAGCACGGCGTGGAGCAGGGCCCCCTTCGTCCCGAAGTGATAGAGCAGGTTTTGCTTCGTCGCATCGGCCAGTTCGGCGATGCGAGCGAGAGATGCGGCTTCGTAGCCGCGGCTCGCGAACTCAGTCAGGGCGTATTTCAGGATGCGCTCGCGGGGTTCTGCGGGCGGCGTCGTCGTGGTCATTCCAGAGGCTCCTCAGTGCGGGGTAACCGCACGGTGTCGCGGCCTGCGCCGCAATCTCGACAACTCTGACCGTTCGGTCAGGACACCTCAAGCGTACACTGACCGAGTGGTCAGCGCGACCAAATTGTTGAAGAATAGTTCTCGCCTCTCGGGTGCACGTGATTGCGCGGCACTATGCTGACCTCCATGCGGAAGTTCCTCCTCAACGGCGCGTTCATCTCCGCCGTGCTCGGTTTCATCCCCACGATCAAGCGCTCGCAAGAATCGCGCTCGAGGTGGGCCACCATCGCGAACTGGATTCTCTGGGGCGCGACCGTTGCGCTCGCCATTGCTGCCGTGCGCGATCAAGCCGAGGAAGAACGCGAGCTCGAAGCGTAGTTTTCGCATCGCTTTCCGCGTGGCATCGCGGATGCGCACCGACCCCGCCGTACGCTTCCGAGAAGCCACGGAAGGGGTTCACGATGTTCGGTTGGTTCCGCAACCTCACCAAGAAGTCGACGATCGTCGACAATTCCCTCCTGCTTGACGAACCCGATTACGGCGAGTTGCCACAGGCCCTCGAAGCTGAAGTCGTTGAAGTTTCGGCGTCATCGCCAGCCTTGGCCCCAGCCCAGCCCGCCGCCCCCGCCCGGCCAGCCGCTCCCGAGCCCGCGGCGGCACAGCCGAAGGTTGAGGCACCGACCGCGCCGGTTGAGGCAGCCGACGAAGCACGCCCCGAGCCTGTGCCCAGTGCATCCGCGCCGCTTGCCGAGGTTGCCGAACCTGCGTCGGCCATTGAAGAACCAATCGCTGCAGAGCCGGCCGCACTCGACCCGACTACAGCGGATGCAGAAGCCGAGGCCATTTTTGATGGCATCGTGCCTGCGCCCTCGGTGCGTCCGGCCATGCCGCTGAGTGCCCACCCCAACTTCGCCGGGCTCGACCTGGCGGTTTGGGAGCCGACCGCGCCGCGCCTGCTGCAGCCTGAGGCGGCGCTGACGCCCGAGGCACAGCAGGAACTGCTCAAGCTATTTGATGACCTGTTTGGCCCGAGCGGCCGCTACCGCCTTGAGTGGCGTACCGATCGCCGCCGCGGCGATGACGCAATGTTCGCCGAGATCATGACTGCTGACCTTGTGCGCCGTGTGCAGAACACGATTGCTGATGTCGCCGAACTCGAGCGCATTGAACCGCTCAAGATGATCACGGCAGCGCCGCAGGAAGACGAAGAGCTTCCGCGCGCGAGCTAGCTGCTCGGCAGCGGGGCGTCGATATGGCCTGCGGCCTACTCGACCAACCAGAACATCGTGGCTGATCGAGAAGCCAGGACATTGTGGCTGGTCGAGTAGCGGCGTAGCCGCGTATCGCGACCCCCGCCCGCGCTAGTACGCGAACGCGAGCATGAAGGCTTCCCACATGCCCATGGCGATCAAGCCAATGACGGCGAGATACCAAAGCACGACGACAACCCATCCCCACGAGGCGAGCTTGCGGCCGAGACCTACAGCCCCCGCGCCGAGGCGGCCGTGGCCGAGGTTCGCGATCGTGGTGAGCGCAACGAGCGGAATCGTCGCGGTCCAGATGATCATGCACCACAGGCAGAGTTTGCCGAGTTCAAAGGCGCTGAACCACTGCAGGTAGGTGATGAGCGCCGCAGCGCCCACGAGCCCCAGTTGGAAGCAGATCCAGTACCAGCGCGGGAGCTTCACGCCAGTGAGAATCACGACACCGGTGGTGATGGTGATCGTGAAACACACGAGGCCGAGAATGATGTTCGGGAAGCCGAGGATGCTGCCGGCATCCGACATCATCGCCGGTCCACAGGTGATGAACGGGTTGATGTCGCAGATGAGTTGCTCGGTCGGTGACTGCAGCTTGTGCAGGTACTCGATCGTGAGCATGAAGCTCGCGAGCAGGCCGATCGCACCACAGATGATGAGAATCCAGCCGACCGGCGAGTGGCGAAGCAACAGCGGCGTGTGCTCGCCTACTTCTTCGCCAAACTCGTCGGCATCATCGAACTCATCGAGTTCGTCGTAATCCAGCTCCGCTGCCTCGGCGGGCGCATCCTCGCGCGTCACTAGTTCGCAGCCGGAGTTTCGGCGGGAGTCTCAGCGGCCGGGGTTTCGGCGGCCGGGGTCTCAGCGGGGGTTTCGGCCGGTGCGCCCGAGAGTTCAGCGACGAGCGTGCGCAGGCTTGCACCGTCGGTCGGCAGGCTGTCGTTGCGCTCACCGTTGAAGTAGAGCGAGGGCGTGCCGGGGACGCCGGCCGAGCGTGCCTTCTGCGTCGAGTCGCTGATGTACCAGGCGTAGTCACCGTTGGTGATCGACGAGATCGCGTCGGAGTTGGTCACGCCAAGGCTCGACAGGAGCGTCGTGTAGTTGTTGAAGTTCCAGTTCACCTGGTCCTGAGCGGGGGTGGCGTAGATGCCATCCATGATCGTGAAGAAGAGCTCGGGCTGGTGCTGGATGGCTGCGATGAGCGAGGCGCCAGCGCGGGTGCCGAAGTCATTCACGTAGCGGATGAAGTGGAAGTTGACGGCGGCTTCGCCGTCGCCGACAAGGGTCTCGTACTCGTGACCCATGGCGTCGTGGTAGTCCTTGCAGTAGCTGCACGAGAAGTCGAGGTAGTAGTCAATCTTCACGGCCGCATTCGGGTCACCAATGAGGACGCCCTCTTCGCTCACCGCGATCGGCACCTCCGCGGTGCCACCGGTCGAGGTTGCGACTGCGACGGTGCCCTGCGAGGCCGGGACATTTCGGTTACCGAACCAGGTCGGTGCCATGACGGCCACCACGACCACAGCGGCGATCACGAGAACCGCTGCGGCGATCACGCCGATCTGCGTGAGCATGCGAGCGCGGCGCTTCTTCGCCTCTTCCTGCTTGCGCAGTGCGTTCGCTTCTTCCCGCAGCTTGCGGATCTGGTCTCGGTCTTTGGTCGCCATGCGCTCAATCTTCCGTCGGTGAGTAGGCCGTCGATGATTCTATGCGATGCGGTGAAATTGTTACCGAATCTTTGTGCCAGCTCTCCGCAGAGACGCTATCCGAGCAACCTGTGGAGCGTTTCGTTCTGCATCCGCTCATAGGGGTCGAGGTCGTGACGGATGCTCGAAAAGTCGCTGAAGCGTGGCATGACATAGGCGGCTTCCGCCCCGGTCAGCGTATGGAAACCGCCCCAAGAAGGCAGGCCGCCAAGCCAGATGAACAGGTCTTCGAGATCAACGAGCGCAGCCGCATCCGCGGTCGGCACGCGCACCATCACGGCAATGACATCGCGGCCATACGCAGGCGAGAGCCACACTTCATCGGCGGCAACGAGCGTGAGGCGCACATCGGCGGCCGCCATGGCACGGTTGCCGTGCACGAATTCGCGCAGCGCCGTCACGACATTGCCGGCCTTCGCAATCGGGAACTGGTACTCGACGAAGGGCAACGGTTCGCCGCCATCGTGCACATCGCGAGCGGCGCGCACACCTTCGTCGCCGAGCGGCTCGAGGCGGTTGGCGACAGCGTCGATCGCCGGTGCGAGGAAGGGAAGTGCGCGGGCGACGCGGGCACGGATGCGGTCGCGTCGCCGTCCCCGTTCGCGGCGCGACGAGGATGCGGCGGGGAGTGCCGCGGGAGCAGTCGCCTCGAGCCAGCCGACGGTGAGCATTGCGGTGTCAGTGTGGGGTCGCCAGTCGACGCGGTAGAAGTCGAGCTTCGCGCGGGCCTCGCCGAGGTCGCGCACGAGACGTTCGATGTCGCGGCGCTTGCGGTTCGTGCGCAGTTCGACGTAGTCGCGGATACGCACGGTCACCTCGGCGATGACGCCGAGAGCCCCGAGGCTGAGTCGGGCGGCGGGCCAGAGCTGGGTGTTGTGGCGGTCGTCGATCTTGAGCAGCCGGCCGTCGGGGGTGACGAGCGAGATGCCTGCGACGTTTGCCGAGAAGCTGGCTTCGCGCGGAGCGTAGCCGTGGGCGCCTGTTGACATGGCGCCCGCGAGGGTCGCGCTACCAATGGCAGGAGCGCCAATGATCGAGAGCCGTTCGGCTTCGAGAATGGTCGCCGCTTCATCGACGCTCGTACCGCCGAGGAAGGTGGCGGTGCCGGCCCGCCGGTCGATGCTGACGAGACCACGCAACTTCGCGAGGTCGATGAGCACGTCGTTGCCAGCGGCAAGGCCGGTCATCGAGAGTCCCGCACCGACCGGGCGAATGTTGGCACCGCTCAGGGATGCGTTGCGCACCGCTGCGACAAGCTCGGCAACGGTGGTCGGATGCTCAATGCGATTGGGCGTTGCTCGCACCGTCGCCGCTTGGTTCTGCCAGACGCCGCCGCTACGCGTCGCAAGCTCGCTCGAAGTCACCACTGATTCCGCCTTCCTGCCGTTCTGACTATTCTGTCGGATTCCAGCAGAGGAATTGGTGCATCCGGAAAAGCGGTTGCGGAAAACGAAAAGTGCGCCCCCCGGGACTTGAACCCCGTGAAGCACTGCTTCGCGGCCCCCTGGCCCGACTGCGGTAGGAAAATAACTGGTGCGCCCCCCGGGACTTGAACCCGGAACCCACTGATTAAGAGTCAGTTGCTCTGCCGATTGAGCTAGAGGCGCATGCCGTCGTGACGACGACTGAGCAAGATTAGCACCAAAGCGCGATGTCCTGCAAACTCGAGTGGAACGCATCCGAATCTAGGAGTACGAAATGACTACAGAACGTCTCGTTGCCGGCGACCTCGCCCCCAAGTTCACGCTGCAGAACCAGGATGGCGACAAGGTTTCGCTTACCGACTTCCGCGGCCGCAAGGTGGTGCTGTTCACGTACCCGCAGGCGTTTACTCCCGGATGCACGAAGGAAGCCTGCGACTTCCGCGACAGCGAGGCGCGACTAACTGCGGCTGGCTACACGGTGCTCGCGGTATCGGCCGACCCGGTCGAGAAGCTCGCGCGCTTCAAGGAGGAGTACGACCTCCCCTACGAGTTGCTCAGTGACCCCGACCACAAGGTGCAGCAGCAGTACGCCGCCTTCGGCGAGAAGCAGAACTACGGCCGCACCTATGTGGGCGCAATTCGGTCGACGTTCCTCATTGATGAAAAGGGTCGCATCATCGAGCCGCTTTACAACGTGCGCGCCACCGGGCACGTTGACCGCATCTTGAAGAAGCTCGCGGCCTAAGCCGAGTCCGCCCACGGTCGTAATGTCGGAGGCGGTTGTTAGTCTCGCGGCATGACTGATGAGCGGGGCGCGACGAACGAGTTCGTGGCGATTATTCGTAGCGCAGTGGCGGCCGATCCGACCAACCTGGGCTTACGTATCGACCTCGTTGAACTCTTGCTCGAGCACGATGTCGACTCGGCAGACCCTGAGATTGCGGCGCTCGATCAGTACGGCGCAAATCCGCAGACCGTAGCGGTATTGCGCGCACGTGCCGCCGCGGCTCGCCTGCGCCGACGCGCGAATACGGGCGGGCTCGGCGATGCCACTCCACCATCGGCCGCATCGGCCTCGCCAGAGGCGGCACCCGCAGCAACCGATTTCCCGTCGATGCCGTCGCTTCCTCCACTTCCGCCAGTCAAGTCTCCCGAAACGCGCCTCAGCGATGACTCACTTGTCTGGCCGCCTGCCGGTGAACCGCCGCCGGCGCAGACGCACGACCCCCGCATCCGCATGGGTGTCGGTGACGAAGAAGAACGCCAATTCTTCGACGTCGACCGGCCAGCAGTGCGGCTCGATGATGTCGCCGGAATGTTCGAGGTGAAGCGACACCTCGAGACCACCTTCTTGGCGCCGATGCGCAACCCCGAACTCGCGCGCATGTATGGTCAGGCACCGCGCGGGAGCCTCCTCATGTACGGCCCGCCAGGATGCGGCAAGACCTTCATTGCGCGCGCCATCGCGGGTGAGCTCGGCGCAAACTTCATTCACGTCACCGTGGCCGACATCATGGGCCAATTCTGGGGTCAGACCGAAAAGGCGATCCACGATGTCTTCGAGGCAGCACGGGCAGCGCGCCCCTGCGTCATCTTCTTCGACGAGTTCGATGCCGTGGGCGGCCGCCGCACCTCGGGTGGCTCAAACTCGCAACAATTGCGCATGCTCACGAGCCAATTGCTCGTCGAACTCGACGGCGTCGAAGCCTCAAACGACGGCATCTACCTGCTCGCGGCCACGAACCGCCCCTGGGATATCGACCCGGCACTGCGGCGCCCGGGCCGCCTCGACCGCACCGTGCTCATCCTGCCGCCCGACGAGGTCGCGCGGGCCGCAATCGTGCACAGCAGACTCAAAGACAAGCCCGCCGCCAACGTCGACCTCAACGAAATCGTGCGCCGCACCGATGAGTTCTCGGGCGCCGACCTCAGCTACCTCGTCGACACGGCGGTGCAGCACGCGTTCATGGAGTCGATGCGCGACGGCGTGCCGCGCATGATCGAAACCGCCGACCTCGTGCGCGCCACGGGTTCGGTAACACCCTCAAGCCGCGGCTGGTTTGCCGAAATCAAGCCGGTGCTCGAATACGGCATCGACGACGGCACCTTCGCGCAATTACGCAGCTACCTCAAGCAGCACCGCATCTGATCATGACGGCGAACGCACTGCAGCAGGCGCAGGGCTACCTTTCGGCAGGGATGCCCGACCGCGCCCGCGAGCTTCTCCGCGCCGAACTCGCGACCGACCCAACGAACCCAGCAACGCACCTCCTGCTCGGCGCCGCTGAATCTGAACTCGACAATCTCACCGAAGCCGAGCAGCATGCCCGTCTGGCATTGACGTCAAACGAACTCGCCGCATCCGGCTGGCTGCTTCTCGCGAACGTGCTGCAGCGCATCCCGGAGCGAAAGGAAGAGTTTCTCGCGGCTGCCACCACCGCAGTGCGCAGCGACCCAAATGATTGGCGCGGTCGACAGATGTTCGCAATCGCGCTCTATACTGCGAATCTGCCGGCGGCCGCACTCGCCGAGGCGCAACATTCGGTCAACCTCGCGGTGACCAATGAGTACGATCGCGCTCAAGCACTGATGACACTCGCGAAACTCGAACTCAGCGCCGGCTACCGGCGCGAGGCGCGCGAGACCGTCGGCCAGGCGATGGCGCTGGCACCCACCGACATCGAGTTGCAATCGTCACTCGTACGGATGCAGCTCGCGCTCGGCCAGCGGGCCAAGGCCATTGCTACGGCGCTCGGTGTGCTGCGGGTGACGCCAACCGATGTCGCGCCGGTCAACCTCTCAAAGATCGCGCTCTTCCTCATTGAGTTGCGACTCGTGTTCTCGGCGCTCATCATTTCGTTTCTCGTGCCGCTACTCACCTTCGGGGTGCTCGGCATGCGCACGCAGCGTGGCGAGTGGATCGACGATGCGCTTACCGACACCGTGATCCGCGGCGGCGGGGCGGTGGGTCTTGTCGCACTCTTGCTCGTGGCGAGCATCCAATTGCGGCATCTCGCGGATGCGAGCGTGCGGCGGGCCGTGCTGCGATTCGCGAGCCGCAGCGTGCGCACCTGGATCATCGGCATCATGCTCATCGCGATGGCGCTGTGCTACCTGCTCACGATCGTGTTTGGCACGGCAGTCATCCTGCTCCCGCTCCCCTTCGGGATCATGCTCGTGACGTGGTTCTTCCACACGTTCGCGGTGCACGCACTTCGCACCGACGGTATTTAGCGGTCGTCGCGGGGTCGCTCCTCGCGATGGCGCAAGCGAGCGGTCACTGCCGGGTGGAACACGAGGAGGAGTCCCGCGAGCGAAAGCCCCGCGAGAATCCAACCGATGCCGTCGGCCATATCACCCTGCAATACGACGACGGCGGCCGCAGCCTGTAGCACCTGCCACACAATCGAGGCACCGCGCGTCCACGGCTGCGCCCGGTAGATACCGAGGGCAATCGCCGCGAGCGCGGCCGTCGCGATGAGCGCGAGCACAATGAGCGCAATGGACGAGGCGACCGAGAGCGAGGGCTGCGTGAAGATCTCGTAGACGAGCAACGCGGCCACCCCAAACATCGCAACTGCTTCGATGAGAATGATGCCAATGAGCAGGCGAACCGGCGTCGTAAGGGCCGGGATAGGCTCGTCTGCCTTTGTCTCAGTCAAAAGAAATTCCTTGATCAGCCTGCAAGTGCGTGGCAAGATATTACTTCAGATCAGGGCAACGTCCGCTGTGTGGGCGCGGTTCCGCATCCCGGTAGTGATGTTGCCTCGGGAACGCTCCTTGACCGGAGCATATTGGCGCGCATCCGTGCGCGCAGAGAAAAGGAGCACCTTTAGATGGACTGGCGTGATTCTGCTGCCTGCCTCGACGCCGATCCGGAGCTCTTCTTCCCGGTCGGAAACACTGGCCCGGCCCTCGAGCAGATTGATGCCGCGAAGTCGGTATGCGCTCGTTGCCGCGTGACTGAGCAGTGCCTGCAGTATGCGCTCGACACGAGCCAGGACTCGGGTGTCTGGGGTGGCCTTTCGGAAGATGAGCGTCGCGCGCTCAAGCGCCGCGCCGCACGCGCCCGCCGTGCTTCCTAGCCCCTCGGCCCCACGCTTCGCCCTCGCATCACTTGATGCGAGGGCGAAGCGCTTTTCCGCGCGGAGCTGCGTCGCTAATCCGCGTGCTTCCGCCAAATCCGCGCGCTGCAACGCGCGGATTTGGCGGGGACGCGCGGATTAGTGGGAGGTTGGTGGTGCCGCTACGACGTCGTCGTGACACCCCAGCGCTTGGGCACGCGGATATCGACGCTCGTGCCATCGGAGGTGGAGTTCCAATCGATCGTGCCACCGAGTTCACCCTCAACGAGGGTGCGCACAATCTGCGTGCCGAGGCCGTTACCGAGCGAGCCTGCGACCATGCCGCGGCCGTTATCGATGACCGAGATATCAAGGAACTCATCGTCGCGATCAACCCGCACAATCACTCGGCCACCCGTGGCGCCAGCGTCGAAGCCGTGCTCGACTGCGTTCGTGACGAGCTCGGTGAGCGCGAGCGCGAGCGGGGTCGCATACTCGCTCGGCACAGCGCCGAAGGTGCCCTGCAGTTCGGGGCGGATGCGTTGTCCACCCTCGCCGCTCGCGACCTCGGTCGCGAGCTTCATGACACGCAAGAAGACCTCGTCAAACTCAACCGATTGCGAGAAGCCGCCGCTCAGAGTGTCGTGCACGACCGCAATCGACGACACCCGTCGCATCGCCTGCAGGAGCGCCTCGCGGGCCTCGTCACTGCGGGCACGGCGCGCCTGGATGCGCAGAAGCGCGGCAACGGTCTGCAGATTGTTCTTCACCCGGTGGTGAATCTCGCGGATCGTCGCATCCTTAGTAATGAGCTCTTGCTGCTGGTGACGAACATCCGTGGTGTCGCGGCAGAGCACGATCGCACCGAGCCGCTCACTCCCCCGGCGCAACGGAATGGCGCGAAGCGTGACCGTGACGCCGCGAGCATCCACATCCGTCATCCAGGGCGCACGGCCGGTAACGACGAGCGGTAGCGCCTCATCGACGGTGACGTGCCGTTTGTCGTCGACGAGCATGGCGGCAACATCGACGAGTGCTTCACCCTCGAGTTCGCCACCGAAGCCGAGCTTGTTCATCGCCGAGAGCGCGTTCGCACTCGCAAAGGTGACGATGCCCTCTTGGTTCAGGCGGATAAGACCGTCGTGCGCGCGCGGGGCGCCGCGTCGCGAGAATTCCGGCGCATCCGGGTCGGGAAACTCGCCCGCTTCGATCATGTCGAAGAGGTCTTCGGAACACTCGCGGAAGGTCACTTCCTGGCGCGTGAGCTGCCGCGCGCCGGCAAGGTTCGTGTGCCGAGTCAGGATGGCGATGGGATTCGCCGAGCGCTCGCGTCCGCCATTGACGCGTCGGGTCGAATAGATCGGCGTGACCGTGAGCTGCGCGGGGATCTCGTCGAACCAGTCCGGTTCGGTCGAACGCACGGTGCGTCCCTGCTCGCAGGCGCGCAGCACCTGCGCCTCCCACTGTTCCCGAACCGGCTGACCGATCAGGTCACGGTAGAAGAGTGTCGGCGCGCCGGAAGGACGCACCTGCCCGACGGCTACGAAACCTTCCTCAGGATCGCGCACCCAGAGCACGAGATCGGCGGTTGCGAGGTCGGCAAGGAGTTGCCAATCGGCCGTGAGCAGGCCCAGCCACTCGCGGTCGTCCTCGTCAAGGCCGCCGTGACGTTGCAGAAGGTTGAAAACGCTCGACACGGTTGTCAGCCTAGGGGACGGTAACCAGCCCCATTGCCAGCTGTCGCAGGTGTCGGGTGAGTGTCGAGCGCGGTGCCGCCTCAACGACCGGTACGCCAAGGCTAAGCGCGCGGTCGCAAGCCTTTGGGTCATCGGGCAGCAGCACCGCATCCTCAATGCCGCCGAAGCGTCGCAGTGCCTGCCGCACCTGGCCCGCCGCATCTACGCCCGTGGCGGCGCTCCGCACCCGGTTCGCGACCGTCGCGACCGGAGTTTCAGTGCCGATGCGATCGATGAGTTGCATGCGGGCGCGCAGGAATCGCGGAATTCCCACCGGAGTTGCCTCGGCCACCGCGACGACCGCATCGCAGTTTTCGAGCACCGCGAGCGTCGCTGCATTGCGCCGAGGGGCAACCACATCGCTGAGGAGTTCCTCATCGGTTTCGAGATTGAACCCGACATCGACGATGACGACATCGGCGAAGGCGCGACAGGTTGCGAGCGTGCCACGCACCCGATCGCGACCAAGTTCTGGCCAGCGGGCGGGATTCGAAATGCCCGAGAGCACGCGAAAGGGCACCTGCTTGCCCGCGGTTGAGGCAACGCGATCGAGCTCCGCGACATTGAGGCTTTCGGCACCGGCGAGACGGCAGGCGGCAGCGAATCCCGGCGCCTCGTCAGCAATACCGAGGAGCGGCGCGATCGCTCCACCGTAGGTATCGGCGTCGATGAGCAACACTCGGTGGCCCGCGGCGGCATACGCACCGGCGAGGCCGGCGGCGATGGTGGTTCGTCCCGGCGCACCATACGGCCCCCACACGGCGATGACGGTCGATTGCCAAGGATGCGCCGCTGGCGATTGCGATGCGGGCGCCGCTCGGCGCGGTGTGCGAGGAGCCGCTGGCGGGATGCCCGCCCCGAGCTGTTGACTCTCGGCAATCAGTCCGGCCTGTTCACTCCTTGCAGCCTGCTCCTGCTCGCGCCGGTCGCTGCGGCGGCGACGCTCACGGTCTCGCCGATCACGTCGCGAACTCAGTTGTTCGGGAGCGGCTGGCGCGACGGGAATGCTCGGAGCATCCGGTCGCCAACCCACCGACTCATCAAGCACGGCTTCCGGGACAGGCGTTATTGCTGGCTTCGCAGTTGCGGCCGGTGCAGAGTAGGGCGCCGGCGCGATGAGCGCCTCGACCGCATCCCAATCGTCGTGCGCCTCAATGCGATCAACGACACCGAGCGAGGCAGCGTTGCGGCGTTCCAGGTCACCAGCAATGAGCGCAATCGTGCGCGTGCCAGCTCCGTCGCAGGCGGCGAGGCTACGCGCGGTGAGTGTTTCTGGACCTGCCTGGAGGAGGGCGAGGTCAGGGCGCAGTCGCCCCGCAGCCTCGACCACCGCATCCGCGCCAGTGACGCGATCGACGATATCGTGGCCGCGACGAATGATGCCCTCGAGCAGGCGCGCCTCGATTTCGAAGTCGACCGCGAGCAGAATGCGGGCCACGGCTACGGGCCTGCCACGGGAGCGGCCGGGGCACTGTGCACCGGAATGACGTGCAAGCGTGCGCCATTGGTGACATCGCCGAGGACGGTCGCCACCAAGTGTGCTGGCAGGCGCAATTCGAGTTCGACCTCGCCGGTGGCGATCATGCGGTCTTGTTCAACGACGCGAATGACTTGCGCCTCAGCGACGAGCACTCGCGGTTCGGTGTAGCTGCCCGGCTGTTCGCCTGGCACCGACGACCACAGGGCGACCGTCGCGCCCGTGGTGACCTCGACCGGCAGCGTGCCGGAAATCGGCACCACGACCGTCGACATTGACGCGTCGGCAGCACCGAGCGCGCTGACCGGGATGAGTTCGCCCGCGCCGATGGGACGCGTGGCGATCACCTCGCCGTCAGGGAGCGCTTGGGGCGAGAGATAGAGCGCCACCGAGTCCTGCTCGTGCACCTGCACCAGCGAAAGCCGTTCGGTGGTGAGTGGTTCGCCAGCGGCGATCGGGCCGCTGGCTGCGTAGATCGCGACGGTGCGATTCGCGCCGGCAACGACGGCGATCACGCCAACAACCGAGGCGACAACGAGGAGGATGCCGATGACAAGACGCGCATCGAGGTGCGGCAGACGGCGACGCGAGGCGGTGGCGGACATGTCTCTCCTGCAGGCGCGGGGTTGGGGGACGCGGTACATGGTGCATGGAATTGGCAGACAGCCCCGGAAGTTATCCACAGTTCGACATGAGCGCCGTTCGGACGCGCATAATGAACGGGTGTCGTCTCGTAGTCCAGGTCGCCTGCCGCGATTTCTCACGCTCGCCGATGTGGCGGATGTGCTCGCGGTCGACCTCAATGTCGCCCGCGAGTTGGTCGAATCAAACCAGCTCGCGGCGATTCGCATTGGCGAGGCTGGGCAGTGGCGCGTCGAGCAGGATGTGCTCGAGGCGTTCATTGAAGATCAGTACGAGCTGCGTCGCCGCGAGGCGCTGTTTGCGCAGCAGGAGTTCATTGATCTGCCGGAGATCACAGCGCGCGATTAGTCAGGGAGGCGGGGTCTCGATACGCGCTACGCGCTACTCGACCAGCCATGAAGAGGTGCTCCCTAGTCGGTGGTGCGGATGCGCACGACCAATAGGTCGTCGAGCGGCAGGATGCGCGTGGTGATGACTGCGCTCGCGCGACGCGGCACCTCCGGATCGTGCACAGCGATGTCAAGATGATCGCGGCCTACGCGATCGACGGTGCCATAGACCACTCCGAGTCGCGTGGAGAACTCGCAGGCCAAGCGGCGACGAGCAAGATCGCGCAGGGCAATGCCAAAACCGAGCCTCGCCGAAAGCCCTCCGGCCCGCTCGGACATCGGTTGCATCGAACGGGCGACCTGCTCAGGCGTGAGTAGCAGCGCCCCAATGCCACCGAGGGCAATGAGGCAGGCACCGTAGCGATGCGCGGGACCCACCAAATCGGCGCCCAACCAATCGGCACCGATTTCAACTGGCACGATGTCGACGCGATCCCCAGAGTGCAATTGCAGCCCGATGTGTTCATCCGGTTGCAACGTCGAAGCGAGCGCACTGAGGCGATCACGGGTTGTCAACCGCGAGACCCGCAAACGCTCTTCGTCGATGAGTGCGCGGCGTCGCTCCTCTTCGAGCCCAGCATCGAACTGGCTCGCGAGATCGTCAAAGAGGTCGTCCCAACGCACGGCTTGAGTCTGCCGGGTTTCGAAGCGTCGCCCGGGAGTTATCCACAGTTTCGGAAAGTTCACCCAGAGGTTGGCTTCGTATGGGCACAATCTGGCTCAAACGATCCGTGTGAGTAATGTCCGATCGGAAAACCTGATGACTTCAAGCGCCGCAACTCAACCCGATGCCGCCAACCTCGCTCGCCTGCAGCGCACCCCAGCACCGATGTCGGTGCCGGTCATCCCGCCGCCGCCGCGCCGCAGCGACGACGAACACGATGGGTTGGATGCGCCGGAGCACGCCGCACTCCCCGATCCGGATCCGCTCCTGCACAACCTCGCGCGCAGCGTCGTCGAAGCGCTCGGCGGGTTCCGCGAGGTCGAGCAGATCGCCCGGTGGGTGGCGCCCGAGGTGTTCACCGCCCTCGTGCAACGCTCGCAGCACGCGACTCGCGCCCGCGCAGTGCGGGGTGTGCCGGTGCGACGCCCGAACGTGCGCACGCGCGCTTGTGTCTCGCAACGCATCCGCCCCGGAGTCGTCGAGGCGACGGTCATTGTCGATCTCGGCCCGCGCGTGCGGGCAGTGGCAATTCGCCTGGAAGCTTTCCGCGGACGCTGGCGCGCCGCGAGGGTGCACGTACTCTAGGGCCTGCGCGCTCCGGCCCAACTCGAACAGCCACAAACCTGACCCTTCGCGCCATACCTGACCGGCGAACGGGCCAGGTTTGGCGTAAACGCTCGCAACGCGGCTCAGGTTTGGCGTGAACGCTCCGGAATCACTCGCCAAGACCAGCGGGGCCAGGCCGAACGAATCAGCCCAGCCCCGCCGCCCCACAGCCGTCAGATCGCGAGCGCCGGGTAGTCGTCGAGCACGACCTCGACGAGATCGCCCGGCGAGAAGCGCGCGGCCTGGTTCGCGCCGACGCGCGCGAGCACGCGCATCCCGTCGCCGAGTTCAGCGGTGATCTGCGTGTGCGCACCGAGGAAGCTCACGCTCATCACGGTCGCCCGGCGCTGCGCCGGCGTCTGCTCGTTCTCGGGCTCAATGCGCACCCGCTCAGGTCGCACGAGCACGGTCGCATCGCCTTGCGCGCTGCCGGGCAGCAGCGGCACCGGCAGACCGAGCACATCCGCGCGCTCGGCCGAAGCCGTGGCTGGCAGCCGGTTCGTCACGCCAATGAAGTTCGCCACGAACTCGTTGATTGGCCGGTTGTAGATCTCCTGCGGCACGCCGAGTTGCTCGATGCGGCCAGCGCTCATCACACCCACGCGGTCAGCGATCGCGAGCGCCTCTTCCTGGTCGTGCGTGACGAACAGCGCCGTGATGCCAATTTCCTGTTGCAACCGACGGATCTCTTCACGCAGCTGCACGCGCACCTTCGCATCGAGCGCCGAGAGCGGCTCGTCGAGCAAGAGCACCTTGGGATGCACCGCCAGCGCGCGAGCCAACGCCACGCGCTGCTGCTGGCCACCCGAGAGCTGGTGGGCATAGCGGCCACCGTGGGCATCGAGTCCGACAAGCTCGAGATAGCGCTCAACGCGCTCGGCACGTTCGGCCTTCGGCACCTTGCGCAGTTCGAGCGCGAACGCGATGTTCTCTGCCACCGTCATGTGTGGAAAGAGCGAGTACGCCTGGAAGACCATGGCCATATCGCGCTGGTTCGCGGGCGAGCCGGTGACATCGCGGCCATCGACGAGGATGCTCCCCGAATCGATGTCGTCGAGACCGGCGAGCGAGCGCAGGGCCGTGGTCTTGCCGCATCCTGATGGACCGAGCAACGCGACCATCTCGCCGGGTTCGATTTGCAGCGAAAAGTTGTCGAGCGCGCGCACTTCGCCGTAGTGACGGGCGAGATTGCGCAGCTCAACGGCAGCGGCCGTGGCCGTAGCCGTCAGCGGCGCAGAAGTCGTGGTGTCGGTCATTTGCGGGAGTCCTTTCGGCCGGGCTGGCGCGACGTGAGGACGTCGAGAAGCACGAGTAATCCGATGGTGAGCACGAGTACGAGCAGCGAAACCGCCGCCGAGACCTGCGCATCAGAGAGGTTGATTTGGAAGAGCACCGTCTGCAGGTTGGTGCGGGCGAGGATCGACGCGATCGTGTATTCACCAAGCACGACGGCGATCGACACGAACGTCGCCGACACGATCGCCGGGCGCACATTCGGCACGATCACGCGCGTGATCACGGTGAACCAGGATGCGCCGTACGAGCGGGCTGCCTCGGTGAGCGTCTTGACGTTGATCGCCCGGAGGCCCGCGTCGAGCGCGCGGTACGAGAACGGCAGCACGAGCACGACGTAGGCGAACGACAACCAGATGGAGTTCGCGTCGAGGACGCGTGTCGAGATGAACGCGTAGATCGGTGCAAGACCGACCACGAGCGCAATCGCCGGGATGGTGAGCGGCAAGAGACAGATGAACTCAATGATGCGGTCGAGCTTCGGCAGTTTGAGTCGCACCCAGACCATCGTCGGGATGAGTAGCGCGAGCATGATCGCGACCGTGATGATCGCCATCGCGAGGCTCGTGCCGATGCCCTGCCAGAGGAGGCTGGCGGTCGTTGATCCTTCGAATTCGAAGAGGCCAACCCAGCCGCCCCAATCGACGACCCCGGTGAGCGGGAAGCGAATCGAGAAGACAAAGAGCGAGGCGAGCGGGATGAGCAGGCCCACCCACGCGAGCACGAGAATCGTGCGCGAGATCACGCTGCGGCGCTTCGCGACGCGCGCGTTGTGCTGCAACGCTGCGCCCTGTTGGAGATTCGTCATGAGCTGGCCAACCACCTTCCGGCGCGCCGCTGGATGAGGGCGTAGAGGGTCATCACCACGGCGATCACGACGATCATGCCGAGCGCGAGCGATTGCGCATACGAGTCGAGCGTGAGGTCGAGTTCATTGCGGAACGCCGACTGAATCTCCATGGGCACGATGATCGTTTGCTGCGAAATGAGCGCGGCCGCGGTGGCAAAAGCGCTGAACGAGTTCGCGAACAGCAGGAGCAGCGAACCGAGGAAACTCGGCGCGAGAATCGGCGCGGCGATGCGAAGCCAATAGGTCTTCGAGTTGCCGCCGAGGTTCTCGTTGGCTTCACGCCACTGCGGGGCGAGACCGTCAATGGCCGGCAGGAAGACGATGACCATGAGCGGCACCTGAAAGTAAAGGTAGACCGCAGCGATCCCCCAGAGCGATGAGAGGAACCCCGGTGACGGCGTCGGCGCACCAATGGCACCGAGGAGCAGCGTCAGCGCACCATTGATGCCGAGCGTCGCGATGAACGCGAACGCGAGCATGACGCCACCGAATTGCGCGATCACCGAGTTGAAGGCGACGAACACGCGACGGCTCGCGCTGTGTGCCGGGGCGTTGGAAATTGCCCAGGCGAGCAGGGCACCGATGATGGCACCGGCAATGGCGGTGACGGCGCTAATCCAGAACGAATTCCAGAAGATGCCGAGCGTGCGCGATGAAAACAGGAGCGCGAGGCCGTTCAGCGTGAACGAGCCGTCGCGAGATGACCGCACTGAGCCGAGGATGACGAGCACCGTCGGCAGGAGGAGGAAGATACCGGTATAGAGGAAGAAGGGCACCGCGCCCAGGTAGTTCACCAGGGCGCGGCGCCGCTTCGAGGACGTGATGGTCATTAGCCGACCGTCGAGTCCCAGTTCTCCTTGATGAAGGCCGTCATCGACTCGGCCTCGTCAGCCTTGGGCGTCTTGGTTTCGCCGTCGAGTTCTGGGAGGAATTCCTGCCAGTTCTCGATCAGCGTGCCGTCTGCTTCCAGGGCGTCGAAGAGCACGGGGCGAGCGCCACCCTGCAGCCAGAGGTTCTGCGCCTCAGCCGAGTAGAGGAACTCCTGCCAGAGGCGTGCGGCGGCCGGGTGCGGCGCGTCGACGTTGATGGCCTGGTTGTAGTACGAAGCGATTTCGCCACCCTTGGGCACGAAGATCTCCCACTCAACGCCCTTGTCCTTGAGCGAGGCCTGGTACGACATCTGGTTGTAGGTCCAGTCGAACACGACGCCGTGGGTACCGGAGGCGATGGTGCCGTCGGTGACATCCTGGAGGTTGAGGGTGCCGGCTTCCGAAAGGGTCTTGAAGTAGTCGAGACCCGGTTGGCCGTTGGCGAAGTCGCCGCCTTCGGCATTGTTCACCATAAGGAAGCCGTTGAAGGCCGCGCCAGCTTCAGCGGGCTTGCCGTTGAGGGCAACCTGGCCGGCGAACTTCGGGTCGGTGAGCTGGTCGAGCGAGGTGACCTCACCGAACTTGGTCTTGTTGTAGCCAACCGACATGACGCCGGTGTAGTCGTTCACCCAGAGGCCGGTGGCTTCCTTGTTGGCGTCGGGGATGTTGTCCCACTGCTCCACCTTGTAGGGAGCGAAGTAGTCGGTCGACGAGAGGGCGACATTGGCGCCAAGGTCGAAGACGTCGGGGGCAGCGGTCGTGCCCTTGGTCTTCTCGGCGGTGTCAATCTCTTCCTTCGACGAAGCGTCGGGAAGGTTGTCGTTGATCTTGATGCCGTATTTCTCGGTGAACGCCTGCTTGATGAGGCCGTAGTTCGCCCAGTTGTCGGGGAGGGCGATGACGTTGAGTTCACCCTCAGCCTGAGCTGCGGCGATGAGTGCCTCCATGCCGCCGCCTTCTTCGGCGCTGGTGATGGTGGCCCAGTCAGAACCGCCCTCAGTGGTGGCGGCCGGGGTGCCGGATGCGCATCCGGTCAGGAGCATCGCGACGGCGGCGAGGCCACCGGCGAAGGCAATGGGAAGCTTGCGACGCAAAGGAATTCTCAATTCTGCTTCAGAAAACGACTTGGCAACCAAACGGCGCCGAAGCCGAGTGTGCGCTGTCGAGTCATCGAGAAGGTGGCGCGCAAGTTGCGCGCAAGTAAACAAGGTTCACCAATTTGTTGAGGAAGCCGCATCCGGCGCAGATCCGCATGATCCCAGCGAAGTAACGACTCTGCCAAAAAAGCTACTCAACAGGCATTGAATATCTTCACTAGTGATCTTTGTGGAGTTCTCCAGCACCAGCGAGCCAGGGCCGCGCGGCAGCAACATCTACGCCGTGTTCCGACAAGAATTTCGCCGCATCCAATTGCCCAAAGAACTCGGCAATTGCGGCCCGACGCGAGGCGACCGTCGCCGAAATTTCGGGCTCGGCTTCATAGCACTCATAGGGATGCGGTGTCTCACGCACGAGGTGCCGCAGATTTACCTTCCTGGTCGCGAGTTCGTCCGCATCCTGAAGCACGAAAATGGGCGTGCCGAGCGCCCGCAGGAAGAGACCGGTGACGAGTCCGGTGCGATCGCGGCCCGCCGAACAACAGACGACGGTGCCCGGCCCGGCCTCGACGAGGCGACCCACTGCCGCGGCTACGGGCTCAGCGAAGAGGTCGAGAAAGTCGGCATAGCCATTTGGATGATTGAGGTACGGCACGAACCGCGCACGGAATCGCGGATCATTCGGGTCGTCGACCGCGGCAAACTCGTAGCCGACACCGAGTTCTGCCGCCCCAGTTGCCGGGCGCCGAGGCTCGGAGGGGTGGCGCAGATCGAGCACCCGAGCCACCCCGGCCGCGCTCGCCTCACGCCAGCCGTCAGGCGACCACGCCTCCGGTTGCCCCGACCGGAAAAGCACGCCGGGGCGTACCGCACCCGCGCCGAGTGGGATGCCACCCAGGTCGCGAGCGTTGAACGCCCCGGCCCATGTCTGTTCGACCATGCCCTGCCCGCTAGTGCTTGGGCTTGCGCGGCTCAGTCCCGTCGGTGCGCTGACCGAAGGTGCCGCGCTGCTCGTTGCGAGCCGTTGCGGCACGCTGTTCGCGCGCCACATCGGCCGCCGAACGACCCTGCGTCGCGGCCTGCTTTGCCGGGTTGCCCGACTTTGCCTTGCCCTTTTTCGGCTGCGGCTTTGTCGGCGCCTTCGTCGCGGCGGCGGCCGCGGGCCGAGCACCGGCAACTTCGCTGCCCGCATCTCCCGACTCGGCCGCTGCTTCGCGAAGTGCCGAGGCGGTACCCTGCGTCATTTCCTTCCGCATTGCCGCACGGGTGGCACCCACGTTGACGTGACCGCGACCATCGGTGACCTTGACGTCACCGCGCTCGTCAGCCGCCGAGTAGTTGAGCTGCTGCGCCGGCTGAGCGTCAAGCCCCTTCGCCTGCACCGAAATCTTGCGCTGGGTTGACCCATCGGGCGCCTCAACCTCAGTTACCTTCACATCGAGGTGCATGAGGAAGCCGACCGACTCTTCGCGAATGCCACCGAGCATCTGCTGGTACATC
The DNA here is from genome assembly GCF_003865375.1 of Gulosibacter macacae. GTDB lineage: Bacteria > Actinomycetota > Actinomycetes > Actinomycetales > Microbacteriaceae > Gulosibacter > Gulosibacter macacae. The sequence continues at coordinate 202,916 of NZ_RQVS01000002.1, read as the reverse complement.
GCGAATCCCTCGCGCTGGTACTCGACGAGCGGATCCTTCTGCGCCATAGCGCGCAGACCGATGCCGTCCTTGAGGCTGTCCATCTCGTAGAGGTGATCGCGCCACTTGCGGTCGATTACCTGGAGCACAACACGGCGCTCAAGTTCGCGCGTGGCTTCTTCGCCAAGCACCTCTTCCCGCTTCTCGTAGGCGAGGTCGGCGTCAGCGTGCAGTTCGGCCTCGATCTGCTCGCGCGTGATCGCGCCGAGCCCGCCCGCATCCTCGATGATCTCGTCGACCGTGATCGACATGGGGTAGAGCTGCTTGAGCTCGGTCTCAAGCTGGTCGAGATCCCAGTCATCGGGGGCGCCAGCGGTCGTGTGCGTCGCGACGATGTCATCGATCGCCCCCGAGATGAACGCCCGCACCTTTTCAGCCAGGTCATCGCCCTCGAGAATCGCGCGGCGGTCGGAGTAGATCGACTCGCGCTGCTCGTTGAGCACAACGTCGTACTTGAAGACGTTCTTACGAATCTCCGCGTTGCGCGATTCGACGTGGCCCTGCGCCTGCTTGATCGAGTTCGACACGATCTTCGATTCGATCGCCATGTCATCGGGGATGTTGTCCGAAGCCATGAGCGTGCGCGCGGCACTCGTGTTGAACAGACGCATGAGGTCGTCAGTCATCGAGAGGTAGAAGCGCGACTCACCAGGGTCACCCTGACGACCGGCACGACCGCGCAACTGGTTGTCGATACGGCGCGATTCGTGGCGCTCGGTACCGAGCACGTAAAGACCGCCGAGGTCAGCAACCTCTTCCGCCTCTTCAGCAACGGCTTCCTTCATGCGCTCGAGCACGATCGGCCACTGCTTCTCGTACTCTTCCGAGTTCTCTTCCGGGTCGAGTCCGAGGGCAGCCATTTCGGCCACCGCGATGAACTCGGCGTTGCCGCCGAGCATGATGTCGGTACCACGACCAGCCATGTTCGTCGCCACGGTCACGGCACCCTTGCGGCCAGCCTGAGCGACGATTGCCGCCTCACGCGCGTGGTTCTTCGCGTTGAGCACCTCGTGCTTCACGCCCCGGCGGGCGAGCAGCTTCGAGAGATATTCGCTCTTTTCAACCGAGGTGGTACCGACGAGCACCGGCTGTCCGGCGTCGTGACGCTCGACGATGTCTTCGACGACCTGGTCGAACTTCGCGCGCTCGTTCTTGTAGACGAGGTCGGGCTGATCGATGCGAGCCATCGGCCGGTTCGTCGGGATGGGGATCACGCCGAGCTTGTACGTCGTGTTGAACTCGGCCGCCTCAGTCTCGGCGGTACCGGTCATGCCCGAGATCTTGTCGTACATGAGGAAGTAGTTCTGGAGCGTCACGGTCGCGAGCGTCTGGTTCTCGGCCTTGATCTCCACCCCTTCCTTCGCCTCGATGGCCTGGTGCAGACCCTCGTTGTAGCGACGACCCGGCAGGATGCGGCCGGTGTGCTCATCAACGATGAGCACTTCGCCGTTCTGCACGACGTATTCCTTGTCACGGGCGAACAGCGCCTTCGCACGGATGGCGTTGTTGAGGAACGAAATGAGCGGAGTGTTCGCCTGCTCGTAAAGGTTGTCGATGCCGAGTTCATCCTCGACTCGATCGATACCCGGCTCGAGCACGCCGATGGTGCGCTTCTTTTCGTCGACCTCGTAGTCGCGGTCTTCTTTGAGGCGGCGCGCGATTTTCGCGAACTCGGTGTACCAGCGGTTCACATCTCCCGAGGCGGGGCCCGAGATGATGAGCGGCGTACGCGCCTCGTCAATCAGAATCGAGTCGACCTCGTCAACGATGACGAAGTGGTGTCCGCGCTGCACGCAAGCCTCAACCGAGGTGGCCATATTGTCGCGCAGATAGTCGAAGCCGAACTCGTTGTTCGTGCCGTAGGTGATGTCGGCGGCGTACTGCTCGCGGCGCTCGGCCGGGGTCTGGCCAACAAGGATGCACCCGGTCGACATGCCAAGCGCGCGGAACACGCGCCCCATGAGATCAGACTGGTACGACGCGAGGAAGTCGTTGACGGTGACGACGTGCACACCCTTGCCGGGAATGGCGTTGAGGTAGGCGGCGAGGGTCGCGACGAGCGTCTTACCTTCACCGGTCTTCATCTCGGCGATATTGCCGCCGTGAAGCGCTGCACCACCCATGATCTGCACGTCGTAGTGACGCTGGCCAAGGGTGCGACGAGCCGCCTCGCGCACGGCGCCGAAGGCCTCGGGCAGCATGCCGTCGAGGATGTCGGCCTCTTTCTTCCCTGCGTCGATCTCTTCCTGGTAGCGCTCCCGGAAGTCTTCGGTCAGATCGCGCAGTTCTTCATCGCTGAGGTCGAGGAAGTGCTCTTCGAGCTGGTTCACCTGCTTCGCGATGCGCTCAAGGCGACGAACCTGCCGGCCCTCGCCAAATCGCAGCATCTTCTCGAGCACTGAGGCCAAGGCCAACTCCTAGCGTTGTGTTGCGGAAACTCGTGTAATGGTACTCGTCGCCGCTGAACGAGCGGGCTACGAGGGATGCACTGCGCTCAGTTGTCGAGATCGAGTGCCTTGGCGTGCGCGGCCACGATGTGTGCGAAGAATTCGTCGCCATGGTCGAGACTGCCGACGTAGTGTCCGTGCATTTCGAAGCCGATGGCGCCAATGAGTTCGGTCCAGGCGCGCAAGAAGCCGAGGATGCGCGCATCCGAGAATCGCGCGTCGAGCGCGTCGCCGATGACGGCACTGGCCCACGCACGCGCCTGCGCAATATCGGTAGCAAGCCCTGCAGTCAGGGACGGTGCTGGATGCTCAGCCGCTGGCGCCGCATCCGCGCGAGCAAAGATCGACAGCAGCGCAATAAAGAGCTGGTTTGCGGCAGCGATCGTGCGTTCGGGGGCCGCGTAGCCGATGACTGGGGTGCCGTAGACGAGCGCGAACTCCTGCGGATGCGCGAGGGCCCAGGCGCGCACCTCGCTCCAGCCGCGCATCCATTGCTCGCCGGGCGTTCCGCCCTGCTCGACGCCCTGCCGTGCGGCCGCACCGATCGACTCGTAGGCCTCGACAATGAGCTCCGTAAGCACGGCATCGCGGTCAGCGAAATAGCGGTAGAGCGCGCCCACTGTGACACCGACTTCGCGGGCGATGGCCCGCATCGAGAGCATCACCGGGCCAACACAGGCGAGTTCCAGACGGGCGGCCACCAGGATGCGCTCACGCATCGTGGCATGCGACTCGTTCGACATGCGCACTCCCCTCATTCACTGCCAATTTGATCTTCGCACTTGACATGCGTGAACAGTGTTCACGATACTGGATAGACCGGGCGTGAACAGTGTTCACACTCGGTCTCCATCCTTGCCGCAACGTCTCGGAGGTTCCGATGTCAAGCATCCTCGTCGTTGGTGCCGGCCCGCTGGGCCGCGCCACCACCCGTCACCTCATCGCCAGCGGCGACGAAGTCACCGTCGCCACTCGCTCAGGCACCGCACTGCCTGGCGCCACACCGCTCGCCCTCGATGTCACGGACCCCGGCTTCGCTCACCAGATTCCGGCAGTGGATGCGATCGTTGCCGCCTGCAACTTTCCCTATGGCAAGTGGGCCAGCCACTGGCCCCCGGCCATCCAGTCACTTATTTCCGCGGCCGAGCGCCGCAACGCCACCCTGGTCATCGCTGGCAACCTTTATGGTTATGGCCCGCCCAGCGCGCCGATGCGGGAGACCGACCCACTCGCCGCCGAGTTCCAAAACGGCCGCATCCGGGCCGAAGTCTGGCGCGAGGCGCGCGCCGCCCACTCCGCTGGCCGAGTGCGTGCCGTCGAAGTACGCGGCAGCGACTACATCGGTGCCACCACCGGTCCGGGCGCCCACGGCGGTGATCGACTGCTCGTGCCACTCCTTGCCGGCCGCGTCGCCCAACCGCTCGGCGACCCTGATCAGCCGCATTCGTGGACCGCCCTCGACGACTTCGGGCGCCTGCTTGCTCGCGCGACCCGCGATGAACAGATGCTCGGTCGCGCCTGGCATGTGCCAAGTGCACCGCCGGTGTCGATTCGCGAGCTCTTGACCACCGCGCTTCGCGCGGCCGGGAGCACTGCCGAACCGCGGATGCGGCCGGTTCCCTCATGGCTCGTGCGCACGCTTGCGCTCGGGTCGCCGATGATGCGTGGCCTGCGCGACACGCTCTATCAATTCGAGCAGCCATTCATCATCGACGACAGCGATGCCCGCACGCTCCTGGACGAAACCTCGACGCCGCTCGCGGAAACGATGGCCGCGGCCGTGGCGGCACTTGCAGGCAAACCTCAACCCGTGGTCGCGCACTAGGTGCACACGGGCCGCGCCCCCGCCCGGTATTCCGGACGGGGGCGCGAGTGCGATTGGGCTTCGAGAGCCTCAGCCCACGAATGGGGAGAGCCTCAGCCCACGTTTGAGCTAGGCAGCCGGCTCTTCGGCGGCCTCAGCTTCTCCGTCTTCGCCGAGGGCGATGACACCGTAGTCCCACCCGCGACGGCGGTAGACGACGGCCGGGCGGTCAGTGCCCGCTTCAATGAACAGGAAGAAGTCGTGACCAAGCAGTTCCATGTGGTCAACGGCTTCGTCGGGCGACATGGTCTTCGGGGCGAAGACCTTCTCGCGAATCACGATCGGGTTGTACTCTTCGGCGTCGTACTGCTCATCGGCAGTAGCTTCAGCGTTCGGGTCAACGCGACCGGCCACAACATCGATCACACCGGTGTCGGCGGGCACGATGTCGAGCCCAGCGAACTCTTCGGCAGAGGCCTCAGTCAGGCTCTTGCCGTGGTGCGACTTGCGGCGATCCTTCGACCGGCGCAGGCGTTCAACCAGCTTGTCGAGCGCGATGTCGAAGGCAGCGTACTTGTCGCCCGCTTCGGCTTCGGCTCGAATGGTCGGGAACGGTCCGAAGATCGTGATCTCAACCTTGCCCTTGTCCAGAACGTTTCCCGCGCGGTCGGTGCGGCGACGCAGTTTCACCTCGACCGTCTGGGCCCGCCCGGAGAGCTGCTGCACTTTCGCCGTGACCTTTTCATTCGCATATTCGCGAAAACGGTCCGGGATTTCGGTGTTGCGGCCGGTGATGGTGACGTCCATTTCACCCTCCTGATCTGCGAGCGCGGGGGCCTGCATCCAGGTTCCCCGCGTTGGGAATGACTGTCCCTTCATCGTAGAACCTGGTTACCTGTGGGATACCGAGATTTCGCCAAGTACGGGGTGCTCGTGGCGAATTTGTTGTGCTATGTCTGGGCGACAATTCGCCGCGGCACGCGCGCAATGGCCGCAGCACCGATTGGCACGGCCCCGACGGCTCGCAGTGCACGCACAGCTTCACGGAGCGTCGCGCCAGTGGTAACCACATCGTCGACCACGATGCAGGTCACGCCATCCAATGATTCGTGGGCCCGCATCGAGCCAGCAAGGTTCTCTTCCCTCGCGCTCACCCCGAGCCCCGCCTGATCTCGGATGCGGCGAGCATGCGTCAGCGCGCGCACTGGCCGCGCATCCGGCATGGCACGCTCGAGCAAGAGCGGCACGTGCTCATAGCCACGTCGCGCTCGTGCCGATCGGCTCGAGGGCACCGGGATGAGCGCAATTGAGCCGGCGGTCAGGTCACCCGCCGCGCCCGCACTGTCGGTTGCTGCACTCTGCACGACGGCGGCGATGGATTTCCGGAGCAGTGGGCCAAGCACGCTCGCGACGTCGGCGCGGCCGCGTTCCTTGAAGGAATCGATGAGCTGCTGCATCCGTGTGTCGTACTCGGCAGCGGTCGCGAGCGGCAGTGCATCCGAGGGTGTGAGTGGAGTGACCATCGCACCGAGCCCTTGGAGCGCCCGCCGGCACTCGGCGCAGACGCCCCGGTCGGCGCGCCCGCACCCAGCGCACCGCACCGGAAAGAGTGTCGCGAGCGCATCCCGAATCGCGTCGAGCACTCTGGGCACGCGACTAGACCTGGGCGAAGAGGAAGGTGACCACCGAATCGCTCGATCGCCAGCCGGTGCCGCGCGGCGCATAGAGCGTGCCCTGCTTGTCGACGATGCGCATCCCGGCAAGGGTGTTCGAGCCCGCGACCTGCACTGCATCCTTGATCGTGCCAAGGGTCGTGAGTTCGCCGCCGACCCGATAGATGCGCACATCGGTCGTGCCCTCGGGCATGTCAACGAGCATTGCGATCGTGTTGGGGTCAACCCATGCGACATCGTTCGGTGAAGCGCTCGGCATATCGACGATGATTGGGTCGCCAAGCGCGATCGGCGTACCTTCATCACGGATGATCGGGGTCACCGCGAGCTGCACTCGGTCGCCGCTCTTGTAGAGAATCGCGAGCCGGGTCGCGTCGCGCGAAACCTGGAACGAAATGAAATCATCGGCGATCGGTTGCGGAAGCGGAATGGTGCGCTGGCGATCGCCGCCGACTTCGCTCACGTAGAGCCCGGGATTCGTCATTGATTGGGTCCAGACGTAGTCCCAGTTATCGAGCACGGGCTCGATTTGCCCTTCGCGGGAGTCGACGAGCTGGGCATTGGCATCATCGAAGCGCATCGCCCAGGTGCCCTCGTCAGTGAGGAAGGTCACCGTGCGGCGCGAAGCCGAGAGCGCACCGCGGATGAGGGTGTGTTCGGCCATCGCGACCGCCACGTTCTCGGCACCCGCGGGCACCGTGAGCTGGCCGCCACTGAGGTACCCCATGCGCTGGTCTTGATAGACGAGCGGCGACGAGTTCACATCGGCGGTCTCGACGATGACCCCGGCCTGCGGCAGCGCAATATCAAGCTTGGCACCGTTAATGCGCACCTCGACCGTGGTCGCGTCGACGATCGGGAGGAGTGTCTTCTCGAGTTGCAAACGAATGAGCTTGAGGTTGTCTGGCGTTGCCGTCGAGAGCTGTTCGTTGAAGTCGACGATGGCGATGCCACCTTCGACGCGCACCGGCTGCAAGAGTTCGACCCCGGGCGGGAACGCACTACGCACGGCATCACCCTGCGCAAGCCACAGCGAGGGCCCGTCGAGTAGCCCCAGGGTCGCGGCCGTCGACGCATCCGCATCGTTGAGATACCAGCGCAGATCGGGCGTGAGGTACCGCATGTGCGTGCCAAAGAAATAGAGATAGCGCGATTTGAACAGGTCGGTGAACGGCTGCCGCGGGAGCACGATGCCATCGGGCGCCTCAACGATGCGCCACTGACCATTGATCTGCTCGAGCCGGAAGTCGACCGTTTCGACGACCGTCGGGCGTGACTCGCGGTAGTTGCCGGATTCGTCAATGCGGGCGCTCACCTGCACCGAGACCGACACCGTGGAGTTTTCGGCGGAGCGCATGGCCGCCTGGCCGTCGGTGACGTAGACGCGGCCGGTCGGCTCCCAGGTCGAGGCAAGTTGCGGGGCGAGGTATTCGCGCGCGGTCGCGAAGTCGTTCTGTGTGCCGGTGCCGGCATCGAGGAAGCCCTGCACGATCTCTTCCTGGCTAGCTCCATCGAGGGGTCCGGCCGGGTAGTAGAAGATGCCCTGCTGCCGGTCTTCTTCGGGTGAACGACCCGCCTCAACGGGACCGGAAGTGGGAATGGCGGCGCAAGCTGCGAGTGCAAGCGTCACGGTAAAGGCGAGGAGCGCCGCGGCGCCGCGTCGGAATCGGTTCACTTCTCCTCCTCGAACTGACCAGGCTCCTCGAACGGCTCAGGCTCCTCGCGCGTGCTCGGCTCATCGGGGCAATCGAGATCTTCAAGGTCGTAGACCATGTCGAGTTCATCGATCTCGTCGTCGGCACGGGATGCATCCGTATCGGTGCCATCAGCGTCGGTGCCATCGGCCGCTTCGGCAATGAGCGCCACCGGGATGGGGATCGAGACCGTCGTCGCCGCGGGTTCCGACACCTGCGGTACCGGCGAGGTCGTCGCGGAGGCCGCCGGCAGCGCCGTCGCTGAAGTCACGGGCAGCGTAATTGGCTGGGTGTCGACGCTGACGTCACTGAAACCGATCGACGCGATATCGTCACGGCTACGCTGGTAGTTTTCGGCGCCGGCATCCTCGGGCATGAGCGGCAGCGGCGAGGTGACAATGGGCTCGCCAATTTCGCGCGGCAGGGTGAGCCTGAAGTTCGTGCCAAGCGCCGGCGCCGACCACACTTCGAGGCGGCCATCGTGCAATTGCGCGTCTTCCATCGAGATCGCGAGGCCCAATCCCGAACCACCCATCGTGCGCTTGCGCGAGGGGTCGGCACGCCAGAAACGCGAAAACACGTGCGCCACCTGGTCTTCGGTCATACCAATGCCGTAGTCCCGCACGCTCAGCGCGACCGCGGTGGCATTCGAGTCGACCGAGATCACGATGGGCTTGCCCTCACCGTGCTCGATTGCATTGGCCACGAGGTTCCGCACGATTCGGGTGACGCGACGGTCATCGAACTCCGCCTCAACGTGGCCACCGGGTGCCCGGAAGATGAGCTCCTCCCCCGCATCCAATGCCACCTGCGTCATCGAACCGATGACGTCATCGGCAATCGCCACGAGGCTGTTCGGGCGGCGCAACAATTCGACCGCACCGGCGTCATAGCGACTGATTTCGAGCAGATCATTGAGCAGCATCTCAAAGCGCTCGATCTGGTTTTGCAACAGCTCTGCCGAGCGCGCCACGGTCGGATCAAACTCATCGCGCCGGGCATACACGATGCCACCAGCGAGGCGAATCGTCGTGAGCGGTGTGCGCAACTCATGCGACACATCCGACACGAATCGCTGCTGCACCTGCGAGAGATTCTCGAGCTGCTGAATCTGCTGCTGCAAGCTGTCGGCCATGATGTTGAATGAGCGCGCGAGCGTTCCGATATCGTCATCGCCGCGCTCGGGCACGCGCTCTTCGAGGTGCCCGGCGGCGAGCTTGCGACTCGCCTTTGCAGCAACACGGATGGGTCGAATCACGGCGCGCATGATGATGCCGACGATCACCGCGACGAGCAAAACGAGAATTGCCATCGAGACCGCGAGCGTGCGCTGCACGAACTCGAGCGTCTGTTGCGAACCCTCAAGCGAATAAGCGAGGTAGTACTCGTGAAGCCCTGCCGTCGGCACCGAAATCGCCGTCCCGACGATGACACCCGGCACCTTGAGTCCGCTATTGAGCGTGATTTCGACCGATTGATAGTGCTGACCACCCGGGTCTTCGCGCACGGCCTGGCGCATCTGCTCGCTCACGAGCCCCGGATGCACGAGTTCCGACGCGATGTCTTGCAAGACCACGCGGCCGCCACTGCTCGGCACCCGGTAGAAGGCGTAGCCGACTGAGTTCGCGGCCTGTTCGGCACCCGCAGCAAGTGCCTGTTGGCGCAGGGAGGCGAGCACCACCTCGTCACTTTCGGCGCCGATTTCGAGCGTGGCGCGCACGACGGCGGCGGCGCGGTTGCTCTCAGCAAGAATCTCGTTCGTGCGCGAGGTAAAGAGGTCTCGGGCGATCGCTTGCCCCATCACGATCGCCACGATCACCACAGTGAGCGTGGTCAGCGCGACCGCGAGGATGGTGGTGCGAAACGGTAGCGAGGTGCGCCAGAGAAACCTGACGTTCGCAATGAAACCCGCCGGGTTCCACCAATTTGAAGTCGGTCGGTCATCGAACCGCAGACTGTCGTCGTGCGCGCCCGGGCCGGCCGGCAGCTCTACCCGGACCAGCTCGGTCGACGATGAACTCACGCCGGTGTGTGCCCTGCTCGGTACCCGACGCCGCGAACGGTGGTCACGATCTTCGGCTGGTCAGGGTCGTGCTCAATCTTCGAGCGCAACCGCTGCACGTGCACATTCACGAGGCGCGTATCGGCCTTGTACTGGTATCCCCACACCTGCTCGAGAAGTTCTTCGCGGGTGAACACCTTCTGCGGCTTCGAGGCGAGCGTAAGCAGCAGGTCAAACTCAAGCGGCGTGAGGTTGATGGGCTGACCATCGCGGAGCACCTCGTGGGCTGGCACGTTCATCGTGATGTCGCCAACGCGAATGAGTTCGGTCGGCTCACTCACCGAGCTACGCAGGCGCGTCTTGATGCGTGCGACGAGCTCCTTCGGGTTGAAGGGCTTAACGATGTAGTCGTCAGCACCAGCTTCGAGACCGCGCACGACATCGGTGGTGTCGGACTTCGCAGTGAGCATGATGATCGGCACACCCGACTCGGCGCGAATGAGCTCGCAGATCTGGATGCCGTCCATGCCCGGGAGCATGACGTCGAGCAGTACGAGGTCGGGCTGCACTTCGCGGAAGCGCGGAAGCGCCAACGCCCCATCGGAGCAGAACTCGGCCTGATACCCCTCTGACTCAAGCACGATGCCGATCATCTCGGCCAGTGGCGTGTCGTCATCGACTACCAGGATGCGCTCCGACATGCGCCCTCCATCTCACTTCTCGAGTCTTTCGCCGCACGGCCGCGGCCGTCACCAGGTTACCCCCTTGTGATCAGCACTTGCGGATTGCTGAGTGCCCGGCAATCGGCCTGTGACACGATGAAACGCGTGACAACTTCGAATGCCTACGAGCCCGACCGTCCGGATGCATCCATGACGGGTGCCGAGGGTGCGAGCCCGTATGCGGGTGCGCCCGCGGAATCAGCTTCGCCGGCATCCCAAAGTTGGGATGCGGCGCAGTCTGGCTACGGGCAGACCGGCTATGAGCACTACGGCTACCCGCAGTCGAGCGACGGCGCCCCGAACGGGTACCAACAGCATCCTCAATATGGAGCGCAGCCCGGCTACGACTACGGCTCGCCCGTGCAGAACCCCTATGGCGCGGCGAGCTGGGACACCGGCGCTTCGGCCGCGCCCACTGCCGCTGGCTGGGCGCCCGCACCTAAGTCGGGGCTGATTCCCCTTCGCCCGCTCACCTTCGGCGAGATCTTCAGCGGCACCTTCCGCCTGCTCCGCGTGACGCCGGGCGTCACGATTGGTTCGGCGGTACTCATCACCGGGCTCACCACACTCATCACGGCGGGCCTCCCCATCCTCATGGTGATGTGGAACTACTCACGGTTGGTCTCAGCCGATGCCGGTGATGACACCGTGTTCATGGGCAGCTTCGGCATCTGGTTGATGCTCTCGATGATTCCGGGCTTGCTCGCCTCGGCGTATGGTTCGGGGCTGCTGCAATCGATCATTGCGCAGGTCGTCGCTGCGGCCACCGTCACGCGCACGGTCGGTTTCGGCGAAGCCTGGAAGCGCGCCCTGAGGCATGCATGGCCGATCCTTGGCTATTTCTTCTTAGTCGGCGCGGCGGCACTCCTCGCATTTGGCATCGTGTTCGGACTCACCGCGTGGCTCGCCTGGTTGGCTCGAGACAATCAAGGCCTCATCGCCTTGATCGTTGTCATCGCCATCCTGATTTTCATCGGACTCTTAGTGGTGAGCGCCTGGCTCTCGGTGCGCCTGCTCTTCGTACCCTCGGCGATCGTGCTGGAAGGCCTTGGCCCGATCAAGGCGATTCGTCGTTCCTGGCAGCTCTCGCAGGGCTACTTCTGGCGCACGCTCGGCATCAGCCTGCTACTGCAGGCCATCGTCGGCACGGTCGGCCAGGTGGTCTCGGGCGGTATCGGCTTCGTGATGGGCATCATCATCCCGATCATGGCGCCGACCGGCGGCATCGCTGAGGGTCAAGAGGGTGCGATCATCACGGTGCTCATCATCCTCATGCTGCTGTCGATGGTGGTGAGCGTGATCATCTCGACGCTCACCGTAGTGCTCATCGCCGGCAATGCCGTGGTGATGTATACCGATCTGCGGATGCGTAAAGAGGGTCTCAATATTCACCTGCAGCAAGCCGTCGACGAGCTTGCCGAGGGTCGCGAACCGGCTGAAGACCCGTGGACGGCTGCCGATCTTGGCCCGACCGTGGCCCAGCAACCTCCGGCCTGGCAACCGCCGCCGCAGGAGTCGTGGGCAGGCCAGCAGCAAGATCCGTGGGCGCAGCAGCAAGCCTGGGGCCAGGCGCCGCAGCAAGCGGATGCGTGGCAACAACAGCCGGGCCATGCGCAATCACCGCAGCAGCCGCAATCGCCGCAACAACCCCCGGCGACACCGCCCAACGCATGGAATCAGCCGCCGCAGTGATCGTTCCGCCGCAGCTCCTCACGGCCCTCGCCGCCGCTCCGCCGCTCGAACCCGACGAGCCGACGGGGCGCGATTGGGTATTGCAGGAGCTCAGCAAGCCCGAGTACGCGCAAGCTCGCCCCAGCCCAATCGACGAGTTCTTCAACAGCATCTGGGAGTGGGTGCTCGACATGCTCTCGGCATCACCCGACTCCCCCTTCACGTTCAACCCGCTTTTGCTCATCATCCTCATCCTGGTAATCGGGGCGATCCTCGCGCTCGTGTTCTTCGGTCGCCCGCGTGCGCTCGCCCGCCGCGGCCAGGCACCCGGCTCGGTGTTTCTCGACGACGATGACCGTTCATCCGCTGAACTTCGCACCGCCGCACGTGCCGCTGCCGACGCCGGCGACTGGGCCCTCGCCACGACCGAGCGCTTCCGCGCCCTGAGCCGCGCGCTCACCGACCGCACGCTCATTGCGTTGCGTCCCGGCACGACCGCCCAGGGGGTCGCGCGCGATGCCGAGCGCGCCTTCCCCGACGAGCGCGCCGAATTGCATGAGGGCGCGAACGCCTTCGATGCCGTGCGCTATCTCGGGGCGAGCGGCTCCCGCGAGCGCTACGAGCGCCTTACCGCGCTCGATGAGCGACTCGAGCGCACGAAGCCCACGCGCATCCCGGTCGGAGCGGCCACGTGACGCTCGACACTGCTCCGGCACCGGCGACCACGCAGGCGTCGCCGACAGAATCACTCACGCCAACGCTCGGCGAGTGGTGGCGACGCCAGCGCAAGTGGATCTTCATCACGCTTGGCGTGCTCATTGTGACCGCGATCACGGTGCTCGCGCTGGGATCTAACCGGATGAATTCGGGCAGGGATCTCGACCCCGACTCGGCCGCCCCCAACGGCGCGCTCGCCATTGTGCGCACGCTCGAGAGCCACGGTGTCGACGTGGAACGAGCTGACTCGCTCGAGACGCTCAATGGCACCGTGGGTGAATCGACCACCGTGCTCGTCTACGACCGCGGCGCGATTCTTCAGGATTGGCAGTGGGACGAATTACGCGCCCTCGGTGTTGATCGCCTCATCGTCATCCCGTCAAGCCAGGCGTCGCGCACGGCAGTTGCCGATGTCGCCACCGTGGTCGGCTACACCGCGCCTCCCGAAGAACCGGCTACGCATGCGGTCGGCGACGAGTGTCGAGCATCGCTCGCAACGAATGCGCCGACCCTGAGCGATCTCGGCGGCGCCGAATATGCGCCCGTTGGGGATGCGGTCGGCTGTTGGCAGGTGCGCGACGGCTATGCGGTCGTGATGGACGCGACCGGCACCACTGAAGTCGTCGTCATTGCCCAGCCGGGCTTCCTCGCGAACGGTGAGATTGCCGATAACGCCAATGCCGCCGCGGCGATCGGTCTGCTCGGTGCCCACGAGCAGTTCGTTTGGTACGAGCCGGGGATGGATGACCTCGCGAGTAGTGGCCCGACATTCGGTTCGTATATTCCGCAGTGGCTGCTGCCGGCGACACTCTTGCTCCTCCTCGCCGGCCTCGCCGCCACCGTGTGGCGCGGACGCCGCTTCGGCCCGCTCGTCTCGGAGCGGCTCCCCGTCGCCGTACCCGCGAGTGAAACGCTTGTGGGCCGCGCCCGCCTCTACGACCACAGCGACTCCCGCCTGCGCGCCCTCGATGCCATCCGCATCGGCACCGTGACGCGCCTGGCCGAACTCCTCGGCCTCGGACGCGATGCCAGCGCGCAGACTGTTGCCGATGCGGCGGCGGGTGCCGCGCGCGTTCCGCGGGAGCATGCGCACCAGGCGCTCGTTGGCGGCGATCCCGGCAACGATACAAATATGGTCGACCTCGCCAACGCCTGCGCCGAGATCGAGCGCCGCGTGCGCGCCGCACTCGGCTGCGAACACCAACCCAAGTCCAACGACACCGACCCAAGGAACAGAGCATGAGCGACGAAATTCGCAGCCAACTCGCCCGCGTACGTGCCGAAGTCGGCAAGGCCGTCGTCGGCCAGGATGAAGCCGTCGAGGGGCTCGTCATCGCCCTGCTCGCGGGTGGTCACGTGCTGCTTGAAGGCGTGCCCGGCACGGCCAAGACTTTGCTCGTGCGCACCCTGAGCCACGCCCTCGACCTCGAGACGAAGCGTGTGCAGTTCACCCCCGACCTCATGCCGGGTGATGTCACCGGCTCGCTCGTCTACGACAACCGCTCGGGCGAGTTCGAGTTCCGCGAGGGTCCGGTGTTCACGAACCTGCTCCTCGCCGATGAGATCAACCGCACGCCGCCGAAGACGCAATCATCGCTCCTCGAAGCGATGGAAGAGCGCCAGGTGTCGGCCGATGGCGTCACCCGCAAGTTGCCCGAACCGTTCATGGTGGCCGCCACCATGAACCCAATCGAGTACGAGGGCACCTACACCCTCCCCGAGGCGCAGCTTGACCGCTTCCTCATGAAGCTCATCCTTGATCTGCCGCCGCGCGATGCCGAGTTCGAAGTGCTCCGTCGCCATGCAAGCGGCTTCAATCCGCGCGATCTCGAAGCCGCCGGCGTGCAGCGGGTGCTTGACCGCGCGGGCATCGCCAAGGCCGCCGAAGCCGCCCAGGCCATTGGTATCTCGGCCGATGTGCTCGCCTACATCGTCGACCTCGCCCGCGCGACCAGGCAGTCACCCTCGGTGCGCACCGGCGTCTCGCCGCGTGGCGCGACGGCGCTACTTCGTTCGGCGAAGGCACTCGCCTACCTCTACGGCTTCAACGCGGTGACCCCCGACCACGTGCAGCGCATGATGCTGCCGGTGTGGCGCCACCGACTCGTGCTCGAGCCCGAAGCTGAGCTTGAAGGTGTCTCGGCCGACTCGATTCTGCGGTCGATCATGCAACAGGTGCAGGTGCCGATCTAGCGTGGCAATCAGCGGGTATTACGTCGGGCTCTTGCTCGTTGGACTCGTGCCGGTGATTTTCTTCGGCACTGATCCGGCGAGCGCGTTCACGACGCTCGGCGTTGTCATCGCGATCTGGCTCATCATCGGCCTCATCGACTTTGCGCTCGCCGCCGCGCCCCGCCTGCTGTCGGTAGAGCGCGAGTTGCCCGACCGGGTGCGCCTCGGCGAGCCCGTCGCATCCACGCTGCTGCTCACGAACCTCGGCACCCGCACGCTCAACGGCGTCGTGCGGGATGCGTGGGAGCCGTCGGCAGGTTCGGGACGGATGCGTGAAACCGTGCGCATCCCGGCAGGTGAACGACGGGCCGTGCAGCGGACACTCCGCCCCTGGCGCCGCGGTGATCGCCGCAGCGAAATGGTCGTCGTGCGTTCTTGGGGTCCGCTGCGTTTGGTCGCTCGGCAGGCGACGCTGCGCTCGCCCGGGCGGGTACGCATCCTGCCGCCGTTCAATTCACGTCGGCACCTGCCGTCGCGAGTGGCGCGCCTGCGCGAGCTGGATGGGGCCACGACCCTGCAGGTGCGTGGCCAGGGCACCGAGTTCGACTCGCTGCGTGACTATGTGCGCGGCGATGATGTGCGTTCGATTGACTGGCGGGCGACCGCTCGACGCATAGGTGAGAACGCGGCCGGGAAGACCGGGCTGGTCGTGCGCACTTGGCGGCCCGAGCGTGACCGTCGGGTGATCATTCTCATCGATACCGGCCGCACTGCCGCGGCGCGCATCGATGACGAGACGCGCCTCGATACCGCGATTGAGTCAGCGTTGTTGCTCGCGGCGTTGGCCACGCGTGCGGGCGACCGCGTCGATCTCATTGCCTACGACCGCCGCGTGCGCGCGCGGGTGCAGGGCGCGACCGGACCGGCGTTGCTGTCGAAGATCGTCGATGGCATGGCGAATGTCGAGCCCGAGCTCATTGAAACCGATTGGTCGGCGGTGCCCGGGCTCGTGCGCGGCATCACGACGCATCGGGCGCTGGTGGTGCTACTGACGACGGCCGACCACGGTGGGGCCTCGCGAGCACTTTTGGAGTCATTGCCTGAGTTGACGCGTCATCACCTCGTCATGGTCGCGTCGGTCGCCGACCCGGATGCGGTGCGCGCGACGACCGAGCTCGACGATCGGGATGCGGTGTACCGCGCGGCTGCGGCCGAACGATCGCTACTCGATGCCTCGCGGGTGCGGCGTGCGCTGACCCGCTTCGGGGCGGATGCGATCAGCGCGCCGCCGCTCGAGCTGCCACCGCGCGTCGCTGACCGCTACCTCGAACTCAAGCGAGCCGGGCGCCTGTAGGGCTCGGCCGTATTGGTTGATTGAGTAGGGCTCGGCCGTATTGGTTAATTGAGTAGGCCGAAGGCCGCATTGGTTGATTGAGTAGGCCCAAGGCCGTATCGAAATCCTGCTTCGCTCCGGCTACCCTTCGGTTCCCATATAGCTAGTCGGCGTGTACGTTCGTGTAGCCCGCATCCATCGTCGACACGTCGCCGCTGTGACCGGCGCGATAGGCACGCCGCCCGAGCACGAGCGAGTACGCAAGATACGAGGCGAGCGCAATCGCGCCAATGCCGATCTTCACCGCCCAGGGCCAGTCTTGCCGGGTCACAAAGCCCTCAACGAGCCCCGAGATAAACAGGAAGATCGAGGTGCCCACAGCGACCACGATGAGCGTACGACCGGCCCGACCCACACCTTCAATGCGGGGCCTTGGCCCCGGCACAATGAGCGCCCAGAACACCGCAAACCCGGCACCAGCCGCCACAAAAATCATCGTCAACTCAAGCAGGCCGTGCGGCGCAATCCAGAGGAAGAACGCATCCAGGTGACCGAACGAAGCAAGCACGGCTGCCGACATGCCAAGGCCCATCGCGTTCTGCACGAGCATCATGATCGGCCACAAGCCAGTGAAGCCGAAGGCGAGCGATTGCGCGGCGATCCAGGCGTTATTCGTGAACACCCGCGCCGCGAATGCCGACTCTGAGTACTCGGAGTAGTAGTTGATGAAGTCTTCTTCGGCGTACTGTTTGAGGCCCGCTTCGGTGCCGTAGTACGAGAGCACTTCGGGGTTGAGCATGTGCCAGAAATACGAGAGCGCTGCGACGGCGATCGTGAACACGGCCGCCGCGAGCGTCCACCAGCGCACTTGATAGAGCGCCGAAGGCAGTTGCTCGACGAAGAACTCGCGCAGCAGCACGAGCGGATTCCGCTTCGCGAGCGTGAACCGCATCCGCGCCCGCGAGAGCGCGATCGACAGCGCCGAAGTCTCGACCGTTTCGCCGTAGGTGGTGCGCAGCGCCGAAAGATCGGTCGCGCCGCTCTGATACCGGCCGATGAGTTCATCCGCTTCGGCACCGCTGAGCGACCGGGCGCGTCCTAGCGTCGCGAGCCGGTCCCATTCGCTGCGCCTGGCAGCTCCATAGGCGTCGATATCCATGTGGTGCAATCATGGCATGGTGACTTCGACGACCAGCCGAACGCTCCAACTCGCCGACGACGAGATCGTCATCGGCGAAGGAGTCGCGCTCGGGGTGCCGCCAGCCGGATTCCTCCTGCGCGCCGGAAGCGCCATCATCGATGTGGGCCTCGTGCTCATCTGTTATGTGCTCTCGATCATCGGCCTCGTGACGCTCATCGAGTCGTGGATTCGCAACACAGGCGCCCAGTTTGAGACCGCTTGGGTGTTCACGCTCATCACCGTCTGGGCGGTGCTCTGGTTCGTGGCCGTACCGATCACCGTCGAGGTGCTCACCCACGGCCGCTCGGTCGGCAAGCTCATTTTCGGTTTGCGCATTGTTCGCCTCGACGGCGGCGCGATCACCTTCCGCCACTCGCTCGTGCGCGGACTCCTCGGGGCAGCCGAGTTCTATCTCACGAGCGGTGCCATTGCCGCGGTCACTGGGATGCTCACCCGCCGTTCCCAGCGCGTGGGCGATCTTCTTGCCGGCACCTACGCGCAATTGGAGCGTCCGCCGAAGGCCGTGCCGCTCGTGTTGCAGATGCCGCCGCAACTCGCGCAGTGGGAGCAACTCGTCGACGTGTCGAAGCTGCCCGACCGACTCTCGCGTCGCATCCGCGACTTCTTTCGCCAGGCCGACCGGCTCGACCCGGCTTCGCGGCAGCGGCTTGCCGGCACGCTTGCGCGCGAGGCGAAGCCCTATGTGCATCCGATTCCCGATGTCGATGCCGAGACATTCTTGCTCGCGGTGTCAGTCGTGCGCCGCGACCGTGAGTGGCGGGGGATGCAGGCTCGGGCACGCCGCCTGCAGCCGGTGGCCGAGAGCTTCGAGCGCTCGCCGCACGGTTTCCCGAATCGCGGCTAGTTACAGCCGCAGCTAGCTCGAGCCGCGTTGGCTCGGGCCGCGGTTAGCTCTTGCCCTGCTCGAGCACGCGGTAGAGCACTATCGCGATGATCGTGCATCCGAGGTAGGTACCGGCCAGCACCGCCCACCCGGCCGTGTAGGCGCCGGTGAGGTCAACGAGACTGCCAACAATGAGCGGTCCGAGCGCGAACCCGAGGTACATGCCGGTTGCCACGAGTCCCGAGGCGACGCCCACGCGCGCTGGCGGCACCGCCGCAACGATGCCCGAGTTGATGACGACGTTAGCCGCGAGCGGAAGTGCCGCGTGGAGGGGCACGGCGAGCCAGAGAAGCCAGGCCTGCCCGGTTTGGTCGGCGGCGATGAGGATGAGCATCGTGACAATGCCACCAATGCTCATGATGGCGAGCAGTTGCGCGGGGCGCTCACGCTTGCCGGCGACGCGGCCCCAGCCGATGCGGCCAATGATGCCGATCACGCCGATAATGGAGAGCAGACAACCGGCCACCGTGAGCGGCAAATCAACCGCACGAACGGCGAACAGTGCCGCGAAGCCGTTGAACCCCTGCGTGCCCGCGGCATTGAGGAATGAGGCCACCGGGAAGAGCCACATGGCCGCGCTCGGGCGCTGGCTCGCGGCCTCGTTCGCGGCGGCAGTGCGGGTGGATGCAGTGGGCTGGCGCAGTCGCTTCGTCACCACCCAGCTGAGCACGATCGCCGGGATGGTGAGCGCAGCACCGAAGATCGCCGCGCCGCTCCAGCCAAACGCGAGGCCGACGAGGGGGAAGGTGACGCCTGCAAACAGGAGACCCACCTGCACGCCCGACTGTTTGGCGCCCATCCAGCCGCTACGACTTGCTCGCGGAACTTCGGTGGCGACAATGCGATTCGTGACCGGGTTCGATTGCGCCTGCGCGATGCCCGAGATGATCACGGCGACGATGAGCCAGCCGTAGTTATCGCCGGTGGCCGCGATGATGAAGGCGAGCGCGGTGCCGAGGTGGATGATGAGCAATTGCGCTCGTGCCGAGAGTCGGTCGGCGAGCACCCCGAGGAGCGTCGCCGAGAGGCCCGCCGCGAGGAAGAGCACCGTGATGAGCAGGCCAAATTGGCCTTCGGTGATGTCGTAGGCGTCGACGATCTCGGGCGCTAGGGCGCTCATCCCGAAGTTGAAGACCGGGCCCATGGCCATCGCGACGACGAGTGCGACGAGGAGGCTCAGCGGTGCCTTCGGGGTGGGGTCAGACATGGTGCTCAGCCTAGGTCGCGGTGATTGCCGTTGCGCAATCTGCGTTTTTCGGGCGATCGACGGCGCCACGGAGGTCATCCAGCCGAAAAACGCAGATCGCGCAACCGCGGCTCAGGAAAAACGTTGGGCCCGGCCCACCAGAAGGTGAACCGGGCCCGCGCAGAGCGCTTACTTGTCGTTGTGCGGCTCGGGGAACGCGGTGTACTTGGTGTTGAGGTACTCCTCGATGCCCTCGAACGAGCCTTCCTTGCCCATACCCGACATCTTCACGCCACCGAACGGTGCGGCAGCGTTCGACAGCACGCCGACGTTGAGGCCCATCATGCCGGCCTCGATGCGGTCCATCATGCGCTGGGCACGCGAGAAGTTCTCGGTGAACACGTACGACATGAGGCCGTACTCGCTACCGTTCGCAAGCGCCACAGCTTCGTCTTCGGTCTCGAAGGTGACGATCGGCAGCACCGGGCCGAAGATCTCTTCCTTGACGACGAGGCTCTCGAGGTCGACGTTGTGGAGCACGGTGGCCTCGTAGAAGAAACCTGCACCCTCACCCTTCTTGCCGCCGGTGATGACCTCGGCGCCCTTGGCGATGGCGTCCTGCACGAGCTCGTCGACCTTGTTCACGGCCTTCTGCTCGACGAGGGGGCCAATGGTGACGCCCTCTTCGGTGCCGCGGCCCATCTTGAAGGCGGCGACGCGCTCACCAACGCGCTTGGCGAATTCATCGGCGATCGACTTCTGCACGATCATGCGGTTTGCGGCGGTGCAGGCCTGGCCAATGTTGCGGAACTTCGCGGCGATCGCGCCGTCCACAGCCTTGTCGAGGTCGGCGTCTTCGAAGACGACGAACGGGGCATTGCCACCGAGTTCCATCGAGGTGCGCAGCACCTTTTCGGCAGCCTGCTTCATGAGGCCGATGCCGACCGGAGTCGAGCCGGTGAACGAAACCTTGCGCAGGCGGTCGTCGCCCATGATCGCGTTCGAGATGCCGGCGGTGTCGCGCGAGGTGATGACGTTGATGACGCCCTTCGGCACGCCGACCTCTTCGAATACCTTGACGAGCAGGAGGGTTGTAAGCGGGGTGAGCGAGGCGGGCTTCACGATGACGGTGTTGCCGGCTGCGAGCGCCGGACCGATCTTGCGGGTCGCCATCGCGAGCGGGAAGTTCCAGGGAGTGATGAGGAAGCAGGGGCCAACCGGGTGCTTCGACACGATCATGCGCGCGGTGCCCTCGGGGATCTGGCCGTAGCGGCCGAACACGCGGGGCGCCTGCTCCGAGAACCAGCGGAGGAACTCGGCACCGTAGGTAACCTCGCCCTGCGATTCCGCAAGCGGCTTACCCATTTCGAGGGTCATGAGCAGCGCAAACTCATCTCGCATCTCGATCACGCGGTCGAAGGCACGACGAAGCAGGTCGGAGCGGTAGCGCGGCGAGGTGCGGGCCCAGGCTTCCTTGGCCTCGTCGGCCGCGTCGAGCGCGGCGGTCGCCTGTGCGGGCGTGGCATTTGCGATCTTGACGAGCTCTTCGCCGTTGGCCGGGTCGAACACGACGAACGGGTCGTTTTCGCCGTCAACCCACTCGCCGTTGATGTAGAGCTGTGTGGGGACCTTTGCGAGAAGGTCGGCCTCGGTGGGATACGTCGTCATCTCTGTGCTCCTTGGTGATCGTGGCGGCCAGGATCGTGAATGTGGCAACTCTGCCGCTGACGGCACGCGTCTTAGTCGAAACTACACGCCGAACTCGCGCGTTCGGCAAGTTGGTAGGCACTGCATCCGCCGCCAAGATTTGTGCACGAGCACAGGATGCACGGTCAGTTACGACCCGGCGTGCGGAAAAGAAACCGGCGGGGCGTGTGCCGTGTGACACGCCCCGCCGGAAGCGGTGAAGTTCGTGCTCGAATTACTTCATCGAGCCAGCAAGCGAACCGGTGGTCGGGTTGCCGGTGTCAGCTCCCTCTTCGTAAACCATGCAGCTCACGACGCGGTCACCGGTGCCCCAGCTCTGCATGGTCGGGTAGAACCAGGTCACACCGAGCGCGGTGTTGTTCCAGTCGTGGCCGATGAAGTTGGTGAACTCAGGGCCGGTGCACTGCTTTTCGGCTTCGTCAGAGATCACCGTTTCACCCGGGTAGGTGGATGCGTCGGCCACGTTGTACTCGTAGAACACTTCGTAGGCGTGCGGCTGGGTGCAGGGCACGATCGGCACGTCCATGACCTCGGTGCCGGTGCCGAGGTCTTCCAGGTTGGCGATGCAGGTGCCGACGGTGATGTCGAACGCGCTCTGCGTCTCGGGGTTCTTGAACTCTTCTTCTTCGGTCTCGGGAGGCGTGCCGAGCGAGCCGCCTTCGTTTGAGGAGCTCGACTCCGGCTGCGGACCCTTGGTGCTCTCCGAGTCGTCCGCGTTGCCGCCGCCGCCGAAGCAACCGGTCAGAGCAAGGCTCGCCGCAGCGAGGGCAACAATGAGGCCCGGGACGCGCAGCTTCTTGGCGTTGTCAGTCGACATTGACGTTTCCTTTTCGTCGAGGGAGGGATGCTGACACCTTATGGCGTTGAGCGAGAAGTTCGCCATTCATCCAGGCATCGAAATGACATCATCCGGAAGTCGGATACGACCCGTAACCAAGTCGAGATTTTCGGGTCGCAAGCACTAGCCCAACGGCGAATTTTGCGCGAAACTGAGAGGCGGAAGTGTTGCCACTTCCGCCTCTTTCGGTCGAGCTAGGTCGCGACCGTGCTAAGCCGTTGCCCCGGGGGATGCCGTGTTCCCCCCGGGGCGACGTTGTGTCTGGCTAGCGTCGCGTGCCAGGAGCCCGCTCCACGCCGTGATACTCGAGCATGATTGCCGAGGTCTCGACGGGGCGGCTGTCCGGGTCGAACAGCTCGTAGCGGCCCGACTCTTCGAAGCCGATGTCGAGTGGAATGCCGCGCCGGTCGCGCAGCACCAGGGTCGCCATCATGGCGATCAGGATGAGCACGAGCAGGTACATCGACACGGCGAGCGTCGTGTTGAACTCGGCCACGAGCGCGGTCGCGATCATCGGGGCGAAGGCGCCACCGAGGATGGCACCGATCGCGTACGAAATCGACACACCCGAAGTGCGCACCGAGGCCGGGAAGGTCTCGGCATACCAGGCAGCCTGCGGGCCATAGGTGAGGCCGAGGCCGATCGCGAAGATGCACATGCCGACGGTGACCCAAAGGAGATCGCCCGTGTTGACGAACCAGAACAGCGGGAAGACCCAGAGGATCATCCAGAGCCAGCCGATGACGTAGGTGTTCTTGCGGCCGATCCAGTCGGCCATGTAGCCCGATAGGAGCGTGGCAAGCAGCCACACGGTGGCCGCGATGGTGACCGCGTTGAGCACGCCAGTGCGGTCCATCGCCAACGAGCCTTCGGGGTTCGTCGTGTAGTTGAGGATGAAGCCACCGGTGATCATGTAGCCAGAGGCGTTGTTGCCAGCGAACACGAGCGCGAGCAGGAGCACGAGCTTCCAGTGCTTGCGGAAGAGTTCCGCGATCGGCATCTTCTGTTTCTTGCCTGACTCGGCGATCTCCTTGAAGACCGGCGACTCGTCGATCGACTGACGCACGACCATGCCGACAACGATGAGGACGATCGAGAAGAGGAACGGGATGCGCCAGCCCCACTCGACGAACGCGTCGCCGGGCGAGATGACGCCCGACATGAGGGCGATGACGGCGGTGGCGAGGAGCATCCCGATCGGCACACCGAGCTGCGGGAACATGCCGTAGCGACCGCGCTGGTTGACGGGGGCGTACTCAACAGCCATGAGCACCGCACCACCCCACTCGCCACCGGCCGAGATGCCCTGCAGGATGCGGAGGAAGATAAGCAGGATCGGCGCCCAGACACCGATCGCGTCGTAGGTCGGCAGCACACCGATGAGCGTGGTCGCAGCACCCATGAGCAGCAGCGTGATCACGAGCATCGCCTTGCGGCCGAGCTTGTCACCGTAGTGGCCGACGAGGGCAGCACCGAGGGGACGGAAGAGGAACGAGATACCGACCGTCGCGAAGGTGAGGATCTGACCGAGCGGGCCCTCAACGGGCTTGAGGAAGAGCTGGTTGAAGATCAGCGCCGCAGCGTTGGCATAGATGAAGAAGTCGTACCACTCAATGGTCGTGCCGATGATGGTGGCAGCGGCGACTTTGCGACGTTCACGCGCGTCTTGCGCGACTCCGACATTGGACATGTGGTCATGGACTCCCTTGTCACTGGTGACCGCATCCACGCGGTCAGGCACCCAGTGCTCAAATCGTATATTGTTCCCTGCGCAGATTTCTACAACTTTTGCGCGGGATGCACAGAGGTGCATCTTTCCCGACTGGCTGGTCAGTATTCCTTGCGATTTCGTGTCACGCGGGCCAAGCATCCTCGTTGTCGGCGCGCGCGCCCTCGACGCAGCGACACCCCCTGACGCACTAATCCGCCCGTTCCCGCCTAATCCGCGCGCTGCAGCGGGCGGATTAGGCGGAAACGGGCGGATTAGCGGAGTTTGTTCCGGTGCGATGGGGCGTGCACCGCGGCCCTCCCCCGAGTAACGGGATGCGAGCTACGCGTCCGCGAGGATGAAGTCGGCCCCGCGCTCGCCGATGAGCACCGACGGCGCGTTCGTGTTGCCCGACGTCACCGACGGCATCACCGAGGCATCGACAACACGCACGCCCTCAACGCCGTGCACCTTGAGCGTGGCCGGGTCGACGACCGCATCCGCGTCAGTGCCCATGCGCGCGGTGCCCACCTGGTGGTGGTAGGTGACGCAGTGCTCGCGCACGTACTGCGCGATCTCTTCATCGGTCTGCACCTCGGCGCCCGGGTACACCTCTTCAGCACCCCAGCCTTCGACGAGCGCCTGCTGGCGCACGATGTCGCGGCACTGCTTGACCGACGCGACCATGCTCGCGACATCCTCTTCGGTCGTGAGTAGGCGCGGGTCCATGAGCACGCGCTCGGCCGCATCCGCGCTCGCGAGCTTCAGCGTGCCGCGCGAGGTCGGCCGCACGAGGCCAGCGTGGATGGTGAATGCGCTCTCTGGCACCGTCATCGTTTCGTCAGCCATCGGCACCATGAAGTAGATCGGCTGGGTGTCGGGCACATTCGAACCCTCACGGAAGGTCGAGAAATGGTGCATCTGGCTGATCGGCTGGCCGGGGCCCGGGGCGCCAATCTCGCGGGTGGTCGTCTTCGCGATCACCGGGGCGAGCAGGTGGTCGTGCAGGTTTGCACCGACGCCCGGCAGGTCGGCGACCACGTCGATCCCGAGCGCCTCAAGATCTTCGCGCGGACCGATGCCCGAGAGCAACAGGATGCGCGGGGTGTCGAGCGCGCCCGCCGAGAGCACGACCTCATCCGCGCGAATCTCGCGGGTCTCGCCGTCGACAACGGCCTCGACCCCGACAACGCGGCCATCTTCGATGAGCAGGCGCGTCACGTGGGCACCCGTGACCGAGTGCAAACGCGGGTTGTCGAGCTCTGGGAACACATAGGCGCGGAAGGTCGACAGACGCTTGCCGTCGCGAATGTTGAGCTGCTCCCACCCGACGCCGTCGATCTCGGCACCGTTGTAGTCCTCGTTCGCCGGGATGCCCGCTTGCTGCGCCGCTTCATACAGCGACTCAAAGAGCGGGTGACGTTCGTAGGCAGTCTCACTCACGTCGAGGAGTCCGTCACGGCCGCGCAGTTCATCGCTGCCGACCGTCGTGTTCTCGATGCGCTTGAACACCGGCAGCACTTGGTCCCAGCCCCAGCCGGTCGCGCCTTCTTCTACCCAGCGGTCGTAGTCTTCGCGCGGGCCGCGCACCCAGATCACCGCGTTGAGCGAGTGCGAGCCGCCCTGCACCTTGCCGCGCGGCCAGTGCAGCTCGCGGTTCGCTGCGCCTTCCTGGGGCGTCGTGTAGTAGTCCCAGTCGTCTTCGCTGTGCCAGAGTTCGCCCATCCGGCCCATGTCGTGAATGGCCGGGTTCTCGTCTTTGCGGCCTGCTTCAAGCAGCGTGACTTCGTGACCCGCATCGAGCAGGCGGCGAGTAACAACTGATCCAGCCGATCCGGCTCCGACAACGATGATGTGGCGCGACATTGCGTTCTCCTTCGTAACTCCACGTTGAGTGTCCGCCAATTGTCTTGTGTGCCCGGTGCATCCATTTGCCTAGGAACGCGCGGCACTGGCATTTGCGTGCCGACGATGCTGAGAGGCCCGGCGATAGGATGAGTCGAGGAGAGTCAATGACTAGCAACGATGCAACGCCGCTGCCACTCGAGCGGTCCGAAGATGTGCTTGATTTCGCCGCCTTTCAGACCGCGGTGTCGCGCTCGTTCGTGCCGCTCAAAGTGGCGAGCGACGTCGCCGATACCTTTCGCGCGATGCTCACCCAAGCATCCGTGCATGGGGTTTCGTTCACGGACATTCGTGCCGACGCGCACACGGTGCAGCGCACACACGATCTCATTCGCCTTGCACCGCGCCAGTTCTACAAGATCAGCCTGCAACTCGAGGGGCACTCGTGGCTCGAGCAGGGTGGTCGACGCATTGAGCTCGAGCCCGGCGATCTCTCGATTTACGACACGGCCAAGCCCTACACGCTGTCGTTTGATCGCCGTTTTCGCGTAATGGTTGTGCAATTACCGCACGATCGACTGCGCATTCCGCCGGGTATTTCGGATGAGGTCACCGCAGTGCGCTTGGCTGGCAGCGAAGGCCTCGGGCGCGTAGTTTCGCCGTTTCTCGCGACCCTCGGCACGAATCTGTCTGAGCTGCAGGGGCCAGCCGGGGCGAAGCTCGCGCAGAACGCGATCGACCTACTCGACACGTTGTTTGCGACCGAGTTTGACCTCGTGAAGTATGCGGCGGATCCGCACCGGGCGTTGCTGCAGCGCATCCGTGACGATATTGACTCGCGGCTCGAAGATCCCGACCTCTCCCCCAGCACGATCGCTTCGGCGGCATTCATTTCGGTGCGCCATCTGCACAATCTGTTTCAGGACCAGGGTCAGACCGTCGCCTCGTATGTGCGCACGCGTCGACTCGAGCGCTGCTACCTCGACCTCACCGACCCCGCCACCTTCGAGACGCCCATCGCCGCGATTGGTTCGCGCTGGGGGTTCAAGGATGCAGCCCACTTCAGCCGCGCGTTCAAGACCGCGTATGGCGAGTCGCCGAGCGATGTGCGGCGCCGCGCGGTGGGGTAAGTCGGCGGGAGTTGAACGAGCACCACACTGAATGAATCATTACAGTCTTGCTTTCATTACAGCAATCTGTAACATTTGATTCACTCACTGTGGAGACCCTCGTTCATCGGAGAACACGAATGTCAGCAACGACGCCGACGCCCGCAACCAATGCCCCGACCCCCAAGCGCTCGTTGCGCACGTGGGAAGTCACCGCAATCTCGGTCGGCTTCATGGGCCCCGTCATGGCCATGTCCCTCAACGGCATCGGCGTAGCCGGACTCGTCGGGGCACAAGTCCCCTTTACCTTCCTCGTCTCGTTCATCGGCACGATGCTCGTGGCCTACGGCTTCATCCGTCTCACCAGCTATATCACCCACGCAGGTTCCGTCTACGCCCTCGCCGGTTCAACGCTCGGCCCCCGCGCCGGCTTCTTTGGTGGCTTCGCACTGCTCGGCACCTACGTCTTCTTCGCCGCCTGTATCGCCGGTGCCTGCTCGGTGTTCTTCGAGGCGATGATGCAGGAACTCGGAGTCGAACTCCCCGGCCAAATGTGGCTACTCATCCCGCTCCTCGTTGGCGCCGCCGCCCTCGCCCTCAACCTGCGCGAATCAAAGGTCACCGCGCGCACGCTACTCGGCATCGGATTCGTCGGTATTGCCGCGATGCTCATCCTCGCCGTGGTCATCATCGTTCGCGTGGCGAGTGGCGACGCCCCCGTGTCGACCGGCATTGACCTGTCGGTGCTTACCCCGGGCGACGTGCCGATCACCGCCATCATGACGGCTTCGGTGTTTGCCTTCCTCTCGTGGGCTGGCTTCGAATCGGGCACGGCGCTTGGCGAAGAGGCCGAGAACCCGAAGCGGGTCGTACCGCGAGCGCTCTTCTTGGCGGTGCTCGTCGGTGGTCTCGTCTACGTGTTCGTCATGTTCGCGCAGACCCTCGGGTTCGGCACGGATGAGGCTGGTGTCAATGCCTTCGCCTCGGCGGCCTCGACGCTCACCGCACTATCGTCGACCTATATCGGCCCGTGGTTCGCCGTCGTCATTTCGGTGATCGCCTTCTTCGTCGCCTTCGCTTCTTTCCTGAGCTCGACCGCTGCGGCCTCGCGCCTGCTCTTCGCACTCGCCCGCGACGGCTTCGGCCCGGCCGGGTTCGCGAAGCAAAACCCAAAGACCGCCGTGCCGACGACCACGGTGATCTTCTCGGACGTACTCACGGTGCTCATGACCGTGGTGCTCGGTGCGTTCGGGGCAACCAGCGTGGATGCGTACTACTGGTACGCCACGCTCGGCACCCTCTGCATGGTGGTCGCCTACGGCATGACCTCAGTTGGTGTGATCGCCTACACGTTCAAGCAGGGTTCGCGCATCCCGAAGTGGGAGGCGATCCTGCCGGTGCTCGGCCTCGGCTACCTCGTATTTGTCTACGTCATCCAGGTCACCGGCCAAGAGCCGCCGTACTCGTACTTCCCCTGGGGTGCTGGCCTGTGGTGCCTCATCGGCCTGATCATCGTGCTGGCTCGTCCTGGCCTCGCGAAGCGCATTGGCGAGCGGCTCACCCTGCACGACCCGCTCACCGAAGATGCGCCAATCGCCGATTCGGGCGAAACCGACGCCTCGATCGCTTCGAGCCGCAACTAGCTCGGCATCGCCAACGCTCAGCCGCACCGCAAAGGATTCAGACATGACCGAACAGACCCCCAACCTCGACGAACTCATCTTCGTCGCCACCTCAGATATCGCCGCGCGTACCAAGGGCCGCTCGATGCGCCTGGCTGATTTCAAGGAGGACACCTCGCTCGGCTGGGTGCCCGCAAACCTCGGCATCGGCCCCCTCGGCCACATCGTCGACGACATCCCCTACGGCTCGAGCGGTGACCTCCGGCTCAAGCCCGACCACTCCTCGCTCGCGCGCATCGACGGCATCCCCGGCAAGCCTGCGTTTACCATTGCGTTCGCCGACCTCGTCGAGACCGACGGCACGCCCTGGGATGCGTGCCCGCGCACTTTTCTGCGGAACGCCATCAACGAGCTCGAGAGCGAATTCGGGCTGCGCAGCCGCGCCACCTTCGAACACGAGTTCATTGACGTCTCGGAAACCGGTGAAGCGCACCCCTTTGCCCTCTCAGAGTTCCGCCGCCTTGAGCCGATCGGCACCGAGCTCATGACTACGCTGAGCCGCGCCGGCCTTGAACCCGAAACCTGGCTCCCCGAATACGGTCGCCACCAATTCGAGGTCACCGTCAAGCCCTCTGATCCACTCACCGCTGGTGACCGCGCCGTACTCGTGCGTGAAATCGTCTACGACATGTTCGCCGCGCACGGCCGCGAGGCCTCGTTCGCGCCGGTGGTCGCGCCAGGCGCTGCCGGGAATGGCGTGCACGTGCACTTCGGTCTCGATGCGTTCGACGGCACCTCGAAGATCTACGACGCCGACCGTCCGGGCCGCCTAAGTGAACTCGCGGGCAAGTTTGCCGCCGGCATCGTGAAGTACGCTCCCTCGTTCACCGCGCTCTTTGCCCCGCTCGTGACGAGCTACCAGCGTCTCGCCCCGCACAATTGGTCGACGGCCCGTGCCTTCCTCGGCCTGCAGAACCGCGAGGCGCTCCTGCGCATCTGCCCGACCAACGAGATCGACGGCCGCGACCCCGCACCGCAGCTGCACTTTGAATTCCGTGCGAGCGACATCGGCGCCAACCCGTGGTTGCTCCTCGGCCTCCTCTATCGTGCCGGGATGCAGGGCTTGCGGGAAGACCTCGACCCCGCCGAGGTGATCATCGGTGAACTCGACCTTGAGGGCGCGCACGGCAACCTGCCGATGTTGCCGACTGGACTCGACAAGGCACTTGATGCGCTCCTCGCCGACGAAGTCGTGAGCAGCTGGTTCCCCGAGGCATTCTTGAAGACCTTCGAGGCCGTCAAGCGTGATGAGTTCGTGTACGTGCAGGGCCGCACCCTGGCCGAACAGTGTGAGGTGTACTCGCGTGTCTACTAATCGGGTCGATCTCTCGCAGCTCGAGCTATTCGACCACCACTGCCACGGTGTCGTCGCCCGCGATCTTGATCGTGCCGAGTTCGAGGAGCTCATCAGCGAGTCATCGCGACCGGCCACGGCTGGCACGACACGCTTCGACTCCCAAGTGGGCTTCGGCATCCGCCGCCACTGCGCGCCGCTGCTCGATCTCGAGCCATTCGCCGAACCAGATGCCTATCTTGCCCGTCGCCGGGAACTCGGATTTGACGAAGTCAACCGACGTCTCATGCGTGCGACCGGTATCGGTACCTACGGCATCGAATCGGGGCACGCACCCGGCACGATCACCGAGGTTGCCGAAACAGCGGAGGTCGCCGCTGCCGCAGTGCACGAGATCGTACGCCTCGAGCGGCTTGCCGAAGAGGTTGCCACGAGGATGCACGCCGCTGGCGAACCGGCCAGCGGTTTCGCCGAAGCCATTCGCGCTGAAATCGACACCCGACTCGAGTCCGCGATCGGCGTAAAGTCGATCGCCGCCTACCGTTGCGGTCTCGACTTCGACCCGACGCGACCTTCGCCGGTTGAGCTGCAGGATGCTGTCGAGACTTGGTTCGCCGGGTTCGACGGTTCGTGGCCACGCCTCGCGAACCCCGCGATCATTCGGATGCTGCTGTGGCACGCGATCGACC
Source organism: Gulosibacter macacae (assembly GCF_003865375.1). GTDB lineage: Bacteria > Actinomycetota > Actinomycetes > Actinomycetales > Microbacteriaceae > Gulosibacter > Gulosibacter macacae. The sequence continues at coordinate 172,500 of NZ_RQVS01000002.1, read as the reverse complement.
GCTGCGCGGCCATTCAGTTGCATATTGGGTACGGCGATGACGATGTCGATCTGCACCGTTGCAACCCGCTGCTTCTCACGCGTCTTCTGCGAGCAAGTGTTGATTCCGGTGCCCGGTTCATGCTGCTGCATTGCTATCCCTTCCATCGCGAAGCGGGCTATCTCGCCGATGTGTTCCCGCACGTCTACTTCGATGTCGGACTCGCGATCAACTACACGGGCTCACGCTCTGAAGCAGTCATTGCGGAGTCGCTCGAACTCGCACCGTTCGGCAAGATCCTGTTCTCTACTGACGCGTTTGGGGCAGCCGAGCTCTATACCCTCGGCACTCTGCTGTTTCGTCGAGGCCTCAGTGCCGCGCTCGACAGGTTCATCGAGCTCGACGACTGGCCGGTGGCCGAGGCCTCGCGAGTTGCCGACCTCATCGGCCACCGCAATGCACGCCGCGCTTACCGGCTCGACTAGCCACGGGGTTCTCCCCGGGAAGGATTGCTCATGAGTGACTCCACGCTCACCCATCACGACCTCAGTACACTCGCGCGGCAGTGGCACGAGGCTCTCGTGGCCGAAGGCGAGTTTGCGCGTGCGTTTCGCCGCGAACTGCACGCTACTCCTCGGGTCTCGGGCGATGAAGCCGATACCCGCGATCGCTTTGCGCAAGCCACGGGTCTCACGGTGCGCCATGTAGCCGACACCGGTGGCATTGGTCGACTCGGTCCCGCATCGGGCCCAGCCATCGCCATTCGTGGCGAATTGGATGCGCTCCCGGTCGTCGAAGCGACCGGCGTCGAATTCGCGTCGACCACCGGCAATATGCATGCCTGCGGTCACGATGTGCACCTGGCAGCGCTCGCCGCACTCGTACGTGCGGCGTCGACTCTCGAGCTGCCCTATGCGCTGATCCCGGTCCTTCAGCCTCGCGAAGAGGCATACCCCTCGGGCGCCCTCGATATTCAGCGCAGTGGCGTGCTTGCCGATGAAGGTGTCGTGCACGCGATCGGTGCCCACGTGCATCCTCGTGTTCCCCGCGGCAGCGTGGCTACCGGCGCCGGTGCCGTCAACGCCGCCGCCGGCGAACTCGAGGTCATCGTGACGGGCAAAGGTGGCCACGGTGCCTACCCCCACCACGCGAGCGATGTGGTCGCGGCGCTGTCGAGCATCGCGCTCGGGCTTCCCGAGGTCGTGCGTCGCACGGTGGATCCGCTGGCGCCGGCGCTCCTCAGTGTCGGTCGGCTCATTGCCGATAGCGGAGCGGCCAACGTCCTGCCTGCCGAGGGCCGCTTGCTCGCTACGGTGCGGACGACCGGCATCGGCGACGCACAGCGCATCGCGGATGCAGTTGCTCGCTTCGCCGAGGGCCAGGCCGCGTCGTACGGGGTGACCGCGACGACGAGGCACACCGAGGGTGAGCCGGTGCTCGCCAACGATGCGGCACTGAGTCAGGCAATTGATCGATTGTTGCCCGGATTCGGGTTAGTTCCGGCCGAGCCGATGCGTTCGCTCGGCGCCGACGATTTCTCGTTCTTTAGCGAGGAGTTTCCCTCGGTGATGTGCTTTGTCGGTGTCGGTGATGCGGACGACCTCATGGCCGGTCCGTCACTGCACGACTCGACTTTCCTCCCCGACGAAGATGCCGTGCTGCGAGTGGCCAACACCATGCTCGCGGGCTACCTGGCAGCAGTCGAAAGCATCCGCGCTCGAGAGCAGTGAGTGTGCATCATTGTCGCGAGCTCATCAGCGTCGCCTAGTAGCGCTCGGGGCCATCAATACGGCGCCGCAGCGGATCGACCGTGCTCAACCGCTCGACCGAGGCATCGCCGAGCGCGCGCTCCACGCCATCACAGACGACTTCAACGACGGCGAGAAGCGGCACGGCCGTATCAGTTGGCCCAGCCGCTTCAACGTGTGCGGTCAGGACCACATCGGCACTCCCGGCAATCGGCGAAAGCCAGCGGTCCGTGAACAGGATGATTTCGGCACCCGCGGCCTTTGCCGCCTCGGCGATGCGTTGCATCCTCAACTGGTAACGACGCACGTCGAAGACGCACCAGACGTCGCCGGCACGAATGTCGGCGATCGCGGCGGCAGCAAGCACTCCGGCATTTGGCAGTGCGCTGACGTTCGGACGCACAGGAGCCAATTGCAGCAGGAGGTGATCGGCTGCGATCTGCGAGTAGTCGCCGCCCATGGTGACGATTCGGCGCCTCGGGCTTGCGAGCAGTTTCACGGCCTGCACGAGCTCGGTAGGCGAAAGCGCCGAAAGAGTGGCGGCAACACCCTCGGTGAGCACTGCCCGCTCGTCGCCGCGGGCGCGACTGGCCTGCGACAGCGCCGAAGCCTCACGGGCGCCAAGCTCGCCACGCAACATGTCTTGGAACTCGCGGAACGAATCGAAGCCGAGCGATTTCACGAAGCGCACCACCGTGGGCCCGCTCACTCCAGCCAACTCTGCGAGAGTCGCGACCGTATCGAGACCCGCAGCCGGATAGTCCGCCAGCAATGCTCGAGCCACGCGCCGCTCAGACGGTGTAAGCCGCGCGTCACCCGAGGTGAGAAGTTCACCAATGCCGGGTCGAGTCGCGGGATCTGCCATGTCTCCCATCCTGCCATCTGCGCATGGTCGCGGTCTTCGGGCCGCTATGTCCGCACCGCAGCTTTCCACCTGGTCAACTAAGGAGTTCGTTCATGACTACTTCACCCACGCACCTCCCCCTCGCCGAATCCGAGCGCGCCGTCGAGCTCGCCGCCTACGACCGTGACAGTGATGTCATTGCCGGTGTCGAACAGCTGCGATTCTTCCCGCTGGCGGTCTGCGGAGGCCGAGATTCCCGGTTGATCGCCGCCTCCGGTCGCGAGCTCATCGACTTTTCGGCGAGTTGGACGGCATCGGGCACTGGCCACGCGCATCCCGATGTCGTTGCTGCCGTGAGTGATGCGATCGCCGACCAAGCGGGGGCGTCGGTGCTGTCGTCAGCGACCTCCGCTTCAACTCAACTTGCCGAACAGCTCCTTGACCTGGTGCCTACGCGCGGCGATGACCGCCGCGCGTACCTTGGCCTCGCCGGCACCGACGCGAACGATGTCGCGGTGCGGGCGATGCGGCACGCGACAGGACGCCACCGCATCCTCTCGTTTACCGGCAGCTATCACGGCGGACTCGGGCTCTCGCAGCAGGTGTCTGGCATCGGCATCGAGCCCGGCACCGACGCGCCCGAAGCGACGCTACTCCCCTATCCGACCACCGAAACCAAGCTTACTGATGTGCTCACTCGGGTGGCGGTTGAACTCGCGCGTGGAGACGTCGCAGGGATCCTTGTCGAGGCTGTCCAGTGCGACGGCGGGGTGCTTGTGCCGCCAAACGGATTCATCTCAGGATTGCGCGAGGCCTGCGACGAACACGGCGCCCTGCTCGTGCTCGACGAGGTCAAGGCAGGCCTCGGCCGCACCGGCGTGCGCTTCGCCTATGAACAAGACAATGTGCTCCCCGACGTGGTCACGCTCGGAAAGGCACTCGGTGGCGGCTTGCCGGTCTCGGCAGTGGTCGCCGATGTGTCGCTTCTCGGCGAGCCTGTGGCCTCAGCCCTCCTCACTGCGGCCGGCAACCCTGTGTCGTGCGCGGCGGCAAGCGCCGCGATCCAGGTGCTCACCAACGAGACGACGCTCGCCAATGTAGCTGCCCGTGGCGCAGAGTTCCGAGAACTCGTGGCCGGCTATCGCGCGAGCGATCGCATCGGCGCATCCCATTTGGCGCAATGCCGCGGCCGAGGACTCTTGCACGGACTCGAACTCGTCGACCGCGATGGCAACCCCGACGATACCCTAGCTGCCATGGCAATTTACCGCGCTTGGGAACTTGGATGCGTGCTCTACGTCGTGCGCGGCAACGTGCTCGAGTGCACGCCACCGCTTACGATTTCGGCGGCCGATCTGCACCTCGGTACCGAGCGCATCCTGCAGGCAATTGATGATGCAGTAGCGGGGCTCGTGCCGCCCGAAGCGCTCGAGGCGTTCTCCGGCTGGTAGCTCGGCGCGAGTTGTCTCGGAGTGCCAAGTCGTTGCCTCGGCTGGCTTGGATGCGCAGTGCCCCTCGATAGGCCTCCGCACGCCGAAGGATACTGGCGGCAGGACGCGCACGAGCGCGACAACAAGGAGGTTGACATGCCTGATCGCACGCACACTCATGGCAAGCGGGTTTCCCGCATTACCCAAGCCCAGCATCCCCTCGACATGCTCACCCCCGACGAGATTTCGGCGGGTCGCAGCATCCTCGAGGCCGCCGGCAAGCTCACCGAGACGAGCCTTTTCCCGACCGTCCTGCCGGTCGAACCACCGAAGGACGACGTCCGCGCCTTCACCGGTGGCGACTTTGACCGCCGCATCCTGTTCGTCGTGCTCGAGCCCGACACTGGCGTAAGCACCGAATACACCGTGTCGCTCGGCACCGGCGCCATCGTCGATGAGCGCAAGGTCGCATCTGATGTGCACCCCTACGGCCAGCCGCCGTACACCTGGACCGAGTTCATGAAGGCTGAAGAGCTCGTCAAGAAGAGCGAGAAGTGGCAGGCCGCCATGCGAGGCCGCGGGTTCACGCAGGAGCAGATCGACCTCGCCTACATCGGCCCGCTCGCGCCCGGCTTCTTCGACTACGAAGAAGAGGTCGGCCAGCGCATGATCCGCTCGATCACCTTCCTGCGTGACCACGCCAACGACAGCCAGTGGGCGCATCCGGTTGAGGGCCTGCTCACGACGCTCAATCTCACGACCGGCGAGGTCGTTTCGATTCTGGATGAACCGGGCATCGAAACTGCGTCCGTCTCGGGCGCCTACGACCGCGAGACCATCGGTGAGGTGCGCGACGACCTCATGCCGCTCGACATCACCCAGCCGCAGGGTCCGAGCTTCCACGTCGATGGCAGCGAGGTGACCTGGCAGCGCTGGAAGATGCGCATCGGGTTCAACCAGCGCGAGGGGCTCGTGCTCAACCAGGTGAGCTTCCGCGACGGCGACGAAGACCGCCCGATTCTCTACCGCGGCTCGGTGCCCGAGATGGTCGTGCCCTATGGCGACACGAGCATCAACCGCTACTGGATCAGCTACTTCGACGCGGGCGAATACCACCTCGGCAAGAACGCAAACAGCCTTGCGCTCGGTTGCGATTGCCTCGGCGTCATTCACTACTTCGACGCGACGGTTGCGAACGACGACGGCACGCCGCTGACGATTCCGCAGGCCGTCTGCATGCATGAAGAGGACTACGGCGTGCTCTGGAAGCACACCGAACTCGGCTTCAAGCCCGATGTGCGCCGTCAGCGCCGACTCGTGGTGTCGTACTTCGCGACCATCGGCAACTACGACTACGGCTTCTACTGGTACTTCTACCTCGACGGCACCATTGAGGTCGAGGCGAAGGCCACCGGCATCGTCTACAACGGCTCGGGCGTGCCCGGCCAGATTGAGGCGCACCGCAACGAGATCGCTCCCGGACTCTATGCGCCCTACCACCAGCACATTTTCTGCGCGCGTCTCGACGTTGAGATCGACGGTGCGAACAACGCGGTTGACGAAGTGGATGCGGTTCGCATCCCGATGGGCGAGCAGAACCCCTACGGCAACGCGTTCACGCTCAGCCGCACGCGTCTCACCGAAGAGGGCGGCCGGGATGCGAAGGCTGAAGTGGGTCGCACCTGGCACGTCGTGTCGAAGGGCCGCAAGAACTACGTCGGCACGCCCACGAGCTACCAGCTCGTGCCACAGAACACGCCGTCGCTGCTCGCTGACCCCGAGGCGTTTGTGTCGAAGCGCGCCGCATTTGCGACGAAGACGACCTGGGTGACGAAGTTCAACGCGGGCGAATACTGGCCGGCTGGCGACTACCCGAACCAGCACGCTGGCGGGGCGGGTCTGCCGAGCTATGTCAACGGTGAAGATGTTGACGGTGGCGACATTGTCGTCTGGCACTCGTTTGGCCCGACGCACTTCCCACGGCTTGAGGACTGGCCGATCATGCCGGTCGACCGCTACCACTTCGAGTTCAAGCCGTACGGCTTCTTCGACCGCAACCCCGCGCTCGATGTACCGGAGGTTTCAGAGATGGGCGGCTCATGCTGCGCGAGCGACGCGGAGGAGTCGTCGTGCTGCGGCAGCGGTGAGCCGCGCCCCGCGGGTAACGACGATGCCGTGCCGGCCGAGGGTGGATGCGGTGAAGGGTGCACCTGCGACCACGGCCGCGACGACGAGGTGCCGTTCTTTGGGGAGAAACCCAAGGCGTAGACGCTGATTGGCGGGGGCGGATGCTGCGGCATCCGCCCCCGTTGGCGTTTCCGGGGAGGGGGCACCTGCGCGGAAGTGCCGATTCGGGCATCACGATGCGCCCAGCGGCATCATCGACCGTGAAATGGCACTTCCGCGCAGAAGTGACCGGGGCGGAGAGGGCGTTTGCGGGGTGGGCGCGTTGCGCGATCTGCGCTTTTCGGGTCGATGATCCACCCAGCAGCCTCCTCCGCCCAAAAAACGCAGATCGCGCAACAGCAAAACGGGGTTCCCCGCAGGGAACCCCGTTTCACCAGCCAGGCAGCTAGTCGTGCGACCCGTGTCCAACCTGTGCGAAGCGCTCCGGCGTGCGCAGTCGCATCCGCTGTGCCCACAGAAGTCCGAGGAACAGCGGCAAGATGAGCAACGTCGGGAAGAACCAGGTGAGCCAGGTGCTGAAGGTCTCGCCGTTCTCATCCACCTGCCCGAGCAGCAGGTTGAAGTACATGAGCATGAGCACAAACAGCACGATGAGCGCGACTGCGGCAATGGCCGGGGCAATCAACCGACTCCACACCCCCACACCACGGTGGTTACGCCAGAAGTAGCCGATCACGGCAACTGCGACGATCGCCATGAGGAAGGTGAGGCCAGCCGCCCCCGATGAGGTGAGCCAGGTGAACATGGTGAGCACCGGGTAGAGCGGCGTGATTTCGGCGGGCCAGCCGGCGGTCATGGCCGACTCCGCGAGGATGAACACGAAGAGCACCACAATGCCGAGCACCGATTGCGTCACCGATCCGGCCCAGGGCGCACCGTGCAGCGCGCGCTGCGCCCCCAACCATCCGGGCAAAACTCCCTCGCGGCCAAGCGTCGAGAAGTAGCGCGCCACGGCGTTGTGGAAGCTGAGGAGCGCCGCGAAGATACTCGTCACGAACATCACGTTCGCGATGTCGGCGAAGATCGTGCCGGCGTGCTCTGCGAGCACCCCGAAGACGAGGCCGGGGCCCTGCGTCGCGGCGACCTCAACGACCTGGCTCGGGCCCACAGCAACGGTCATCGCCCAGGCCGATAGACCGTAGAAGATACCGCCGACGGCGATAGCGAGCATCGTCGCGCGGCCGATCGTGCGCTTCGGGTCTTTCGCTTCGCGCGAGTAGATGGCCGCTGATTCGAAGCCCATGAAGGCGGCGACACCGAACGAGAAGGCGACACCGACGCCGGGGCCAAAGAGGTCGGCCGGCAACAAGCCACGAGCCGAAACACCCTCGGGCTGGGCAATGATCGCAACGATGTCGAACACGAGCACCACGAGGAATTCGAGCGCCACCACGATGCCGAGCACCTTCGCCGAAAGGTCGATGCGGTTCACCCCGAGCAGACCCACGATGGCGATGCCGAACATGCTCCACACCCACCACGGGGTTTCCCAGCCGAACACCGAGGCGAACAGGTCGGCGACCGAGAAGCCGAAGATCGCGTTGATGCCGATCTGCATGAGGTTGTAGGCGACAAGCGCGACCATCGAGGCACCGATGCCGAGCGAGCGGTTGAGCCCCTGCGCCACATAGGCGTAGAACGCGCCCGCGTTGTCAATGAAGCGGCTCATTGCTGCGTACCCGAACGCGAAGATGATGAACACCGCCACGAGGATGAAGAACGAGAGCGGCACGCCGAGGTTGCCCGAGACCGCGAAGCTCGTGGTGAAGCCGCCGCCGACGGCGGTGAGCGGCGCCGAGGCCGCGATGATCATGAGCGCGATCGAGATGACGCCGAGCTTGCGGCGCGGATCGTGCGTGGTCGCCGAGGCGTCGGCGACCGGAGTCGATGAGGCCATGAGCACACTCCTTTGTGTGAGGGGCCGGAGGGATTATTGATCCCAGTTTGCGACTCAGGCGGCCCGCGCGGTTGACCACTGCGGCAGTGGTTTTGCCTGGGCGCGCGTGGCCAGCCCGCGCCGCACTTCACTAGGGGACTCGCCATAGGCAGCTTTGAATGACCGGCTGAAATGGGCCGCATCCTTGAAACCCCAGCGGGTGCCGATTGCGGCAATTGAAAGTTCGGATGCGTTGGCGTCAAGCAGGTCTTGATAGCACCGTTCGAGACGTCGGTGGCGCAGGTAGGAGGTGACCGTTTCGCCCTGTTCGCTGAAGAGGCAGTGCAGGTGCCGCACCGAAATGAACACCCGCTCGGCGATGCGCGATGGGGTGAGGGTCGAGTCACCGAGTTCGGCGTCGATGGCTTCGCAGGCCCGCTCGAAGAGTTCGCGGCGCGGGCCGACCTGCCGTTCGCTTGACTCGAGGTGGGTGGCGAGCAGCGTGCTGAGCAGGTCAACTGCGTTCCGCGCGAGCGTCGCGCCAGCGGGGCCGCGCAACTCCGCGAAGTGCTCGCCGAGTGAGGCGAGGTAGGGCGATACGACCCGGCCGAGCCCCTCACCCGCGGCGAAGCGCACCGCGGTCATCTGCTCGGTCGCTCGTGACGAGAGCCGCATCCGATCGTGCGGAAGTTGCACGACGAGGAGGCGGTAGGGCTCACTGAAGTCGAGCCGGTAGGGGCGGGATGCGTCGTAGATCGTGAGGTCGCCGACGCTGAGTTGCACGGTGCGTCCGGCCTGGTGCACGGTACCGGAGCCGGCCAATTGCAAGCTCACCTTGTAGTAGTGGCCCGGTTGGCGGTCGATGAGCGCGGCAGTGCGCTCGGCACTGTGTGGTGCGCCGCACACTTCAGTGAAGGTGACGCCGTGCACCTCGACTTGCGAGATGGCACCTAGAAACGACTGAGGATGCTTCGCTCGAATCTCGAGCGGCACGAACGATTCGTCGACGGCGGACTGAAATTCGTCAAGAGTGAGCATGGTGACGGCCCTTCGTTCGAGTCGGCCGCGAGGGCCGCGCTGGCTGAGATGGGACAATGAGGGGACGGCGGCGAGTGTTCGCGCCGGGGTAGCGAAGGAGTGGTGCGGAGTGCCGAAGATCGTCGACCACGACGCGCGCCGGGCCGAGATCGTGCGCGCGACCTGGCGCATCATTGCGCGGCATGGCTTCGAGAGTGCGACGATGCGCGAGATCGCGGCCGAGGCGGGCTATGCGAATGGGGCGCTCAAGCCGTACTTCGCGACGAAGAACGATCTCTTGCGCGCGACGTACCAGTTTGTGTTCGAGCAGACGAATGATCGCGCTTCGGCCGCGCACGACGATGAGTCTGGGTTGGATGCGCTGACGCGCTTTTGTCGCGAGGTGCTGCCCCTCGACGCCACGCGTATCGACGAGGCTCGCGTGGTGGTGGCGTTCTGGGGTGCGGCCGAGAACATCCCGGCGGCACAGGATCAGCACATCACCTCGATGGGGATGTGGCGCGAGTGGCTGATCGATTGGTTGACGCAGATTGATCCGAGCCGTGACCAGACGGCAGCCGCCGATGTGCTGCTGCAATTCCTGCTCGGGGCGCAGATTACTGCGGCGCTGAATCCGAATCGCGCGACTGCCGAAGGCTACGAAGCTCAACTTGCCACCTTGCTCGAGGGGCTCGTGGGCGTGCGTCCCTCCGACTGAACTCGCGCGCGGCGACGTAGTGCGAAGGCGGCCGAATAGGCGATCACGATCTCGATCACGATGAGGCCAAGCATTTGTGCGGTCATGCCGCCGTCATCGCTCGGAGCCAGCGCGGGCATTGGTGCCGCCGCCCCGTGGACGTGCGTTGCGGAGCCGAGCGCCCCGGGCATCCCAACAATGAGGCCAAGGTGGAGCACCGCCATGACCGCCGCCATGATGACGATCATGCGCAGGCCGCGGCCGCTCGGCCGGGCGAGCAGGTCGACGACGCACCACGAGCAGACGAGGGTCATGGCGATCATGACCGCCGCGAGCACTTCGCCGTGGGGATGCGCGAGCAAGATCCACACGTGCGCGGCGATGCCTGCGAGCGCAGGTAGCGCGACCCAGCGGCCGCCGCTCAGCGGCAGCCAGGCGACCGTCGCTGTACGCCGAAACCCGGCATCGATTGCAGACATGCACGCACCTCCCGCGAAACGCTGCGGCGGTCGACGCTGACCACGCGCTCGCGTTTACTCTACGTGCGTAGAGAATAACGCATGGATGCGTGAAAGTCACTGCCCTGAGGCGGCGATGCAGGCGCGCGAAACGTGGACCGCGCTGGCACTCCTGCGCGCATCCGTGTGCCGTGGTGTCGGCCGACCACGCGCGCTCGCGACGAGCCAGCTTCGCTAAACCGCGCGCTCCCGACAAAACCGCGCGCTGCAACGGGCGGATTAGTCGGGAGCGCGCGGATTAGTGGTGATCCATGGGGCGCTTCGAGAGCCTCAGCGTGCTGCGCTGCGCTGCGTGGCGCAGGCGGGCGCGAGCGCGGGTGCCCGCACGAGCGCGGGCGGGCGCGGGACGCGGCCGCTAGCTCAGCGCGTGCTCGGCAATGAATAGGCGCAGCGCATCCTCGTCGTTCGGCATGTTGAGCACGCGCTGGGGCGCGTCGAGCAGTTCCTGGTGCTCGGCGCTCGGCTCGAGCTCGCGACCGAGCGCCTCAGCCATCGTCGCAGCAAACTTCTCGGGCTTCGCCGTCTCGAGCACGAGCATCGGCACGCCCTCTTCGACAAAGTCAGCCGCCACGTGCACACCATCAGCCGTGTGCGGATCAATGAGCACGCCCTCCCGCTCAGCCACCTCATGAATGGTGGCGAGGCGATCGGCGTGGGTGCTCGTGCCGCTCACAATGCGGAACTCATCCGCGAAACGAAGCTGCTCGACGGTGAAATCGATCGCGCCCTGGGCAGCCAATTCGCGCCAGGCTTCAGCAACGCGCGCCGGGTCGCGACCCACCAGCTCAAACACGAAGCGCTCAAGGTTCGAGGCCTTCGACACGTCCATCGACGGGCTCGACGTCGCAAGCGTGTTCGCAGCTGAACGCGGGCGGTACCAGCCCGTGCGGAAGAACTCATCGAGCACATTGTTCTCGTTCGAGGCGAGCACGAGGCGCTCCACCGGCACCCCGAGCTTGCTCGCATAGAAGCCCGAGAGGATATTGCCGAAGTTGCCCGAGGGCACGGCGAACGAGACCTTGAAGTCGGCGCGATCGGCAGCATCCACCCCATCACTCGCGCGCAACCACGCCCACACGTAGTAGACGATCTGCGCCGAGATGCGGCCGAAGTTGATCGAGTTCACCGCACCGAGATTGAACTCGTTCTTGAACTCGAGGTCTTCGCTGAGCTGCTTCACGAGGTGCTGGCAGTCGTCAAACACGCCCTCGATCGCAATGTTGTGGATGTTGTCATCGAGCAGCGAGTACATCTGCGCGCGCTGGAAGGGGCTCATGCGCCCCTGCGGTGAGAGCATGAACACCGAGACGCGGTCGCGGCCGTGCAACGCGTGCTCCGCAGCCGAGCCGGTGTCGCCCGAGGTTGCGCCGAGCACATTGAGCACGCGGTCTTCGCGGCCGAGAGCGTACTCGATCGCCTCGCCGAGGAACTGCATCGCCATGTCTTTGAAGGCGAGCGTCGGGCCTTCCGAGAGCCCCACGAGCGTCATTCCCGCGCCAATATCACGCAGCGGCACGATGGCGCGGTTCGGGAACCGGGATGCGTCGTACGCCGAAGCGCACATGCGCGCGAGTTCGTCGCGGGGAATGTCGGTCGCGAACAGGCCGATGACCTCGGTGGCAAGCTCGGGATAGCTCAGCGCGCGCCACGACTCGAAGGTCTCGGCACTCACTTCGGGCAGATACTCGGGGACGACGAGGCCACCATCGGCGGCGAGCCCCTCAAGGAGCACCTCGCAGTAGTCCTTCGGTTCGGTGCCGCCACGGGTGGAGATGAACTGCACGGGTGCTCCTCGGTCGATCGTTGCCGCTTGCGTACTAGAGGAATCCTAGGCGACGGCGGTCACGCGGTGCGGCGCGGGCGCACGAACAGGAGCGTGGGCACGAGCGCGAGGGCGAGCATCCCACCAATAAACGAGAGAGCGGCGAAACTCAGCGCACTCGCAACAACGCCAGAACCAAGCCCGGCCCCGGCGCCAGCAAGCGCGATGCCGACGTCGATCGTGCCCTGAGTGCGGGGCCGATTCGCCGGCACGGTCGCGTCGACGACAAGCGAGGTGCCGGCGATGAGGCCGAAGTTCCAGCCGAGGCCGAGCAGCGTGAGCGCCAGGATGAGTAGGCCGAGCGATTCGGCCGGGGCAACGGCGGCGACGATCCCGGCTGCCAGCAGCGTCACGCCCGACGCGATCGCCATCGGGATGCGGCCATAGCGGTCAACGAGCACGCCAGTGACGAGCGAGGGCAGGTACATCGCGCCGATGTGAAGCCCGATCACGAGCCCCACCGCATCCAGGCCGTGGCCGTGCGCCCGCATGTGCACTGGCGTCATCGTCATGATCGCCACCATGGCAATGTGTCCGAGCGCCATGACGATGCCGCCGACCCAGGCTCCGCGGCCGGGTTTCGACGGGGCGGCATCGGTGGCCGGATGCTCGGCAACATCGAGCGCGCGGGCGAGCAGATACGGGTCGGGCTTGAGAAAGATCAGGAACACGGCACCGGCCGCGAGGTAGGCCGCGGCCGCAAGCAGGAAGGGTCCCGCGAGCGTGGGGATGCCGAGGCTGTCGGCGAGGCGACCGAGCGGCGCGATGAGGTTCGGGCCCGCGACTGCGCCAAGCGTCGTCGACACCATCGCCACGCTCACGGCCTTCGCCCGCGTCTGCGGGGTCGCGAGATCGGTGCCGGCGTAGCGGGCCTGCAGGTTTGTGGCGGTGCCGGCGCCATAGATAAAGAGGGATGCAAAAAGTAGCGGGATGCTGCCGGTCACGGCCGCGATGACCACGCCGATGGCACCGATACCACCCGCCGCGAAGCCGAGACCGAGGCCGTAGCGGCGGCCGAGTCGCTGGGTGAAGCGGCCGACGAGGAAGGCCGACAGCGCTGAGCCGAGGGTGAAGAGCGCCGTCGGGAGGCCCGCGAGCCCGCCGGTGTCGAGCATTTCTTCGGCGAGGAGTGCGCCGACCGAGATGCCCGCGGCGAGGCCCGCACCACCGAGCACCTGACTGGCTACGACGACCCGGAGGGTGCGGCGTTGCACCTCGTCGCGGTTGAATGCAGTGAGGTCGGTTGCGGTCATGAGCCGAGCATACCGCCCAGGGTATCGACTACAGCATCAATCATTTCCGTTGACATTTTCAATGATTTGGACTTTCATTGACTTAACGGGGCGGGTGCTCCGGCGCAGAACCCAAGCTGGTTGGGAATGCGAATATTCCACCAGACACGTCTCAAAGGAGAGAACGCATGACCGACAACGCCACGCCCCTCGCCGGCAAGGTTGCCATCGTTACACTGGCTCGGGACAGGGCCTCGGACTCGCCTACGCCCAGGAACTCGCGCGCCGCGGCGCATCCGTCGTCATCAATGACGTCAACGAAGCCACCGCCGCCGAGGCAGTCAAGACCATCACTTACGCCGGCGGCAACGCCGTCGCCGTCGTCACCTTCGGTGGCCTCGACATCGTCGTGAACAACGCGGGCATCCTCCGCGACAAGTCGGTCCTCAAGATGACCGCTGAAGACTTCGACCTCGTCATCAAGGTGCACCGGCGCGGCACCTTCCTCGTCGGCCGCGAAGCGTTCCGCTACTTCAAGGAGAACGGCGTCGCTGGCCGCATCATCCCGATCGGCTCGCCCACCGGCCAGTACGGCAACTTCGGCCAGTCGAGATCGGCGATCTCCATGAGCATCTGCTCGATCGCCGCCGGGTAGATGTTCTCGCCACCCGAAATGATCATGTCTTTCGCGCGAGCCGAGACGTAAAGGAAACCATCCGCATCCAGGTAACCGAAGTAACCCGAGCGGAACCACTCGCCGCGACGCGACTCGGCGGTCGCCTCAGGCTTGCGCCAGTACTCGGGAATGACGTTCGGACCCTCGATGACGATTTTGCCCACTTCGCGCGCAGGCAAGAACTCGCCTTCCTCGTTCATGATGCGCACATCGGTGAAGAAGTGCGAAAGGCCACTTACCCCCTCGTACTCACCGGCGTACCTGGGCGGCGTGTAGGTGAAGTTTCGGTCATGCCGTACTTCATCGAAAAGGCGATGCCGCGGTTCACATAGGCATCCGAGACCCGTCGCGGAAGCTGACTGCCACCGCACGAGATCATCTGCAGGCTCGAAAGGTCTGCCGCCTCCCAATCAGGATGCTCCGCAAGCAACTGGAAAGTCGTCGGCACGCCACTGAGCAGGGTCACCTGGTGGTGCGCAATGTCGCTCAGCACGTCAGCAGGAACAAATTCATTGTGGAGCACGAGCCGGCCACCCTTGAGCAGCGTCGGGAGTGCACCCATTCCGAGCGATGCACCGTGGAACATCGGTGCAATCAACAGCGTCGTCGACGAGGAAGTGAGGTCATAGTCAACGAGCACGTTCATCGAATTCCAGGTGAAGTTGCCGTGCGTGAGCACCGCACCCTTCGGCCGACCGGTCGTGCCGGAGGTGTAGAGAATCATCGCCGGGTCGGCGCGGGTGACAAGGTCATCGCGAGTCTTCGGCGAGCCAGCCTGCAAGGCATCCTCGTACGACTCGACCGCTTCATACGCCTCGCCGTCAATGTGCAGACGATGGCGCACACCCGACGACCAACTGCCCGCGCGGGCGAGGTCACGCATCCGAGTGTCAAAGACGAGCACCTCGGTCGCCGAGTCATCGAGCACGTACTCGATCTCAGGCGGTGCGCTGCGAGTGTTGATCGGCACGATGATCGCCCCGAGCTGGCCGCAGGCAAAGAAAGTCTCAAGGAAGGCAATGTGATTGCCACCGAGATAGGCGACGCGGTCACCCTTGCGCACTCCGCGTTCGTGCAACGCATTCGAGAGCCGGTCGATGCGCTCGGCGAGGGCGTCATAGGTGATCTGTCGATCGCCGTGAATGATCGCGACACGGTCGCGCGACTTCACTCGCTGACGGTGAATCCATGAGCCAAGACCTTGATTGCGCACATCGCCTCCCGGACGCTTGCGAGGAGAAAGTCCTCATCGACTTGCTAGCCACCGCCTTGCGAGGCGCGCTCGCATCGTTCAGGCTAGCGGGGCGCCTATGCCCCGCAGTGACGAAATCAATGAGACCATTAATCATTGATATCGTCAACTATTGTTACTGAGGATTCACCATGACCAAGATCGACGCGACTGTTGAAAAACAGGATGCACGGCTCGACGATGTGGGCATTGACGCCGATGTCGGCTTCCTGCTCGCCAAGGCGGGGTCAATCGCCAGCCGCCATGCTCGGAACGCGCTTGAGCCACTCGGGATGCGCGTGCGCACCTACTCACTGCTCTCGATCACTTGCGATTTCCCGCCGGCAAACCAGCGCGAGCTCGCAGTCGCGATCTCGCTTGACCCGAGCCAGCTCGTACCACTCATTGACGAGCTCGAGACGCAGGGACTCGTCGAGCGCACACCCGACCCGAACGACCGCCGCACCAAGCTCGTCGTTCCCACGAAGCTCGGACGTGAACGCCGCGCCGAAATCGAGAAGGTGGTGCGCGGCACCGACATCACCTTCGCGAGCGGATTCACTGAAGCAGAACATCAGCAACTCGTGGCTTTCCTCCAGCGCCTGGTGGCGGCGCAGGACTAGCAGCGCCACCATCTTCGAGCGTGCAACCGGGCCTCTTGCCCTGGTCAACGCAGTGAATGTCGTTCACATCTTTGGGTTCGGGCCGATATGCTCGGCAAGTGGTCGCGACGAAGCGGCCAGTTGACTGACCCCACGAAGGACAGCATGAGCGCCGCATTCCCCATCGCCATTGTGACGAACTCCGTCACCCCCGCGCCCGAAACCTGGCAAGCCCTCGATGCCCTCGAAGAGGCATTCATCGCCTCAGGAACCGCCGTCGAGCGCATCCACGCCGTTGACGATGCGACCTCGTACGGTCGCCTCACCACCGACAATTCGGCGGTCGTCTACGTGGTCGACCCGCGCGCGCTGCGCGGTGACGATGAGGCACCCATGCTCGCATTGCGCGAATTCGTGCGCGTCGTGCGCGGCCAGAACGAGCGCCTGCCAATTTATCTGTTCGGCGAGCAGCTCACGGCCCGGCGCATCCCGGTTGACGTGCTCAGCGAGATCGAAGGCGTCGTCAACGCCCACGAAGACACCCCGCAATTCGCCGCCCGCTCGATTCAGCGCGAGGCCGCGAACTACCTCGCCAAGATGGCGCCGCCGTTTTTCAAGGCGCTCATCCACTACGCCGACGACGGGGCCTACTCCTGGCACTCCCCCGGTCACTCGGGTGGCACGGCCTTCTTGAAGTCGCCGGTCGGCACGCTCTTCCACAACTTCTTCGGCGAAAACCTGCTGCGCTCGGATGTGTCGAGCTCGGTGAAAGAACTCGGCCAGTTGCTTGACCACTCGGGTCCCGTTGCCGACTCCGAGGTGCGCGCCTCCGAAACCTTCCGCGCCGACCACCTCTTCTTTGTGACGAACGGCACCTCGACCTCAAACAAGATCGTCTGGAACTCCTGCGTGGGCGCGGGCGATGTCGTGCTCGTCGACCGTAACTGCCACAAGTCGATCCTGCACTCGCTCATGCTCACCGGCGCTGTGCCCATCTACCTGCAGCCGACCCGCAACCGCGCCGGCATCATCGGGCCGATTCCCCGCAGTGAGTTCGACCCGGCCGAGATTCGCCGGCGCATCGAGGCGCATCCATTTATTGAAGACGGCGACGCAACCCCGCGCATTCTCACGCTGACGCAATCGACCTACGACGGCATCCTCTACGACGCCGATGAGATCAAGCGCACGCTCGACGGCCACGTCACCGCCCTGCACTTCGACGAGGCGTGGGTGCCGCACGCGGCGTTCCACGAGCTCTATGCCGGGATGCACGCGGTCGACGACCGCCGCGAGCGCACGACCGACTCGCTCGTCTATGCGACGCAGTCGACGCACAAGCTGCTCGCCGGGCTCTCGCAGGCCTCGCAGATTCTCGTGCAGGATTCCGAGACGCGTCACCTCGACCGCGACATCTTCAACGAGTCGTACCTCATGCACACCTCGACCTCGCCGCAGTACGCGATCATCGCGAGCTGCGATGTTTCGGCCGAGATGATGCGTGGCGTTGGTGGCCGGGCACTCGTCGAGGATGCATTGACGGAGGCCCTCGAGTTTCGTCGCGCGATCTCGCGCATCGGTCGCGAACTACCTGAAGGCGACTGGTGGTTCGACGTGTGGGGTCCGGAATCGGCGCTCTCGGATGGCGCGTTGCAGCGCGAGGACTGGCTCCTTCGCCCGGGTGACGATTGGCACGGCTTCGACGGCTCAGTCGACGACGGTTTCACCATGCTCGACCCGCTCAAGGTGACGCTCACGACACCGGGCCTCTCGGTGAATGGTGAGTTTGCCGATAGGGGTATTCCCGGCCCAGTGCTCGCGAAGTACCTTGCCGAGCACGGCATCGTCGTTGAGAAGATTGGCCTCTACTCACTGTTCGTGCTGTTCACGATCGGGGTGACGAAGGGCCGGTGGAACACCCTCATTGCCGAGTTGCACCGATTCAAGCGTGCCTACGACCAAAACGCGGGGCTACGACTGGTGATGCCTCGGTTCGTGGCGGAGCATCCCGAATACCGTGGACGCCGCCTCCGTGATCTCTGCGACGAGATGCACGCCGCCTACCGCGAGCATGACTTCGCGAACCTCTCGACCGACATCTACCTCGACGACCCCGAGATGACGATGCTGCCGGCCGATGCGTGGGCCGCAATGATCGACGGCGAAGTCGAGCACGTGCCGATCGCGGAGCTCGCCGGACGCACGACCGCAGTGCTGCTCACGCCCTACCCACCGGGCATTCCGCTGGTCGTGCCGGGTGAGCGGGTGTCGGAACTCATCGTCGAGTACCTGCGGGTGGAGTCGCTCTTGGTGGATGAGTTCCCCGGCTTTTCGGGCGACACCCACGGCCTGGCGTCGGACGGCACCCGCACGGTCGCCTGCATCCGCGAGTAAGGCGATCGCGGCCCGCAAGTGGCCCTCTCGTGGCGAACTCCCCCACCCATGGGTGGGGGAGTTCGCCACGAGAGGGGGACTTGTCGCTAGGCAAGCACCTCTGCCACCAGCGGATCAGGTGAGCCGTACCGGTGGGCCGTGATCGACACCGCCTGCTCATGCAGGAATGGCAACAGCTCGAGCCGGCCAGATTCGGTGACTCGGCGGCGCCAGATTGCGAGCTCGGGTGAGCCCGACGCTGCCGCGACCGCGCGGTATTCCGCATCCGACCCGATGAATCGCAAGCGTCCGCGCAACTTCGGCACCCGGATGCGGAACTCCGCGTCGGTCTCGATCACACACGGCAATTGCGACGTGTGCAGGATGCGCATGGCTTCGGGCGGCAGCGCCTCGGCCGTGGAGAGCACGAAGGGTGCGCCCGCACGCAGACCCGCGAGGGCGAGGCGAAGCGCGTGTTCGATCGGCTCGCCCTCCGCGACACGGAGTTGCACCGGAGCGGTCACCGGAAGATAGCGGAAGACATTGCGCTCGGCCGCCAGGCCCTGCACATCGCGGTTCTGGCTGAACTCGGTCTGCCAGGCCGCTTCATCGGATGCGGCGGCCCGAGCCAGGTGCCCTCCGCCGCGTGCTGAGGCACTCGAAGCACCACCCACCTCGCCCTTCGAGAACCTCAGGGCACCATCCAGCCCGTGTGCTGAGGCACTCGAAGCACCGGTCTCACGCTTCGTGGGCCTCAGCGCGCGATCCTCACCCCGCGCGAGATCGTCGCCCACCGCATCCAGCAGCGCGACGACCCGAGGCTCGACGGGAGTTGCGCCGTCGACGGCCTCCGCCGCATCCCAATTACCAAGGCCGAAGAGGTAGTTCGGACCGCCCGCTTTCACGGTCGCACCGACCACCGACTTCTTCCAGCCGCCGAAGGGCTGGCGTTGCACGATTGCTCCGGTAATCCCGCGATTCACGTAAAGGTTGCCGGCCTGCACCCGCTCGAGCCAGCGCGCAATCTCCTCGGCATCGCGCGAGTGCAGCCCCGAGGTGAGTCCATAGTCGACTTCATTCACCGCCTCGATCGCCTCGTCGAGGGTGTCAACCCGCATCACACCAAGAATCGGGCCGAAGTACTCGGTGAGGTGGTACTCGCTCCCCCGCCGCACGCCCGCGCGCAGGCCGGGCGACCAGAGTATCCCGGCCTTATCGAGCGGACGCGGCTCAAGCACCCAGTTCTCGCCCTCACCCAGCACCGACAGTCCACGCAAGAGCTTGCCTGAGGCGGGCGCGATGATCGGCCCCATTTTCGCGAGCGCATCACTCGGCGGTCCGACCCGCAGCGAGCGCACCCCATCGACGAGTTGATCGCGCAACCGCTTCGATGCACCCGCCTGGCCCACGAGAATCACGAGCGAGGCCGCTGAGCACTTCTGTCCCGCGTGGCCGAACGCCGAGGCGATGACATCGCGCACCGCGAGGTCGTAGTCGGCACTCGGGGTGATGATGATCGCGTTTTTCCCGCTCGTTTCAGCGAGCAGTTCGACCTCGGGCCGGATGCTTCGAAACGCCTCGGCTGTCTCGTAGCCGCCGGTGAGAATGACCCGTTCGACCGCCTCGTCGGCGATGAGCTTCGAGCCGAGCTCACGTTCAGCAAATTGCACGTATTGCATCGCCTCCCGCGGCACCGCCTGCCAGATCGCCTCAGCAAGCAAGGCGCCACACCTCGAGGCGGCGGATGCCGGCTTCAAGATCGCCGGCGCGCCCGCCGCGAGCGCCGCCAGCGTCGACCCGGCCGGAATTGCGAGCGGGAAGTTCCACGGTGGCGTCACCGCAATGAGCTTCGCGGGCGAGAAACGGGCGCCGTCAATGCGTTCGAGCTCGCGGGCGCGTTCGGCGTAGTAGTGCGCGAAGTCGACCGCCTCTGAAACTTCGACATCGGCCTGGTCGAGCGTCTTCCCGCACTCGGCCGCCGCGACTTCGATGAGCTCGGCGCGGCGGCGCTCGAGTTCGTCACCAACGGCATGCAGCGCATCCGCCCGTTCGTCTGCCGACCACGCACCCCAACCGGAGTCGAGCGCGGCTTGGATGCGTGCATCCAATTCTTCGCTCGTCGCCACAGTATTTGCCGCGCGAGTGCCTTCACCGAGTTGCGAGGTCGCGATGTGCTCGCGAATAACCTCGGCCCAGGCCTGATTCGCGATCATCGCCGGGTCGGAATCAGGCGCGTTCTCGAAGCCGTAGCGCAGGGCTGGGGATGCGGGGCGCGTGCGATCCTGCGCCCGGTGCGAGTTCGGGGTGGCGGCGGCCATCTCTTCGATCGAGGTGAGGAAGCAGTCGCGTTCGCGGGCAAAGAGCCGCTCGTTGTCGGCGAGCTCGAACACTGCCGACATGAAGTTGTCACTTGCCGCGCCTTCTTCGAGCCGGCGCACGAGGTAGGCGATCGCCACATCGAACTCGCCCGGATGCACGATCGGCGTGTAGAGCCGCAGCCCGCCGACGTGCCGACGCACGACCTCGGCCTGCTGGGTCGCCATACCGAGGAGCATCTCGAACTCAATGGCTGCAGTGACGCCGCGACGTTCGGCGACGAGCCAGGCGAGCGCGACGTCGAAGAGGTTGTGACCGGCGATGCCGAGTCGCACATTCGCGGTGTGCTCGGGAGTGAGTGCCCAGTCGAGCACCCGCTTGTAGTTCGCATCCGTGTCGACCTTGGCGTGGTATGTCGCGAGTGGCCAACCGTGCACCTCGGCGTCGACGCGTTCCATGGGCAGATTCGCGCCCTTGACGAGGCGCACTTTGATGGGTGCGCCGCCAGCGTTCACGCGCGAGGATGCCCAGGCCTGCAGGCGTTGCATGGCTCCGAGTGCATTTGGCAGATAGGTCTGGAGCACGAGTCCTGCTTCGAGCTGTTTGAGCGCGGGCTGGCTCAGGAGGCGCATGAACACCGCGATCGTGAACTCGAGATCGCGGTACTCCTCCATGTCGAGGTTGATGAACTTCGGGGTCTTGGCTGCGGCTGCGTAGCTGAACAGCGGGAGCAGCCGGTCGACGGTTTCGGTGACGGCATCGGCGAACCCCCAGGGCTGGTGCGGGGCGGTGGTTGCCGACACTTTGATGGAGACGTAGTCGACGTCGGGACGCCTGAGGAGCTTGGTGGTGCGTTCGAGGCGGCGGGTGGCTTCGCGATCGCCGAGCACGGCTTCGCCGAGCAGGTTGAGGTTGAGTTTGTTGCCGTCGCGATTGAGCTTGCGTAGTGCCGGGCCAAGCCGTACGTCGCTGGCGTCGAGGATGAGGTGGCCGACGAGCTGACGTAGTACGCGTCGGGCGATGGGTACGACGATGCCCGGGATGCGCGGGGCGAGGGTGCCGCCGACGCCCGCGGCCGCCCGGAGTGGTGCGGGCAGGAAGCCTGGGGTTTCGGCGGTGAGGCGTTGCAGGTTGGCGGCGGCAACTTCGGGGTCTTCTGGGCGGATTACGCCGTCGACAAAGCCGACCGCGAAGCTGAGGCCGTTCGGATCGCGCAGGAGCCTCGCGAGTTGTTCACCGGCCGGGTCGACGGGGATGCGTTCGGCCTCAGCAAGCCATTCACGGACGGTGTCGACCGCGCGCGGGGCGAGGTCGTGGAAGTCGGAGGCGCCATTGCTCATGCTGGCTATCCTCATCCGCCGGGCCGGTCGCGGGCTGAGTGTGGGCTGATCGCGCGGGTTCGTCGCAAGTCACCCTCTCGTGGCGAAGTGGCCCACCCATGGGTGGGCCACTTTGTCACGAGAGGACCAGTTGCGGTGCTTCGAGAACCTCAGCACACCTAAAGAACCTCGGCACACCCAAAACGACAAGCAGGCCTTGGCACGAGGCGCGGGACTCAGTCGGCCTGGTGCATGTGCAGGCCGCCGTCGATCCAGATCGCCTGGCCGGTCGAGAAGGGCAGCTCCCCCGCGGCCAAAGTCGCGATGGTCTGGCCGACGTCGTCGGGCGTACCCCATCGGCGAGCCGGCACCCGCCCGGCCTCAATACTGCGGGTGAGCTCTTCCGGCACCGCGGATGCGGTCATCGCCGTGCGCATATAACCGGGCCGCACCTCATAGGCCGCAATCCCCTCCTCAGCCAAACGCACCGCAAAAAGCTCGGTCATCATGCTCAGCGCCGTCTTCGACAGGTTGTATGGCGAGCGCAGTGTGCTCACCATCCGCGCGGCGATCGAACTCACGGTGATGATCGAGCGATGCCCGCCATCGCCACCCGCCGCGATCATCCGCTTTGCCACCGCCTGCGTGAGAAAGAAGGTGCCGCGCTGGTTCACGTCGACGACCCGGTCATAGGCCTCGGGCGTGATGTCGAGCAGGTCAGTCAGCGGCCGCATCGCGAGACCCGCATTGTTCACGAGGCAGTCGACGCGCCCAAACGCATCCCAGGCGGCATCGACAAGTGCCGAGTGCCCGGCCACATCGGCGAGATCTGCCGTGAGCACGCGCACCGCAGCCCCCTCGGCCTCAACGAGCTCGACTGTCTCGCTCAAATCATCAACCACATCCACGAGCACAAGGTCGAAGCCGCGACGCGCGAGCGATACCGCCGCACCCTGCCCGAGTCCCTGGCGCGCGCCGGTCACAAGCGCAACTTGCCGGGTCACTTGATCACCACCGGATTGACAGGCGAGCCGGTCCCGCCGAAGACCTTCAACGGCGCCGCCACATAGAGAAACTCCCACTGGCCATCGGCTGCGCAATCTTCAGCGAGCCCATCGAGCGACATGATCTCGCTGAACGTCACACCAAGGTTGCGCATGAGCGCTGAGTGCAGCGGCAGGCTGATGCCGGTATTCGGATCAACCGTCACCTCATTCGCGATGGTGTCGGTGACGAGCGCCGGAATCTCCATGCGCTGGAACCACTCGACGAGCTCGGGACTGTAGACGAGCCCCGGTTCGTTGAAGTCGCGGTAGAACTCGGCCGCGCCCTCGCGCCAGAACGAGCCAATGAATCCGGTGCGAATGACCAGGATGCTTCGCGGCGAGATCTCGACACCCTGCGCCTCCGCTGCCGCGAGCAAGTCGTCATGCGTGAAGGTTTCGCCCTTCGCGAGCGAGGCCTTGCCACGGTGTCGCGCCATATCGATGAGCACGCCGCGGCCGACGATGCCGCGCTCGGCAATCGGCAGGATGCTCGCTTTCGTCAGCGTGTGCGCGGTGGTCTCGGCCGGGTAGCCGTTGTAGAGTTCGTTGTCGTACCACACGTGGCCGAGGGCATCGACCTGGCTCGAGCCCTGGTTGTAGATGACCATGATGTCGTCGGCATACTCGTTACCGCCGGGGATCGCCGGGCCGGCGCCGGCGGCAAAATC
This sequence comes from Gulosibacter macacae, assembly GCF_003865375.1. Taxonomy (GTDB): domain Bacteria; phylum Actinomycetota; class Actinomycetes; order Actinomycetales; family Microbacteriaceae; genus Gulosibacter; species Gulosibacter macacae. Next base: position 148,919 of record NZ_RQVS01000002.1, on the reverse strand, counting down.
ACCGCGATCGAGCACGTTGTACCGGGATGCGGGCTGACGCCCCGGCCAGAGCGGATCCCCCGCGGGGTTTGCCATCGGGATCGCAAGCGTGAAGGTCTTGCCGGAGCGGATTGCGGTCGCCCCGCGCAGCACCTCGGCGGTGTCGAGATAGTTGAGCGCGCCAACTTCATCGTCGTCACCCCACTTGCCCCAATTGCGCGGCGAGTTCTTGAGCAGCTCGCCAATGTGCATGACCTCGGATGCGTTCATTGCGCCCCCTTGCGCGATAGTTCCGATAATTGAACTCCAGTGCTTGCGCAGGATGCATCAGCTCGGCACGAATACTGCTCAAATGCTACGCATCAACGGAAGCCGCCCGCAATACATCAATGCGCGATAGTCCATTCACCGAACTCCACGCCGTTTCGAGACCGCCTAGCGACGCACCTGTGAAATCGCGTGCCCCATCCGGCGGGCCGTGTTGAGCAGTTCAGGCGCCAGCTTCGCCGCGCGCTCCGGGGTGATGCGCATCTCCGCCGCCGAGATCGACACGGCCGCAATCGGTAGGCCCGAGGCCACCGGCACCGGGGCGCCGATTCCCGAAAGCCCGGGCATCACAAGATTCGCGCCGGTGAGCCAACCTTGCGTGCCCACACTCGCCACCGCCGCACGCAATTCGTCGCGCAACGTCGGTCGGTCGATCTCGGCGACGATGCCGGTGAGTTGCAGATGCTCAATCGCCGATTCCTGCAGATCGGGCGGCATGGTGCCGAGCATCGCGAGCCCGGTGTAGCTGGAAGTGAACGGCTTGAAGTCGCCCGGGGTGACCACCTTCGATTGCAGCGGATAGTCGCCCTCAGCGCGCAGGAGGTAACGCACGCCACCAGGCACACGCATTGAGACGTAAACCGTGTCACCGGTGGTGAGCGCGAGGGAATCAGCGAGCACCCGCAGCGCCGGCATCGCCGGGAAGGTGAAGGGTGCGGCGAGTCCCAGCCAGAAGAGTTCTTCGCCAAGCACGTAGTGCTTGTTCTCGAGCTGCGAGACGTAGCCGACGGCGCTGAGGTCCTGCAGCATCCGGTGCACGGTCGGGCGGGCGATGCCGGTCTCTTCGGCGAGATCTTTGAGGCGGATGCCGTGACGCCCGCTTGCCGAGATGCGTGTGAGCAGCACGTGGATGCGCGGCAGCACACCCGAGACCGGGGTCTGGTCGGTGGGCTCAGTCATGCGGTCCTCCTTCACGTGGCAGCTATGCCGACACTATCGGGGTGCGCATCCATGTCGACCCACCAACCACAAAAGTCATCAGGATGGCCGTGGCGGCACCGATGCCGCTTCCGGCGCCGGTGATGATCGCGGTCTGGCCGGCGACTTCGTGATTGCTCCCCATTAAGCCACTCTCCTTGAGTCCATTTATCGGGATCTTTGGCGAGGGAGTCGAGTTCGAGACTCGGACTTACTTGAGGATCCTGGGAAACTAACTTGCCCCTGTCGATCCGCAGATCGACAGGGGTAAGTTGGATTGAGTGCGCGCGAACGCTACTTCTCGACGGGCTCCCAACCGGCGAACTGCCAGCCGGTGTAGCCCTCAGCGAGGAACTTGCGGCCGGCCTCCGAGTCGGTGACGGTGCGCAATTCCGCGATGCGGCGGTTGTGGTCGTAGCTCGTCTCGTTGGGAGCTGCGTGGAGCATCGAGGTCATCCAGTACGAGAAGTGCTGGGCCTTCCAAATGCGCACGAGCGCATCCTCTTCGTAGCTGTCGAGGAAGGCGTCGCCGCCGCCCGCGTAGTGCTCGCGCAGCGCGCGGTTAAGGAGGACGACGTCGGCCACGGCCACGTTCATGCCCTTGGCACCGGTCGGCGGCACCGTGTGAGCCGAGTCACCAACAAGGAACATCGGGCCGTTACGCAGCTTCGCCGCAACGAACGAGCGGAAGCGGAGCACATCGCGCTGGAAGATCGGCCCGCGCTTGAGCTCAGTGGCAGGCACGCGAGCCTGAAACTCATCCCAGATCTCGTCGTCGGTCATCGCATCGACCGGCATCTCGGGGTCGCACTGCAGGTACATGCGTTGCACGGTCTCGTTGCGCTGGCTAATGAGCGCGAAGCCGCGCTCCGAGGCGGCGTAGATGAGTTCGGGGGCACTCGGTGCGGCCTCGGTCAGGATGCCGAACCAGGCGAAGGGGTACTCGCGGAAGTGGCCCTCGCGGCGGGCGCCATTGACGAGCGCGCGCGAGATTCCGCGGGTGCCATCGGCGCCGACAACAAAGTCGCAGACGATCTCGAGGGGCTCGCCGTCCTTGGTGGTGGCGAGGATGCGCGGGGTCGCGGTGTCGAGGTCGACGACGTCGTTTGCGGTGACCTCAAGACGGATATCAGCGTTGCGCGCATCCGCGGCGACGAGGAGGTCGATGAGCACTTCGTGCTGCGGGTAGAGGTAGACGGCCTGGCCGACGAGCGCTTCGAAGTCGATGCGGTGACCGGCACCGTCAAAGTCGAGTTCGATGCCCTCGTGGCGGTAGCCGGCGGTGCGGGCGCGGTGGTTCGGCACGATGGCGTCGAGCACGTCGATCGTTGACTGCTCGAGGATGCCGGCGCGGATCGTCTGTTCGATGTCTTCGCGGGTGCGGGTGTCGATGATGACCGACGAGATGCCCTCGCGCTCAAGCATTTCGCCGAGCAGGAGGCCTGCGGGACCGGCGCCGATGATGCCGACCTGGGTACGGATGGTGGTCATGACGTCTCCTTTGACTGACTGAAGCTGCTCCCCGACTGGGTACTTGCGAAAGTCTTGGCTACGCGCAGGCGATCTGGTCGAGCATTCCCATTCATCGGGAAGAAAATTCGGGTACCGCACCCGCAGGTTAGTTCGCGACGCCCTCGCGGCCGGCGATCGCCGCCGTGATCTCTTTGGCGCCGCGCACGAGTACGGCGAGGGCCGCATCCGGGTTTGGGTACTCGCGCGGCAAGACCGCCGAGAGCGCCGCAATGACGCGACCCGAGCCGTCGTCAACCGGCACCGCGATGCCGAGCGAGTGATGCTCGATCGAGCCGAGCGCGCGCACGTGACCACGCTCACGAACATGCGCGAGCGTGCGTCGCAGCTGATCGGGATCGGTGATCGTCTCGTCGGCGACGGGCAAGAGGGGACCTGCCAGGATGCGCTCACGCACCTCAGCGGGCGCGTACGCAAGGAGCACAAGCCCCGACGAGGAGGCGTGGAGCGGTAGCCTTCCGGCCACGCGAGTGATGTTTGCGCCCGACGAGGCTCCGCTCAGACGCTCGATGAACAGTGCCGAGTCGCCTTCGAGCACCGCGAGCTGGGTGTGTTCGCGCAAGCGCGCCTGCACCCGTCCCATGCTCGGCAGTGCGAGGCGACGCAATTCGAGCGCTCGAGAGCCGCGCGTCGTGAGCTCCCACAGGTGCATCCCAATGCGAACTTCGCCCGACTCGTCTCGTTCAAGCAGGCCCCGTTCAACGAGTTCACCGACGAAGCGATACGCCGTCGACAGCGGCAGGTCCGCGCGGCGCGCGAGGTCTGCGATCGTCTGCGTCGGGCGGCCGGTGTCAAACGACTCGAGCACGCGCACGAGGCGGTCGAGCATGGAGTCACCGGATGCGGAATTGGCCATAGCCTCGATCTCAGCGCATTTCGCCGCGACTTGCCTGCATTCGCGCGGCCGTGGCGCATACCGCGAACTAGCATGTGGGCACCGCATCCAACCCAACCGCGTCGAAGGAGACCCAGTGGCAGGAGGCAGCGGCGAGCCTGGGCGCACCGTGACCTCGAAGGTGCTCGCGATCCTCGCCGCATTCGAGTCGGGCCAGCGCTCGTTGAGCCTCACTGACCTGGCGGCAACGGCGGGGTTGCCCCTGAGTACCACGCACCGACTGGCCGCAGAGCTCGAGGAATGGGGCGCAATTTCGCGCGATGCGAACGACCGCTATCAGGTTGGGCTGCGGCTCTGGGAACTCGCGCAAAACGCCGGTCGAGCCCTGCGCGACACCGTACGGCCGTACCTCCAAGACCTCTATGCGCTGACCGGCGAAACCTCGCACCTCGCCATTCGCGACGGCATGGACGTGCTCTACATCGACCGCATCTACGGGCTGCGCCGAGTGCCTCGCGCCTCCCGCGTCGGAGGCCGCTTGCCTATGCATGCAACCGCAGTGGGCAAGGTCATCCTCGCTCACGAGACTCCCGAAGTGCGCGAGGCGTATTTGCGTCGGCCGCTTGAATCACGTACCCCACGCACGGTGACTGACCCGAAGCTGCTGCGGCTTGAACTCGATCGCATCCGCAAGCTCGGATTCGCAATCACCATCGACGAGGTGCGCGCCGGCTCCTGCTCGGTCGCGGTGCCGGTGTTTCACACCGGCCGCATTGGAGCCGGTGTTGGGCTCGTGATGCAAACCGCAACCGCATCCCAGCTCACGGCGCATGTGCCCACGTTGCGAAATGTAAGCGAACGCATCGAGCGGGCGACGACGCCTATTCCGCTTGAGTCGCTACTGCGCTCAGGTATGGATGTGGGAGCTGCGGCCCGAACAAAGCCGTCGGCGAGCAGTCCATCGCCCGAGTAGCACCGTCGCAACTGCAGGATTCGGGAGGCCGGCCTAGAAACTCGTTTCCACTGAGTGGAATTTGCATAGTGGCGATCGATCGCACCGCGCCCACACTCATAGTCACCTTCGGGAGCTCAATGTAGAGCTCCTTCGGACTAGGAGAATGCATGTCATCGACGACGAGCGGATGCCCCGTCGCACACGGTGCGGCCGCGCACGGCTACGAACCCTTCGAGATGAAGAACCCCTTCCCTTCCTACGCTCGACTTCGCGATGAGGCTCCGGTTGTCTTCGACGAGCGAGTGGGGCTGTGGATCGTCACCCGCTATTACGACATCAAGGCTGTCTTCAACGACTGGGAGACGTTTTCGAGCGAGAACGCCCAGGCGCCGGTCCGCGAGCGCGGTGCCGAGGCCAAGCGCATCATGACTGAGGGCGGGTTCACGGCGTACTCGGGACTTAGCGCGCGCACTCCCCCGACGCACACTCGCATCCGCAGTGTCGTGCAGCGCGCTTTCACGCCGCGCCGATACAAGGTACTCGAGCCGTTCATCCGTGAGAACGTCGCCCGTCTCATCGATGGGATGCTCGAACGTGGCGCCAGTGACGCTGACATCCTGCGCGACGTCGCCTACGAGCTGCCGACCATCACCATCCTCACACTGATCGGCGAAGACCTCGCCCGCATCGATGACTACAAGCGCTGGAGCGACTCGCGCGCGGCAATGACCTGGGGCGATCTCAGCGATGAAGAGCAGGTGCCCCACGCTCACAATCTCGTCGAGTACTGGCAGCAATGCCTCGCGCTCGTCGAGCGGGCCCACCGAGAGGGTGGCGACAACCTCGTTGCTGACCTCGTTCGCGCCCAGGATGAGGGCGCCGAGATCACCGATCACGAGATCGCCTCGGTTTGTTACTCGCTCTTGTTCGCCGGACATGAGACGACGACCACGCTCATCACCAATGCCTGCCGAGTGCTCCTCGCCGACCGCAAGCAGTGGCAAGAGATTCTTGACGACCCCAAACTGATCCCCGGCGCGATCGACGAAGTACTGCGTTATTCGGGTTCGATCGTCGCTTGGCGCCGCAAGGCAACCCGCGATACCGAAGTTGGCGGTGTCGCCATCAAGGAAGGCGACGGCCTGTTGCTCGTCATGGGCTCAGCGAACCGCGACGAGAGCCACTTTGAAAACCCGGATGAGCTCGACATCCACCGCAAGAATGCGCGCGAGCACCTCTCGTTCGGCTTCGGCATCCATTACTGCCTCGGCAACATGCTCGCGAAGCTGCAGGCGAAGATCGCCCTCGAAGAGATCGCGACGCGCGCGCCCTACCTGGAGGCCGATCGCCCCGAGGACATCGAATTCCGAGAGAACATCTCGTTTCGCGTACCCACCTCTATGCCTGTGACCTGGGAAGGTGCCCGCGCATGACCATCGACACCCGCTACATCCAGTTCTTTGACGGCGGTACGCCTCCCACCCTCGCTGAACTTGGCGGCAAGGGCTCCTCGCTGGTCACCATGACCGCCGCCGGGATGCCCGTCCCTCCAGGATTCGTCGTCACTACCCACCAATTCGATGACTTCATCGCCGAAGCCGGCATCGCCGACGACATCCACCAGCTACTCGACGGACTCGACGCCAATAATGTCGACGAAGTTGAGCGCGTTGCTGCCCAGATTCGCGAAGAGATTACGTCTAAGCCGATGCCGCTGCACATTCGCGAGCAAACTATTGCCGCGTATGAGCAACTGCAGTCGAAGTTCGCCGAACCAGTGCCGGTCGCTGTGCGCTCGAGCGCGACCGCCGAAGACCTGCCGGATGCATCTTTCGCCGGCCAGCAGGACACCTACCTGTGGATCAACGGGTTTGACGAGGTCGGTATCCACATCCGCAAGTGCTTCGCCTCGCTCTACACGAGCCGCGCGATCATCTACCGCCTGCGCAACAACATTCCCAACGACGGACTTTCGATGGCCGTGGTTGTGCAAAAGATGGTGAACGCGAAGACCTCGGGTGTCGCGATGACCATCGATCCAGCCAACGGCGACCGCTCAAAGATCGTCATCGATGCCTCGTACGGCGTCGGCGAAATGGTGGTCTCGGGCGAGGTGACCCCCGACAACCTGCGCCTCGACAAAGTCACCCTGCAGGTAATCGATGAGCGCATCGGCGACAAGCACGCTGAACTCGTGGTTGATCCGGCCGGCTCGAAGCTCGTCCAGCGTGAGGTCAATGAGAAGCGCCGCGCCCAGCGATGCCTCTCAAGCGACGAGGTGCTCGCCGTAGCGAACCTCGCCAAGCGCGCCGAAAAGCACTATCGCGTCCCACAAGACGTCGAATGGGCCATAGACGGCGATCTGCCAGCCGGCGAGAACGTACTCCTGCTACAGGCGCGACCCGAAACGGTGCACTCGGCAAAGCCAAAAGCATCCCGCTCATCGAGTGGCTCGACACCCGCCACCGCGGCGTTCGACCTCTCCTCAGTCATGAAGTTCGCGGCTCCCCGCGTGAACTAACCGCAGCATCACCTGCATCCCAACGATCACCACATTCCTTAGCCATCGGGGCACACCGTCGTGCCCTCGAAAGGACCCTCATGTCAATGAAGTCGTTCCCGAAGCCGTCCGAGCTCCCGGTACCAGCCGGAGCCGAAGGCTGGGAGAAGATCTACCCCTACTACCTCGTCTTCCAAGACGCCCTGCGCGAAGAAGAGGATGCGAAGTTCTGGTTCTGCGACTCGCAGCACTGGCCCACCGTCTTCAAGCCGTTTGAAACCATCGGTGGTGAGTTCGCGGTCAAGTGCCTCGGCCAGTACAACGCCCGGCACCTGATCATTCCGAACGCGAACGGCATCGAGTTCCGCATCCACCTCGGCTACCTCTACATGAGCCCGGTGCCGGTGCCCGAAGAGCAGATTGCCGACAGGGTGCCGCACTTCCAGGAGCGCGTGGGCTACTACTTCGAAAACTGGCCGCGCCTGCTCGACCAGTGGCACTCGAAGGTACGCGGCACGATCGCCGAGATGGAAACGCTTACTTTCCGCAAGCCACCGGCCATGGTGCCGCTCGCCGATATTCGCGACGGTGTCGCCAAGGATGGTTCGGAGCAGCTGCTCGAAAACTACGACCGCCTCATCCAGCTCGCCTACCAGAACTGGCAGTACCACTTCGAGTTCCTCAACCTCGGCTACATCGCCTACCTCGACTTCTTCAACTTCTGTAAGGAGGTCTTCCCCTCTATTCCCGACCAGTCGATTGCCTCGATGGTGCAGGGCGTCGACATGGAACTCTTCCGCCCCGACGATGAGCTGAAGCAGCTCGCCGTGCTCGCCAGCCAACTCGGCCTGCAGGCAGCGTTCGAGAACACGGATGACGTTGAAGGCACCCTTGCCCGCATTGCCGCGACCCCGCACGGCACCGCTTGGCTCGAGCGTTACGAGCAGGCAAAGGAACCGTGGTTCAACTTCACCACCGGCAACGGCTTCTACGGCCACGACCAGTATTGGAACGAAAACCAGGAGATTCCGCTCGGGTTCATCGCCGACTACATTCGCCGCGTTGACCTCGGACAGGAAATCATGCGCCCGGTGGCCGCGCTTATCGAAGAGCGCGACCGCATCATCGACGAATACCGCGAGCTGTTGGAAGGCGACGACCTCATCGCCTTCGACCAGAAACGCGGCCTCGCAGCGCAGTGCTACCCCTACGTTGAGAACCACAACTTCTACATCGAGCACTGGACCATGGGTGTGTTCTGGCGCAAGGTACGCGAGCTTTCGCGCTTGTTCCACGCCGAGGGCTTCTGGGCCGAACCGAATGACTTGCTCTACCTCGGCCGCAACGAGGTGCGCGACGCCCTCTTCGACCTCGTCACCGCCTGGGGCGTTGGCGCACCCGGCGGCCCGATCGGCCCGGTGTACTGGCCCGAAGAGATCGAGCGACGCAAGGGCATCGTCGAAGCGCTCAAGACTGCCCGCCCGGCACCTGCGCTGAACACGCCGCCGGCGTCGATTACCGAGCCGTTTACCCGAATGCTCTGGGGCATCACCACCGAACAGGTCGAGCAGTGGCTCGCCGCCGGTGACGACCCGAATGCCGCTACCGGACTGCGCGGCATGGCCGCCTCGCCCGGTGTTGTCGAGGGCAAGGCCCGAGTCATCATGGATGCGAGTCAGCTCAGCGAGGTGCAGGATGGCGAGATTCTCGTCGCGCCGGTCACCGCGCCGTCGTGGGGCCCGATCTTCGGTCGCATCGCCGCCACCGTCACCGACATCGGCGGCATGATGAGCCACGCTGCCATCGTCTGCCGCGAGTACGGCCTGCCGGCCGTTACCGGTACCGGCTCGGCGTCAACCACGATTCGCAATGGCCAACTGCTGCGGGTCGACGGCACCAAGGGCACCGTTGAGATTCTCGACGAGCCGGCCGTAGCCGGGCCGAGCGCACATAGCCACAACCACGAGCACGGCCACGCCCATGTCTAACCCGACCACGGCTTCGACCGACGCGGCCGCAGTCGCCGGCGCCACCCTCATCACGGGTGCCGCCGGCGGCCTCGGCCGAGCCTTCGCTCTCGCCTTCGCTGAGCGCGGTGAACGCGTGGTCTGCGCCGACCGCAATGTCGATGGCGCGGCCGAGACCGCGAAGCTCATCAGCGAAGCTGGCGGCACTGCCACGAGTGTGTTCGTCGATGTCACCGATGCCGACAGCACTGCGCAGGCCGCAGCCAAGGCGGCCGATTTCGGAGGCGGAAGCATACGCATCCTGGTGAACAACGCGGCCATCTACGCCACCGTCACCCGCGCGCCATTCGAAGAACTCGACCCTGAAGAGTGGGACCTCGTCATGGGCGTCAACCTCAAGGGACCCTGGCTTATGAGCCGTGCAGTGAGCCCCTACCTCGGTGAGGGCTCCAGCATCGTCAATCTCTCGAGCGCCACCGTGTTTTCGGGGTCGGCCAACTGGGCTCACTACGTCGCCTCCAAGGGCGGTGTAATCGCGCTCACGCGAGTGCTCGCCAAGGAACTCGGCGAACGAGGCGTCACCGTAAATGCGGTGGCTCCCGGATTCACACTCACCGAAGCGAGCTACGGGCTCATGGCCGACGCTGCCAGCTACGGCGTCGACCGCGGCTCGCTGAAGCGTGCCAGCCAGCCCGACGACATTGTCGGTGCCGTGCTCTTCCTTACTGACTCTGCCAGCGGCTTCATCACTGGCCAGACTCTCGTCGTCGACGGCGGTCGGCAATTTATCTAACGGGCCACTCGACCAAATCTCGGCCCAACCTGACTTCGAAGGACAGCTCATGCCCCTCATCCAATTCACCGACCACGAAGGCACCACCCGCGAGATCGAGGGTGTCGCCGGCGACTCGGTCATGGAAACCGCGGTACGTAACGGTGTTCCCGGCATCGTCGGCGAATGCGGCGGATCGCTCTCCTGCGCGACCTGCCACGTGTTTGTGCGCGAAGACGAGCTCGACTCGTTGCCCCCGATGGAGGGCATGGAAGACGAGATGCTCTGGGGCACGGCCGTTGACCGCGCAGACAACTCACGTCTGTCGTGCCAGATCAAGCTTTGCGATGGCGTCAAGCTTCACGTGACGACCCCGGAAACGCAGGTCTGAGATGACTACCGACCACATGCTCATTATTGGCGCTAGCCAGGCAGGCGTGCAGCTCGCCGTGTCGCTACGCGGCGTGGGGTACGAGGGTGAGATCACCCTTCTCGGCGATGAAAATCACCGACCGTATCAGCGCCCCGCGCTCTCAAAAGAGTTCTTGCAGGGCACGATCGACAAAGAAAAGCTCATCTTCCGCTCAAACGAGTTCTGGGAGAACGAGGGCATCCGACTCATCAAGGATGAGCGCATCGAGTCGATCACCCGAGCCGATGACGGTTCGGGAGTGGCACACGCCCGCTCAGGTGCGCAATTCCCGTTCACCCGTCTCGCACTCGCTGTGGGCGCGCGGGCCCGGAAGCTCGATTTGCCCGGTGCCGAACTCCCCGGTGTGCTCACGTTGCGGAACGCCGATGACGCGCTCGAGCTCAAGTCGGTCGTTGATGACGCGAGCGATGTAGTGGTGATTGGCGGCGGGTTCATTGGCCTCGAGGCTGCTTCCAGCCTGCACGGTATGGGGAAGCGCGTCACCCTACTCGAACATGGGCCGCGGCTCGTTGGCCGTGCCGTTGGGCCGGAGACCGCCGACTATTTCCTCGAAGCCCATCGCCAGCGCGGTCTCGACATTCGCCTCAACGTGCGGCTTGCAGGTTTTCACGCGGATGCAGAGACTGGCAGGGTTGCCGAAGTCGAGCTCGAAGACGGTAAGCGCATCCCCGCGCAAATTGTGCTCGTAGGAATTGGCGTCATTCCGAACACCGAACTTGCCGAAGCGCTTGGTCTTGAGATCAATAACGGAATCGTGGTGGACGAGTACGCGATTGCCTCCGACGGCACCACGATCGCGGTTGGCGATGTAGCGAATATCCCAAACCCTGTGCCTGGCGCGCCAGCGGATGAACGCATCCGCCTCGAGAGCGTGAACAACGCCATCGAGCACGCCAAGGTCGCGGCCTACTCGCTTGTCGGTCGCCATGAGGAATATGTCGGTATCCCCTGGTTCTGGTCGAACCAGGCCGATCTCAAATTGCAGATCGCGGGTCTCAACCTCGGCTATGACCAGACGGTCATTCGCCAAGACCCCACTCGCGACAAGTTCACCGCGCTCTACTACCGCGACGGCCGCATCATCGCCGCCGATTGCATCAACTCACCGGTCGACTTCATGGCCGTCCGCGGGGCACTCACCCGCGGAGAACAGATTCCGGCTGACGAGGCAGGCGACATCGACGTCCCCCTCAAGAGCCTCCTTCGAAAGGCAGAGGCATGACCTTCACCGATCCTGCTACGACTGGCACATTCGCCGACAGCTACCGCGCGGCGCGCATCCCTGCGTCGGGTCCAATTGATACCCGACCAATCTCCATGACACCCGCGGACCGCGCGATGTTTGACCCGATCTGGCGTGCGGTGTTGCCCGAGACTCGGGCGCGCAGCAACGATATTCACCTGCCAATCTCGCTCGCTTACGCGGAGCGCCTGTGCGTGGCGCATCCCGAGGCAGATGCTGAGGTCGTGCTCGTCGCGACCCTCCTGCACGACACCGGCTGGGGCCGCGTCGACGAGTCGCGCATCATCTCGGAGGGATTCGCGGGCGATTGGCGCAAGGCTCGCATTCGCTACGAGCACGAACACCAGGGCTGCGAGATTGCTCGCGAAGTGCTGCCACCCCTCGGCTACAGCAACGATTTTATCGAGCGCGTCACCGCGATTATTGACGGTCACGACACCCGGCCCACCGCCTATTCGCTCGAGGATGCGCTTATGCGCGACGCCGATCGGCTCTGGCGCTTCGACCAGGTAGGAATTGCGCTCGCCTCGTCGTGGTTCGGTACCGACCCCACGAGCTATGTCGACCGGCTGCGCAGCGAGATTGTGCCCGAGCTCATCTCGCAGGCCGGCTACGAAATGGCCATTGCCGATCTTGAGCGATCGGCGGAACTGCTCCGCACTGAGGTGCTTCGTCCTGAACCAATTCGAGAGGACGCACAGTGAATTCGACCGTCTCGATTGTTCCTGAGCTGCGCGCCCGCGCCGCAGACCTCCCCTATCAGCACGTCGCGAACCACTTCATTGATGGTCAGTGGCGCACCGCCCACAGCAACGAACGCAACCAGGTGACTGACCCAGCAACTGGCGAGGTCTGGGGATCGGTGCCGAGCGGCGATGCGAGCGATGTTGACGCCGCGGTGGGCGCGGCGCGACGCGCATTTGACGACGGCAAGTGGTCAGGCCTCGCGCCTTCCGAGCGTGCGCAGGTGCTCTTGCGTATTGCTGACGAAATTGAACGCCGCGCCGATGAGCTTTCGCTCACCAACACTCGCGAAAACGGCTCGCCGGTGGCGGAGTCAAGTGGTGCGGCGGCGAATGCAGCGGGCATCTTCCGCTACTTCGCTTCGCTTGCGCCGCACCTTGAACGCGATGATGTGCGGCCGTTCCCGAACGGCGGGCCAACGGGCCGCTCACGCTCCATTGTTCGGCAGGACCCGGTCGGCGTCTGCGCCCTGATTGCCCCGTGGAACTTCCCGATCAATCTGGTCGTGATCAAGCTCGCGCCGGCACTCCTCGCCGGGTGCACCGTGGTGATCAAGCCGGCCTCACCGACGCCGCTGTCGATTCGCTTCATTGTTGAGGCGGCCGTGGCCGCTGGTGTGCCGGCCGAAGTGATCAACCTCATCACCGGTTCAGGCCGCATGGGTGATGCACTCGTTCGTCACCCTGGCATCGACAAGGTGGCGTTCACCGGCTCAACACCTGTCGGTCGCAAGATCGCGGCTGCGGCTGGGGAGCTTCTGCGACCGGTCACGCTTGAACTTGGCGGCAAGTCAAGTGCGATCGTGCTCCCAGACGCGGATGCGGCGACGCTTCAGCAGCGCCTCATCCGTTCTTGCCTGCGCAACACCGGCCAAACCTGCTACATCTCGACCCGCATCCTTGCGCCAGAGTCGCGCTATGACGAAATCGTCGATCTCGTCACCGAAACTATTGGGCAGGCACCGCTCGGCGACCCGTTCGACCCGAACACGGTCTTCGGACCTGTCGCCAACCGGGCCCAGTACGACACGGTATTGAGCTACCTCGAAGCCGGCTTGGCGGAGGGCGCGCGAGCGACGACGGGTGGCCGACCCGCCCAGCTCGGCGGCCACCTTGCCGACGGATTCTTCATCGAACCGACGGTCTTCGCCGACGTCACCCCCGAGATGCGTATCGCTCGCGAAGAGATCTTTGGACCAGTGCTCACGGTGCTGCGCTACCGCGATGTCGATGAGGCGGTTGCGCTCGCTAACAACACCGAGTTTGGTCTCGGCGGAATAGTGTTCGGCGCTGATGAGGATGCAGCGCAGGCCGTGGCAGAGCGCGTCGACTCGGGCTCGGTAGGCGTGAACTTCTTCGCCTCGAACCACTCGGCACCCTTCGGTGGTCGGCACGATTCTGGTCTCGGAGTTGAGTACGGCCTGGAGGGGCTTGCCGCCTACCTCAGCCCGAAATCAATTCACCGGCTTTAGATCGCTGCCCTAGGCCACGACGCGTATTGGCCGCCACGCATGATGCGTGGCGGCCAACATCGTGAACGCTAATCCGCCCGCTCCCGACTATTCCGCGCGCTGCAGCGCGCGGAATAGTCGGGAGCGGGCGGATTAGTGAGTGCCAGGCGTCGCGATGCGACGCCTGCGCCGTCGCCTAGTGGCTCAGCTTCGCCTCATCGACGGTGCGCGCACCGCGCTTCGCGGCCTGCACGAGCTCGTACACGTGCGCACGCAGCTCGGCAAACCGCGGGGTGGCGCGGGTTTCGAGCTGGTCGCGCACGACGGGCAGGTCGATCTTGACGTCTTCGAGCACGACCGTGGGACGCCCCGACAGCACGACCACGCGCTCGGCAAGGTAGACCGACTCGTCGATGTCGTGGGTCACGAACAGTACCGTGACGCCGAGCTTGCTCCACAGTTCGCGCACGAGGTCTTCGAGCTCGAACCGGGTCTGGGCATCGACCGCCGCGAACGGCTCATCCATGATGAGCACCTTCGGCTCGTACGCAACGGCACGTGCGATCGCGACACGCTGCTGCATACCGCCCGAAAGCTGCCACGGGTACTTGGCGCCGTCGCCCGACAGGCTCACTGCATCCAGTGACTGCTGCACGAGTTCGCGACGGCGGGCAGCCGGTACGCGCTTCTCTTTGAGCGGCAGTTCGATGTTCTGCGCGACCGTGAGCCAGGGAAACAGCGAGCGGCCGTATTCCTGTTGCACGAGGGCAAGGCCCACGGGCGGCTCGGTGACCTGCTTACCGTCGAGCGTGACGGTGCCCTTGCTCGGGGCAAGCAGGCCCGCGAGTGCACGCAGCAGCGTCGTCTTACCGGCACCCGAGGGACCCACGATGCAGACGAACTCGCCAGCTTTCACTTCGAAGTCGATTTCACGGATGGCCTCAACGGGCTCACCGCGACCGGTGTAGGTCTTGCCCAGACCCTTCACCTCGAGCATTGCCGGAGCGGTGCTCGTAGGGGTTTCTTCAGCAGACATGTCGTTGGTTACCCTTCACGCTGAGCTTGGAGGTACCCGTAGTACCACTTGAGAATTGAGTCGGTGATGAGCCGGAAGATGTAGGCGAGCAGCAGGCCCATGAGGCCGAGCAGGAACACGCCGCCCCACATTTCGGCGATCGCGAAGCTGCGCTGGAACTGAACGACGCTGAAGCCGAGGCCATCAGCCGCCGCGAACATCTCGCTAATCACCATGAGGATGATGCCGATCGACAGCGACTGGCGGGCACCGGTGACGATCTGCGGGCTGGCGCCCGGGAGCACGTAGTTCCACAGACGCCCCCAGCTCGAGAAACGATACGAGCGGGTCGTGTCGCCAAGCACTGAATCGAGACCGCGCACGCCCTCAACGGTGTTGAGGAGGATCGGCCAGAGACAGCCGATCGCAATGACGACGATCTTCATCTCGTTGCCGATGCCCATGAAGAGCATGAAGATCGGCACGAGCACCGGCGGCGGGATGGCGCGGAAGAACTCGAGCACCGGCTCGATGAAGGCGCGCAGTCGCGCCGACATGCCGATGATGACGCCGAGGCCGATACCGATGACCAGCGCGAGGCCGAAACCAGCGAGCACCCGGAAGAGCGACGGAATTACATCGCGCACGAACCGAGTTTCGCCGAAGGTCTCACCGGCGAACCACGTCGGCCAAAACTTCTCGGCAATCGTGGTGAGTGGCACGTTGAGGTAGTTCGTCGAGTCCTTCGAAATGAGCCACCAGCCGAAGAGCAGCAGCGCCGGAAGGCCCACCAGCGCGAGCGTCTGGTAGACGAGTGCACCGAAGCCCTTGCCGGGTTGCTTGTGTGAAGCCGGGGTCGAGGCCGAAGCCGAGGCGGGGATGCGGAAGCCGCGAGTGGGAGTGTCCTGACGCTTAGCCATTAGTTCGACTCCTTCCGCATCGAGGGGTGCCAGAAGAGGGTCTTGCTCTCAATGCCGCGAGCAAGCTGGTTGACAAGCAGACCCAGGGCACCGGTCACGATGATGTAGCCATACATATTTGCCACGGCACCCGATTCACGGGCGCGTGCGAGGAGGCCGCCAATGCCTTCACCACTTACGAGCAACTCACCGGTGACGGCGAGCACGAGCGCGACCGATGCCGCGAGGCGCGCGCCGGTCATGGCGTAGGGCAAGGTGGTTGGCCAGATCACCGTGCGCAGGCGGGTGGCCTGACTAAAGCGGTACGAGCGTGCAGTGTCGGCCACGACCGGGTCGACATCCTGCACACCGGCCATTACCTGGATGAGCACCTGCCAGAACGCCGCGTAGATCACGAGGAAGAGCGTGGCCGTCATGTTCGGGCCGAACAGTAGTACGGCCACGGGGATGAGCGCCACCGAGGGAACGGGACGCAGGAACTCGATCGTCGAGGCAGTGAAATCGCGCAGCCACTTGATGTTGCCGAGGAGGATGCCGATGATCACGCCAAGGATGATCGTGATCGCGAGACCACTGGCCCAGGTGACAAGGGTGTGCAGCAGCGCAAGCCAGAAACTTGCGTTCTGTGCGAGAGTGCCGAGTGCCAGGAACATTTCCGACACCGGCGGCAAGAACCGCGAGTCGACTACGCCAATGCGCGGCAGTATCTCGAGCAGCACGAGGAGCGTGGCGACACCGGCCGCGCCGAGCACCCAATTGGGGATGCTCGACGCAGCCTTGTCACTACGCTTACGCGCGAGACCACTGGTGACAGTCACTACGGAACCAGCACCGAAATGTCGACCGGCTCCTTGACGAGGCCGTACTTCAGGGCGAGGTCAGCGTGCAGCTGGATGTCGGCGGCCGAAACCTCCGGGGTGAACTTCGGCATCGTCATCTTTTCCTTGATGGTGGCGTCGATGTCGGTGTAGTTGTCCAGGATGTCCTTGGCAGCTTCGGGGTTCTCAGCGGCGTGGGTGAGGGCCTTGTCGAGCGCCGCCTTGAACGAGGCGACGATCTCGGGGTTGGCTTCGGCGTACTGCTGGCTCGTGAAGTAGGTCGAGATGATCAGGTTCGGGTCAGTCTCGGCCCAGTTCCACGACACGACGCGGGCGCCGGCCTCGATCACGCGGGTGAGGTGCGGCTCGACCACCCAAGCGGCGTCAACCTGACCGCCGGTGACAGCCGCCGGCATGTCCGGGAAGCCCATCTCGACGAAGTTGATGCTCGACGGGTCGCCGCCAGCCTTCTCGACGGCCTCACGCACGGTGATGTCACCGATGTTGTTGAGGGTGTTCACCGCAATGGTGTGTCCGGCGAGGTCAGCGGCCGTCTGAATGTCGGAGTCGGCGGGAACAACGACGCCACCAGCATCCGGGTTCGTGCCGGTGGTGAAGTTACCGGCGCCGGACACCCTGCAGCGGCACGCCCTGGCTGATGGCGAGCACCTGCGAAGTGACGTTGCCGAAGCCGAACTGGTAGTCGCCCGAGACGACCGACGGCACGATGGCGGCGCCACCTTGCGCGAGTTCGAGGGTGACGTCGAGACCCTCCTCGGCGAAGTAGCCGAGTTCCTGCGCGAGGTAGACGGGGGCGACGTCAACGATCGGAATAACACCGACCTTGATGGGGGTGAGTTCGCCGCCAGCGGCGCCAGACGTGGCTCCGTCAGCGCCGGCGGTGCCTGCGGGGGTGCCGCCGCCGCCTGCACAACCCGCAAGGGCGAGCGTCACGGCTGCTGCAGCAGCAACGGCTGAGATCAGTTTGCGCATGTCTTCTCCTTTGAGACTGAGCGTGTCGAAAGCAACGTTGCTTTCGTCTGCGACCGTTCGAACTCCATCCGCGTGGAGTGCATTTCCAGTAGCACGCTGACAGTAAATCGTTAGTACACAAACGGTCCAACCGAATTAGCGAGGAAGAACTAAAACAAATCCGTGGAATGCGCCATTGCTGTCGCATTCGAGTAGGTTGAGTAATCGTGCCCGGCAACGATGCCGCGGCAATGGAGGATGCGAAATGGCTGTTGCCGACCCAATTGAATACACGGGTCACCTATTGCGGCGTGGCCTGCAGGTGCAACGCGCGGCTTGGGCGCGCCACGTTTCGGCCGAGGTGACGAATGTGCAATTCGCCGTACTCTCCACCCTCGATCGCCACCCCGGAATCTGCCAGGCCGACCTCGGCAGCCGCCTCGACTTTGACCGCGCCACTATCGCGCAACTCACTCGCCGTCTCGTCGAGCGCGGACTCGTGCACCGCTACATCGACCCCACCGATCGTCGTCTTAAGCGCCTCGAACTCACCGAACTCGGACTCACGACGGTGACCGAACTCGCTCCCCTCGCCCGCAACCTGGAGTCGATCGTGTTCGATGGGCTCAGTGATGCGCAGCGGGCAGAATTACGCGCCACCCTCATCCACGTCTTGCGCAATGGCGCTGAGCTCGGACTCTCGCACGGATTGGCTCCAGAACTACCCGCCTAGCGCTCCGTAAGATGGCGCCATGCCCACGCCGCCGCCGGGGATGCTCGACCGCATCCTGCTCATTCTCGGCACCTTCGATCTCGACCATCCCGCGCGCTCGCAGGTCGAGATCGTGCGACTCACGGGCATCCCACAATCAAGCGTGCAGCGCATCGTGCGCGAGCTCACGGCCACCGGGATGCTCGAGCGTCTCGACCGCGATCAGTACGCCCTCGGCACCCGGCTTTGGGAACTTGGCGAGCTGAGCCCGCTCTCGCTGCGATTGCGCGAGGCGGCACTCCCCCATCTCGTGTGGCTCTACGAAGAGACCGGCGAGAGCATCCACCTCGGTGTGCTTGTTGGCGATGTGCCCGCGAGCGCCTAGGTGCTCTATGTGACGCGCGTGGCGGGGCCTGGATCGGTGCCGACGATCTCGCGCGCGGGCGGTCGGCACGCTCTGCATGCGACCGGGGTTGGCAAAGCACTGCTGCTCGCGCAGCCGGAGTCCTGGCTCGACGAGTATCTGCGCGCGCCCCTCGTGAAAGAGACCACGCGCACGATCATTGACCCGGATGCGCTGCGGCAAGATCTCGACGAGGCTCGCGACCGCGGTTACTCGCTCACTTCAGGCGAGATGAGTCTCGGGAGTTGGTCGCTTGGCATGGCGTTGCCGGGAGTTGCTGGTCTCCCCGCCGCCGCCGTGTCGATTGCCTCACATCACCGGCATCGAGATATTGACCGCTATGCGCGCCTATTGCGGCAGGCGATTGCCGGGATTGTGGCCGATTTGCAGCGTAGTTGAGCGCCTTGGCACCAAGATGCCTAACCCGCTGATTGGGTTTCATCTCCGTCGTTCAACCCAATGAGCGGGTTGTTCACTGACGCGTGAAGCGGCAATCGTGTCAGGCTCACCTTCAATTCCGCAACGTTGCGGACTTCGCAGCAGAGAAAGGGGACGCGGTACGTGATCGACAAGCAGGTTGCTTCGGCGGCCGACGCGGTGGCCGATATCCGAGATGGATTAACGATTCTCATCGGTGGCTTTGGCCTCGCAGGCCAACCAACCCAACTCATAGACGCGCTCATCGATTCCGGCGCGAACGACCTCACCATCGTGAACAACAACGCCGGCAGTGGCGACACCGGCCTCGCAGCATTGCTCGCCGCCCACCGCGTGCGCAAGATCGTGTGCTCATTCCCCCGTCAACACGATTCGTGGGTGTTCGACGAGCTCTATCTCGCCGGCGAAATCGAGCTGGAACTCGTGCCGCAGGGGAACCTCGCCGAACGCATCCGCGCCGGTGGCGCCGGTATTGGCGCGTTTTACTCACCAACCGCCGTTGGCACACCGCTCGCCGATGGCAAAGAGACGCGCACCATTGACGGCCGCGACTACCTGCTCGAGTATCCGATCACCGGCGATGTCGCGCTCATTTCTGCGCTTCGCGGTGACCGCTGGGGCAACCTCGAGTTCCGCAAGACCGCCCGCAACTTCGGGCCGATTATGGCAACGGCGGCCGCGGTAACGGTGGCGCAGGTCGACGAGGTGGTGCCGCTCGGTGCGATAGATCCGGAGCGCGTGGTCACCCCGGGCATCTTTGTCGACCGAGTTGTGGCCGTGGGCGAGCGTGCGTGGTTGCGCGACGGCGAGTTCGTCGGCGGACCACTCGCGAGTGAAGGAGCAGAACAGTGACTGACCGTCTCGACCGCCGCGCGCTTGCTGCGCGCATTGCCGCGGACATCCCCGAAGGCTCGATCGTGAATCTCGGCATTGGTGCGCCAACGCTCGTCGCCGATGCGTTGCCGGAAGGCCGCGAGATCATCCTGCACACCGAAAACGGGATGCTCGGCATGGGCCCGGCGCCCGCGGCCGGGTTCGAAGATCCCGACCTGATGAACGCCGGCAAGCAGCCGGTGACTGAGCTTGTGGGCGCATCCTATTTTCACCATGCTGATTCGTTCGCGATGATGCGCGGCGGGCACCTCGATGTCTGCGTGCTCGGGGCGTTCCAAGTTTCGCAGCGCGGCGATCTCGCGAACTGGTCAACGGGCAAGCCCGGAGCGATTCCGGCAATTGGCGGGGCGATGGATCTCGCGCTCGGGGCGAAATCGGTGTTCGTCATGACTGACCTCCTCACGAAATCGGGCGAGTCGAAGCTCGTGGCGTCGTGCTCGTATCCCCTGACCGGAGTGGGATGCGTGACCCGCGTCTACACCGACCGTGCCGTGTTCGACGTGGTGCCGGGTGGGTTTGCTGTGCGGGAGCTCTTCGGCACCACCACCCGCGAGGAGCTGGAGGCCCTCACGGGCCTGCAACTCATGTAGCGCAACGCTTTCCGCGCCAATTGGCGTCATTTGGTTGCGGTGTCGTCACCATGTTGCCGACACGGCAACCAAATGACGCCAATTGCGGGAGGTGGCTCTGGCAGGCCAACCGCATGGCTTGTGGAAATTCATTTATCCACAGGGGCGGCCCAATGACATCCACCTTTCTCGCGGATGCGCTCCACTGTCGGCATGTACCTCCACTTCGACGGCGACCTCCGTGCACTCGGCTTGACTCCCAGCAAACTCCGCGCAGCAGTCAAGCGTGGCGATTTCATCCGCGTCTCCCCGGGTGCATTCCTGGACGCCGCGCAGCTGAACTCCACACCGCACCCTGCGGAACTGCGACATGTGGCGTCGACGCTAGCCGCATCCACTCGAGTAGCTGGCGTCGTGAGCGGCTCAAGCGCAGCAAACCTCTATCGATTGCCCCTGCTCAAGTCTCGGCTTGCCGAGCCCGTGACCTTCACCCGTGCCACGAACGGCCGCACAACTGCGTGGGTGCGCATCCGCCGAGCCGAGATCTCACCTTTCGAGGTAACGACGCGCTATGGGATGCAAGTCACCACGCTTGAACGCACCATCCGTGATCTCGCGGATTTCTTGCCGATGCACGAGTTGCTCGCTGCCACGGATGCCGCCATGCGACAGGGATTTGACCCAGAAGTTCTGCCGACATCCGGCCGCAATGCGATGAAGCTTCGCTGGCTCAAGGCGAACGCGTCCGATCGTGCCGAGAGCTTTGCCGAGTCGTGGAGTCGCTTCGTCATGTTGCAATCGGGGCTTCCGACACCGGTGCTGCAAATCTCGATCTACGACGAGTACGGAAAATTCTTGGGACGGGTGGATTTCGGCTGGCCCGAATTCGGCGCCCTGGGTGAGTGCGATGGCCTCAATAAGTACGACGGCAAAGGCCTCGCCAATGGCGACCCCGAAGGCGCCATCCGCAAGGAGAAGAACCGCGAGTTCGGGATTGTCGAGCTGGGATGGGAGCTTTCCCGGTAGATGTGGTCACACCAATTCGAACCTGATCGGTTGATCTCGTTGCTCAGCACGATGCTTGCGCGGGCTGCAGACCGCCCCGCCCCGCGGGGTACTTGGCGGGTTGAACCGCTCCCCCGGCGGGTATCACCGCATTGGCCCGTGCTCTTTGGCCGTCCACTCGACTTCCCGCTCGCAAGTTGACCTCAGCGACGCACAATTGGCGGCATTTGGTTGCAGTGTCGGCAATCTAGTGACGCCACGACAACCAAATGCCGCCAATTGCGGCGAGGATGCGCGCTAGGCGCCGCGCACGATCACTGGCTCAGGTGCATCCACAGTGCCGACGGCGCGGGTGTCGTCAGACGGCACGTACGGCTTGATACGGATGATCGCGAACACCGCGAAGAGCACGATGATGGCGACACCGATGTAGAGATGGGTTGGCGTCCAGCCTGCGTCCAAGAAGGCGCCCACGATGATCGGCGCGAGGATCGCACCGGCACGGCCGACACCGAGCGCGACACCGACACCGGTCGAGCGCACGCGTGGACCGTAGGCGTTCGGCGCCACGGTGTAAAGACCCGACACCGCGCCGTTCATGAGCGTGCCGACGAGCAGCGCGCTACCGAAGGCGAGCCAGATGATGTCGGTTGACAGGATGAACACGCAGAGCATCACCGCACCGAGCGCCACGAACCCGGCAAACACAAAGCGTGCTGGCCAGCGTGCAGTGAAGACCCCATAAAGCACGGCACCAATGATGCCGCCGGTCGTGATCATGATGCCGGCCATGATGCCCTGCTGCTCGCTCATGCCCGAGGCGACAACGAGCTTCGGGGTCCACGAATTTGCGAAGTAGAAGCCGAACATCACGATGAAGAAGGTGATCCACACCATGATCGTGTTGAGGCGGTAACGTGGCGCGAACACTGCACCAACGCCGGCCCCTTCGGACGGGTCAACGACGGGTTCCGGTAGCACCGCTCCTTCGCCGTGGCCAAGGCGCACCGCAATTCGCTCCGCGCGCTTGGCGTTTGCGGGGGTCGGCTTCTGTGCGAGGTAGTCGATTGATTCCGGGAGCAGCAACGCAACAAGCACGATGCTCACTACCGTCAGGATGCCACCGAGCAGGAATACCGCATGCCAGCCAACATTGGCGATAAGCCAAGCGGCTGCCATGCCGCCGAGGGTGGCACCAAGCGGATATCCGGCGGTGAAGATGCTGATGGCGAGACCGCGGCGGCGCACATTCGCGTACTCGCTCACGAGCACCGTGGCGCTCGCGAGGATACCGCCGACACCGAGACCGGTGACTACGCGCCAAGCGAGCAATTCACCCATTGATCCGGCGGTCGCCGAAAGGAAGAGGCCAAGCGCATTCACCACGAGAGCGATGAGCAGGGTGCGACGGCGACCGATGACGTCGGCGAGCGGGCCGAAGCCCACGGCACCGACCGCCATGCCGATAAGTCCGGCGCTGAGCAAGAAGCCGAGTTCAGTTCCCGAAAGTCCGAATTCTTGACTCACCGGGTTGGCGGTGAACGCCATTGCGAGCACGTCGTAACCGTCGAGTGCATTGAGGAAGGTACAGACGATGAGGATGGCCCACTGGCCGCCGCGCATCGGCGATGAATCAATGAGTTCACGCAGGTTCATAGGTTGTCCATTCAAGACGACCCGGCACCGTTGCCGGGTGAAGTTGCAAAACAGGATGGGGCGGAGTTAGTTGGCGTTGATCGTGATGAGCGCGCGTTCGTCGTCGCCGGTGGCGCGAACTGCGCGCGAGACGCAGCAGTTCATGCGATCGGCCGCCGCGTGCTGACGAGTTGAGAGGAACACATCCCGGTGGTCGAGTTGGCCGCGCAGCTTCGTGACCTTGACCTCGCAGAGTCCGCACTCGCCCTTACGGCAGTCGAACATGAGGTCAACGCCTTGGCGCTCGAGCGACTCGAGCATCGACTCGTCGGACTCCACTGTGCCGCGGAACCCCAATGAGGGAATCTCCACATCGAAGGGTTCGGGGTCGAACCAGCCCGAGTTACCGAAGGTCTCGTAGCGCAGGTCGGTCGGATCGAGCGGGCTGTCGAGCCAGGCGCGACGCACTGCATCCATGAGTCGAATCGGGCCGCACATATAGAGCTCGGTGCCCCGCTCGATACTTGCGACGAGTTCACCCACGTTGAAACGGCCATCGACGTCGTCGGCGTGCACGACGAGCCGGTCACCGTGCACTTCCCTAAGCCGGTCGAGATAGGCCATTGCCTCGCGACTGCGGCCGACGTACACAATGCGGTATTCGGCGTCGACTCGGCGCAACGCATCCGCGATGCTCGAAATGGCCGTGATGCCGATGCCGCCGGCGAGCAACACGTATTGCGGGGCGCCGACACGCAACGGGAAGTCCTGAATAGGCGTACTTGCCTCGAAGCAGTCGCCCGGCTTGAGCGCGTGCATCGCGGCACTTCCACCTCGCGAGTCTCGGGTGTGCAGCACCGAGAGCGCGACGGTCGTTCCATCGGCGCTCGCATCAACGATCGAGTAGGAGCGCTCAAGCAGGCCGTCGGCGGTCGGGATGCGCACATCCAAGTGCTCGCCCGCGCGCACTCGCGTGGGCAATTCGCAATGTAGTTCGATGCGGCGGATGCGGTCGGCAATGTCGCCGACTCCCGTCACCTCGACCTGCTGCCAATGAGTCGTGTTGCCGGCAACCATTAGTCGATCGCCTCGAGACGACTCTCGGCGGCGAGCGCTGCCTCAAGGAGGCGGCGCACCCACATGCCACCTGCATCGATGTTGAGGCTGTAGAACTCGTGGCCGGGGTTCGCCTCAATAGCTTCTTGCTGCGCGATGAGCATCTCTTCGTCTTCGCCGAAGACACCGTGCACGCCTTCACGTAGCTGAGTCGTGATCAGCTGGCTGTCGAGGCGGTAGTTACGCATGAAGGCCCAGAAGTAATGGCAGGTACGGTCAGACTTCGGCGTGATCGTGTTCATCACGAACCCGTTGACCCCCTGACTGCGGTCACCTTCGGGTGCGCCGCTACCGGCCTTCGCAACGCCCACGTCAATGCAGATGGTTGACGGGAACTGGTAGGTGATGATCTGCCAGCGGTCGACCTTGCCCTCGAAGTCGGGGAACTTGTCGCGCATGTTCTTCGCCCAGAACGGCGGAGCGTCGATGTTACGCATCCAGCGAGCCACCGTCACGGTGTTTTCATCATGGGTTACTTCGAACTCGGCTTCCGAGAGCTCTTCCTGGCCGATCGACGAGGAATGCACGAATTCTTCGTGGGTGAGGTCCATGAGGTTGTCGAGCACGAGCTGGTAGTTGCAGCCTGCGTCGATGAGCTTGCCGTCACCGGCCCACTCGGGCGATGACATCTGGTGCATATCGGGCACGAGGCGCGGGTCGGCCAGCTCGGGGTCGCCGGGCCACACCCAGATGAAGCGGTCGCGCTCAACAACCGGGTAGCTCGGCACCGTTGCCGAGGGGTTGAGCGTCTCTTGAGCGGGCATGAAGGTACAGCGGCCTGCGGGGTTATAGCGCAGGCCGTGGTAGGGGCACTGGATGTCGTCGCCGAAGAGCTTGCCCTTCGAAAGCGGCGCCAGGCGGTGCCAGCACGCGTCAGCAAGCGCGACGGCGCGACCGTCTTGGGTGCGATAGAAGGCCATTGGCGTCTTCGCGATGGTGCGTGCCATCGGCGCGCGGGTGACCTCGTGATCCCAAGCCGCGACGTACCAGGCATTTCTGGGATGCGGGAAGATCTTCGCCGTCGTGATGACGCGGTCGGCGCTTGGTGTGGGCACGGGACTTGGTGACGTCGTCGTCATAGCTTGCTCCAACTGCATTCGAGAGGATGCGAGCTCGTCGCTGAGCCGCGACCCCAGACTAACTATCTATATAGATAGTTGCAAGTGTCGCATCCAAACTTCTTCGAACGTGGCACGATCGAGCTAGTTCTCTTGAGTTGGAGCCCACCATGAGCCTTCGCGCAGCCCTGCTGTTCCTGTTGTCGACGCAGCCAATGACCGGCTACGACACGGTGAAGCAGTTTGAAGGCTCAGTCGGGCATGTGTGGAATGCCCCAAGCTCACAGATCTATCCCGAGCTGCGGCGCATGGAGGCGGAAGGACTCATCGATGGTCGCGATGTGCCCTGGGGTACGAAGGGCGCAACGAAGCGTGAGTACGTCGTCACCACCCGCGGCTACGAGGCGATGCACGCATGGCAACGTGAGCCCCTGAAATATCAGGCCGAACGTGATCCAGCGCGCCTCAAGTCGGCCTATCTGGAGTGGGCCACGGCGGATGCCGCGCGCGCACACTTCGAGGCTCATCGCATCCATTGGCAGAGCGAGCGAGAACGCGCCCTCGACCAACTCGCTTGGATCGACACCGGCGACCACCCCACGTTGCACGAGCGACTCAAGCACTACACCGCGAGCGATGTCGAACGGGTGCGCAGCTTCAAGCGCATGTCACACCAAGGCACGATTGCGCGCGCGGAGGCCGAAATTGCCTGGGCAGAGGCCTGCCTGGAGGAGTTGGGCGACTACGAAGGCCCCCTCAACTTCCAAGAGTGACCGCTTCCGCCAACATTCGCCGTTCAATTGGCGTCATTTGGATGCAGTGTCGGCAATCTAGTGACGTCACGACAACCAAATGACGCCAATTGCGCCAGAGTGGGGGCATGCACGCAACGAGGCTGCCCGCAATCAACCGCTTCCCGCGCACGAACCGCGCGCTGCATCCTGATCGGCCGTGGATTCGGCTACTCACCTTCGCGCTCGGCACCCTCGCCATTGCGGCGGTCGTCTCGAACGTGTGGCGCTCGGCCAACGGCCTCACCGACAACACCATGGCCGAGTCGATGTCGCAGTTCACCAACCAGGGCAACTTCGCCTTCGGCATCGCCTGCATCATTAGCGCGCTCATTAGCCGCGACCGACTCCCCAGGTGGTGGGATGACCTGCGCGGCGCGCTTTCGTTCTACGCGGTGATGACCGGCATCATCTACGCCCTCCTTGTCGCTGAACCCGGCGAGAACGCCCGCTGGGATCTCGGCTGGGAGAACCTTGCCCTGCACCGATTCACGCCGATCGCCGCGCTCCTCGGCTGGCTCCTCATCACCATGACGCTCCGCGGCACCTGGGTCCGCCCACTTGCGTGGGTGCTCTACCCGCTCGCCTTTCTTGGCTACACCTGGATGCGCGGGGCCATGGTGAATTGGTACCCCTACGGCTTCCTCGACCCGACGAAGCCGGGAGGTTGGGGCGCGGTGCTACAGACCACCGCCATGGTGCTCGTAGCCTTTCTCGTGATCGCACTCCTGCTGCACGTGCTTGGCAATATGCGGGTTGCCCTCGCGCACCGCAAGTCCAAGCACTAGCCGCGATTCAGCCAGAGCTTCCCCGCCGCCCAGAGCGCCACCACGGTGACCTGCGCGAAGCCAGCGATCACCGCGAACACTGCCGCCCAGGGCGCACCGGCCACGATGCCCACAATCACACCGATGATGCCGAGCGCTGAGACGACCACAGCGAGGCCCGCGATCATGCGCACGCGAAATGCCCACGCAAATGGGAAGAAGTGCAGACCGACGAGCGCGGCGATGATCGAGGGGCGCAGGTGCCCCATCCCATTTGCCTCGGCGAGTTGCGACAGCAGCGAGATACCCACAATCATCGCCACGACGCTCACGGTGTGGGTGATGCCCATTCGCGCCTGCTCCTTCGCGAACGACGCGTTCGGCGGCGGCGCCATGGGGCCGAGGCTGCTTGGCCGCACCCAGAGGAAATAGAGCGCGATCAGCGCGAGCACGACGATGGCAATCGTGAGCGGCCAGCGCCACGCTTCACCCAGTTCCGCCGCATATGAGGTGACAAACACAATGCCACCGACGATCGGCACGGTGGCGCCGAGTCGCGCCGGCAGCGCATCCCGACGTGAAACAGTTCGCTCGTCTGATCGGGCAGTTTCGGTCGTCATGTTCTTGCTCCTCATCGAACGCTCTGCCGCGCCATCCACACGACGGTCGCCCCAGTTTTGCGAACGTCCATTTTGGATGCATCCACCCACCGAACGACTTCGGTTGCCGAGATTTCAGGCCGCCGCGCTCTGGGCAATCACTCGGATGCGGGTGGAAAAGTTGCTCTCAGAAATCACCTCTTGCGCACCGCAGGGGATCGTATATGATTTCGTATATCAGCCGCAGCGACGCGGCCCCTTTCATCTACGTGGAGGTTCCCCAGCAATGACGTTCGACACTGAGCCGACTCTTCCCGTGCCGACCGACTTCACCGCCGCCGAGAACCGACCCGGCAAGATCGTGGCGCTGCACCTCAACTACCCCTCGCGCATCGCCCAGCGCGGCCGCTCGCCGCAGCACCCCGGCTACTTCATCAAGGCCGGCACCTCGATTGCGAACACCGGCTCGACCGTCGAGCGTCCACTCGGCACCGAACTCCTCGCCTTCGAAGGCGAGATCGCGCTCATCGTTGGCGAGACCTGCCGCCGCGTCACCCCCGAAGAGGGTTGGTCGAAGATTTCGGGCATCACCGCCGCAAACGACTGGGGCCTCTACGACCTGCGTCACGCCGACAAGGGCTCGAACGTGAAGAACAAGTCGGGCGACGGCTACACGCCGCTCGGCCCGGCAGTCATTCCCGCCGAAGGTCTCGACCCGACCGCCCTGCGCGTGCGCACCTGGGTCAATGGCAACCTCGTGCAGGACGACACCACTGAAGGCCTTGTCTTCCCCTTCGGCCAACTCGTCGCCGACCTCTCGGCGCTCATGACCCTCGAAGCCGGCGACATCATCCTCACCGGCACCCCGGCCGGCTCGAGCGTGGCCGTGCCCGGCGACGTCGTCGAGGTTGAAGTTGACGCCCCGACTGCCGCAGGTGCTCCGACCACGGGCCGACTTGTCTCGAAGGTCGTCGAGAGCGAATTCCCGATCTCACCTTTCGGCGCTCAGGCCAAGGTCGACGACAACCAGCGCGCCGAAGCCTGGGGCTCGCGCGAAGCTGCCGGCCTCGCTCCCCTGCGCTCGGCAATCACGGATGAACTCCGCGCGAAGGTGCAGGAGACCGCCGTGGCCACGCTCTGGGCGCAGATGCACAAGCGCGGCATCACGAACTGCTCGATCGATGGTGTGACCAACAACCACCCCGGCACCCGCATCCTCGGCTACGCCAAGACCCTGCGCTACGTACCGAACCGCGAAGACCTTTTCAAGAAGTTTGGCGGCGGCTACAACGCCCAGAAGCGCGCCATGGACTCGGTGCAAGACGGCGATGTCGTCGTCATGGAAGCCCGCGGCGAAAAGGGCACCGGCACCCTCGGTGACGTGCTCGCCCTGCGCGCCCAGCTCCTCGGCGCGGTCGGCGTCGTCACCGACGGTGGCGTGCGCGACTCGGCCGCAGTCGCCGAACTCGGCCTGCCGGTCTACTCCTCGTCGAACCACCCGGCCGTACTCGGCCGCCGCCACGTGCCGTGGGAAATCGACGGCACCATCGCCTGCGGTGGCACCACCGTGCAGCCCGGCGACATCATTGTCGGCGACGACGATGGCGTCATCGTAATTCCCCCGGCACTGTTCGAAGAGGTCGTCAACGACGCCTACGAGCAGGAGCGCCAGGACGGCTGGGTCTTCGACCAGGTCAAAGACGGCAACGCCGTAGACGGACTCTTCCCGCCGAACGCAGAGTGGAAGGCCCGTTACGAGGAGTGGAAGAGCAACCAGTGACTCCCGTAGCCGCCGCCACCCCCGCATCCGAAGTCTCGAAGTCGCAACTCGCCTACGACTACCTGCGCGACCGCATCACCTCGGGCGATTTCTCGCCCGGGTACCGGCTCGTGCTCGGTCAGATCGCGCGCGAACTTGGAGTCTCGACGGTGCCGGTGCGCGAGGCGATTCGACGACTCGAGGCCGAAGGCGCTGTCACTTACCAGCACAACATCGGTGCTCAGGTGACGATGCTTGACCGCGGCGTCTACCGCGACACCATGGAGACCCTCGGTCTCGTTGAAGGGTTCGCGACGGCCCTGTCGGCACCGTTCCTCACGGATGCCGACCTCAACGAAGCGGGCATGATCAACGCCGAGATGCGCGAGATGATCACCACCGGCGCGCTCGACCCGGCCCGTTTCACCAAGCTCAACCACGACTTCCACGATGTGCTCTTCCAGCACTGCACCAACGAACACATCACCGATCTTGTCCGCCGCGGCTGGCACCGGCTCGAAACCATGCGCGAATCTGCTTTCGCGTTCGTGCCGGCCCGCACCTCAGCCTCGGTCGACGAACACGACAACCTGCTCGACCTCATCCGCACCGGCGCAGCCGTTGCCCAAATTGAGCAGGCCGCCCGTCAGCACCGGTTCAACACAATGACCGCAGTGCTCGAGGCCATCGCGCCGTCGTAGACCGCGCGCAACCGAACCCCAACTTCATCCGACGAACCAAATCCGCATCATTCAACCGCCATTGGAGGGCGAATATGACTCAGACCAAGCCGGAAGGCCTGCCCGAGAAGATCCAGCTGTACATCGACGGCGAGTTCGTTGACGCCACCGGTGGCGCCACCTTCGACGTTATCGACCCCGCAACCAACGAGGTCTACATCCAGGCCGCATCGGCGCAGCCCGAAGACGTTGACCGCGCCGTTGCCGCCGCGAAGCGCGCCTTCGACGAGGGCCCGTGGCCGACCATGCTCCCCCGCGAGCGCTCGCGCATCCTGCACAAGGTTGCCGACATCGTCGAGTCGCGCGACGACCAGCTCGCCCTCATCGAGAGCTACGACTCGGGTCTGCCGATCACCCAGGCCAAGGGCCAGGCTCGCCGCGCCGCCGAGAACTTCCGCTTCTTCGCCGACCTCATCGTCTCGCAGCACGACAACGTCACCAAGGTTCCCGGCCGCCAGATCAACTACGTCAACCGCAAGCCGATTGGTGTCGCAGGTCTGATCACCCCCTGGAACGTGCCGTTCATGCAGGAGTCGTGGAAGCTCGCCCCGGCGCTTGCCACCGGTAACACCGTCGTGCTCAAGCCCGCGAGCTACACCCCGCTCTCGGCCGCCCTGTGGCCCGAGATCTTCGCCGAAGCCGGCGTGCCCGAGGGTGTGTTCAACCTCATCACCGGTTCGGGTGGCGTCGCGGGTGACCGTCTCGTCAAGCACCCCGATGTGCCGCTCATCTCGTTCACCGGCGACTCCTCGACCGGCGCGACCCTCTCGACCAACGCCGCGCCCTTCCTCAAGGGCCTCTCGCTCGAGCTCGGTGGCAAGAGCCCCTCGGTCGTCTTCGCTGACGCCGACATCGAGGAGGCCCTCGACGCGACCGTCTTCAGCGTCTTCTCGCTGAACGGCGAGCGTTGCACCGCCGGTTCGCGCGTGCTCGTGCAGCGCGAGATCTACGACGACTTCATCGAGCGCTACGCCGAGCGTGCGCGCAACATCGTCGTCGGCGTGCCGTCAGACCCGGCCACTGAGGTCGGCTCGCTCGTGCACCCCACCCACTTCGACAAGGTCATGAGCTACATCGAGATCGGCAAGACCGAAGGTCGCCTGCTCGCCGGTGGTGGCCGCGCCGAAGGCTTCGAGAACGAGGGCAATTACGTCGCCCCGACCGTGTTCGCCGATGTCGCTCCGGATGCACGCATCTTCCAGGAAGAGATCTTCGGCCCGGTCGTTGCGATCACCCCGTTCGACACCGACGAAGAGGCACTCGAGCTCGCGAACAACACGAAGTACGGCCTCGCCGCCTACGTGTGGACCTCGAACCTCAAGCGCGCACACAACTTCGCCAACGGCATCGAGTCGGGCATGGTCTGGCTCAACTCGAACAACGTGCGTGACCTGCGCACCCCGTTCGGTGGCGTCAAGGCGTCGGGCCTCGGCCGCGAGGGCGGCTACCGCTCGGTCGACTTCTACACGACCTCGCAGTCGATCCAGATCACGCTCAACGAAGCGCACTCGCCCCGATTCGGCGCGGGCAAGAAGTAATCCCCCATCCACCAGCACAACAAGCAAGGACGCTGAACATGTCTGAACTCAACGAACGCACCCTGACCTCGTCGGGCTTCTACGTCACCAAGGAAGCTCCGATCCACACCGACAACCCCGTGCAGACCCCCGAGGCTCCGGCCCCGGACATCCTGCGCTGCGCCTACATGGAGCTCGTCGTCACCGACCTCGCCAAGTCGCGCGAGTTCTACGTCGACGTACTCGGCCTCACCGTGACCGAGGAAGACGACAACGCCGTCTACCTCCGCTCGATTGAGGAGTTCATCCACCACAACCTCGTGCTCCGCCAGGGCCCCGTCGCCGCCGTCGCCGCATTCTCGTACCGCGTGCGCACCCCCGAAGACGTCGACAAGGCTGAGGCGTTCTATAAGGAACTTGGCTGCCGCACCGAGCGCAAGGCTGAGGGCTTCACCAAGGGCATCGGCGACTCGGTGCGCGTCACCGACCCGCTCGGCTTCCCGTTCGAGTTCTTCTACGAGACCGAGCACGTCGAGCGTCTCGCCTGGCGCTACGACCTCTACACCCCGGGTGCGCTCGTGCGTCTCGACCACTTCAACCAGGTGACCCCCGACGTGCCGCGCGCCGTGCGCCACTACCAGGACCTCGGCTTCCGCGTCACCGAAGACATCCAGGATGAAGAGGGCACCGTGTACGCGGCCTGGCTGCGCGCCAAGCCCACCGTGCACGACACCGCCACCACCGGTGGCGATGGCCCGCGCATGCACCACGTTGCCTTCTCGACGCACGAGAAGCACAACATCCTCGCCATCTGCGACAAGCTCGGTGCGCTGCGCCTCAGCGACCACATCGAGCGTGGCCCCGGCCGCCACGGCGTCTCGAACGCGTTCTACCTCTACCTCCGCGACCCGGACGGCCACCGCGTCGAGATCTACACCCAGGACTACTACACCGGCGACCCGGACAACCCGGTCGTCACCTGGGATGTGCACGACAACCAGCGTCGTGACTGGTGGGGCAACCCGGTTGTGCCGTCGTGGTACACCGACGCTTCGCTCGTGCTCGACCTCGACGGCAACCCGCAGCCGGTCGTGGCTCGCACCGACGCGTCGGAGCTCGAGGCAACCATCGGCGCCGACGGCTTCTCGTACACCCGCAAGGGCGACACCACCGAGGGCTTCAAGCTCGGCAACCAGCTCTAAGTCGACCGACTGAGCCAACAAGGCCGGGTGGATGCATACGCATCCACCCGGCCTTGTCAATTCGGCAGCGCGGAAATTCCCAATGAATGGGATGATTTTGCATACGCCTGCCAAAGACGTGTTAGCGTCACCCGCGGCCTCGGCACCCCGAAGACCTCCCCCAGCGAGATTCGCAACGACGCAATCGGAGACACACCAACGTGACGCAAACCCGCTCCCTCGTCCTACGCCACCGGGCGTGGATCACCCCGCTGTGCTGGATCGCAGTCATGCTCGACGGCTTCGACGCCGTGGTGCTCGGTGCGGCCATGCCGATGCTCATCGACGACCCGAACCTCGCGGTCGACGCGGCCACCGGAACCTTTATCGCCACGCTCGGCCTGTTCGGCATGATGCTCGGTGCGCTCGCCATGGGTTGGGCAACTGACCGCTTCGGCCGACGCAAGCTCCTCATCGGCGCAGTGATTGCGTTCTCAATCCTCACCTTCGCCACCGGCTTCGTGAACGACCCGTACACGATGGCGGTCCTGCGCTTCGCGGCCGGCGTCGGCCTCGGTGGTTGCCTGCCGACGGCGATTTCGATGATGACCGAGTTCAGCCCATCCCACCGCGGTTCGTTTGCAACGACGCTCACGATGACCGGCTACCACGTCGGTGCCGTGCTCACCGCACTCCTCGCCCTGCTCGTTGCCCAGGAAGGTGGCGGCGGCTGGCGCGAAATGTTCATCATCGGCGGTCTGCCCTCGCTCATCCTGGTGCCGCTCATGATCATCTTCCTGCCGGAGTCTCCCGACTATCTCGCTTCGCACGGCCGCCTTGAGGATGCAAAGAAGGTCGCGAACCACTACGGCATCGAGCTCGACCCGATGCACCTCGACGGCTCGGTGCCGGCGGGCCAGGCTGCCGTTGGCACGAAGTTGCTCCTCGCGAAGCCGTTCGTGCGCAACACAGTGCTCATCTGGGTGGCCTCGTTCATGGGCCTGTTGCTCGTGTATGGCCTCAACACCTGGCTGCCGCAGATCATGCGCGCCGCCGAATACGACCTCGGCAACGCGCTCGGCTTCCTCGTGATCCTCAACCTCGGCGGCATCATCGGCCTGCTCGTTGCCGGCTGGATCGGCGACCGCATCACGCCACGCATCGCCGGCATCATCTGGTTCCTCGGCTCGGCGGCGCTGCTTGCCGCGCTCGCAATCAAGCTGCCGCTGCTGGGCGTCTACGTGCTCATCTTCGTCACCGGTGCGTTCGTGTTCTCGTCGCAGGTGCTCGTGTACGCGTTCGTCGCCGCGAACCACCCCTCGCGGGTGCGCGCCACTGCCCTCGGCGGCAGTGCCGGCGTGGGTCGCCTCGGCGCGATTTCGGGTCCGATCGTTGGCGGCACGCTCCTCGGCGCGGGACTCGCCTACCCGTGGGGCTTCTTCGCCTTCGCGATCGTTGGCCTCATCGGTGGCATTGCGCTCTCGGGCACGAAGACGCGCACGAAGGATGAGCTCGCGACCGGCGTGCTTGACACGCTCGAGCGCGCGGAACTCGACCGCAAGTAGCCGCATCCACTAATCCGCTCGCTCCCGACTAAACCGCGCGCTGCAGCGCGCGGTTTAGTCGGGAGCAAGCGGTTTAGTGCGCAGAGTGTGCCCGGATGCCGGGACGCGCGGCACCGGGCCACCTCCAGCGGCTAATCCGCGTGCGACTCGAGGCGAGGCGCTACCGCTGACACCCGGTTTAGGCGGCAGCGCGCGGATTAGCGAGCGACGCGGATCGCGCTACGCCGCGAGGGGCGTCTTTCGCAGCGACTTGAGCACGATCACCGCGAGCGCGGCCACGAGCACGCCGGCGACGAGCGCCACGAGGAACGCCCAGAGCGGATCGATCGCGAAAGCGACAAAGATGCCGCCGTGCGGTGCACGCAACGTAACGCCGAGCGCCATCGTGAGACCACCGGTCACCGCGCCGCCGAGCATCATCGAGGGGATGACGCGCAGCGGGTCGGCCGCCGCGAACGGAATCGCGCCTTCTGAGATGAACGCGGCACCGAGTAGCCACGCCGCGCGGCCGTTCTCGCGCTCGGATGCGGTGAACAGCTTGCTGCGCACTGTGCTCGCGAGTGCCAGGGCGAGTGGCGGCACCATGCCACCGGCCATGACCGCCGCCATGATCATCATGGATGCTTCGGTGCCGGCCGACAGACCCGCCGAACCGAAGAGGTAGGCGGCCTTGTTCACCGGTCCACCGAGGTCGAAGCACATCATTACACCGAGAATGACGCCGAGGAGCACCGCCGAACCACCGCTGAGTCCGTTGAGGAAGTTCGTAAGGCCGGCCATGAGCGCGGCAAGCGGCGCACCAAGCAACAGGTACATGAGCAGGCCCACCACCGCCGTCGTCACGAGCGGAATGATCACCACCGGCATGAGCCCGGCGAGCCAGCGCGGCACCTTCCAGCTCGAGATGTAGAGCGCGATGAATCCGGCAAGAAGACCCGTGACGAGACCACCAAGGAAGCCGGCGTTCACCGCCACGGCAATCGCGCCGCCGACGAAGCCGGGCGCAATGCCGGGTCGCCCGGCAATGGCATAGGCGATATAGCCCGAAAGCGCCGGCACGAGGAAGCCGATCGCGAGACCACCGACGGCCGCGAACACCGCGGCGAGGTAAGTGAGCAATCCGCCCTCGGGCAGGTTACTCAGTGAGTTGTTCGCCAGGATGTCGGGTGCCTCATTGGTGATGTTGAACCCACCCATGAGGAACGCGAGCGCAATGAGCAGACCGCCCGCGGCCACGAACGGGATCATGTACGAGACACCGGTCATGAGCGCCTGCTGGATGCGCTTGCCCCAGCCGAGCTTGCCGGCATCTGACCCTGAGGTGGCCGCGTTTGCCAACTCGGATGCACCGGAGCCGCCGCCGATGCGGTGGCCGCCGGGTGCGTCGATCGCCGCGAGGGCGTCGTTGATGAGTCCGGCCGGGTCGCTTACGCCGCGCTTCACGCCACTTTCGACGCCGGGCTTGCCGACGAAGCGCTCGCGATCGCGCACACCGACGTCGGTCGCGAGGATCACGGCATCGGCGCCAGCGATGATGTCGTCAGCGAGTGGTTGATAGCCGGCCGAGCCCTGCGGCTCGACGAAGACCTCCACGTCATCGCGAGCTTCAGCGGCCTGTTTGATGGCGTCGGCCGCCATAAAGGTGTGCGCGATGCCGGTCGGGCAGGCGGTGACGGCGACGATGCGGCGCTTGGGTGCGGCGGTGGCGCTGACGGCAGTGACGGCGCCGCTGGCAGTTCCGGCGGATGCGGCCGTGCCTGCCGACGAAGAAGTTCCAGCGGATGCGGCGGTGGCCGAGTCGGTCTCAGCGACTGAGATCCCAGCGGCTGCGATCCCGGCTGCTGCTCCAGTTGTCGCACCGGACGTCACCGCAGACTCCTCGCCAGCACCCGCGCCAGCACCCGCAGCGGGAGCGGCAGCCGGCGCACTCGGGTCGCGCACCGCATCCTCGACGAGTGCGACGATCTCGGCAGGCGAGGTTGCCGCGCGTAGAGCCGCGAGAAACTCAGCGCGCACGAGCTTGCCTGCCAGACGCGACAACAGCACGAGGTGCTCATCGTTCGCGCCCTCGGGGGCAGCGATCATGAAGGCGAGGTCGGCCGGACCGTCGGGCGAGTCGAAGTCGACCGCCGGGTTGAGTCGGGCAAATGCGAGCGAGGCTTGCGAGACGGCGGCCGAGCGGCAGTGCGGAATGGCGATGCCGCTGCCCATGCCAGTGGCGCCCTGCGCCTCGCGCTTGAGTGCGTCGGCAGTCAAACCATCAGCTTCGGCGCGACCGGCCGCGGCAACGAGCGACGCGAGCGAGCCGATCACCTCAGCCTTCGTTGCGCCGAGGTCAGCGTCGAGTGCGACGAGCTCGGGAGTGATGATCCCAGTCGTTGACATGTGGGTTCCTTTCAGGGGTGCCGCGGTTGCCGCGGCGAAGTGGTGGCGGCGAGCGCCGAATATTGGGATGCGCTCAGTCGAGCGGTGTGACGGTCGTGCCGTCGAGGTCAAGATCGGCGGGCGTCGGCACTCCCGTGCCCGCGAGCGCGGTGGCGGCGCTACCGGAGGCAACTGCGTGTCGCAGCGCCTCCGCCGCATTCGCACCATTGCTCAGGGCAATGAGGAACCCGGCCAGGCTCGAATCACCGGCCCCCACAGTGCTGCGCGGGGTGATCGGCGGGGATGCGGCGAACCAGTCCCCCTCGGCGGTCGAGAGGAGCGCCCCGGCAGCACCGAGGGTGGTGAGCACCATCGCAACGCCCCGGCGCACAAGGCGACCAGCTGCGTCGCGCACTGAGGCGAAGTCGCCGTGGGCAACCGCAGCTTCAAGTGCATCCCCGTTGCCGCCGACAAGCTCGGCGAGTTCGTGGGCGTTTGGCTTCATGAGATCGGGCATCGTCGCGGCCGTCGCGAAGGCGGCAAGCGGCGCGCCAGAGGTGTCCACAGCGACGCGCGCACCGGCGTCATGCAGGCGCGCGACGAGCGAGGCGTACCACTCGGGTGCGACGCCAGGCGGCAGGGATCCGGCGAGCACGACCCAATCGGCGTCAGCCGCGGCCTCAATGAGTGAGTCTTCGAGGGCCGCGAGTTGCGTCGCGGACAGCGCTGCCCCCGGCTGGTTGAACTTCGTCGTGGTGCCGTCGGCCTCGGTGATGGTGAGGTTCGTGCGCACGCCGTCGGCGGGGGTGGCGAGAGCGGTGAGCCCGTGCGCTTCGATGCCGGCGAGGTACTCGTGCCCGCGCGGCGCTGGGAAGATCGCGAGCGACTTCACGCCCGCGGCACGAAGCACCCGCGAGACATTGGCACCCTTTCCTGCGGCGAGGTCGGTGGGGGCCGAAACGCGGTGCACGGCGCCGCGGGTCACGGGCGCGTCGATCGTAACGGTGCGGTCGATTGAGGGATTGGCGGTGAGGGTAACGATCATGCGAGCACGACCTCCGTGCCCGCATCGAGCAGGGCACCGGCGAGCGCGGCGGGCGGCGGCGCGTCGGTGACGATGGTGGCGATGTCGCTGATCGCGGCGAAGCGGTGCAAGAGTTCTTGCCCAAACTTCGTCGCGTCGGCGAGCACGACGGGGATGCGTGCCGCCCCGACGATGGCCCGCTTGGTTGCGGCTTCGAGCTGGTCGGGCGTCGAGAACCCGTGTTCGGCAGAGATGCCGTTCGTGCCGATGAAGGCGATGTCGACGCGCAGCTCGCCAAGTGCCCGCTCGGTTTCTGGCCCGACGAGCGCCCGGGTGAGTCCGCGCAGCGTGCCGCCGACCACATCCACCTCGAGGTCGGCACGTTCGCCGAGCGCAACAGCCACGGGCACTGAGTTGGTGAGCAGGCGCATCCCCGCCGGCGCTTCGGCGGCAAGCGCACTCGCAAGCGCGAGCGTCGTGGAACCGGCGTCGATGAAGACGCTCGGGGTGCCGCTCGGGATGAGGCCGAGGGCGCGCGCGGCGATGCGGCGCTTCTCGTCGGCATGCTCGGTGAGACGAGTAGCAAGCTCTGATTCGGTGGTGACGCCGACACCGAATGGCACGGCCCCGCCGTGCACGCGGTGCGCGAGGCCTGCTTGTTCGAGTGTCGAGAGGTCGCGGCGGATGGTCTCTTCGGCTACGTCAAATTGTGCGGCGAGTTGCCCGACCCGCACTCGCCCCTCAGCAGCGAGCAGCTCGAGGATGCGTTCGTGGCGTTCGGCGACGTACATAGGGGTACCTCTCATCGCGGCAGTGCGGTGGGATGTGGCGGTGCGCTCGCGGCGCCATCGCCCGGATACCTTCAGTAAACCCCCGATTCAGTGGGAATGCAAGACTTTCTCACATATTCCCACACATTCCCACATTTCTACTCGGGGGCGCGAGCCGCCAGCGCATGCCCGCGCGCATCCAGTTCACGACCCATGCGCTTGCGGGTGCGCAGGTGCGTGAGCACTTCCACGAGTTCGGCACTCGGCTCGAGTTCGAGCAGCCGCGCCTCAAACGCTGCCGCGGCGGCGCGGGTGCGATGCACCGCCGTCACCGCGAGATTCGCGCGATCGTGGAGCTCGGCACAAAGGCGCACCTCACGTTCTCGGGCAAGTTCATTTGCCAGCGAAGGGATGCGGCGGGCCGGCACGCGCAGGAGCCAACTGCGCTCGAGCGGCCAACCAGCGCCGTCGAGCACGCTTTCACAGCGGATGCGTACCGCACCAGAACTCAGCACCGCACGCAGGTGCCGCCGCACCGTGGCCGCAGGCGCACCGATTGCCCGGGCAATCTCTTCGGCGCTCGCGCGCGGGTCAGCAAGGAGCTGTTCCAGCACTCGATCCCGCAGCGACTCTCGTTCCGCCCCCGCCGACGCTTGCCGACCACCACCGACTTCCGCGTGTTGAGCACCGCCACCCTCCGTGTGCTGAGCACCGCGGCTCTCCGTGGGCTGAGCACCACCGACCTCCGCGTGCTGAGGCTCTCGAAGCACCCCCGCAAGCGCAGCCGCATCCCGCCGCTGCGCCGCATCAAGCGCATCCAGCCGCCAACTGCCGCCTTCAACGTGCACCCGCACGAGCGGTCGCGCCCGCGCCTGCACCACCCCCGGTAGCTGCGGCAACTCATCGAGCAGCACCGCCGCAAGCTCACCCTCAGCATCGGCGAACAGCGTCACATGCAATCGCCCCACGACGGCACCCTCATTGAGTCCCACCACCCGCGGGTCGGCAAGCAACCTCGAGATGACCGCTTCGCGCCTCCCGAGATCGACATCAATGTCGACAAGCGCACCCAGCCGCCGCTCCCTCGCGAGATCGCGCGTTGCGCTGAGCCACACGACTCCGTCATCGGCCAACTTCGCCCAGCGTGCCGCGAGCGCGGTCGCCGAGCGCGGCACAATCGTCGCCGCATCCCGCCACGACACCCGGGGCGCAATCTGCAGCAGGTGCACGAGCTGCAGGTCAATCTCATCGAGCAGAAGCATGGTCAATCTCGCTCACTTTGGCGGAATCTTTCGCTAGCACGATCAATTCTGACTGATCTCACTGTCTTGGCGGGACGGGCGCGCATGACCAGCACGATCGTGGATGCATCGGGGTCGCTCCCCCGGCCCCACCTGTTCAAGCCCTCGACGAGGAGGCAGCCCGATGGCGATCAACCTTCGCACCACCGCAGCCCAGCACGAAGACCGCATCCGCGCGCTTCGCCACGAGCTGCACCGCTACCCGGAACTCGGACTCGACCTGCCCCGCACGCAATCGCGCGTGCTCGACGAACTCGCCGACCTGGGTCTGGAAATCACCACCGGCACCGACACCACCTCGATCGTCGCAGTGCTACGCGGCGGGGCACGCGCCGAACAGGATGCTCCGGTCGTGCTCCTGCGCGCCGATATGGATGCGCTTGCCGTCGATGAGCAGAACGACCTCCCCTATCGCTCGCAGGTGCCCGGTGTCATGCACGCCTGCGGACACGACCTGCACACCGCCATGCTCGCGGGCGCCGCGCGCGTGCTCGCCGAGCACCGCGATGCGCTGCGCGGCGACGTGGTGTTCATGTTCCAGCCCGGCGAAGAGATGCACGATGGCGCCGCGGTGATGATTCGCGAGGGCGTGCTCAACGCCGCCGGTCGTCGGCCCGATGCTGCCTACGGGATGCACGTGTTCGCCTCGGGCGTGCCGCTCGGCAAGTTCGTGAGCCGTTCGGGCCCCATGCTCGCGGCCGCCGATGGCCTGCGGGTCAATGTCGTGGGTCGCGGTGGCCACGCCTCGCGCCCGCAGGATGCCGTTGACCCGGTGCCGATCGCCTGCGAGATGGTGCTTGCGCTGCAATCGTTCGTCACCCGCCGCTTCGATGTGTTTGACCCGCTCGTCTGCACCGTGGGCGCGATTGCTGCGGGCGATCTCGCGGCCCCGAACGCGATTCCGAGCATTGCCCGCTTTGCCGCCTCGGTGCGCTTCTGGTCTCCCGAAACCCGCGAGCGCTTCCACGGCGAGGTTGATCGCCTGCTCGAGGGCATCGCCGCGGCCCACGGCGCGAGCGTCGAGGTCGAGCACGTCACCGGCTACCCCGCAACGATCACGGATGCATCCGAAACCGAATTCGTTGCCGCCACCGTCGGTGAGGTGTTCGGTGAGGATCGGTTCGAGTTCTTGCCGCAGCCGTTCGCCGGTTCCGAAGACTTCTCGCATGTGCTCGCCGAAATCCCAGGCTCGTTCATCGGCCTCGGCGCCACCCCGGCCGATGTCGGTCCGACCACCGCGGCCTTCAACCACAGCCCCGAAGCGCGCTACGCCGATGAAGCCCTCGTTGACGGCACGACGCTCTACGCCGAAATTGCAATGCGCCGCCTCGCGCAACTCGCCGGCTAAGCCTCACCAAACTTCCCCATCTTCCGGAACCCTCCGGCACCCACTCCCCTGTCGGCAACGACGCCGACGACCCTGAAAGGCAACCATGTCCGCATCCGGCTCTGCATCAACAACCTCAGCAGCTACCGCACCAGCACGCACCGTGTCGGCTCGCACTGACCGCCGCCGCTCGCTCACGGGCACCGGCATCGGCAACACGCTCGAATGGTTCGACTGGTCGATCTACTCGACCTTCGCCCCGTTCTTCGCGGCCAGCTTCTTCGACCCCTCAGACACGGTGTCGGCCTTCCTCGCCGCGCTCGTCGTCTTCGCTGCCGGATTCATCGCCCGACCCATCGGCGGTTACCTCTTCGGTCGTCTCGGTGATCGCCTGGGCCGCAAGACCACAATGGCACTCACCGTCATCCTCATCTCGATTGCCGGCCTCATCATCGCGATCTGCCCGCCCTACGCGCAGATCGGCGTGGCCGCCTCGGTCATCCTCGTGATCGCGCGCCTACTGCAAGGCCTCGCCTACGGCGGCGAGCAGCCAGCCGCAGGTTCGTACCTCAGCGAGCAGGCTCCGGCCGAGCGCCGCGGCCTGTGGTCGTCGCTCATCTACGCCACCGGCACCTTCGGCGCCGTCATGGGCCTCGTGCTCGGCGCGGTGCTCAGCGCCCTCCTCACGCGAGAAGACATGTTCGCCTGGGGCTGGCGCATCCCGTTCATCATCGCGGCCCTCGGCGGTCTTTACGCACTGTGGATGCGCCGCAATATGTCAGAGACCCAGGCATTCACCGAATCGATTTCGGTCGTCGAGGCAGAAGCCACCGAAAAGCCCGAGAAGACTGAGAAGCCCGCGCTCGTCGAGCGCCCGAACATCTGGCGAGACATGTGGACCATGCGCCGCTCGGTCATCCAGGTGATTGGTCTTGTCGTCGGCGCCACCGTCGCCTACTACTACTGGGTCGTCGCTACCTCGGCCTACTCGATTTCGGTACTCGGAGCCGACCCGACCGCCGTGCTCATCGCCGGTGTCGCCGCGAACTTCCTCTTCATTGCCATGCTGCCCGCCTGGGGCGCGCTCTCTGACCGCATCGGCCGCCGCCCGGTGATGCTCTTCGGCCTCGTCGGTCTCATGGCCACGATCATCCCGATGACCTCACTGATCGACGGCAATCCGGTGAACCTCTTCATCGCCATGCTCGTCGCGAGCGTGTTCCTCACCGCGCTCACCTCGATCAGCCCGGCGGTTATGGCCGAGCTCTTCCCCACCCGGATGCGCACCACTGGCGTCGCCGTGCCGCTCGCGGTCGCGACCGCTATCTTCGGCGGCACGGCACCGTATCTCCAGACTTGGATGGCCACGAACTTCGGCGCAACCTCGTTCGCGATCTACGTCATCGTGCTCCTTGCCATCTCGGCACTCACGGTGCTCACCCTGCCCGAGACTCGCGGCCGCATCCTCAGCGATGAGACCCACGAGTACACCGGCAAGACGCCGAAGACCGTCAGCCCCGTCGACAAGGTAAGCGCGTAACCTCGCGCTATCAACCCGCTCAGAAAGGCAACGCATCCCATGGATCTGCTCATTCAACGCACTCGCCTCGTTGGCCGCACGAGCCTCGGCGACCCCGTCGATGTGCGGATGCGGGGAGGTCGCGTCACCGAGATCGGCGCCCTGACTCCGGTCGATGGCGAGCGCGTGCTTGATGCCGCGGGCCGCAGCCTCATGCCGGGTCTGTGGGATAAGCATGTGCACTTTGGCCAGTGGGTGGCGCTACAGGGCCGGCTTGATCTCGCCGGCACGGCGACGGCGGCCGAGGCACTCGAGCGGGTGGATGCGCACATTCGCGCCCTGCCCGACGACGGCCTCGTCGTCACCTCATGGGGACACCGCGCTTCGGTGTGGCCGGATGCGCCACTCGTGGCCGATCTGGATGCGGTCTCGCACGGGCGCGCGGTCGTGCTCATCTCGGGCGATGGCCACAACGGCTGGCTCAACTCGGCCGCGCTCGCGGGTCTGGGCCTCCCGCCGCACGAGCGGGCGCTCGAAGAAGCCGAGTGGTTTGCGGTGTTCCCCCGACTCGGTGAGCTCGGTCGCGATGCCGCGCTTACCGATGAGGCCGAGGCCGCCGCGATCACGGCCGCGCACGCGCTCGGGGTCGTCGGCATCGTCGACCTCGAGTTCGGCGGCAACCTCGCTGCCTGGCGTCGCCGCGAAGCTGCGGGGGCGCCACCCCTGCGGGTGCGTAGCGGCGTCTACCCCGACCAGCTCGAGGCCACGATCGCGGCGGGGCTGCGTACGCGTGATGCGATCACACCGCTCGTGACCATGGGTCCGCTCAAGATCATTTCTGACGGCGCGCTCGGCACGCTCACTGCCCACTGCTGCGAGCCCTATCTCGATCTGCCGGCGCGGGTCGCGCATCCCTGCGGTGTGCAATCGGTGCCCGCCGACGAACTCGAGCGTCTGCTTGGTCGCGCGACCGAGCATGGTCTCGACATCGCCCTGCATGCAATCGGCGACGCGGCGGTCGGCATTGCCTTGGATGCGTTTGCGGCGACGGGTGCGCGCGGCTCGGTCGAGCATGCCCAGCTCATGCGCTTCGCCGATCTGCAGCGCATGGCTGCGCTTGGCGTGGTGGCGAGCGTGCAGCCCGCGCATCTGCTCGATGATGCGCCGGTGATGGACCGCGTGTGGGCTGACCGCACCGAGCGCACCTTCGCATTGCGGTCGATGCTCGAGGCTGGGGTGGAGCTGGCGTTCGGCTCAGATGCGCCGGTATCGGCATTCGACCCGTGGCTTGAGATCGATGCGGCAGTGCTACGCGAACCCTTCGGGCACGAGGCGGCGGGACCCTGGCATGGCGAGCAGGCTCTTGACCGCTCGGATGCGCTGTGGGCCTCGACCGATGGCCGCGGACCAATCGAGGTGGGCGATGTGGCCGA
Source organism: Gulosibacter macacae (assembly GCF_003865375.1). Taxonomy (GTDB): domain Bacteria; phylum Actinomycetota; class Actinomycetes; order Actinomycetales; family Microbacteriaceae; genus Gulosibacter; species Gulosibacter macacae. The sequence continues at coordinate 105,054 of NZ_RQVS01000002.1, read as the reverse complement.
CCTCATCCTGCTCGATGGCAACCCGCTCGAGGTGAACCCGCGCGTGGTGACCACCCTCATCAACGGCGACATCGTCTACGAGGCGTAGCCCGCCCACGCTTTCGCAGCCGCGAGCCGCAACTGGCCCTCTCGTGGCGAAGTACCCCACCCATGCGTGGGGTACTTCGCCACGACGCCCACCTTTGCCGCGCGATCGGCACGTAAGAGGCGGCCCCTGCATCCGTTGAAGGATGCAGGGGCCGCCTCTTACGACGCTACCTACGCGTCACGGCGCTTCTTCACCGCAAGCACCACACCAGCGGCCACGAGCACGAGCGCAAGGCCACCGATCCAGACGTAGTTGGCGTCAGCACCGGTCGAGGGCAGCGTGCTACCCGGCTTCGGCGCCACGGGTGCAGCCTCAGTCGGCGGGACCGGGGCGGTCGTCGGCGGCACGGGCTTGTCGGCCGTGGTCACCGTCTCGTCATCGGTCACCTTGGGCGTCTCGTTCGAGGTGGCTTCGGCCACGTTGTCGATCTTTCCGGCATCGAGGTCAGCCTCAACCACGGTGTACTCCGCGGTGCAGGTCAGCTTCTCGCCCGGGGCGAGCGTGACCGGCGCCTCAGCATCGCAGCTGAGTGCCGAGAGCTCGCCGCCACCGGTGAACTGCGCCTCGAGGTCGGTGATCGCGACATCGGTGAGCGAGAGGCTCGCGCTCTCGTTCGTCGCCACGAAGGTGTAGGTCACCTTGTCGCCGACCTTGACACCACTCGTGACATCGGCCGACTTCACGAGCGAGAGGAGGCCCGAGCAAACATCGACATCAGCGGTTGCGACCCCGCCGGTGCTCAGGCTCGCGGTGTTGGTCACGAGGTTGCACTGACCGGGCTCGGGCAGCTCATCCGCCGCGAACTCGTGGGTGTAGGTGAACTCGTGCGTCTTGCCAGCCTCCGACCACACGATGGTCGTGCCTTCCAGCTCTGCAAACTCGGGGAAGGTGTCGGTCACCGTGGTCTCCTTGACCTTCTCGTCGAGCTTCCAATCGGCGGCGGTGAATTCGGCGGTGAACACCGAGTCCTCAGTCGCATCCGCCCACACCACGGTGGCAGTGTTCGTGCCGTCGTAGAGCGGCTGCTCCGGAATCGAGCAGTTGTAGGCGAAGTCGACCGAGTCGCCGGCCGGAATCACTGCATCCACGCCGTTCTCAACGGTGCAGATGGCACCGCCGCCGATGTTCGTGGTGTCCGTGACGGTGACCGTCGCATCCTTGTAGTCGTTCGGGTTCACGACGGTGATCACGCCGGTCATCGACCAGTGGTCGTCGCTCGCTTCACCCTCGGTCACGGTCACGGTGTACTCGGCTTCGGCCTTACCGGTTGCCGGGTCAACGACGACCGTCGACGCGTTCGCGCTCTTGTCGATGCTCCACGAGTAGGTGCGCTCAAGGTCGAGCACGACATTCTTCGAGGTCTCAAGCGCGGCCTGGTTGCAGACCTTCGCATCGGTAGATGCGCTTTGCTCGGTCTCGACAATCGTCGCGGTGTTCGTGAACTGCTCACAGGTACCAACGGCCGAAGTGTGGGTCACGGCGTAGTCGAACGAGGCGGGACCATCGGCGGCCTTCACCTTGACGGTGCCGTGGGCAGCCGCGAACTCGGGGAAGGTGTCGGTGACGGTGACCTCGGCGTTGTTGCCGGGGGTGACGGTCGCGTTCGCGAAGTCAACGGTCGCTTCGTTCGAGGATGCATTGCCCGCCGTTCCATAGGGATCGGTCCAGCTTAGCGTCGCCGTGTTCGTCGTGGCAGCAACCTCGTCGGCCGTGCAGTCAAGCGAGATGCTCTTCGCCTCATTTGCCGCCAGGTCGAAGTTCGCGTCAGCACCGGCCACCGTGCACTTCTCGTCGGCGAGCGTGACACCGCTCACCGGGAAGGCGTTCGGGTTGGTCACCGTGAGGTTCGTCGTGTACGTGCCATCGCGCTTCGTGGTCGCATCCGGCGTCACCGTGACCTGGTAGTCGAACTCCGTGCCGCTCTCGGCGGGGTTCGTGAGCGTGCCGTCCGGGTCAACGGTCTTCGTGATCGTCCACTCGTAGTCCTGCACATAGGCGAGGTTGGCGACGCTCTTCTCGATGGTGAGGGGCTGCACAATCGGACGGTTCGTCACGGTGCACTTCGCCGGGAGGTCGGCCTGAGTCGCGACTTCTTCACCGGCGAAGGTGATGGTCGAGCCGCTGGTCGAAACGCCCACGCCCGAGCACTCAATTTTGGCGAGTTCCCAGCCGTCGACGGCGTTCTCGGTGACCGTGACGACCTGGTTCGGCACGAGCACATCCTGGGCTTCGGTGGACGCCGAGGAGCTTGCCGTTGGGGTAAGCGAGAAGTTACCGTTCCAGAAGGTGTCAACGCCGTCGAGGTTCGCCATCGTCGAGGACGCGGTAAAGCCAAACTCAGGCACCGTGCCAGTAAACCCGGCGGGCAGTTCGACCTTCTTTTCGATTTCGAGCGAACGCACCTGGGTGAGCTGACCACACATCGTCGCCGTGGTTGTCGTACCCTCCTTCGTGAGCCACTCGTTCGTGTAGTTCCCCGCAGCACAGGCGTCAGCACTCGTCGCAAACCCAGCCACGACCATGCGGTAGGGCTTTGTGCCACCGACACCGTCGGAGATGTGCACAATCGTCTCGGGCGATTGCACCGTGATGCGCGTGAAGTCGTCGACATCGCCCGGGCTGTTCGGCGTTTCGTGCATGAACCAGGGGAACTCGAAGACGGCCGCGGCACCATCCTCATCGAGCAGCTCCGCAGTGCGCACCTCAATGTTGCCGCGGAAGTACTCGCTGGTCACCCTCACCGGATTGTTGTAGTGCGTGATCGTGCCAAGACTCGCGACGCCACCAAGCGGCAGCTCACCACCGGCCCCCGGTGCGAACCCGAGGGCGCTCTGGGTCGCCGTGCTCAGGCTAGTCGGGCAGTTGCCATTAGTCGCGCCATGGGCGGTGAGCGCTTCCGCACCGCTGCCGACCCAATCACTGCTCGTCGCGTCGCCACCGGGGGCATAGCGGATGCAATTGCCAGTAGCGCTGCCATCGGTCGTGTTCGTCGCATCCGGGTAACCCAGATGGTTGGTGATGCGTGCTTCAACATTGCCAACATCAACAGCGAGGGCGGCGCCCGCGTTCACGAGGGTGAGCGGGGCTGCGATGAGGCCGACAGCTGCCGCACTCACCGCGATTCTGCGCCAGCGCGAAGGCGATCGCGTCGGCATCAAAACATCGGTCACTGGAGTCTCTCCTCATTCCAGCCGCGTCTGCGGTAGAAGGCACGATCGCGGGCGCGGTCATGCCGGACTGCGCATCGCGGTTTCCGGCGGGTGACTCAGTGCGAGTGACGCGCCAATTCCTGACCGCGAGCTGGTGTCCTTCTGTGAAGGCTACGAATGCGCTGGGGCGCTCAGGGGCCGGATGCACCGAAACAGACACGAGAACCCGCAGCCCTCAAGCACCCTCCTCGAATGGCCCCACGAGGCGACCTCGAAGGCTTCACGCTGAACCTCGAAGGTCACCTCGAAGGTGACCCAGAACTTCGCACTTGCAGAAACCTGCTGAAGCTACGACCGCGAACCGGGATGCGCATCCTCGCCGAGGGCGTTGCCGATTTGAAGTCGGCTCGACAGCCCCAGCTTCGAGAGCACATTCGTCATGTGGAACGCGACCGTCGCCTCGCTAATGTGCAGGCGTGCGGCGATCTCGCGATTCTTCGCGCCGGTCGCGGCGAGCGTCGCGACATCGCGTTCACGTTCGCTGAGGCTTTGGAGTCGCTCGGCAGCCGCCTCACGTCGTTCTCGGGCTATTCGCTCGCAATCGGATGCGGCTTCGACCGCACCCAGCTCGTCGAAGGCTTGCCGGGCGGCCTCGATGCGCGCGAGCACTTCCGCTTGCTCGCAGGGCTGCTCGCTCGCCACTTCAGCGAGGAGGAGGTGTGCGCGGGCGGCGAGCATCGGTGAGTGCGATCGCTCGATTGCGGCGAGCGCCGCAGCTGCCGCGCGATCAGTGTCGCCCTCGAGGTGTGCGGAATAAGCCTCCGCGAGGTGGCCTTGGGCGTTATTCGGGCGCAGATGAGATTGCGCGACGACGACGTAGCTGTCGGCAGCGTCGCGGAGGTCATCGAGTCGGTGCAAATGCGCGAGCAACTCGATGCGCAGGGGCAGCATCCGCACGGCCGAATCAGCTGACGGCGTCGCTTCGACCCGGTCGACCACGCGCAGCGCAGCCTCAGGCCCGTCGCGATACAGCACCACGACCGCCTCGACGTAGTCCGGCAATGCGCCCGCGTAGAGCACGAAGCCGGGCGACGCCGCGACCTTCGCGATCGCCAGACCATGTTCTGCGGCCTGGATGTCACCACGATGCGCGGCGAGGAGCGCGGCGACGAAGTGCTGAGCCCGCGCGAGCGGCTGATCAACTCGGCCGCAGCCGATCGGTTCGACGTGCTTGAGTCGTTCTTCTACTGCATCCCATTGCCCGCGGCGGAGCGCCACGTCCATCGCGATCGTGATGCGGGTGCCGGGGAGTTGGGTGGGTCGGCTGGCTCGTGCCGCCGAAGCCTCGGCATCGGCAATCAAGTGCGCAGCCACGTCGAGGTCGTCGAGGTCGGCACGCAGGGCGGCCGCGACGGTGAGCACATCAGCTCGTTCGGGTGAGCTGGTCGAGAGTTCGTGCGCGCGTGACGAGAGGTCATCCGCGAGTGTGGTGATCGTCTCCGCTCCCCCGCGAATCTCACCGGCGCGCACGCACCAGAGCGTCCGCAACGCATCCACGAACACGAGCCGCGCCACAGTATCAAGCCAGGCGAGGTCGGGGTCATGGGGTGTGCATCCTGCGACATCTTCAAGGTGCGCCCGCGCCGAGTCGGCAGCGATGAGCACCTCAGCGCTCTCGTCGGAGCCCCGCGCCGAGCGCAACACCTCGAGGAAATCGAGGAGAGCAATGTCGGCTCGCAGGAACTTGTGATCGAGGTCAATGGCGGCACCGGCCAGGTATTCGCGTCGCATCGCGGCAGCTTCGGCTTCGAGCCCTGGGCGGAGCGAGCGATACCAGACCGCGAGGTGCCCGAGCGCAGTATCCGTGGAGGCACGCGGAATCATTACCGGTGGCGGCGACATGAGCGCTGCCGAGCGCCGATTGCGCACCCCGATTCGCCCAAACGCGACCAGCAGATCACGCTTCGCGTCACCGTCGGCCACGCGGTCGATCGCAACTTCAAGCAGTTTCAACGCCGATTCGGGGTCACCGAATGCCTCGAGGTCACGCGCGCGGCAGACCACCTGCGCGGCCGCGGTGGCATCGAGTTCGCTGAGGCTCGCGAGCCGGTGCAGTTCCGCTTCCACCCCCTCGCTCGCCTCGGCGAGAAAGCGATGCAGGTCACGCAGCCGATCAGCATCAGCAAGGGCAATGAGATCGTCAGCCGCCAGCGGATCTACGAGCAAGAGTTCGCCGACGAGTGGGTTCCACACGACGAGGCCGTTGTCGGCGGGAGCGTCGGTCGGCCGCTCAATGCCGTGCGCTTCGGCCGCAGCCACGAACGTGGCAGCGTCGACGCCCTTTCGCGCGATCGCACACATCTCGGCCGCCAGCCGTACCCGACTTGGCAGCGAGGCGATGATTTCGGGATCGCGCGGGAGCACCCGAGCCGAGGTGGTGCGCGGCAGCGAACGAATCGCCACCGCGTCCGCGTGTTCGCGCAGGTCGAGCGCGTCGACGTAGGCAGCCAGTGCCGCGAATCGGCCCGCGGTTTGCAGCCGGATGCGATCGGCAAGATCGAGTCCGATGCAGCGTCCCGTGCGCTCACGCACATAGGCGACAATCTCATCGTTGCCGAGGTCATCGAGCACGAGCAGGCGGTCGGTGGCATGTTGGGCTGCGAGCACCGCGAACTGGTCAGCGTGCGTGTTCGAGGCACAGATGTGGTCGCCGATCACGACGGCAACGCCGCGACGAATGAGCCGCGGAATGGCATAACGCAGGGCCACCGCACTCGTCTCGTCGCAGACCTCAAGCCCGTCGATGACGAGCATCCTCGCTGGTGCGGCCTCGAGCGGTACCGGCTCGGCAGCGAGCGTATCGGCGACAAGCGCGCGTGCGGCCGTCAGCGCATCCACATCATCGCCGAGGCGCGGGTGGCAATTGCGCAACCAGCTCGCCTCGAAGTAGATGCGGTCAATGGTTGAGAGCCGCAGGTCTCGCTCAGAGTCGTCGGGACGCACCGCTGCGACCTCGAACCCGCGCGCGGTGGCTTGCTCAATGAAGTTACGAAGCATGCGCGAGACTCCAGTGCCGCGTAATCCGCGAACGACGATGAGGCCGCCGTCGGTTGCCATCGCTTCCGCGAGCAGTTCTTCAGCAACGCGAACGCGCGCGGTCGTGGGCGACTCGAGGGCGCGCTGAGTGATGTGTACGACACCCATGGCACCTCCCCCATCCAATGCCAAAATGGCCGAGCGAGCGGCCTATCGTGCGGACTGGACTATGGAGTGCGACACAAGCGATCGTGACTACAGCACTCCAGAACCAAACTGAAGCAAACCTTCACAAAGTCCAGATGTATTCACTGTACTGCGGGCACGTCTCCGCGCCACCTGCATCCTGGCAAGATAGATACATGCTCGCCGAATCACAGCTCGATGCCATCGCCGCAGAACTCGCTGAGGCTGACCGCACGCGCACGCTCATTCCCCGCATCACCGCCCGCTACCCCGACGCCACTGTCGAGGATTCCTACGCGATTCAGGGCCGCTGGCGCGACCGTGAGATCGCGGCCGGCCGTCGACTCGTGGGCCGCAAGATCGGCCTCACCTCTAAGGCGATGCAGCAGGCAACCGGCATTACTGAGCCCGACTACGGCGTCATGTTCGACGACACAGTCTACGAAAACGGTTCGGTCATCCCGCACGACAAGTTCACGAATGTGCGTATTGAGGTCGAGCTCGCGTTCGTACTCAACAAGCCTCTCGAGGGCCCGAATTGCAACCTCTTTGACGTGATTCGTGCGACCGAGTTTGTTACGCCAGCCCTCGAAATTCTTAACTCGCACATCGAGCTCGAGGGCCGCACAATTGTCGACACGATCAGCGATAACGCGGCCTACGGTGGCATGGTGCTTGGCGGCAACCCGATGCGCCCCGACGAGATTGACCTGCGCTGGGTCTCGGCCCTCCTCTACAAGAACGAAACGATCGAGGAGTCAGGCGTGGCCGCGGCAGTGCTCAACCACCCGGCCACCGGTGTGGCCTGGCTCGCAAACAAGTTCCACCAGCACGGCTCGCGCCTCGAAGCGGGCGAGATCATCCTCGCCGGCTCGTTCACCCGCCCGATGTGGGTTGAAAAGGGCGACTCGGTGCTCTGCGACTACGGACGAATGGGAACCATCGCATGCCGATTCATCTAAACCTACCCGAAACCTTCTCTGCGCAGCTCGCGAAGGCCGAGCGCGGCCTTGCCGGGATGTGGGTCTGCTCGGGCTCGCCGCTCGTCGCCGAGATTTGCGCCGGCTCGGGCCTTGACTGGCTACTCATCGACGGTGAGCACTCACCGCTCAGCCTCGAGTCGATTCAGCTGCAGCTGCAGGCGGTTGCCGCCTACCCGGTGACGCCGGTGGTGCGGGTGCCCGAGAACAACTCGGTCACCATCAAGCAATACCTCGACCTCGGCGTGCAGAACCTGCTCGTGCCGATGGTCAACACCCCTGAGGATGCGGTGGCCGCGGTGCAAGCCGTGCGTTACCCGCCGCAGGGCATGCGCGGAGTGGGTTCAGCGCTTGCGCGCGGGGCCCGCTGGAACCGAGTCGAGAACTATCTCACCCGCGCGAACGACGAGTTCGTCTCGCTCACGGTGCAGATCGAGACCGCACAGGCGGTCGAGAACGTCGCTGAGATTGTCGGCACCGACGGTGTGGATGCGATCTTCATTGGCCCGAGTGACCTCGCGGCTTCGATGGGTCTCATTGGCCAGCAGGGGCACCCGGATGTGGTGGCCTGTGTGCGCGAGTCGATCGTTGCCGCAAAGGCTGCCGGCAAGCCCGTCGGTATCAACGCCTTCGACCCGGCACTTGCGAACCAGTACCTCGACGAGGGGATGGACTTCATCCTCGTCGGTGCCGATGTCGCGATGCTCGCGCGCGGCTCTGAGAAGCTCGCGGACGACTTCATCGCGGCACGCCTCGGCAGCGTCAACGACGCGGAGCGCGCGAGCTACTAGCGGTTCGCGAGCCGCGAGATCAGGGGTAGGCCGAGAAGCCGGTGCCCATGAGCTCGCGGCTCGTGGTGCGCGCTGAAGCGATGAGGTCGAGCACGCGCGGCGGATGCGGTTCATTGCGCGCCGCGACCACCACCGAAAGTGACGACACCGCCGGTTGCACCGGTACCTCAACGACTTCGGTGCCGCCCCAGGTCATCGGCGCGAAGCGACGGCTCATGAGGAGTGACCAGCCGAGCCCCTCACCAACGAGCGAGCGACAAAGGTCGTAATTCGTCGTCGCGTGAATCTTTGCGGGGCTCACTTCGGCCTCGTTGAGGATCTCGATCACGTACTGCCGACTCGGGGTCGTGTCGTGCAGGATGAACGGCTCGTCAGCGAGTTCCCGCAATTGCACGGATGCACGTTCGGCCAGCCGGTGCCCGACCGGCAACACGGCGACCGCGCGCGATCGCAGGAGCCGCGTGCGCTCATATTCGAGCGGGAAGTCGAGGTCATAGACGACCGCCACATCGAGTTCGCCCGAGCCCAGACGCTCGGCGAGACCGGCTTGATCGTCGAGCACATAGGCGATTTCTGCGTCCGGGTGCCGCTGCGTGAATTGGCTGATGAGCCGCGGCAGGAGCGTCGGTGCCAGAGTGTGAAACGCGCCAATGCGCACGGGCGCCGCGTGCTTTTCATCACCGCGGGCGAGCGATTCCAGCTCGGTCGACCGGGCGAGCACCTCGCGGGCAAGGGCGACGATTGACTCGCCAGTGGTCGTCAGCGTAACGCCCTGCGAGCGGCGCCGAATCATCAGCGGTACGCCGATTGCGCGCTCGAGTGAGGTCACGGCATCCGACACTGCCGAGCCAGAAGAGTGGATGCGGGCAGCGGCTCCGGTGATCGTGCCCGCCTCGGCGACGGCCACGAAACACTCGAGCTGCCGGAGCGTGACGTCCGGGCTCGGGATCGGTGGCACATCCTCAAACATGCCTCCATCGTAAGCAAGAGGTGCGGCGGGGCAGATTCGTCTGCGGAAAGGTGCCAATTTCGGGCCGATGATGCCACCAAGAGCATCATCGTGCCCCAAATGGCACTTCCGCGCAGATCAACCGCGTGGAAACGGGCTTGGCCCCGCCCAGCAAACATGCTGAGCGGGGCCAAGACGAGTGAAACTAGTGAGCTTCCTTGACGCCAGCCGGAATCGGGTCGCCCGGCTTCCAGTCGTCCCACTTGCCGGAGTCTTCCATGTCCTGGCCGAGCGGGATGCCCTTGCGGTTGCGCAGAGCGAGCGAACCGACCAGACCCACAACACACATGATGACGAGGTAGACGGCTGCGCCTTCCCAAGCGTTGTTGTTCGCCTGGAAGATCGCCTGCACGATGAGCGGAGCGAACGCACCACCGATGATCGCACCGATCGCGTAGGTGATCGAGACGCCTGAGAAGCGCACCGAAGCGGGGAACACTTCGGCGTACCAGGCCGAGAGCGGGCCGTAGCAGAAACCGAGCGGGATGCCGAGGAGGCTGGTGCCGAGCACGAGCCAGATCGGGTTCTCGCCACCCATGATCACGAGCGGGAAGAGCGCAATCACGGCCGGGATCATCAAGATGTAACCGATGATGAAGACCTTCTTGGCACCGATGAGGTCGGCGAGCCAAGCACCCGCGTAGGTGAAGATTGCCCACGAGATGGCGGCAATGTTGAGCATGAGGCTCACGGTGCCGGGGTCCATGCCCACGAGGCCACCCTTGTCGAGCGGGGTCGAGGCATACTTCGAGACGACACCACCAACGAGCATGTAGCCAACAGCGTTGTCACCGGCGAACACCATGGCAGCGAAGAGCACGATGAGCGGGAAGCGCTTGAACAGCACGCCGATCGGCGCCGACTGCTTCGCCTTTGCCTCGGCGATCTGCTTGAACACCGGCGACTCTTCAACGGCGCGACGGATGACGTAGCCGATCGCGATGAGCACGATCGAGAAGAGGAAGGCAATACGCCAGCCGCCTTCTTGGAAGCCTTCCTTACCGAAGGCGTTCTGCAGGATGGTGAGCATCGCGGTTGCGAGCAGCATGCCGAACGGCACACCCAGCTGCGGCCACGCACCGGCGCGGTTACGGTTGCCGGGCGAAGCGGTCTCAACGGCCATCAGGGCCGCGCCACCCCACTCGCCACCAGCCGAAACACCCTGGAGGATGCGGAGGAAGATGAGCGCGAACGCCGAGACCGAGGCGAGGTCGCCGGTCGGGAGGAGACCGATGAGCGAGGTCGCCGCACCCATGAGGATGAGGGTCGCGATGAGCACGGGCTTGCGGCCGAACTTGTCACCGAAGTGCCCGGCGAGGAAGGCACCGAGCGGACGGAAGAGGAACGACAGACCGATCGAGGCGAACGACACGAGCGTGCCGGCCGACTCACCGAGTGCCGAGAAGAACAGCGGCTGGAAGATCAGCGCTGCCATGAAGGCGTAGATGAAGAAGTCGTACCACTCGACAGTCGTACCAACGATGGTCGCGAGCAGCACGCGGCGCTGCTCGGCCTTCGAAGTCACACCGTTAGTGGTGGTTGCGGGTGCGGTCATGCAGGACTCCAGTGTCTTGAATGCGGGGTGGGGGTGCAGCGTGCCCGTGAGGGCGGGGATCAGGATGCTGCGCCGGACGACATCGTCCGATGTACTGACAGTAGATCACTACCGAACGGTCAGTAAGTTATTCCGGAGAATTCCGCATCATTCACGGGTTTGCCGAAGAACGTTGCTGAGTTCGTCGTCCAAACCGCAAATGCGGGCGAAACCGTGAAGGTTTCGCCCGCATCCGGGTGCTGCACTGGGGTGTGTTGCCCCTAAATGCTGCGGAAGGGGGAGGTCGCCGTGGCGAGCTCTTCCTGCGTCGGGTCGCCGGGCTTCCAGGTCTGGAAACCGCCCTGCTCCTCGAACTTGTGCGTGAGCGGGATGCCCGTGCGGTCCTTGAGGATGATCGCGGCCGCGAGGCTGATCAGGGTTGCGATGAAGAGGTAGGTCGAGATCGCGTAGACGTTGCCGAAGGTCTGCATGAGCCACTCGGCGATGGTCGGCGCGAACGCGCCACCGACGATGGCGCCGAGTGCGTAGGCAATGGAGACACCCGAGAAGCGCACCGACGCCGGGTACGACTCGACGTACCAAACGGCAATCGGGCCGTACTGCAGACCGAGCGGGATGGCGTAGATGAGTAGGCCCATCACCACCATGACCGGGTTGGCCGTCTGCACCATCGCGAACAGCAACCACACGGTGACGAGCTGCAGACCGTAGCCGATGAGGAAGGTCTTCTTGCGGCCGATGCGGTCGGCAATGTGACCGGCAATATAGGTGACGAGCGCCCACATGGCGGCGGCACCGAGCACCGCAAGCATGACGAAGGTGATGTCCATGCCGAGGCCGGTTTCCTTGTTCGTCGCGTAGCGCTGGATGTAACCACCGGTGGTCATGTAGCCCGCGGCGTTGTTACCAATGAACAGGGCTGCGAGCAGGGCCACGGTGAGGCCGTGCTTGCGGAAGAGGGTGACGATCGGGGCCGATTCCTGCTTCTGTACGTCGGCGATCTCCTTGTAGACCGGCGACTCTTCGACCGACGAGCGGACGATGAAGCCGACGACCACGAGCACGACCGAGAAGAGGAACGGGATGCGCCAGCCCCACACGGCGAAGTTGTCGCCAGTGAGTGCGGTGACGAGGGCCACCATGCCCGAGGCAAGGATCATGCCGAACGGCACACCGAGCTGCGGGAACATGCCGAAGCGGCCGCGCTTTTCGGTGGGAGCGTGCTCAGTTGCGAGCAGCACCGCGCCGCCCCATTCACCACCGGCCGAGATGCCCTGGAGGACGCGCAGGAGGAGCAGCAGGATGGGGGCTGCGACGCCGATGCCGCCGAACCAGTCACCCGGGGTGCCGTTGTAGGTGGGGAGGAGGCCGATGAGCGTCGTGGCCACACCCATAAGGAGCAGCGTGATCACGAGCATCGGCTTGCGGCCGATCTTGTCGCCGTAGTGGCCGGCGAGGAAGGCACCGAGCGGGCGGAAGAGGAATGAGATACCAACGGTGAGGAACGCGAAGATCGCGCCGAGGCCCTCGTTACCTTCGGTGGCCGGGCCGAAGAAGACCTTCGAGAACACGATGCCGGCGACCGAGGCGTAAACGAAAAAGTCATACCACTCGACGGTGGTACCGACAACGACTGAGCCGATGATGCGGCGTCGCTCGCCGGCGAGACGGCGCTCGTCGGCAGGGGTGGTTTGGGTCATGAGCTGGGGACTCCTTTGTCGGGGCGCAGTGCACACACGTGTCGTGTGGACTATGTGCTATACGAAATCGTATACAGTTTGCCCATCGCGCAAAAGACGATAAAGACGCGGAGCTTCTCCGGAAAATCTTCCGAATATGCGGCTCCACCCAGCTTTCCTGTGGAATGACCCGGTGTTCTTTGTCTTCCGCTAACTTTGCCGCCAGTCAATTTCAAACGCATCCTGGCGTGCAAAGAGAAGGCGGATGCGCTCCTGGTCAACTTCGGCGAGCGTGGCCGGCTGCCATTTCGGCGACTTGTCCTTGTCGACGACGAGCGCCCGCACCCCCTCGAGGAAGTCGTGGGCGAAGACCAGTCGCATCCCCACCCGGTACTCGAGGTCGATGGCCGCGCGAAGTTCGCTTGCCTCGCGGTTCCGGCGCACGAGTTCAAGCGTCGCGGCGATCGCGGTCGGCGAGGCACGGCGTATCTTGACTGCCGCATCCTTAGCACCCGGATGCGTTTCGCCGAGTTCGTCGAGACGGGCGACAATTTCGCTCGCCGTCGCCGCGCTGTAAGCGTCGTCAATCCAGGCCCGTTCGGCGAGGATGGGGGCGACAGGCGGCTCCTGCGCAAATCGCGCGATCGCGCCGTCGGCCGGTTCGGTTTCGAGCGCAGTGAGGAGCGCATCGAGGTCGTCACGCGGCACAAAGTGATCGGCCCAGCCGGTCGCGATCGCGTCACCAGCACTGAGCCGGGCCGACGTGAGCGCAGTGTGGAGGCCGGTCTGCCCGGGCATCCGACTGAGGAGCCAGGTACCCCCGATGTCTGGTGTGAATCCGATCGCAGTTTCGGGCATGGAGATCTGCGAGCGCTCCGTCACGATGCGGCGAGTGCTGTGCCCTGAGAGTCCGACGCCACCGCCGAAGGTGAGGCCGTCCATGATCGCGATATAGGGCTTCGGGTAGTCGCTTGTCGAGGCATCGAGGCGGTATTCGTCGGCGAGGAAGTCGGCGGTAATGCCGCCATCTCCTTCGACAATGTCGCTGCGGATCTCGGCGATATCGCCCCCGGCGCACAGGCCCCGATCGCCAGCACCGACGAGCACGATCTGCTCAAGCGTGTCGTCGTCGCGCCAGTCGTCGAGCTGGCGCGCAATCGCCCGAATCATTGCGTAGGTGAGCGCGTTGAGTTGCTTCGGCCGGTTGAGCGTGATGACGCCGAGTCGACCGCCGGGGCCGCGGCGGTCGAATAGCACCTGGTCGAATTCTTGGGATTCGGTCATGGACTCGAGGGTAGGCCGAGGCGGTTGGGCGCGTGGTCCGAAGGGCCGCTGAGCGGCACCCTTCGAAACCGCATCGTCAGGAGCTACTTCTCGGCCTCCTGGGTTTGCTCGGCTTGCTCGGCAGATTCCACCGCATCCGTGTACCACTCAGTAAGTGCCGGATCATCAGTGTCGAGCCAGGCACCCGCGCCCTGCTCAGGCTCCACCTGCCCTGACTCGAACACGAAATCATCTCCGTGCTCAGCAATGCCGCGCCGCACGCCCTCTTCGATCGCGACCTCGGCGAATCGGCGCCGCAGCATGTAGGGATCAGTGGCGAGGTCGCGACCCCACGCAAACATGATGCCGAACACGATCACCGCAAACGGCAATGCCGAAATCGTGACGAGCGCCTGCAACGAATCAAGCGCATCCTGGCCACCAGCAAGGAGCAGCACCGTCGCGATACCGGCAAGCGCAACGCCCCAGGCGATCGTCACCCACTTCGTCGGCACCGGGCGACCGTTCTGCGACATCGACCCCATGACAATCGAGGCCGAATCAGCGCTCGTGACGAAGAAGATGATGATCGACACCATCGCAATCACTGAACTCACGATGCCGAACGGCAGCTGGTCGAACATGGCGAACATCACGTCTTGTGGGTTGCCTGCCGCCGAAACGGCTCGACCGGTCGACTCGAGCCACATCGTCGTGCCCCCGAACGTGCCAAACCACACCAGGCAAACCACCGACGGCACCACGATGACGACGAGCACGAACTCGCGGAGCGTGCGGCCGCGCGAGATCTTCGCAATAAACATGCCGACGAACGGCGTCCACGACACCCACCAGGCCCAGTAGTACGTCGTCCAGGTCTCCATGAACGCCGCAGAGTCGGGTCCCTGAGCAGCCGAACGCATGAGCATGGTGCTGAGTTCGTCGATGAAGGCGAACACGCTCGCGGGGATGAAATTGAGCAGAAAGAGCGTCGGCCCGGCCAGGAAGACGAACAGCCCAAGCGCGCTCGCGATGACGAGGTTGATGTTCGAAAGTAGGCGAATACCGCGCTTCACTCCCGACACCGCCGAAATAATGAAGAGGCAGGTGAGCACCGCCATGATTGCGATAATCACGCCATTGCCCACTGGGCCGATGCCACCGACGATCTCAATGCCGCGACCAATCTGTAGCGCACCGATGCCGAGAGAAACTGCCGTACCAAAGAGGGTCACGAGAATCGCGAACACGTCGATCGCACCGCCGAGGGGACCGCGGGTGCGTTCGCCGAAGATTGGCTCGAAGATCGATGAGATCAGCGGCGAACGACCGCGCCGATATGCGGCATACGCGATCGCACCGCCGACGAGGGCGTAGTAGGCCCACGCCATAGGACCCCAGTGGAACAGGGTCTGTGCCATCGCCGAGTGCATCGCCTCGCTGCTGCCGCCATCGACACCGAACTCGGGCGGCACATTGAGGAAGTACTCGAGCGGCTCGTAGGGGCCGAAGAACAGCAGCCCAATGCCCATGCCCGCAGAGAACAGCATGGCGATCCACGACATGCGGCCGAATTCGGGTTCTTCATCGTCGGCGCCAAGTCGAATGCCGCCGAAGGGCCCGAAGCCCACCACGAGCATGAACACGAATACGCACACGGTGAGGAGTGAGAAGAACCAGCCGAAGTTGGTCGACACCCAGTGCAACGCGGTTGACGCAACCGCACCCATCCCTGCGGTGTCGGCGATGCCCCAGCTGATGAAGGCAATGACGAAGCCGGCAGCGATCGCGAATACCCAACGATTGGTCGCGAACTTGCGCCCGGTGTCTTCAACGCCGATACCGGGGATGAGCGCGGGATGCACTCCCTCGTCACGGGCAAGTCCACGCGACAAGTCGCTGAGCACGTGACGAACTGGGATTCGGGCAGGTTCTTTCTGAATCGGCGGGGTCATGCCTTCGAGATTAATTGCTCTGCACTTTCCGGGTCGCGGCGCGGGAACACAGTGCGACGTTCATGCGTTCGCATGAACAGGAGGTCAACAATGTTGCAGGTCGTGGTCATCGGTGCGGGTCAGGCGGGACTCACCGCCGCCTATTGGTTGCGCCGACGCGGACTCGAGCCATGGCGCGACTTTGTCGTGCTCGACGCCAACGAGGGGCCGGGCGGAGCCTGGCGTCATCGCTGGCCCGCCCTCACCTTCGACTACGCCCACGGCATTCACGATCTGCCGGGCCTCCCCCTCGGCGCCCCTGACCCGAACGAACCCTCATCCGCCGTCGTCACGCGCTACTACGACGCCTATGAGCGCGAGTTCGAGCTCCCAATTATTCGCCCAGTGCTCGTTGACAGCGTCGAGTCTCTCGGCGACGAACCGGATGCGCCGCTGCGCATCAGCGCCGGCAACCGCAGTTGGGATTCCCGCCTCGTCATCAACGCGACCGGCACCTGGACGCGACCGTTCGTGCCCGCGACTCGCGGTGCATCCACATTCGCTGGGCGGCAGTTGCGCACCGTTGATTTTTGGGATGCGGAGGAGTTCCGCGGCCAGCATGTCGTGGTCGTCGGCGGTGGACTCTCGGCCGTGCAGTTCATCCTGTTACTTGAAGAGGCTGGTGCCGAAACCACCTGGTCGACCCGCCGCGACCCGGACTGGGTCGAGCGTCCCTTCGACGAGAAATGGGGCATTGCCGTCGAGCGTCGCGTCGATGAGCGCGCGTCGGCAGGGCTCGTGCCCCACAGCGTGGTGCGCAACACCGGCATCCCGCAGTGGCCGCCGTATGTCGCGGCCCGCGAGCGCGGTCGCCTCGTCTCGGACGGCCGCATTGACCACATCGAACCGGATGCGGTGGTGTTCGAGTCGGGTAAGCGCGTGCAGGCGGATGCGATTCTCTGGGCGACCGGGTTCCGTCCCGCGCTCGATCACCTCGCTCCCCTGCGCCTGCGCGAGCCGGGCGGCGGTGTGCGCACCCATGATGTGGTGGAAGTGGTGAAGGACCCGCGCATCCTGCTCGTGGGCTATGCCTCGTCTGCCTCGACGATCGGCGCCACGCGCGCGGGCCGCAAGGCTGCTCTGCGTGCGGTGAAGCGACTCGGCTCTATGGCCGAATCACCACGAACGCCCGATAGGCAGGATCGCCCCAGCGCGCCATCCGCTCAAACTCATCGAAGGTGATCGCCAGGTCGTGACCATCAAGCCAGGTTTCACCCTCTTCGGCGTTGATCCACGGATCCTGCACCAACACCAGCCCATCACCAACGGCATGCCACAGCACCCAGTGCGGTGTCGGGTCGTCATGCATCGGACGCTCATCAATGAGCATGATCACCATGGCACCGGCCCGCACCTCACGCGCGATTTCGCTGATTGCAACCCATTCTCGATGCACCGAAAGCCCTGCATCCAGCGCCTGCCGGGCTGATTCTTCCTGTAGCAGCACCTTGGTGTCGCGATCGAACCCGGGCTCGACCCACTCGAGCAACGTTGGGCCCTCGACGCTGATCCAGGCTTCGAGCCCGACCCTGCCCCGAACCTCTTCATGCAGTTCGACGAGAAGGCCCAGCGGGTCAACGGCAGGAAAGTTCGTCGCCCGCCGCCAGAACGCGAGCTCGTTCGCCCGATCGAGTTCACGAGACCGCCCCTGCAAACCAGCCGAATCGTCGAGTTGGTTCACCGCCAGCAGCGCCGTCACCGCGCCGCAGGTGAAGTCGGTGGTTTGCGCGTAGTACGGCAGCTGCTCATGCCCGATGTCACTGAAGTCATGCACCCATCCGCGTACCCCGGTCGACCCTGGTGCCGACGCATATGACATCCGCAGCTGGGTTGCCCCAGATGCCTCGAGTAAGGATTCGAGTTCATGAGGATGCACACTGCCCGCACCGCGTTCGCCGTCAGGTTCCGGAATCGGCACCTCCCACACCAGTCGAGCCATGCCCTCGCCACGCGCGAATGCCACGACGCCGTCAACCGCCTCTGCACCCGATCCCGCCGCCCAGGCGCTTGCCACCACCTTGAGTTGCACCGTAGCTGGCCGTTGCGTCACCAACACCACGGCGCGGTCACTCACCAAAAGGCGAGGCTGGTAGTGCTTACGCGAACGTGACCAGGCATCGGCAAAGGGGCCCGGTAGCCAGGGCACAGCGACCGCCAGCGCTTCGGCATCTAAGTTCACGGCGTCGAGCGCTCGAAACGTCATGACGGCTCCTCTTGGTGGTCGCTCCCGAGTGCGGCAGCGAGCAGGGTCTGGGTGTAGGGATGCTGGGGCTCCGCAAAGACCTGCTGGGTTCGGCCCTCTTCGACTACCTGCCCGTCGCGGAGCACGAGCACTCGGTCTGCGGTTGAGAGCACGACACCGAGGTCGTGGGAGATGAGCACAATGGCGAGATTGAGTTCATCCCGAAGCTCACGCAAGAGATTAAGGATGCGGGCTTGCACTGAGACGTCGAGCGCCGAAACTGATTCGTCGCAGATGAGCAATTGCGGCCGTACGGCCAGCGCCCGGGCGATGGCGACGCGTTGTCGTTGCCCACCCGAGAGCCTTGCCGGGCGCCGCTCCAGGAAAGACTCATCGAGTCCGACGCGGGCAAGTAGCTCGACGGCATCGGTTCGCGGCCGACCCGCAACACTCAGCGCTTCGGCAAGCGTCTGGCCCACGGTAAACGTCGGGTTGAGCGAGGAATAGGGGTCTTGAAAAACGATCTGAGCCTGCTCGGGCTTGCGGTCTGCGCGCCCAGGCCGCACAGCGTGCCCCGAGAACGAGATGGTGCCCGCATCCTCGGCAGCAAGGCCTGCGATACAGCGCACGAGCGTGGTCTTTCCCGAGCCTGACTCCCCCACGATGCCCACAATCTCCCCCGCGTGCGCGGTGAGATCGACACCCCGCAGCACCTGCCGATCGCCGAAGGACTTTTCAAGTCCATGGGCAGCGAGCACCGGCACCTCCGTAGCGGCAACGGCCGCGGTCGCGAGCGCGGTCAATCCACCAGTTCGAATCGCCATGAGTGGGTCTGCCGAGATCAGCGATCGCGTGTAGTCGTCTTGCGGGTTCGCGAGCACAGCATCGGTGGCGCCACGCTCGACCACCTCACCGGCATTCATCACCAGCACTTCATCGCTGCGATCGCGCACCATCCCGAGGTCGTGGGTGATGAGCAGCACTCCCAGCCCGCGTTCGCGTTTGAGTCGATCGAGCAGATCCAAAATCTCTGATTGGTTGCTCGCGTCAAGCGCGGTCGTGGGCTCGTCGGCGATGAGCAGACGTGGTGACGCCGCGAGCGCCGCGGCAATTGCCGCACGCTGCCGCATCCCACCGGAGAGTTCATGGGGATACGATCGCGCCACGCTCGGGTCGAGCCGCACTTCAACAAGCGCGTCGCGAATGCGCTGCGCGCGCGCAGAATCAGTGAGGGTGGGTTCGTGGGCATCGAGGGTCCAGCCAATCTGGGGACCAATGCGGTGCACCGGGCTGAGGCTCGTGAATGGGTCTTGCAACACGAGCGTGACGAGCCCACCGCGCACCTTGCGCCAGTCGCCGCCACCGTCGCGCAGGTCAATCTGCTCATCGTCGATGTCGAGCAGTCCGCGACCGGTGAACCCGTCAGGCAAGAGCCCGACGAGGGTTTTCGCACTGAGGGTCTTCCCCGACCCCGACTCACCAATGAGCGCGACGGTGCCACCAACCGGGATGCTCGCGTCGATTTCACTGACGAACGAACGGCCATCGGGGCCGTCAACCGCGAGGCCGCGGATGCGAATCTGCCGAGTCATGTGCGCTCCCGGGTAAGTCGTTCGCCAAGCCAGTCGCCGACAACGTTGGCCGCAAACGCGACCGCGATGATGAGCACCGCAGGCACGACAGCTGCGGCTGGGTTCTCAAACACCAGGAAGCGGCCGTCGGCGAGTTGGCGGCCCCAGTCTGCCGAGTTCGGCGGCACCCCAACACCCAAGAACGACAGCGACGAGAACGCGACCAGCGCGAACGCGACATTGAGCATGGTGTTGGTAATGATCAATGGTGCGACGTTGGGCAAGAGGTGGCGGAACATGATTCGCCAGCGCGACAGCCCGAGCATCTGCGCAGCTTCAATGTACGGCCGCGTTGATTGTTCGAGCACCCCGGCGCGCACCACCCGAATATCACTCGGCGAGAACAGGACGATGAGCAAGAGCACCGTCGTCCAATAGCCGGCGCCAAGGATGCCCGCGACCACCACCGCCATGAGCAAGACGGGCAGCGCGAAAAGCAGGTCGGTCCAGCGGGCAACGAGGAGGTCAACCCAGCCACGTTCGTATCCGGCCAGCGAACCGAGCACGATACCGAGCACCATGGAGCCAAGCGCAACGAGCACCGGACCGACGAGCGCTGAGGTCGTGCCAGCGATGGTGAGCTGCAAAATGTCGCGGCCGAGCTCGTCGGTGCCAAGCGGGTGGCCAGGAAAGCCAGGAGGCAGACTGCCCACAAGGATGTCTTGCTCTGTCGCGTTCGGGGCCACGAGCGGCCCAATCACGGCGAAGATTGCGGCGACCGCAAGGATGGCAAGGCAGATCGCCACGAGGACCAGTGGGCGTCGCTTCGGTGGCCGCCGCAGGGTGATTGTGCGGGTACCTGGCAGTGCGCGCTTCATGAGCCAACCTCACGGTGTCGAACTCTCGCGTCAAGGGCGACGTAGCTGAGGTCAGCAAGCAGGGCAATGAGCGCAATGAGCGCCGCGACGAGGAGCGTCACCCCCTGCACCACTGGGAGGTCTTTGTACATGACGGAGTCTTGCAGGAGCTTGCCAAGCCCTGGCAACGCGAAGATTGTCTCGGCGAGCAGCGTGCCACCCACGAGAAAGGTGAGGACCAGGCTGGCCGCGGTGACGATTGGAATGGCCGCGTTACGCATGGCGACCTTGATCACGCGTCGCTCACCAACGCCGTGGGCGCGCAACGCGGTGACATAGTCCTGACGCAGCTCGCTGAGCATGGCAGTGCGAGTGAGCTTGAGCAGAATGGCACCGAGACCGGTGGACAACGAGATCGCTGGCAAGACCAGGTGGTAGAGGTTCGAGAGGAAGCCTGATCCTGCACCGTAAACGGGAAAGATCGGCACGTAGTAGGCGAACACGTACAGCAGCAGCACACCCACGGCGAAGGTTGGCGCCGAGATGCCCACGATGCCGAAGCCCGTGGCGATTCGGTCGATGAACCCGCCTGGATGCACCGCGCCACGTACTCCGAGTGGTATCGCGACGGCAACCGAAATCACGAAGGCGAGGAGGCACAACCAGAAGGTGGTGGCGGCGCGCGCGCCAATCGCGTCGGTGACCGGAATCTGCAGACGAATTGAGGTGCCGAGGTCTCCCGTGACGACTCCACCCAGCCAGCGCAGGTACTGCATCCACGCCGGATCATCGAGGTGATAGCGCTCGCGAATCGCGGCGATCGCTTCGGGATTCGCCGGGCGATTACCCAGCAGCGTGCGCACGAGATCACCGGGTGCCAGGTGCAGCAGTGCAAAGACGACGATCGAAAGCACGAGTAGCACGCCGACGACGCCAAGCAATCTCACCACCACCGTGCGCAACAGGCGCGCACCGCTGCCACCCCCGCACACGTTGCGCGAGGGTGGCAGCGGCGACGTGCTGAGTTGGGTCACGTGCCAGCTCGGTACAGCTGCGCAGGCCAGGTCGACACGAAGGTGAAGGCAGACAGGTCGTTCACGCCCAGGTCTTTCTTGAAGGCGGTCGCCGATTGTCCCCACCACAGCGGCACATTCACGACATCGGCCGCCCGGAGTGTCTCAACCTCGACCAACAGGTCGATTCGAGTCTTGAGGTCAGTCTCGGCGTTCGACCGGGTGAGCAGATCAACAATCGCCGGGTTCTCGTGAGTCGTGAAGTTCCCCGCACCAAGCAGGTATGACGGGATCTCAGCCGGGTCGCCGAGCGTGGAGAAGTACCACATGAATCCGATGCCATGGCTGTCGAGCGAGGCAAGCCACTCTTCAATCGGCACCTCGCGCACATTGAGGGTGATGCCAATCTTGCCGAGGTTTTCGGCAAGCGATTGTGCCGCCTTGACCAGGTGCGGACCGGTTGCCGGCGCGAGGATTTCAGCGGTAAAGCCATCCGGGTGGTTCGATGCGGCCAGTGCCGCCTTGGCCGCCTCAAGGTCGAAGTTCCACTGCGGAATCTCGCCCAACTTGGTGCGAGCTTCCTCCGGCGTGTACGCCCCACCCATCGATTCCGGCGTCATGATCGCCGTGGCCACTTCACCGTGACCACGCAAGAGGCTTTCAACGATGCCCTCACGATCAACTGACTGGGCGATTGCTTCCCGCACCATCGGGTCATCGAACGGCGCCATCGAGGTGTTGAAGAACAACCCGACGTAGCTGAGGTCGTTGGTGTACTCAACGCGCATATTGTCGAGTGCTTCCCACTGTGTGGCCTGCTGAAGCGGCACGTTGAAGGCAACATCAACTTCGCCCGATTTCGCTGCGAGCAGTCGAGTCGACTCATCGGGGATGAACTTCACCGTGATCTTCTCGACCTTCGGTGCCTCGCCCCACCAGGTATCCACACGTTCATAGGTGACGTGTGAGTCGGGGACAAATTCGGTCACCTGATACGGGCCGGTGCCCAATACGAGTGACGAGCTCGAGCCAACGGTGCCTTCATTGGCTTCCCAGAACGCCTTCGAGGTAATGAAGGCGGCACCGGCACTCGACATGTTCGCGGCAAATGCCGCGTTCGGTGCGCCCAGCTTCACGGTGACCTGCGCATCCCCGGTCTTCTCAATCGAGGTGACATCGGTGAGGTAGTACGACAGGCCCGGTGATTTCTCGGGGTCTTGCGCCATCTCCAGGCTGAATACGACATCGTCAGCGGTGACGGGCGTACCGTCCTGGAACTCGGCGTCGGCGCGGAGATCGTAGACATAGGTCGTGTCGTCGGTCTGCTCCCACTTCTCGGCCAAGGCGGGTTGGATGGCTCCGCTCGCGTCAATCGTCACGAGACCCTCCTGCGCCACCGAAGCGAGGTAATAGTTGAGGATGCCCGCTTCTTGGCCGACGTAGAGGCTCGAAATCGAACCCGGAAGGGCGACGGTGATTTCACTGATTTGTTCACCGGTATCGGGACCAACCTCAGTGGCACCGGGCGAGGCGCATCCCGCCAGTGCGATCACGGTTGCGGCCGTCACCGCCCCGGCGCGTAAGAGTCGGGTGGTGGTTCTCGTGGTCATGTCGGAACTCCTTGTTTGGGTGTAACCGGGGTGGTGAGGGTCAGTCATTCCTCGCGAGCGAGTCATGAGGCTGCGGGGCAGGTGAGTACGGCGCAGTCGGTCAGCCGCGCTCGTTTGCGTGGGACGGCCCTCGAGCGCCACCTCTGCGAGCGCCTGCAGCGCTCCGGCGACCTCGTGGCGATTGTGCGCACCGATGAGCGTTGTCGCGATCGTGCGAACGCGCAGAATCGGCTCGAGGTGCACGAGCCGAACACGTCGCCGCATCGTGCTCATTCGCGCATTCGTGGCAGGCAACACTCCGAACCCAAGCCCAGCTTCGACCAGTGCCAACACCGTCTCGGTCGAACGTGCAGCCCCAAAACCCTGATGATCGCAAGGTTGACGGTCAGCGACCGTTGGCGAGGATCCGAAAGACCAACCGTTGCGTTGCGCGCGCGTGGCTACCTCAAGATCGGCCTTGAGGTGTGACGCAAGCTCACGTTCGCCGATGAGCGGTAATCCCAACCGCACGACCTCGTCGAGCCGCATCCGGCTTCGCGAAGTCGCGATGGTTGGCGGCAACGCGAGGAGTGCCTCCTCGGTTTCGAGCACCACCGGATAGAGCCGCGCGTCTTCGGCAAGATTGCCGGTTGGCTCAATAGTCAGTGCGACATCGACTTCACCTTCAGCGACCAATCGGATGCACTCCGCTCGGTCGGCTTCACACACCACGAGTTGGTTGCCTGGCCAAGCTTCAGAGAACCGGGTCACGAACGCGGGGATGAGCGAGGTGATCAGTGCGGACACTGCCGCCACCCGCAACGGCGAGGTGTTCGAGGAATCAGACCGCAACTCGTTGAAGCGTCGTGCGGCCGTGCGCATCGCGGCCTCCACCGCGGGAGCCTGATCTGCGAACACCGCGCCAGCTTCGGTGAGCCGAGCGGTACGACCTGTTCGCTCGACAAGCGCCGTACCGAGGCGCCGTTCAAGCCGCTGCACGAACTGCGTGATGTTCGGTTGGCTTACGCAGAGTTCTCGGGCCGCCGCCGAGATTGAACCGCTCCGACGAATTGCGTCGAGCACGCGATAGGCATACGCGTCATAAAGCGCGTCGTCTTCGACGGGGCCTACCATAACCCAACCTTATGGATTGATGGCCATTCGTGCGAGCCCTAGACGCCAACGATCTGGTCACGGCGCTTCGGAAGCGCGATTTCCAGCTCACGCCGCCATGACTCGAGGTCGATACCTCGCGAAGACACCCACTCATCGTCGTACAGGGTGTCGAGATAGCGGTCGCCGGAATCGCAGAGCAGGGTGACGATCGATCCCTGTTTCCCCGACGCCCGCATCTCGTTGACGAGCATCGCAACCCCGACCAGATTGGTGCCCGTCGAGCCGCCGACCGGTCGACCAAATCGATCGGCGAGCAGACGCGCCCCCGCAATCGAAGCCGCATCCGGAACTCGAATCATGCGCTCGATGACATCGCCGATGAAGCTCGCTTCGACGCCCGGGCGACCGATGCCCTCCACACAGGAACCACCAGGCCCTTGAATCGAGCCGTCTCGTTCTCGCCACCCGTCGTAGAACGCCGAACCTTCAACATCCACGACACAGAGTCGAGTGTCATGCTCGCGATACCGCAGGTGTCGACCGAAGGTCGCCGAAGTGCCGCCGGTACCGGCACCGACAACGATCCAAGCAGGCATCGGATGCCGTTCAAGCCGAAGCTGCTCATGTACCGATTCGGCGATGTTGTTGTTACCGCGCCAGTCAGTCGCCCGCTCGGCGTAGGTGAATTGGTCGAGGAAGTGGCCACCGAGTTCGTGCGCGAGGCGAGCAGCTTCTTCGCTCAGCGCATCCGCCCTGCCGACTTCGTGACAGCGACCACCGGCGGCCTCGATGAGCCGTACTTTCTCAGCCGAGGTGCCTCGAGGGATGACGGCGATGAATGGCACGCCAATGAGCCGAGCGAAGTGCGCTTCACTCACGGCAGTCGAGCCACTTGACGCTTCGATGACGGGTGCACCCTCGCGTAGCCAGCCATTCACGAGCGCATAGAGAAACAGTGACCGTGCGAGTCGGTGCTTGAGACTGCCGGTCGGATGCGTCGACTCATCCTTGAAATACACGTCGATGCCCCATTGCTCGGGAAGGTCGAGCTTGAGCAGATGCGTGTCGGCGGAACGCCTGGCGTCGGCTTCGATGAGTCGCACGGAGCGGGCGATCCATGCCCGAGCTCGGTCGTCGCTACGGTCGTACGTGTCAAGCATGGTGAGTGACGCAGTCATTGGGTTCCTCCCGCGGTATCACCTCAAGCATGCCTTCACCTCGGCCAAGTGGCGTCATTTGAGTGCATCTCAGCGCGTGGTTCGCAGTGCGCCACAATAGAGGGGTGAGCAAATCGGCCCGGCTACGCGACTCCGCTGCCCACGACGACCGCGTCCAACGCCGCTCATTCGCGGTGCAACGGCAATACGTCACCGATGCCTCCGCCACCGACCGCTTCTTCTTTCTCGCCTCGGGCGTCGTCAGCGTCTGGCTTGGCGTGAGCATCCTGGTGCACGGCGCGAGCTTTGGCTGGGGCTGGTACGCCGTCGTGCTCCTCGTTGGCTGGTTGATCGCGGCGTACCTCACGCTCCCGCGATTGCACCGCATCCTCTCGAGCATCTACGTACCCAACTACTTCATCGGCCGCACTCGCACTTCTGACGGCCTACTCGGCGACCCGGTCAACGTTGCTCTCACCGGCACCGAATCGCAGGTACACCGCGCCATGCTCGACGCCGGCTGGACCCGCGCCGACGACATCACCGCGCAGTCCACCTGGCGCATCGTTACCGCCACCATCAGCGGCCGCAGCTACGACGAAGCCCCGGTCTCACCGCTTTTCCTCTTCGGCCGCAAACAAGACTTCGCCTACCAGCAAGAGGTCGACGGCAACCCCGGTAAGCGCCACCACGTGCGCTTCTGGCGCTGCCCTGCGGGCTGGCTCCTTCCCGGCGGCCGCCGCGTCGACTGGCTCGCGGCCGGCACCTACGACCGCGCCATTGGGTTCTCGCTGTTCACCCTGCAGATCACCCACAAGATCGACGAAAACACCGACATCGAACGCGACCACATCGTCGAGACCGTCACGACCGGCAACGAGGATGTGCGGGTCACCGTCATCGAGGACTTCTCGACCGGCTACCACTCGCGCAACGGCGGCGGCGATTCGATCATCACCGACGGCGATCTGCCGATCATTGATGTGCGCTCGCTGCCAATCGATCCGTCGCTTGAGCAGGAATCTCGCGCGCTCATCCTCGATTCCACCGGCCACGACTTCGCCCCAGAAGAGGTCGCCCGCGATATCTGGGAGCATCGCCCGCTCGCACTCGTCGCCGGCTGCCTGCTCGCCATGATCGCCGCGGTTGTCGGCATGGGCCGGTTTCTCTGGCAGCTGCAAAACATGGAGCACGTGCTCAACATCGACCTGCCCGGCTCGATCCTCCCCGAACTCGGCATCGTCACCGACGACAACTCACGCGCGTTCTGGCTCACGGTCATCGTGGCGAGCATCATCATCGTGCTCCTGCAGTTCGTGGTGGCCCTCCTCGCCATGCGCGGCGGTCGCATCGCCCGGGTGACCCTCATGACCGTGCTGCTCGTCGCCGCGGTCGGTGTGCTCAGCGTCTCATCGCTCGAATCTGCCGGACGCTGGGGCCTCCTCATCGATCTCGGCAATGCGCTCTTGCTCGTGGCGGCACTCCTCGCAGTGTCGAGCGCCGCATCCCGGGAGTTCGTGCGGGCGCGCCGCCAGCGGCTACGTCGGCGCAAGGTCAAGGCGTAACCAGCCCACTCACTTCGCATAGTCATGATTCCGGGCGTACCATCTAGGTTCTGACCAGCAAAACCCCCGCTTGGTCACACGTAACCGCATCCGAGTCCGTTCACCTGGAGCCGACATGCCGCACACGAACCCCGCCGCCATCATCGCCGACGAGTCATTCATCGTCGAGTGGCAAGCCTGGCACGACGACTACGAGCGCCACCGCGCTTCGCCCCACGGCTTCCTCACCGTGACTGACCTGCAGGTGCTCGACGCAACGCCGCGTCGTATCGACGGAGTGCCGGGTGTGTGGTCGGTCACCGACGCTGGCGTCATCGTTGAGGTCGAAGACCAGGATGCGGCAGCAGAGATGTCGTTCAACGGCGAGCCGGTTGTCGGTCGCTTCAATCTCGGACCGATGCCCGAGCGAGCGAGCCTCATTGTGGATTGGGGCGACCGCAAGATCGAGCTCGCCAAGCGCAGCGGTCACGTCATCATGCGGCCGCGCGACCCGGAGGCGCCGCTGCGCGTTGACTACCAGGGCACACCGACGTTTGAGCCAGACCCCGATTGGGTGATCTCGGGCCAGTACGAGCCGTTCGACGAGCCGCGACCGGTGACGGTGAATGCAGCACTTTCGGGACTCTCGCACGTGTACGAATCACCGGGCGTGGTCGAGTTCGTCATTGACGACGAGCCGCTTTCACTCACGGTATTTAACGGCGGCGTCAAGGGTTCGCTCTTCGCGCTTTTCCGGGATGCGACGAGTGGCGTGACGACGTATGCCGCGACGCGCTCACTCAATATTGAGGAGCCGCGCTCGGATGGCAGCGTCGTGCTCGACTTCAACCGTGCGGTGAACATGCCGTGCGCGTACACCGACTTTGCGACCTGCCCGCTGCCGCCGGCCGAGAACCAGTTGCCGGTGGCGATTGAGGCTGGCGAGCGGATCCCGCGGGAGCGGTTGAGCGCGTAGGGGTCGGCCTTCCAGCGGGTCTCGATACGCATCGCTACTCGACCAACCAGAAGGTTGGCCTAGGCCGAGGTCGCGAGCACGACAAAGGCGTGGTCGTCACCGGCGTCGTCGCGCACCCCGAGCAACTCATGCTCGGGCACCGTGTCGCCCGTCTCATAGCGGTCATCAGTCGACACGAGCACCCGTCCCGATCGGTTCGCGACGACGAGCTTGTCACCGAGTTCAGCCAGCCGCGGCCACAGCTCCCGCTCTGCCGAGTCGACCAACACATCCAGCGCCATCACACCGACGAAACCGCGCTCGAGCACGACCGGGACCGCCACCGTCACCGTGTATTCGTCATTGCAGAGGTAGTCGACGTACGGCCCCACCGTGTGCGAGCGCCCAGTCTCGGCTGGCACCCGGAACCACTCGTGCGCCGTGTAATCGATGTGTTCCTTATTTACCGATTGGGCCGCGAGCAAGAGCTTCCGCACCGGGTCGCCCTGCCACCACGAAAGATGCCCGGCGGTGTCACCAAAGGCACCCTTCGCCGCGACAAACCCCGAACCAAATACCCGCGCCGATTCGAGCGCCCGCAATTGCTCGGAATACGGCTCGACGAGTTGGTCAAGCTTGGCCGGCTTCACCCCGCCGCGGTCGAATTCGCGGTCAAGCTCGATACCAAACGTGAGCACCGCCGCACGCAACGCCTCAATGGCACGACCAAAATAGTCGTCAACAAGCGCGGATGCTGCCGCGAGCGCCGTAACAGTGGTCGGCATCATTGCCCCCTGAAAAATTGGATCGGTTTCAAAATTGTAGGTCGCCAGATTCTCGCGAGCGAGAGGAGCCGAGCCGTAGCCGCACGAGCCGGTCAATGATGCGCTTCACGAAGAGTTCGCACGCCGCCATTGCCTCAAGCTCCTGCCGCGCGGCAATTGCCACGAGCATCTCAGCAATGCCCGCGCGCTGCTCCGCTCGCGCTTCCGCATCCGTGTCGAGCAAGCGCAGATAGGGCGAGAGTTCAAGCAACCCTTGCATGAGGTCGCGCGTAAGTCGCGACGATTGCCCAAGGGCTGCGATCTCGGTGAGCAAATCGTCAATCGAGTGCCGCCACTGACCGAGATCATCCTCGCCGATTGCCGCGAGCCGCTCACGCAAACGCTCTGCTTCCGTGGTGGTCGCTCGTCGCGCGGCCAAGCGCACGCATCCGGCGGCAATGGTCGCGTGATGCACGCCCATATCGCGCAGCGCCACGAGCGTGGTCTCGGCGAGCGCCTCCCGAGCGAACACGATCGGGTCGGCGGATGCATCCACATAACTGCCGCCATGCCGCCCGCGCACCGTGACGATGAGACCGCGCGCACGCAGAGAGCCGAGCGCCTCGCGCACGGTCGTGGCTGACACCCCAAACGTCGCCGCGAGTTCGTTCTCGGAGGGCAGCCGCTCGCCCGCCGGCAGCATCCCGCTCATGATGCCTTCGCTGAGGCGGCGTTCGACCAGCGCCGGGCGACTGTCATCGCCGAGGGCTTGGAACAGTGCGCGCTCAAGGCGCACCGGCCCGCGAACGTCGTTCGCCGTCGTGGTCATGGCGCGATGGTCCCTTTCGAGCGTCGTGTGTTCCGCGAACTATCGAGTCGATCACATCTCCCTGAGCGCCATTGCCCAGCGGTTGCAATATGACATTTGATGTCATAGTTTATCGAACAACTTCTGAGAAACAACGATGTTCCAAGGAGAAATGCGATGACGAAGACGCAGGCGCGCGAACGCAGTCGGCAGACCGACCAGCCGAGCGCCGGCACTGTACGCCTGCGCAACGTGACGAAGACCTTCGGCGACACCTCGGCAGTGCACGACCTCGACCTCGACGTCGCCGCGGGCGAATTTGTTTCGATGCTCGGACCATCGGGCTCGGGCAAGACCACGGTGCTGCGGATGATCGCCGGCTTCGAAGAGCCAACCTCGGGGACGATCGAGCTCGGCGGCGTCGACGTCACGAATGTGCCGCCCTACGACCGCCGCGTCAACACGGTCTTCCAGGACTACGCCCTCTTCCCGCACCTCACGATCGCCGAGAACGTCGGCTACGGCCTCAAAGTGCGCCGCGTCTCGAAAGCCGAACGCGCCACCCGAGTGCAAGAAACGCTCGAGAAAGTGCGCCTCGGCCACGTCGGCGACCGTCTACCGAACCAGCTCTCCGGTGGCCAGCGGCAACGCATCGCACTCGCGCGTGCCCTCATCCTCGAGCCCGAAGTGCTGCTGCTCGACGAACCGCTCGGTGCACTCGACAAGCAGCTGCGCGAAGAAATGCAGATCGAGCTCAAGCAGATCCAGCGCCGCGTCGGCATCACCTTCATCTTCGTCACCCACGACCAGGAAGAAGCGCTCACGCTGAGCGACCGCGTGGCCGTGTTCAACAACGGCAAGATCGAACAGGTCGGCACCGCCCGCGAAGTGTATGAGCACCCGCAAACCGACTTCGTGGCACGCTTCCTCGGCCTCTCAAATCTCATCCCCGCCGAAACCGTCGGGGCCAGCGGCGCGACCGTGAGCATCCGCCCCGAACGGGTGCGACTGCTCACGCCCGACGCCACCGTCGGCGACCACGAGCATGCCCTGCCCGGCACGGTCGCCGAAATCGTCTACACCGGGCCCGCCACCCGCTACGTCGTCGACACCGACAACGGGATGCGGATGATCGCCTCGGTGCAAAACGCTCACCACCCCGAGCAAGACGAACTCCTCCAGCGCGGTGAGCGCGTGCTCGCGGTGTGGACCGCCGACCACGCGTCTGTTGTTCCTTAACGGCAGTTCCGTCACGGCAGTTCCCTCACCGCCCGCGCTGGTCCCCCATCCCTGCCCATCCCCCGACCCCATCCAGTCACGACATTTCCGCACAAAGGAGTGCCCCATGAAATCTCGTCCCATCAAGGTCGCAGCCGCAGTCGCGGCCGCAGCCCTTCTGCTCACCGGCTGTAGCAATGGCGGTGGCACCGGCGGCGGCGACGCAGCCGGCGGTCTGTCGATTGACGTACCCGAAGTGCCCATGCTCGAATCGCTCGGCGAGGGCGAGGGCCAGGTCAACATCGTCGCCTGGAGTGGCTTTGTTGAGCCCGCCTGGAGCGACGCGTTCACCGCCGAAACCGGATGCACCGTGAACCGTCGAGTTGCCGGTACCTCTGACGAGATGGTGCAGCTCATGCGCACGGGCGACTACGACCTCGTGTCGGCCTCGGGCGACGCGAGCCTGCGCCTCATCGTCGGTGGCGACGTCGCGCCGATCAACCTCGAACTCGTGCCGAACTTCGGTGACGACATCGTTGAGGGCATGAAGGGCCAGGTGTACGACACCATCAACGGCAAGTCGTACGGCGTGCCGATTGGCCGCGGTGCGAACATCCTCCAGTACAACACCGAGGTGGTCACCGAGACGCCCGATAGCTGGAGCATCGTGTGGGAAGAAGACAGCCCCTACGCCGGCAAGGTCATCGCCTACGACGCCCCGATCTACATCGCTGACGCGGCCGTCTACCTCATGTCGACCAAGCCCGAGCTCGGCATCACGAACCCCTACGCACTCGACGAGACGCAGCTGGCTGCCGCCATTGACCTGCTCAAGACGCAGAACGGCATCGTCTCGGAGTACTGGGCCGACCCGGCCGCGCAGATCACCTCGTTCGTCGGCGGCACCACCGTCGCCGGCACCTCGTGGGAAGTGTTGCGCAAGCTCACCGAAGACCCGAAGTTCGAGAGCGTGCTCCCGAAGGAAGGTTCGACCGGTTGGTCTGACGCCTGGATGATCTCCTCGCAGTCGAAGAACCCGAACTGCGCCTACCTCTGGATGAACTACACCTCGTCACCCGAGGTCAACGGTGCCATCGCGATGAACTTCGGTATGGCTCCCGCGAACGCCGCGTTCTGTGACACGAGCGCAGAGGCCAAGGAGCACTGCGACTACTACCACGCCACCGACGAGGAGTACTTCAAGAACGTCTGGTTCTGGACCACCCCCGTTGAGCAGTGTGTTGACGGTCGCACCGACGTCACCTGCACCAACTTCCAACAGTGGACCGAGGCCTGGCTCACTGTGAAGTAAGGCTTGGCACGGAGCCTTCCGGCCAAACCTGACCCCTCTAGATGAGCCATCCCGCCGAACCTGAGCCCTACAACGCTCGGGTTCGGCGGGAAGGCTCAGGTTCGCAAGACCCCCACGAACGGACGCCCCATGAAACGCCGCCTGCAACTCGCCGGGTTGCTCGCCCTGCCGCTCACTTGGCTCATCGGCATTTACATCTTCTCGCTCGTGATGCTGATCATCACGGCGTTCTGGACGACCGACCCGTTCACCTCGAAGGTGAAGCCGGGCTTCACCCTGCGCAACTTCGAACAACTCATCGTCAACCCGGCCTATCTCAGCACCTCGCTGCGCACCCTGCTGATCGCCGCCGCAGTGACGCTCATCTGCATCCTGTTCGCCGTGCCGCTGGGGCTGTTCATGGCGAAAGTCGCGAGCCCGTGGCTACAGGCGCTCCTCGCCGTCGGCGTGACGCTGCCGCTGTGGGCCGGCTACCTCGTCAAGGTGCTCGCGATGCGCGTCACCTTCAACGAGACCGGCTTTGTGAACTGGATGCTCGCCCCGCTCGGCATATCCGGGCCAGGGTTCACGATGTTCACGGTCGTGCTCACACTCGTGTACCTCTGGTTCCCGTACATGGCCGTGCCGGTGTTCACTGCGGTCGCGCAGATCCCGAAGAATGTGTTCGACGCGTCAGCCGATCTCGGCGCCCGCTCTTGGCACACAATCCGCACCGTGGTGCTACCGCTCATCAAGCCCGCCATCATCGCCGGCAGCGTCTTCACCTTCTCGCTCAGCCTCGGCGACTACATCGCCGCGAAATTCGTCGGCGGTTCCACGCAGATGATCGGCAGCGTCATCGCCTCGAATATCAACCTCAACCCGCCACTCGCGGCCGCCTTCTCGGTCGTGCCGATCGTGTTCGTCGTGGTGTATCTCGTCAGCGTGCGCCGCTCTGGCGCACTCGAGAGGATGTGATCCTAGTGCTTCGACTCTCGCGTCCCGCAAAGATCTTCCTCGGCCTGATCGTCGTGGCGATCATGGCGTTCATGTACGTGCCACTGCTCATGGTGGTGATCAACGCCTTCAACGCCGCACGCATCCCGACCTGGCCGGTGGCCGAGTTCTCAACCCAGTGGTGGGAGGTCGCGTTCACGAGCGAGCCGGTGCGCAAGGCCGTCGGCAACTCCGTGCTCGTGGCGCTCGGTGCGACGGCCATTGCGCTCGTGCTCGGCACGCTCGTGGCCTTCGCGCTGCAACGTTTTGCCTTCTTCGGCCGCAATGCCGTGAATCTGCTCGTGGTGCTGCCGATCGCGCTACCCGGTGTGGTCACCGGTGTCGCGCTCAACAACACCTACAACAACCTGCTCGAACCAATCGGCATCCACGTTGGTTACCTCGGCCTCATCATCGCGCACGGCACGTTCTGTATCGTCATGGTCTTCAACAACGTGTTTGCGCGGTTGAATCGGATGAACCCGGGCATTGAAGAGGCATCTCGCGACCTCGGCGCCACGCCTTGGCAGACGTTCCGGCTCATCACCTTCCCGCAGTTCCGTTCGGCGTTTGCAGCCGGTGGTTTGCTCGCCTTTGCGTTGAGCTTCGACGAGGTGGTGGTGACCATCTTCACCGCTCCTCCGGGTGTCGACACCGTGCCGTTGTGGATCATGAACACGATGGCGAGGCCGAATGAGGCGAACGTCGTGAACGTGGTCGCGACGGTGCTCATCCTGCTCTCGCTCATTCCCGTGTGGGCCTCGCAGCGCCTCTCGCGCGACACCGGCGAGGCGAGCTAGGCGCGGGCGCTCGGCGTGGATGCGGTCACTGGCACGCTCGAGGTCGGCAAGTCGGCCGATTTCATCCTCGTCGATCGGGACGTGTTCTCGGTACCAGTGGCAGAGATTCACCTCACCCAGGTGCGCGAGACCTGGTTCGCCGGCGAGCGCATGAACTAGCCGCACTGCACCATCTCCAAGCTGAGGTGCGCATCCAGCCATCGCTAATCCGCGCGCTCCCGACTAAACCGCCCGCTGCAGCGCGCGGTTTAGTCGGGAGCGCGCGGTTTAGTGCGCCAGGACACAAACTAACGAATTCGCAAAAGTCGTCAACAAATTCGATGTTTGCGCATGGATATCGCCTAAAGTGGCCGCGTCGTGCCGACCGGCCGCGATGACACCAATCGAAAGGATGCTGAAATGAGTATCGGATTCGGCGTATTTCTGATCGTGATCGGCGCCATTCTTGTGTATGCCGTCGATTTCCAGCTGTCCGGCGTGGACCTCACGATGATCGGCTACATCCTCATGGGTGCGGGTGTCGTGGTGTCGATCATCGGGCTCGCCTTGCTCTTCCGCCGTCGCAGCGCAAGTTCGACGCAGCGTTCTGCCGTCGACCCCGCGACCGGCGAGCGCGTGACGCGCACCGAGCACTCGCAGTCAGGTGATGAGGTGCTCTAGCATCAACCTCACCGCGCTTCGGTCTCGGCGATCAACTGATTGCCGAGACCGAAACTGTTTCCGGCCAATCCGCATCGGCGTCGCAGGCCAACGTGCAACAGTGGCCCCACAGCTACGCGAAGGAGCCACCATGCATCCCGATACAACCCAGCCCCGCATCCTCGCGACCTCCGCGAACGACGCGACGGTCTCGGGAGCCGCATGGAAGCTCGCCGAGCCAGGGCGGGGCCTCGACGCGAACCTCATCCAGCTGCATCCTTGCGACGGCATCGCGATGCACGAAGGCCCCGATCTCGATGTGCTCATCCATGTCGCCGGCGGCTCGGGCACCGTCGACACGGATGCGGGTGATCTCGAGGTGACCGTCGGCGATATCGTCTGGCTGCCGAAGGGTTCGGTGCGCGGGTTCACCGCCGGGCCGAACGGCCTGCGCTACCTCACCGTGCACACTCGCAAGCCCGGGATGCAGATCGGCAAGCGGCAGGAGTAGCGCCGATGACGCTCATCACCGCCGTACTCGGCGACATCACTCAGCAACACGTGGATGCGCTGGTCAATGCGGCCTCGCGCGAGATGCGCGGCGGCAGCGGCGTCGACGGCGCGATTCACCGAGTGGGTGGGGCGAGCATCCTCACACAGTGCATCTCGCGATTCCCGCACGGACTCGCGACCGGCGATGCGGGCTGGACCACGGCAGGTGACCTCCCTGCAAAGTGGGTCATTCACACCGTCGGACCGAACCGGCACGCTGGCGAGACCGACCGGAGCCTTCTCGCATCCTGTTATCGACGGTCGCTCGAGGTGGCAGACGAGCTCGGCGCAGCGACCGTGGCGTTCGCGATCATTGGTGCTGGCGCCTACGGCTGGGACCTCGACACCGCCGTTACGACCGCAGTGCAGACACTCGCGGCGTCGCCGACGCAGGTGCGCGAAGTCACGCTCGTCACGCCGCACGATGATGCACTGCGCACGATCGAAGCGCAGCTCCTACGGGCGTAGCCGCCGACAGCGCTGGCGCCGTATCTTCGAAACACGAAAGCGCGGCGACCCACCAAAAGGTGAGCCGCCGCGCTTTGGCGTGCGTTACTGCTCGGCCGAGCGGCGGCGCAGGATAAGCACTCCACTGGCGACAATCGCGAGGCCGATGAAGGCGAGTGGCATGAGCGACTCGGCACCGGTGGCGGCAAGTGCGGGTTGGTCGGCAACCGGCGTCGGTGAGGCCGAGGGCGCCGGGGCGACCGGGGGCACCGGGGTCTCGGATGCGGGAACCGGCACGTTGCTCAGCGTGAAACTCGACGAGACCGCGAGACCATCTGCGTCCAGCACGTTGTCAATCACCCAGTCACCAAGCGTCGGTGCCACCTCAGCGTCGTCGAAGTGGCCTACGAAGCCGAGTTCCTCGGCGTACGCGGTGGTCCAACCAGTCTTGCTCTTGCAGACGACCACCGGGGCCGACTTGGCCTCGTAACCGTCGGGCGCTGCGGTTTCGCGAATCGCGACACACTCATCAACCGGCGCCACGAATACGTTTGTTTC
Organism: Gulosibacter macacae; assembly: GCF_003865375.1. GTDB lineage: Bacteria > Actinomycetota > Actinomycetes > Actinomycetales > Microbacteriaceae > Gulosibacter > Gulosibacter macacae. The sequence continues at coordinate 69,267 of NZ_RQVS01000002.1, read as the reverse complement.
GGCATAGGGGTGGTCGGCACCCGACTCCTCAAGTTGCGCCTGGAACGCCGCGAACTGCTCATCGCTGAAGAATGCCCGACCTTCTGTCGTTGCTTCGAGGGTCATCAGACCCGATGCGAGATCAGCAAGGGTCTCCTCACTGAGGCTCTCGCAGGTCCACTCGGTGTCTTCATCCCAGCGCACGCACGACTCACCTTCGAAGGTCGCACCGGCGAGGAGTTCGCCGTCGGCGTCAACCTTCTGCACCGTGGTGGGGTACGGGTCATTCTGCAGTGTGAATACCGTGTAGAAGGGGTCTTCAGTACTCACCACCGTCCAGGCACCCAGGCCAGGACCGTAGACGGTGTCGTCACCGGCGAAGGTAACTGAAACGGCATCGCGATTCTCAGTGGCAGAGTTGATCGCGTTTTCGACCGTCCAGCCGCCGGGACCACGGCACACGAGCGCCGGTTCCGATGCTTTCACCGATGCCGGCAGGTAGCCTGTGGGGGCGCCAGTTTCGCGAATGCCGAGGCACAGCTCGATGGGCTCCGACCAGCCGCCGCGCACCGGAACCCACGTGGTAAACGCGTCGCTGAACCCGGTCTTGGTGAGCGAGCGGTACGGCTCTTGGTCACCATCGGATCCGGGCGTATCTGTGCCATTGAACCACGACAGGTCGCCGTCATACGGCCCACAGCTCCACGGCTCATCGTCGCGCGAGTAGCAAAACTGCAGGTCAAACTCGGCGCCCGGAACAACACGCCCGTGCTCATCGATCTTCTGGAAGAGAATCGTCCCTTCAGCGGGTTGCACCTGCGCACTCGCCAATGCTGGCGCGCCAAGGAGTACGCCGAGCCCGAGCGCCACTGCGGCGAGCTTCGTCATCATTCGCTTCAACTTCACACCTTTGCCGATCGTCGCGGCGCACCGCGGCTAAAAAGTGTCTGCATCCAACTTCACGCACAGAACACACTGGGCATATCGACAGCTGTTGCCCAGGTAAAGAAGTCTTGAAGATTTGCACAGACGTGCAATCTGTCTAGCCAGCGCCAATGTTTTCGCGAAACCACCTGGCAATTTGTCACCGAAAATCACGCGCGTTGACTTGACTGCCAACTCCGGCCAGACTGCCCAAACGGCGCGCTACACGCGCGACCGGCTACGACACGGACTCGGTGCGCCGATCAGGTCATGGCGGAGGGAACGAACAGCGAAGTTCGTTCGGAGGCGGCACGCCGGAGTGTCGACTCGTCCTGAGTTATGCCCCGTTCAGTGCTGCCGCATCCACGATGTTAAGGACGTAACTAGATGAAACTGAGTGAAGCTCCACCCGCTCGGCGACGACCTCTCCTCGCCGGCACCGCGCTTCTCGCCGCGAGCGCACTACTCTTCGCCCCGCAGGTAGCATTCGCAGCCGAAACTCCCTACGCGCCACCCGCAGCAATCAACGCCATTGAATCGGGGTTGCTCGAGCCCGGGTTCGAAGCCGAGTTTGCGGCACAGTTCGATCAGGATGCGGCCTACGAGCACGTGCGCCAGCTCGCGGTCGAGATCGGCCCGCGCGCCACCGGCACCGTCGGCGAGCAGGCCGCGGCCGATTATGTGCAATCGGTGCTCGAAGAGTATGGCTACGACATCACCTTCGAGAACTTCCCCGTGACTGCGCCGCGCTACGGCATCGCCACCTCCGATCGCGAACTTCCGGGCGGGCCAATCTGGCAGTTCCGCGCGGCCACGAACGGTGCGATCACCGGCGCCGATGCGCCGATCACCGCATCCGTCATCGATGTCGGTGCGGGCGATCTCACCGGTGTCGACGTGACCGGCGAAATCGTGCTCGCCAACTACCCGGCGAACGCGGCGGCTCGAAACGCACTCATTGTCGAGATCGCTGCGGCCGGCGCCGCCGGCATCATTCTCACGCCCACCACGCCGAACGGGGCGACCCAGAATGTGGGCACGCTCACGACTGCCCAGAGCATCCCGGTCGTCTCAGGCGGTACCGTGCACGGTGAGCGCATCCGCACCCTGCTTGCCGAAGCGCCCCTCACGCTGACGTTGCACACGGCCTACGACCAGCTCCCCGGCCTCAGTATCATCGGCACCCGGCCGGCAACAGGCGAGGATGCTGCGAACGCGCCGATCGTGTATGTCACCTCGCACATTGACTCGGTTGTTGGCAGCCCCGGCGCCAACGACGATGCCTCCGGTGTTGGCGTCATGCTCGAGATCGCGCGCATCGCCTCGCTCTATCCGCTCGACACCGAGATTCGCATCGCGGGCTGGGGTGGCGAAGAGTCGGGCCTGCTTGGCTCGCGCTTCCACGCCAATAGCCTCACCGCCGCAGACATCGAGCGCATCATTGGTGTCTGGCAGATGGACATGGTCGGCACACCGCACACCACCGAAGACCGGCCGTGGACCTTCTGGGGTCACAGCTACAACGGCGTGACCAATGCCGTGCTCGAGCAGGCCGCTGGCACCTCCGAAGCGCTCGGTTTCGGCCCGCTCGACATTGGCCGCATGACCGGCAGTGACCACCAGCCATTCGGTGAACGCGGCATTCCGGCCGCGGTCTTCAGCTGGATGTACTGGGCTCCGCCGTCGACGTTCGGTCTCGAACCCGACTACCACCGCCCGAGCGACACGATGGCGAATGTGTCGGCAGAGAAACTCGGCGTGGCTGGCCAGATTGTGGGCGCATCCGCGTTCAGCGCGGCCGCGAACGATCTCAAGGTAACCGTGCTCGACGAGCACGGCGCACCTGCCGTGGGTGTGCAGGTCGCGATGCAGTGCGCAGGCGATGAGTCGTGGCGGGATGCGGGCATCACCGACGACAGCGGTATCGTCACGACCCTCGCACCGTCGCTGAATTGCAGCGTGGCTGCGGTTGCCGAGAACGGTGCCAGCGGCCTTGTCGCTGATGTCGCCGTGAGCGGTGACACCGAGGTCACGCTCAACCTGGTCGTCGACACGACGGCGCCAACGATCGCGATGACCGTCGACCCGGCCGCTGCGGCATCCGGCTGGCACCTCACCTCGCCGGTGACGGTGACCGTCGAAGCGAGCGATGACCGCGATGTTGCTCCCGCGGTAGCCGCGCGTTCGGCCGCTGGCGGCACACAGCTCACGGTTGAGTACCGCATTGGTGATGGCGAGTGGCAGCCCTATGTCGGGCCGTTCGAGATCACCGATGAGGGCGAGCACACGATCGAGGTGCGCGCGAGCGATACCGCGGGCAACACCACGACCGAGTCGCTCGTCGTGAAGATCGACACGGTTGCACCGGAAGTTACTGCGGTTGTCGACCCGAGCGATTCGACGACCATCCTCGTGGATGCGAGCGACGCGACCTCGGGCGTCCAACGCATCGAGATGCGCTTCGATGACGGCGAGTGGACAGTGCTCGAGGGCACCTTGTCGATTCCCGCGGAGGCGAAGAAGGTGACGTTCCGCGCCGTCGATGTGGCCGGCAATGTTGGCGCCGAAGTGACGGTTGATCTTGCCGACGACAGCGCAGGCGGCGGCACGGTGATCGGCACTGACCCGGTTGGCTCAGCAGCGCTGAGCGTGCCGGTGCCACCTGCATCCCCAGCGACGAGCGGAGACCTCGCTCGCACGGGTGCTGACGGTTCGCCGATCCTCGGCCTGATTGCTGCCATGGCAGCAATCGTGGCTGGCGCGGCGCTCTATGCGCACCGACGCGGTTCGGCTGAGTAGTTGACCACGCGGATGTGGGCTCGAAGCAGTGCTTCGGGCCCACATTCGTGCCTGGCGAGGTGAAACAGGGCCGCTTCACGCAGGACATGTACGAATCTGTGCCTCTCAGCGATCTATCTCCTCCTGAGGAGGAGATGATGCTGTGAGAGGCACAGATTCGTACGCGGAGGAGCCACGGCTACAGCGCATCCCCGAGGAGCTCGCGCAGCAACCCGCGCAACCGCTCGCGGTCCGCATCCGTGAGTTCGCCCGTGAGCACCTGCTCGACCTGTTCAACGAGGGGCAGCAAGCGCCGATGCTCCGCGCGCCCAAGCTCCGTGAGCACCACGTTATTGCGCCGGGCATCGTCTTCCGCGCGTTGCCTCGTGAGCAGCCCACGCCGCTCCATCCGCCGCACGAGATCAGCGATGGTCGAGCGATCAAGATCAGCCTCATCGCAGAGCTCCCGCTGGCTCGCCTCGCCGAGACGCTCGAGCGTGACGAGTATCGAATACTGCACGCTCGAGGTCTCACGCGAGACGATGCGCGCCCAGGCCGCCGCGTGCTTCTGTTGCGCCCGCCGAATGAGATAGCCCGTGTGACGGTAGGGCTCAGCATCGTATGGGCGCGCGGTCATGGGCCCAGCCTAGGACGCGGGCGCGATGAAGATCCCCGCAAAGAAGCTCGCGATCTCGTCGCGCGCGCTGAGCGGGAGCACGTTCGCGACGTATTGGTCGGGGCGCACAATCACCAGCGCACCCTCGGCATCAATGCCACGCTCGGCGAAGATATCGCGCTTGGGGTCGAGCGCCCACACCTTCTCCCAATCTTGGATGCGCAGGGGTCCCGTCTGCGGCAGTAGCACCGCTGGCAGCGCGCTGATTTCCACTTCGTGGTGGCCCGTGCGGAAGATCGCGTGCACATCGACGAGCGCGTCGATGTCGGCACCGACAGGCGTGAAGCGACGCAGCGGCGAGGCGGCGTCGTCACCGAGCCACGCGGCAAGCTCAACGAGCGAGGATGCATCCTCGCCCGCAAACAGGTACGCGCGCCAGCGACCGTCTGATTGGTGGGCGTGCCCGAGTTCCATGCGCCGGGCATCCGCCACTCGCGTCACCGGAGCGGAGTGGAAGCGCTCGCCGATACCGAATCCGGTCGCGAGCGCCTGATGTTCCCCCGCGCCGGTGAGTGCCGAGGGCTCGTACTTTGTTGCGAGGCCTGCCGTGTAGCGCCCCTGGCGCGCAAACTCCTCGCGCATTTCTTCGGCGGTGTTCCCGCCGAGTTCGGGATGCTCGGGGTCGAACGTCGGCTGGGCAATGAAGTGCGACCAGTGCTTGTCGAAGTCGATGAGGTCTTGGGCCACCGACTGACGTTCGGCCGAGTACGAGTGCAGGAGCGATGCATCCGCGTTGCCGCGGAGCACGGTCGCGAGTTTCCAACCGAGGTTGAACGCATCCTGCATCGAGACGTTCATGCCCTGGCCGGCCTTCGCCGAGTGCGTGTGGCAGGCGTCGCCCGCGATGAAGACGTGCGGCAGGCGGCCGCTGGCGTCGTCGATCGGCACATCGTCGAATGAGGCCGCGAGGCGCTGGCCGACTTCGTAGACCGACGACCACGCCACCGAGCGCACATCGATCGAATAGGGATGCAGGATCGCGTTCGCGACCTCGGTGAGCTGCTCGACCGTGGTGTCCCGGATGCTGCGGTCGCCCGCTTGAACCTCGCCGAGGTCGACGTAGAGGCGCACCATATTGCCGCCCTCGCGGGGAATCATGAGGAGGCTCCCCTTACCGGCCGATTGGATCACGTTCTTCGTGCGCCAATCGGGGAAGTCGGTGACGGCGAGCACGTCCATGACACCCCAAGCGTGGTTCGCCGCATCGCCCTCGAGCTTGCGGCCGATGGCGCGACGCACATTACTGCGGGCCCCGTCGCAGCCGACGACGTACTTGGCGCGCACGGTAAATTCTTCGTCACCTTCGCGCAGGGTGACTGCGACCGGATGCTCGCCCTCGCCAACCTCGAGGGTCACGAATTCGACGCCGTAGTTGGGTTCGAGCTTGCTCGCCGACTTTGCGGCCTTGTCGAGGAGATATTGCTGCATTCGCGCCTGGTTGACGATGACGTGCGGCATTTCGCTGAGGCCTTCGGGGGTGTCTTCGACCCAGCCGGTGCGCTCGATGTGGTTGCGATCGGCGGCTGAGGGGCCCCAGAAGCGCACTTCGTTGACCCAATATGCCTCACGCAATAGGCCCTGGGCGAGGCCGAATGCCTCAAACATTTCGACGGTGCGGCAGGCGACACCGTCGGCTTGGCCGACTTGAAGCGGACCCTCGCGACGCTCAACGATGCGGGTGTTGATCTCCGGGAACGCGGCGAGTTGCGCGGCGAGGACGGTGCCGGCGGGGCCGGTGCCCACGATGAGTACGTCGACTTCGGCGGGGATGCGCTCGGGACGCTGCTGCGCTTGGGGTGCGGCGGGCTCGATTTCGGGGTCTCCGGGTCGGTACCCGTCGCGATAGAACTGCAAAGCGATCTCCTTTGATCACGGGCCACACGGATGCGGCTGGAATTAGTCAGTACACCAACTATTACACGATGAGGGTTGTGCGCAATAGTGATCCCTGCGGGACCGGCCGAAAGCTTCGTAAGCGCCGCGCCAATTTCCGCCCCCAGCGCACACACTGCGACCTGAGAAAATGAAGAAACCCCCGATTGCTCGGGGGTTTCTCTGGCGGTGACGGTGGGATTTGAACCCACGGTGCGGGGGTACCGCACACGACATTTCGAGTGTCGCACCTTCGGCCGCTCGGACACGTCACCGTCGTCCAGTTTCACACATCGCAGCCGTGCAGCGCAAATCGAAGTTGGTGAAGTGCTTGCCGCGCTACTCTCGGGCGCCCGGCGGCCGCCTTTCAGGCATCAACCCGAGCTGCTGCAATACGGCCACTTCGTCACGCACCGCCCAGTGCTCGGCGAGCCGATCGTCCTCGGTCCGGTAGATGTGAATTGACGGCATCGAATACTCGCGGCCCGCGGCCGCAGGTCCGTGCACTTCAGCAACGCCGACACCGTGACCGGTGGCACGAATCACAATGCGGTCTGGCGTGGTGATGAGGTCGTCAAGCGTGTAGGTGATGCCCAGCACCTGCGTCACGAAGGTGAGTGCCCGGCGGTACCCCTCGGGGCCGGGAGGTATCGAGGCGCGTGCCCCATGATCGACAAAGTCAGCGGTGACACAGTCAGCTAGACCAGACAGGTCGCCCGAGTTGATCGCATCCTGGATGCGCAGGGCGGCGGCTTCGGCGGGGTTAGTGGTCATGATCGATTACCCTTTCACTGGAACGAGCATCCAATGGAATAATGTTCCAGCGAAAGGTGTGGGCATTTCAAGACGTGAATATGACAATTCGGCGCGAATCGAAGCGGCGCGGGCGACGCGTGCCCGCATCCTCGCCGCCGCCCACGAGCTGCTCGTTCGCGGCGGCTTCACGGCCCTCACCATCGCCGCACTCGCCCGCACCGCCAAGGTGAGCCCGCAGACGATCTACAACTCGATCGGCGGCAAAGCCGAAGTCCTCAAGGCCTGCTACGACATCACGCTCGCTGGCGACGACGAACCCGTGCCGCTCGCCGAACGCCCCGCCTTCCGTCGGATGTTCGAAACAGACGACGCGGGCACCTTCATCGACCACTACGCATCCTGGTGCCGAATCGTCTATGACCGAGTGGGCCCACTCCTCGGCGCCGTCACGCAGCCGGGAGTCGGTGGTGACGGCGCGGATGAGTTCATGAACCAGGTCGAGGACGAGCGCCGCCGCGGCACCGCGGGTGCCATTGGCGCGTTCGCCGAGCGCTTTGGACTCAAGGTCGGTCTCAGCCTCGAGCACGCAGTCGATGCAGTGTGGGCGCTCAACTCCCCCGAGGTGTACGACCGGCTAGTGCGGCGGTGTGGCTGGACGGCCAACGCGTACGAAGAGTGGCTTGCGAAGCTGTTGCGCGGGGTGCTGGTGGCCGGGTGAGCTCCCTCGAACACGGCGAGCTCCCCTCATCTTGAGGGACACTCACCAGATCGAGGCGATCCCATCCCCCACAATCACGCCCGCAATAGCCGCCACGCCCCCGGCACCACTTCGACCTCGAACCCACCGTGCCCGAGCGGCTCACCATCGGCGTACACCGGCAACTCGGCAGGCCCCACCACCTTCATGCGGCGCACCCGACGCAACGCAACCTGCGGCAGAAGCGTATGCATCCCGATCATTGCGCTCGGGAACACCGCCAAGAAACCTATGCGCGGCAGCGAGGCGACCGTGAGCACATCCAACAGCCCATCGGCGAGATCGGCCTGCGGCGCCACCTTGATGCCGCCGCCCATTGACTTGCCATTCAGCGCGGCGACGAGCGTGACTTCGCGCGTGGCCGCATCCTCATCGTCGAAAGCCACCACAAACTCGCGCGCTTCAAACGACCCGGTCACGAGCAGAATTGCCGCGATATAGCGCAGCGTGCCGGGCACCCGCCGCAGCACGTTCGCCCGCTCATTGACGAGCGCATCGAACCCGAAGTTCACCGAGTTCGCCGCCCACACTTCGCGGTCACCGCAGCGCACGCGCATGGCATCGACCGACTCAGTAAACGCATCCGGATGCTCGAGGGCGCGCAGGAGCCGATCAAGCTGCTCGGTGCGCGAACGCCGCGAATACGGAATACCCGCCGAACGCGCGAAGTCATTGCCGCTGCCAGCCGGCACGATTCCGAGCGGGATGCGCGTGCCCGCGACGAGGTTCACGCCGAGCTGCACCATGCCGTCGCCACCGCGCACGACGACCGCGATAACACCGCGATCGAGTTCGTGACGGGCGCGAGCGAGTAGCGAGGATGCATCCGGCTCATCAACGACGACGAGTTCGTAAGTGCCCACTCGCGCGCTCGCGTGGGCACGCAGGTAGCCGAGCGTTTCGGCGTCGATGCCGGTGCCGGATGCGGCGTTGAGCAGCACGAGCACGCGCCCCTGGCTCACTGGTGATTTCGCCACGCTCGCATCCTACGATCCACAGGCGACCGAGAGTGTCGGTGGCACGACCTACGCTGGGATGCATGGCTTCGAAGACCCGCGCGCGCCCCGATTACGTCTGCACCGAGTGCGGTAACGAGGTCGTGAAATGGGTCGGGCGATGCCCCGAGTGCCAGGCCTGGGGCACCGTTGTTGAGCGCGGCACGAAGCAGGGCGTGCAGTTTCGCGCTGAGCCGCTCACGCCGACGACGAAGGCACGGCCGATCACCGACACTCCCCCGCGCGAGGCGCGGCATTGGCCAACGACGATCGGTGAGTTTGACCGGGTGCTCGGCGGGGGCATCGTGCCGGGTGCCGCGATCCTCCTCAGCGGCGAGCCGGGTGTTGGCAAGTCGACCCTGCTCATTGAGACCGCATCGAAGGTCGCGGCGACTGGCGCGAAGGTGCTCTATGTGAGCGCCGAGGAGTCGGTCAACCAAGTGCGCCTGCGCGCAGAACGCACGAATGCACTGCATCCGACGCTCTATTTGGCCGCAGAATCTGACCTTTCGACGATTCTTGGCCACGTGGATGAGGTCGAGCCGGCGCTCCTCATCGTCGACTCGGTGCAGACGGTCGCCTCGGCCGAGATTGACTCGCTTGCTGGGCAGCCGAGCCAGGTGCGTGAGGTGGCTTCGGCACTCGTGCGGCTCGCGAAGTCTCGGGAGCTCCCGGTGATCATCGTCGGTCACGTAACCAAAGACGGACAGGTTGCGGGTCCGCGCTTGCTCGAGCACCTTGTCGATGTCGTCGCGCACATCGAGGGAGATCGGCAGACCGCGCTGCGATTCGTGCGCACGTTGAAGAACCGTTTCGGCCCGACCGACGAGATCGGTTGCTTTGAGATGCAGGGCGATGGGATGCGCGAAGTGCCCGATCCCTCGGCACTGTTCGTGAGTACGCGAGAAGAGCCAGAGGCTGGCACCTGCGTCACCATTGCGCTGGAGGGGCGCCGCGCGCTGCCGGTGGAGATTCAGGCGCTCGTGGCGAGTACCCACTCACCGAACCCTCGTCGTGTGGTCAATGGCGTCGAATCGAGCCGCGTCGCAATGTTGCTTGCGGTGCTCGAGCGCCGCTGTGAGATCCCGTTCGTCGACTACGACGTCTATGTCTCGACGGTTGGCGGCGTGAAGCTGACGGAGCCAGCATCCGACCTGGCGATTGCGATCGCGCTGGCATCGGCTCACCGCAAGGTCCCGATCGATCCGCGCGTTGCGGTGTTCGGTGAGGTGTCGCTCGTCGGTGAGATTCGCAAGGTGGTGTCGGAGTCGCAGCGTGTGTCCGAGGCGAAGCGGCTTGGGTTCAACCAGCCGATTGGTTCGGATGCGCAGAAGCTCAGCGATGCAATCGCGTCGCTTGGCATCGAGCCACCCAAGAAATAGCGGCCATCCCTCGAGGCCGTCCCGGAAACGGGCTGGTGCCCGCATCCGGTTCAGGATGCGGGCACCAGCGGTGCGTCAGTGACTACGCGTTGCGGCGGCGCAGCATCAGGGTGATGCCAGCGGCAGCGATGAGGAGCGCAGCGGCCAGACCAATGGTGAGCGGGCCACCTTCGGTACCGGTCACCGCGAGGCCACCGGTCGAGCCGGAGCCAGCGGTTGCGCCGGGCGCACCCGGAGCCGGGGGCACCGGAGCCGAACCGTCAGCGTTGAGCACCGTGAAGGTGACGGTCTTCACGAGGTCGCCCTGGGTGACGGTGATGGTGTAGACACCGGCCGGCCACGGCAGGTTGTCCTCGATGAGCTCACCAGTGTCGCCATCGAAGGTTGCCCAGGTGAGGCTGCCCGCGAAGTTGCCGTCAGCGTCAGCCGTACCGGTCGAAACCTCCGAGGTGACGCCGTTCGGGTCGGTGAGCGACACGGTCAAGGCGGTGTCCGGAACCCAGCCGGTGCCAGCGTAATTCACGCCAGACTTCGACTCTTCCTGGGTGTAGGTGTCCTTCTCGACCGCGAGTTCGGGTGCGTACTCAATGGTGATCGCGGCCTCAGCGGTCTCGCTGAGCGAGCTGAAGGCGACGACCGTGTGCGCACCGGGCTCGGTGCCGGCCGGAACCGTGAACGTGAAGGTTGCCGAACCGTTCGCGTCGGTGGTGACGGTGCCAAGCACTGCCGGACTCGAGTGGAGTTCCAGGCGCACCTCGTCGTTCGCGGCGAAGCCGGTGAGCGTCACGGTGACCTCGTCACCAGGGGCAGCAACGCTCGGGTCGACCGTGATCTGCGGGTTGGTGACAAAAATCGGCAGGTCGACGAACGAACCCGAGGGCTGCGCGACGAGGTGCAGATTGTTGAGGCCACCAGGGATGCTGGTGGGAACCGTGATGGTGAGCTCTGCCATCGTGGTCTCGCCGTTCGCGGTCACACCGGTGATCGTGGCGGTGCCAACCGGGATCTCGTCGATGAAGGCCTCAACATTGGTGTTCGCGATGAAACCGGTCGAGCGCAGGTCCACGTTCTTCACGGTGAAGGTGTGGGTGTCACCAGCGGCGAGCACCGGTGCCGCCGCGAAGGCGTCAGCGGTCGGCGCCTCGGCGAAGTAGCCCTCAACCTGGAAGCCGTTGCGGTACGGGTCGTCCTTGAGTTCCTTGTTCGGCAGCGAAGCTACGTACGACTTGAAGGCGTCGAGGTCAACCCAACCGGTGTCGTGCTTGGCCGTGGCGTCCTTGATCGCGTGGAAGTTGTCGCCACCAGCCGCGAGGAACGACGGCATGGTCACCTTGTAAGTTGCGGCGAAATCAAGCGGTGCACCATTGATGGTGATCGACGTGATGCGGTTGCCCTCGGGCAGGTTGGCGTCGTAGGTGTACTGCACATTCGACGAGAGGCCGAGCTGCAGGTACGGGCGCGAAGGCACGTTGCCCTCGACGTCGCGCTGCCACTGGTTCTCGAAGACTGCCTTGAGGGTGGCGCCGGTGAGCTCCACGACCGAGAGGTTGTTCACGAACGGGAGCACGGTCTGTGCGTCCTTGTAGGTGAGCACGCCGTCACCCGCGATACCCGAACGGATACCGCCGGGGTTCATGATGCTGAGGTCTGAACCGATGGTGGTGTTGTTCTGCGCCCAGATGCTCATCGAGTCAGCGATGACCGTGCCAAGCGCCGACTCTTCGTGACGCTGGTCAGCAGCACCTGCGACGCCACCCGACCACGCAACGGCACCACGGCTGAAGTCGACGTTCACGACGCCGATCGGCTCGGCGCCAAGCACACCGGCCTGAGTGATTGCGGCGGCCTTGATGGCGAGGATGTTGTTGTAGGCGGTCGCCGATTCAGCCGAGAGGCTCGCGGCGTCAACGGCAGCGGTCGTGATGAGCACCGAAGTCGAAGCCACGATCGCACCGGTGGCGTCGATGTCGAGCACGAGCTGGCTGATCTGGTTGCCGTACTCGCCCGACTGAAGCACCGGACGAGTCTTGCCCTCAGCGCCCGGAACCGGGAGGTCGTAAGCGTACGAGCGGTGGGTGTGCGCGTTGTAGATCGCGTCGACGTCAGCCGAGGTGTTGTTCACGATGTCAGCGAAGACGGGGTTGGCGAGGTTCTCGTCAACCGCACCCGAGACCGGGCCGCCCTCGTGGTACGAGGCGATGATGACGTCGGCTTCACCGTTAGTGGCGTCGCCGTCGGAGAGCTGTGCGGCGTACGCGTTGACCGCGGCAACCGGGTCACCGAAGGTGATGCCGGCGATGCCGTCGGGCGAAACGAGCGCAGCGGTGTCACCGGTGACGGCACCGATGACCGCAACCGAAACACCGTTGATTTCGACGATGCGGTAGGCATCGAGCGCGGGCGAGCCATCAGCGAGGGTCACGTTGGCAGCGAGCACACCGCCGACACCAGCGAACTGGGGCGCGATGCGGTTCTTGGCGTCGTCGTAGCCAGCGTCGAACTCGTGGTTACCGGCGGTGACGGTCTGGTTCGCGCCAAACTCGAGGAGTGCGTCGATGGTCGGCTGGTCCTGCTGGACGGCTGACTCGAACTCCGAGGCGCCGACCTGGTCACCGTTACCGATAATGAGCGAGCCCGAAGCACCGAAGGCGTCGCGGGTCTGCAGCACCGTGCCAGCGAACTTCTCGAGGGTCGAGAGACGCCCGTGGAAGTCGTTGTAGCCGATGAGGTTGATTTGCGTGATGCCCTCGGCAGCCGAAGGCTGGATGATCGCACCATCGGTGTTGACGGTTGCGAGGGCCGGTGCCGCAAAACCGGTAACCGCGACAGCGGCTCCGGCGACGCCGGCAAGCGCACCTCGCAGGAACTTTGAACTGAGAGCCACGCGGCCCCTCCTCGTCAGATAGTCAGCAAAGACTCAGACAAGGCTTCACGTCAAAGTAACGGCCACATCACAGCACATGAACGCGAGGTAAACGCATCCGGTCGGCTGGACCCTCTACTCAAGAACAAATATTGTCGGGCCCGAAGAAATGCCGCCAACGGTCACGGTGAGGTTGTAATAGGAGCCACCGGCCACAGCAGACGGTCGCTCACCCTCGCACGTGTCTGGTGTTGAACGCTCGCGCACCCAGGTGATCGCTGGCGCATCCTGCTCGTGACCGGGTTCGAGCTGCACGAGCTGGCTTGCCGGATCGACCTGACAGTGCGTCGACACCCAAATCACGTCGCTGCCCGAGGTCACTTTGAACTCCTGGGCCGCCGTGCCGACATCAAGGATGCACGGGGTATCTGACGTGTTGGCGAGGTGGAAAGAGAACTGTGGTTGCGCATCCGCGCCATAGAACTCGGCATCGGTGCGGGCAGTGACCGTGACCTGCGCAGGAGTGCAAGCCTGCGGCTCAGCTGGCGGTTCTGACGTCGGCTCAGGTTCCGGTTCTGCGGTCGGTTCTTCGGTCGCGGCCGGCGTTGGTTCGGATGCGGGCGTCGTCGCCGGAGCCGACTCGGCAGCCGCCGCAGTCGGCGTCGGGGTCGGGTCGGATGAACCGCCCGAGCCGACGAGCGCGGCGATCCCCCACCAGAGCAGGGCGATCGTCACGAGCAGCGCCACGAGCGCCACCAGGCGCCGACGGCGGTACACCGCGGGTGTGGGCTTATCGGCGCTCATGCATCCAATTTACGTAGCGAGCCCGCGCTCACGCGGCAGGCGCGCGGAAACGCACCGGGGCGGTACAGGTTGCCCTGTACCGCCCCGGTGGGGAGGATGCGACTACGCCTGGTTGCGTCGACGGTGCAGCAGCACGCCACCCGCTGCGACCGCGATCACCGAAGCGAAGGCGATGAGCAGTGCGAGATCGCCGTCGGCACCGGTGGCCGCGAGACCACCCTTGTCGCCGGTCTTGTCGCCCGCCGGAGTGATCGCGCTCGGCACCGGTGAGGTGGACGGCGCCGAAGCGCCAGGTTCGCCGGTGCCGGGTTCGCCCGTGCCGGGCTCCTCGGTCTCAGCGATCACTTCGAGCGGAGCCTCGAGCGAGATGCCCGACTCAGCGCCGGTTGCAACGACCATGTGGTCACCAACGGTGGCGTCTGCCGGAACCTGGAACTCGAACGTGGCGTTACCGCTCGCGTCGGCGGTCGTGGTGCCGAGTGCGATCGGGTCGGAGTGCAGCTCGAGCGCGATTTCTTCGTTCGCGCCGTAGCCGGTCATCGTCGCCACGACGGTGTCGCCGTGCTTGGCCGTGTTGCGGTCGAGCACGAGGGTCGGCTCGGTCGGTTCAACGGGCTCGTCGGCGACCTTCACCGTGACGGTGAAGTCGAGTTGCGAGAACGACTGGATGAGCGAGCTACGCGCAACTGACCAGGTGCCAGCCGCCGACTCCGTGACGGTCACGGGCTTGCCGCTGATGCTGTCCACCGCGGTCACCGAGACAATCTCGAAGCCCTCGTTTGCAGCGGCCTTGAGCGAGATCTCCGAGCCGAGGAAGTAGAGCTGACCCCACGCATCCGCGGTCTTGTTCGCGTAGTAGAAGTCGGCACCGTCGACCCAGAAGGCCGGGGCGTCAACCGCACCATCAACGAACGAGAGCGCCGCGAGGTCATTGCGACCAGTGGTCTCGCCCTCGAGCAGCACCTTGGCGCTTGCGGTCACCGACGAGAAGCCAGCCGAGAACGAGGTCGACTCACCCACGGTGACCGTCGCGGTGCCGACCGCGGCGAGGCGGTCCATCACCGTGCCGGGGCCGGTGGTGCCGTCGGCGTGGATGAAGGTACCCGAGTGCATCCCAGTCTTCGACTGCGGCAGACGGGCGTCAGCGTCGTTGAACACGGCGACTTCGCCCGAGAAATCAACCGGGATGAAGATCTCGACCGCACCAGCGGGGAGCTTCGGGAAGGTGGCCTTGCCGTTGTCGAACGAGCCGATCCACCAGTTACCGGCCGCGTCCTTTGCGTAGGCGTTGCCGGTGCGCAGCTCGTCAACACCTTCGTCGAAGGCGTTGTTGAGGTTGGCGTCGCGGAAGAACGTGACGTCGAGCGAGCCGGTCGTCACCGGAGCCGGCTTCACCGTGACGGTGAAGTCGAGCTGCGAGAACGAGCGGATGAGCGAGCTGCGCTCCACCGACCAGGTGCCGGCAGCCGACTCGGTGACGGTGACGGGCTTCCCGCTGATGCTGTCAACGGCGGTCACCGAAACGAGCTCGTAGCCCTCGTTCGCGGCCGCCTTGAGCGAGATCTGCGCACCGAGCAGGTACGCCTGGCCCCAAGCATCCGCGGTCTTGTTCGCGTAGTAGAAGTCAGCACCGTCGACCCAGAAGGCCGGGGTGTCGACCGTACCGTCGACGAACGAGAGGGCAACGAGGTCATTGCGACCCGTGGTCTCGCCCTCGAGCAGCACCTTGGCGCTCGCGGTCACCGACGAGAAGCCCGCGACGAACGACGTCGATTCACCGACGGTGATCGTCGCGTTGCCAACTGCCGAGAGGCGGTCCATCACCGTGAAGTTGGTGGTGGTGCCGTCGTCAAGCACAAAGGTGCCCGTGTGGCTACCGGTCTTCGACTGCGGCAGACGCGAGTCGTCGGCGTCCTTGAAGACGGCAATTTCGTTGCCGCCGTCAACCGGGATGAAGATCTCGACCGCGCCTGCGGGGAGCTTCGGGAAGGTGGCCTTGCCGTTCACGAACGAGCCGCCCCACCAATTGCCGTCGGCATCCTTCGCGTAAACCTGGCCGGTGCGCAGCTCGTCAACGCCCTCATCGAAGGCGTTATTGAGGTTGTCGTCACGGAAGAAGGTGACGTCGAGCGACCCGGTGGTCGCCGCAGCCTCAGGCAGCTTGATGCCGACGAGGGCCGGGTTGTGGTCGGATGAACGGTACTGGTCGGGTGCGTAGAACTGCGTGACGTTGTAGTTGTCACGGCTGTACTCGAGCGCGAGCGGCTCGTACGCGTTGATCGTCCAGATGTCGGTGCCGGTAATGAGTTCGGTCGCGGCCGCCGAAGCGAACACGTGGTCGAGCGAGCCGACCTTGCCGCGGAAGAGGTACGAGTATTCGCCCTCCGACTTGAGGTTGGTGTAGCCGGCGTCGGTGATGGTGGTCACCGGAGTCTCACCCGAGTAGGCGTTGAAGTCGCCGGTGAGGAACACGAGGTCGGTGCCCTGCTTGGTCTGCTGGGCGGCGGCGAAGGTCACGAGGGCCTGCGCCTGGCGGGTGCGGTCACCGTTGAACGAGCCGGTGGCGTACGCGTCGCCGCGAGTGTCATCGGCGTTGTCACCGGTGCCCGAGCCACCCTTCGACTTGAAGTGGTTGGCGATGACGACGATCTTCATGTCGTCGTGGCCGACCGGCGAGAAGGTCGCCGCGAGCGGGGCACGCGCGTTGACGAAGGCGGGGTCGGCCAGGATCTCGCTCGTGCCTGCGACGTAGCTCACCTCGGCGGGCTGGTAGATGAATGCGGTGCGGATGACGTCGTCACCGGTCGCAGGAATGGTAGCCGGCGAGGGCACGAAGTCCCACTTGCCGGGGTTGTCCTTGTTGAGCATGTCAACGAGGTGGGCGAGGGTTGCGTCACGCTCGTGACCGAAGTCGCTCGAGTCCTCGATTTCTTCGAGGGCGACGACGGATGCGTCGAAGCCGTTGATCGCGGTGACGATCTTGGTCTCCTGCTTTGCGAACGCGGCCTCCGAGAATGCGCCGCGCACGGTGCAGTAGTTCGCGCTGACGGGGTTGCCCGCGCGGTCGTTGTAGGCGCGGCAACCGGGCTCGTCCTGACCGAGGTCGGTGAAGTAGTTAAGCACGTTGAAGGTGCCGAGCGTGAACTCGCTGCCCACAGCATCCGGTGCCGCTTCGCGCACGTCGCCGAAGGTGACGGGCGAGTTGGTGAGGCCAACGACCTGCTGCTGCGGCTGGAAGCGCCACTCGCTGAACGAGTAGTCCACGATCACCGGCGAGGCGAACGTGACCGGAGCGCCGACCGTGACCGGAGTTTCGAGCGTGAGATAGGGCAGCGGCGAGTTCTTCGCCGTGTTGTTGGTGAGGTAGTTCCAGCTCGAACCGTCGTCGAGGATGACCTTGCGCGCTTTGTTCTCGGCGTCCTGGGCGATGGCCGTGTCGGATCCCGGCGCAGCAACCTCAGTCGGCTGCACAAGCGGGGTGGTGCCGGCCGCGAGGCCGATCTCGCCGTAGGTGTTGAGGCTGTAGTTGTCGGCGACCACGAAGTCACCGGCGGGCAGCACAAGCATGCCTTCGAGAAGCTCACGCTCTTCGTTGGTGGCCGGCCAGGCGGCGGCGGCCGGAATGGCTTCGCCGAGCGGGGTCGACAGTGTCGTCACCTTGGTCGGGGTGATCTGAGTCTGCTCGAAGTACTCGCTGACGCGGCCCTCGACCTCAACCGAGTCGCCAACCTTGAGGGTCGCGGCGTTGCTCGCGGAGTAGACGAAGATACCGTACGAGGCGTTATGCGCGGCGGCGTCGTAGGTGGCGCCAGCGGTCTGGATGTAGAAACCAGCCTTGCCCTGCGGGTACACGGCGGTGACGACACCCTGGGTGGTGACGGTCTGGCCGTTCAGCGGGCTGGTTGCGCCGGTGCCGTGGATGCTCGCGATCGGGGTGATCGTGACCGTCGGGTCGGTCGGGTCAGTCGGATCGGTGGGATCCGTCGGATCAGTCGGATCGGTGGGATCCGTCGGATCAGTCGGCGTTGACGTGGTTCCCATCGGTGTGGGCGCACCCACGGCGAAGTCAACCGCGTTGTTGTCGGTGTCGGCGATCGGCGCAACACGAGCAGCCGAGGTCGCGTTCGTCAGCGCCGGCGTGGCCTTGGTTTCAAACTTGCTCGCCGAGCCGTAGCCGACGAGGTCGATGACCGAGCCATCGGCGGCAACGAGTTCGACGGCACCGTTCGCGCCAGCCATGGCCAGGCCACCGTCGACATCCGGGGTAATGCCGGGCAGGTCGCGGTTGTTGCCGTAGGCCGCGCCAACGAGGAAGTAGCCACCGGGTTCGATCGTGCCGGTGAGCGCAGTGCGACCGCCCGAGTTACCAGACGAGGCGTAGTACGCAACCGCCATCCCGGTGAGGTCAACGGCCTCACTCGAGAGGTTGTAGAGCTCGATAAAGTCACGGTTGAATGCAGCACCCGAGTTGCCACCTCCGCCGTAGACCTCGCTGATGACGACGTTCGTAGACGCCGCATCCGCGCGCTCGATCGAGCCGAAGCTCGCGAGGCCCGTCAACCCGAGTGCGGCGACAAGGGCGCCAGCACCGAGTTTCTTCATTACATTCCGCGAGTTTCGAATCCTTCGCTAGTGAGGTCTAAGCAAACTCAGAGACTTCGGGAAGGTAACGATCAGGGTGAACGTCAAAGTGAACGCCAGGTTATTGGCATCCGACGCGAGGCCGACGTTCCGCACCACCGTGCCGAACGAGAGATGTAGTTGGATGCGTCTAAAGATGCGCGATCATGCGCGTGTTGCCGAGCGTGTTCGGCTTCACCCACGGCAAATCGAGGAACTCTGCCGTACCCACATCGGGCGATTGCAGAATCTGTTCGTAGGTCGCCGCATCCACGATTTGCTCTTCAACCGCCTCAAAACCGTGACGGCCAAAAAACTCAGTTTCAAAGGTGAGGCAGAACAGGCGCGAAAGTCCGATCTCGCGGGCTTCATCCATCACAAAGCGCAGCATTCGCGCGCCAACGCCGTGGCCCTTGGTTGACGCCGACGTGGCAATTGTGCGCACCTCACCGAGGTCGTGCCAGAGCACGTGCAACGCCGCGCAGCCAACAATTTGACCCTCGGAAGTGACCGCGACGCAGAACTCCTGCACCGCTTCATAGAGCACGACCAGCTCTTTTTGCAGCAGGATGTTCGCCTCAACGTAGGGCTGAATAAGTTCGTGAATGCCCACGACATCGTGCGTGCGCGCCTTCCGAACCGTGATTTCCTGCATCGGAACAGTCTAAACGCTGCGCGTAGGATCGTGCCATGCGCCTCGGAGTTCTCGACGTCGGTTCGAACACGGTCCACCTGCTGGTCGTCGATGCCCAACCTGGTGGTCGGCCGGTACCGAAGTCGTCGAAGAAGACGGTGTTGCGGCTCATGAAGTACCTGCAGCCCGACGGTTCGATTTCGGATGAGGGTGTCGATCGGGTCATGACCGCGATGCACGACGCGGCGCGGCTGATCAAGGCCGCGAACCTCGATGAGCTGCTACCGATGGCGACGAGCGCCCTGCGCGAGGCGACGAACGGCGAGAAGCTGCTCAAGCGCATCCGCAAGGAATGCGGCATCGATCTGCAGGTCATGAGTGGCGAGGATGAGGCGTCGACGACGTTCCTCGCGGTGCGTCGTTGGTTCGGCTGGTCGGCCGGTGGCATCATGCTCATCGACATTGGCGGCGGCTCGCTCGAGATCGCAATCGGCAATAACGAACTGCCCGATGTGGCGATGTCGCTGCCGCTTGGTGCGGGGCGAATGACGAAGAACTTCTTGCTCACCGACCCGCCACCCGAAGATCAAATGGATGCGCTGCGCGCCCACGCGCGCAAGCATCTGCCGCGCGCGGTGCGGCGCTTCGGGGAGCTGCCGTTCCCCGATCAATACATTGGCTCGTCGAAGACGATTCGTTCGCTTGCGCGTTTGGCCGGATCGGTCATTGACGGCGTTGGTCCGAATGATCGGGTGACGCTGCGGAAATGGCAGCTCGATGACTGGCTGCCGCGGCTCGCGCAGATTCCGGGGACGGCGCGGTCGGCGTTGCCTGGCATCACGCAGGATCGCGCCTTCCAGATTGTGGGTGGCGGCATTGTGCTGTCAGAGGTAATGGATGCGTTTGGTATCGAGCAACTCGACGTGTCGCCGTGGGCGATGCGCGAGGGCGTGCTGCTCGACTACCTCGACCGGCTGCCGCGGACTGTGGGGAAATAGCAGAGGGCGGGCCTCGATACGGCCTGCGGCCCACTCGACCAACCAACTATCTGGGTGGTCGAGTAGGAGCGCAGCGACGAATCGAGACCACGGCCGCACTACTCCCCCACGAGCCGATTCGCGGCGAGCATGATGTGGTGGTCGAGTCCCTGTTGCCCGAGTGACCACCCCTCCCCGAGCAGTGCCTCAATCCGCTCCAGCCGCTGCCGCACCGTGTTCTCGTGCACGAGTAGCCGCTCAGCCGCCCGCGCGACCGAATGCCCCGCATCCAAATAGGCGGCCGCGGTATCGCAGAGTGCTGTGCGGTGCTCGCGGTCATAGTCGATGAGCGGTCCAATTGTGTCGGCAATTGCCTGCTTCGTCGGCTCGATCGTCACCCGTGACAAGAACGCCCCGATCGCGCCGTACGACAGCAGCGAGACCAGCGTGCGCGGATGCTCTGACTTGCGCGCCGCATCCAATACACGCTGCACGAGCGCGAATTCCTCGGGCACGATATCGAGCATGTGCAGGGCCGGCGAGTGTCCAACGAGCAGGCCGCCGCGGCGTCGCGTCCCGGGTCCTTCCAGCTCGCGCTCGATCTGCACGAACGCTCGCTCGGGCACGATGCACACGACCTCACCCTCAACGCGCGTGCGCAAGAGTGCAAGACCGAAGTCGAGTTCGAGCCGGTGGTCAAAGTCGCGCAGCGATGCATCCGAGCCGGTGCCCACGAGGATGCGGAAAGGTTCGCCCTCCCGCACGCCATAGTCGCCGAGCTGTCGCACCGCGACGGGTGCGAGCCCACTTGGCGGCGGCGCTAGCAAGAGATCAACCAACTCGCGTCGTCGCCGCGCGAGGTCGCCGCGCTCGCGGTCTTGCGCGCTGAGGTAGGCCCCGAGCATCCGCGCACAGCGCTGCAGCACCACCTCGTCGCCCGGCGCGAGTACGCCGTCAACAAGCACCGCACCGACCGGTTCGTCGCCGCGCATCGCGGCCATGACCGCAAACGGGTCGCCGGCTTCATCGCTCGAGTTCATGGCGGCGCCCGAGCGCGCCGAGAGCGCAATAAGCGGCCGTTCAGCATCGCCGATCTCAGCGGCAGCATCACGAATGTCGTAGCGCACGGTGAGATCAACCAAGCGCACCTCGCGGCCGAGCGCGCGGGTCATGCCGTCGCGTAGCTCGGCGAGGCCACCGCTCGAGGCAATTGTTTCAACGAGGGCGTCATCGGCGTCGACGACGCGTTGGGTGGTCACCAGAGCGGCCGAGAGCTCCTCAGCGCGGGCGCGTTCCCGGCTCGCCGCATCCGTGAGTTCATCGAGCCGGCGAGTGTTGTCGATGGCAACCGCCGCTAGGTTCGCGAGGGTCTGCGCCACGAAGATCTGCTCATCATCAAAGCGATGCGCCACGCGGTTCGCGACCATGAGCGCACCAATGACGCGGCCGGCGATGCGCATTGGCGCGCCGAGAATCGCGCGCACTCCTTCGGCTTCGACGATGCGGTCGATCTCGGGGTCGTGCACGAGCATGGCATCGGATGCGTAGTCGTACGTCTGCACCGGACCGCCCGATTGCGCGACCCGGCCAAGCACGCCGGCACCAAGCGGCATGCGCAGGTCGCGGTATTCCGAGGTCCACACGCCGTCCGTCTCGACGATGCGGGTGTGCGCGGCAGCCTCGTCATTGAGGCTGAGATAGGCCATGTCGACGCCAAGGAGCGTGCGGGTACGGGTGACGAGTTGCTGCATCGCCGCCGAGTCATCGCGAATCGAGGTGACTGCCGCGGCAATCTCGGCAATCGACAGCGCTAGGCGGCGCTCTTGGCGCACTTGTTCGAGGAAAGTGTCGCCCGCATCCGATGGCATCGCGGTCATGTAGAAAATTCTACTGGTGATTGTCATTCATAGAGAACTATCCATGTAATGGCGTAATGGAGCCAGCCAAGATCAATGCAGCGCACTTCGCGTGCCGAGGCACTTCGAGAACCTCAGTGCACCACCGCCTCGCGTGCCGAGGCACTCGAAGCACAACACCGCCTCGCGTGCTGAGGCACTCGAAGCACAACATCACGATCATCAACGGAGACGATATGACGCAGCCCGCCACCACGAGCAGCCGCACAATTCGCGGAGCCGTGCTCAACCGGCTCGGTGCCGACGCACCCTACGCCGAGACGACGCCGATCACCGTCGACGAGCTCGAACTCACCGGCCCCGCCGAAAACGAGTTGCTCGTGCGCATCGAAGCTGCGAGCATCTGCCACTCTGACCTTTCGGTCGTCAACGGCTCGCGCCCCCGCCCGATGCCGATGCTGCTCGGCCACGAGGCTGCCGGCATCATCGAAGAACTCGGCTCGAACGTCACCAAGTTTGAGATCGGCCAGCGCGTCGTTCTCACCTTCCTCCCCCGCTGCGGCGAGTGCCGCGAGTGCCGCACCGATGGCAAGCTCCCCTGCTCGAAAGGCTCGAAGACCAATGAAGCCGGCACGCTCCTCGACGGCACCGGCCACCTCACCCGCTCGGGCGACGAGGTCAAGCACCACCTCGGATGCTCGGGCTTCGCTTCGTACGCCGTCGTCGACCGCCGCTCGGTGGTCGCCGTGGGTGACGATGTGCCCCCGGCGATCGCAGCCGTGCTCGGTTGCGCCGTGCTCACCGGTGGCGGCGCCGTACTCAACGCGGCGAAGCTCACCGCTGACCAGTCGATTGCAATCGTCGGTCTCGGTGGCGTCGGCATGGCTTCGCTCCTCACCGCGCTCGGCATTGGTCCGGCAAAGGTGATCGCAGTTGACGCGAACGACCAGAAGCTCGAACTCGCTCGCGAGTGGGGCGCCGATGAGGCCTACACCCCGGCCGAAGCTGCCGAGCAGGGCATCACCGCCGATATCGTCATCGAAGCCGTCGGTCACCCGCGCGCCTTCGAGACCGCCTTCAAGATGATCGGCTTCGGCGGCACGCTCGTCACCGTCGGCCTGCCGGCACCCGGCGCAATGAGCGAGATCGAGCCGCTCAAGCTCACCGCTCGCGCCGAGACGGTCATCGGCTCGTACCTCGGTTCGGCCGTGCCCGCCCGCGACATCCCCAAGTTCGAGCAACTCTGGCGCGAGGGCAAGTTGCCCCTCGAGCGCCTCATCTCGAACACGATCACGCTCGAAGAGATCAACGAGGGCATGGATGCGCTCGCCGCCGGCACCGTGCTGCGGCAGATCATCTCGTTCGACTAGCCACACGACTTCACAAACCACAAGACAAAGGACACACCACAAATGACCAAGCACTACCGCGTCGCAATTCTCGGCTCCGGCTTCGGCGGCCTCGGCATGGCTGCACAGCTCGTGCGCGCCGGCATCGACGACTTCGCTGTCTTCGAAAAGGCCGACTCGGTCGGTGGCGTCTGGCGCGACAACACCTACCCGGGTGCCGCCTGCGACACCCAGGCCCACGTCTACTGCTTCACCTTCTTCCCGCACCTGCGCGTTTCGCAGATGTTCGCCGGTGGCGACGAGATGCTCGGCTACCAGGTCGCACTCAAGGATGCGTTCGGCATCGAGAAGCACATGCACTACAACTCGGAGATCGTCGAGGCTCGCTGGAACGAGGCCGAGGCACTCTGGAACATCAAGACCCGCAACGGCGAGGAGTACACCGCCGACTTCTTCATCCCCGCTTGGGGCCAGCTCAACTCGCCGAAGATCCCCGGCTGGAAGGGCCGCGAGAACTACCAGGGCATCCAGTTCCACACCGCTGAGTGGCGCCACGACGTTGACCTCACCGGCAAGAAGGTCATCCTCATCGGCACCGCGGCCTCGGCAGTGCAGGCCGTGCCCGAGGTTGCCAAGGTTGCCGGTCACCTCGAGGTGTTCCAGCGCTCGGCGAACTACATCCTGCCCCGCGAGCAGATCACCTTCTCGGCCGAGCAGCTCGACACCTTCGAGCAGCACCCCGAGACCTTCGAAGAGTCGCGTCGCCTCATCCACGACATGCGCGAGGCTGGCTTCGAGCGCACCCGTAACAACACTTCGGCCCAGGCCGAGGGTCGCCAGGAGTCGCTCGACTACCTCTACTCGGTCGTCAAGGACGAAGAGCTCCGCGAAAAGCTCACCCCGAACTACGACTTCGGTTGCAAGCGCATTCTGCGCACCTCGGCTTTCTACCCGGCCCTCCTGCGCGACAACGTCTCGCTCGTCACCGAGGGTGTCGACCACTTCACCGAGAAGGGCATCGTCACCACCGATGGCGTCGAGCACGAGGCGGACGTGATCATCTACGGCACCGGCTTCTACTCGCAGAACTTCCAGGGCGACCTCAACATCGTTGGTCGCGACGGCGTCACCCTCGCCGAGCGCTGGGGCGAAGAGGATGCAGAGGCCTACATTGGCCTTTCGGTCGACGGTTTCCCGAACATGTTCCTCATGTACGGCCCGAACACCAACCTCAACCACAACTCGGTTGTCACCATGCTCGAGATCCAGCAGCACTACGTCATCGACGCACTCGAAAAGACCGCTGACCTCGACAAGGTCTCGCTCGACGTGAACCGCGACAAGCTCGACAGCTTCAACACCGTGCTTCAGGAAGAGATGGAAGGCTCGTCGTTCTCGAGCGACTGCTCGAGCTGGTACAAGAACTCGAAGGGCAAGGTCATCAACAACTGGTCGGGCACCGTCGAGGAGTACCGCGACTGGGCCGGCGAGTTCAAGGCTGAGGACTACCTCGTCAAGTCGGGCGCCGACGTCGTGTCGGCCGAGACCGTCGGTGCGCAGGCGTAATGACCGACCTCATCCCGCCCCATGGACTGATTGAACTCAGTGAAGTTGCCGCCGACCAGCGGCCGCTGATCGAGGCGTTCCGTGCGAACGGTTCGCGCTCTTTCCAGGATGCGGGTTCGATGGCGGCGTCGCGCGAAGCGTACGAGACCTCCTCAGCAGCCAATGGGCTGGCGAAGGATGAACTCGCGCTGGTCGAAGACGTTGCCATCGGCAGCGGTGACGAGCAGTTCGGCGTGCGGGTGTACGACCCGCGCGCCGAGCGCTCGGCCGCGGATGCGGTGCTCGTCTTCTTCCACGGCGGCGGCTGGGTTATCGGCTCGCTTGAAACCCACGACGCCGTCTGCCGTCGCTTCGCGACGCGCACCGGGCTCCCGGTCGTCGCGGTCGACTACCGCCTCGGCCCGGAGTTCCCATTCCCGGCCGCGCACCTCGATTGCCAGCGCGCCATCGAGTGGGTTCGGGATGAGTCGACGGCCCGTGGCTGGAATGCCGAGCGCATCGTGACGGTCGGAGACAGCGCCGGAGGCGGCCTCGCCACCGCGCTCGCCTTCCTGCCCTCGCTTGCCGTCGATGGCACCGAGATCGTTGCGCAGCTCCTCCTCTACCCGGTGCTCGACCTCGCGAACGAGTCGCCCTCGTACGCGAAGATTGAAGAGGGCTTCCCGCTTACCGCGAACTCGATGCGCTGGTTTGCCGAGAACTTCCTCGCCGACCCGGCCGATGCATCCGACCCTCGCGTTTCGCCGCTGCTCGCGGTTGAACTCGGGGATGCACCGCAGCCGCCGGCCTGGGTGCTCTCGCTCGGGCTCGACCCGCTTGCCGATGAGGCAATCGAATATGCGGGCCTGCTCGCCCGCAACGGCACGCGCGTCGAGCATGTGCACCTGCCGCACCACGCGCACGGGCTGTTCACTTCGGCGGGCAAGATCCGCACCGGCGAAGAGATGATCGACCGGGCTTCGGAGTTCCTCGAGCGCGTGCTCTGACTCGGTTGGGCAGATGCCACAGGCGGCCGGGTGGATGAGGAGGAAGCTCCTTACTCCACCCGGCCGCCTGCGTGTTAGCTAGTCGAGGCGGTTGCCCTCGGCGTCGTACTTGTAGAAGCCCTCACCACTGGCCCGGCCAAGTTTGCCCTGGTCGATGAAGTTGGTCTTGAGGAACTGTGCGAATGCCGCGGATTCGGGGCTCTCTGCCGCGCGCGCCATCGCGAGGTTGTACGGCGTCACCATACCGATGATGTCGTAGATCTCGAATGGGCCCTTTGGCGCGCCGGTCGCGCGCCGCCAGGTGAGGTCGATCGTCGGAGCATCGGCGACGCCTTTGACAAGCAGTGCAGCGGCGGCGTTGAGGAACGGCACCAGCAGTGAGTTCAGGACGTAACCGGGCTGTTCCTTGAGCACCCGAATCGGGACCATGCCGATCGCTTCGGCGAACTGCACGAGCTGTTCGAACACCTCGTCGGCGGTGCCCTCGTGCCGCATGATCTCGGCGGTGTTTTGCACCCAGATGTTGTTCGCAAAGTGGAGCGCCACAAACTTGTCTGGGCGGTCGACGGCGTCAACCATGTCGCTGAGGAGCAGCGTCGATGAATTCGTCGCGAAGACCGTGTGCTCGGGAGCTACCTTCGAGAGCGCCTCGTATGTCGACTTCTTGATGGCGATGGTCTCGGGAACCGCTTCGATGACGAGGTCGGCGCTGGCGACAGCCTCGGCGAGATCACTCGTGGCGCTGATGCGGGCAACCGCGGCATCAAGCTGCTCGTCGGTGGCCTGCAGGTCGCGGCGGTAGTAAGTCTTGAGTTGTTCCCAGCGCTCGGGAAGTCGGTCGAGTGCCTCATCACTAATGTCGTAGGCGACAACCGGGATGCCGCAGTAAGCCGTTTGAAAAATGATCTGCGAGCCAAGCACGCCAGTGCCCAGCACAGTGACTGTATCGAAGGGTGAAGTGGTCATAGCGGATCGCGCTCCTGACTACGGCCGTCGGCCGTGCGGTCGACGGCGGATGGTGACTCGGTCAAACGACCGGCCGGGATGGGTCTTCCCCCCTCAATCTTCGCGGTGCGCCGAGGCACAAGCCTCAGAATTTCCCAGTGTTCGCTCAGCTATTTGGCAGTGGCTTTTGCCGCGCGACCAGAACGGCATCCTGTCTATTCGCCACCAAGCTGAATCGGGCCGGTATGCGGAGGCTTTGGCACATATATCGGGATATAGCGCCACATCACGAACGCCCCGAGGAGCCCGATCACACCAAAGGCCCCTGCCGCAAAGGGCAGGCCCGCAAGGGCGACAAGCCCTGAGACGATGAACGGGACGGTCGCACTGGAGGCATCGGTGATCGTGCGCCAGGCACCGAGGAAGGGTGCCGGTTGCACCGGGTTGGCAAGATCAGCACCGAGGGTCATCACGATGCCCGAACCCACGCCATTGGCGACCGCAACAAACCAGGTGATCGCGGTGAACCACCACTGCGCCTCGGGGGCACCGTGCACAAAGGCGAGCGCACCAAAGCCAACACCCATGCCGACCATAGCTGGCACGGCACTCGCGGCGCGACCGAACTTGTCCATGATCCAACCGCTCGTGAAAAAGAGCGCGAAGTCGATGGCACCGCCGATACCCATGACGATCGAGACGGTCGCCGCATCCATGCCAATTGAGATACCCCACAGCGGCAATAGCACCTGACGCGCAGCCCGCAAGGCCATCATGGCGCCCGCGGCGAGCCCGAGTCGCACGAGCACATCACGGCGGTCGACGATGGTGCGCCACAGGCCCTCAGGCTTCGCGGCGGTGTTTGCTACGGACGGCTGGCCGGGTCGGGCGAACTTCTCGATGTCGGGCAGCACGAGAAGCGAAATCACCACGAGGATCGAACAGGCGATGAATGCCCAAAAGTTGGCTTGCGGTGTGCCGGTGAGGCCGATGAGCCAGGCCGCAAGGAACGGGCCAACAAACATGCCCGAGCGGAAGACGCCGCCGAGTGATGACATCGCTCGCGCGCGCACGCGACGCGGCACGTAGGTCGTGAGGAATGCCTGGCGGGCGAGCGCGAAGGTCGCGGTCATGAGGCCTTGCAAGAGCACGCCGATCATGAGCATCCAGGCCGTCGTTGCGTTCGCCGAGATGAGCGCACCGATAATGGTGGCCATCGCCGCGAGGATCATCGCGCGCCGCTCACCAAATCGACTCACGACGCTCGATGCGGGCAGGTTGCCGAGCGCCTGACCGATAAGGAGCGAACCTGCAATAAAGCCAGCGAACGCGGTCGAAGCACCAAGGTCGGTGGCAACGGCCGAAATGACCGGGATGATCGCGCCCTGCCCGATCGAGTAAATGAAGGTAGGCAGGAAGGCGATGAGCAGCACCTGCCAGAGCGGTGCCGCATCATCCTGATTCGACTGTGCGCGTGCCACCCGCCAACCATACGCCCGCGGCCGGATGCGGCGAAGTTCAGTACTTCTTCAAGGCGTTCGGGTCACCTGCGGGCGCAGGCACTCAGGGGGTCGACACCGAAACACCGACGCGCGGAGGTTTACCCTTATTCGCCCGCACGCCGATGGCCGTGATGCTGTAGCCATCCGGTGTTTGCACATAGTCGAGATCGCCGCCCTGGTAGTTCTGAAGCATCGGCCAGCCCGTCTCGGTGACGAGTCGGTCAAGTAACGCTTCGGCGACCGCCTCGACGTCGGCGTCCGCAACAAGCGCGACTGCCCCACCACCGGGATACCAGTAGAGACCCGGTTCGTCGGCACAGCTGATGAGTGTGCTCGCCACCTCGCTTGGCGCGGGCAGATCCATCGCGGCGGGATCTTGCTGCTCGCTGGGTACGAGCGCGAGCACCTGCTCGGAGAGCTCGATCGAACGGGCACGAACATCGGCGACGGTGAATTGCACTTGAGTCTCCTCGGTGGATGCGGTTGGGCTGGCCCGGAACGCGCAACCGCTGAGTAGCAGTGCCGCGACCATTGACACGATGGCGAGACCAGCCCTAGTCATTGCTCGTCTCCTCGTAGAGTGCGGCCAGCACTGGTTCGTTGGTGTCCGGCCCCTCAGCGACACGGATGTGGTTGTCGACCTCGTTCTGCCACTGCACAAATCCCCAGTCGGCCACAATATTCGGGTCGAAGTGGTGCTGCTCATAGGCAGCATCCTCTCGTGGCGTGTGCTTGAACGGATCGATGTAGTTCAGCGCGTCGATACCGTACTGGTAGTGATCGTAATTCGTGGTCGGGTTCGCTTCCCAATCGCCGGGTGCGTAAGAGCCCGCAATGGAGTGGATGGAGTAAACCCTGGTCTGGGCCCCTCGTTGCAATTGCTCGAGTTCGCCGAGAGTATCCGCGAGTATCGCTGCACTCAGCGAGACCGAACCGTTGGAGTCGAGGTCGAGCCGGTGGAGGCCCGCAAATGCTTCGGCATGCTCGACACCTTGTTCAACTTCGGCAACACCATCGTCAGCGATTGAGGTGGCACGCATGAGGTCGACACAGAGGGCCTCGAGCCGGTCGGCTTCGGCCCGAGCGGTGCGCAACGCGCCGCGTACCGCAGCAGCGCTAGCGCCCTGTGAGGCAAGCGCCTGTTCGGCGGGGTAGAGCCCTTCGCCAACGTTCTCGTACACCCTGGCGGTATGAGGGGTCGTCATAGGCGTCGTGAAGTGGCGCGGCGCGCCACCCGATGAGGTCACTCCAAACCACCGTCTCAGCGCATCCTGTAGCCGGGTAGTGCGCCACTGGCACTGCTGAAGTTATTCGCACGGTCTTCGTCGACGTTGCTGAGTGCGTCCGCTACAGCAAGGTGTCCGATTCGGCATCGTTGAGTTGCTCGATGTGTGACGCCACAGAGTCATCTAACGCGGTGGCAGCGCTTCCGGCCGCGGCAATGGCGGTACCACCGGGCATTGCGGTGGCCACTTCGCCAGGTACTACCGTGACCTTGCCGTTGCCGGCCTCGCTCGCGCCAGCAGCAAATGCGCCCGCCGCGGCGGCGAGATCGCCATCGATAATCTCAAGAGCGGCCACTTGGCCCCTCCTTCGTCTGCGATCGCTCAACGCTAGCGATTGGGGGTCGGATGCTACATCCCTCACGGCGCGAGAACTGTCCGCTATCTCGGGTCACGTCACTCGCAAGGGAGACTCTGGACGCACTTCGCTGATTGAGGAGTTGCCGGCCAGACGGAGGAAGGCCCCTGCCGAAGCAGAGGCCTTCCTCGTTAGTGAACTAGATCTGCGAGCTAGCCGCGGTCCGCCATCGACGCACCAGCATCCGCGATACCAGCGGCGCCAACGTCACCGCTCGCGGCACCGACAATGCCCGATGCTGCACCCACCCGCTCAGGGCGGCGCACGTCGAACTTGAACTCGCCTTCGGTGAAGTCGACCGACACGTGGTCGCCACCTCGCAACTCGCCCCGCAGGATCTGCTCCGAGAGCTGGTCCTCGATCTCGTGCTGCATCGCGCGACGCAGCGGACGCGCACCGAGGGCCGGGTCGTAACCCACCTTGATGAGCTGCTGCTTCGCGGCCGTCGAGAGTTCCACGGTCATATCACGGTCGAGCATCCGCTCGGCCAGACGCTTCGTGAACAGATCGACGATCTCGAGTAGCTCGTTCGGCGAGAGCTGCGGGAAGACGATGGTGTCGTCAACACGGTTGAGGAACTCAGGCTTGAAGTGCTTCTTCAGCTCTTCGTTGACCTTCGCCTTCATCCGCTCGTAGCTCGTTTCGGTGTTGCCTTCGATCTGGAAGCCAACCGGGCCACCCGAGATGTCCTTCGTACCGAGGTTCGTCGTCATGATGATGACGGTGTTCTTGAAGTCGATCACGCGACCCTGGCCGTCGGTGAGACGACCCTCTTCAAGAATCTGCAACAGCGAGTTGAAGATGTCGGGGTGCGCCTTCTCGATCTCGTCGAAGAGCACCACCGAGAACGGCTTGCGGCGCACCTTCTCAGTGAGCTGGCCGCCCTCTTCGAAGCCCACGAATCCAGGAGGGGCACCGAACAGGCGCGACACCGTGTGCTTCTCACCGAACTCCGACATGTCGAGGGTGATCAGCGCCGATTCGTCGTCAAAGAGGAACTCCGCGAGCGCCTTCGCGAGCTCGGTCTTACCCACACCGGTAGGACCGGCGAAGATGAACGAGCCCGAGGGACGGTTCGGGTCCTTGAGGCCGGCACGGGTACGGCGAATGGTGCGCGAGAGCGCCTTGATCGCCTCGTGCTGGCCGATGACGCGCTCGTGCAGCGCGTCTTCCATGAACACCAGTCGCGCAGTCTCTTCTTCAGTGAGCTTGTAGACCGGGATGCCCGTGGCCGCCGCGAGCACCTCGGCAATGAGCCCCGCATCCACGGTGCCCACGGCCTTGACGTCGCCAGCCTTCCACTGCTTCTCGAGGCGCAGACGCTCACCGAGCAGCTGCTTCTCGTCGTCGCGAAGCTTCGCGGCGCCCTCGAAGTCCTGCAGGTCGATGGCCTCTTCCTTCTCGGTGCGCACCTTGGCGATCTTCTCGTCAAGCTCGCGCAGTTCCGGCGGCGACGAGAGCACTGACAGGCGCAGACGTGCGCCAGCTTCGTCGATGAGGTCAATTGCCTTGTCGGGCAGCTGACGGTCTGAGACGTAGCGGTCGGCAAGGTTGACGGCGGCGACGACGGCGTCGTCGGTGATCGTCACCTTGTGGAACGCCTCGTACTTGTCGCGCAGGCCCTTGAGGATGTTGATCGAGTGCGCGACCGACGGCTCATCCACGATGATCGACTGGAAGCGGCGCTCGAGCGCAGCATCCTTCTCAAAGTGCTTCTTGTACTCGTCGAGCGTCGTCGCACCGATCGTCTGCATCTCGCCGCGCGCAAGCATCGGCTTGAGGATGTTCGCGGCGTCGATGGCACCTTCGGCAGCACCGGCACCAACGAGGGTGTGAATCTCGTCGATGAACACGATGATGTCGCCCCGCGACTTGATCTCCTTGGTGACCTTCTTCAGGCGCTCTTCGAAGTCACCGCGGTAGCGCGAACCGGCGATAAGCGAGCCGAGGTCGAGTGCGTAGACCTGTTTGTCCTTGAGCGTCTCGGGCACTTCACCCGCAACGATCGCCTGGGCAAGGCCCTCAACGACCGCGGTCTTACCGACGCCCGGCTCACCAATCAGCACGGGGTTGTTCTTGGTGCGACGCGAGAGGATCTGCATGACCCGCTCGATCTCCTTCTCGCGCCCGATCACCGGGTCGAGCTTGCCGTCACGGGCAAGCTGCGAGAGGTTCTCGCCGAACTGGTCGAGCACCGCCGAGCCCTGCGGCGCGTTCGCGGCACCCTGCTCAGCACCGGCGGCGACCGGTTCCTTGCCCTGGTAGCCAGCGACAAGCTGAATGACCTGCTGACGCACCGAGTTGAGGTCGGCACCAAGCTTCACTAGCACCTGGGCAGCGACGCCCTCGCCCTCGCGAATGAGGCCGAGCAGGATGTGCTCGGTTCCGATGTAGTTGTGGCCGAGCTGCAGGGCCTCGCGCAGCGACAGCTCGAGCACCTTCTTGGCGCGTGGTGTGAACGGGATGTGGCCGTTCGGCTTCTGCTGGCCCTTGCCAATGATGTCTTCGACCTGCTCGCGCACGGCCTCAAGCGAAATACCGAGCGACTCAAGCGCCTTTGCGGCGACGCCGTCACCCTCGTGGATGAGCCCGAGCAGCAGGTGCTCGGTGCCGATGTAGTTGTGGTTGAGCATCTTCGCCTCTTCCTGGGCGAGGACGATCACGCGACGAGCTCGGTCGGTAAAACGTTCGAACATGGCATCTCCTTCGGGCTCTAGCAGCCACTGCACTCGGCACAGTGGTGGCCAGGTGTCTTCGAGAGTAACGGCGCAACCCCCGCATCAGGCCATCTGTTCGCCGTCGGCGTGACCTTCGGGCGAGCGGGTTCGCCGAGCGCGATTTTTCAGGCGAAATGGATGCGGTTAGGGCCGCGGCGGGTGCTCGCCATTGACCGTGCAGTGCTCGCTATTTGTGGCACCGCCACGCCGATCGGGGTTGAGCACGCTGATCCAGGTGGCGCCGAGCTCGTTGCTCAGGCGCGGCCACTGCGTGTCCGAGTTGAACTCGCATCCGTGCACGTCGAACCAGAGGTGGAAGTTGCCGCCATCGGTGAGCGGGCTCGAGAGGAGATCGACCCCGTACGGATCTGCAGTGCGTGATTCGAGCAGGCGCAACAACTCGTGAAGCTGGCCGTACGCATCTGTCTTCGCGAATGCATCCTCGGCCTTGGCGGTTTCGAGGCTGTCCATGGCGTCGTCGAACACAACAATCTGCACGAGGAGCGGAGTCGTCGCCGAGTCATCTCGGCGAACCTCGATGCTCGCGAGGCCTGGCACTTGCGCAAAGAGGTCGGCAGTGTCGGCGTCGGCGCGCATCCGGTCGCGCTCGGGGAAGTTCGGCCCGACGTATTCGGCCTTCGTGCTCGTCGCGAGATCGAGCACATCCCACTGCCCGGCGGCAGCGCCCGGGTCGGGCACGTTCGCGAGGGCACCGATGAGCTCACCGCGATCTTCGCGATTGAGCCCATTCGGCAGGTCGAGCAGCACATAGCGTGACGGATCGGCCGTCGTGGTGGCGCTCACGCCGGAGTAGGCGGCGACCGCAGTGGGCTGGTAGCTCCGCACCGAGACAGCCTCGGCGCCGGTGCGCACGAGCGCGAGCCAGTAGTTCAGCTGGCTGGTGAGCTGGTCATCGCTGACGCCTGCGAAATAGGAGTAGTTCGACTTCTCAAGCGTGAGTTGTGGTGCCGCCGATTCATAGCCGCCGTCATCGGCAAGCGAGGTGAATCGCACGACGAGCGCGCCGATCTTCTCAAGGTCTTCGGGCGACACATCGCCGTTGAGCAACACGTCGAGCGCCACGTAGTGGCGCGATTCGACCACCTCGAGGTTGGCCTCGCTCACCCCGGACGTCTGCCGCAACTCGCTCATCGCGATCTCGAACACGCTCGGGTTCGCGCTCGGCGAGGGACCTGTCGGCGAGCAGGCGGTAAGACTTGCGAGCAGGATGAGCACTGCGACGACCGTGATCGGTGCGCGCATACTCATCCCCCTTTATTCGCGTGTTCACCACGGTAAAACGCGAATTTCAGGGGTTGCTGTGGCTTCGCCGAACGACGCTCAGAAATGGATGCGCACAGTATGGCAGTGCGCGCGCTTACGCCTCGGCGTCGCGCTTTTTCGCGAAGGCCTCGCGCTCTTCGCGCTCGACGCGCGCGCGGTCACGGCGGGTCTTGCGGTCAGCGTTGATGGCGCCGTACAGGATGAGGCCGAACAGCGCACCAATGATGATGGTCGGGGTAATCGACCACAGCGCGTTGAGCCACCAGTCTTCAATCATGATCAGTCCAGTGTACGCGGCCGCGGCGCGGAGGTCACGGGTGTGGCTGCGTGGGTGTGAGGTGACGCGCGGCCTACTTGACGAGCGGGAAAAGCACCGTTTCGCGGATGCCGAGCCCCGTCAGCGCCATCAGCAGGCGGTCGACGCCCATGCCCATACCACCTGCCGGCGGCATGCCATGTTCGAGTGCGGTGAGGAATTCCTCATCCACGCGCATAGCTTCGACATCACCGCGCGCGCCCTCGCGAGCCTGCTCGACGAAGCGCTCGCGCTGGTCGACCGGGTCGATGAGCTCCGAATATCCAGTGGCAAGCTCGAAGCCGCGCACGTAGAGGTCCCACTTTTCAACGCATCCGGGCTTGGTGCGGTGCGCGGCCGTGAGCGGCGAGGTTTCGACGGGGAAGTCCATCACGAACGTCGGGCCGACGAGTGAGTCCTTCACGAAGTGTTCCCAGAGCTCTTCGATGAGCTTGCCGTGGTTCGGCAGGTGTACCTCGACGCCCTCGCGATCGGCGAGCGCCTTGAGGTCAGCAACCGAGGTCTCGGGGGTGATGGTGATGCCGGCGGCCTCCGAGAGCGACTCGTACATCGAGATGCGCGGCCACTCGCCGCCGAGATCGAACTCGGTGCCGTCGTGCCAGGTGACAACGGCGCTACCGTCCTTCGAGACGGCCTTCGCCGCGTTCTGCACGAGCTCCTGCGTGAGGTCTGCGATCGTGTTGTAGTCGCCGTACGCCATATACGACTCGAGCATCGCGAACTCGGGCGAGTGCGTTGAGTCGGCGCCCTCGTTGCGGAAGTTGCGGTTGATCTCAAAGACACGCTCGAGACCACCAACGAGTGCCCGCTTGAGGTAAAGCTCGGGAGCAATGCGCAGGTAGAGCTCGGTGTCGAAGGCATTCGAATGCGTGATGAACGGGCGTGCAGCGGCGCCACCGTGCAGCGTCTGAAGCATTGGTGTCTCCACCTCGACAAAGCCGTGGGCGGCGAAGGTCGCGCGCATCGAGGCGTTCGTCTTCGCCCGAGTGAGTACCATTTCGCGGGCGGCGGGGCGGGCGATGAGGTCGAGGTAGCGCTGGCGCACGCGAGTTTCTTCGCTGAGTTCGCTGTGCAGGTTCGGTAGCGGGCGCAGCGCCTTCGACGCCATCCGCCACTCGTCAACCATCGCCGACAGCTCGCCGCGGCGCGAGGTAATGACCTCGCCGTGCACGAAGATCTGGTCACCGAGGTCGACGAATTCCTTCCACTTCGCGAGCGACTGCTCGCCGACGCCCGCGAGCGACACCATCACCTGGATGCGCGAGCCGTCGCCCGCCTGAATCGCCGCGAAGCAGAGCTTGCCGGTATTGCGCAGGTGCACCACGCGACCCGCGAGCCCGACGATCTTGCCGGTCTGGGTGTCGGCCTCGAGGCCCTGGTTGTCGGCGACGACCTCAGCGATCGTGGTGGTGATCGGCACGTCGAGGGGGTAGGGAGCGTGGCCCTCTGCGAGCATCCGGTCGCGCTTCTCGCGACGCACCTGCTGCTGCTCTGAGGCCTCTGCTTCGGTGAGTTCGGTCTGCGCTGCGCCAACAGGCTGCTCGGTGGCCATGTGCCTGCTCCTTTAGTTCTCGTTGCCGCCGACCCGCACGGGTCGATTGTCGATAAGTCTCGTGGTGCCGAGGCGTGCCGCCGTGAGCGCGATCGCATCGCCCGTGAAGGCGTCGTCGACCGGCGCGAACGTCGCGGCATCGACGAGCACCAAATAGTCAACGATAGTCGCCTCGTCGGCTTCGTACACCTTGCGGCCAGCGGCGAGCGCTGCTTGAGCACCTTCGTGGGCGTTGGCTTCAACCGCTTCGAGTGCGCGGTTGAGCACGGTGGCGCGCTCGCGCGTCTCGCCTTCGAGATAGCGATTCCGGCTCGAGCGGGCGAGGCCGTCGGGCTCTCGCACGATGGGAGCGCCGACGATCTCAACCGGGATATTGAGGTCGCGGGTCATGCGGCGGATGAGCGCAAGCTGCTGCGCATCCTTTTCGCCAAAGACCGCGAAGTCGGGTGCTGTGATGAGGAAGAGCTTGGCGACGATCGT
The DNA here is from genome assembly GCF_003865375.1 of Gulosibacter macacae. Lineage (GTDB taxonomy): Bacteria > Actinomycetota > Actinomycetes > Actinomycetales > Microbacteriaceae > Gulosibacter > Gulosibacter macacae. Next base: position 33,056 of record NZ_RQVS01000002.1, on the reverse strand, counting down.
GAGCACGCCGTCGAAGTGCGAGGGGCGAAACTCGCCCTCGAGGATGCGGCCCGCTTCACCTGCTGACACGATCGTGGTGCTCGGCCAGGTGGGATACATCTGTTCGGTCGTGGGGTTAAAGCAGAAGTCGACGCCCTCTTGTTCGAGGAGCTTGACATCGTCGTCGAAGGGACGCGGGTAACGGTCGAAGTCTTCGTTGGGCCCGAATTGCAGCGGGTTCACGAATACCGACACGATGACGGTGTCGGCGTGCTGTTTGGCCAGGCGCACGAGCGAGAGGTGGCCGTCGTGCAGGGCGCCCATCGTGGGCACGAGCGCGATACGGCCGCGGTCCGCGAGCGCTGCGCGAGTCTCGTTGACAGTGGTGAGGATGCGCACCGGATGAGCGTATCGTGCCGCGTGCCATGTGGAACCGCGCGCGTGCCAAATGGAACTGAAAGCGTGCCTTTTGGAACCAGCATTCACACCACCGCGCAGGAAACCCCTGGTCACGCATCCCGTTGAAGATCCTGTGCGCGATGGCGCGATCCATTCGGAACCGCGAATGTTCCACTTGGCACACCTACCGCACCACCTGTGGAAACCAATTGATCCACAAGCCCGCCCTCATCACACTGTGTTGTCCGCGCGATCGTGCATCCTGCCCGCATGACAACGCCGCTCAACGCACTGTTGCAACGTAATCACGGAGTCCTTACCACCGCGGGCCTACTCCAACACGGATGGTCCAAGCGACAGATCGCCAGCGCCCTTGCCACCGATCAGCTCGAATGTGTTCGCCGCGGCTACTACATTGCGGCTGGCTCTACACCCACTGATGCGGGTGTGGCAGCTCTGGCGGGCGGATCGCTTTCCTGCGTGAATGCACTCTCTGCGCACAAACTCTGGGTTCCACATGGTGTGCACGGTCGACACTTTCGGCTTACCAAGAAGCAGGCGACGCTTTGGCCAGACAGTGTCGTACGAGCACGTTTCGGTCGAGCCAGCGACACCGTGCACGTGTTGCCAGGCAAGTGGCTCAACCGCATCGAAGGTGCGATTGATCCCATCCCCACGGCACTCGTAACAGCCAGCCGTTGTATCTCGAACGAAGATGCGATTGCCGCTATTGAGTCCGCGATGAAAAAGAAAGTTCTCGATCTCGAAACATTTCGCGTGCAGGCGGCTCAAGCCCCGCCCCCAATCAACGAGTTGCTCGCCCAGGTGCAGCCAGGTGCCGATTCAGGGCTCGAAACGATTGTGCGACTTCGCCTGCTCGCGGCGGGTTTGCCCGTGCGCGCACAGGTGGATCTTGCGGGCTGGTCTCGCGACCTGCTCATTGGTGAGTGGCTGGTCGTCGAAATTGATGGATTCGAGTTTCACTCAACGCGCGATGCGATGAATCGCGATGTCAGCAAAGATCGACACCTCACCCTCAGCGGGTACACCTTTCTGCGGTTCACCTATGAAGACGTGATCTACCGGTGGGATGCGTGCTTGGCGCAGGTGCTCGCGGCAGTTGCGGCAGGATGGCATCTCCGACCACGTGCCTAATCGTGCCGAACGGAACCGTCGGCGTGCCGAACGGAACCCAGTCACGGAGGATGAGGGCGATGCCTCGCGCGAAACTCCTGATAGCCCACGCGACCGGCTTCCTACAGGCACACTTTAAGTTCCAAATGGCACGTACGCAGTTCCACTCGTCACACCGGCGGCGGCTCGAGCGGCGGCGGCGTCGGCTGCGCCTCCGCGAGGGCATTGTCCGCGGCAGAGCGCACGAGGCTCGAGAGCACGAATCCGGGCTGGTCGACGCCAATGCCTGCGAGCAACGCCGTGACCTGCTGCACGATCGAACGCGTGAACGAGGTAGCGGTATCAATCGCCTCGGCATAGGTCGCGCGATCTTGTTCGGCGATCACGACCGGCTCAGCACCGAGCTCAACGACGAGCGCCTGCGCAATCGGCAGCACCGGTCGCGGTGCGGTCACTCCGCACCAGCCCTCGCGCAAGCGCACGAGGTCGATCGAGGTTCCGGTCACGTCAATGGCCGGATGAATCGCGAGCGGAATCACGCCCTGGTCGAGCGCCGGGCCGAGTAGTGCCGTACCAAATTCAGCGCAGTGGTGCACGACGAGTTGGCCCGGTACCCACATGCGCGCCTCGGTAAGTTCGCGGATGCGTTGCTCAAGTCGATCTGCCGGCTCGGCAAGCACCACGAGTTCACTGCGCTCAATAACTTGCTCGGCCGAAAGCCGCTGTGAAAATGGCAACATCGCCTCAGCACGGTCTGCGGCGAGGCCCTCGGAGACAGCAATGCCGATCAGCGCGTGTCCGGCTCCGGCGAGCCCGGCCGCAAACACCGGACCGAAGGGATCATCCCCGACGACGCCGACGCCGAGGCGACCGTCGCGCTGTGCGGCGCTCACTGTTGGTCCACCGGTGGAGTTGCTTGCGGCGGCTGCGGGGCTTGCCCGCCCTGCGGAGCCGGCTGACCCGGCTGACCCGGCTGACCTGGCTGCGCCGACTGACCCTGCTGCGACCGCATCCACTCTTCCTCGGCGCGCAACACCCACAGCGCGCGCGGATCAGGCTGCTCGCCGCGACTGCGCGCGTCATCCACCTGCATGCGCGCCGAGTTGACCGTGAGCCGGGCTTGCGCCTCGCGCCACCGGTGCGAGGTGTCGGCCTGCGCCGCCGCAATCGCCAATTGTTCGACGCGATCATGCAACTCGATCGCACCCTCAGCATCCACGAGCGGAAGTCGATGCGATACCTGCCCCTGCACGATGTCGGGCCCCAGCGTCACCACGCGCGCGGCACGACGCAGCGGACCGGTCGTCATCGTGACCCCCTGCATCCGCTCGCCCGGAATGATCGCGAGCCGACGAATGAGCCAACCGCTGCGCAGATACATGACCCCGCGGTCGATCGCGTAGCCGAGGCGGCGGAAGGCGAGCGGCTTGAGCCACCACGCGCGGCCCGGTGCTGCCACAAACTCGGGACGACGTCCCGAAGCCATGCCCGCTTCAATGAGATTCGGCGTCACCGCACTTTGGTGCATCGGCAGGGCAAGCGCGAGCACGCGTTGCACATCGGTCAGTGTGCCCACCGGCAGGAGCGTCTGCCGAGACAAGGCGTTGGAGTTCTCGCCGTTGTTGCTCGTGTTGGTCGGCATCTGCAGGTCGGCTCGGCTCACGGTGACCGAGTACCACTTGAACGGTCGCCACAGAATCGACTGGTTGATTTGCACGGCATGGATACGGCCCGGCGCCACGGTGTCGCTCGTCTTGTTGAGTACACCCTTGCCAATGCGCAGGCCATCCTGTGTGCCAGCGATCGTGTACTGCAGCGTCGAAAGCAGCGAACCGAGCATCCCGAAAAACCCGGCGATCGCGGTCATGAGCAGGGTGAGGCCCATGGTCCAGCCGAAGACGAGATCCGTTTCAATGCGGGCATCCGGTGCGACTGAGGCTTGCACAGCCGCGATAATTGCCCAGGTCGCGCCCATGACGAGCATGATGATGCCGAGCACGAGGCCGAGCGTGAGCGCGGTCGATCCGACAATTCGGGCCGGGGCAACGCGTACCACCGCATGCTCGGGCATCTGCGGGCCATCGTTGATGTCAGAGATATCGAGGATCGCGGCATCGATGAAGTCAGCCAGCACTCGGCGCGGCCGTTGCGGTGCGGCGGCCGGTTGCGGCCCGGGTGCATGTTGGGGGGCCGGCATCCCGCCCGGGTGCGCCGTCGGCACCGTGGCGCTCGGATGCATCGGCGACGCACTCGGCAGCGATTGCGCACCTGCCTGCACGCGCGCCTGTCGAGCACCGGATGCACGGCGCAAGATCTCAGCGCGCAGTGCCTCGGCGTCGTCTCGCTTGATGTACATCAGCTTGATGTCGCTATCGGCGCCAGCGCCGGCGGTCTCAAGTTGGGTGAGTCCGAAGAATCGTGCGCCGATGGGCCGGTTCAGGTTGACCGATTGCAGGCGGTCGAGGCGCACCTGGCGATGCTGCTTGAACAGCACGCCCTGACGCATCTCAAAGATGTCGTCGCCGAGTCGGAACGTGGCGAACCGATAACTCAGGAACGGCCAGCCAGCAGCGAGCACCGCGACGAGGAGCATGCCGACGATCACAATCACCGGCGCCCCGAGCGATGCGCGGCCGCGTGAGTCGAACGGTTCTGCGAGGAGCGCGGCGAGAATCATCGGCGCGCCGATTGCCAGCGTGGTTCCGATGATGGCGATGAGAATCGGGATGGCCGTCGACCACGGCGTCATTGGGCTGAGCCGGTGCCATTCGCCGTCGGCGAGTGACGAGACCGGGCCGTGGCGTCCAGGCTGGCGTTGCTGAGCGGGCTGCTGTTGCGCTGGCCGCGGCTGGTACCCGGGCGGCGGTTGTTGCCCGGGGAACTGTTGCTGGCCCGGGGACGGCTGACCCGAGTGTTGCTGCCCGGGGTGTTGCTGGTAGCCAGGTGACGGTTGCTGGCCTGGAAACGGTTGTTGCCCCGGCGACTGCTGACCAGAGGGTGACTGGTAGCCAGGCTGCAGCTCCTGCGGCTGGCTCGGAGGCTCTTGCCCCGGCCCGGGCGGCGGCGGCACGGGACCACCCGGAGGCATCTGCCCCGGCGGCGGCGTGTGCGCGGGCTTCGGCGGCCATCCGGGCGTCAACCCACGCCCTTGAAACGGCTGTTGCGGTGGTTGCGCCATTAGAGTCCGGCCCGTCGAGTCTCAGCAACACGGATGAGGTGGTCACGCAACTGCTCCGCCTCAGCTTCCGGCAACCCGGGAACGAGCACCTGCGACATGGGAGCGGCGGTCATGGTCCGCAGGGCCGAGAGTCCGAGCATCCGGTCAATTGGGCCACGACGCACGTCAATCATCTGCAGGCGACCGTAGGGCACCGCGACCAAGCGGCTGAAGAAGAGGCCGCGGCGAAAGAGCAGATCGTCCTGGCGCAGGGCATAGCCAATCGCGCGCGTGCGTTGCACCACGTAGGTAAGCGGGATCGCCGTGAGCAGCGCCGGAATCGCGCCCATGAGCCACCACATCCCCGGGATAAATGAGAGCGCAACCGCAATGGCCGCCCACACGAGCACGCCGATGATGATCGTCACGACCTCGCGCATCACAAACTTTGGCGAAACCCGATGCCACTGGATGTTCGGGTGGTCGAACTGATTCATGGCACTCCCTGGTCGCCCTACTGTTCGCGCACAGTTTAGCAAGCGACGATCGCGAAGCCCCTGGTGAGCCGCCGCCCTGCCGGTTGTTCGCGTCACCTAGGATGCTCGAATCCACCCCTCAAGCGAAAACGGGCTCTTGTGAACATTGCGGTCTTTGGTCTTGGTTACGTCGGTCTCGCAAGTGCGGTGCTCCTCAGCGAGCGGCACACGGTCAAGGCCGTCGACCTCAACGCCGAGCGCGTCGCCGCGGTGAACGCGCGCATCTCGCCACTGGTTGATTCCGAGCTCATCGACTACCTCGCATCCAAGCCGCTTGACCTCACCGCGACGACCGACGCGAAGGAGGGACTTGAGGGCGCTGACTACGCGATCATCGCGACGCCGACCGACTACAACACTGACTCGGGATACTTCGACACCCGCAGTGTCGAGTCGGTGCTCGCGAGCATTGCGCGGCTGTCGCCTTCGACCGTCGCGGTGATTAAGTCGACCGTGCCGGTGGGCTTCACGCAGCGCATGGCTGAGCGGTTCCCGCAGCTCACGATCCTGTTTAGCCCCGAGTTCTTGCGCGAGGGTCGCGCGCTCTACGACAATCTGCACCCGAGCCGCATCATCGTCGCCGGTGACGAGGCGAAGTCGCGCGAGTTTGCGGGGTTACTTGCCGAAGCATCCTTGGATGCGGACCCGACCGTGCTCGTGACCGGTACCGTCGAGGCCGAGGCCATCAAGCTCTTTTCGAACACGTATCTCGCGATGCGCGTGGCCTACTTCAATGAGCTCGACACCTTTGCGGCGCAGCACGGGCTGGATGCGGCGTCAATCGTCAACGGGGTCTCGCTCGATCCGCGCATCGGCCAGCACTACAACAATCCGAGCTTCGGCTACGGCGGCTACTGCCTGCCGAAGGACACGAAGCAGCTGCTGGCGAACTACGACGGCGTGCCGCAGACGCTGATCAGCGCGATTGTCGAGTCGAACGATGTGCGCATGGACTTCATCGCGAAGGATATTCTCGCGAAGAAGCCACGCGTCGTTGGTGTGTACCGGCTCGCGATGAAGTCGGGTTCGGATAACTTCCGCTCATCGTCGATTCAGGTGATCATGAACCACCTGGCCGCGGCCGGCACTGAGATCATCCTGTTTGAGCCGAGTGCGCGCGCCGAAGATTTCCCGGGCATTGAGCTCGTGGATGATCGGGATGCGTTCATCTCGCGCGCCGACGTCATCATCGCCAACCGCATGAGCGCCGAGCTCGAGGATGCGGCGGAGAAGGTGTACAGCCGGGATATCTATGGCCGCGATTAGGCGGCCGTTCGAAGACGCAGCGGCCGCGATTAGGCGCTAAATCGGCTCATCGAGGTTTTCGCGCGTTTCTTTGCGCGATGTACGAAGGGCGATGATGCCGTAGGTCGCCCAACCAACCACGAGCGGCCCCACGACCAGAATCCACCAGGGGAACGGGGGACTGCTGCACGGATAGGTGACAGTTCTTAGTCACGCCGCCAGTGCGACGGCCGTGTTCATGATGGTCTCGAACTCGATGGGCGTCAAACGGCCAAGGCGCGCCTGCCGCCGACGCCGGTGGTAGGTCCGTTCGATCCAGGTGACCATCGCGATGCGCAGCTGGTCGCGAGTGGTCCAGGTGCGGCGGTTGAGGACGTTCTTCTGGAGCAGCGCGAAGAAGGATTCCATAGCCGCGTTGTCCCCGCTTGAGCCGATGCGACCCATGGATCCGACCATGCGATAACGGGCCAGGGCGCGGAGCATCTTCCGGCTGCGGAACTGAGATCCCCGGTCTGAGTGAACCACGCAGCCGGCGACGTCGCCGCGCATCGCGACGGCGTTCTCGAGCGCCTGAACGGCCAGTCGCGACTTCATCCGCGAGTCGATCGAGTACCCGACGATCCGACCGGAGAACACGTGGCGGTTTCAGAGAGCCAGCGCAACACCTTCTCTAGGAGGTCGTTATGGCAGTTTCATGGGATCAACGCCGCATCGCGTATTCAATGCTACTTTCAGGCTCGTCAGCACAAACAACAGCGAAACACTTCAACGTGAATACCGGTGCGGTCGTCGAGTGGGCCAGGCTTGCAGGCATGATCATTCGAATGGGCGCTCGGGGCGGTATCGAACCAGTGAAAGACTCTGATACCCAAAGAACTCAGCCTTCTCGGGCGTATCGACGACTCACACGTGACGACAGGACCTTCATCGAGATGGCGATCAATAGCTCGCCCGCATGGTCTTTACGTGCGATTGCAGTACATTTGGCTGTCGCTGTGTCGACGGTGTCTCGGGAAATACGACGGCACCGGGTCGAGACGGGGCGCGGATACGGCCCTGCCCGTGAGTTCAAGTATCACTCAGGGGTCGCCCATCATCGTACGATGCAAGCCAGACGCAAAGGTCGTGCTGGCAAGCTTGACCATGGTGATCTCCGCGGTCTTGTTATTGCGGCACTCAATGAGAAATACTCCCCGCAGCAAGTTGCGGGAAGATTGCGTATGCAGTTTCCTGACAGACCAGATCGGCAAATATCTCACGAGACGATCTACCAAGCACTCTATGTGCAGGGCAAGGGCGCGCTTCGGCATGAGTTGACAGTGGTGAAAGCCCTACGTTCGGGTCGAAATCGAAGAATACCTGCGTCGCGGTTACCTGCGCGTGGGGAACGTCCCTGGCTCGAGGGAGCACGGATATCTGACCGTCCTGCCATTGTCTCTGATCGTGCTGTGCCTGGGCATTGGGAAGGGGACTTGGTAGTTGGGCCTGGGAACTCAGGGCTTGTGACTCTTGTGGAACGGACAACGAGATTCGCCTTAATCGGTCGTCTGCCCGGCACGCGGGTCTTGAAGACTGTGATCGATGTGCTCCGCCAACAAATCGAGCAGTTACCGGCACGGCTCCGGCAAACACTGACCTGGGATCAAGGTCAAGAGATGTCTAGGCATCGCGAGTTCACTGTAGCGACGGGCTGCCCGGTGTTCTTTTGTGATCCGCATTCCCCGTGGCAGCGGGGGTCAAACGAAAACCTCAATGGTCTCATTCGTGATTACTATCCCAAGGGAACTGATTTCAATACGGTCAGTGATGCAGAGATTCAGGCAGTCGTGGTCCAGCTCAATAATCGGCCGCGTAAGACTCTCGGTTTCTACACGCCGCGTGAGAAGATGGACGAACTTATTCACGGTGTTGCGCTGGCTCTCTGAAACCACCCGTCCTTGATCGCGCAGAGGTAGAGCTTGCCCTCGGCGGTCTTGTGCTCAGTGATGTCCGTCAGCCACAGTTCGTTCGGCGCGTCGGCGGTGAACACGTGTCGGGTCCGGCCGTGCTCGTCTACGACGGCGCAGAGGTCGTCGTGCACGGGAGGCCCCGGCTTCCGGTGCTTGCCGCGCTTGGGCTTCCCGAACGCGCTGAACCAGCCGTTCGCTGAGGCGATCCGCCACGCGGTGCGGTCCGACATCGCCTCACCGTGATCGCGGGCCTCGTCGGCGAGCAGCCGATGTCCGAACTCGGGGTCATCCTTGTGCGCGTCGAACAGCGCGTTCGCGCGATACGCCTCCACCACCTCGCTCTCGGTGATGGGGTCCGCCAGCCACCGGTAGTAGGGCTGGCGGGAGAGCTTGAGCACCCGACACGTCACCGTCACAGGGATCCCTGCGGCGGCGAGCTCCGTAACGAGCGGGTAGAGCCTTTTCCCGGCAGGTTCGCCTGCGACAGATACGCCGCCGCCCGACGCAGCACCTCGTTCTCCTGCTCGAGCAACCGGATCCGCTTGCGCGCTTCGCGCAGCTCGGCCGCCTCGGAGAGGGTCGTTCCGGGCGCAGCGCCGGTTTCGACCTTGGCGCGGTGGAGCCACTTCTGCAGCGTCATCGGGTGAACACCGAAGTCTTTCGCGATCTGCTCGATCGTGACTCCAGGCTCGCGGTTCTGAGCGACGCGCACCACGTCGTCACGGAACTCGCTCGGGTAAGGCTTGGGCACAGCAACATCCTTCCAGGCCGCCCTCCCGGGCAAGCCAGCTCAGATGTCACCTACTCGTGCAGCAGTCCCGGTCGATGGTGCCGTCGATGTCGAACTCTGTCCCGAACACGTTCGGCCCCGTTGTCTGAGCCTGCGCCGGCTCGGCCGGGGCTGCGATCGAGGTGAACCCGACCCCAAGGACTAGCGCTGCGATTGCACCGAAGACCGGCCATTTCTTGGCACGTGGGCCCAGTGATTCATACACCCGAGATCTAACAGCCATTGTCTTCGTCTCCAACGCCGCGCCCGGCAAGACTTAGATGAATACTGGACACCAACAACCGTCATCGGTTGCTATGTTTGGACAGCGTACATGACTTCAACAGCGATGTCTTTATGCGCATCCAACTTAAGCGGGCGTCTATCAGACATTCTGGATCGTCCACAAATGACGCCCTCACAGGTGGATTTCAGGCGTCACCTGCAGAAACCACGCATCAGCGTGGTATTAGACGCGGCCGCGATTCACCGAAAGTTCACCAAACTTCTCTTGGCGAACTGCGTGCACAAATGATTCAGCACATCCGTGCGAAAACGATTCAGCACCAAGAGTTAGACAGCGGCCCGCTCACCGTTCGAAGTTTGCTCAGCATCGCCATCTTCCGGAGGCAATACGCACCAGAACTCGGCAAGCAATCCCGCCACCAACAAGACGAGCGCGCATCCTCCCGCGAGCAACGTCTGCTCAATTCCGAAGAACCCGCCGGGGCGCGTGACGATCATGCCGGCGATCCCAATCGCCGCACCAAGAAACACGGCACCGCCCAACGCTGACGCCTTCGCGAGTGCAAGCGCGAACACCGCCCGCTCAGGATTCACACGCTTTCCCGAAGCAGCACGTGCAGCCGCATCCAGAGCATCCGGGTCGAGCGCACTCTCGCGCCGCCGCAACTCCCGCACCCGACGCATCGCCGCGGTGTACCGACGCACCGGCCAGGCAATCGCGAGCGTCACGATCGCAGTCGCGAGCAGGGTTCCACTGAACACTGGAGAGAGCAAGAAGAGCGGCTGGCCAGAACTAATGAGCCACGTCTCGAACGCAACCGCGACCGCGCCCCCGGCAATAGCGCTGAGCACCAGCACGAACGGGTTCGTGTATTTCACGCGCGATACCTCTCGACCCGGTCGGCGGCGTTCGCGAGTAGTTCGGCAATCGGTCCGCGCCCGGTGAGGGATGCATCCGGCTCGATCTCAGCCCACGGCGCGAGCACGAACGCGCGCTCGAAGGCACGAGGATGCGGCAGCTCAAGCCGCTCATCAGCGCTCTCGAGGTCACCGTGTTCGATGAGATCGAGATCGAGGGTGCGACTCCCCCAGCGCTCAACGCGCTCGCGACCGTGCGCATCCTCGATGCGATTGAGTTCGTCGAGAAGCTTGTGCGGATCGAGATCGGTGTGCAACGTGATGACGGCGTTGAGGTAGGCCGGCACCGACTCGTCGACGCCGTGCGTCGTGAGCGCCGGAGTCTCGTAAATACTCGAGCGGCGGTGCGGCCAAACGCCATCGAGCGCCTCGATCGCATCCATCGCTTCACGGATCGCGGCCTCACGATCGCCGAGGTTCGCACCGAGGGCAATGACCGCGCGGGCGTGCGGGCGACGCGGAGTCTCGGGCTCCGGACCCTCAGGCCGATAGCGCAAGACCGAAACGGCCACATCGTTGAATCGCAGCTTCACCGGTGCCTGCGGCTTGTGCACTGTGATGCGCACGGCTTGCGGCCCATTGAAGGCGAAGGTGACGGCGGCGAGGCGCTCGGCGAGCGTCTCGAGCAGGTCGACCGGTTCGCGCAGCGCCACCTGATAGAGGGCACGCATGAGGTGACCGTAATGAAGGGTGTCTTCGATGTCATCGGACTGTGCGGCGGCACGAGTGTCGAGCCAGACTTCGGCGTCGATGTAGAAGTCCTGGCCCTCGGCGCGCTCGTGGGCGAAGACACCGTGGCGACCGCGCACGTGCAGGCGGTCGATCGTAATGCGATCGAGCTCGGGTGCGGGCAGGGCCGGATGCGCGGCCGGGCCTGGCCGGGTCGGCATCAAGTCGATCGCGGCATCAGCCGGGTGGTCGCGCCGTTCGAGCTCGCTCATCGCATTACCTTCCCACCTGCGCGCCAGGATTCCACGACATCCATCGCGGTTCGGCTGGCTGCGACGTTGTGCACGCGCACACCCCAGACGCCGCGCTCGGCGCAAAGTGCCGAGATGACCGCGGTGGGGAGGTCACGATCGGTGACCGGTGCATCCTGGTCGAAGAGCGCCCCGAGGAAGCGCTTGCGGCTGACGCCAATAAGAAGGTCGTGGCCGAGCTGCTGAAAGTCATCGAGTCGCTTGAGAATCGCCCAATTGTCATTGCCGTCTTTGGCGAAACCGAGGCCCGGGTCGAGGATGATGCACTCAGGCGCGATGCCGGCAGCGACGGCGCGGTCACGCATCTGGGTGAGTTCGGCGAGTACCTCGGCGGCGGTGTCGTCATAAATCGCAAGGTCGTTCATCGTGACCGAGTGGCCGCGCCAGTGGCTCAGGATGAATCTGGCTTGGCGGCTCGCGGCGACCGGCAGCATCTCGGCATCGGCGAGGCCGCCCGAGACGTCGTTGATGATGACTTCGCCTGGGCCCTTGGCGTCGAGGCAGGCGGCGGCGGTGGCCGCGTACATCGTGTCGACCGAGACCCGGATGCCCTGGGCAACGAGCACTTCGACCACCGGGAGCACGCGTGCGCACTCCTCTTCTTGGGGCACGCGGGTGGCGCCGGGTCGGGTGGATTCGCCACCGACGTCGATGATGGTGGCGCCTGCCGCGATCATCGCGGCGGCGGCCTCGAGCGCGCGCTGCGTGCGTTGCTCGGGCGTGCTCGCCTCGCAGCTCCCGCCGTCCGAGAAGGAATCGGGCGTCACGTTGAGGACGCCCATGAGCTCAGTCGCAGATTCGCTCGTCATGCCTCCATCCTCGCACCGCGCGCGTGGTTGCTTCGGGATTTTGTCACCCCTGCAACCTGTCGAGGTGTAGATGCCTCGAGGCGCGGTATAGGTGACGAGAATGCAAGCTCAATTGGCCATCGCCTTCCCTACCGCACCCCCTGTGGACAACGGAACATCCACAGAGGCAGCAGATTTCGACCGATTCGATGCCGAGACCGGGTTCTCTATCGGCTATGACTGCACAACCCACCTACTACGGGGTCTTTTCAACCGCGCAACTCGGCTCATTCGGCCAAACGCGAGCCAACATCACACAACTCACGAAGGCAGGAAAGATCATTCGCCTGCGCAATGGGTGGTACGCCCTACCAAACGCAGACAATCGAGTCGCTCGAGCCGTGACATTGGGCGGAGCGCTGACAGGGCCCTCGGCACTTCGACTGCACGGCGCGTGGACGCCGCCAAACCTCGGCCTCAACGTGCGAGCATCACGTCACGACCGGGTGCGGAAGACCCTCAATGTCACTTCGCATGCGCTGCGTGGTGAGTTGTCACGACCTATCAGGACGAGCGTTGATGACGTGTTCACTGCGCTCTTGGTGACTATTCGAGACTTCGATACCGAAAGCGCAGTCATTCTCGCCGACTCGGCGTTGCAGCGAGGACTCATCTCTTCGGTGGAGCTTGAGCACATCATTAGCCTCGCGGGTCCGGTGGGACGGCCCGTGATTCGTTCGGTCAACGGCAAATCGGAATCTGGGACAGAAAGCCGATTCCGTCTCTGGCTGGATCGCAAGGGCATTAAGTACACGGTGCAATCGAAGATCCCGGGCGTGGGACGTGTCGACTTCTTGATCGGCAAGCGGCTCGTAGTTGAGATTGACAGCGTTTCTCACCACACCTCAGAAGAGTCGTACCGGAATGATCGGCGGCGCGACCGACGACTCGTCAGGCTCGGGTATGTCGTCATCCGCCTGACCTACGAGGAGGTGATGTTCGAACTCGACTCAGTCGGACAAGACGTTATGGCCGTGATTCGGCGCGATGGGCATCGATATCCGCCGCGCTCACTGCGGGTCACAGCAGGCAAGACCGCCCGACAATTGCGAGCGGCGTAGGAATCGTCACGCAAGCGCCTTGTCAAGGTAATAACACCTCGAGACCACGCGTGGGTGACAGGAAATCACCAACAGCGTCAGTCGCGGTCGGTGGCGGAGAGGGCGATGAGGCGGAACGCCTCGGCGCGGGCCGACGACTCGGTGAGTGCGCCACGAGCCGCAACGCTCACTGCGTCAGACTCCGCCTGGCGCGGGCCGCGATCGGCGACGCAGCCCTGTCGCGCTTCAACTACGGCGAGCGCGCCCCTCGCACCCAGGCCGAGCATCAACGCATCGACGAGGTCTTCACCGAGTTGCTCTTGCAGCGTCAACCGACTCGAGCAGGTCTCGACGAGGTCGTACAGTCGCCCGAAGCCCACGATCGAATCGCCCGGCAGATACGCCAGCTGAATCCAACCATCAAAGGGCAGCAGGTGATGCTCGCACATCGCCCGGAAGCGGATATTGCGCACGAGCACAAGATCGCTATCGGGCGCCGGCAAGCGGCCATCACGCAACGCTGGCACCGGGTCAACACCCTCGCCGCCGAGCAATTCCGTAGCCGCAGCCGCCACCCTCAAGGGGGTGCGGGCAACACGCGCGTCATCAGCGGCAATACCGCTCGCAATCAAGAACTCGCGAATTGCGGCCGCGGCGCGCGCCTCATCAACGGCCACGGCTACTCCGGCTGCTGCGTCTGCTGGTGACCGTGGGCGGCGCCGCCACCCATCTCATCGACCTGCAGATGCGGCTTGAGCGTGACCGGTGGCTGCAGGCTCACCGGGCGCTGCGGGCTCGAGAGCCACTGCGGTCGCTCGGGCAGCTTCTCGATGTTGGCGAACAACTCAGCAAGTCGCTCGTGACCGATTGTCTCGTGCTCGAGCAGTTCGGCCGCGAGCTGGTCAAGCAGCGCCCGGTTGCGATCGAGCACGTGATAGGCCTCTTGCATCGCGTTTTCGAGCAGACCCTGCACCTCGTCGTCGATGCGCGAGGCCACGGCATCGCCATAGGGCGCACCCTTCGAGACGGCATAGGGCGATTCGCCATCACCGTCGCCGAGCTTCACGGCACCGAGGCGCGTGGTCATGCCGTACTCGGTGACCATCTTGCGCGCGGTCTTCGTCGCCTTCTCGATGTCATTCGAAGCGCCGGTGGTCGGATCGTGGAACACGATTTCTTCAGCAATGCGGCCACCCATGGCGTAGGTGAGCTGGTCAAGCAGCTCATTGCGCGTCACCGAGTACTTGTCTTCAAGCGGCACGACCATGGTGTAGCCAAGCGCACGACCACGCGGCAGAATCGTGATCTTCGTGACCGGATCGGTGTGCCGCAGCGCCGCAGCCGCGATCGCGTGACCACCCTCGTGGTAGGCGGTGATGAGCTTCTCCTGATCATTCATCACGCGCGAGCGACGCTGCGGGCCCGCAATCACGCGGTCGACAGCCTCATCAATGGCGCGCGCGTCAATGATCTGCGCGTTCATGCGCGCGGTGAGCAGGGCCGCCTCATTAAGCACGTTCGCGAGGTCGGCACCGGTGAAACCCGGCGTCTTGCGGGCAACGACGGCGAGGTCGACATCGGATGCGAGGGGCTTACCCTTCGCGTGCACCTCAAGGATGCGGCGACGGCCGTCCATATCGGGGGCGTCGACGCCGATCTGGCGATCGAAGCGGCCCGGGCGCAGGAGTGCCGGGTCGAGCACATCGGGTCGGTTCGTCGCGGCAATCAGGATGACGTTGGTGTTGCCGTCGAAGCCGTCCATCTCAACGAGCAGCTGGTTGAGCGTCTGCTCGCGCTCGTCGTTGCCGCCGCCGAGACCCACGCCACGCTGGCGGCCGACGGCGTCGATCTCGTCGATGAAGACGATGGCCGGCGCATCTTTCTTCGCTTGCTCAAAGAGGTCGCGCACCCGCGAGGCACCGACACCGACGAACATCTCGACAAAGTCAGAACCCGAGATCGAGTAGAACGGCACGCCAGCCTCACCCGCAACGGCGCGGGCGAGCAGGGTCTTACCGGTTCCGGGCGGGCCGTAGAGCAGCACACCCTTAGGAATCTTCGCGCCGACCGCGGTGAACTTGTCGGGCGCCATCAGGAAGTCTTTAATCTCGGCGAGTTCTTCAAGCGCCTCGTTCGCACCTGCAACGTCATCGAAGGTGACCTTCGGGTCTTCCTTCGAGACGAGCTTCGCGCGCGACTTGCCGAACTTCATCACGCCGCCAGCGCCACCACCGCCGCCGAGCATGCCCGAGAACATGATCCAGACGAAGAAACCGATGAGCACGAGCGGCAGCAGGAGTGACAGCGCGGTCGAAATCCAGTTCGGACCGGGCACTTCATCGTTGTAGCCACCCTCGGGCGCGGCCTTGTCGACCGCCTGCACGACCGCATCGGCACGTGCATCCACGAAATAGAACTGGATGTGCTGACCGAACTTTTCGTCGGGCTCGGTGAGCTCAACGTCGACGCGGTTTTCACCGTCGACGATCTTCACCTTCTCGGCCTTGCCGGCCTCGATCAGGGTGATGCCTTCTTGCGTCGTCACCTCGCGGGTGCCCTGCATGTTGATCAGGCTGAATCCGACCCCGATGAGGATGACGGCGAGCAGCACGATGACGATCGGGCTCTTCAGGGTCTTCTGGAACTTCTTCATGGATGCGAGCTCGCAGGGCTTTCTACAGAGGGCGGGACGGCCTAAAGCCTACCTGCGGGTGACCTGCGGGCGACCAGAATGAATTGCGCGCTCAACGAACACGGTGGATGCGGGCGCTTCGAGAGCCTCAGCGCACGGGACGGCGAGTCTCAGCGCACGGGACGGCGAGTCTCAGCGCTCGGGACGGCGAGTCTCAGCGCACGGGACGGCGAACCTCAGCGTGCGAGGGGCGCGAGCTTCACGACGAGCGCCTGGTGGTCGCTCGCGAAACTATTGTCGCGCTGGTGCGGAATCGGCGCGCAGGTGCCGCCGTAGTTGTCGAACCAGGATGCATCCGCAAACTTCTCGCCGTGCACGTTCGCGGGTGCCGCGCCGAGCACGCGCGCCTCCTTGACCTCAACACCGCGCACGAACACGAAATCGATGCGGTCAAGCGGCTCGTGATCCGCCTCGATCGCCGACCAGGTTTCCCCACCGACGACCGCAGCATCGGGATGCACGTCACGGAACGCATCCGTGTACCCGGCCCCGTGCAGGCGATCGACCGCCCGACACGACACGTCGACGCGATCAGGCCGCGCGGCCCAATCGTCGCTCGACGGGCAGTTGAAGTCGCCCGCAATGATCACCGGCGTCTCGGCCGGAACCTCCGTGCCGAGCATTCGGTCGGTCTCAGCCAAGATGAGTTCAATCTCACGCACTCGACGCTGCTCGCCCGGCAACGCGTCTACCGCATCCTGATCGGCGCCCTGCGCCGTCGCGTACGGGCCGTAATCGTCAAACCAGAGGTGCACCGACCACACAAGGGTGAGGCCGAGGCCCGGCAGGTCGACCGCGGCCGCCGTGCCGAAGGCACGAGTATCCGTGCCAAGCAGTTTCGACCGATGCGCCGTGAGCACCGCGTTGTCCCACGATTGCTGGCGGGCACGCCAGCCGAGACGATCAGCAAGCTCTTCGCCGCCGTCACCGAAGCATTCCTGCACGATCGCGATATCGGGGGCGACGCGCGAGATGAGCTCGGCCTGTTTCGCGCGCCCCGACTCGATTTCGCGGCCACCGAACCAGAGGTTCCAGCAGAGCACGGTGGTCATGCGCGCACCTCGGTGAGTTCAAGCAGTTCGGCAACGTCATTGCAACTCGCAAGGCGGTAGTGCGCCTCGAGCTCGACGCTCGGGTCGGCGTTGACACCGACCACACGCATCCCGGCGAGCATGGCCGCCCGCGAGCCGACCGGGGAGTCTTCGATCGCGAGGCAGCGGGTCGGGTCAATGCCAAGTCGCCGCGCCGCTTCGAGATAGAGCGCCGGGTTCGGTTTGCCTTCGACGACATCGTCGGCGCTCGCGACGATCTCGAACAGGGGGCGCAGGCCGGATGCGCCGAGCAGGCTCTCGAGATCGTCAGCGCTTGAGTTGCTCGCAACGCCGAGCGGGATGCGACCGGCGAGCGCGCGCACGAGATCCACCGCGCCGGGCATCGTAGGCACACCGACGCGCAATTCTGCCGAGAACGCGACCGCAAGTTCACTGCGAAGCGGCTCGACCGCTTCGCCGAGTTCGGCGGCCAACTTGATCGCCGCATCCATCACCGTGAGGCCGCGATAGGGGGCCCGATCAAGGTCGCACCGGCCGCGTGCGGCGCCGATATCACCGACGACTTCGAGCCACGACGACTCCGAATCGACCAAGACGCCGTCACAATCAAAGATGATCCCATCTAGACCGTCTAGCTTTAACATCACCGCTCGTTGCTGGTTGCCGCCGGTTGAGTCAGTTTCCACCCGAAATGCCCTTTGAAATCCCTGGTCTTCCCAGACCTGATCCAGCCACCAACACGGAAACGGTCAGCGAGCGACCCTTACATTAGTGCCACCGTTGACGGATAACCCGTCAGCATTCCGAGTTTGGATACGAACTGTGCTTCTCCACGAATCCATTGCTGAACGCATCCGCGATGAGATCGATGCGGAACGCATCGAGATCGGTGCGTCGATGCCCACCGAGCGTGAGCTTGCCGAAATCCACGGCGCCTCGGTCGGAACTGTCCGCCTCGCCCTGCGCAATCTCGTGCTTGAGGGCACCCTCGCCGGCGGCCGTGGGGCCCCGAAAACCGTGGTGCGTCGGCCGAACGCGCCCTCGGCGTTCTCTGAAGTGCTCTCATTCGCCCAGTGGGCCTATGCGCAGGGCAGAGAGCCCGGCGGCAGTGTCGTTGACCAGGTGTGGGTGACGGCGAATAGCTCGGATGTGCGGAACCTGCGTTGCGCCACGCGCGACCGGGTGTTGCTGGTGGTGCGCACGCGCACGCTCGATGGCGAGATCGTCATGCTTGAGCGCGCGCGCTACCCCGACTGGCTCGGCCGCATCGTCGAGCAAATGGACCCGTCGCTACCGTCAGTGACCAATGCACTCGGCGAGCAGGGTGTGCATTTCACTCGGGCGGACCACTCGTTCGCGGCGGTCGCGGCGTCGAGTGAGGATTCGCGGCTGCTCTGCGTGCCCCGCGGGAAGCCGCTGCTCAGCCATCACCGTGTGAGCGCGGATCGACACGGCCTGCCGCTCGAGAACTCTGAGGACCGCTATCTCAGTGGGATGCTCGCCATCGCGGTGTCGTCATCGGAGCAGTCGAACCCGCTGCGATGGGTTGATTTGTAGGAGCTCGCTTCGAGCCTTGCGACTGAGCCGCACCCTGAGGCACCTTCGCACCTTCGCACCTTCGCGTCTTGAGGCTCTCGAAGGGGCATACCAGCCGTTCTTCGAGAACCTCAGCACACGAACCGTGCTTCGAGAACCTCAGCACACGAACCGTGCTTCGAGGGTCTGGGCCTACGCAGGCCGCGGCTTCAGCCAGCTGGATGCTTCAGCGACGTACCCTCGTCGGCATGCGTCCGAATCGTGCCGTCGACCTCGATTTCGCTAGCGTGCGCGCGGAGTATGAACTGCCGAGCGCCTTTCCCGACGAAGTCGAGCGCGAAGCCGCGAACGCGCAAGACCGCTTCGCCGCCGACCGCATCGACGCCCGCGAGATCCCCTTCGTCACGATCGACCCACCCGGCTCACTTGACCTTGACCAAGCCGTGCACCTCGAGCGCACGACCGACGGCTTCCGATTGAGCTACGCGATCGCCGATGTCGGCGCATTCATCGAACCCGGCGGAGCACTCGACACCGAAGCTCGCTTGCGCGGCCAGACCATCTACCTTCCCGACGGCAGTGTGCCGTTGCATCCGCGCATCCTCGGCGAGCAACTCGCGAGCCTCGTCGCCGGCGAAGACCGACCGGCGGTGCTCTGGCAAATTGACGCGGACGCATCCGGTCGCCTTCGCCGCGCCCGCCTGCGGCGCGCGCTCGTGCACGTCACCGCCCGGCTCGATTACGCGGGCGTGCAGGATGCGGTCGATCGCGACGTCGCGCTACCGCCGGCGATCGAGGCGCTGCCGTCGTTTGGTGCAGTGCGTGCGCACCGGGCGCTCGAACGCGGCGCGATCGAGCTACAGCTCCCGGCGCAGGAACTCACCGCGGTCGAAGGCGGCTGGCGGCTGCGCTTGGAACCGCGCACCCAAGTGGATGCGTGGAACTCGGAGTGCTCGCTCGCGACCGGCATTGCCGCCGCCGCGATCATGGTGCGCGGTGGCGCGGGCCTGTTGCGCACCCTGCCTCGGCCCGACGCCGAGTCGCTCGCTCGTTTTCGCGACGCGGCACGCGCGTTCGGTATTGAGCCTGGGGATGCGGCGCCCGGCGCCCTGCTCGCATCCTTGCCGCCGCAGGAACTGTCGACACTTGCGTTGAATATGGCCGCAACAAAGCTCTTGCGCGGATCTGGCTACCTCGCCTTCGACACTCGTGCCGGGGATGCGTTGCCGAGCGCCGACCGCCGCTCGCACGCGGGCGTCGCGAATGAGTACGCGCATGTGACCGCACCGATTCGGCGACTGGCCGACCGGTTTGGTACGGAGCTGTGCCTAGAGCTCAGCGACGGCGAGTGGTTCGACTTCGATGAACAGGATGCGCAGGAGGCTGCTGGCGACGCCGCCGCGCCGGTGGCGAAGGAATCTGCATCCCCGCTCGCGGACATCCCGGCGATCATGCAGCGCACCGGCCAGCTCGCGAACGCGGTCGACAATGCCTGCCTCAATTTGGCCGAAGCGACGGCGCTGGCCGATCAGGTGGGGTCGGAGTTCGCCGCCGGTATGTTGCGGCCGGGCGATGGCAAACACGATGCCGAGGTGTTCGTGTTTGACCCGCCGGTCATCGCGCAGTGCCGCGGCGACGTGCCGCCTGGGCGCCGCATCCAGGTGCGACTCATCGAAGCGGATATCGCGAAGCGCCGGGTGCGCTTCGAGCTGGCCGAGTAGCGCGCCGTTGGCGTCTCTTGCGGTCCGGTCGCATGGCGCGCGCAGTCGTACCATCGCTAATCCGCGCGCTCCCGGCTAAACCGCGCGTTGCAGCGGGCGGATTAGGCGGGAGCGCGCGGATTAGTGGGAGGAGCTGTGCTTCGAGGGCCTCAGCACGCGGGACGCGAGGGCCTCAGCACGCGGGATGCGAGGGCCGCAGCCCTGCGCGCGGCTACGCCTCCTCGGGGATCCCGGGGCGCAGCACCCGGCGGGCCGGCTCGACTGGCTCGTCGGTCGCTTCGCCGCCGAACACCTCGGGCTGCAGCACGACCACATCGTTGAGGTTGCGGTAGCGCTCGTCGTAGTCAAGACCGTAGCCAACCACGAACTCGTTCGGCACATCGAAGCCGATATACCGCACGAACACGTTCGACTTCAGCCGCGAGGGCTTGCGCAGCAGCGTGCAAATCTCCACCGACGCCGCACCCCGCGACTCAAGGTTCTGCTTCAGCCAAGTGAGCGTCAGACCCGAGTCAATGATGTCCTCGACGATGAGCACGTGGCGGTCGGTAAGGTCGGTGTCGAGGTCCTTCAGGATGCGCACCACACCCGTCGACTTCGTTCCCGAACCGTACGATGACACCGCCATCCAGTCCATCTCGACCGGGATGCGCAACGAGCGCGCGAGGTCGGTCATCACGAACACGGCACCCTTGAGCACGCCGACGAGCAGCGGCGTGCGCTCGTGATAGTCGCGCTCGATATCGCGCGCCATCTCGGCAAGACGACCGCGAATCTCATCCTCGCTGAGGAGCACCTCGCGAACCTCGTGTTGAATCTGCTCTGCGCGCACGTCAGCTCCCTCTCAGTTCGTGCATCCGGATCAATCGTCGCGAGTCGCGTCGAAAAACAGTTGGCCATTGTCGCGCTCGACGCGAATTCCCGGCAGATCAATCGGACCCTGCCCACGCCACTCGGTCGCCAACGCCGACACCGCCATCGTGTGTGCGCGCGACAGCGACACCCCAAAGCCCTGCTCAGCAACCAGGCGACAGATGCGCTGGCGCAAGGCCGCGGGTTGCGTCACGAGCCCGCCAACATCAAGCGTGATGCGACCCTGCTCGTCGTGACCAATAATCTCGTGCGCCCACTCATTCGCCAGCGCATCGAGCGTCTCGGAATCCTCGCGCAGACTCGTCGCGGTGCGGGCCAGCGCTTCGGCAATTCCCGGGCCAAGCTCGGCTTCGAGCATGGGCATGACGGTCTGACGGATGCGCACCCGCTTGTAGCGGGCATCCTCATTTTGCGGATCGTGCCACGGTTCGAGACCCTGGTCGGCGCAAGCCTGGTGCGTCTCGGCGTGACGGATACCGAGGAGCGGTCGCACGAGCGTGCCGTTCACCACCGCCATGCCGTGCAGTGACTTGCCGCCTGATCCTCGGGCGAGACCGAGCAGTACGGTCTCGGCCTGGTCGTCGAGCGTGTGTCCGAGGAGCACATGCGTGGCACCCAATTGCTCACGGATGCGGTCAATGGCGCCGTAGCGCGCCGCTCGCGCCGAAGCTTCCGGTCCGGCGCCGTCATCAACGACGTCGACGCGCTCAACAACGACCGGGGCGAGGCCGAGCTCGCGCGCCTGCGCCGCGGCACGTTCCGCCTGCTCCGCCGAACCCGGCTGAAGCTGGTGGTCAATGCACACCGCGCCCACGCGCATCCCGGCCCGCGGACACTCAAAAGCCGCCGCAGCCGCGAGTGCCAGCGAGTCGGGGCCGCCCGAAAGCGCAACAAGAACTAGGTCACCCTCGCGGGCAACACCGCGCAACGAATTACGCACCGCGCGACGAATGTCGGCGACCGGGGGTGTAAGGCGAGGACGATCAGGCACGTGGCCAGCCTAGTGCGCCATCACCGCGCGCGCGGAGTACGTCGCTTACCAAAGGTGAGATAAGCGATCGGTCCGAAGAAGTTGATGAAGTTGGTGAGGAACCACACCCACTTGCGTCCGCGCACAAATTCTTTGGGGCGGCCGAGTAGTGCCCCTTGCGCAAACAAAAACAGCCCCACCTGGATTGCGGCAAGCAACACGATGCCCGCCTGCTGGTTCTCGTTGAGGCTGTTCCAATCGGTCTTCTTCGCCATGGTGCGTTCCAATCCTCTGCGGTCACTGCCGCGTCCATGGTCGCGCGGTAGCCTGGGAGTTGCAACGTTTCTGCATCCGAATCGTCATTCAAGGAGCACCATGGGCGCGTACGACGTCGTCATCGAGATTCCCCGCGGCAGCCAGAACAAGTACGAGGTTGACCACGAAACCGGTCGTGTCTACCTCGACCGCGTGCTGTTCACGCCGTTCGTTTACCCGGTCGACTACGGCTACTTCGAGAACACCCTCGCCGATGACGGCGACCCGCTCGACGCACTCGTGCTCCTCGAGTACCCGGTGTTCCCGGGTGTGGGCCTGAAGGTGCGCCCGGTTGGCGTGCTGCGCATGGCCGACGAGGCCGGCGGTGACGACAAGGTGCTCTGCGTGCCCGCCAAGGACCCGCGCTGGGCTCACATCCAGGAACTTGAGGATGTCGCGCAGAACACCCGCGACCAGCTCAAGCACTTCTTCGAGCACTACAAGGACCTCGAGCCCGGCAAGTGGGTCAAGGTCGAGGCTTGGGGCACCGCCGCCGAGGCCGAGGAAATCATCGAGCGCGCGATCGCCTCGTTCGTTCCCCACGAGTAAGCAACTCACCTAAGTAGCGGGGCGTGCATCCAAATGGATGCACGCCCCGCCTTCTTATGCGCGTTACCTACCGCTACCAGTAGTAGATGCCGCGGTCAGCGAGCCAGACCTGCGGGTCAACGTTATTGCCCCAGGGCATGATTTCGAGGTGCAGGTGGCAACCCGTCGAGGCACCGGTTGTGCCGGCGTAGCCGATTACATCGCCGGCGTTGACGTACTGTCCCGGCCACACATTGATGCCGCCGTAGGACATGTGGGCGTAGCGGAAGGTCGTGCCATTCGAGTTGATGTCGACCATGTTGCCGTAGGTGCCCATCTCACCCGCATAGGTGATGGTGCCGGAGTCGATGGCGTAGAGCGGCGCCCAGCAGCTGCCGCCGGGGACGACGAGGTCGAGGCCCCAGTGCGTCGAGTAGCCGCCCCGCGTTGGGTGCCAACGCATACCGTAGGGACTGGTGACGACCGAGTTCCAGCTCATCGGCGGCGATATGCCCCCGCTATACCCAGCGCCGCCGTCGCCCGACGACGGAGCCGGCGGCACATAGGGAATGCCAGCGGCCTCAGCCGCCGCCTGGGCAGCCGCGGCTTCTTCGGCGGCGATACGCTCGCGCTCTTCTTGCTCGCGACGACGCTGCTCTTCGATGCGCTTGCGCTCTTCTTCGCGCAGGCGTTCACCCTCGTGATAGTCGGCCTCGACGACATCGCGGTGTTCCTTCAGCGGGATGAGCATGGCTTCGAGCTCACTGCCCTGCGTCACTGCGTTGTCGCGCGCGGTTTGCACATTGGCCTGGGCGATAACGGCCGCGTTGTAGGCACTTTCGGCCTCGTCTTCGAGCCGGATGCGTTCATCGAGTGCGACCTGTGCTTGATCAGCGAGCGAATCGGCGTTATTCCGCGCGGTCACCGCATCCTCATAGACAGCACCGTTGTACGTGCCGAGCTTTGAGAGCGTCGACATGCTCATGAGAAAGTCATCGGCCTGCTCGGGCTGCGTGAGCAGTTGCATGGTGGGGTCGTTGCTCACCCGGTTGGACATCGCAGCAGCCATGGCGCCAGCGTCACGTTCGGCGGCCTCGGCGGTCGTGGCCGCATCCTGCGCCTGCTGGTCGAGGGTGTAGTGCAGGCCCGCCTGAGCGGTGGCGGCATCTTGTGCCGCAGAGTAGATGTCGCCTGCGGCCAGGGCGTTGCCTTCGGCGATCGTCACCTGGTTGTTGAGGTCGTCGATCTGCACGTTGATTTCATCGATGAGCGCGTTTTGACGATCGATGTCGCCCTGGGCGGCGATGACATCGTCCCAGGTCGCGTAGTCGTCGAGGTCTTTGGCGACGGCTGCGTTGAGGCCGCTGCCGACGAGGATGAAGGTGAGCACCGCCGCCGAGATGGCACGCAGGCCGTTGCGGCGCGTGCGAGTCGTCGTCGAGCGCGTTGCGGGCATCCTGTTCCTTCAGTCTTGCGAATCCGGTGCGTGGTGGGCATCATCGAGCCCCGAATGTCACTTTGTGCATGTTAGTCACACTAGTAACACAGGCCACGTTAGTCGGCTTGCGCCGCAAACGTAACCCCCAGGCGCGAAGAATGGCTCGTTGACGCGCCGAAGAACGGCCGAGCCGTGCCGATTTGCGCGGTTGGGACTCGTCGTCTAATGTTGTTCCTCGGCGGTCCACGACTGCAGGGCTTCGGCCCCATCGTCTAGTGGCCTAGGACACTGGCCTTTCACGCCGGCAACACGGGTTCGAATCCCGTTGGGGTCACGGTGGCGAATGCTTCCGAGGACTGTTAGAGTGGATCGTCTGTAATTTAATATGGCCCTGTAGCGCAGTTGGTTAGCGTGCCGCCCTGTCACGGCGGAGGTCGCGGGTTCAAGTCCCGTCAGGGTCGCGAGTGCAATGCCCTCTCCGGAGGGCATTCTCACTAGAGACACGATGATGTTTCGACGGCAATCGTGACTCGGCTCTGTAGCTCAGTTGGTAGAGCGTTCGACTGAAAATCGAAAGGTCACGGGATCGACGCCCGTCGGAGCCACGTAGTGGTCATTATGCCATTACTGAACCCCCATGAGGCTTCTACTCGTGGGGGTTCCTTTATTTTTCCTGGTGAGACGCCGGTTCTGGCTTATAGGCCAAAAAGTGTGTATAGCGTCGGGTGTGTCTAGTCGCGTTGGCTACGTCCGGCCCATCCCGCGCGGGCCCAGAGCCCTTCGTCCGCGGTGAGGGCGGTGTCGTAGGACACCGGTCCGACCACCTCGTCGGCTGTTCCATTGGGGCCGGTGCGGGTTCCACGCGCGGGATAAGGTCGTAGACCTGGTCGCGTGGGAGTTCTTTGAGGGTGAGGAACCATTCGGCGGCCCGTCGGAGGTGGGCCTCGGGCATGCCGCGGTGGCGGCGGAGCAGGTCACGGATACCGGAGTTGATCCCGCCTTCTAGCGCGCTGGTCGTGCGCGCGTTGCCGTGCTCGAGATAGGTGAACAGGACGCCTTGCTGGTTGAGGCGGTGGAGCAGGTGCCAGGCTTTGCGGAGCCGGTCGTGGGTGTACCACCACTGGCCGGAGTGCCGGTGGTAGGTGCGTTCCTTGGTGAGGTGTCCGTGCGCTTGCCACCAGGTATCGAGGTGTTGTTGCCACGTGATGGCCGCGTCGATGTCGTGGATGTCGGACAGTGCCCGGCTGAGTTGCAGCAGCCGTCGGCCGGGATCGGTGCGGGGGTTGCGGGTGAGGTGGCGTCGGGTGCCCAGTTGGACGTGGAAGATGCACCGTTGTACCCGGGTGGTGGGCCAGTGTCGGCGGAGTGCGGAGTGCAGTCCGGTGCCGCCGTCGCAGACGGCGACAGTTGGGGCGGGGATTCGTTCCAGGAGCGCGGACCAGGCGGCGTGGGATTCGGTGGCGCACCATTGCCAGGCGAGCACGTGGCCGAGGCCTTGGGGTCCGGCGGTGGTGGCGATGAGCAGGCACCAGGTGCCGAGGTAGATGCCGTCGAGGAGGATGTGGTGGTGGCGGGTTTCCACGGGCCCGAGGCGGGGCACTATCTGCCAGCACCAGGCGGTGGTGCGGCGGAAGGTGCGGGCGCTGGTGCCGGGCAACTCGGATTGGGCGTGTTTGCTGGTGAGCCAGTCAAGGAACCGGTCGAGCTCGTGTCTGCGGGTGAGGTCGGGGCGTCGGCGAGTGCTGGAAGCCCCGCAGCGGGGGCAGCGCCAGCGTTGAGTACCGGCGCTGGTGGTCCCGTTTTTCACGAGTCGGGTTGCGCATAGCAGACAGGTGCTGGTGTTGGTCGGGTTCGGCACGGTCAAGGGTGCCGGAGTAAGAGGTTAGGGCGTGTTCGGCGCGCTGGTGCGGGAGAACGATCCTTCTATACACACTTTTTGGCCTATAACCCCCGGTCTGCGTCGCTCTAGCGTCGTCTTGCGCCGCCCCGCCGTCATCCTGCGCGAAGTCGCAGGATCTATCGTGGTCCTTACAAGCCGAGCCCGCCGCGACCTTGGGCCATTCCTGGGCCATTTTCGCGGCCCGTGCTGTAGTCAGCGCTTTCGAACGGGTTGCTGAACGAGTCGGCAAGGTTCGGGCTCGCAGACGAGCGCCGCGACTTCTTTGCGCCGTTCGTCGTGCTGCTCTTCTTGGTGTTCTTCTTCGACTTCGGCTTGTCGGGCTCGAAGAGCTCGTCGAGCACCGACCCGGCCCGCCGAGCGACACCCTCGCGTGCGCGTGAATAGCGTTCGGTGACTTGCAGGCTGGAATGCCCGAGTACGGCTTGCACGTCAGGTGCAGAGGCTCCTGCGTCGAAGAGGATCGTGGCGAAGGTGTGCCGGAGATCGTGCACCCGCAGATCGGGGCGGCGAAGTTCTTGCTTGATTTTCTCCCAATCGACAGCGCGGCGGAAGTTACGTGCGGTGAGTCTGCCACCGTTCTGTCCAGCCCACAACAGGTCATCTGGTTCCTTACCCTCGACCGCCGCGATGACAAACGGAAGGAGTTGATTCGTAATCGGGGCTTCCCGCTCCTTATGGCTCTTGGGGCTTTGTTCGACCAGTTCGCCGTTCATGCCGGGGGAGAAGCTGCGGCTGATGCGGAGGATGTTCTGCTCCAGGTCGGCGTCGCGCACCCGCTGCGCGGTTGCCTCGCCAGCGCGCATCCCCGTGAATACGAGCGCTGCCGCGTAACTCCGGTACACGCCCTTTGGGATGAGTTCGAGCAGTCTCCTGATCTGCTGCACGTTGAGTGCCCGCGAGGTTGGGGAAGTGGAGGTGTCCTGGTTCGGGCGCTTCACTTCTCGTGCCGGGTTGTAGTCGATGATCCTTGCTCGGCGTGCACCGTCGAGCAGGCGGCTGAGCACGGCAAGCGAATCTACCTTGATCGACGGAGACCCCGCCCACGCCACCATCGCCGACTCGATGAGTGGCGAGGTGATCTCTTCGAGCTTCTTGTCGCCGAGCGTCGGCTGAACCCGCTTGCGCCACGACACGTCGTAGCCGCGCGCAGTTCCAATCCGCACTGACGCTGCGACAGCGGGCCAGTATCGCTCGTGCCATTGCGTGAGCGTCATGCCCGCGTTCGGGTTGCGACCAGCGACCTCTTTTGCCAGCTCGCGCTTCGCTTCCGCGAGCGTAAGGAGCATACGAGAACGATGCTGCTTATTCCCGGCAAGGTCGGTCACCGTCACACGTATCTGATACCGTTTGCGATTCGCCCGCCACCGTATCCCCTCGGGCAGCGGGCGACCTGTGTTCGGATCGACCCGAGCCGGGGAAGTGTTTGACGGACGCCCGGCCATCAGCGTCTCGTTCCGCCGACTTCGAGGAACTCTTCGATGGTGTCTGCGCGCCAGAGCTTGTGCTTGCCCACCTCGGCATCCGGCTCCGGGATCAGTCCGTCGCGACGCAGCTTGTCGAACGTTGGCAGTGGCACCCGGCAGCGAGCGGCAGCTTCGGCGCGTGTGAGGTAGTCGGTCTGCGTCGTTGCCTCGGTCATGCCCATTCCTTTCGCCGGGGCGGTCGAGTGTCGCCAGGATCTAGCGTTATTGCGAATACCTGATACTGAAACACAAACAACACGTAATCGCAACTACATGAGACAAGCGGGTTAGTTCGCTAGACTGGTGCACATGGCACTTCCGACGCCCCGCCCCTGGGATCAGACCGCAGATGGCCTGATCGCGCAGGCCGATCTGCCAGCTGGCTGGCACCTCGCTGCTCGGTTCCCCGGAGAACGTGCCGACGATACCAGTGACGAGATAGATCGCGTGCTCGGCTATGACGACCAGGCGAGCAATGCCAACTCGGAGCAGAACGAAGCCGCTGATGGTCGCTGGCGCTACATTGAGCATGAGGCCACCGCTACGCGGGTGATGATCCGTTTGCAGCGCCAGCTCTATGCGACCCCCGAGGAAGTGCGCATCACGGGAGTGATCTATCTGCCGTGGCGACCGGGCGACCCTATCACGAGCCATCTGCTACGTGAACTCCCGACAGCGAAGATCGAGGCCGCGATTAACAAGCGTCTCTTCGCGATGAAGCGCGTTGCTACCGTGACTGGCAACAAGGTTGTGCTCCCGAGCGGCCTTAAGATCAGCGACAGGGAACTATTGAAGCCACTCGGTAACCCCAAGCAGGTGCCCGACTTCTACGAACTCGTCGCCTTGCAGCACGGCAAGCTCTCAGGGCAAGGCGACGAGAACCCGTCAGCGACAATGGCTGACATCAACGGTGTCGCACTCAGCACGGCGCAGGGCTGGGTCGCTAAGGCCCGCAGCCGCGGACTGCTCCCGCCCGGGCGTCGCGGCCGTGCTGGGTAGCATCGTGGACTCGAACTGTTCCGTCCCCTTCGCACATGGAATCATGAACAGTCGTTCTGCCTCACGATTCCAACATTTCGGTGCAACCTACCTGTGGGTAAATGCACTGTTCTTCACGACCTAGCGGGGTCGCTAGCACATGAGTTAGCATATGAAACGCGCTTGCATTCGCGAGGTAACGGCCCGACCCCGTTGTCCAGATAGGCGGCACGGATCGCATCTCCCAACGTCGGTCGAACCTTCGAGTTCAGGATTCTTCCCCAGCTCCCACTCACTACATGCCTGTGAGGCGTTGAAACCACTTCTACATTTCACCTTTTCCGAGTTTTGAGGGCCACCAGATTTTGCGGCCGATATCTGTTGCGAGCGCAGGAACGAGTAGCGATCGCACAATAAAGGTGTCAAGCAACACACCAAACGCCACGATGAATGCGATCTGCGCGAGGAACAGAATTGGGATGACCGCAAGAGCCGCAAACGTTGCCGCGAGTACGAGACCGGCGGAGGTGATCACGCCGCCCGTGATGGCGAGACCGCGCGAAATGCCCTCTCGGGTGCCGTGCGCAACTGATTCTTCGCGCACCCGAGTCATCAGGAATATGTTGTAATCAATGCCGAGTGCGATAAGGAACACGAACCCATAGAGTGGCACGGCCGGGTCGACGCCAGGAAAGTTAAAGACGTGATTGAACATCAACGCGGCGACCCCAAGCGCAGTACCGAAAGACAGTACGGTTGTCGCGATAAGAATCAGCGGCGCAACAATCGACCGAAGCAGCAACATCAAAATCAGCAGGATCACCAGCAGCACCACGGGAATGATGAGCGTGCGGTCATGAATCGACGCGTCATTCGTGTCAACTGCGGTTGCCGTCACGCCGCCTACGATCGCGCCGCTACCCGAAAGCTCTCCACGGGTGATGCGCACAACCTGCTCCGCGGCCTCAGAATCTGCTGCGTCGCTGAGCGTTGCCTGTAGCAGTACTTCTCCGTGCGAAACCGTGGGCTCCGGCGCGGGAGTTCCGGGAGGGCCAAACGCCTGCAGTCCGCCTGTGGTGACCAGGGCGGTGCCGCTCGGTGAATCTGCCGATACCACCGAGACACTGTCAACACCAGTGATGCCGATCAACGTTTTGCCGGTCTGCTGGAGAGCAGCCTCGGGAGCGAGGACATACATGGGGCTTCCCGAACCGCCGGGGAAATGCTCACCGAGTACCTTCTGGCCATCACGGGCCTCACTGGCTCCGAGCACCAAGCCTGACTGAGGCACTCCCGATGCGTTGAGCTGGCTCGCACCCAACACGCCCACGGCGAGCACCACGACAGTAACTACCCAAATGGGTCGTGGATGAGTGCGAATAAAGTTGGCGAGCCGGGCCCACATGCCCACTGGCATTCCATGCTCTGCCGCAACAACCTCAGGTTCAAAGTGTGGGCGCTTAGGCCAAAAAGCGGCACGACCGAATGCGAAAAGGATGGCGGGCAGCAGCGTGAGGGCTGCAAGCATCGCAAAAAGAATTCCCACAGCAGCGACGGGACCGAGTGAACTATTGGACTTGAGATCTGAAAGCAGTAGACACAGCAGCCCGGCGATTACGGTGCCTCCCGAGGCGAGGATTGGTTCGAACGAACCACGAAGGGCCTGCCGGGTCGCAGTGCCGCGATCCTTTGTCTTTCGCAACTCCTCACGAAACCGAGACACATATAGCAAGGAGTAGTCGGTTGCTGCACCGATCACGAGAATGAAGAGAATGCCTTGAGTCTGACCAGAGAGCATGAAGAGCCCCCATTTTGCGAGCCACCAATTCGCAAGCAGCGCAACGGTCAGCGCCATCAAACTTGTCGTCAGCACCGCTACAGGTAAGAGCAGGGAACGGTACACAATGATGAGGATGATGAACACGGCGAGCAGCGCAACACCGAGCAGGAGTCCGTCAATCCCTGAAAAGGCGTTCACGAGATCAGCGGTGAACCCAGCGGGACCGGTGACATACACTTGAACGCCCTCGGGAGCCACAGCTCGCAACTGCTCACCGATTCCGGTCGTTGCTTCGCGAATCCCATCCTTCCCGTCAATAGGCACAAAGGTTTGAGCGGCCTTACCGTCTTCGGACGGAATAAGCGGAGACACCTCTGAGGACACGCCTGGCACGGTTTTGGGGAGCGATGCGACCGCATCGCTGAGTTGAGAGAGCTGTTCGGGCGTGAGCACTTTTTCACTTGCGACCACCACGACCGCGGGAATTGCCTCGGAATCGCGGAAATCAGCAAGTCGTTCTTGCACCTGGGTGGCGTCAGCCGAACTAGGCAAATACGCAGTCTGGTCATTTGATGAGACCTCATCAACTTTGCCAAAATATGGGCCACCCACGCTGCCAGCACCCACCCACAGCAGAATCAGGATCGCCGGAGTCAGTACTCGTGCCCAACGGCGAACTCTCGGTCGAGCTTCTTTTGATTCTGTCAGCGGTTGTGCTGCACGTGGATTTATGGCGCTTCCCTTTTGCCTAGCAAAGGTAATTTATTCACCTTGGTAAATAACTGATATCGGCTAATATAACACCATGACCGGTGCCAGTTCAACGCCAGAAGAGAGCCCGTGCCTCTTCGTTGTCGAAGCGAATGACCCTGAAAGCAGGATCATCGATCGCTCCGAAATGGATCAAGAATCCATGCAACAAATCGGAGAAATCATGGCAGCGCTCGGCGCGCTCCGCGATGCGGAGGACCGCCTGTCAGAGGCCTCATTGGCCTACATGAAACTTGGGCAGAATGACATGCGTGCTCTGCATTTTCTCATCGTCACAGCGAATTCAAAGAAGATAGCAACCCCGGGAATGTTGGCAACCCACCTGAAAATCTCGACTGCTTCAACAACAAAACTGTTAGACCGTCTCGAACGAGGCGGTCACATCACGCGGTCAATTCATCCAGAAGACAGACGAGCTGTCGCGCTCGCTATCACACCTGACACGCACGAAGCCGCCATGCAGACAGTGGGTCGCCAGCAGGCAAAACGATTTCATGCGGCGGCGCGGCTCACTTCTCAAGAGCGCGAGGTGGTCGCACGATTTATCAACGATATGGCAAACGAGCTTGATGTCTCCACTGAGCGCTGGGCTATCCAACAACACTAAGAACGGGTGAAAGACATGAGTGTGATCATTGCGGGATCATCTGGTTTAGTGGGCACCGCCCTGGCTGCTGATCTGCGTGACCAGGGAAAGCGTGTGGTGCGGCTCGTGAGGCGCCCCGTGAAATCGGCTGATGAGGTCAGCTGGAATCCTGACTCCGGGCAGCTTGACCCGGATATTCTCCGCAACGCAAGTGCAATTGTTTCACTTGGCGGAGCAAGCGTCGGCCATCTCCCCTGGACCTCGAAGTATCGAGACACGCTCTGGAGATCCCGAATTGACGCGACCCGCACAATCGTCACAGCAATTCGGGCTTTGGCTCAGAATGGCGAACCTATTCCCTCGCTCATTTCTGCTTCGGCCACCGGGTTTTATGGCTCCAAGCCGGGTTTCGAATTTACGGAGCGGTCACCGGTGGGCGACACATTTCTTGCCCAGTTGTGCGCTGCATGGGAATCCGAAGCGCTCAGGGCGGACGAAACCACAGGGGTGACTCTTTTACGCACCGCCCCGATCCTGCACCCGCAAGGAGTGTTGCGCCCAATGATCCAGCTCACACGACTCGGTCTCGGCGGGCCGCTCGGAAGCGGGAAACAGGTCTGGCCTTGGATTTCATTGGAGGATGAGATTCGAGCGATTAATCACATCCTGGCGCACACGATTACCGGACCGGTAAATCTTGCAGGCCCCGTTCATGCAACCAATGCAGAGATCGGAAGGGCGCTTGCCAGGAAGCTGCATAGGCCGTTCCTCCTGCCCACCCCGACGGCAGCGTTGCGGATTGGGTTGGGAAAAGATGCGACCGAATCACTTCTCACCACTGATGCGCGCGTCTCTCCGGAAGTACTTATGAACAGCGGCTTCCAGTTCATACACCCGACGGCAGAGGACGCGATTCACGAGATAGTCTTCTAGACCACAACCTCTACGCCGCGCATTGGCCCATGGAACCTATTCCTCTAATTGTTCTGCTTGCAAGACGATTCGGTGAGCCATACTGCGAAAAATGAACCCATGGAACGGAAGCATGCTCAGCCAATAGAGTCTTCCTGCCAGCCCCTGTGGGAAGAAGGTGGCTTTCTGCCAGTAGCGGGAACCCGACGACCTGGGGTCGACTCCGAGCTCTAGCCAGGCTTCTCCGGGGAGCTGCATTTCAGCTCTGAGGCGAAGAAGTTTGTTCGGGATGGCGAGTTCAACGGCTCATCGCATTTGAGGGTGTAGGTGTGGTCTGAATC
>NZ_RQVS01000019.1 GCF_003865375.1 Gulosibacter macacae | reverse complement strand
GAACGGGGGTGTCATCCACTCTTTTTGGCCTATAACCCGCAATTGGGGTGGTACGGAATCAATTCCGTACCACCCCAATGCTGTTCTCTGCCCTAGGCCGCTGCCACCGGCCCCAAGATCTGGAAGGTGGTGCCCTGGTCGTCGGCGACGGTGGCGACTCGACCAAACGGCGAGTCGATCGGACCATCGACGAGCTTGCCACCGAGCTCGGTCACCTTCGCAACCGCCGCATCCGTGTCAGTGACGTCGAGGTAGGGCCGCCAGAACGACTGCGCGTCGGCCGGGAACCACGCAACAGCATCGCAGATGCCAGCAACTGCCTCGTT
The DNA here is from genome assembly GCF_003865375.1 of Gulosibacter macacae. Classification (GTDB taxonomy): domain Bacteria; phylum Actinomycetota; class Actinomycetes; order Actinomycetales; family Microbacteriaceae; genus Gulosibacter; species Gulosibacter macacae. The sequence continues at coordinate 32,448 of NZ_RQVS01000019.1, read as the reverse complement.
GCCCGCGCCATTCGTCGCATAGCGCATCCCGTTGTCATCGTCATCTGCCGGCATCGGCACGATGTCAAAACCAAATACCTCGCGGTAGAAGTCGACCGAATCGTCGTAGCGCAGGGTCATCAGCTCAAACCACGAGGGCGCGCCTGGCTTGTTCCGAGCTTGGCCCTCGGTCTGCGCACCATCCCATGCCCCGATCGCGGCGCCGTCTGGCCCAATGTAGAAGGCCATCGTGCCCATGCCCTCGATCGCCATCGGCTCAACCAACACCTGGCCGCCGCGCTCACGCACGGTCTCAGTGACGCCAGCGACATCGTCGGTATCGAGATAGACCGCGAACGAATCGGCCTCGCCCTCGCCCGGGATCGCCTGCATGGCTCCGCCGACGGCCTCGTCGTCAAGCATCACCATGTGATAGCCACCGAACTCATCACCGGGGTTGATAAAGCTCCAGCCGAGGAGTTCGCCATAGAACTTCTTCGCGCGCTCGAGATCGGTCGTGTAGAGCTCGAGCCAGACCGGGCGGCCCTTGATCTCGCTCATGCCGCACCGCCTGCGAGGTTGACGTGCCAGATCACACCGAAGCGGTCGCGCAGCTGGCCGTAGGAGTCGCCCCACATCTGCTGGGCGAATGGCACCACGATCTCAGCGCCGTCTGAAAGCGCCGCAAAGTGATCGGCAAGCACCGGGTCGTCGCCGGTGAGCGAGACGGCGACCGTGTCGCCCGGAGTGTGGGGCATGCCGGGGTAAGCGTCGGAAGCCATGATCTGGTTGCCAGCAGCAGTGTTGAGCTGGCCGTGCATGACAAGGTCGGGGTGTTCAGCGTCGGGCATCGATTGGCCGTACGTCATCACATTGAGGTCGCCGCCGAGTACCGATTGGTAGAACTCGAGGGCTTCGCGAGCGGTCCCGTTGAGCGCGAGATAGGGGTCGAGATTGATGGTCATGAGCAGAAAGCTAGTGATGATTGCTTCGCGTTCGCTTCGACCCAGATGACTGCCGAATGAGGAAACAGAGAAGACCCCTCACGCACCCGCCAGAGCCTGGTTACCCTTGCTTCGTTTCCGACCTGGGGGAGTTGGCCTGGATGGCGCCACGTGAGGGGCCGTCTTTGAGTATAGAGGATGAACCGCAGGTGACGCGGCTAGCGCTTGTCCTCCGGTTCACCGTCGATTGCGGCGAGTTCGGCCTCTTCGTCAACGGTCTTGTTGAAGCCGGTGACGGGCTGGGCCTCATCGAATGCATCCGGCTGCGTGCGGAAGCCCTTGGTGATCACGGCGAGGTAGATGATGCCCGCGGCGAGCCAGATGACACCACCGATGAGTGCGATGTTGTCGAGGTTGACCCACAGCAAGCCCGTCAAGAGCGCGCCGACGCCCGGCATCACGATGTACGTGAAGATCTCGCCCGGAGTCTTTCGGCGCCCCTGGCGAATCGCGTAGTGCGCAATCACCGTGAGGTTGACGAAGGTGAACGCGATCAGCGCGCCGAAGTTGATCAGCGAGGCGATGATCTCGAGCGAGAACTCCATTGCCGCGAGCGACACTACGCCGACGAGGATGATGTTCCAGGTCGGGGTGTGGGTCTTCGGGCTGATGTAACCGAAGAATCGGCGCGGGATGACGTTGTTGCGGCCCATGACGAGCAGCATGCGCGAGACCGAGGCGTGCGAGGCGAGTCCCGAAGCCATGGTCGCGACGAAGCCGGCGGTAACGAAGATCGTCTGGAAGACCTGGCCACCGACGATGAGGCCGATCTGCGGCAGCGGGTCGTCGGTGAACTCACCGAACGGGGTGTTGTCGGGGAAGCGCAGCTGGGCGAAGTAGCCAGCGGCGAGGAAGATGAGGCCGCCGAGGAGCACCGTGAGGGTGATCGCCTTCGGCATGATGCGCGCATCCTTCGCCTCTTCGGTGTACATCGTGATTGCGTCGAAGCCGATGAACGAGAAGCAGACAATCGTCGCGGCCGCGAGGATCATGCCCATGTCGAGGCCCTCGTGCACAAATGGCCTCGCGCTCACGAGCGTGCCCTGGCCCTCGCCAGCCATGAGCTGGAACGACACCATGACGATGAACACGATGATGATGACGATCGCGAATGTGAGCAGCAGCCCGTTCACGCTCGAGGTGCCGCGCATCGAGAAGTAGACGATCGCGGTGACGGCGATCACGTAGACGATGACGAAGATTTCCTTCGGCACATCGGGGAACATCTGCTCCATGTAGAGGCGGATGATGAGTGCGTTCACCATCGGCAGGAGCAGGTAGTCCATGAGCGAGGTCCAACCGACCATGAAGCCGACGTTGGGGTGGATCGACTCGCGCACGTAGGTATAGGCCGAACCGGCGCTCGGGAACGCGCGGGTCATCTTGCCGTAGCTGATTGCAGTGAAGAGCATGACTACGAGGGCGACGATGTAGGCCATCGGCACCGAACCCTCGGTCATCTCGGAAACGATGCCGAACGTGTCAAACACGACGGTCGGCGTCATGTAGCCGAGGCCGAGGGCAACAATTGCCCAAAGTCCTAGGCTTCTGGTGAGCTTGCCCGATTGACGTGGCGCTCCACCCTGTTTCGGCATCATTGCCTCCTGATAGCGGTCTCTCCGCAGATCTACACGGGATAATGATCGACATTCATTGTCGTCGCTTGTGACAATAGTGCATCCCAGGCATTTAGAGGACTCGGTTGGACGTGTTCTGAGGCGGATACGATGGCGCGGTGACCGCGAGCATTTACTTCACCTCATCCGAAGGCTTTTCCGGCAAGGCTGCCGTCGCACTGGGCGTGCTTGAGACGCTCACGCAACGCGTTGGCCGCGTGGGCATGTTCCGTCCGATCGTCAAGGATGCGGCAAGTGACGACATCCTCGACATCCTCGCAGCCCACGTCGACCCCACCCTCGAGTTGCAACCCGAAGAGTGCGTCGGCGTCACCTACGACGAGGTGCACGAGGACGCCTCGGCCGCACTCGCGAAGATCATCGCGCGCTACGGCGCCGTCGCCCGCCGCTGCGATGCGATGGTGATCGTCGGTAGCGACTTCACCGATGTTGGCAATCCGGCGGAACTCGGCTTCAACGCCCGAGTCGCAGCCAATCTCGGCGCGCCGGTGCTCCTCGTGCTCTCGGGTCGCAACCAGACCGATCTCACGGCGCGAACGCCGGAAGAGATTGCCCAGGCTGCGGCCATCACCATCCCCGAGATCGAAGCCGAGCACGCCAACCTCATTGCCTGCGTGGTGAACCGCGCCGACCCCGACACTCGCGAAGAAATTCGTGCGGCTGTGGATGCGGCGCTCACGGAAGTCGGGGTGCCGGGTGCGTCGAAGGTGCCGGTGTGGGCACTGCCAGAGAACCCCATCCTCACTGCCCCGACCGTTGCGCAGCTACTGTCAGCCGTCGACGGCACGCTCTACTCGGGCGACTCGGCGTTGCTTGACCGCGAAGTGCTCGGCGTTACCGTCGCTGGCATGAGCATGGAGCACGTGCTCGAGCGCACCTTTGAATCGGGCGTGGTGGTCGTTGCGGGCGATCGCACCGAAACACTGCTCGCGCTGCTCCTGAGCCAGCAGGCCGACACATTCCCCTCGCTCGCTGCGATCGTGGTCAACGGGCCGTTTGCGTTCTCGCCGGTCATCACCGAGTTGCTCGCGGGCGTGGCCGCGAACCTGCCGATTATTCGCACCGAGCACGGCACCTTCGAGACTGCCCAGCGCATTATCAATACCCGCGGTGCCCTCGGCCGCACCCAGCGACGCAAGCACACCGTCGCGCTCGCTGACTTCAGCACGTATGTCAACGCAGATGAACTCGTGCAGCTCCTCGAGGTGCCGGAGCCCTCGGTGGTCACCCCGCTCATGTTTGAGTACCAGCTGCTCGACCGCGCCCGACGCGACCGCAAGCGCATCGTGCTGCCCGAGGGTGGTGATGACCGCATCCTGATTGCGGCCTCGATGCTGCTCGCGCGCGAGGTTGCCGATCTCGTCATCCTTGGCGACGAGGATGCGGTGCGTCGTCGCGCTGCCGAACTTGGCGTCGATATTTCGGATGCGCAGGTGCTGTCGACCTCCGACCCCGAGTTGCTGGGTCGCTTCGCCGAGGAGTACGCGAAGCTGCGCGCGCACAAGGGCGTCACGGTCGAGCAGGCGCTCGAGAAGATGCAGGATGTGTCGTACTTCGGCACCATGATGGTGCACCTCGGTCTCGCCGACGGCATGGTCTCGGGTGCCGCGCACACGACGGCGCACACCATCAAGCCGAGCTTCGAGATTGTGAAGACGAAGCCGGGCACCTCGATTGTGTCGAGTGTGTTCCTCATGGCGCTTGCCGATCGCGTGCTCGTCTATGGCGACTGTGCGGTGAACCCCGACCCGAACTCCGACCAGCTCGCCGATATTGCGATTTCGTCGGCGGAGACGGCGCAGCAGTTCCACATCGACCCGCGGGTGGCGATGCTGAGCTACTCGACCGGTGATTCGGGTTCGGGCGCCGATGTCGACAAGGTGCGTGCCGCGACCGAGCTTGTGCGCGAGCGGGCGCCGCAGCTCGCGGTCGAGGGCCCGCTGCAGTACGACGCTGCGACCGATGCGGCGGTGGCCGCGAAGAAGCTGCCGGGGAGCGAGGTGGCCGGCCGTGCGACGGTGTTCATCTTCCCCGACCTCAACACCGGCAATAACACCTACAAGGCGGTGCAGCGTTCGGCTGGTGCGGTGGCGATTGGGCCGGTGTTGCAGGGTCTGAACAAACCCATCAATGACCTCTCGCGTGGCGCGCTCGTGAGTGACATCGTGAATACTGTGGCCATCACGGCGATCCAGGCCCAGGCCGAGCAGGCCGCGCGCTAACCCTGTCGAGTCCAATCAGTTCCGCAAGCTCTACCGAAAGCATCCGTCATGAGTGTTGTTCTCGTCGTCAATTCCGGTTCGTCGTCGCTGAAGTACCAGCTCATCGACATGAGCGCTGAGCGCACGCTCGCCTCCGGGCTCATCGAACGCATCGGTGATGCGCAGGGCCAGGGCGTCATCACCCACAAGGCCGGTGACGAGAAGGTCGTACGCGAGGCGGCGGTTGCGAACCACGATGCTGCGTTTGATGAGATGCTGCGCAACTTCGCCGAGCACGGGCCGAGCCTTGACGAGTTCCCGCCGGTTGCGGTGGGACACCGAGTCGTGCAGGGCGGTCGTCGCTTCTTTGGACCTGCGGTCGTGACCGACAAGGTCGAGCAAGACATTGAAGAGCTCATCCCGCTCGCACCGCTGCACAATGGCCCGAACCTCGCGGGTATTCAGGGTGCCAAGCACGCGTTTGGGTCGATTCCGCATGTGGCGGTGTTCGACACGGCGTTCCACTCGACGCTCTCGGATGCATCGAGCCTCTACGCGATCGACCGCGCGGTTGCTGAGGAGTACCGCATCCGCCGCTATGGTGCCCACGGCACGAGCCACAAGTTCGTCGCCGAGGCGACGGCGGAGTATCTCGAGCGGCCGATCGAGGAGCTCAAGACGATCGTGCTGCACGTCGGCAACGGCGCCTCGGCCTGTGCCGTTGACGGGGGCCGCTCAGTTGAGACTTCGATGGGCATGACACCGCTTGAGGGACTCGTCATGGGCACCCGCTCGGGCGATATCGACCCGGCGGCGCTCTTCCACCTGCACCGCAAGGCGGGCTACGACATCGCGATGCTCGATGATCTGCTCAACCGCCGCTCGGGCTTGCTCGGGCTCACCGGCACGAACGATCTGCGCGATGTGATTGCGCGCATCGAGGCGGGGGATGAGGTCGCCGAAACCGGCCTTGAGGTGTACGTGCACCGCCTGCGTCACTACCTTGGCTCGTACCTCGTGGCACTCGGCGGCGTTGACGTGATCGCGTGGACCGCGGGAGTTGGCGAGAATTCGCCCGAGGTGCGTGCGCGGACGCTACGCGGCATGGAGTGGCTCGGCATCGAGATTGATGAGGCGCGCAATAGCGAGCGTGGCGAGGGCATTCGCGTGATTTCGACGGATGCGTCGAAGGTGAAGGTGCTCATCGTGCCGACGAACGAAGAACTCGAGATCGCGCGCCAGACGCTCGAAGCGACGGGGATCACTGCGTAGCGATCGTCGCGCGCTGAGGCTCGGGTAGTGGCGCGCTGAGGCTCGGCCTGCCGCGCGCTGAGGTTCGGCTTGTGGCGTGCTGAGGTTCTCGAAGCGCCTACCATTGCCCTCGGACTACGGATGAGGGCGGTGCGCAGATGAGCGAGCAAACAACGACGACGCCACGATTTGGCTGGCGATTGCACGGCGATGGTCGGCACCTCGCACCGGGCGCGGTCGTTGCCCCGGATGAGCGGCTTTCGTGGCCGCGCACTATTGGCATTGGAGCGCAGCACGTCGTGGCGATGTTCGGCGCCACCTTCCTCGTGCCGCTCATCACCGGCTTCCCGCCAGCAACCACGCTGCTGTTCTCGGGCATCGGCACGCTGCTCTTCCTCATTGTGACGAAGGGCCGCGTGCCCTCCTATGTCGGTTCCTCGTTCGCGTTCATTGCCCCGATTGCGGCGGCAACGGCATCGCACGGCCATGCGGCCGCACTCGGCGGCATCGTCGTCGCTGGTGCCACGCTCTTCGCGATCGGCCTCATCGCCCACCTCGTTGGCAGCGGCTGGATCTCGAAGCTCATGCCGCCCATCGTCACCGGCGCGATTGTCGCGCTCATCGGCCTGAATCTCGCGCCCGCGGCGAAGAGCAACTTCGAGCAGGCGCCAATCACGGCGCTGGTCACACTTGTCGTCGTCGTGCTCGTCACTGTGATCTTCCGCGGCATGATCGGGCGCCTGTCGATTCTCATTGGTGTGGCCGCGGGCTACGTGGCCGCGGTGCTGCAGGGCGAGGTCGACTTCACGGCAGTGAACGAGGCGGCCTGGATCGGTCTGCCTGAGTTCACGACGCCGACGTTCCATGTCGCGACGCTCGGGCTGTTCATCCCCGTCGTGCTCGTGCTCGTCGCCGAAAACATCGGTCACGTGAAGTCGGTGGCACTCATGACCGGCCGCGATCTTGACCCGATGATTGGCCGCACACTCATGGCCGATGGCGCGGCCACGGTGCTCGCGGGTACCGGCGGCGGCTCGGGCACGACGACCTATGCCGAGAACATTGGCGTGATGGCGGCGACGCGCGTCTACTCGACTGCCGCGTATCTCGTGGCCGGCATCATCGCCATCCTGCTGTCGATGTCACCGAAGTTTGGCGCCGCGATTGCGACCGTGCCCCCGGGCGTACTTGGCGGCGCGGCCACGGTGCTCTACGGCATGATCGGTGTGCTCGGCATTCGCATCTGGGTCGAGGGTCGCGTGAACTTCTCAAACCCGATCAACCTCACCACCGCCGCAATTGCGCTCATTGTCGGCATCGCGAACTTCTCGTGGGTCGCGGGTGAACTCACCTTCGAAGGCATCGCGCTCGGCACTGCGGCGGCGCTCATCGTGTATCACGCGATGCGCGCAATCAATCGCCTGAGCGGCGCGATTGTGATTCCAGAAACGCTGCCAGCGGATGCGCCTGTGGATCGCCACTGAGCGCGTCGGTGGCGCACTCTAGGATGGAGCGCATGGTCGCTGCGCTCTACCGTCGATACCGGCCGGAATCCTTCACCGAGATGATCGGGCAGCAACAGGTGACCGAGCCGTTGATGACGGCGTTGCGTACCGGACGCATCAATCACGCGTATCTGTTCTCCGGTCCGCGCGGATGCGGCAAGACCTCGTCGGCGCGCATCCTCGCCCGCTGCTTGAACTGTGCGCAGGGGCCGACGCCGACGCCGTGTGGCGAATGCGCATCCTGCCGCGAACTCGGGCGAAACGGTGGCGGATCGCTCGATGTCGTCGAGATTGACGCGGCGAGCCACGGTGGCGTCGACGATGCTCGTGACCTGCGCGAGCGCGCGGTGACTGCGCCGGCGCGTGATCGCTTCAAGATCTTCATCATTGACGAGGCGCATATGGTCACCGGCGCCGGCTTCAACGCGCTGCTCAAGGTGGTGGAAGAGCCGCCGGAGCATGTGCTGTTTATCTTTGCGACGACCGAGCCTGAGAAGGTCATCGGCACGATTCGCTCGCGCACGCACCACTTCCCGTTCCGGCTGATTCCGCCGGCGACGATGCTGCAGTACGTCGGTGAGATCTGTGAGCAAGAGGGTGTGACGGCCGAGCCCGGTGTGCTGCCGCTGGTCGTACGCGCCGGTGGTGGCTCGGCGCGTGACACGCTGTCGCTGCTTGATCAGCTCATCGCTGGCACCGATGGCGTGCAGATGCATTATGAGATGGCGTCGCAGCTGCTTGGGTTTACTTCGCAGGGGCTGCTGGATGCGACGATCACCGCGTTTGCCGATGGTGACGCTGCTGAGGCGTATCGATCGATTGATGCGGTGATTCAATCGGGTCAGGATCCGCGTCGCTTCGTTGAGGATCTGCTTGAGCGAGTGCGTGATCTGATCGTCGCGAAGGCGACCGGCGCTGGCGCTGTGGCGGTCTTGCGCGGCATCTCGACTGAGGAGCTTGATCGTTTGCTCGCGGCTTCGGCGCGGTTTGCGCCGGCTGGGTTGGCGATGATCGCCGACACGGTGAATGGCACGCTCACTGAGATGAGTGGCGTGACGGCGCCGCGGGTGCAGCTTGAGCTGATGGTGGCGCACATTTTGGTCGCGCTGCGGGTGTCGTTTGGCGGCGCGGATGCTGCGGGTGGCGCGGATGCGGACGCTGGCGTGGCTGGTGCTGGTGCTGGTGCTGGTGCGCAAGCGAGTCCGGGAACTAGCGTGCCTGCGGCGACCAGCCAGGGTGCGGGTGCGCCCGGGCAGCAGGTGCCGGCTCGCCAGGCCCCCGAACGGCCAGCCCCCGAACGGCCAGCCCCCGAACGGCCAGCGCCCGAACGTTCGGGAGCAAGCGCAGGCGAATCTTCGGGTGGAGCGCCGACGCCGACCCAGCCGGTGGTCGATGCTGCTACCCAGGCGACGTCCGCTTGGGCGGCTGCCGAGCCGGTGAAACCAGTTGACGCTCGGCCCGGTCAGCGAGACCAGCGCAACGACACCGCCCGTCCTCACGCTGACTCGTCTTCGAACGAACGACCGGCAGAGTCAGCCGACGCCGGCGGGCGCGGTGCACCCGATAGCCGAGCCGGCACCGCATCGCAGCCGCGCGACGGGCAAATTGATCACGATCGCTCGACCGCGACGGGCGGCGCGGGCGACCTGCGCGCAACTCAGCCGGCCGGTGCCGCAGCGAGGGGGCCAGCCGATATCGATCTTGCGCGCGTGCGGACTGCGTGGCCCGAAATCCTCGAATCGGTGCAGCGACTCGGCGGACGTGCCGCGTGGTCGGTCGTGCAGCAACTCGAACCGAACGGTTGGCAGGATGGCGTGCTTCGTGTAATTGTGCCAAGTCGCGGACTCTCGCAGCAGTTGCGCAGTGCATCGGGTCAGGGCAAGGCGCCGGGCGCGTACCTCAAGGATGCGTTGCGGCAGGCGTTCGGCTTTGATGTGCAGATTCAGCCGCGCGTGCGCACCGACGATGGGGGACCGGCCCAGACGCCGCCAGCACCGCCCACCGATGCGGAGGGCAACCATCCCCCGTCAACCTGGTCCGTAGCCAAGGTCCCCACAGGGGCAGCTGATGATGGGCCGGGTTCGGGCTGGGATGAGCTCGCGACGGAACGCGAAGGCGTAGCGCCGAGTGAAATGAGCGATTCGCCTGGGCTGGAATCGACACACATCGATGAATCTAGCCCAAGTGCGGCAGTCGACGATCGGGCTAGCGCCGGTCCGTCCGGTGCTGGCACTGGCGTAGGTGCTGACGCAAGTGACGACCGTGCGCCGGAGGTCATTGCGGCGCGTCACCTGGTCGCACAAGAGCAGGAGACCGCGCCGGAGCACTTGCCGGAGACGACAGTGCATGTGAGTGATCCGAGCGTGACTCAGCGGGTGCAGAATCCCGTTGCGCCACCGACGAGGGGCCAGGATGCACCGGCGGCGCAGAGCGTTAACGTGGCGGTTCAAGCTGAACCGGCTGACTCAGCCAGAGTTGCTGCGACGCGAGAGCTTGTTTCAGAAGTCGATTCGGACGCCGCATCAGACAGCATTCAAGCCACTTCGGACATTGGTTCGGGTCCGCGTAGGTCGCCAGATCTCGCGGCCTGGGCGGATCCCGCCGCGGCGCCGGAGCCAGTCGCCCCTGCAACAGCCGAAGTGTCACCGCCCGCGTCCGCAACGTGGACCGTCGCGAAGGTGGGCGGCGCGGATGAATCGGAGGCTGATGCATCCGAGGTGCCGGCTGGTTTGCGGGTCATCATGCCGGAAGATTTGCCGGAGCCCGAGCGTCACCCGGCAAACTATGGCGGTAATGAGCGCTACGGTGAGGCGGTTGTGCGCGAGAAGCTTGGCGCGCGATTTGTCGGCGAAGAGCTGATCGAGGATATTCCGGTGCCGAGCGGGTACTTCGCGCCGTCGCCGGAGGACACGCCACCTGACGACTACGAAGCACCGCCGGAGGAGTAAGCGCGAATGTACGAGGGCATCGTTCAGGACCTCATTGATGAGCTCGGCCGCTTGCCGGGTGTTGGTCCGAAGTCGGCGCAACGCATCGCGTTTCACATCGTGCAGACGCAGAACTTTGATGTGTCGCGGCTGGCACGCATTCTGCTGGATGTGCGCGACAAGGTGCGGTTTTGCCAGTACTGCGGGAATGTGGCCGAGGAAGTCACCTGTCACATCTGCGCTGATCCGGATCGTGACACCACGCTCATTTGCGTCGTCGAAGAGCCGAAAGACGTCGCGGCGATTGAGCGGACGCATGAGTACAACGGCCGCTATCACGTGCTCGGCGGGGCGATCTCGCCGATCGACGGTATTGGTCCGGATCAGTTGAATATTCGAAGCCTTATGCCCCGTCTTGAGTCGGGCGAGGTGGTGGAGGTGATCATCGCCACCGACCCGAACCTGGAGGGTGACGCGACGGCGAGCTATCTCTCGCGCTTGCTCGTGGCGATGGGCGTGCGGGTGTCGCGACTTGCGTCGGGCCTACCGGTCGGCGGCGATCTCGAATATGCGGATGAGGTCACGCTCGGCCGTGCTTTCGCTGGCCGTCGCATCATCGGCGGCGAGTAGCTCCGCGCGTTTCACCAGCCGCGCAGGGGCTGTGCGTGCGAAGTCGTCCGGAGCAAACTCGGCAGCGCGACCCGGCAGCGAGGCCCGGCTCGCGTTGCCCGGCTAGAAGCGCGGCCAGGCAAGCGCGGAGGCCTACTGCCGATCGCTGAATCTCGCCGCGCGACGTAACCTGCGGACGGGAAGCGGTGTAGTAGTTCTGGCGGTAGTGAGTCGCATCAGCCTGAGTCCCCTGGGGAGACGTGGGTACCGTGAGCGAATAACTGAGAACTGCGAGGCAAGCACCTGGCGAGCGCGTTCCTCGGCCAATTCGTCCGGCGAGAGGATCGAGCTTACGAGCCGTGGGGACCGAGTTGGCTCCCGCGACTTAGTCCACTCCAGAGTGCGCATTGTTGTGTGCCGCGATGTCGTGTGCCGCGATGTCGTGCTTCGCGCGCGCTCGTGCGCAGCGGCGCTCGACGCCACAAACGGTGCCGGTGCCGTTGCCGGTGCCAGTGCCGGTGCCGGGACAGTTGCGGGCGCGACGCCGTCTCGGGCAGGGTGGTGCGCCGAACCCCATGGGCCTTCACTTGGTGGTGGCGTTGCAGATGCACGTGTCTGCACGACTCGCGGCGGAATCTTGGGGGTCGGCGGCAGCGGTGTCGGCGGATGCGCTTGGCGGAATGCGGGATCGAACCGCTTCCGGCCACCCAAACGAGGTGTCTGACGGGAATCGACCATGCCGTTCGGCACGAACCACACCGTGCCACCCGAGCCGTTGCCACTGCCTTCTCGCTCGGGGTCGGGCACGATGTGCACGTCCCAGTCGTGGTGGATTCGGTGGTGACAGGTGGTGCAGAGCAGGATGCCATTGCTCAGGTCGGTGGGCCCGTGATCCCGCGTCCACCACTTGATGTGGTGCGCCTCGGCCATTCCCGGAGGCAAACCGCAAAAGGCGCAGCCGCCATCGCGTTCGACAAGTGCGAGTCGTTGCGCAGGCGTAAAGAATCTGCGAGATCGCCCGAGATTGAGCACTTCGCTATCGCCACCCAGGACGAGCGGGATGATGCCAGCCGATGCCGCCATCTTGCGCGCCGTCGACACATCGATCGGGCCGTGACCATCGATCTCACAATGTGAGGGCCCGACGGCCGTTCCGTCCGTTGTCGAGGTCGAGTCGATGACGGCCTCGAGGGGCATGCGCACTACGACGGTCGTTGAGGAGGTGCCGGCAAGTTCTGCCGCATCACAACCCAGCGCGTGACGACACAGTGTCGCGAGCGCATCGGCCTGGAGCTGTGGGATTGATCGGTGCTCGACACCTGCCGTGCCTGATGACGACCCGGCCTCATTCAGTGACTCGGTGGGAACAAAGCGCACTCCCGCGGCGGAAGGCGCGCTCACCACACCGTCGACGAGGGATGACTGAGCAGATCGCGACTCGCTCACCCACGATGAACTCGTCGTCGGCGCATCCGGATGCTCCGCGTGTTCAATGCGTACGGTGGGCTCGGTGTGCCGAGCATGCTCGGGAGGGCCGAACGCCCAACTCGGTCGCTCGAGGTCATGCGAACCGATCTCGTCAGCGATTCCTTCAGGCGATTCGCCCAGGGCTGATGCACAGTTTCCCGCCAGACCGGCAACTGCGTCTGCCCGAGAGACCGCGGCCTTGTCCTCCTGGCGGTGCCGACCACGATGCGGTGGATAGGTCGCGAGCGTCACATTGCTGCCCCTCGCTGACCGCAATTGATGGGTGACGAGCGCATCGATCACTGCTCGGATGGGTGCCGCGGTTTCGGGATCGAGCTTTCCCGAGAGCGTGACCATGCCCTGCGCGTCGGTGCCGAATCTCAGCGCGCGGGCTTGTCGTTGGCGCTCGATCTTGGGTTCGAGTCCGTCTGGGTCGATGAGTGCTTCGGAATGCTGGATCGCCTTCTTCAGCTCACGAAGCGTGACCTCTGCGGCGAGGTCAACGAGGACCGCTTCAGCGACCTGAACATCATCGATGGGCACTACTCGGCTGACTCGATCATTGAACTCAACGATCTCGGCTGCCGCTGCGAGTCCAATGCGACCTTCGCCGATTGCCTCCGCGACGTGCGGAGTGTTTGCTGGTGCGCGCTCACCGGAGAGCCATGTTTCGCCGGCGCAGTTAGCGCCGACCTCGATGAATCGACGCGCTTCGCCGCGGGGCACTCCGATTTCGTACTCAACGAGTTCGCAGGTGGAACGGTGGCCCCGCTCACGCGCAATCGGGTGCGACTCTTGCACCGTGACGCGGGAAGCAATTTCGCCAGCGAGTGCAGCGATCACGCCGTCGACCTGACGGCGAAGCACCCCGGCTGCGTGCAGGACGTCGACGAGTTGTGCGTCGGTGAGTAGCGCGGCATCACCGACCAGCTCGCCCGAAAGTCCGAGCGGCGCGCCAGCTTGCCAAGCGTCGTCGTAATCGCGGATGCGATCGCTGAGAAAGCGGCCCTGCTGATCGGTGGCTGTCGTCACGGTGGTCACCCCGCTCTCAAGTCGGCGATGTTGCGTTGTGGTTTCAGTCTACAGAAATAATCGAACAGATGTTCTTATTTGGCTGAATAAATGCTGAATATCGAAGCGGGATGAAGGTGGGTGTTGTCGCTCAACCAAGGGTAGGTGTGGCCTGCGACATTTGGTGCGGGGGTCTCGATTCGGCCTTCGGCCTACTCGACCAACCAAGTGGGAGCGTTCGGCCTACTCGACCGACCAGGTGCGGCGTCCGCTAGTTGGCCCACGAAAACGGCCTGTTTGTGCATCCTGGCGGGGATGCGCAAACAGGCCGTCCGTTGCGACGAGATGCGCCAGCTAGTGCGCGACGGTGAAGCGCTGGTTCACGTGGTTACGCTGCTCGAGCTCATCCACGAAGGCGAGCGCATAGTCGGTGCCCGAGATCTCGCTCGTCCCATCCTCAGCAGTCACGAGCACATCGCCACCGGTGCGGTACTCGCCAGTCGTCTCACCAGGCGCGAATGAACCGTAGAGTGCCGCCGGGCTCACATAGAACCAATCCGCCTTGCCAGCGTCGGCGCGCAATGACTCGAGCACATCCGCGTGCGCGAGCGCCTCAGGCTTCCACTCATCCATGAACTCGGGGGTGTCAACGAGGCGCGGGCCGTCTTCCGACACGTGCAGCGAACCTGCGCCACCAACGACGCCGAGGCGCGCACCTGCGGCAACCGCAGCATCCACGACTGCGCCAATACGCTGCACAAGCGGGGCGCCGTCAACGTCGTGTGCCTGCACGGCCACGACCACTGCATCCGCGCCCTCGGCCGCCGAGGCCACGACCTCAGCGTCAGCAAGGCTGCCCACACGGTACTCAACGCCACTGGTCGGTTCGGCGGGAGCATTGCGCGAATAGGCCACCACCTGGTGTCCGCGGCTCACTGCCTCGCGAGCGATGTTGCCACCGGTGTATCCCGTGCCACCGAAAATGACGATGCGTGACATATTGGCCTGCCTTTCAAACTTGAGTGCCGAAAGGTCTAACAGGTGAATGCCCGTCGTATTCCCGACAGTGCGTAGAGGACTAGACTCTTACGAGGCGTGCGCCCGCGCGCCGCGCAGTCATTCCGGGAGTAAGCACACGTGAGTCTCATCGTGCAGAAGTACGGCGGATCGTCGGTCGCCGACGCTGAGGGCATTCGTCGCGTCGCCAAGCGCATTGTCGACACCAAGCTGGCCGGGCACGATGTCGTCGTGACCGTCTCTGCCATGGGTGACACGACCGACGAACTCGTCGACCTCGCGCACGAGATCACGCAGCAGCCCGACCCGCGCGAATTTGACCTGCTCGTCACGAGTGGTGAGCGCATCTCGATGTCGCTGCTCGCCATGGCGATCAAGGCCCTCGGCCATGAAGCCCGCTCGTACACCGGCAGTCAGGCCGGCATGAAGACCGACGGTACCCACGGCGACGCGCGCATCGTTGAAGTTACGCCTGACCGCATCCGTGCCGCCGTCGAAGCCGGTGCGATCGCCATCGTTGCCGGATTCCAAGGCATCAACGTCGACACCCAAGACATCACCACTCTCGGTCGCGGCGGCTCCGACACCACCGCCGTTGCCATGGCTGCCGCCCTCGGCGCCGAAAAGTGCGAGATTTACACCGACGTCGACGGTATCTTCAGCGCCGACCCGCGCGTGGTGCCGAAGGCGCACAAGATCAACGCGATCTCGAGCGAAGAGGTGCTTGAACTCGCGGGCTCGGGCGCCAAGGTGCTGCATATCCGCGCCGTTGAGTACGCCCGGCGCCAGGGCGTCACGCTCATTGTTCGTTCGTCGTTCTCGGACAACCCGGGCACCATCGTCTACCACCCCGACCGGGCAGAGGAGTTCCCCTTGGAAGAAGCAACCATTGCCGGCGTCGCTCACGACCTGAGCCAGGCGAAGATCACCGTCGTCGGCGTGCCTGATGTGCCCGGCTCGGCAGCGGCTTTATTCGGCATTGTTGCCGCCGAGGGCGCGAACATCGACATGATCGTGCAGAACGCTCAGACCCAGAGCGATGGTGTCACTGACATCTCGTTCACCCTGCCGAAGGCCTCGGCCGACGCCGTCGCTCGTGCGATTGAAAATGCCAAGGATGAACTTGGTTACGAGCAGCTGCGCCTCGACGACCAGATCGGCAAGGTGTCGCTCATTGGTGCCGGGATGCGCTCGAACATCGGCGTCTCGTCGACGCTCTTTGAGGCACTGCGCGATGCCGGCATCAACATCGACATGATTTCGACGAGTGAGATCCGCATCTCGATCGTCACCCGCGCCGAGGTCGTCGCGGAAGCCGCGCGTGCGATTCACGCCGCCTTCGGCCTCGACGGCGAATCAGAAGCCGTTGTCTACGCGGGTACCGGCCGCTAGGCCTGCCCCAAGAATTCGGCGCAACGCCAAGAATCAGGAGTGAGAACGATGTCGAAGCAGTTCACCGTTGCCGTTGTTGGTGCCACTGGCCAGGTCGGAGAGGTGCTGCGGCGCCTGCTCGACGAGCGTGACTTCCCGCTCAAGGCCGTCCGATTTTTCGCCTCGGCGCGTTCGGCCGGTAAGGAACTCGAGTTCCGCGGCGAGCGGATCGTCGTTGAAGATGTCGCGACCGCCGACCTCGATGGCATCGACATCGCCCTCTTCTCGGCTGGCGGCGCGACCTCGAAGGCCCAGGCCGAGCGCTTCGCTGCCGCTGGGGCGGTTGTCATTGACAACTCCTCGGCCTGGCGCCTCGACCCCGAGGTGCCGCTCGTGGTGAGCGAGGTCAACGGCGCCGACATCGCGAACCGCACCAAGGGCATCATCGCGAACCCGAACTGCACCACCATGGCGGCGATGCCGGTGTTGCGCCCGCTCCACGAGGCCGCGGGCCTGCGTCGCCTCGTCGTTTCGACCTTCCAGGCCACCTCGGGCTCGGGGCTCGCGGGGGCAAAGGAATTGTCGGGTCAGGTCATTGCCGGTGTCGAAGCGGGTGAGAATGCACTGCTCGGTCTCGTGCACAACGGCTCGGCAGTCGAGCTTCCCGAGCCGCAGAAGTACGTGCATCCTGTCGCCTTTAACGTGGTCGCCCAGGCCGGTGACTTCGTCGACGATGGCTCGGGTGAGACCGATGAAGAGCAGAAGCTGCGCAACGAATCGCGCAAGATTCTCCACATCCCCGACCTGCTCGTGAGCGGCACCTGCGTGCGCGTGCCCGTATTCACCGGCCACTCGCTCACCATCAACGCCGAGTTCGAGAACGACATCACACCCGAGCAGGCGCGCGAGATTCTCGCCGCAGCGCCCGGCGTCGAACTTGCCGAGGTGCCGAGCCCGCTCATGGCGGCTGGCCAAGACCCGAGCTTTGTCGGCCGCATTCGCGCTGATCAGTCGGCCCCCGCGGGCAAGGGCTTGGCGCTGTTCGTCTCGGGTGACAACCTGCGTAAGGGTGCAGCGCTCAACACGGTGCAGCTTGCCGAACTCGTCGCCGAAGAGCTGTCGGCTGCATAGCCCGCGCCACTGCGTAGCCCGCGCCTCAACTGCGAGCGAAAACGCCGAGTGGGAGTCTCCAGGGGCTCCCACTCGGCGTTTTCGCTCTCACTTGCGTCGTTACGCGGGCCGCGCGCTGGCTGGATGCGCGCGGAGGCGAGCGGCCCTGCGCGCGCGTAGACTGGAGGGCGTGACGAACCCGAAGATTTACGATGCCGTGCTCATCGGCGGTGGCATTATGTCGGCCACCCTTGCTGCCCTTATCCGCGAGCTCGAGCCCGAGTGGTCGATCAAGATCATCGAGCGCCTCGACGACGTGGCCCAGGAGTCCTCGAACCCTTGGAACAACGCCGGAACGGGCCACGCGGCCCTGTGCGAGCTCAACTACACGCCCGAGAAGAACGGCAAGATCGAGGTCTCGAAGGCCATTGCGATCAACGAACAGTTCCAGGTGTCGCGCCAGTTCTGGGCCCGCCTCGTAGAAGACGGCGATCTCAAGAACCCGGCTGAGTTCATCAACCCGGTGCCGCACATGACCTTCGTGCGCGGCGCCGACAACGTCGACTTCCTGCGTCGCCGTTACGAACTGCTCAAGGATGAGCCGCTCTTTGCCACGATGCAGTTCAGCGACGACCCCGCGAAGATCTTCGAATGGGCCCCGACCCTCGTCGTCGGTCGCGACAAGGATGAGCCCATTGCGGCGACCTATGTCGAAGCCGGCACCGACGTCGACTTCGGCGCGCTCACTCGCAAGCTCATCGAGAACTCGATCAAGCACGGCGCCACGGTGCGCCTCGGCATGGAGGTCACCGACCTGCGCCAGCGCCCCGACGGCATCTGGCAAATCGGCACCCGGATGCGTTCGGGCGCAGAAAAGGGTCGCAAGAACGTCACCCACGGTCGCTTCGTGTTCGTCGGTGCCGGTGGCGGCGCACTGCCGCTCCTGCAGAAGGCTGGTATTCCCGAGGTGAAGGGCTACGGCGGCTTCCCGATTTCGGGTGTGTTCATGCGCACCGATAACCCCGCGGTTGTCGCACAACACCAGGCAAAGGTCTACGGCAAGGCTGCCGTTGGCGCGCCGCCGATGTCGGTGCCGCATCTCGACACCCGCGTCGTCGACGGTAAGAAGTCGTTGCTGTTCGGCCCCTACGCAGGCTTCAACACGAAGTACCTCAAGAACGGTTCGCTACTCGATTTCTTCCGCTCGCTGCGTGCCGGCAACATCCCCACCTACGTCACCGCGGGTGGTAAGAACCTCAGCCTCGTGAGCTACCTCGTCAAGGAGGTCTTCGCATCCAAGAAGAAGCGCTTCGAGCAGATTCTCGAGTTCTTCCCCGAAGCGAAGATCGAAGACTGGCGCCTCATCACCGCGGGCCAGCGCGTCCAGGTGATGAAGGGCGGCATGAACGGTGAGCTCGTCATGGGCACCGAGGTCGTCGCCCACTCCGACGGCACCATTGCAGGTCTCCTCGGCGCCTCGCCGGGCGCCTCGGTGGCCGTTCCGGTCATGGTCGATGTGCTGAGCAAGTGCTTCCCCGACAAGATCGCGGGATGGGAGCCGAAGCTCAAGGAACTCATCCCGAGCTTCGGTGAGAAGACGAACGCCTCGACTGAGGCTGCCGACAAGGTGCAGAACAGCACCGCGAGCGTCCTTGGCATCGCCTCGGTCTCGTAGTCAGTTTGAGTTAGATGCGGCTGGGCCGTTCGGAATGCCTCCGAGCGGCCCAGCGGCGTATGGGCAGGATGCGGAGATCAGGTCGATGACGAACACGTTCGTAGTGGGCATTGCCGGTGGCACCGGGAGCGGCAAGAGCGCACTCACTCGCGCGCTACGGGGTCGGTTTGCGGGGGAGTCGAGCCTTGTCATGCACGACAACTACTACCGCCGCAACGACACGCTCACGTACGATCAGCGCTCGCGACTGAACTACGACCATCCGGATGCATTCGATAACGATCTGCTCGTCGAGCACCTTGACGAGATTCTCGCTGGACAGGCCACGGAGACGCCGGTCTACGACTTCACGGTGCACAACCGTGCCGCCCAGACAAACCTCGTTGAGCCGGCGCCGATTCTCTTTCTCGAGGGGCTGCTGCTCTTTCACGATGAGCGCCTGCGCGATCGCTGCCACCTGCGCATCTACGTCGACACCGACGCCGATGTGCGCATTCTGCGTCGCGTGAAGCGTGACGTCATTGAGCGCGGCCGCACCATCGAATCGATCGAGCAGCAGTATCTCGAGACGGTGAAGCCGATGCACGAGCGCTACGTCGAGCGCTCGAAGAAACACGCCCACATCATCGTGCCCGAGGGTGGCTACAACGCGACGGCAATTGAACTCATCGCGGGCGGTCTCGCTGCCGAGATCGAGCGCGGGCGCGCACGCGACGCGAACAAGCTCTAGGATGCAGTAGACGCATCCACAGGGCATAAGGGGGCAAAATGTCGCAGATTAGGATTTCTGAGGCAGCGCGCTTTCTTGGTGTCAGCGACGACACCGTGCGGCGGTGGATCGACCAGGGCTTGCTGGCCCGATCGACCGGGGATGGCCCGGCCACCGTCGACGGGCTCGAACTCGCCAACCTCGTGCGCGACCACTCCGTGCTGCCAGCCGACCCCGCCGATGTGGCGCGCTCGGCTCGCAACCGCTTCGTCGGAATCATCACGAAGGTGACCACCGATACGGTCATGGCGCAGGTCGAGCTGCAATGCGGCCCGCATCGCGTGGTCTCGCTCATTTCGAGCGAAGCCGTACGTGAACTCGGGCTCGCGCCGGGAGTCGTGGCGACCGCGGTGGTGAAGGCCACCAACGTCATCATCGAAAAGGGATCCTGACCATGGCTTCACGCCTTCGCCGCGCCCGCCGCGGCCTCATTGGCGCGCTCGCGATTGCCGGCGCCGCACTGCTTGCCGGATGCGCTGGCGGTGCGCCGGCTGCCACCGACACCGCCGCGCCGGCTGACGCCGCTGCGGCACCGAGCGCTGACACGTTGAGCGGTGAACTGACCGTGTTCGCGGCCGCCTCACTCAACCAGGTATTCGACGAAATCGCCG
This sequence comes from Gulosibacter macacae, assembly GCF_003865375.1. Taxonomy (GTDB): domain Bacteria; phylum Actinomycetota; class Actinomycetes; order Actinomycetales; family Microbacteriaceae; genus Gulosibacter; species Gulosibacter macacae. The sequence goes on along the minus strand of NZ_RQVS01000019.1, from coordinate 12,304 downwards.
CCGACTTCATGGCTGAGCATCCCGAGACGTCCATCACCTTCAACTACGGCGGTTCCTCTGGCCTCGTCACGCAGATGCAGGATGGCGCGCCCGTCGACGTGCTCGCCACCGCGAACGAATCGACCATGAAGAACGCGATCGAGGCTTCGCTCATGAGTGCTGAACAGCCGATCTTCGCGACGAATGTGCTCACCGTTGTGGTCGAACCCGGTAATCCCAAGAACATCACCGGTCTCAGCGATCTCACCCGTGACGATGTCGCGCTCGTTGTTTGCGCGGAGCAGGTGCCCTGCGGTGCCGCGACCAACAAACTCGAGGAGACCACCGGCATCACCCTCTCGCCCGTGAGCGAAGAGAACGCCGTGACCGATGTGCTCGGCAAGATCACCACGGGCCAGGCGGATGCGGGCATTGTTTACGTCACCGACGCCCGCGGTGCCGGAGACCAGGTCGCCGAGGTCGTGATTCCTGAGGCCGCTGACATTGTGAACAACTATCCGATCGGCGTCACCGCATCGACCACGAACCCCGAGCTGGCGCAGGCGTTCGTCGACTACGTCCTTGCCGCATCCGCCCAACAGAAGCTGCAGGCGGCCGGCTTCGGCGCACCGTAGTGACCGCGCGCACGCGAGGTCCCCGGGGACTCCTGCCCGGCTGGGTTCGCTGGGCGGGCGCGCTGCTCGCGGCGCTTCTCGCGTTGCCGCTTGCGGGTCTGCTCAGCCAGGTCGATTGGGCAGAGTTCTGGGCGCTCATCACCTCACGCTCAGCGTTCGTCTCGCTCGAACTCTCGCTGCGATCGTCGCTCGCGGCGACGATCTGCTCGCTCATCATCGGGGTGCCCGTCGCGCTCGTGCTCGCGCGCGGCGGCATCCCGGATGTAGTGCTCAAGGTCGTGCGCACGCTCGTGCTGCTGCCGCTCGTCTTGCCGCCAGTCGTCGGCGGCATCGCGCTCATTGCCACGTTTGGGCGCCGCGGACTTGTGGGCTCGCTGGTGTTGCCCTTCGGGGTGGAGATCGGATTCACGACGCTCGCCGTGATCATGGCGCAGACCTTCGTGGCGATGCCGTTCTTGGTACTCACGCTCGAAGGTGCATTGCGCTCGCGGTCGACCGATTTCGAGGCGGTGGCGCTCACCCTCGGCGCCTCGCCGACCCGGGCGCTTTGGGCCGTGACCTTGCCATTGCTGTGGCCAAGTCTCCTCACGGGCACCGTCCTCACCTTCGCGCGGGCACTCGGCGAGTTCGGTGCGACCATCACCTTCGCGGGTTCGCTCGAGGGCGTCTCGCGCACGCTGCCGCTTGAGATCTACCTGCAGCGCGAAATCGACCAGCGCGCGGCGGTGGCTCTGAGCATCCTGCTCGTGATTGTGGCGACAGTAATCGTGGCAATTGCGTACCAAGCGCCGGGTGGACCGGCCGCGAACCGACGCGATCGACGGCTGGGCGCGCCGGCACGGTCGGGGCTCGACGAAGCATCGACGACTGCGCCAGCGGCGGTCGTTCCCGATCGGGCTATCACTGTAAGGGATGACGCTGCGCCTCACGATGCCGTGCCGGTCAGCCCCGCACGGCTCAGTGACACGAAGCCCAGCGCAACCCCGACCGACCCTGTGCCACTTGACGCACACATCGTCCTCACCGAACGTGACATCGACGTTCGGCTCCGCGCCGCGGCCGGCGAAACTGTCGCCGTCATCGGCCCGAACGGCGCCGGCAAATCGAGCGTGATCGACGCGATCTCGGGACTTCTCGATCTCGACGCCGGCAAGATTCAGCTGGGCGACACGGTGCTCGACCACCCGGATGCACGCGTGCGGGTGCCGGCGCAACGTCGCGGCATTGCGCGGCTCGGCCAGAATCCGCTGCTCTTTCCGCATCTTGACCTCGGCGCGAACGTGGCCTTTGGCCAACGCATGGCCGGGAAGTCGCGGCGCGAGGCACTCGCGGCGGCTACGACCTGGCTCATCCGCACGGGATCGGGCGGGCTTGATCGCCGCTTGCCCCGCGAGGTCTCGGGCGGCCAGGCGCAGCGCGCGGCGATCGCCCGGGCGCTCGCGACGTCACCGCGGCTCTGCCTCTGGGATGAGCCGTTCGCTGCCCTCGACGTGGAATCAGCGCCCCGACAACGCGAACTGCTCGCAGCCCATTCGCGCGGCCGCACGGCGGTGCTCATCACCCACGATCTTGCCGATGTGCGTGCGCTTGCCGATCGGGTGGTCGTGATCGAAGCCGGTCGGGTGGTGCAGGACGCGCCGGTAGTCGAGTTTTTGGCCGCGCCGGCGCCCGGATTCGCCGCATCGTTTGTGGGTACCTGAATTCTTGTCACGTCTGAGCCGCGCCGAGGTGTATGCACCTCGACGCAATGTCGGCGTGACAGATTCGACGCACTACCGTGGCGAGTGGAGGTGCCATGAAGCTGCACGCACGAGTGATCACCGTTTCTGACCGCGCCGCAGCCGGCGAGTACGAGGATCGCTCCGGCCCCGAAGCCGCCACGCGCCTCGCCGAACACGGCATCGCCGTCGACCGCATCGACGTGGTTGCCGATGGCATCGAGTCGGTGCGCGCGGCGGTTTCGGCAGCCGCGGATGCGGGCGTCGCGTTGGTCTTCACCGCCGGTGGCACCGGGGTCTCGCCCCGCGACCTCACGCCCGAAGCCACGGCGCCGCTGCTCGACGTGCGCCTCGACGGCGTCGCTGAAGCGATGCGCGCGCGCGGCGCGGTGGCCGTGCCGAGCGCCGTGCTCTCGCGGGGACTCGTTGGCCTGACTGGGCGCGGACCCGGGGCCGTGCTTATCGTCAACGCACCGGGGTCGACCGGAGGAGTGCGGGATGCGGTGGCTGTCGTGGGCCCACTCGTCGCGCACATTGTCGGTCAAGCCCGCGGCGACGCCCGCGCCGCGCACTAATCCGCGCGCTTCGTCCGCGCGTGCCGGGGGCCGGGATCACTAATACGCGCGCTCCCGCCTAATACGTGCGCTGCAGCGCGCGTATTTGCGGGGCACGCGCGTATTAGCGGGCGGGTATGCGCGGCCCGTCTCCTCGTCTTGCTGCCGCGCCACGGCGCGCGCCTTGCCACTAACCCGCGTGCTTCCGCCTAATCCGCGCGTTGCAACGCGCGGATTTGCAGGGAGCGCGCGGAATAGCGCGAGCCGCGCGGGCGCGGCGACGCTGCCCGCGTCGCTTGCTACCCGCGTCGCTTGCTACCCGCGTCGCATCCCGCGTCGCATCCCGCGTCGCATCCCGCGTCGCATCCCGTGTCGCTCGCCGCCCGCGAACCCCGCTACCGGCAGCACCTCAAGCTCATCGCCCGCCGCCACAGCATCCACGTCTGCAGGCACCACCACGAGTGCGTTCGCGAGATGCAACGAGGCAATGAGATGTGACTTCGCCCCCAGTTCATGCGGCAACCGCGCCACGAGCCGCCCATTCTCCTGCGTCACGACCGCCGGCGCATACTGCGTGCGCCCGCGTGGCGGCGTCCAATCGTGTCCGGCAACGGCACGCATCCCGTGCGTTGCCGCATCCGCGGCTCCGCTCATCCACGCGAGCAGCGGCCGCACCAACACATGGAACGACACGAACACACTCACTGGGTTCCCGGGCAAACAAGCCACGAGCACTCGACGGCCGCCAAGCTCAATCGCGCCGAACCCCTGCGGTTTTCCGGGCTGCATCGCCACACCCACAAACTCGACCCCGCGCCCGGTGAGCGCCTGTCGCACCACCTCGAAGGCGCCAGCCGAGACGCCGCCGGTGGTGATCACGAGATCGACCTCGCCCGCCCCTTCAAGCGCCGCGAGAAACTCCGCGACGCTGTCACGGCTCGCGGGCAGCAACACGGCCTCGGCGCCCCATTGCGCCACGAGCGCCGCGAGCATCGGTCCATTCGAGTCGGGGATGCTGCCGGGCGCCAGCGCCTCGCCGCCGCACGCGAGTTCATCCCCGGTCGCCATCACCGCCACCCGTAGTCGCCGAGTCACCTCAAGCTCCGCATGACCAACTGAAAGCAGCGCACCGATCGCAGCCGCGCTTACCCGGTCTCCGGCGCGCATGACGAGGTCGCCTTCAGTCACATCCTCGCCGCGGCGACGGATATTCGCACCTGCCTTCGCCGCCACCGAAAACGACACCTCGCTCGGCACCGGCCCCGGACCCGGCCGCTGATCAGTCTGCTCGACCGGTACCACGGCATCCGCGCCCTCGGGCAACGGCGCCCCGGTCATGATGCGCAGGGCGGTACCCGGTTCGAGTCGCACCGGCGCGGCACCGGCGGGCGCATCGCCCGCAACCGGCAGGGTCCGCGGCTCGACGAGATCCGCCGCGCGCACGGCATAGCCATCCATCGCTGAGTTCGTGAACGGCGGCACCGCGAACCGCGCCCGCAGATCTGTGGCGAGGATGCGGCCAGTAGCTTCGCTCGTCGGCACCGTCTCCGTGCCCACCCGCTCCGCCGCCGCGAGCATCCGAGAAAGCTGATCATCGACGCTGCGCAGTGGGCTCATGTCCACGACGCTATCCCAAGCCAAACGCCGCCGCCCGCGACTTCGCGGGCGGCGGCGTTGAGCGATCCAACTAGTCGAAGACGATGACGCTGCGGGCGATGGCACCCTTGAGGAGCTCTTCATAGCCCTCGTTGATCTCGTCAAGGGTGATGGTCTGCGACACGAGGTCGTCGAGGTTGAACCGCCCTTGCAGGTAGTAGTCGGCGAACATCGGCACATCTCGCTTGAAGTTCGTCGACCCCATCATCACGCCCTCAATCGAGCGCTGGAACGGCATGAGTTCCGAGATCGGTTCAATGTCGAGCACGGTGCCAACGCGCTGCATGCCGACAAGATAGGCCGTGCCACCCACGCCGAGCACGCGCACAGCGAGTTCGGCCGTCGCCTTGAGGCCGATGACTTCGAAGGAGGCGTGCACGCCACTCGTACCGGTGATCTCTTGCACTGCGGCCACCACGTCGTCGACCCCACCCGAATTGATTGTGTGCGTTGCGCCAAACTTCTTCGCGAGTTCGAGTTTCGCCGGCTGCAGGTCGATTGCAATGATGCGGCGGGCACCGGCCAGGCGTGCTCCCTGCACGGTGTTGAGGCCCACACCGCCGCAACCGATCACCACGACATCCTGGCCCACGCCGACGCGGGCGGCGTTGATCGCGGCTCCGGCTCCGGTGACCACACCGCAGCCAAGCAGTGCCGCCTTGTCGAAGGGGATCTCGAGATTGACGGCAACGACCCGGTTCTCATGCGTAAGGATCTGCTCGGCGAATCCCGAGATCTCAAGAAACTAGTTGAGCGGTTCGCCATTGCGCGAAAGGCGTGGCGGTTCGTCCACGCCACGCTGCACGGCCGTCGGGTTCGAGCACTGGTGGCGGCGGCCGTCCAAACAGGATGGGCAGTGGCCGCAGCTTGGTACGAGACAGGCGACGACGTGGTCACCAACCTTGAATTCGCTCACATCGGGGCCGACGGCGGCGATGACACCGGCGATCTCGTGGCCGAACACCATCGGCATCGGCATACCAAAGTCGTTGGCGCGGTAGTGCTCATCGCTGTGGCACAGGCCCGAGGCCTTCACGTCGACCAGCACTTCGCGGCCAATCGGCTCGGCAATGTCGATCTCTTGAATCACAAACGGCTCGCCGACTGCGTCAACTACGTCAGCTTTCACGGGGTTCTCCTTCGTTCAACATCCTTGTTGCGGTACTACCAGGTTAGGCAACAGATGTTGAAAAAGCGACAAGTGTCGCTTAGAAAGAGACCTGCAATTGAAGTTACTGCAGTGAGCGCCACCACTCGGGCAGTGAGAGCCTGATGGTCGAACGCAACTCCTCGAGCGAGGTGTCGTCAAGGCGCATCCAGCCCTCAATCGAACCGACGAGCCCGGAAGACGCGAAATCGGCCGCGAGGCTGGGATTAAGGCCCGACACCTTGTTCGGCTGTTCATCAATCACATCGCGGATGCCCGCACGAATAGACGAGCGCAACGTACGCCAGACCGGGCTCGAGGTCTCGTCAAGCGAGAGTCGGTAGACCCGGTCGTACTTCGAAATGTGCTCAAACACCGACTCGATGGCAAAGTCCAACAACTCAGCCGGTGGCAGATCGCCAGCGCGTCGCCGCGCAAGATCGTCATCGCGCCGCTGATCAAGGTCGGCGCAGAGCGCCTCGGTGAGTACCTCGTCGAGGTTGCGGAAGTGGCTGTAGAACGTGGCACGGTTGACGTCGGCCGCACTCGTCAACTCCGAAACCGAGATCTCCGAGAGCGGGCGCTCGGCAGCCAGGCGCAACACCGCCGCGCGCAGGCTTTCCTTCGTGCGTTCAATGCGGGGATCAGTCATGCGCCTGACCGTAGCGGAGCTACATCCGCGAAATTGAGCAGTTAGCTACCAAAGTGCCCGGCACGTCTGCTAAGCCGACGAACGACGATTGCTCTGCCGATCAGGCCAATTGCAAAGATAGCGAGTCCGCCCACCACCGATTGCCAGGGCAAAGTTGCCACCAAGACGCCGCAAAGTGCCATGCCGATGACCTGCGCCCAGCGCGGATACCGGCGGTGTGCATCCTGTTGCGTGAATGCCGCGAGGTTCGCGACGAAGTAGTACGTGAGCACGCCGAATGACGAGAAGCCGATCACTTCGCGCACATCGCCGACGAGGATGAGCAGGGCCACGACCATGCCGAGCACGATCGTCGCGACGCGGGGCACCTGCACACCCGGATGCACGATCGCAAGCGCACTCGGCAGGTCGCGTTCGCGTGCCATGGCGAGGGTGGTGCGCGAGACGCCGGCAATGCCCGCGAGGAGCGCGCCGAGCGCCGCAATCGCGGCGGTGATCTGTACGAGCGTCACAGCCCAGGGTGCGTCGCGCACGGCGTCGGCGAGCGGTGCCGAGGATGCGGCGACACCGCCACTGCCGAGGCGGCTGAGCAGGGTCAGCGCAACGAGGGCGTAGAGTACCGCGACTACGAGCAGTGTCGTGATGATGGCGCGCGGGATATTGCGTTCGGGCTCGCGCACCTCTTCGCCGAGCGTGGCGATGCGCGCGTAGCCGGCGAAGGCGAAGAAGAGGAGTCCCGCCGATTGCAGCACGCCGTACCAGCCGGCGGGCGTGGCGAGTTGCTCATCGAGCCCCGCGATCAGGGCCTGCGCACCGGTTGGCGAGGCTCCTTCGAGTACCCACGCGGTGCTCAGGATGCCCGCCAGTCCAGTAAGTACGAGCGCGACGATGATGCGTGCAGCCCCGGCCGTGCGGGTGATGCCGAACGAGTTGAGCGCGATGAGGGCCACAAGTGCGGCGAGTGCGACGGGCTTGAGCCAAGCCTCGGGCGCCGCGTAGGCCGCGAAGGTGAGGGCCATCGCGGCGGCAGAGGCCGACTTACCAACGACGAATCCCCATCCGGCCACAAAGCCCCACCAGTGGCCGAGCTGTTCGCGCCCGTAAATATAGGAGCCGCCCGACGTCGGGTATTGCGCGGCGAGCTGCGCGGTCGAGGTGGCGTTGCAGGCGGCGACGATGAAGGCGAGGGTGAGACCGATGAGGAGTGCCGAACCGGCTGCCTGGGCGGCCGGGCCAAACGCCGAGAAGACTCCCGCACCGATCATCGAACTCAGCCCAATCGCGATCGCGCCGCCGAGGGTGAGCGCGCGGCGGAGCTGCGGCTTCGGAGCGGGCGTCGTGTTCTCGGTCACGCCGCGGATGCTAGCCCGCGCGAGCAAACCGCAGGTGGCCTGACAACGGCGCGCTTCGATGGCCTTAGCGAGCGAAATGGCGCGGTGCGCTTCGAGAGCCTCAGCGAGCGAATGGCGCCGCGCGACCGATAGCATCGACTGGTTCATCCCCTCGCCGAAAGGACCGCCCGTGGCCAAGCTCTATTTCCGCTACGGCGCAATGAACTCCGGCAAGTCGACGGCGCTGCTGCAAACCGCCTTCAACTACGAAGAACGCGGCCACCGGGTGCTGCTCGCAAAACCTGCCATTGACACCAAGGGCGCCGAGTCAATCTCCTCGCGTCTCGGCATGACCCGCGAGGTCGACTTCCTCGTCGGCCCCGACGACCACCCGCGCGAGCAGTTCCTCCGCACCATCGTCGACACCAACGCATCCTGTTTGCTTGTCGATGAAGCGCAATTTCTCACCGCGCCCCAGGTTGACGAGCTCTTCCAGATCGCGGTGCTCGATGACGTGCCGGTGCTCTGCTACGGCATCCGCACCGACTTCCAGACCGTCGCCTTCCCCGGCTCCCGGCGCCTGCTCGAAATCGCCCATGCGGTCGAGGAACTCAAGACCATCTGCCGCTGCGGCCGCAAAGCCATCTTCAATGGCCGCGTCGTCGACGGCGTATTCACCTTCGATGGCGATCAGGTCGCGATCGACGGCGAGCAGGTCACCTACGAGTCGCTCTGCGGCCAGTGCTATCTGCGGGAATCTGGTGGGCGACTCGCCAGCCACCTCTAGGGTGCATGCGCTGAGATAGAGGCGCAGTCGCCAATGAAACAACCCGAAAGGTAGTGCCGTGCACGACGACAACACAGAGTTCGAGCGCGTGAGCGCCGACAGCGTTCACATTGAGGGCCGCACGCTCACGGTGGGCCGCCTCATCCACGCCCCGGCCGCCGATATTTTTGAGCTTCTTGCCGACCCCGACCAGCAGATCGACGCTGACGGCACCGAGATGATTCGCAGTGCCGACGAGGCAGCAAAGCCCATCACCGCCGTGGGTGACGAGTTCACGATGAACATGTACGCCGAGTCGATGGGCGGTGACTACCGCATGGTCAACCTCGTCACGAAGTTTGAAGAAGACCGCGTCATCGCGTGGAAGCCGCGCCAGGAAGGCTACGACAAGCCGCTTGGCTGGCAGTGGACTTGGGAACTTGAGCCCGAAGACGATGACACCACCTATGTCACCCTCACCTACGACTGGGAAGAGGTCACCAACGAAAAGTTCCTCGAGGGTAAGTTCCCGCCGTTCCCGGTCGAGGCCTACACCGCCTCGCTCGAGGCGCTCGCCGACGCGGTGGAAGATGACGACCTTCATGACGAGTGGGAAGACGACGGAGAGGCGCTCAGCGACGACTAGCGTGAGCGACTGAATTAGGGCGGGGGCTTGCGAGCCCGCGCCCTAATTTCGCGTTCGGCCTACGGGTGTCATGATGGGACGTGTCGACGGCGATGAATGCCGTTCACACGTTTCGGCAGGAAGGTTTGCCATGGTGGCCGCATCTTCGAACGACAATTGGCAGCGCGTGCGTCCCGATGTGGATGCGGCAGCCGCCGCCGCACTCTTGCGGGTTCACTGGGGGATCGAGGGCGAGCTGGTCGAACTCGGCAGTCAGCAAGACCGCAACTACCTCGTCACCCAGGTCGATGGCACCACCGCCGTGCTCAAGATCGACAATGCCGCCACCACCGCCGAAGAAGTGGATGCGCAACTGTATGCCGCGCGGCTCATCGACGCCGCGGGACTCGCCGCCGCCACGCCGTTGCCGACCAAGGCAGGCGAGGATGCCGTGCTCCTGCCCTCGGGTTCGCACGCGCGCCTGCAGTCATTCCTGCCCGGCGGCACGCTTGCCGAGGTGCCGAGCTTCAGCGAGTACGAGGCGCGCTCGCTTGGTGATGTCGCTGGGGCCGTCGTCGCGGCACTCAAGGGCGCGGAGCATCCTGGTTTTACCCGGGAATTGCAGTGGGATTTGCGGAACGCCGCGGAGGTCGTCGCGGCCCTCCTCGACGATGTGACCGATGAGGCGCGGCGCGCGGTCGTGAAGGCCGAGACGAAGAGCGCCGCGAAGGCGCTCGCGAAGCTCGGGGAGCTGCCGGTGCAGATCATCCACGGCGATCTCACCGACGACAACGTCGTGCGCGTTGGTGGCGGCATGCTCGGGGTCATCGACCTCGGTGATGTGGGAAGCGGCTGGCGGGTGGCCGAACTCGCCGTCGCGATTGCCTCGGTGCTGCAGCGCACCGGCAGCCTCAACCTCGCCGCAGCGACCGTTGCCGAGTTCGCCGAGCACGTCGAACTCACTGATGACGAACTTGCCGCGCTATGGCCGCTCGTGCGGCTGCGCGGCGCGACGCTCGTCGTGAGTGGCTGGAACCAACTGCGCATCGATGCCGACAACGAGTACGCCGCTGAACGGATGGAGTCGGAATGGCGGGTGCTCGAAGCCGCCGCGGCCATCGACGATGAGCTCGCGCTCGCGGTGTTCCGCACGACCCTCGGTCTGCCGCACCGCCCCGGCATCGAATACGAGCGCCTGGCACGAGGCCTGGGCAGCAAAGCAATCGTGGCACTTGCGCCCGAGGCGACGGAGTTTGACGAGGGTGCCTGGCTACGTTCAGGAGCGGCCGACGACGCGATTCACGAGCGACTCGAGCGGCGCCAGATCGCCGCCACCCGCTGGGGTGAATACCGACTCGATCGCGCCGCGACGCCGAGCCCGCAGGCGCCCGAAAGCCGGGCACTGTTCATTGACGTCATCGCTGCTGGTCCGCTTGAGCTGATCGCACCGTTCGCCGGTGCCCTCGAATACGCCGGCGAGGATGCGGTTGATCTCGTTGACGGGCCGGTGCGGCTACGTTTGCGGGGCCTGCGTGTCGAAGACGTCGCGTCGGTCGAGGCTGGCGACCTCGTCGGCACCGCCCGCCGCAGCAAGGACGGCACGAGCCGTGTGCGTGTGCAGTGGATCGCGGGAGCCGCCGAGGAGCAGCTCGATTGGTGCACCGCTGCAAAGGCGGCGGTTGCCGCATCCCTGCGCCCCGACCCCTCAACCATGCTCGGGCTCGAACCCGCCCCGAGTGCCATTGCGGCGACTCGGCGCGAGCGCCGCCGCCGCGATGCCGCGCTCGGCAAGGCGAGCGAACGCTACTACCTCTCTCCGCCGCTCATCGTGCGCGGGTGGGGCCAGTACCTCATCGATGCCGAGGCGCGGCCGCTCCTCGATCTCGTGAACAATGTCACCGCGATCGGCCACTCGCATCCGCGACTTGAGCGTGCTGCATCCGCGCAGATGCGCCTGCTCAATACCAACTCGCGCTTTCTCTACGGTGCCTATGCCGACTACGCCGAGGCGCTCGTGGCGCGCGCGAATCGCGCCTGGCCCGGCGAATTTGATGTGGCGGTGCCGGTGAACTCCGGCTCAGAGGCCGTAGATCTTGCGCTGCGCATGGCACAAGTGTTTAGCGGGCGCCGTGGCGTGATCGTGCCGCGCGAGGCGTATCACGGCTGGACCTTCGCCTCTGATGCCGTGAGCACCTCGGCGTTCGATAATCCGTCGGCCGCCGAGAACCGCCCCGATTGGGTGCACCTCGTTGACGCCCCGAACGCCTATCGCGGGCCGTTCCGCGGCGAGGATGCGGGGGAGCAGTACCTGGCGCAGGTGCGCGAGCAACTCGACTCGCTCGCCGCCGAGGGTCGCCCGGCAGGGGCGTTCATCTGCGAGTCGGTGCTCGGCAATGCCGGTGGCGTGATTCCGCCCGAGGGGTACCTCGCGGGCGTCTACGAGGCGGTGCGCGCCCAGGGCGGTGTCGCGATTGCCGATGAGGTGCAGGTGGGCCTCGGGCGTCTGGGTGCCGCGTATTGGGGCGCGGCGATGCAGGATGCTCGCCCCGACATCATCTGCGTCGCCAAGGCGGCGGGCAACGCGTTCCCGATCGGTGCGGTCATCACCCGCCGCGAGATTCTCGATGCGCTTGCGGATGAGGGCATGTTCTTCTCGTCGGCGGCAGGCACGCCGCTGAGTTCGGTGGTCGGCCGCACGGTGCTCGATGTGATCGAGGATGAGCGCCTCCAGGCGCGAGCAGCGCGCGTGGGTGCACGCTTCTCGGCGCGCATGTCGGAGCTGGCGCAACGGCACGAGTGGATTGGTGCGGTCCACGGCATCGGGCTCTATCAGGGCGTGGAACTCGTGCGTGACCGCGAGACCCTCGAGCCCGCGACTGAAGAAGTGGCACTTCTGTGCGAGCGGATGCTGCCGCACGGCATGATCGTGCAGCCCGCGAGCGAGCGTCAGAACGTGCTCAAGTTCAAGCCGCCGATGGTGATCGACGAGGCCGATGTGGATGCGTTCGCCGACGCCCTCGACGTCGAGCTCGCGCGGCTGACGGCGGAGCGGTAGGGGATTTCGATACGGCCTGCGGCCTAATCAATCAACCAAGAAAAGCCGCCACCTTTGGCTGGTCGAGTAGCGAAGCGTATCGAGACCCCCGCGCCCGCCCGGAAACCAGAAAAGACCCGATCACTCGAGTCTTTTTCTTGGTCGGGGTGACAGTGTCTGGTTTCACGACATCGTTCCCACCCCACT
>NZ_RQVS01000018.1 GCF_003865375.1 Gulosibacter macacae | reverse complement strand
AAAGTGGGAACTATGTCGCGACACATCACATTGGTCGGGGTGACAGGATTTGAACCTGCGGCCTCGTCGTCCCGAACGACGCGCGCTACCAAGCTGCGCCACACCCCGTTGTCGCCAGCGTGCTGGCAACCACACGACTATATCCTAAATCTCCTGCCCACGCACACGCGCCAAGGCACCGCGGCTAGCGCGAAACCAGCGTGACGAGCGTCGCCTCGGGCGGGCAGAACGTGCGCACCGGCGCGTAGATCGACGTGCCCAATCCGCGCGAGATGTGCAGTGGCACGGTACGCCCACTCGGGCCCCACTGCGTGAGCCCACCGGCATACTCCGGCGGGAGATCGCAATTCGTCACGATTGCCCGGCTACCGGGCAAGCACACCTGGCCGCCGTGGGTGTGGCCGGCGAAGATCGCATCCACGCCAATACCCTCGGCTGCATACGGGTCGAGGATGCGCTGGTACGGCGCGTGGACGAGCCCGAGCGTCACATCCCACTCAGCACCGGCAGAGACCCCAGCGAAGGCCTCTTCGGCCACCGCAAGGCGATCCACCTTGATATGCGGATCGTCGACGCCAATCGCGCGCACGCGGCGCCCCGCGGCTTCAATCACCGCGGCCGAGTTCGTGAGGTCGGTCCAGCCAAGGTCATCGAAGAGTAGTGCCCGCAGTGCCCGCTCATCGAGGTCACGCATCCGCTTCACTCCCGGACGCTTCGGCAGGAGATAGGTGAGCGGGCTCTTGAGCACCGGCCCGTAGTAGTCGTTCGAGCCGAACACCGAAAGCGCCGGCACCCCACGGAAAGGTTCGAGCATCTCAGCTAGCTGTGGCAACGCATCCACATGCCCGAGGTTGTCGCCGGTGGCGACGATGAGGTCAGGTTCGAGCTCGGCGAGGCGCTGCACGAACTTGATCTTCTTGCGCTGCCAGGGCGCGAGATGAAAATCGGCGAGGTGCAGGATGCGCAGCGGCTCGCTTCCCGGCGCCAGCATCGGCAGCTCGAGCTCGCGCAACACGAAGCGGCGGCGCTCGATGGCGACCGCCCAGGTCACAAACCCGAGGCCGCTCGCCATAATGGCGGCGGCCCCGAGTGTGAGGGTGCGAAGCGGGCGCACTACTTCGCGGTCACCGTAATGGTGGAGTTCGGCGCCACATTGCTTCCGGCAGGCGGATCAGTCGATTCCACCGTGCCGCCAGCGGGTCCGCGCCACGAGTAGCTCACGTTGATCGTCGACAGGCCGGCCGCCGAGAGCGCGGCGAGCGCATCATCCTGGTTCATGCCGACAATATTCGGCATCGGCAGACCCTGTTGCGTCGACGGGCTCGGTGACGGCGAGGCACCCGGCTGCTTGCCGTTTGACGTCGAGATCGTCACGTTCGAGCCCTTCGGCACCGAGGTGTTCGCCGAGGGGTTCGTGTGTGCGACCGTGCCGCTCGGCTGCGCCGAGTCAACCTGGCCACCCACATCAACGATGAAGCCAGCAGCTTCGAGCGCCGAGGTCGCAGCAGACACCGACATACCGGTGACATCGGGCACGACGACGTTCTCAACGCGGAACGCATCCGGGTTGGGTTCGGCGAAGTCATTCGCCCCGTACTTCGGAATCGCCTGCGAGAACACCTGGTTGGCGATCACGTGGCGCACGCGCGTACCGGCAGCGTTCTCGAAGCCGACGTCATAGAGCGAGTAGTCGCCGGTGACATTGCCGACCCAAATGGCAAGCGCAACGCCCGTGGTCGAGGCGATGAGCCACGTGTCCTTCGCGGCGTCAGTCGTACCCGACTTACCAATCATCGGACCCATGTACGGGTTCGACGCCACACCGGTACCGCCGGTCATTACCGCCTGCAGGGCGTAGTTCGACGCGGCTGCCACATCGGGCGAAATGGCCTGGTGGCATTCCGACTTTGGCGGCGTCACATCGGTGCCATCGCGGAGCGTGATCGACGAGATCGCAATGGGCGAGCACGAGACGCCGTTATTCGCGAAGGCGGCGATGGCGGTCGCCATCGACAATGGCGCGATCTCATTCGTTCCGAGCACGTCGGAGGGGTACGACGAGTTCGGCTGGCCATCAGCACGGTGCGCACCCATCGACATGGCAATGTCGCGGGTCACACACTGATCAAGCTTCTCGGCCATCGCCACGAACGCGGTGTTGACCGAGCCCGAGGTGGCTTCGACCGCATTCATCGAGTTGAAGTTGGCGTTGCCGTCGTTCTGTGGGTTCCAGCTACCACCGTAGGGGCCGTTACAGGAGTCCTGGAACGCGGCGAGGTTGAAGCTACGGCGCTTGGCATTGATCGACTCGTAGAGCGAGTGACCCGATTGAATCCAGTTCGCCAGGGTGAAGATCTTGTACGTCGATCCCACCTGGAAGCCACTCGAGCCGCCGAATTGATAGTCGGTGTTGTAGTTCACCGAGGTGGCGGTAGCGCTTCCTGCGGCGGCTTCGGTTTCGTCGAAGTCCTTGTTTTGCACCATCGCGAGCACGTGTCCGGTACCCGGCTGCACGACTGACATCGCGGTTCCGAAGTCCATGTAGTCAACCGCGTGCGGCACCGTGTTGTTCATCACATCGGTGGAGTACTGCTGAAGATCAAGGTCGATCGTGGTGTGGATCTGGTAGCCCTTGGTCTGGAAGTTGAACAGACGCTCCTCGTAGGTCGAGCCGAAGGCCGGGTCGTTGAGGATGACCTTGCGCACGTAGTCGCAGAAGAAGCCCGTGTTGCCGGTTGCATTCATGCATCCGTGCTTGGTCGGCGTGATGTTCGGCGTGACGGGGGTCGCGACGGCCTCGTCATACTGCGCCTGGTAGATCTTGTTTTCTTCGAGCATGCGGCGCAGCACATAGTCGCGACGCATCTGCGCTTCTTCGATGTTCTCGGGGTCGTCGATGCGGAACTGGTTCGGGTTCTGCACCATGCCGGCAATGAGCGCGGCCTCGGGAAGCGTGAGGTCCTTCGCGGTCTTGCCGAAGTAGTACTGGGCTGCCGATTCGACGCCATAGATGGTGCCACCGAACAACGCAATGTTGAGGTAGCCCTCGAGAATCTGGTCCTTCGAGTACTGCTTCTCCACACCAATGGCGAGGCGCATCTCCTGCAGCTTGCGGCCCATCGTCGTCTCAACGGCCTGCTCGTAGGCGGCCTGGCGCTCGGTGGGGTCAAGGATGGCCTCAGCGGCCTGCACGCGCTGATTACGCACGTACTGCATCGTGATGGTCGACGCACCACCGCCGTCGTCTCCGAGCACGCTCACGAGCACGGCACGGGCGGCCGAAATCATGTCGACGCCGCCGTGCTCGTAGTAGCGCGGGTCTTCGGTCGCAATCACGCCATCGATGAGGTGCTGTGAAATCTGGTCGAGCGGCACCTCAATGCGGTTCTGCGAGTAGAACTCAGCGAACTTCTCTTCCTGGTCACCGCGCATCCCGTACAGCTCGGTCTTCTGCTGAAGCGGCTGGATGTCGAGGTAGTCGGGGAGCGACTCGAACAAGGTGATCGTCGAGTTCGCGGTCACGCCAGCCACAGCAATCAGCGGAGTAATCATGGCTGCTACGAGCACTCCGGCAATGCCGCTCATGCCGAGCATGCCGAGTACCGCGGCGAGCACATTGCCCTTGGGCGCGGTCGAAGTCTTAGAAGGCATACGAACTAGGGTAAGTCAGAACCGGCCAGACCTGCCGGGATTCACAGACTCAGCTGGATGCGGCATCAGCCGCGCGAGGGGTATGAAATGCCGAAGTGGGAGTACTTCATCACACCGTTGCCGGTGCACACGCCCGGCCAGATTCTCAATAACTGGGGCGCCAAGGGATGGGAGCTCGTGCAGATCGTGCAGCACGAGCAGGGCGGCTCAGTCGCGTACATGAAGCGTCAGATTGTCGAGGATGCATCATGAGCGCCGTAGAAGAACGCCTGGGCCTGCTCGGCCTCGGTTTGCCGCCGGTCGCCGCACCAGTCGCGGCCTACCTGCCCGCGTTGTCGCACAATGGCATCGCCTACACCTCGGGACAACTGCCCTTCGTGGAGGGCGCGTTGCCGGCCACCGGCAAGGTGGGCGGCGAAGTTGCTCCCGAGCAGGGGCAGGAATTCGCCACCTTCGCGGTCCTCAATGCGCTGGCGGCGCTCAAGGCCGAACTCGGTGACCTCGACCGCATCACCCGCGTGCTCAAGGTGACGGTGTTCGTTGCCTCGACCACCGATTTCATCGGCCAGCCCGCGGTCGCGAACGGTGCATCCGAATTGCTCGGCGAGCTCTTCGGTGATGCCGGCCGTCACGTGCGTTCAGCCGTCGGTGTGCCGGTGCTGCCGCTCGACTCTCCGGTCGAACGAGTAGGCGCATCGCGCCAAACGAGTGCTGAGGCCCTCGAAGCACGTGCTTCGAGGGCCTCAGCACTCGTTCAAGCGGTCTAGTCCTCCGTCGACGTCTTCACGCCGCCGGCGATTGCCGACATCACCGAGGCATCCGTCAGCGTCGACGTGTCGCCCACGGTGCGGCCCTCCGCCACATCCTTGAGCAGGCGACGCATGATCTTGCCCGAGCGGGTCTTCGGCAGCTCATCCACGATGTAGAGGTCGCGCGGGCGGGCAATCTTGCCGATGATGCGGCCCACCCAATCGCGCAGTTCCTGCACCGCATCGGTTGCGGCGGCAGCTTCGCGCTGCGATTCCTTGAGCACGACGAAGGCCACCACGGCCTGGCCGGTCGTCTCATCGGCGGCACCCACGACCGCGGCTTCGGCGGTGAAGAAGTGCTCGACGAGCGCGCCCTCGATCTCGGCGGTCGAGAGGCGGTGGCCCGAGACATTCATCACATCGTCGACGCGTCCGAGCAGCCACAGATCGCCATCGATGTCGACGCCCGCGCCGTCGCCGGCGAAGTAGCGACCCGGGAACTGCGACCAATAGGTTTCGACGTAACGGTCGTCATTGCCCCAGATGGTGCGCGCCATCGCGGGCCACGGCTCGGTGATCGTGAGGAGGCCCATCTCGCCCGGGTCAACGCGACGGCCGTCCTCAGCAATGACCTCAACGACGACGCCGGGAACGGGCGCCTGAGCACTGCCCGGCTTCAATGCATCCTGTGTCGGGAGCGGCGCGATCATGTGCGCCCCGGTCTCGGTCTGCCACCAGGTGTCGACGATCGGGCAGGTGTTGCCGCCGATGACCTCGCGGAACCATTCCCAGGCCTCAGGGTTGATCGGCTCACCGACCGAACCGAGCAGGCGAAGCGACGAGAGGTCGTGGCGCTGCGGAATCTCGCGGCCCGACTTCATGAAGCCGCGGATGGCCGTGGGTGCCGCGTAGAAGATCGTCACCTTGTACTGCTCGATGATCTCGAACCAGCGGTCAAGCGACGGGAAGTCGTGGGCACCCTCGTACATGATCTGCGTGGCGCCGTTCGCGAGCGGACCGTAGACGAGGTAGCTGTGGCCGGTTACCCAACCAACATCGGCGGTGGCCCAGTACACATCGTCGTCGCGTAGGTCGAACATGGTGCGGTGCGTGTAGGCGACCTGCGTGAGATAGCCACCGGTTGTGTGCAACAGGCCCTTCGGCGTGCCGGTCGTACCCGAGGTATAGAGGATGAACAGCGGGTGTTCGGCGTCGAAGGCCTGCGCTTCGTGCGTGTCGGCGGCCTTGGCGATCTCATCGTGCCACCAGAGGTCGCGGCCTTCGACCATCTCAACCTCGTGCTCGGGACGCTTGACCACGAGCACATGCTCGACCGAGTGACCGGGCTTCGTGAGTGCCTCGTCAACGGCTTCCTTGAGCGGGAAGACGCGGCCCTTGCGGTTCGAGCCGTTCGCGGTGATGACCACCTTCGCCTGGGCGTCATCGACGCGCTGGCGAATGGCGTCGGGTGAGAATCCGCCGAAGATCACCGAGTGCACGGCGCCGATGCGGGCGCAGGCAAGCATGGCGAACACGGTCTCGGGCACCATCGGCAGGTAGAGCGCGACCCGATCACCGGCGGTGACGCCGAGCGACTCGAGCATGTTTGCGGCGCGCTGCACCTCGAGGTGGAGGTCGGCGTAGGTGATGTCGCGGGTGTCGCCCGGTTCGCCGATGAAGTGGATGGCGACGCGGTCACCGTTGCCGGCGGCCACGTGGCGGTCGACGCAGTTCACGGCGACATTGAGCTGACCGTCGGCGAACCACTTTGCGAAGGGCGCGTTCGACCAGTCGAGGGTCTGGGTGAACGGTGTCGCCCATTCGAGCTCGCGGGCGCGCGCTTCCCAAAACCCGAGCCGGTCGGCGGCTGCCTGTTCGCGGATATCGGCGGGCACCTTCGTGCCAGCGACGAACTCCGGCGTCGGCGGGTGCGACTCAATCTTGTGAATGAGGCGGTCGATCTTGTCGGGAGCAGCCGAGGTGTCAGACATCTTCGTCCTTGGGTCGGGGTGGGGGATGCAGAGCGCTTCGGCCGGGTGCGGCGGCGTTGCCACGGGCCTGGCGCTACGCGGGGGAGTTTAGGCAAATAAACCGGAGTTGTCGCCCAGAGTCACCAGAACGTGCGTTCAGGAAGTAGGTAATGCCGGATGCAGATCGGCCTGATTCTGCGGATTTTGCGGTGGTATTTCGGTGATACGGCGGGGGTATTGGGCTGTTACCGAGGCCCCTGTGGAATTCAATTCATCCACAGGGGGAGGTCTGCGGCAGGCGTCATGTGGGGCCCGTCACCTACCTTGTCGGCCATGCGCACCCAAACAGACCAGTTCTTGCCGCCAGATGCGGCCGCCCCGCAGCGCTTCGTCGTGCAACCGGCGGCACAGCGACCGGCCGAGGTGCCGCTCGCGGCGATTCCGGGTCGCGATGACCGCAACCGGCCACGGCGCCCACTCACCCGCGGCGACGCCGATGCCTTCGGTCCGCTCGCCGGCTTCGTCGCTGACGGTGAAGTGACTGACCTGTTCGTCAACGGGATGGCCGGGCTCTGGGTCGACCGCGGCCACGGCCTCACGCGCGATCCGAGTTGGCGTGCCCCCGACGAACAATCGCTCCGAGCGCTCGCGGTTCGCATCATCGCGGCCGGTGGTCGCCACCTCGATGAGAGCAACCCGGCCGTGGATGTGCGGATCGGCGACGGCATTCGCGTGCATGCGGTGCTGCCGCCGGTGTCGCCCGAGGGCACGCTGCTCTCGGTGCGCACGCCCCGCACCGTGCGACTCAGCCTCGATGATCTGCGGGATGCGGGCTTTTTCTACCCGGGTGCCGAAGAGATCGTGCACCGCGCCGTCGCCGATCGCGCGAATCTGCTGGTGACCGGGGCCGGCGGCTCGGGTAAGACCACCTTTCTCGGCGCGCTCCTTGGCCGGGCCGGACGAGATGAACGCATCTTGACGATCGAAGATGTCGCCGAGCTGCGCATCGATCACCCGCACGTCGTCTCGCTCGAAGCCCGCCAGGCGAATGTTGAGGGTGCGGGCGAAGTCACGCTCGATCGGCTCGTGCGCGAGTCACTGCGGATGCGCCCCGACCGGCTTGTGCTCGGGGAGTGCCGCGGCGCTGAGTTGCGCGAACTCCTCGCCGCGCTTAACACCGGCCACGATGGGGGAGCCGGAACCTTGCATGCGAATTCGCTTGCGGATGTGCCGGCTCGGCTTGAAGCGCTCGGCGCGCTCGCGGGGATGACACCGCTCGCCATTGCGCGGCAGACGGTGTCGGCGATTGACCTCGTGCTCCACGTCGAGCGCCGTGAGGGTGTGCGGCGGCTTGTTGATATGGGTGAGTTTGGGCTAGATGATGCGGGTCGCCTACGCATCACGAGCGTGCGCACCGGAGATCGGCTTGAGCGCGCATGAGTGCTCGAGACACCACCGCGACCGAAGAGGTGGCCGCCGTTGTTGAACGGCTCGCAACCCTCTTGGCCGGAGGCAATGCGCCCGCGAACGTGTGGCCGAGGCTCGCCGCCTTTGCGAGCGGCGAGGTGGTCGGGAGCAATGAGCGAGCACCATTGCGCGCGTTCGAGCGCATCCTGCCTCGCCGCTGGCGGCGACGCCCGCACGAGCGCGTCGAAGCCCGCGTCGCACGAATCGTGCGCGGTGGCGGCGATGCCGCAGCGGAATTGCGCGAGCATCCGCATGCCTCATGGCGTGCGCTTGGTGCGACCTGGCGGCTCGCCGAACGCACCGGTGCACCTCTGGGCCCGGCCCTGCGTGATCTTGCCGCTGGGTTTCGTGATCTCGGGCAGTCCGAGCGGGATGTGAGTGTGGCGCTCTCGGGGCCAGCGTCAACCTCGCGTCTCGTCACGGCGCTGCCGCTGATTGGCGTCGCACTCGGCGCACTCCTCGGTTTCGACACCCTCGGCGTCCTCACCGGCGAACCGGTTGGCTGGCTGCTCGTCGCCATCGGCGTGGGGCTCCTCGTAGCTGGCTGGTGGTGGAGTCGCACCCTCGTGCGCCGCGCCTCGAAGCGCCCGACCACTCCAGGCTTCGGGCTTGATCTCGTCGCCATGGGGATGCACGGCGGCGGTGCCGCTGACGCGATCGTGAGCGAGGTGCGCTCGACCCTCCGCGCCTTTCGGCTCGAACCGAGCGGCATTGAGCGCGCAAGCCCCGTGCTCGAGCTTGCGACCGGTGCCGGGGTGCCTGCGGCCGAACTCCTCCGAGCGGAGGCCTCGCTCGAGCGCACGAGAGCGCGCACTGATGCGGCTCGTGCCGCGGCGAAGCTCGGCGTCACGCTGATGCTCCCGCTCGGGGTGTGCATCCTGCCTGCCTTTCTCGCGCTCGGCGTCGCACCGCTCCTCGTTGCGGTATTGCAGCGAGTGCTCAGCTAGCCGGCGCCGTGCCCCGCGCCTAGAGACGTGCCGTGCAAACCCATCACTCGAAAGGAACTCACATGTCCCAACTCCGTCACCTGTCCGCATCCCTGCTTTGCCGCCTCCGGAATGAAGACGAGGGTGCCGCCACCGCCGAATACGCGATTGTCATCATGGCGGCCGTCGCCTTGGGTTCGGTGCTGCTTCTCGTCATGCAGTCGGGCGCTGTGCAATCGATCATCGAAGACCTCGTCGTCGGCGCCTTCACGATCTGATGTCGAAGCGGGAATGGCGGCTGCGTGACGATGCCGGTTCGGTTACGGCCGAGTTCGCGGTCGCCATGCCCGCGGTCGTGCTCGTGCTCGGCATCTGCGTTGGTGTCGTTGTCGGCGCAAGTGTGCAGGTGCGGGTGCAGGACGCCGCGGGTGAAGCTGCCCGGCTTGCGGCTCGCGGCGACGACGCGGGGGTGGCACTGAGCATTGCCGGGGAGGCGGCAAGCCTTGATACCTGGGATGCGGGCGAGTTGCGTTGCGCCCGAGTCAGCGCGCCGGTGCTTGTCGTGGGTCTTGACCTCGGGATTCGCGCCGAGGCGGCCTCCTGCGCGCTGCGCGATGCGGGGAGCTAGACCATGCCCGGAGACCAGCTATGCCGAACGCCAGCAATATTGAACGCGCGGCAAGGGTGGGCGCTGCGGCTGCGACTCCGCGACGACCGTGGCTCCGGTTCGGTGCTCGCGCTCGCCATTGCCGCCGCCGCAGTGGCCCTCGCGATCGCGCTCGTCATCGGCCTCAGCGTGCACGCGGCCCGCACCCGGGTCGCGGTGGCGGCGGATGCGGCCGCGCTCGCGGCTGCTGACACCGCATCCGGTCGCGTGCCGGGAGAGGCGTGCGCCCGAGCATCCGCGGTGGCCGATGCCCACGGCGTCACCCTCGCCGACTGTGCGAGCACGCGCATCGAGTCGACCGTGCGCGTGACCCTGGCAATCGGGCCGCTTACCCTCGCCGCGAGCGCGCGAGCCGGACTCCCTCGCTGAATTACTGACCTATTGTTCAGTAATTCTGTGAGGTCGCTGTGAATGCTGAATTTTGGCTGTTGGTATACCAAGAACCACCTAGCCTAGAAGTACTCGACCCGAGCGGCACCGCAGGCGCCGCGGGTGATGAGCTTGAAGCAGCAGAAGGCGGATTCTCGCAGGTCGAAACCACCTGTCGAGAGGAGTGCTCTGTGCACGTAAAAGCAGTAATCAAGCCGAACACCTATTCCGACTCGATGTCGCTTATGGCGCTATCGACGAAGGTCAACCAGCTCCCCGAAGTTCACCAGGCCATGATCGGCATGGGCAC
This sequence comes from Gulosibacter macacae, assembly GCF_003865375.1. Classification (GTDB taxonomy): domain Bacteria; phylum Actinomycetota; class Actinomycetes; order Actinomycetales; family Microbacteriaceae; genus Gulosibacter; species Gulosibacter macacae. The sequence continues at coordinate 23,263 of NZ_RQVS01000018.1, read as the reverse complement.
GGGTCTCAACAAGCAGGTCATCGCCGAGGTGGGCCTGTCAACCCCCGAGGTTGAGGCGGCAACGCCCCGCGACCAGATCATCGTGGTCCAGTGTGATACCGAAGAGATCTGCGACGAGGTGCTCGCTAAAGTCGAAGAGCTCCGTGCCGAAGGCATGGCGAAGCCAGCAGGTGCCACCAGCTACCGCACCTCGCGCCAGGCGTACGAGAACGCCACCGACACCTCGCTCGCAATCATTTCGGTGCCCGGCGAATACGCCGCCGACGAAGCTCGCGCCGCTCTTGACGCAGGCCGCCACGTGCTCATGTTCTCCGACAATGTTTCAGTCGAAGACGAGATCTCGCTCAAGCAGCAGGGCCACGACGCTGGCCTGCTCGTCATGGGCCCCGACTGCGGCACGGCCATCATCAATGGCGTCGGCCTCTGCTTCGCTAACGTCGTCGCCGACGGCCCGGTCGGCATCGTCGGTGCCAGTGGCACCGGTAGCCAAGAACTCTCGGTGCAGATCGACGCACTCGGTTCCGGCGTCTCGCAGCTTATCGGCACCGGCGGGCGCGACCTCAGCGAAGCCGTCGGCGGCATCATGATGCTCGATGGCCTGCGCATGCTCGCCGAAGACCCGGCCACCACCGTCATTGCCCTGCTCTCGAAGCCCCCGGCCGCATCCGTTGCCGAGCGCGTACTCAGCGCGGCAGGTGAGGTCGGCAAGCCCGTCGTCGTCTGCTTCATCGGCGCCGATACTCCGGCCAACCTGCCCGAGAACGTCACCTTCGTCGCAAACACCCTCGATGCGGCACGCGCCGCGGTTGAGCTGGCCACTGGCAGCGCACCTGCGCAGCCGGCACCCGTCGAACTGCCGAACCTCACCTTCGCCGAGGGCCAGACCGACATCCGCGGCCTGTTCTGCGGTGGCACCGTCTGCGACGAGGTCTTCCAAGCCATCGCACTCGCCCAGCCCGAACGCACCCGCTCGAACGTCGCCAAGCGCGCCGAACAGCAGATCGAGCGCGAAACCAAGGGCAACCTGCTCATCGACTTCGGTGCCGATGAGTACACCCAGGGCCGCCCGCATCCGATGATCGACCCCACCCTGCGCAGCGCCGAAATCGTGCGCCACGCAGCCGACCCCGCCACCGCCGTCCTGCTCATTGATGTGGAGCTTGGTTACGGCTCGAACCCCGACCCCGCCGGTGCTGCCGCTCCGGCCATCGCCGAAGCCTTCGCCGCAGCCCGGGCCGAAGGTCGCGAACTCGCGATCATCGCCTATGTGCTTGGCACCGACCGCGACCCGCAAGACAAGGCCGCGCAGACCGCCACGCTCACGCAGCTCGGCGTCACCGTCGTCGACAGCGCCATCGGCCTCGCCGACGCAGCCCTGCGCACCATCGGCTAATCGCGAACGAACACCAAGGAGACCAAGATCATGAGCAACCAATTGTTTGACCGCAAACTCGAAGTCGTCAACGTGGGCCTTCCGGCCTTCCTCGCCGATGTCGAAGCCCAGGGCGCCGATGGCGTGCAGGTTGACTGGGCCCCGCCGCGTGAAATGTCACCCGAGGTGCGCGACGCCCTCAACAAGCTGCGCCGCCCCGACGTCGCTGAGCGCATCCGTGCCGCAAACGCCGAAGTCGTCAAGCGCATCATCGACGCGCACCCGGTGCTCGTCGGGTACGGCAAGGCCATTGATGTGGTGCCGGGGATGACCGCGAACACCATCCTTCACGCCGGCCCGCCGATCGAGTGGAAAGACATGTCGGGCCCGATGCGCGGCGCCGTCACCGGTGCCATCGTCTTCGAAGGTCTTGCCAAGGACATCGCCGAAGCTGAGGAGGTCGCAGCCAATGGCGGCGTCATCTTCTCGCCCTGCCACGAACACGATTGCGTCGGCTCAATGGCCGGTGTCACCTCGGCCTCGATGTACATGCACATCGTGAAGAACCAGGTGCACGGCAACGTGGCCTACACGAACCTCTCGGAGCAGCTCGCGAAGATCCTGCGCATGGGCGCGAACGACCAGTCGGTCGTCGACCGCCTCGTCTGGATGCGCGATGTGCTCGGCCCGATGCTCCAGCAGGCCATGGAGCTCGCTGGCGAAATCGACCTCCGCTCGATGCTCGCGCAGGCACTGCACATGGGTGACGAAGACCACAACCGCAACATCGCCGGTACCCTCCTGCTCTTCCAGGCGCTCGCGCCCTACATGCTGCAGACCGACTTCACGACCGAACAGAAGAAGGACGTCTTCGAATTCATCCAGTCGAGCGACTACTTCTCAGGCCCGACTTGGATGGCCGTGTCGAAGTGTGCGCTCGACGCCGCCCACGGCGTGCCCGACAGCACCATCGTCACCACCATGTGCCGCAACGGTACGGAGTTCGGTGTTCGCGTCGCGAACTTCGAAGGCTTCCGCTGGTTCACCGGCCCCGCCCAGCAGGTGATCGGTCCGATGATGGCTGGCTACAAGCCGGAAGACTCCGGTCTCGACATCGGTGACTCGGCCATCACCGAGACCTACGGCATCGGTGGCTTCGCGATGGCCGCGGCCCCCGCGATTGTGCCGCTCGTTGGCGGCACCGTCGATGAGGCCATCAACTACTCGAAGGACATGCTCGCGATCACCACGACCGTGAACCCGAACCTCACCATCCCGATCCTTGACTTCCGCGAGGTTGCCACTGGCATCGACGTCGTCAAGGTCATCGAGACCGGCGAGCTGCCGATCATCAACACGGCGATCGCGCACAAGGAAGCCGGCATCGGCATGATTGGTACGGGCCTCGTGAACCCGCCCTTCGAAGTGTTCGAGAAGGCCATCGTCGCCCTCGCCGAATCGATCGCGGCCTAGCCATGATCACGCGTGCCCTCGCCGCCGACACCGATTGGCGTGACGCGCTGCGCGTCGCGCCGAGCGGTGCCGAGCGAGGGCGCGCCCTCGAGGTTGCCTCGTCATTCGACCGAGCGCTTAACCTGCGGCGGCCCGCGGGTGGGCTCCTCACCGTGCTCACCCGCGCCGGTCGCCCGGCACCCGGCGCTCTCATCACCGAATTGGATGCGCTGCCGCGCATTCCAGCAGGCACTCCCGTCACACTCGACTCGTCTCCCGCGGGGCCGACGCTTACCGTCAGGCGCCTACGGATCACGCTGGCCGGCCACACCGAATTCGATTGCGGCACCGTCCCACTCGATGCCGTCTCGGCGTCGCTCGCCGACTCGGCAACCGCCTTCCGCGCAGCGCTCGACGCCGTCGCGGCTCCCGGCTCATTCGTTGCGACCACAGCCGCGACACCCTATGAAGCTGCCCTGCAGCGACGCCTCCTCACTGCCGCGACCAATTGGCAGGCAGCAATTCGCGGCGAAGGCGCACTCGCCGACGCTGCCGCCTCGCTCATCGGCCTCGGCGCCGGACTCACGCCCTCGGGAGACGACTACCTCGCCGGTGCGCTCGCGGTCTTACACCTGCATCCCATCACCGGCGCGAACGGCGGCAGCGCACTCGAAGCGAGTGCCGCGGTACGTGCCGCAACCAGCGCCGCCGACGCCACCACCGAAGTCGGCCGACACTTCCTCCTCGCCGCGTGCGAGGGTCGATTCCACCATGACGTTGCCGCCGCGGCCACCGCCGCGCTAACCGGCACCACCAACTTGCCGCAGCTTGTCGCCCAGGTCGCCGAAATTGGCTCTACCTCGGGCACCGACACCCTCACCGGCATCGCAGACACCCTCGCCGCACTCGCGGCGACCACGGCCCGCATCCCTGCGGGTCGCCGCTAGTCGGCGCGGCCACCGCGCCACGCAGAGAAAGAAGCACTCCGTGAACCGCTCGCTCCTCGCCGCCGCCATTGCCACAGGCATCCTCTGTGGGCTGTGGGCTGGTCTGGCGCCGCTGGTTGGCCTGTCAATCTGGGCCGGATTCGCCGGCTGCACCGCCTTCTTCGCCTCCGGGAAGCCCGGTCTCAAGGGCGTCGGGCTCACGCTCGCCACCACCATCGTCGGTGTGGGCACCGCTCTCGTCATGATCTGGCTCGGCGACATCATCGGCGCCCCGGCCGGCACCGGCATCGCGGTGGGACTCATCGTCGCGGTCATCGTGCTTATGGGCTCAGTGCCCTGGCTCGCGTTCGTCCCCGGCATCTTTGTCGGCTGCTACAGCACCTTCGCCATCAACGCCGATTGGCAATTGCTCATCGCTTCGCTCGTCGCCGGTGTCGTGCTCGGCTGGCTCTGCCAGCTCGGCGGCAAGGCACTCGCGCCGCTGCTCGGAGCCAAGCCCGAACCGCAGGCCGCCGCAGTCGACGCGGCCTAACCGCATCCAATTCTCAACCGATTCTTTGCGCAGTAGAGAGGACCCCCTTCATGCGTTACGTCGTCGCCCTCGGTGGCAATGCCCTCAACCGTCGAGGTGAACCCGCGGCCGCTGACCGCCTGCGGGCGAACGTCAAAGCCACCTGCGAGCAACTCGCCAAACTCACCCAGGAACACGAGGTCGTGCTCACCCACGGCAACGGCCCGCAGGTGGGCCTGCTCGCACTGCAGAACCTCAGCTACCGCGATGTTGCGCCCTACCCGCTCGACATCCTCGGCGCCGAAACCCAGGGCATGATCGGCTACGTCATCCAGCAAGAGCTCGGCAATGCGCTGCGCGGGCAACGCGAAGTGGTGATGATGCTCACGACCACCGTCGTTGATGATGCTGACCCCGCCTTCGAACACCCGACGAAGCTCATTGGCCCGCAGTATTCGGCCCAGGATGCGGCCGAGGCAGCGGCAGAATACCGCTGGACTATCGCTCGCGACGGCGATAAGTTCCGTCGCGTCGTGCCCTCGCCGCAGCCCATTCGCGTCTCGCAGGCGCCGGTGATTCGCACGCTCGTTGATCAGGGCTTGCTCGTCGTCTGCACCGGCGGCGGCGGCGTGCCCGTGCGCGTCGATGACCGCGGCCGCGAAATCGGCGTGCAGGCGGTCGTCGACAAAGACCTCGCGAGCGCGGTACTCGCCCGCGAAATCGAGGCCGATGTGCTCTTCATCCTCACCGACGCCGACTTCGTCGTCGACGGCTGGGGCACCCCCGAGGCGCGCAATATTCTCGCTGCCTCGCCCGAGGCCATTGGCGAACTCGAGTTCGCCGAAGGTTCGATGGGCCCGAAGATCGATGCTGCACTCGGTTTCGCGGCTGGCGGCGGTCGCGTCCTCATCGGTCCCCTCGATCGACTGGATGCGGTGCTCGCCCGAGAAATCGGCACTGAGATCTCGGCCGAGGTCGACGGCATCGTGCTCGCCTCATGACCCTCGTCGCCGACCGATCGCGCCGCAGTTTGGCGCGATCGGTCGGATACGCTGGCTCCACCATGCCCAGTACCGACACGCCTGACGACTCGCTCAGCACGGCTCTCGAGCACTCGCTCGCGAGCGCCGCGCTCGAGCACCGGAGTCTGCGTGAACAGGTCGCCGATGTGATCCGCGAGCGCATTGTTACGGGTGACCTGGCTCCCGGCACGCGGCTCGTTGAGCGCACGCTCGCCGAAAAGCTCGGTGTATCGCGAGTGCCGGTGCGGGATGCGCTGCACCAGCTTCACGGCGAAGGATTCCTCACTCAGGAGTCGCGCAGCGGCATGGTGGTCACCTCAATCGACCGGCGGATGGTCGAGGAGCTCTTCGATGTGCGCGAAGCGCTCGAAGTGCTCGGCGTGCGGCAGGCGGCCGAACGGGCCACGCCCGCGCAGATCCAGCAGCTGCGCGCCGAACTTGAGGGCTCGGCGGCGGCGCTGCGGCGCGGCGACACCGATGCCTTTGATGCGTTCAACCGGCGCTTCCACGACCTCCTCAACGAAATGGCCGACAACGCCACGCTCGCGATGATCATGCAACCGCTCGCTGGTCGCCTGCGCTGGTTACTTGGTCAGAACCAAGACGGGGCTCGGATGCAGGCGGAGCATGCCGAACTCTACGAAGCGATTGCCGCCGGAGACACTGAGCGCGCCACCGCCGCGGCCCGCTCGCATGTGCACTCAAGTCGGGAGCTTGCGTTCGAGGTGCTCTACCCGGATGCAGGCGAGGTTACTCAGTAGCGCCGGTCACGGTCCAGTGCTCAGCCCAGTTCACCTGCGCTGGCCAATCGATGGTGTGCGGTAGCGGCTGACCCGACTCAATGATGTGGAGGAGTACCTGTCCGCAACGCTGGCCGAAGCCAAGCGGAGCTGGATCGGCCGCGGTGATGACCGGTGAGGAGATCTCGGTGAGCGGATCACCCGCGCAGGAGACGAGCCACGGTATCGCGGAGTCGGGCTCGCCGTAGCCGAAGGTGACATGGGCGATACCGGCCAAGCGCTGGCCACCAAACACCAGGCAATCAGGCCGTAACTCCGGCACCACCCGCTCGAGCAATTCGATGAGCTCAGTAGCCGTGCCGCCAACGGGAAAGCTCGACTGCATTGCTTCGACTTCGACCTCACGGCATGCGGCCTGAAACCCGGTGATGATGTCGTGTTGCCAGGCGGTATCAAACTCATCGGGAGCCACAAGCAACGGCCGTTTCGCGCCACTCGCGATCGCCGCCGAGGTCATATTGCGTACGAGTTCGTGGTAGTCGGTCGACACGATTGCGGTCGGCTTGATGGAGTCATCGGGGACACCATCGGCGGCGAGTACCGGGATGCCCGCGGCGAGGAGTTCGAGCGGAGCCTGCAGGCCCTTATTCCAGTCGACCACGACGGCCCCGTCGATGATGCCTGAGCGGCGATCTTGATTCGCCTCGGGCGAAGCGATGAGGAGATCGACACCGGCCTTACCAAGGGAGATGCTCAGTCCGATGGTGAATTCCATATAGAAGCTGAGATCGGCGGTGTGGCGGGGGAGGTAGACGCTCACGAGATCGTGTCGCCCGGTGCGAAGTGCTGCCGCGCTCTGATTGCGGGAGTAGCCGCGCTGGCGCGCGGTCTCGACCACAAGCTCGCGGGTCTCAGGCGAAACCCGGCCCTTGTCATTGAGCGCGTTCGACACCGTACCGACCGAAAGCCCAAGTTCACGGGCGAGGTCGGGAATCGTAACTCGCTTCCGCAACATGTGGCGATCATAGGTCGGTCCTACGACATTGCATGGAAGGGAGATCCTATTGCGACCTTCGCGAGCGATATGCGACCATGATGAAACGTTTCACCAACGCGCAGATTTGCGCCGCTCAACGAGGAGCAACAAAGTGGGAGCAGTACCAACGCTGGTTCGTGCGCAGAGCATCCTGCACGAAGGATTGCAGCGCGCGACCGGCATGATCGTGTCGGCCGGCAAGATCGCCGCCATCGGCGATGCTGAAGAACTCGCCCGCGAGTGGCCCGCGGCGTCGCTCGACGACTATGGCCCGGCCACGATCACACCCGGACTCATTGACGGTCACGCGCATCCGGTGTGGGGCGTCGCCCTCGCCCGTGGCGCCGACTTCAGCGCCTGCAACACGCTGGCTGAGTTCACAGCCGTGCTTGAGGAAGCCGAGGCGCAGCTCAGCGAGGGGGAGTGGCTCATCGGCTACGGCCTCGCGCCGCACGTCTACGCCGGTGCCCCGGTGACGAACGACCCGATCCACGAGCACATCGGCGTCGACCGGCCCGTGTACATCACGCTCTTCGACGCGCACTCAGCACTCGTCTCGCGGGCCACGCTCGTGCTCGCTGAAATCGACTCGCCCGAATCGTTCAGCGACGGCGCCGCGATCGTCGAACGTGAGGATGCGACCAAGGCTGACGGCGTCGATCGGCTCAGCGGTCACCTCCTCGAATTCACCGCGATGGAACGCGTGTTCCCGCATGTGCCACTGCCGCCAGTCACCGAACAGGCCGATGCGCTCGCGGCAGTGCTCGAAGGCATGTCGCGCACCGGCCTCACCGGTGTCTACGTGCCGGATGCGCAGGCACGCGACCTCGTGGCCGTGCTCACCGAACTCGAAGCGCGGGGCGAGCTGCCAGTGCGCCTACGCATTTCGCCCTGGTGCACACCGTTCATGACCCCCGATGAGATCACGCAACTCGCGCAGGAACTTGGCCAGGGCGGCCGCCGCTGGCAGTTCGAGGGCGTCAAACTCTTCATTGACGGCACCATTGACGGCGGCACCGCCTGGCTCGAACAGCCCGACACCCGAGGCGAAGGACTGCGCGGGTTCTGGCACGATCCGGCACAATATGCGCGCAATCTGCAGCAACTCAACGACCTCGGCGTCCCCACCATCACGCATGCCATCGGTGATCGCGGCGTGCGCTTCGTGGCCGAGACACTCGCAGCGCTCCCCGATCGCGGCCTTCAGCACCGCATCGACCATCTCGAGATTGTGGCCGACGAGGTCGTCGACCTCATCGGCGCGAACGAAATTGCCGTGTGCATCCAGCCCTCGCACTGCTCGCTTTTCGTGCATCCCGATGGCAGCGACCTCTGGTCGATTCGCCTCGGCGAACCGCGCAACCAGCAGGGCTGGCGCACCCGGCGCTTCCTGGAATCGGGCGTCGTTGAGGCGCTCGGGTCGGACTGGCCGGTGGCGCACTACGACCCGCGCCAGGTCATCGCCGACGCCCAGTTGCGACACCCGCACGATCGCGACACCCCACCGATCCAGCCTGAGCAGGCGCTCACGGCGGCAGAAGCGCTCCTCGGCTACACCGAACTCGTGCCGCGCTCGGTCGGCCTCCCCGGTGGTGCGCTCGCGGTCGGCGATGACGCCGATTACACCGTGTGGGCCGCCAACCCGCTCGACCTGACGCCCCAGGAAGTTGCGCAGGTTCCCATCCTTGCGACCGCTATCGGCGGCGCACTCGTCTTCACCACCGAACCCGAACTCGAAGGCCGGTCATGACCAACACCACCAACCACGCCGACGGCCCGCAGCTCCAGCGCGTCCTCGGGGTCCCGTCACTCCTCTTCTTTGGCCTCGCCTACATGGTGCCGCTCACGGTCTTCAGCACCTACGGCATCGTCACAAACATCACCGAGGGTCACCTCGCTGGCGCCTACGTCATCACCACCATCGCGATGCTCTTCACCGCGCTGAGCTACGCGAGCATCGTGCGTGCCGTGCCCACCGCGGGTAGCGCCTACGGCTATGCGCGCACCGCCTTCGGCCCCGGCGTCGGCTTCGTGACCGGCTGGGCGCTCATGATCGACTACATGCTGCTGCCGATGGTGAACTACATGCTCCTCGGCCTCTACGTGAACGCACAGTTCCCGGCCATCCCGGCCTGGGTCGTGGTGCTCGCCGCGATCGTGCTCGTCACAACGCTCAATGTGCTCGGCATCTCAGTCGTGAAGAACGCGAACGTCTTCCTCGTGCTCTTCCAGATCCTCTTCCTGGTCATCCTCGTCGCGATGGCCTTCGGCCAATTCGACGGCAGCGTCGGGTTGCTCGAACCGTTCTGGTCGGCGAACGCGAACCTGGGCTTGTTGGCCGCAGGCGCCTCCATCCTCGCCCTCTCGTTCCTCGGCTTCGACGCCGTTTCGGCCATGGCCGAAGAAGCAAAGGACCCGCGCCGCACGGTGCCGCGAGCGGTGCTTCTGACCGTGCTCGTCGGCGGGCTGCTCTTCATCCTCATCACCTGGATCGGCCAGCAGGTGTGGCCCGACTACTCAACCTTTGAGAGCTTCGACACCGCTTCACTCGAACTCATCGGCAAGATCGGTGGCGCCTTACTCACAGCGCTCTTCCTGCCCGCCTACCTCGTCGGCGCGACGGCGAGTGCCCTCACCTCGCAGGCGAGCACAGCGCGCGTGCTCTACGCCATGGGCCGCGACAATGTGCTGCCACGCTCGTTCTTCGGCAAGCTCAGCGCCCGCTTCAACACGCCCGTCAACGCGGTGCTCGTGATCGCGGCGGTCGCACTGCTCGCCCTCGTGCTGCCGCTCGACATCGTCATCTCAGTGATCTCATTCGGCGCGCTCGCGGCGTTCTCGATGGTGAACCTCACGGTGATCAAACACTTCCTCATCGACGAGCGTCGCCGCGGAGCAAAGGCGATCTTCCTCTACGGAGTTTTGCCCACTATCGGCTTCGCCCTCACCATCTGGCTGTGGCTCTCACTCAGCCCGGATGCGCTCATCGTCGGCGCCATTTGGGTTGCGATCGGTATCGTCTATCTCGCGTTCCTCACGCGAGGATTCCGCAAGATGCCGAAGGGGATCGAAGTCGACCTCGACGCCTAACACCTGTTCACTTCGAGGCACGCCTTCCTGGGTTCCTGGTATACGGTGACGGAACGCACCCAACCAGGCGTGCCTCGTAGGCACGTCCGCACATCCGATTGAGGAACCAACCAGTTGACTGGCAACAAGCTTGTGATCGTCGAGTCACCGACCAAGGTGAAGAGCATCTCGCAGTACCTCGGAGACGAGTACGTCGTGATGGCCTCGGTGGGACACATCCGCGACCTCATCGAGCCGAAAAACCTGCCCGCTGAACAGAAAACCGGTTCGCTCGGCAAGTTCTCGGTCGACGTCGAAAACGGCTTCGCTCCTTACTATGTCGTCGCCGACGCGAAGAAGAAGACGGTCACCGACCTCAAGCGGGCGCTCAAGGATGCGAACGAACTCATCCTCGCCACCGATGAAGACCGCGAGGGTGAGGCAATCGCTTGGCACCTGCTCGAGGTGCTCAAGCCCAAGGTGCCGGTGAAGCGCATGGTGTTTCACGAGATCACCCGCGAAGCCATCGAGGCCGCCAAAGACCAGACGCGCGATATCGACGACCACCTCGTCGACGCGCAGGAGACCCGACGCATCCTCGACCGCCTGTACGGCTACGAGATCTCGCCGGTGCTCTGGCGCAAGGTCGGCCCCGGGCTTTCGGCCGGCCGCGTGCAGTCAGCGGCGACCCGCCTTATCGTCGACCGGGAACGCGAGCGTCTCGCTTTCGTCGCCGCCTCGTACTGGGGCGTCGAAGCGCAGTTCGCCGGTAACGGCCAGAGCTTCGGCGTGCGCCTGACCCGTCTCGACGGCAATCGCGTGGCCACCGGTCGCGATTTCAATGACCACGGTGAACTCACCGGTGACGCCACGATTCTCGGCGAAGCGGCGGCGACGACGCTGGCGGATGCGCTCACGGCCGGCACCGTTGACGTCACCGTGCGCTCGGTGGAATCAAAGCCCTACACGCGTCGCCCGGCAGCGCCGTTCACCACCTCGACGCTCCAGCAGGAAGCTTCGCGCAAGCTGCACTTCTCGGCGCGACAGACGATGTCGGTGGCCCAATCGCTCTACGAAAACGGTCACATCACCTATATGCGTACCGATTCGCCGAACCTCTCGCAGCAGGCCATTGCCGCCGCGCGTAGCCAAGCGACCGAGCTCTACGGTGCTGACTCCATCCCCGCGCAGCCGCGCTACTACGGCTCCAAGTCGAAGAACGCGCAGGAAGCCCACGAAGCCATCCGCCCCGCCGGTTCGCAGTTCGTGCGCCCGCGCGATCTCGCCGGGGTGAGCGAGCAGGAACGCAAGCTCTACGACCTCATCTGGAAGCGCACCGTCGCCTCGCAGATGGCCGATGCGAAGGGCCAGACCGCGACGGTCACGCTCGTGGGTGCACCGGTCGACTTGCCGGATGCATCCGGCACCATGGCCCCGGCCGTGAGCGAATACCAGGCCTCGGGTACCGTCATCACCTTCCGCGGCTTCCTTGCCGCCTATGAAGAGGGTCGTGACGAGTCGCGCAACGCTGGCGACGACCCGAAGGACGCGAAGCTGCCGCCGCTCAAGGAAGGCGAGCAGGTCGCAGTCGAAGGCGCGGAAGCGAAGCCGCACGAGACCACGCCGCCGCCGCGTTACACCGAGGCGAGCTTGGTGAAAGTGCTTGACGAACTCGGCATCGGCCGCCCCTCGACCTACGCATCGATCATTGCGACGATCCAAGACCGCGGCTATGTCACCCATCGCGGCACCGCGCTCGTGCCGAGCTGGACCGCCTTCTCGGTGGTGCGCCTGCTCGAAGAGCATTTCGGCGAACTGGTTGAGTACAACTTCACCGCGCAGATGGAGGCCGACCTCGATAACATCGCCGCCGGTGACGAGGATCGCACCGCCTGGCTTGGCCGCTTCTATTTCGGGAGCGACGAGCATCCTGGTTTGCGCAATGTCATCGACAATCTCGGTGAGATCGACGCGCGCGCCCTCAACTCGACGCCGCTGAGCGAGACCGCGACCCTGCGCATCGGCCGCTACGGTCCCTATATCGAGATCACCGAACCGGATGCGGCTGACGACGCGACGCCGCGGCGCATCAACGTTCCCGAGGGGCTTGCGCCCGACGAACTCACGCCCGAGAAGGTGCAGGAGCTCGTGGATGCGCCGATCGCCGGTGACCGAGTGCTCGGCGTCGACCCGGAATCGGGCCACGACATTGTCGTGAAGGATGGCCGGTTCGGACCGTACGTCTCGGAAGTCTTGCCCGAGCCGGAAGCCTCGGCCGAGGGTGCGCCGAAGCGTCGCAAGACCGCCGCACCGAAGCCGCGCACCGCATCCCTGTTTAAGTCGATGTCGCCCGATACCGTGACGTTCGAGCAGGCGTTGGCGCTCCTGACGCTGCCGCGCGTCGTGGGTGTTGACGAGGAATCGGGCACTGAGATCACCGCGCAGAACGGTCGCTACGGCGCCTACCTCAAGAAGGGCACCGACACGCGTTCGCTGCCGAGCGAAGAGGCGATCTTCGACATCGATCTCGCGGGCGCGCAGGAACTTTTTGCGCAGCCGAAGTACGCGAACCGCCAGTCGAAGACGGTCATCCTCGACTTCGCTCAGCCCGACCCGGTTTCGGGCAAGGTCGTCAAGGTGAAGGACGGCCGCTTCGGGCCCTATGTCACCGACGGCGAAACGAATGTGACCGTGCCGCGCGGGGCTGACCCGTCGACGCTCACCTTCGCGCAGGCGGTCGAGATGATTGCCGAGAAGCGGGCGAAGGGTCCCGCGAAAAAGCGGACGACGGCCGCGAAAAAGCCTGCGGCGAAAAAGCCCGCGGCCAAGAAGCCGGCGGCGAAAAAGCCCGCTGCGAGCAAGACCAGCACAGCGAAACCCGCGACCACCCGTCGCGCTGCCGCCAAGCCGGCTGCTGAATCGACGCCCACCACCGACTCGGAGTAATCGCAAGATGACGGGCCTGTTCATCGTGTTTGAGGGCGGCGATGGTGTCGGCAAGTCAACGCATGCGCGTCGACTCGCTGAGCACCTCACCGCGCTCGGCGAGACCGTCGTGCACACCCGCGAACCCGGTGGCACCGACCTCGGGCTCGAGGTGCGGCAGATCGTGTTGCACCATCGCGGTCACGTGGATCCGCGCGCCGAGGCGCTGCTTTACGCAGCCGATCGGGCGCACCACAGCGCGACCGTCGTGCGCCCGGCGCTTGCCCGCGGTGAAGTCGTGTTGCAGGACCGCTATATCGACTCATCCGTCGCCTATCAGGGCTCGGGTCGTGACCTTGGAGCGAGCGAGATTCGCGAGCTCTCGGAGTGGGCCACCGGTGGGCTGCAACCTGATCTCGTGCTCTTGCTCGATGTGGATCCCGCCGAAGCTCGGGCACGCATGACCTCCGAGCGCGGCGAGCTTGATCGGCTCGAATCGGAAGCGCGTGATTTCCACGATCGCGTGCGCGCGCAATTCCTGGAGCAGGCGGCAGCGCATCCCGATCGCTATCTCGTGCTCGACGCGACCCGCGAACACGAGGTCGTCGCCGCCGAGATCAAGGCGCGGGTGGATGCGCTGCTCGGCGAGCGCGCATGAGCGTTTGGGATGAGGTCTCCGGCCAACCGCGCGCGGTGGCCACCTTCCAGCGTGCGGTCGCCGCATCCCGCCCCGGCGTCGAAGACCGCCAGGGGTTCACGAACTCTTGGCTCATCACCGGACCTCCCGGCTCCGGCCGCTCCACCTGCGCCTACGCCTTTGCGGCCGCCCTCCTCTGCCCCGAGGGCGGATGCGGCACCTGCCGCAGTTGCACGCAGGTCGCAGCCCGTACGCATCCTGATCTCACGGCCGTCGTCACCGAGACCGTGCAGCTCGATATTGGTACCGCACGCGAACTCGTCGAGCGCGCCTCGCTCGCGCCGTCGAGCGGCAACTATCGCATCATCGTTGTTGAGGATGCGGACCGCATGGTCGCGCGCACCTCAAACACCCTGCTCAAAGCGATCGAAGAGCCGGCGTTGAGCACCGTTTGGGTGCTCTGCGCGCCGAGCGAGGCCGATCTCTTGCCGACGATCCGGTCGCGCGTGCGCACCGTGGCCCTCGGCACGCCGGCGCCCGATGAGGTGGCGCGGCTCCTCGTGCGTCGCCATGGCATTGATGAGGCGACCGCGCTGCGTGCCGCTGAAGAAGCGCAGAGCCACGTTGGCATGGCCGCGCGGCTCGTCACTTCGCCCGAATCATGGGCCCGTCGCGACCGCGCGCTCGACGGCATCCTCGGGATGCGCACCACCGGCCAAGCCGTGCGCAAAGCCGCCGAGTGGGTCGCCATTGCCGAGGAAGATGGCAAGGCTGCGGCGGCCGATCGCGACGAAACCGAGCGCGCGGAGATGTTCCGCACCCTCGGCCTCGAGCCTGGCCAGGCGGTGCCGCGCCAGCTGCGCGGCATGTTCAAAGAACTCGAAGACCACCAGAAGAAGCGCGCACGCCGGGCGACGCTCGACGGTGTTGACCGCATCCTCACCGATGCCCAATCGCTGTGGCGCGATGTCCTCATGCTCGAGTTGCAGGCTCCCGTACGACTTGTGAATGAGACTCGCCGAGCTGAGATCGAGCGAGCTGCTGGCGCGGGAGATCCTCAACGCGCGCTCGATAGCATTGGCGCCATCACCACGACCCGGCAGCGATTGGCGGCAAATGTGCCGCCAGCGCTGGCACTGGAAGAACTACTCATCGGGTTCGTGGCGGGCTGATCCCGGCCCACAGTCGAATGGAGGGACCATGACCGACGACATCCGTAGCCGGCGGCTGCGACCACTGGCCACGCTTGCCGCGGGCCTGGCGACTGTGATGGCCCTTTCGGGCTGCACGCTCATCCAAGAGATTCAGGAGCTGGGCGGCACCACGCCGATGCCCGGTGAAGGGCTCGAGGTCGTGCCCGAAGACCTCGATGCCACGCTGTCGTCGTACTACGAGCAAGAGTTCGAGTGGGAGCCGTGTGACACCTCGGTGGGTGCACCGAGTGATGCTGAGTGCGCCACTGTGCTCGCTCCGATGGACTGGTCAGCGCCCGATGCCTACGACGACATTCAACTTGCGCTCATTCGCCTGCCTGCGACGGGCACCTCGCAGGGGTCGATGTTCACGAACCCCGGTGGCCCCGGCGGTAGTGGGCTCTCGTTCATTGCCGGCTCTGGCACCTCGTTCTTCTCGAAGGACCTCCGCGAGAAGTTCGACATCGTCTCGTGGGATCCGCGCGGTGTCGGCGCCTCGAGCGCCGTTGACTGTGTTGACGATGCGGGCATGGATGAATACCTCTACGGAGTGCCTGAGAACGCGGCGTCGATGACGCCGGAGGAACTCGTCGCCTTCGAGATTGAGAAGACGCGCAAGTTCACGGCCGGTTGCCTCGAAAACACCGGCGATCTGCTCGCCTTCGTCGACACCCAGTCGACGGTGCGCGACCTCGACCTGTTGCGCGCGCTCGTCGGTGACCGCACGCTCACCTACTTTGGTCTCTCGTACGGCACCGATATTGGCGCGCAGTACATCGACAAGTTCCCCGACCGCGTGGGCCGCGTCGTGCTTGATGGCGCGACCGACCCGACCGTGCCGGCGTTCGATGTGATCATCGACCAGCAGGAGAAGTTCGGCGACGCGACTCGTAACTACCTTGCCGATTGCTTCACCGCTGCCGAGTGCCCGTTCGCCGGACCCACGGTCGACGATGCGATCGGCCAGATTCGCGCCACAATGGATGAGGTCGACAGCACCCTGCCGAAGGGCCCGGACGGCCGCACCTTCACCTCGAGCGTCATGCTGACGGCGATCAACATGACCATGTACGACTCGTCGAGCTGGCAGTATCTCTCGCAGGCGTTCTCGGCCTGGTACACCGCGGCTGACTCGTCGGTGTTCTTCTTCCTCGCTGATCTGTACAACGACCGCGACCAGAGCGGGCACTACGCCTCGAACATGATGGAAGCGTTCCAAGCGATCAACTGTCTCGACTATCCGCTCGTCACTGACAAGGATGCGATCCGCAGCTTCTACGAGCGTCTCGCCGAGGTGTCGATTTTCTTCTCGCTTGAAGACATGACCGAGGCGGAGATGGCCATCGGTGATCTCACCTGCGAGAACTGGCCCGTGCGCTCGAAGGTCACTGAGCAGCAGGCAGTGACCGGAGCGGGTGCTGCGCCGGTGCTCGTCGTGGCGACGTCGAACGACCCGGCGACGCCGCTGAAGTGGGCTGAGGCCGTGGCGCAGCAGCTCGAGTCTGCGACGCTGCTCGTTGTCGAGGGCGATGGTCACATTGCCTATGGCCGCTCGACCTGTGGCGACCAGGTGATCGACGAGTACTTCATTAACGGCAAGGTGCCGGCTGATCCGACGCATTGTTAGTGCCTATTGGGATTGGCGGCTGAGTGCCGTGATGCGCTACGATGGAGCGTCGCGTGCCAAGGCGCGCGCACGCCGCCTTAGCTCAGACGGCAGAGCGATTCACTCGTAATGAATAGGTCGCGGGTTCGATTCCCGCAGGCGGCTCACTCAGAAGGCCCCTCTCAGTGAGGGGCCTTCGGTGTTTCCACCGTAGCCCCTTATCGCGCCACCTCAGCCGACGCATCGAAGCCCGTCCCGCGATTTGCATTCCAGGGGGTCATCCCGCTGGGGAAGCGGGATGAGGGCCCAGGATGCAAATCGCGGGCCGCTCACGCCCCAACCACAAGCGGGTGGTGACCGGATGCATCCGGTTCGAAATCAGAATGGACGACGAGGTTCGTAGCGGTGTGAGCCAATAGTAAGTGTTGCTTCAGCGGTGTCCCGGTGATAGGGATCGACTGAAATCGTGATCGTGCCCGCCGTGACTCCTTCGTTGATGACGGTCGAGTAGAGAGGCTCGCACAAATGGGCATATCGGGGTTCTATCCACCCAACGACGCCACGTTCGTGCCTAGCGATAATGCGTGGCTGGCCAATGAACTTCCCAGATGGCATTGCACCAACTTCAATACGCACCCACTCGACCTTGCGCCGCTTGTCGTCGGGTACGAGTCGGACGCGATCGGGATGTTCGAGTGGATAGAGATGAGCCTCGACGGACTCACCGGTCCACACTCTCACGCCCTTCCAGAAGCTTTCGCGCGCCTTTGCCGCACGTCGCTCTCGCAATCTCTCTAGCCAACCCATGACTCGAGCCTATCGATGCTGGCCTTCGCTTGGCGCAATCAAGCCCTAGATTCAGAGGGAAGGAGGAGCGGGATGAAACGAAAGTTCACTGCTCGGAACGAGCTTCGCGTCAGGTCGCCTTGGCCAAACTAATCGAGTGGCGGACTCGACTGGGATGCTTTCTCTACTTTCAAGGCCAATTCAACGATTCTTGGCAGTTCCTCAAGCGTCCGTTCATGAATACGTTCGAGCTTGCGGAAATGCATGACGTGATTTCGGAGTGCCACAGCCCGATCGAGACTCTCTTTAAAGGTAGATCGGTCATACGACGTGTCTGTTTTCGCCCAAACGCTGGAGTCCATCAGGATGGAAGCGACTTCACCGAGGGTGAAGTCCTCGTGAGGGCCATCGTGTGGTCGGGGCGAGTTGGGGATGGCCCTTTGGATGTCTGCTCTTGAGATTCTGTCAGAGCTCTTGAGATTCGAGATCGTCCTTCGAAGTGACTCTTCCAGCCTCTCGAATAGAACTACTGGACCGCCGATGCGAACGAGCACTTCCCCAAGGTCCGCGCTGGTGACAATTCCCGACAAATTGTTCTTGCTATCAACGACAAGCACGTAGCCACTATCGCCGACAATGGGAATGGCATCCAGAAGGTCAGCCTCAAGGCCCAGGGTTGGTGCATCTCTATCTATGCAGTCAGCCAAGGTTGCGTCAGGTTTTTCAAGAATGCTCCGACCAATCGTCTCCCAGCTCACTACTCCAACTGGTCGGCTTCCCTTTCCTCGAACTACGGGAAGCTGCGAGAAATTATTCAGCTCCATAAGGGTGCGCGCCCTGGCCAAATCTTCGGATTCTTTCACCATGATTACTGGCTCAACCGTCGCGCTCGGGATTAAGGCGAGTGTCAGGGGCTCTCCCGGCTGTCGCGTTCTCATCACAAGGTCAGACTAACCGTGTTCCCGAATCTGAAAGGCTTCGGTCTCCTCCCTGCGGGCGATACCGAATGGATGCGCGAGCATGAGTTGCTCGTCCGAAACGGAATGGAAGTTGCCATAACCAAAGCGGGTGGTGACCGGATGCATCCGGTCACCACCCGCTTGTGGTTGGGGGAGGGCTACTCCTGGCCGACTCGGCGGCGGAGCAGGAGCACCGAACCTCCAAGGAGGGTTAGCGCGGCCGCTGCGAGCGGCCACAACGGTGAGTCACCACCGGTGTTCGGCAGGCCGCCACCGGGCTGGGTGCTCGTCGGCGGCACCGGTGTGGGCGTCGTGGTCGGCGTCGGCGGCACCGGGGTGACACCCTGGTCGATCGTCATGTTCGACTCACCACCCGCGAGGGTGATCTCAGCCGTAACGCCGGTCATGGCGTCACCATCTGAGTCGATCGCGCGGTCGCTACCAGCACCCTGGATGGTGAACTTCATGCCCGCGGGGATCGAGCCCGGGTCGAAGGTCACCTGGTAGGTGCCGGGCACGAGGTTGTCGAATAGGTAGAGCCCATTCGCATCAGTCACGGTTTCGGCGGTCACCGCGTTGCCGTGCACATCGGTGCCCGAGAGTGAGACCTTGAAGCCGGAGATCGGAGCTTCGCCAGCATCCTGCAGACCGTTGCCATTGGCGTCGTTCCAGACGTGGTCACCTAGCTGCGCGAGCAAGTAGACGACACCCTGGTCGATGGTCTTGTTGTGCTCGCCACCCGCGAGGGTGATCTCGGCGGTGACACCGGTGGTGACGTCACCGTCGGAGTCGACGGCACGGTCGTCGCCGGCACCCTGCTGCGTGAAGGCCATGCCTGCCGGGATCGACGCGGGGTCGAAGGTCACCGTGTAGGTGCCCGGGAGCAGGTTGTCGAACAGGTAGAGGCCATTCGCGTCAGTCACGGTTTCGGCGGTGACCGGGTTGCCGTAGACGTCGGTGCCCGAGAGCGTCACCTTGAAGCCCTCAATGGGCTTGTCAGTGGCGTCCTGGAGGCCGTCACGGTTGACGTCCTCCCACACGTAGTCACCGATAGAGCCGAGTTGGTAGACGGGGCCCTGGTCGATGGTCATGTTCTACTCACCGGCCGCGAGGGTGATCTCAGCAGCAACACCGGTGGTCGGGTCGCCGTTCGAGTCAAGCGCCGGGTCGTCGCCAGCCCCCTGCTGGGTGAACTCCATGCCGGTCGGGATCGACGCTGGGTCGAAGGTCACCGTGTAGGTGCCCGGGAGCAGCTCGGTGAACTCGTAGTACCCGTCGGCATTCGTCGTGGTTTCGGCGGTCACCGGGTTACCGAATAGGTCGGTACCCGAGAGTGTCACTTTGAAGCCCTCGATCGGGGTTTCATCGTCGCCCTGGATGCCATCGCGGTTGACGTCCTCCCACACGTAGTCACCGATCATGCCGCGCGGGATGAACACACCCGGGTCGACGTCGAGGTTTGCCGTGCCCTGGGGGAGCGCAACTTCTCCGGTGATTCCGGTGGCGGGGTCGCCATCCGAGTCCTTCGTCGGGTTCGAGCCGTCGCCCTGGATGGTGAATGACCAGCCAGGCTGGAGCCCGTCGGCGAACGACACGGTGTAGGTGCCGGCGCGCAGGCCCTCGAAGAGGTAGTGCCCGCCAGCGTCGGTGTTCATGGTCTTCGTGACGGCGTTGCCGAGATCATCTGTGCCCGTGAGGGTTACCGGGAAGTTCGGCAGCGGCACCTCGTCGTCGTCCTGCAGGCCGTTCTCATTGGCGTCAAACCAGACATAGTCGCCGAGCGAGGAGCTCACGACGATTTCCGTCGCGGGCACCGGACCGACATTGAAGGTGAGACCGTCGGCGCGGCCTTCGATGACGTTGGTGTAGGAGTCACCGGCGGTGTTGCCCTCACCGAACATCGAAATCTTCGCCTGGATGGCGTCGCCTGAGACGAAGTCGCCGGCCCACTGGAAGCGAAGTGCCGTGACGTCGCTCGCGACGGCCGGGCAGTCGCCAGTGCCGATCACGAGGTTGCCGCCGGCAGGTGCGTCACACCAGGCGATGCCGCTGGCCGAGTTCGTGGCATCGTTCGGGTTTGACGAGACCGTAGCGGCGCTCGTGTAGAGCACCGTCGTCTCGGCGGCACCGACGGTGACGTCGACCTTGTCGAAGGTCATGGTGCCGTCAAATGCCGAGCCGTGGATGCCTGGCTTGACCGGCAGTACGTCGATCACATCGGGATTCGAGATCGACTCCGGCGCATCCATGTTGACGAAGTCGAACTGCCAGACATTGGCCTCGAGCGTGCCGTTGCCTTCGGGGTTGACCTGCACCACCGGAGTGAGCGGCTGCTTGTCGAGCTTCACACCGGCGATCTGCGTCACCTGAATCTGCGCGGTACCGGTACGAGCCGCGAGCGGCGTCGGGTCGGTCGGGTCGGTCTGTGCGGCGACCGTGTTCGTGTAGGTGCCGGGCAGCGCGACTGCCGAGACGTGCGTTTTGATCAGGAGGTCGGGGATTGCGGAGTTCGGTGCATACTCACCGATGTTGAACCGCAGGTACGTGCCCGCATCACACTTGAGCTCCGCATCAGCGGGGGCTGGTGCCGGTTGCGCCAGGATTGGCGAGACCGAGGCGCTCTCGAAGATGACGCCAGGTGGCAAACATTCTTCGATGAAGACCGGCTGGGCCAAGACGCCGGTTGCCGTCGCTGCCGACGAAAGCACGGGCCGGATGCGCCAGGTCACGCTGTCGCCTGCGGTCGCGCCCTTGAGTGCGGTGTAGTCGCTGCCCTCAACTGAGACCTGCTTCGACACTCGCACATAGGCTGGCGTGAAGATCAGTCGATCGCCCTGTGCGCCGGTGTGTGCATCCGGGTTGTAGGTCGAGCCGGTGTTCGGCAGCTTGAGCATGTCTTCGAGTGACAGCTCGTTGCCCCAGTTGAACACGTTGGTCGCCCAGTTCGGCAGGATGGTGCCCTCGGCCTGACCGGGGACGGCGCGCAGTGCCACCGAGAAGAAGTGGTAGGTGTACGACGAGGCCGATGGGAGCGGCTGCTCCATGGTCGTGTGGATGCGCACGTGGTGCACCGCCGAGTAGATGCCCTGCGCGGCAAGCTCGTGGTCGTTACCCGGCACTGCCGCCGGGTCGTCGTACCAGGTGCCGGTCGAACAGGTCGAACCTTCTCCCGCGCCCGGCGCGGTTGCGTCACCCGAGTATTGAACCGTGTAGGTCGGGGCGTCGGTGAAGCGGTAACCACTCAGCCAGACTGCGGCACCGTTTGACGGCAGTCGCTGGGCCTGAGTCTGGGTGTTCGCAGGATAGTCGCCAGCGTGCAATTGCAGCTTGGTGTTGTCCCAGGCATCACAGACCAGGGCCGTGCCCGGCGTTGAGTTGGCGAGCGTGGGGCCAACGAGCTCGAGCATCGAGATGACGGTCTGGCCGCCACCGACCGGGATATTGCCTGATCGCTGTGTCGTGGCACCGGGCAGGCCCTCGTAGAGCGAGGCGTCGGTGGGCACGAAGGTCGCGCGCGGCGTGTTATTGGGCTCGCCGGGTAGACCTACGAACGTCTTGTTGAATGAACCCGGTCGCGAGATGCTCGGCGTCGTGTTGATGTAGTTGTTGCGGTCGTCGATGTCGGGTGCCTGCTGAGTGCCGTCAAGGCCGGTGGCCTGGAAATCGGTATAGACATTGTGTTGCTTCAGCGTCGACACACCACTCGTGGTGGTGCCGAGGTCACGGATGGCCGCAACTGGAATCTCAATGGTCACCCAGGCCGACACCGCGTAGGCAGTGCCGTCAGGAATCGCCGTGTTGTCCGGGCGGTAGGCGTGTGTCGGCGCCGTGTAGAGCGACCAGTCAGCACCCGAGATAGTGATGTTCGCCGGGGTGCCAGGGCCGCCGGGCTGCTCACACGAGATCGAGCCGCTGTCGCGCACATTCCGGGTCGGATCACCGGCGAGGTTGCCGGGTGCCAGGTACGGCGAATTCGGTACGGTGCACTAGGCAAGGCGCGGGGCATACTTGTTGATGGCGTCACTACCAGCGGCAATCCAATTCGGGTTGTTCACCACATCGGCGCCGTACATCGACTCCGCGGTGAGGTTGTCGACAAAGGTCACGTCACCGACAAGCGGGGTGTTGCCCTTGCCGCCGTTTTGGCCGCCGATGAGCACCGAGTAGTCACGGCGGTGGCACGTCTGGGTGCGGTCAAAGTTGCAGGCGAGGAAGTTGCCGTAGGTGTACCCATTGCCGTAGTTCAGCATGATGCCGTTCTTGTTGAGGTCCCACTGCGGGGCCGCCGACACGATCATCGGCGTCTGGTGGGTCGCCTCAACGGGCGTAACAACGAAGTCACTCTTGATCGTCGCAGTTGCCGGGGCGAGGGTCGTGCCATTCGGCACTTCCGAGCGCTGCCAGGCAAGAATGTCGAGGTACTGCGTCGAGCTATTCGGCATGTTGTCGATGTGGCACTCGAGCGTCTGCTGCGGCAACGTCTCCCATGACGTCGTCGTGATCGGCACGGGTGGCGCGGGCATCGTCGCCGGGGTGGGAACTGCATCCACGCCATCTGCGTCGTTACACCAGGCGGGGATGTCACGGAATTCTTGACCCACCGGCAACGTCAGTGTGACCACCGGGTTTTCGGCGGTGCCGCCGTTTGCCACGGCCTCAACGCGATAGGTCGCGTAGTCATTGGTGCGGATGACATTGTCATCCGGGCCGGAGTCCTTGCCATCAATGGTTCCAGCCGGGACGCTGTCGAAGGCGGGGGTGCCCGTCTTCGCCGTCAGCAGGATGTCCAGCGTCTCGTTTTCCGCGAAGGCTGCGGTGCCGCCGCTGAAGAGCAGCGCGCCGGTGAGCAGACTCACCAGTGATGCGCGAGCGAAGCGTGAGCGCCGGAAAGCGGGTGCGGCAGGTTCAGACATGGTGGTTCCTCTCCGACGCGAGGCGCGGCAGGGGCCAAAATAGATCGTCCAAAACCGGCTCTTCGCAGTTGAGGGTGTAGTCGAGGGTCGGCGGC
>NZ_RQVS01000017.1 GCF_003865375.1 Gulosibacter macacae | reverse complement strand
CCCCACCTACACCCTCGAATGCGATGAGCCACTTTTCGTCCCAGGGGTTCGTGAACAGATCACTGAGCCAATTCAAATAGCGCTGCCAGATCGATACATCCGGGTTGATATTGCGAAGGTCGAAATAGGCCTGCTGCACCTCAGGTGGAATTGGCCGCCCGCCCTGGGTAGTCGGCGGATACATGACCTCTTGCGGGTTGAGCAACCAGGCAGCGAGGAGATAGGCGATTGACGTGGCGATAAACGCCAGCACCAGATAGTTCACTAGTCGCTTGAGTAAGAACTTCGTAAATGCCATATGCGTCGAGGAGCCTGTCGTCTGGTTCGTCATTGAACCGGCCGCATCGTCGCGTCATCATCACTCGTCTTGCTGCCGATTGAGTCCGGCGAGCCTTACGAAGTCGAGGGCGCAACGCAGATCGACGCGCCTATTTGTAATAAAACTGCATCCTTTATGCGGCTTTAGGCGCGCAAATTGTACGCAAAGTGAAATAGCACCCGTGCAGCCTTGCAGTCGACTCAAAGGCTCAAGATTGCCGCTGGGCCGCCTCCGCCAGCGCCGATGCACGCTCGGCGGCGAGCAATTCTTCCAGGCCGAGCACCTGCCGGTTCGGGTCTGCGAGCGGCAGTGTCCAGTTCGGGTATTCACGAAAAGTGCCCGGCTGGTTGATCGAGCGGCGGTCACCGGCAAGGTCAGCCACGGCCACGCCAAAGAGCTTCGATGCCGAACTCGCCATGCGGCGGTGGAGCGCGAGCACGACCTCGTCAGTCGACGCATCCGGGCCATCAATGAGCCCCTCTTCGAGGAGCACCGCGTAGTACTTTTCGAGCAAGCCGCGCTCGTGGTCGAGTTCCTCCTCCACCGAGCGTGTCAGCAGGCCGAGTTCCTCGCGCAGTGCCACATGCGCGAATTCGAGGTAGCCCGCGGTCGGCGGCAGATCGTGCGTGGTGACCGTCGCGAGGCACTCCTCGCGGTAGTGCTCGGGACGCTTCGGTGACCCGTCCGACTCCTGCTCGAACCACATGATCTGCGTGCCATAGACGTGGCGTTCGGCCATCGCCTCGCGGGTGAGATCGGAGACAACCCCCAGGTCTTCACCGACGACGAGCGCACCGGCGCGGTCGGCCTCAAGCAAGAGCACCCCGAGCATTGCGTTGTGGTCGTAGTGCACATACGTGCCGGCATTCGCATCCGCTCCCTCGGGCACCCACCAGAGGCGGAAGAAACCGAGGATGTGGTCGATGCGCAGGGCTCCCGCACCAACGAAGCTCGCGCGCAGCATGTCGCGCAGGGGTCGATACCCAGTCGCGTCGAGTGCGTCTGGGCGCAGCGGCGGCTGCGACCAGTTCTGCCCGAGCTGGTTGAAGGCATCCGGCGGAGCACCCACCGAAACGCCGCGAGCAAGCGCACGATGGAGCGACCACGAGTCGGCACCCGAAGGATGCACGCCCACGGCGAGATCGTGCATGACGCCAAGCGACATGCCGGCCTCACGCAGTTCCTCCTGCACCGCAGCCGATTGCTCGCGGGCAACGAACTGCACCCAGCAGGCGAACTCAACGCGCGCCGCGAATTGCTCGCGGAACTGCGCGACGGCCGGCGAATCGGGCGAGCGCAACTCTTCCGGCCAGTCCTGCCAATTGCCACCAACCTGCTCGCAGAGCGCGCTCCAGGTGGCGAAGTTGATGAGCCCCTCGCCTTCTGACTCGCAAAACTCGCCAAACGCCTGCCAACCGGCACCGCCAGTTCGGCGGGCGGCGTCAAAGAGAATGCCGAGGGCTTCGCGCTTGGCGAGCCAGCTCACATCCCGATCAATCACATCGGCGGTGTTCTGCTGGCGCGCATACGAGGCAAGCTCGGCGAGGCGGCGCTGTGCGGGCTCTTCGATGACGAGGTTCGCCGCGGCCCGTTCGATGCGGATGATGCTCGGGTCGAGGAACCGACGCGAGGTCGGCAGATAGGGCGAGGGCTCGATCGGCGTGACCGGCGACGGCGCGTGGAACGGGTTCACGAGCACGAAGTCGGCACCCTTGTCAGCACCCCACTTGCCGAGCGTCTCGAGATCGGCGAGGTCGCCAATCCCCCACGATCCGCGCGAGCGGGCCTGGTAGAGCTGGGCCATGAGGCCCCAGGTCGGCTCATCGATCTGCTTCGTGGGGCGCTGGGGCGCCACGATGAGTGTGCTGCGGCTCTCGAAGTGCGTGCCGTCGCCACTGGTGCGATTGCGGCGACGCGAGCCGGATGCATCCTGGTTCGTCGCAAGGCCGAGGACTTGCGCAGCGGCTTCGGGCACCTCGCTCACACGGAGGCGCGCCACGATCTGGTGCCAGCCGGTCGGCAGCTCAGCCGGCAACCGGAAGCTTGCCTCGCCAATGTGAGCACCGTCGAGGTCCCGCGACTCGGTCCAATTGTCGATCTGTTCGGCAGGCTGCGTGCTACCGTCTTCGAGTTCGACGTGCACCTCGACCGCAGCGCCGTCGGGGACGTGCACGACTGCTTCAGGTTGTTGACCGGCGAGCGCGACGGTGGTGGGTCGCAGGATGCGGCGCCAGTCGCGCTCATCGAGTCGGCGCAGTGCCGCGGCAACACCCTCGTCGCTACTCGCATCAACATCGAGTGCTCGTAGCACGGCAATCAGGGTGTCAGCCGACACCTCGACGTGGTTGCCCTGCCAATCGAAATAGGCGGTGGCGACGCCGAATCGCTCGGCAAGATCAATGAGTGCTGGGGTGCGTGTCTGAGCCGTCACGCTCGCAGTCTAGGGCCGTCGGGCGACGAGATCAGCCGATGGTGAGTGTGTCGCCGTTTACCGCCACCGCAATCGTCGGGAGCGCCGTCGTTGCGGGACCAGCCACTGGCTTACCTGAGGTGATGTCGAAATAGCTGGAGTGGCAGGCACAGTAGGCACCGCGATCTTCTACCGACGAGATCGGGCAGCCCTGATGAGTGCAGATCGCCGAGAAGGCGTGAAAGGCACCGGCGGTCGGCTGGGTCACCACGATGTTGTGAGCAACGAGCACCACACCCCCGCCCACGGGCACCTCAGCCGTCGGCAACTGCACGGGTTCGCTGGGCGCGCTCGGCTCCACAGGAGAGCCGCCACCCGACGTGCAAGCGGCAAGAAATGCGGTGGTGGCTGCGGCGCCACCGAGGGCGGTGACGGAGCGAACGAAGGCGCGGCGCGTGGGTTCGGCGGAGGTCATATCGTCAGCGTACGCCCGCGCATCCGGTCACTTGCTCGGTGCCGCGTGCGTGACTGACGCACCTGGCGCATCCGGTTGTTGCCACCGCACCCCGAAGCGCTGGCTCGTCGCAAAGACGATCAACATCGAACCGAGCACAGCGCCGGCGACATTTACCCACCAGGTCGAGCCCCAATTGCCGCGCACATCAACGAGGATGCCGACGAGCACCGGTCCGATGAACTGGCCGATGTTCGTGAGCTGCTGCACGAGACCGAGTGCCACCGGCACTGAACCTCCGGGTGGGGCGGAATCGACGGCGAGTCGCGTGAGCACCGACGGGATGAGGCCGCCGAGCGCCGAAAACGCGAGGACGGCCAGGTAGGTGACGATGAACGGTGCACCCGAACCGAACACGAGCCAGGAACCAATACCCATGGCGGCCGCGCCGATCCACACGACACCGCGCGGGCCGAGTTTCGTGCGCATGAGGAGTGCCCCGCTGAACGCGCCGATCATATTCACGGCGCTTGCGAGTGCGGTGAGGAGGCCTGCCGTGCGCGCGCCAATCCCAACGGCGTCATACACGGTCGGCAGGAAGCCGATCACGGCCACCCAGCTCAGCGAATAACTCATGAAAGTGAGCGCAACGAACCAGGGCGCGGGCACGGTGATCGTGCGGCCGAGGGAGGCGAGCACCTCTCGCGGCCTGCGGCGTTCGGCGGCCTTCGGATCGGCGGGCACGACCAGCAGGATGAACACCACCGCGAGCGCGCTCACCGCCGAGGTGCCGAGCCACCACATTTGCCGGGAAATCGTGCCGGCGAATAGCGCCGCCGCCGCGAGCGTGAGACCTGAGGAGACACCCATATAGGTTGCCCACCAGCCCATTGCGGTGGTGAGCCGCTCTGGGCTCGCGACGCGGCGCACGAGCGCGGGCGCCGACACAATGGTGAGCATGTAGCCGAATGATTCCAGGGCCCGCATGGCGAGCAGCCAGCCGAAGTCGCCGACGAAGGCCCCGGCCACCGATGCCGCGGTGAGAGCAACAAGGCCAATCACCATGGCGCGACGCACGCCGAGCGATTCGATCAGGATGCCGAAGAACAGCCCACCGATCACCCCGGCCAGCTGCATGATGCCAATGAGGAGGCCCGCATCCGTGAGCGAGGCGCCGAACTCGTCACGCAAGAGCGGCACAAACGGCGGCACCTTCCAGAGGTGCATCGCGGCGGTCATGCCGCCGATTACCGCGGCAATCCACGGCAGCTGCTGTCGCATCCTGGTAGCGCCCGGCAAGCTACTCACCGCTCTCTGGTCGACGCCATGACACGCCGAAACGGTGGTTCGTGGCGAACACGATGAGCGTCGCGCCGAAGGCGGCCGCAATAACATTGATGAGCCAGGAATGTGACCAGGTGCCGCTGAGGTCAACGACGAGGCCGGCGATGATCGGCCCGATGAACATGCCGAGGTTCGCGAGTTGCTGCACGAGACCGAGTGCGATCGGAAGAGAACCGGATGCCGGCGCTGACTCAACTGCGAGCCGCGTGAGCACCGCCGGGATGAGGCCACCGACCGCTGAGAAGAGTGATACCGCGATGTACGTGACCGCAAAGGGCGCATTCGAGGCGAACACGACCCAGCCGCCGACGCCCATGGCCGCGGCGCCGATCCACACGACGCCGCGCGGTCCGAGCTTGGTGCGAATGAGGTAGGCCCCAACAAAGGCGCCGACAATATTGACCGCGCTCGCGAAGGCTGTGAGCAGGCCCGCCGTGCGCGGGTCAATGCCCGCGGCGTCGTAGACGGTGGGGAGGAAGCCGATCACGGCAATCCAGCTCAGTGCGTAGCTCGTGAAGGTGATGCCGACGAGCCAGGGTGCAGGGAACGACACGGTGCGCCGGAGCGCGCCGAACACATCCCGCGCAGTGCGCCGCTGCGGGTGCGGTTCATCGGCGGGTACGACGAGCAGGATGAGCGCAACTGCCGCCGCGCTCACCGCCGCGGTACCGAGCCACCACACCTGCCACGACACCACACCGACGAAGAGGGCTGCCGAGGCGAGCGTGAGGCCCGAGGCGAGGCCCTGATAGCTTGCCCACCACCCCATTGCCGTTGTGAGGCGATGCGTTTCGGCGACCCGACGCACGAGCGCGGGCGCCGAGACGATCGTGAGCATGTAGCCGAACGATTCAAGTGCACGCAGGGCGAGAAGCCAAGCAAAGCTGTCAACGAAACCGCCAATAACTGAGGCGACCGTGAGCGAAACCAGGCCAATGACTATCGAGCGGCGCACCCCGAGCGATTCAATGAGGATGCCGAAGAGCAGTCCGCCAAGCACCCCCGCAAGTTGCACCACGGCGATGAGGAGTCCGGCATCGGTGAGCGAGATTACAAAGTCGCCGCGCAACACCGGCACAAATGGCGATACCTTCCACATGTGCATCCCGGCGGCGATACCGCCGAGCACAGCCGCGATCCACGGCAGGTCGCTGCGAAGTCGAGAAAGGGCCGCCACGCTAATCGGCGAGTTTGGTTCCGCGCTGCTCCGGCAAGAAGAGCGCTGAGGTGGCCGCAATGGCGAAGGCCACACCGAACACCGAGAACACGAGGATCGGGCCGCCCGCGGTGATGAGCACCGGCACGAGTAGCGGCGCAATGATCGAGGCGATGCGGCCGAAACCAGCAGCAGCACCGGTACCGGTACCGCGGATGTTCGTTGGGTAGAGCTCGGGACCGATGGCGTAGAGCGCACCCCAGGCGCCGAGATTGAAGAACGAGAGCAAGCATCCGGCCACAATGATGAGCGTCTCGGTGTTCGCGAGCCCGAAGAAGACTGCCGAGAACGCTGAACCTGCGAGGAAGACAGCCAGCGTCGCGCGCCTGCCCCAGACTTCGATGAGCCAGGCCGCGACGGCATAGCCCGGCAGCTGGGCAATGGTGATGATGAGGGTAAACGTGAACGACTTCACGAGCGGGAAGCCCGCGGCAACGAGCAGGCTCGGAATCCAGATGAAGGCGCCGTAGTAGGCAAGGTTGATGCAGAACCAGATCGCCCAGAGTGCGATGGTGCGTCGACGCAGTTCGGGCGACCAGATCGACACCTTCGGTTCGGTCGACTTCGCACCGGCGGCGAGGCGCGCTTCGCGTTCGCGATCGGCACGCTCAATGAGTTCGGTGGCGGTGTGCACGCCCGAGGCTTCTTCGAAGTTGCGGACTGCTCGCTCGGCTTCGTCAATGCGGCCCTTCGATTCGAGGAATCGCACCGACTCCGGCAGGCCCAGGCGCACCACGATCGCGTAAAGCGTCGGCACCATGCCGAGCGCCAACGCCCAGCGCCAGCCATCGTCGCTGATGGGCACGACGAACGTGCCGATGAGCGCCGCCATGATCCAACCGACGGCCCAGAACGCCTCGAGCCAGACAACGACCCGACCGCGGATGCGGCGCGGCGAGAACTCCGACACGAGGGTCGAGGCGACCGGGAGCTCGGCCCCGAGCCCGAGGCCGATGAAGAAGCGGAGGATCATGAGCATGATCACCGAAGTCGCCAGGGCCGAGGCGCCGGTAGCGAGCCCGTAGATGAGGAGGGTCAGCGCAAAGACCTGACGACGGCCGATCTTGTCGGCAATGAGCCCGCCAAAGGTCGCGCCGAGCGCCATGCCGACGAAGCCGATTGACGCGAGCAGGCTCGCTTCACCGGTCGTGGCGAAGCCCTGGGCCACCACGGCGGCCATGACGAACGAGATGAGTCCCACATCCATGGCATCGAGCGCCCAGCCGACACCCGAGCCGACCAGCAACTTCCCGTGTCGGTGATTGAACGGGAGCCGGTCGAGCCGCTCGGAACGACTGAGTGCCGCCGGTTCGGTGGGATCGACGTTGATCTGCGAGGTCATCAGAACTCCTGGCACGAGAAAAACTCGGAAGATGCGTTAGCAACAATCTAGTGCTGACATCGAGCGACCGGGATTCCGGGCGTCACACACGCCCGGCTTGTGAGTGGACGCGTACGAATATCACTGCCGACATCTAAGATTTGTTCGTTTGCCCCAATCCTCTTGATCAGCAGAGAAGTGTGAGATGTCGCCGCGCCTTCGCGAAACCACCACCCCGCCGAGTGCCAAGCTCTCGGCCGAGCAGTCACTCAACTCCATGTTGCGTGAGCGTCTCGAACGCGACCCCGAATCGGTGTTCGCCGAGGAACGCCGCGGTGGCGACTTTGCACCGATCACCATGCGCACGCTTGCTGATGATGTGCTCGCGACGGCGAAGGGCTTCATTGCCCTTGGCATCTCCCCCGGTGACACGGTCGGCATCATGGCCGCCACGCGCTACGAGTGGACCGTGCTCGACTTCGCGGTGCTCGCCGTGGGCGGTGTCGTCGTGCCGATCTATCACACCTCCTCGCAGGAGCAGGTCGAGTGGATGGTGACCGACTCAGCCATTCGCATCCTCGTCGTGGAGAACGGTGATCACGCCGCACTTACCGAGCCCCTGCTCGAATCGACCGGGCTCGAGCGCGTGCTTCGACTCGACGAGGATGCGCTGGGCGCCCTTCGCGAAGCAGGTCGCGAGATTGCCGACGACGAGGTCGCCGCGCGCCGGGATGCGGTGCGCTTCGATGACCTCGCCACGATCTGTTACACCTCGGGCACGACCGGCCGCCCGAAGGGTGTGGAACTCACGCACGGCAATTTGCTCTCGCACGTTGCGAATGGTGTCGCCGATGCGGGCCTGCACGATGTGGTCTCGGCAGGTACCGATGGTGTGCAGAAGCGCACGCTGCTCTTCCTGCCCCTTTCGCACTCATATGGCCGGTTCGCGCAGATGCTCTGCGTGCATTCGGGCTCAGTGCTCGGCTACGCCCCCTCGACGAAGCAGCTCGTGAACGAGTTGCAGGCGTTCCGTCCGACCTGGCTGATTGCGGTGCCGCGGGTGTTCGAAACGGTCGTGAATTCGGCGGATGCGAAGGCTGGCACCGGCATGAAGCTACGGCTTTTCCGCTGGGCCGTGCGCGCGGCTGAGTCGTGGTCAGTCGCGCTCGACACGGAAGCCGGGCCCTCGGCGTTGCAGCGGTGGCGCCGAGTTGTTGCCGATCGCCTCGTGCTTGGCAAGATTCGCGCCGCGATGGGTGGCGAGGTCGAGTACGCGATCTCAGGTGGTGCGGCGCTGAGCGAGCGCCACGGCCACTTCTTCCGCGGCATCGGCGTGACGGTGATGGAGGGCTATGGCGCGACCGAAACCACGGCGCCGGCGTCGGTAAACCGCCCCGGCCTCATCAAGATCGGCACCGTCGGCGCACCCTATCCGGGCACCTCCATCCGCATTGCCGAAGACGGCGAGGTGCGCATCAAGGGTGCCGGTGTCTTCCGCGGCTACCGCAATAATGCCGAGGCCAACGCATCCTCGTTTGATGAGGACGGCTGGTACCGCACCGGCGATATCGGCTACCTCGATGCCGATGGCTACCTCAAGATCTCTGGTCGCACGAAGGAAATCATCGTCACCGCCGGTGGCAAGAATGTGCAGCCGGCGGTGCTTGAGGGTGAGCTGCGCTCGCATCCGCTCATCGGCGAAGTGCTCGTGGTTGGCGAGGGCAAGCCGTTCATCGGTGCACTCATCGCGCTTGATGAGGCGATGCTGCCGACGTGGCTGCGCAACCACGGTGTGGGCGAGCTCACGCTCGAGCAGGCGCGCACGCATCCGGCAGTTCGCGATTCGATTCAGCGCGCGATTGACCAGGCGAATCTCAAGGTCTCGCGGGCCGAGTCAATTCGCAAGTTCACCGTCGTGCGACGCTCGTTCTCTGAAGCCGAGGGCGAGATCTCGGCCTCGACGAAGCTCATCCGCCGGGTAGTGCTCGCCAATTTCTCGGATGCGATGACCGACATTTACGGCGCGGACGCGCGCTGAGGCCCTCGAAGCACTTCCAGCCCCACCGGGCGTAGGCTTTCAGGTTGCTTGGGCACCGCTCCAGGGGCCCGCACTCGTCTCCGGACGAGAGGAGACAACCATGATCGACGGCAACCTCGTGCTCGGCCTTGCCCGCGCATCCATCTTGAGTGAACTCGGCAAGACAGTCGCCTACCCGGCGCTGAGCGAACGCCTGCGCGAGCGCGGGGCGAGTTCGGTTGAGGTGTACGACACCTTCGGTCATCTGCGCGGGCACGGTTCCACCGCGGAAGCCTTCCGCCAACTCGGCGACGACATTTCGAACAACGCGGTCAGCGCGGCGTTCCGCGACCCTAAGCGCGCACCGCTCGACCTCGACGAACTCGACGAGGTGCGACTCGAGGTGTCGGTGCTCGAAACCCCCGAACGCCTCGTGGCGAGCGACGAGCGCGCCGTCCTCAAGCAATTGCGCCGCGGCGTTGACGGGGTGATGATTCGCTACGGCAAGCACCACGCGGCGGTCTTGCCGCAAGCCTGGGAGCGCTACACCAATTCGCTCGACATGGTCACGCACCTCAAGCATCGCGCGGGCATTCCACTCGACTTCTGGTCAGACGAAGTATCACTTTCGCGCTTTCGGGTGCGCACCTTTCGGGAGCAGTAGGCCGCCCGAGAAACCGGATGCATGATGCGCCGACGTTTCTGGGCATTCGCTTCCCTCCTTCGAAATCGCTGACAACACCGGTTTTCCGCTCGCGACAGGTGTTGGCGGGCGTAGTGTCGCCTCCACACGCGACGACGCAGCGACCGGATGCGCCGCCGATTCAGCTTCCGGTCGAGGAGATCCAATGTCTGAGTCTGTCCACCCCTACGTTGCCATCGCCCGCGGTGCTATCGCTGCCGAGTTGGGTCTGCGGACGCATGTGCCGCCGATGGTCGATGACATCGACCTGCACCGCCGCGGTTCATCGTTTGTGCGGTTGAGCATCGATGGCCAATTGCGCGGCAGCCTCGGTACCGTTCGTCCCTTCCGCAGTCTCGCCGCCGATATCGCTGAAAACGCGGTGAACTCGGCATTCCACGATCCCCGGTTTGCGCCGATTACCCGGGATGAATTCGAACGAATTGCGATCGAGGTGGCAATCGTGACCAATATCGAGCCGCTCACGGTGCACAGCCAGCTCGAGCTCTTCGATCACTTGCGGCCGAACATTGATGGCCTATTGCTTGAGCGCGGCAGCAAGCACGCCTCGTTCATGCCAACCGCGTGGCGCACCGCGCCGACCAAGGCGGCATTTGTGTCGGGACTCCTGCGCAAGGCTGGCCGCCCGGGCAACTTCTGGGCCGATGACATTCGTGCCACGCGCTTCCAGACGCGCATCTACGGTGACCCGATTCGCCCGGCGAAGGAGCTTGTGGGGTCGGTCGCGAACTAGTGTTCGCGCGCTAAGCACCCCGGTCGGGCGCAATCGCAAGTTCCACCCGCTCGGCAAGATATGCCTGAAGTGGCATCGCCGACGAGAGCGGTGCCCGCGGCGACCAGCGCACCACGAGTGCACCGTCACGAACGGCGAGTGGCGTCGAGTCGGCGTCAAGTGCATCCAGATCAATCGGCTGCGTCGCCCAGTGCACCGTCGTGCCCTCGGTAAAGCCGCCACGAATCGCACTGTGCCGCAACGCATCGCGCTCACGCGCCGACTCCGAGGTGTAGCCAAGGATCGGCGGCGGCTCGTGGGCACGCAGCGTCTCCCCCGCGATGAGGAGCTCGCCTTCGTCGGTAACGAGCAGCGCGCCAAGCTTCCAAGCCCGGCCGATCTCGCGCATCCGCGCGGCCCGCGTGCCAATGAACCGGCGACGCGGCGGCTCATACTCGGCCACTGCATCCGGTTCGATGGCCGCGGCACGCAGTTGCTGCGCCGCCTCGGCGGCCGCGGCACGCAATTGTTCGGCGAAATAGGTCACAGCATGGAGCCTACTTAGAGCGCGCGGTGTCACACTGAGGCCATGACCGTGCGTTCGCCCGCGGTTGCGGGACTGTTCTATCCAGCCGATGCGGCTGAACTCAGCGCGTCGGTTGACCGGATGCTCGCCGAAGCGAGCGTGCCCGATGTTGCGCCTGGCGTGCCGTTGCGTGCGCTCGTCGTGCCCCACGCCGGACACCGTTTTTCGGGACCAACGGCAGCTACGGGATATGTCCAGCTCGACATCGGCTCGGTGCGCACCGTGGTGTTGCTTGGCCCGACCCACCGCGTCGGCATCCGCGGTATTGCCGATGCCGGCTTCGACGCTTTCAACACACCGCTCGGTGATGTGCGTGTCGATCGTGACCTCGTTGCCCGGGCACTCACGCATCCGGCAGTGATTACTGCCCCGCGCGTGCACGCTGAAGAGCACTCGCTCGAAGTGCACCTGCCATTTCTGCAGCGGCAACTCGGTGACTTCGCACTCGTACCGCTCGCCGTCGGCGATGTGCCACCGGCGACCGTCGCCGAAGTGATCGCACTCTTTGACGGTGACCCGCAGACGGTCATCCTGGTTTCGAGCGATCTTTCGCACTTCGAGGCATACGAATCGGCACGGGCGCACGACGCCGAAACGCTGCAACGCATCGTTGCGCTCGACGCCACCCTGCAGCCCACCGACGCCTGCGGCGTGCGACCACTCAACGGCCTCCTCACCCGCGCCCGCGCCAAGCACTGGCAACCAAGCCTCGTGAGCGCCTGCAACTCGGGCGATACCCCCGATGGTGACCTGCGCCGAGTCGTCGGTTACGCGACTGTCGCCTTCCACGCCCCACCCGCCTCGTCTGACTAGGGACGCACTATGGACCACGGCACGATCCTCCTCGCCATTGCCCGCAGCACCATCGCCAACGAACTCGGCGTGCATGCGCCGATGCCTGCGCGCGACGACGCTCTGCGCAAGCCCGGCGCCTCGTTCGTATCGCTTTCGATCGACGGCAAGCTGCGCGGATGCATCGGCACCCTCCGCGCCTATCGCGATCTCGGCGACGATGTGGCCGAGAACGCCATCGCGGCGGCATTCCAAGACCCGCGGTTCGGGCCGTTGCAGCGCAGTGAACTCGACCAGATCCGCATCGAAGTGTCCGAACTCACTGAACCAAAAGCAATCGGCTATGACGGCACCCGGGCCGGCGCCATCGCGGCGCTACGACCGGGCGTCGATGGCGTGGTGCTACACGCGGGCCGCCACCGTGCGACCTTCCTACCGCAGGTGTGGCAGAGCCTGCCCGACCCAAATCAGTTCCTCAGCCACCTGCTCGCCAAGGCAGGCCTCGACCCGAACACCTGGCCCGCCGACACCACCCTCGAGCGATACGGGGTGAGCTCATGGCAGGAGCCGTAGCCCGCTGGTGGCACCCGGTCGGCGACCGCATCCAGTGTGATGTCTGCCCGCGCGAGTGCCGACTCAAAGACGGCCAGCGCGGCTTCTGCTTTGTGCGCCTGCGCGAGGGCGACCAGCTCGTGCTCGACACCTACGGCCGCTCGAGCGGGTTCTGCATCGATCCGATTGAGAAGAAACCGCTCAACCACTTCTACCCCGGCACCTCGGTGCTCTCGTTCGGCACCGCGGGTTGCAATCTCGGCTGCAAGTTCTGCCAGAACTGGGATATTTCCACCTCACGCGAGATCGACTCGCTCGCCGACGAGGCTTCGCCCGAGCGTATTGCCGAAGTAGCCCAAGCGCGCGGATGCGAATCGGTCGCCTTCACCTACAACGATCCGACGATCTTCGCCGAGTACGCAATCGATGTCGCTGCGGCCTGCCGCGAGCGCGGGGTGCATCCGGTGGCCGTGAGCGCGGGCTATATCTCGCCCGCGCCGCGGCGTGAACTCTATGCCGCGATGGATGCCGCGAACATCGACCTCAAGGGCTTCACCGAGGAGTTCTACCAGCGTGTCACCGGCGCGAAGCTCTCGGTCGTGCTCGACACGCTCACCTACCTGCGCCACGAGACCGAGTGTTGGTTTGAGGTCACGACGCTGCTCATCCCGGGCCACAATGACTCGGATGCGGAGATCCGCGCGATGTCGGAGTGGATCGTTGCGGAGCTTGGTGATGATGTGCCGCATCACTTCAGCGCCTTTCATCCCGATCATCGGATGCGCGATGTACCGCGCACACCGCTATCGACCTTGCAGCGGGCGCGACAGATCGCCCTCGATACCGGCGAGAAGTTCGTCTACACCGGCAATGTGCACGATGCCGAGGGCGATACGACCTGGTGCCCAGGCTGCGGGGCTGCCGTCATCGAGCGCGATTGGTACCGCATCCTCGGCTATCACTTGGATGCGGCCGGTCGCTGTCGCGAGTGCGGCACGGCGATCCCGGGCCGCTTCGCTGAACGTGCCGGCAATTTCGGCGCCCGCCGCATCCCCGTGCGGATCGCCGAGCACTGAGACTCCCGTTGGCGCATTGAGGTTCTCGAAGTGCCCTGCCCAACCCTGACCCAACACGCCATCCCTGGCCCATACTTCGCCCAGGTTTGTCACAAAGGCTCGCAACAAGGCTCAGGTTTGTCACGAAGGCTCATGCGCTGACTCGACCGTGCCACCTTCGCTCGCCCCTTCAGCGGCAACACCTTCCGGCGCATCCTCGAGGTGGTGGCGCATCGGCGCGGTGGCGAGCGTCGCCGCGATGAGCGTGACCATCGCACCGAGCAGGATGGCCCCGGTCTCGCCCGGCTGAAACGCCCCGGTCCCAGCTCCGAGCGACACTGCGCCGATGGGCACGCCAAGCTGCGCACTCGCCGCAAGCGCCAGCGGCCAAGGCTGGCGGGTGAGCACCCCGACGAGGTGGAGCACGATCGCACCGACGCCGAGCGAGATGCCGAGCAGCACGGCTTCCGGGTGGTCGACGACCTCTCGCAGATTCACCGATGCCCCGAGCCAGACATAGAAGATTGGCCCGAAGAGCCCCTCGGTGAGCGCAAAGATTTGCTTGCCGACTCGTTTCGGTTCACCAACCGCCGCGACCGCAAGTCCGAGCGCGAAACCCGCGAGCATCACGGTGACGTGCGTGAGCGCCGCGACCGCGGCGATCGAGAAGAGGAGCGTCAGCGTCACTCGCAGCTCAACAGCGAAGCCGCGTTCCTTCGACACCTCACGGATGCGTTCTTCCCAGCCGGAGCGCTCGATGGCGCGCAACACGAAGAAGATCACCACGGCGAGCGCGAGCACGGCGAGCACCCCGAGTCCCGTAATCGCCATCCGATCGGGAGCGATGACCAGCGGCAGCGCGATGATGCAGACGGCATCGGCGATGGCGACCTGCACCAGCAATTCGAGCCCTTTGCGACTCGTCACCTTCGTCTCGCCCATCACCGGCACGATGATCGCTGCTGACGATGAGGCGAGCAGCACCGCGTAGAGCATCCCATCGTGCGTGCCAAATAGCGCCGCAAGGCCAAGCCCTGCGGGCACCGCAAGTAGGCCGATGAGGAGCGCCCGTCCCGCCCCTGGGAAGAACCCCCGTCGCATCCCCTCGGTGCGCACCGGCACCTGTGTGCCGGCTTTGAAGAGCACGAGTGCAAAGCCGATCTCGGCGAGAAACGCGAAGGTCGCATCCCCAGGTTCGAGCCACCCCGTGCCCGTCACCCCGAACGCGAGACCAATGGCGAGTTCGCCGAGCGCGACCGGCACGCGCATCCTACGCGGCAGTGCGAGCAACGGCCCCACCAGCGCGATTGCGCAGATGAGCGCGAGCATCGCGAATGTCATCTCTGCATCGTACGGCCACTTTGGTTGAGCCCGTCGATGCGAGGATGAAGTTATGAACACGAGCACCCTCACGACGAACGTCAACGATGTTGCGCTCATTTTTGAGGGCGGTGGGATGCGGGCAAGCTACACCTCGGCGGTGGTCGCCGAACTCCTGAACCAGGGCATCTTCTTCGACTGGGTGGGTGGCATTTCGGCGGGATCGAGCTGCACCGGTAACTATCTCTCGCGCGATGGCGTGCGGGCGCGCACCTCGTTCGTTGACCTTGCCGCCGATCCGCAATTCGGCAGTTGGCTCACCTGGGTGCAGGGCAAGGGCCGGTTCAACGCGAAGTACATCTATGAAGAAACTGGGGCGCCGGGGCAAGCACTCCCCTACGATTTCGCGACCTATCAGGCGAATCCGACGCAGTTTGCCATCGGTGCGTTCGATGCCAGGTCGGGTGCGACGAAA
This sequence comes from Gulosibacter macacae, assembly GCF_003865375.1. Taxonomy (GTDB): domain Bacteria; phylum Actinomycetota; class Actinomycetes; order Actinomycetales; family Microbacteriaceae; genus Gulosibacter; species Gulosibacter macacae. The sequence goes on along the minus strand of NZ_RQVS01000017.1, from coordinate 18,764 downwards.
TATTGGGGTCGCGACGACATCTCCACGATGCGCGATCTCATGCTGCGTGTGCGCGCATCCTCGAGCCTGCCGCTGCTCATGCCACCGGTCGAACTTGACGGCCGCACCTACGTCGACGGTGCGCTGGGGCTCACCGGAGGCTTCGCGCTCGACGCGGCGAAAGCGGCCGGGTACTCGAAGTATTTCGTGGTGATGACGCGTCCGCGCGACTATGTGAAGCCCGCGAGCCGGGTGCCCGGGTTCTATCGCACGACATTCCGCAAGTATCCGGCCGTGATCGACGCGATTCTCAAGCGTCCGCGCCGCTACAACGAGTCACGGGCGGAGCTGTTCGACCTCGAACGCGCGGGTCAGGCGTACCTCTTTTGCCCCGAGCACCTCACGGTCTCAAACTCCGAAACCGATGTGCGCAAGCTCGCCCGGATGTATGAGCTTGGTACCGAGCAGGCCCGACGCGAGGTGCCGGCCTGGCGCGAATTTCTCGAGTTGCCGGCTGCCTAGGCCGATCGTTTCGCCATGGCCTACGCCGGTCGCACCTTCGGCACAACCTCGACAGCCACTTCGCCAAGATCGTTGAGCAGCAGCACATCGACGCCCACATCGAGCGTTGACTCGGTGTCTTCGCCATAGACGATGCCGCGCAGCGGCGACACATCCTGGAAGTCTCGACCCCAGGCGGTCACGACATAGCGCGAGTCGGCGAAGTGGTTGTTCGTCGGGTCGAGATCGACCCAACCACCCTCGGGCGTGAGCGCAGAAACCCAGGCGTGCGATGCATCCGAGCCCTGCAGCTTTGGCGCGCCGGGCGGCGGGCTCGTCTCGAGGTATCCCGAGACATAGCGCGCGGGAATACCAAAGGTGCGCAGGCATCCGATCGCAAGCTGGGCGAAGTCTTGGCAGACGCCCGCGCGCAACTCGAGCAATTCGCTCAGCGTGGTGCGCACATTCGTCACACCCGACTTGTAGGTGAAGTCGGTGTAGATCGAGGTGGTGAGGTGTACGAGCGCGTCACCAAAGCGCTGATCAGGATGCAGTACTTCAGCCGCGTACGCCGCCACCTCGGGCGTCACCTCGACGAGCGGTGAGGCCATCGTGAATTCGGTGACGTCCACCGGGTCGCCGTTCGCGGCCACGGCCTGCGCGGCCTCCGCGAGGCTCCAACGGTTGAGTGCCTCCACATCGGGGGCTGGCCAATCCACCCGAACGACCGATTCCTTCGCAAGTTCGAGCATCGTGTACGGCTCGCGCACCTCAATGTACTCGCTGAGGTTGCCGTAGTTGTCGACGTGCGTCGTGTGCACTTCGGGCGTTGGCTCGAGCGTCGTCGTGGTCGACACAACCTGCTGCGTTGCGGTATCGCGCGGGGTCAGCCGACCTCGCTCGTAGGCCGCTGAGCGCGGAGCCTCATAGTCATAGCGCGTGACGTGCCGCACGAGATAGGTGCGGGGCAGGTGATGATCGGCACGGATGCGGTCAAGGTCGAATCCGCTCACGGTGGCGTCGTGTTCGCTCAAATTGACCACCCCTCCTCGCGCTCATCGGCATACCAGCGCTGCTGGAACGTGGACTGCGGCGCCTGGCGGGTGAAGTGGCGGCGGCTGATCTCATCGCTGATGGCTTGCAATTCGCTCCGGGTCTCATCGAGAAGTGTGATGAGCAGGCTCCTGCGGTCGGTGAGCTGGTCGACATCGGCGGCGGCGAGGGTCTCGCCAAGCGCGTGCATGCGTGCCGCGAGCTGCTCATCGCCGATGCGGCTGAGGTTGCGGGCAATGCGCACGATCTGGAACATCACTGAGCGTGGGTTGTCAGGTTCGGTGAGGAGGAGGTCGAGCGTCGACTCCACCTGGCCGCGCGGCCCCTGTCCCGCGGCGATCCGACGGCGGTTCGTCATGGTCGAGTCGCCGATGCCGAGCACGGCTTCTGAGACGAGGTATTCGGTGACGGGTGATTGTGCATCCGAGAGGGTCGAGCGCAGCAGGCCGAGCGTGAACTGCGCGCGCTCCATGCGGATGCCGGCGTCGACAAAGGCCCAGGATGCATCCCGGTAGAGACCGTGCGCGACGATACCCTGCAGCGAAAGGAGCGGCCCGAGCAGCTCATCGAAGATCGGTTGCAGTTCGTCGTCGTCACCGGGCACCCCGTCAACGGCGCGCTCGAGTGAGGCGAGCACCGGCCAGGTGTCGCCCGAGAGGAGCTCGCGCACATATTGCGCGGCGAGTTCGAGGCGGATGACTGAGGCACCGACGGTGCCGGGCGTGCGCCGATCGTCGACGAGCTTACGCAGGTAGCTCACTGCCGTTTCGTTTTCGTCGAGACGTCGCACGCCGAGGGTGCGCGACACGGCCTCGAGGATGCGGGCCAGCGCCGCACCACCCGGAGTATCGGGATGCGCGCCGTGATCGTTCGCGAGGTCGTTCGCGACCGCGAGGAAGCGCACGGTCGCGTCGGTGCGCTCTGAGTAGCGACCGAACCAGTAGAGGTTGTCGGCACCACGCGGCGTGATTTCGAAGCCGAGTGCTTCGCGCACTGGGCGGCGGCGTTCGCCGACGAGTTCGAGCACCGGTAGGCCGAGATTTTCGCTGCCGCCGACGATCCAGACGTCCTTCGCAAGCGCGCCCGAGGCGTTCGTGATGTGAGTCGTGTCGCGGGTGGCACCGACTCGGCCGAGTCCGCCGGGCATGAGCACGTGTTCATCGGCGAGGCGAACGCCGAAGGTGCGCAACACGAAGCGGCGAGCTTCGACGCCGGTGTCGGTCACGACCGGCGCACTTGAAAGGGTGAGCGGTCGCTGGCCGGTCCACGCCCAGGGCTCGGCTTCGATGCGCTGGCGCAATTCCTCGCGCTCGGTGCTCGACAGCTCCCACCCGGGGATCGTGTGCGGAATCGTCGTGCGATGGATTGGCTTGAGCAGGAGCTGTTCGAGATTCGCGAGCACGTGTGAGCGGCCGGTGTCGTCACCGCACCACCAGGTTTCAGCGCTCGGCAAGAGCGGCTCTTCGCCGAGGATCTCCCTGCAGAGTTCAGGCAACAGCGGCACAATGCCGGGGTTTTCGAGCACGCCCGCGCCGATCGGGTTGAGCACCGCAGTGTGTTGCTGCCGCACCGTCTCAAGGACGCCCGGCACGCCCAGGCGGCTATTGCCGCGGAGGTCGAGCGGGTCGACCCAGGTTTCGTCGACGCGCCGCATCACCGCATCCACCGGCACGAGGCCGTGGCTGGCGCGCAACCACACGCGCCCCGATTGCACGACGAGGTCGTCGGCTTCAACGAGCGGAAAACCGAGTAGCGACGCCATGAACGCCTGGTCGAACGCGGTCTCTGAAGCGTGTCCCGGCGAGAGCAAGACGCTGCGCGGCTCGCCATCAGTTTCGGGCGCGACGGCAAGCACCGCAGCCGTCATAGTGTGGAAGAACCCGCGCAGTTTCGCGAGGTCGACCATCCGGTGCACGCGCGGGAGCAATTGCGCCACGATGCGGCGGGTGGCCATGGCATAGCCGGCACCCGATGGTGCCTGCAGGCGATCGTCAATCACGACCCAATCGCCGTTGCCATCGCGCCCGAGGTCGGTGGCGCTGAGAATCAGGTGCTTGGACGCCTGCGGAATGCCCGCAGCCTGGCGTACGTAGCCGTGATGACCGAGCACGACTTCGGCCGGGATTTTCCGCGAGCGCAGCAACCGTTGCTCGCCGTAGACGTCGTCGAAGATGCGGCGCAGGAGTTCATTGCGCTGGGCGAGACCGCGTTCGATTGAGGTCCACTCGTCACCGGCGATGATGACCGGGAGCGGATCAATGCGCCAGGGGCCCGGGCTCTCGTCACTGAGCGCGGTGCCGTAGGTGACACCATCGTCGTGGATGAAGTGCTCGGCGCGGCGACGTGCCCGCGCGAGACCGCTGTGCCCGGCACCGATGACCGATTCGATGAGTTCCCGCTGCGAGGTGCGAAACGCACCGGCCTCGACCATTTCGTCGATGCCCGGCCGGTCGGCGATCTCAGCGAGATAGTTGCCCAGGAACTCGTCAGCGCGCGTTTGGTGCAGTTCAGCGGCGGTAGACACGGTTCGAGCGTAGTAGGAAACCGCCTGAAGGCGCACTCAACGCGTGCTCGGTCAAGTGCGCCTTCAGCTAAATGTGTGGCGTGATTATTCGCGGGGTAGGCCTATTCGGGCAGGGCGCCAATCGCGGCGTCGTAGTCGGGTTCTTCGGTGATCTCGGGCACGAGCTGGGTGTAGGCCACCTTGCCCTCGGCGTCGGTCACGACGACCGCGCGGGCGAGGAGCCCCTTGAGCGGACCGTCAGCCTGCTCAATGCCGTAGTCGTTGCCGAACTCCGAGCGGAAAGCCGAGGCGACCACCACATTGTCAATGCCCTCGGCGCCGCAGAAGCGGTCGAGCGCGAACGGCAGGTCGCGCGACACGCAGACCACCGTGGTGTTCTCGAGCGCGGCAGCACGCTTGTTGAATTCACGCACCGAGGTCGCGCAGACACCGGTGTCAATCGACGGGAAGATGTTGAGCACGACGCGACGGTCGACGTAGTCAGCCAGACGCACCGAGCCGAGGTCGGTACCAACGAGGTCGAAGTCGGGCGCGGCGAGACCGACCGAGGGCAGGTCGCCGGTGAGGTGGACAGTGTTTCCCTGGAGCGCAGTAGTAGCCATGAGCGAGATCTTTGCACTCGCGAATGCACGCACGCTCCGAACCCTCGCACTGTCTGCGACGATGGGCGCATGATTCGCCCCGATGGCAACCCCTTAGTAACCCGGATGCGTGGATTCGGCACCACGATTTTCGCGGAGATGTCGGCGCTCGCGCTCGCGCACGATGCCATCAATCTCGGCCAAGGATTTCCGGATTCCCCGGGCCCGCAGGCGGTGCTCGACGCCGCAATCGCCGCCATTGCGGCCGGCCGCAATCAGTACCCGCCGGGTCGCGGCATCCCACAATTGCGCGAGGCGATCGCCGCGCACGAGCAGTATTGGTACGGCCTCGACTACGACCCAGAGACCGAGGTGCTCGTCACGGCCGGGGCAACCGAGGCGCTCGCGGCGAGCATCCTGGCCCTGGTCGAACCGGGCGATGAGGTGCTCGCATTTGAACCCTTCTACGACGCCTACGCCGCCGATGTTGCTCTGGCGCAGGGTGCGCTCGTGCCGGTGCGTCTCGATGCCCCGAGCTTTGCACTCGATGAGGCGCGCCTGAAGGATGCGGTCACCGAGAGATCGCGGGTGCTCATCCTGAATTCGCCGCACAATCCCACCGGCCACGTGTTCTCTCGCGCCGAGCTCGAGGCGATTGCTCGGGTCGCCAAGGAGCACGACCTCCTCGTGATTACCGATGAGGTCTACGAGCACCTCGCGTTCGATGGCCGTGAGCACATCCCATTCGCGACGCTACCCGGGATGCGCGAGCGCACTGTGACGATCTCGTCAGCGGGCAAGACGTTCTCAACGACCGGGTGGAAAGTCGGCTGGGCCTGCGCGCAGCGCGAGCTCATCGATGCCGTGACGACGACGAAACAATTCCTCACCTATGTGAATGCCGGGCCCTTCCAGGAGGGCGCGGCAGTCGGTCTCACGCTCCCCGCCCACGAGTTCGCGGCGATTCGTGACGGCTTGCAGGCACAGCGCGACCTGCTCGTCCCGGCCCTGCGCGATGCCGGATTCGAGGTGTCACCGGTCGAGGGCGGCTACTTTGCCGTCGCCGATGCCGCACCACTCGGCGTCACCGACGCCGCCGCCTTCTGCCGCGAATTGCCCGAACGTGTCGGTGTGGCGGCCGTGCCCATGTCGGCGTTTTACGCGGATGCGAGTGGAGTTGCTTCGCTCGTGCGCTTTGCCTTCTGTAAGCGCCCGGAGGTGCTCGTGGCGGCTGCAAATCGTTTGCGGAACGCAACGCTGTGAGTGCGCGCCGGCCGCACTGCCTCGCATGATTGCCGTCAACTTCGCTCCGGCCGCAACCACTGTCGGCCCGGCCACGGCGCTTCCCGCCAATTGGTTTCCCGAAGGCATGTCGTTGGGGCTCCTCGCGCTCGTCCTCCTCGCGGGATTCATGGCCGGGTTTGTTGACGCCGTGGTCGGTGGCGGCGGGCTGATCCAATTACCTGCGCTCTTGCTCATCCCGGGCCTCAGCCCAGTGCAGGCGCTGGCGACGAACAAGCTCGGTTCGATATTCGGCACGGCAACGAGTGCCGCGACCTATATTCGGCGAGTTCGACCGGATTTGCGCACGGCGCTCCCCATGGCGGCCGTTGCGCTCATCGGCAGCATGCTCGGGGCCTCAGTCGCCACGTACCTGCCGAAACAGGTGTTCATGCCGATCATCATCGTGGTCCTCCTCGGCGTCGCCACGTTCACTGCGCTCAAACCAAACCTCGGGCTTGAACACGAGCTGCGATACACCGGCCGCCGCCACACGCTCACCGCCCTCGTCCTTGGCTTCGGCCTCGGCGCCTACGACGGTCTGCTCGGGCCGGGCACCGGCTCGTTCCTCGTCATCGGACTCGTCACCATGCTCGGCTACGACTTCTTGCAGGCGAGTGCGAAAGCCAGGCTGGTGAATTTCGCCACCAACCTCGGGGCGTTGATGATTTTCATCCCGCACGGTGCTGTGATTTGGGGACTCGGACTCGCGCTAGGCGCCGCCAATATGCTCGGTGGGTATCTCGGCGCGCGCCTCGCAATTGATCGAGGTGCGCGGTTTGTGCGCCTCGCGTTCCTCATCGTCTCGGCCGCGCTCATCGTCAAACTGAGTTGGGATACCTTCATCGCACGGTCGAGCTGAAATCTCGGCCTGGCCCACTACGCTCACGGGCATGAAGATTCGCGTCCGTGGTTCGCATTCCGTATCGCTCGCCGCTGAGATCGGCTTGGCGCGCCTCGCCGTGCAATTTGAGGGCGAGGATGCGGCCGCCACAATGGCGCAGGCGCAATCGCTCGCGAACCGCATCCAGGCCGAGTTGCGGGCGCTCCCTGCTGACGCGCTTGAGCGGTTCTCGTTCGAGGCACCGCAGCGCTATTCCTGGCGGCCGACGGCGCCCGACGGCAGCATCCTGCCACCGCGCACCACGGTGACGATCGAGATCACGGCCGCGTTCCGCGACTTCGAAGTGCTTGGCGAGCGCACTGCCGCTTGGGGCGCGCATCCTGGTGTGCAATTGCGCGGTGTGGAATGGTCACTCACTCCCGAAACCAAGCCTGCGAATGCCGACGCGGTGCTTGCTGAGGCGGTGCGGGATGCGCGTCGGCGGGCCGAGGTGCTTGCCGCCGCGGCTGGTGCGGGTGAGGTGCGCATCCTGGAGATCGCTGACCCTGGCCTTGGTAGCCACGAACCGGTGCAGGTCGCCGAGCAGTATCTGCGTGCCAAGAGCGTGATGGATGCGGGCGGCGAGACCGTGTCACCCTCGCCCTCGAGCATTTGGCTCAGCGCCGCCGTCGAAGCAGTATTCGAGGCGTAGCCTCGCTCGTCCACACGCTCCGGCCCGCAAGTGGCCGTCTCGTGGACAACTCCCCCACCCATGGGTGGGCTACTTCGCCACCAGAGGGTCACTTGCAGCGCGTGGCCTCTAGCGCACGCTCCGCCCAGCCGCCAGGTCAAAGAGCTTCGCGAGTACCAAACCCCCGCTCGCGCGCAGCCCGTTGTGCTCGTGCTCCGAAGTGATGTGCAGGTGCACGCCCGGCAGGTGCGCCGCGGTCTCCAGCGAGTACTCAATCGGCACGTACACATCGTTCGCGTACACCGCCGCCGCGCCCTTCGCCTCCGAGGCCGCGAGCGCCGCCGCATCGTAGAGCTTCGGCCAAGGATGCTCGGCAATCTTCTCGGCGACCTCGCGCCACGGTCGCAACGCCGGTACCGTCTCGAGCCACTCGCGGCGCACGTGCTCGCCGGTGAGCAGGGTTACGTCTTCACGGAAGTCCTGCGGCTCAACGCGCTCCGCCGCCCAGTCGGTCACCACGCCATCGGCATATGACGACTCGTGAATCACGTAGTAGAGGGGGTTGCGGCCGTCATAGGGCAGCAAGCGCGCGAGGTCGTGGCGGAACGCATTCGAGGCTGGGTCGAGTTCGAGCAGGTCATGCAACGCGAGCCAGCCATCGTTCGAGCCAAGCGAATGCCCGAGGCTACGCAGACGTGAGGGCGAAACAACCTCACCATCGGGCAGCACAATCTCCCCCGCCTCCGCTCGCGCCACAAGGTCGCGCACGATCTCGCGATGCTCCGGGAATCGGCGGTAGTACGCCTCAGTGTTCACGCGCATCTTGTCGTAGCAGAGCGCATACACATCGTCGGCGGGACGGTCGATCGCCGAGAGTCCGCCGGTGATGTAGACGTGCTCGAGCGATTCTGGATGCGTTGAGAGATAGTGCAGCGTCGTGAATCCGCCGAACGATTGGCCGAGTGTCGACCACGTCTCGACGCCCAAGAACTCGCGCACGGCTTCGGAGTCACGCACGATGCCATCGGCGCGCAGATGCGTGAGGTATTCGGCGACCTCGTCAGCCGTGCGTCCTTCGAGCAGCCCGTCACCGACCGGGGTCGAACGACCGGTGCCGCGCTGGTCGAGCAGCACGAGTCGGTAGTGTTCGAGCGCGGTACCGAGCCAGTTCGGTGTCATCGGGTCGAGCGCGACGCGCGGCGCCTCCACCCCGGGACCACCCTGCAAGAAGACGAGGTACGGCAACTCCTCGCCGCCTGGCCGAGTTGCCACTCGCGCAAACACGTCGATCGTGCGGCTATCTGCCGGATCGGTCGTGAGCGGGAGGGTGAGCGTGTGGTCGTCGAGGCGAAGTTCGCCAAGCTTTCGGGTAGTCGTGGTCATGAGCGGATGCTATCGCGCAGCACTCGCGCTTCCTTGCGCGTCGGCCCGCCCATCAGCCCTCGGCTCACGCCCAACCGTGCGCAGATACCAGGCATAAAACGCGATCCAGAAGACCGTGTGTACCGGTCCCGAAAGTCGCGCTGTGCGCGCCACGCCAAGCACCCGCTCCGAACCGCGCGTCAGCCCGGTCGCGAGCGCCGAGACCAGCAAGAACCTCGGGATGCGGGCCGGCACCGACCAGGCAATGAACTCCGGTAGCGAGCGCCGCTGCATCCCCGCCGTGCGCGCATAAATCTTGTAGGGCACACCGCGCAATGGGCCGCTGAGCATGGCGCCCGTGCCCTTCTCGCTGAGGTCGGTCTCGCAACGCTCGATCATCGCCGCTGAGATCGCAGGCAACCGTCGTAACGCCGCCTTTGACGCTTCGGGATGCGTGCGGGAGCCCCACTGGTACGTCGCGATCCCTCCGGCCACGGCCCCGATGAGGGCGGTGACCGACGCCCACATCGCCCGGCGCGGGGACTTCGTCGCGATCCGCGAGAGCCACACATCCGGCACGATGAAAAAGCAGGTGGCTTCGGCGGCGCCCCAGAGCCCCGCAATGAGGTGGTCACGTGTCTTGCCCATGCGTGCATCCTGCCGGATGCCGCTGGGCACGACTCGAATGCATCCCCAGTTGGTCGTCGGCGTCGTGGGCGGGGCATAGTCTGCCTGCATGGATGACGCACCGAACTCCGGACTCGATCGCCGCACGATTCCGCAGCGTTCCACTCGGTGGGCTGCGCGCATTGCCGATCTGCTCGCGACGCTGCGACTCACACCGAACACCATCTCGTTGCTCTCGGTCATCGTTGCCCTCGGAGCTGCGGTCGCGCTCGCGGCATCGGCGTTTGTCGGCGACGGTGCTCGGCTGGGCCTCCTCATCACGGCCGCCTGCCTGATGCCGTTGCGCTTGCTGCTCAACATGCTCGACGGCATGCTCGCCGTTGAACGCGGGATGCACACCCCAACCGGTGACCTGTTCAATGAGCTGCCCGATCGCATTGCCGACCTCGTGGTGATCGCAGGCGCCGGTTATGCGACCGCATCGGTGTGGCTGAGCGGCGGCGTCGACCTCGGCGTCGCGCTCGGCTGGCTCGCCGCGGCCCTCGCGGTGCTGACTGCCTATGTGCGCACCCTCGGTGCCGCAAACGGTGTCGGTAACTTCTTCGATGGCCCGATGGCGAAGCCACCGCGGATGTGGGTGCTCGTGCTCGCCTGCCTTGTCTCGCTCCTCGAAGCGCCACTTGGCTGGCCGCGCGGCATCGTGCTCACCATGGCCCTCGCGGTGATTGCGCTCGGATCACTCATCACCGTCATCGTGCGCTTGCGTCGCATCACCGCGGCCCTGCGGGCGCGGGCTGCCGCCGAGGCCCAGCCGTGACCGTCGCCCAATCGCTCGTGGCGCTCGGTGTGCGCATCGTCACCGGGGCTCGCCCCATCGTGACCTCATCCGCGATCGACGCCCGCCCGGCCACGGTGCTCGATCTGCCAACACCTGCGGTCTTCTTCGCGAATCACTCGAGTCACCTCGACTTCCTCACCATTTGGGCGATCCTGCCCGGTCGGCTGCGACGCCAAGCGCGCCCGGTCGCCGCCGCCGACTATTGGGGTTCGGGCGCGCGCGGTCGCATAGCCACTCGCCTGTTCAATCCCTATCTCGTTGACCGCGGTAAGGGCGAACCGGCCACCCCCACCGTGCCCGGCGCCCCGCGCCGCCGTCAGGTGGCGGGGATGCTCGAGGTGCTCGACGCTGGCGACTCGCTCATTATCTTCCCCGAGGGCACCCGCGGCGACGGGCGCTCGCTCGCAGCATTTCAGGCCGGGATCGCGCGCATCGCCCGCGCCCGGCCCGAGGTGCCGCTCGTCCCGGTCGCACTCGCGAATCTCGGCCGCATCCTGCCAAAGGGAGGCCTCGTGCCGGTTCCGCTCCTCGGCACCGCAACGTTTCTCGAGCCGGTCACCATCGGAGCCGACGAGAGCGACGACGACTTTCTCATTCGGATGCGGCAGCTCATTGAGCGCGCACTCCCCGACCCCGAGGCCGAAGCCGCCGAAGAAATCGCCGCCGATCAGGCGGCTGGATCGCAGGGTGCGGCACAAGCCTCACCCGAATCGCCCGAGCCGCCAACAAGTGAGGAGCCTCCCGCATGACCATCGGACTCATCGATGACACCGGCTGGCACCTCCTTGGCGGAGTGGGCATCGTGCTCGTCATCGCCACCATCGTCACGTTCATCCTCTCGCGCACGCTGCGCGCGCCAAAGCACGAGAGCCTGATCACCAATCTGCGTCAGCGCGTCGGCGCCTGGTGGATCATGACGGCGATGCTCACGGCCGTACTCGCAGCCGGCGAGACCGTGACGATCCTGCTCTTCACCGCGCTCTCATTCCTCGCGCTACGCGAGTTCATCACCATCTCACCGACGACACAGCAAGATCACCGGGCGCTCGTGTGGATGTTCTGGATCATCCTGCCGTTGCACTATTTCTCGGTCTGGCAGCACTGGTACGGCTTCTTTGCAGTGTTCATCCCCGTCTACGCGTTTCTTTTCTTGCCTGCACGCACCGCGCTCATGGGTGAGACGCGCGGTTTCTTGCGCCGCGCATCCGTAGTGCAGTGGGCCCTCATGGTCTGCGTCTACGCGCTCAGCCACGCGCCCGCGCTCCTGCAATTGCCGGTGGCGATGCACCACGGGCGCGTCGTGGCCGAGGGTTCGGCGCCGGGCAGCGGCGGCCCGGAAGGTGCGAACCTGCTGCTCTTCCTCATCATCGTGGTGCAGGGCTCGGATGTGTTGCAGTACATCTGGGGGAAGACGCTCGGCCGTCACTCCGTAGCCCCGAAAGTGAGCCCCAACAAGACTTGGGAGGGGTTCATCGGTGGGGTGCTCAGCGCCACCGCCCTCGGCGCGGCCCTGTGGTGGGCAACACCCTTCGCGCCGTGGCAGGCGGCACTGTTCGCATTCATCGCCTGCCTCATGGGCTTTGCCGGTGGTCTCGTGATGAGCTCCATCAAACGCGATCGCGGCGTCAAAGACTTCGGCGATCTCATCCCCGGACACGGCGGCATTATGGACCGCGTCGACTCACTCGTCTTCGCGGCGCCGGTCTTCTTCCACCTCACCCGCTTCTTCTTCGCCTGACGAGTCTTGCTCGCCCGGCGCGGATGCCGTCGGCGAGCGATCTGGACCAACGTCTTGATCGACCACATCGACGTGCGCGGGCAGCAGCGGCAACTCGATCGGTCCGGTCGAGAGGTTCTCGATTGGTAGTTCGATGTCGACAACCTTGCGAGCGCCGAGGGTGATGCCGATGCTCGCGACAATGACGAGCACCACCGCGACGATCTTCCACGGGCCCGGCACCTGAGCGAGGAGCAACCAGCCGCCGATTGTTGCGACCGCAGGCTCGAGGCTCATGAGCACACCGAACACGGGCTTTGGCAGTCGCCGTAGCGCCACGAACTCGAGTGAGTAGGGCAAGAGCGAGCCGAGAATCGCGGTTGCGACGGCGAGGCCAAGCAGTCGCCAATCGCTGAGCGCCATGCCGATGCCCTCCCAGCCGAGCGGCACCGAGATGAGCGAACCAATCACGAGGGCAAAGCCGAGTCCTCCGTTCCCGGGGACAAGCACGCCGACACGGGCGCCGGCAAGGATATACGCGGCCCAGAATGCCGCCGCCACGAGCGCAAACACGACGCCAAGCGGATCAAGTGCGCTACCGCCGATAAGCGAGTCAAGCGCCACCGCCCCCATGCCAAGCGCGGCAATGATCACCCAGATGAGATCGCGCGCCCGCCGCGACAGAATCGCTGAAAGCAGGAGTGGACCGATGAACTCAATCGCAACGGCGGTACCGAGCGGGATGTGTTCGATCGACGCGTAGAACGTGCCGTTCATCCCGCCCATGGCGAGACCGAGCAGGAGCACCGAACGCCATTGCCGACCCGTCCAACCGCCGGCGCGCGGACGCACGACCGCGAGCAACACCGCACCGGCCACCATGAGTCGCAGTGCATTCACTCCCCACGAACCGAGTTCGGGGAACAGTCGCACGGCGAATGCCGCACCGATCTGGAGCGAAATCGACGAGCCGATGATGAGGAGGGCTGGCATGGCAGCCGAACGGGCGGAGGAATTGGATGCGGGCAGGGTCACGAGAAGAGCATCCTCGGGTTTCGTTGCGGCGTCCAATCGGCCGCTGTTCGTGTCGTCACGAATCGGCTCTATCCAGGGGTAACCAGGTCGATCTGGGAGAATGCAAGCGACTACTTCCAGTCCGGGCCAGAGATCAGAGGAGTCGCCCCATGTCTGAGTCCATCAAGGTGTTCAAGACCGAGTCTGATATGAGCCGCGAGCGGCTCGCTGACCTGCTGCACAACATCGCCGACCGCATCGACGAGGGCCGGGTGACGCTCTCACAGGGCGAAAGCCGCGCCGTAATCGAACTGCCCTCAGAGTTGCGCGTGAGCATCGAGGTGAGCGACGAAATCAGCCTCGAGAGCACGAAGCGCGAGCTCGAGATTGAAGTTGAGTGGCACCTCGATGCGAATGGTCAGCCGATCGATGAGGCGGCCTCGGGCACGCTCACGATCTCGTAGATTCGCTCGCGTTTCCTTGGCCTGCCTAAGTGCCGAGCCGCGCTGAGTCGTCTTCCAGTTCGCCCGCAAGCCGACGCTCGAGCGTCGCTCGCCAACGCTCCGGTAACTCTGGCGAGGCGAGGAGTCGGGCGATGCCTTCCCGATCGGTGCGGTCGACGTTCATGATCCGGTTCACTTCGGCGACCGAAACCGAGTTTGGCAACCGCTCGATCAAGTGCATCCGGTCACCCGCGGCAATCTCTCCTTCGACCAGCACCCGCAGGTAGTAGCCGACGCGTCCGCGGTCCTGCATGAGCCGTGGCAGTTCGCGTCGCTCCCAGCGCGCCGACACGGTGGTGCAGGGCCGCCGCGGCTGGGTTACCTGCACACGAATGCGCCCAAGTTCAAACACATCGCCGAGATGCACATCGGCATCGACGACGCCTTCGAGCGTGAGGTTTTCAAAGAGCGCACCATCGGGTAATTCGATGCCGTCGGCACGCCATTGTGCATAGTGCTCGGCCGCATAGCAGCAAATCGCCTTTTCGGGTCCGCCGTGCACCCGCAGATTGCCCTGTGCATCCCCAATGAGACCGGTGGCGGTGGCCCGCACGGGCGCCACCGCCACCGATTTCGCCGCGCCGGTTGAGATCTCCCGACCACCCCACTGCTGCACGCGCACCTCACCGGTGCGCACCGCGCGAATGCAGCCTTCGAGAACTGGTTGCTCGACCGACGACTCGTTCACACTGCCTCGTTAGCCAGCCGACCAGCCCGCGTCGCAGGGGATGATGGCGCCGTTGACATTGCTCGCCTCATCGGCGAGGAGGAAAAGGATGAGTGCGGCCAGCTCGCTCGACTGCGCCATGCGCACGGCCGAGGCATGCACGGGGCCGAGGGCCGCCATGCCCGCCTGGTTGATCTTGGTGGGGTCAATCGACGACATGATGTTGGTCTCGACGCCGCCGGGTGCAACCGCGTTGCAGCGCACGCCCTGCTTGCCATAGGTGTAGGCCGTGTTCTTGGTGAGACCGACGAGCGCGTGCTTCGACGAGGTGTAGGCGGCACCAGCCGCGGCACCGCGGATGCCGGCTTCTGAGGCGACGTTGACGATCGATCCGCCCGAGGCGATGAGCGCGGGCATCGCCGCGCGCATGAGCAGGAACGGTGCCGTGACGTTGACGCGCAGGCAGCGCTCCCAAGTGGCGTCGTCGGTGTCGCCGACACCGGCGAAGAGGTCCATCACACCGGCGTTGTTCACCACACCGCGCAGGGTGCCCTGCTCGGTGGCCGTGGCGATGAGCCGGTCGACAACTTCGGGTTCTGAGATGTCACCGACGACGGCGGTGGCGGCGCCGTCGGCCGAGCGGATGAGTTCAACGGTTTCGTTCGCGGGACCTTCGGCGAGGTCGGCGACGATGACGTGCGCGCCAGCGGCGGCAGCCTGCTCGGCGGTGACTCGGCCAATGCCTGAGCCCGCTCCGGTAACAATGACAACGCGATCGGTGAGGGTGAGTTGCGACATGCTGACTTCCTTATCAGTGTACAAATTGCGTTCATTTAGAACCTAGCGAGCCAAGATGCACCACGCCTGAGCGCGGCTCGGTATCGTGGCAGGGTTCGCCCAAGAGAGGATCCGCACGTGACTGCTCCCACCCCCATCCGCGCCGCCATCGTTGGCTACGGCAACCTCGGCCGCAGCGTTGAACGCCTCGTGGCACTGCAACCGGATATGGAGCTCGTCGGAATTTTCTCGCGCCGCGACGCGCTCGACACCGACGCCCCGGTCTTCCCCGTGGCGAACGCCGCCGACCACGCTGGCGAGATCGACGTCCTCTTCCTCTGCCTCGGCAGCGCGACCGACATTCCCGAGCAAGCCGCCGGCTTCGCCAAGCTCTTCACCACGGTCGACACTTACGACAACCACAAGCTCATCCCGAGCCACCGCACGGAAATGGATGCTGCGGCCCGCGACGGTGGCAATGTCGCAATGATCTCGACCGGTTGGGATCCTGGTCTCTTCTCGATCAACCGCACGCTCGCCGAGGCGCTCTTTCCCAGCGCCGAGCAACACACCTTCTGGGGCCCTGGGCTCTCGCAGGGGCACTCGGATGCGATTCGTCGCATCCCCGGTGTCATCCGTGGCGTGCAGTACACCGTGCCGCGCGAGGAGGCGCTTGCCGCCGCGCGCACCGGCGGGGCTGAGATTTCCGGCAAGGATGCGCACCAACGTCACGGTGTTGTCGTCGCTGATGCTGCCGATCACGACCGCATCCGCGAAGCCATTGTGACCATGCCCGACTATTTCGTTGGCTACGAGACCACGGTGGAGTTCGTCTCGGAAGACGAGTTCGAGCGCGATCACCAGGGCATGCCGCACGGAGGCCGCGTGATTACCTCGGGTGATTTGGCCGGATCGCGGTCGACGGTCGAGTTCTCGCTCGAACTCGAACGCAACCCCGACTTCACCGGCGCCGCGATGGTCGCTTACGGCCGAGCGGCAGCTCGGATGCGCGCCGAAGGTCGGGTGGGTGCGGTGACGGTGCTCGAGGTCGCGCCGTACCTCCTCTCCCCCGCCTCGCTCGATGAACTCATCGCCCGCGACGTCTAACGAGCACCGCATGCTGAGGTTCTCGAAGCACGAACGACACTGTGCCCGCTAGATTTGGCGGCATGGATGCCCTGCAGAAGTTCCTCGACGACTGGACCGAACGCTTCACCGCCGCTCTCGTGGCCGCAATCGACGACAGTGTCGACGACTTCGAAGGCAGCAATGTGTATGCCGCGGCGATCGTGGTGACTGATGGCAACACGATTTCTGCGTTTGCCGTGAACACCGAAGCGCACTATCTCGAGATGCTCAATGAAGCTGACGAGGATGAGACGGATGCGCTGCTCCTCGCGACCTATCGCTGGTGGCCGCAAGAGTGGGACTTCTACCTTGATACCCCTGAGGGTGACGTCGAGCGCATCGCGGATGAGCTCGGCGAGTGGGCCGATGCGCATCCCGATGTGGTGCCTGCCGATGTGTGGCCACTTGAGTGGTTGACGGCAACTGATCTTGCATTCGAACGTGCGCTCGGTTCGGATGCGGTGCGCAATGCCTTCGGCCGTCACGGCTCAAACCCAGTGCTGTTCGTTGTCGATAGCGAGGAGCGCTTGGAGGAAGTGCTCGACTCACTCGAGGCGCTCAACCCTGGGCGCGATGACGATCACATCGCCTCAGCCCAGGCGTTCTGGCGGGCTGAGATCAACGACGACGACCCCTACGAGGGCGACGAGGAGTTGTAGGCCGGGTCTCGATACGCGGCTTTGCCGCTACTCGACCAACCAGGTAAGGAGTGGTTGGTTGAGTAGGCGCGGGGCCTCGATACGACCTTCGGCCTACTCGACCAACCAGGCGTGCTGTTGGTTGGTTGAGTAGCCGCGCAGCGGCGTATCGAAACCCCGTGCGAAACCCCGTGCCCTACCGAATCCCGAGTGCCCGCAAGTGCGCCTGCGTCGCCTCGACGACGTGCTCTTGGTAGTCCGGGTGCTTCTCAACCCAGCTCGCCACATACGGGCACATCGCGACAATTCGGTGCCCATCCGCGATCGTCTCATCGAGTGCGACGCGCACGAGCTTCGAGGCGAGCCCCTTGCCACCAAACTGCTCGCCAACGACGGTGTGCGGGAAGATGCGCTCGATCACGCCATCGGCACCCGGTGCATCCACAAATGCGGCGATGCCCGCGGGCGAACCCGAGTCATCCACGTGAATCTCATAGCGCGACTCGGCACCACGCACGATGCGCGGGTTGTCGATGCTGACGTCGGGTTCGGTCATGACTACTCTCCTTCAAAACAACAGAACAATTGCCTGGCTAACCACGGGGCAGGATGCGCACCGTCGGCAACTCGGGCGCTGGTAGCGGAGCCGGGGTGTCGGCTGGGAATGGCCCGAATCGTAGATCGTCGACCGGATTCCCTTCGGCGTCTTCGAAGCCCATTTCTCGCATGTAGTCGGCGCGCATCTCAACGATTTCTTCGTGGCTGCGGCCAATGAAGTTCCACCACATGACGATGCGCTCACCGAGCGGCTCGCCACCGATGACGAGCGCGATCACCGGCTCATCCCCAGCGACCACGGTGAACTCGGCGCGGCCGGTGCCGACCACGGCAAGATGCGCAGACGGCACGTCAACGCCATCCACCGACACCGAGCCCGACACCGCGAGGATGCCGTGCTCATGATCGGTAGGCACCGAAATGACCATCTCGGCGCCAGGCTCGAGGCGCAATTCCGCGCCGGTGAGTGGCAGATGCGTGCGCACCGGTGACGTCGACCCGAGGAGCGACCCGAGGAAGACGCGGGCGGTCCACCCCTCCCCCTCAAGCACCTCGGGTCGATGCGATTGGAACCCCGGTGGGGTGTCGCGAGCACGGTCAGGGAACGCATACCAGAGCTGCGCGCCGTGCAAAATCGTTGTCTCTGCCGTCGAGAACTCCGAGTGGGTGATGCCGTTTTGACCGCTGAAGTTCGGGGTTGCTGGCGCACTGTTTGTCGGCCTCATCGCGGGCGCCCTCGTTCCCGAGGCCGGAGCGCCGCTCGTGGTGTTTCAGAACCTCGGACTCGGCATTTTCGTCTATCTCATCGGCCTTGCCGCCGGCCAGACATTCTTCAAAGACCTTCGTCGCCAAGCCGGGGTCATGGTCGCGGCGATCGCAGTCGTCGCGGTCGCCGGCGCCTCGGCCGTGCTCGTGGGCATGCTCATGGGTCTCGACCGAGCAATCTCGGTCGGTGTGTTCACCGGTGCCCTCACCTCCACCCCGGCGATGGCGCTTGCCCAAGAGCTCAGCGGCACTCAGCAGCCCGCGATTGGTTACTGCATCGGGTACCTCGTCGGCGTGATCCTCGCGATTGCCGCCGTGGCATTGCTCGTCGGTCGCAAGTGGTCGGCGCGCAACGACCCAGCCCCAGCATCCGCCGAGGAAATCACCGCGCGCACAGTGCTCGTGCATCACGACGCGGTCGCGGGCGAGGTGCCCGGCTGGTCGGCCGGTGACATCCGCATTTCAGCCCGTCGCCGCGGCGGCGAGACCACCGTCGTCACCCGCTACGACCACTTCATCGACGGCGACATCGTTGAGGTCGTCGGTAGCGTGCCCGCGATCGAAACGGCCGTGGCGGCGCTCGGCGAAATCTGCGATCAGCGCCTCTTTCACGACCGCCGCGACGTCGAGGTGCGCCCGTTCGTGCTCTCCAACCCCGAGCTCGCCGGGACGCGCATTGGCGATCTGCGCATGTATCTGGGCTCTTCGCAGTTGAGGGTGTAGCTGGGGTCCGCGGG
>NZ_RQVS01000016.1 GCF_003865375.1 Gulosibacter macacae | reverse complement strand
GCCCGAATCCATCCACTATTTATGGCCGGTAACCCGGAAACCCGAAAGTGTGGCTCGCTGAGAGACGGTGCAGTCTGTGAGGTGGTGGGGATGCGAAAAACCCCGGCAGATGATTCATCTGACCGGGGTCTTGTCTGGTGGCGAGTGAGGGATTCGAACCCCCGAATGCAATGCAGGCTGATTTACAGTCAGCTCCCTTTGGCCGCTTGGGTAACTCGCCGCAGCCGTGCACCAGCGCGTGGCGCACCGATCAAGAGTACACCAGGTCAAGGGCTGTGGATGCATCCGGTCGTTGTTTTGTGCCGCTGATATCGTCCGGGCTGTGACTGACTCGCAACAGCGGCCCCATGACGCCGAACTCCTCGAACTCGCCAGGACTCTCGCCGCGCAGGCGGGGGAGCTGGTCTCACGCCGGCGCCGCGAAGGCGTCGAGGTCGCGGCAACGAAGTCGTCGATCGTGGATGTGGTGACCGCGGCCGATCGGGAATGCGAGGCATTCCTCCGCGCGCGCTTGGCTGAGTTGCGCCCGGAAGATGGATTCTTCGGTGAAGAGAGCGATCCCTCAGCGAGCGCCTCGGGGCTCACTTGGGTTGTTGACCCGATCGATGGCACAGTCAACTACCTCTATGGCGTACCGAACTATGCCGTGTCGATTGCGGTGGTCGAGGGTGACCCGGCTGCCGAGCCGGCCGCCTTCGAGACCATCGCTGGTGTTGTTGCCGCGCCCGACCTGCGCGAAACCTACTCGGCTCGTCGCGGAGCCGGTGCCTGGCGCAACGACGCTCCAATCACTGTTGGTGCGGGGTCGGCGGATATTACGCAGACGCTCGTCGCGACTGGGTATGCCTATGAAGAGGACACGCGCGCACTGCAGGCGTCGATCTGGGCGGGCATTTCGGGAACTGTTCGTGACCTGCGACGGATGGGAGCTGCATCCCTTGATCTCTGCGCAGTTGCTTGCGGTCGCGTGGATGCGTACTTCGAAATTGGTCTGAAGCCGTGGGACTGGGCCGCGGGCGCGTTGATCGCTCGCGAAGCCGGTGCGCAGGTCTTTGGTCACGAATTGGAAACACCTGAGGGGCGGGGTAGACTCGTCGCTGGGCATCCGCGGATCACTGGCGATCTGCAGAAATTGCTCGCGGAGAACACGCCGGACGCGCTGCTCCCATCAGGGGAAACGCGAACTTCGTAACCAATCCTTGTCAAAACCGTGACCTTCTCGTTACACTCGACAAGTCGGAAGTTACGAAGGGTCTTTTACGAATGGCGATTGAGTCCAATGTGCAGCAGCCGCTGACGCGTCGCGAGCTCCGTGAGCTTGAGCGTCAGGCTGAGCGCGAGGCACTCGCTGCCAAGCTCGCAGCAGAAGCTGCTGCAAAGGCAGAAGCCGACAAGCTTGCCGCCGCGAAGGCTGCCAAGGTTGCTGCCGCAGAAGCCGCCGCTGCCGCTGTCGTTACCGACGAAGCCCCCGTATTCCTCTCGCGCCGTGAGCGTCGCGAAGCCGAGCGCGCTGCTGCGACTGTCGCCCTCGAGAAGCTCGAAGCCGCATCCGCCGCTGCAACCGCCCAGGTTGCCGCGAAGATGCCGCAGCTGTTCGCCGAAACTGCGGCGCCGGTCGAGGCTCCGGTCGCCCCGGTCGCTCCGGCTCCCGTGGTGACTGCCCCGGTTGAGTCCGTTGCGCCCGCGGCCCCGACTGCATCGCTTGCTCCGGTCATCTCGCTTGATGAGGTGCGCGCCGCACGCGTCGCCGCGTTCGGCGACGTGCCGACCGCTCCGATCGACGAGCCTGAGCTTGAAGTTGCCGCCGCATTCGCTCGCCAGGGCCGCGAAACGAGCGCCACGCGTGGTCGTCGCATCATGCTTTCGAACCGTCGCAACGCCTCGGCTAGCCGTTTCGGTGGCTCGATGCTCGCGATGAGTTTCCTCGCAGGCACCGTCGTGCTTGGCGCTGGCTCGGCCACCGCCATCGGCGTGATGGGCTCGCAGCAGGCTGAGGCCGAGGCTGAGCAGCTTCCCGAGGCGACGACGGTGCAGCACCTCAGCGTTGCTGTGAACGACACTTCGGCTACCGTCGCGAACCGCGATGGCGAGGCCACCGCGGTCACTGCGATCGGCACCGCTGCCGCTGCGAACCTCGCGACCGGCGTGAAGCTTCCCGACGCAACTGCGTTCACGAACAACATCACCGCGAACGTGCAGTGGCCGTTCCCCATGGGTGTGCAGATCACCGACACCTTTGGTCCGCGCGTCTCGCCGACCTGGGGAGCTTCGGGCATGCACGGCGGCGTCGACTTCACCCCTGGTGAAGGTACGCCCGTTGGCTCCATCGCGGATGGCGTCGTGCTGAGCGTCGACACCGTTGGCAACTCAAGCTACGGCGTAGTTGTCCAGGTGCAGCACGTGATCAACGGTGTCACCGTGACCTCGGTGTACGCACACCTGCAGTCGGGTTCGGTGACCGTCGCGGCCGGACAGACCGTGTCGGTCGGGGACGAGCTCGGCAAGGTGGGCAACACTGGCCTGTCGACCGGCCCGCACCTGCACTTAGAGATTCAGCTCGAAGGCAAGGCTGTGGACCCGCTGTACTTCCTCCAGAAGTTCAACGTGGCCGGCGTTGACACGGCACTGCCGACGTCGTTGGTCAACGTTCCGCTCACCAATGACGCCATGAAGATGGGTGTGGCTGACAGCCACGCGCTCATCGAAAGCACGTTCGGCCAGTAGCCGAGTTGCGCAAGGAGTGCTCCTTAGTGGTAGCATTCTCTGGTGCCTAGCGCGAGACATCGTGCGAATCACGCCCCGATAGCTCAGTGGCAGAGCACTTCCATGGTAAGGAAGGGGTCGTCAGTTCAATCCTGACTCGGGGCTCCATCAGCTGCTTCACCAGCAGTTGAAATCCGGCAGAGTAGCTCAGTTGGTGAGAGCGCACGACTCATAATCGTGAGGTCGCGGGTTCAAGCCCCGCCTCTGCTACCAGACTCGGATACGCTCCGGCCCCTGCGGGTCGGAGCGTTCTGCGTTGCTCATCGAAACCTCGGTGCGCACTCGCGTATTGCAGAACATGACGGCGGCGAAGTATGCGGATGCATCCACTCGGTACGCTCTGGCCATGACCAATTCGCGCATCCGCACCACGCACGTCGGCTCTCTGCCCCGCACTGACCGGCTCCTCGAAGCCAACCGCGCCAACCACGCCGGTGAGATCGACTTCGACACGTTCACGGGCATCCTGCACGAAGAGGTCGTCGACGTCGTGCGTCGACAGCGCGAGATCGGCATCGACATCGTCAACGACGGCGAATATGGCCACCTCATGACCCAGCGCGTCGACTACGGCGGTTGGTGGAACTACTCCTTCACGCGCCTCGGCGGCCTCACCCCCGGTAGCGCCGATCGATGGAAGAACGCCGCCGACGAAGAGGTCATCACCTCCGAGCCCGGCAGGGTGCGGCTCGCGAGCTTCGCGCACCGCCGCGACCGCGCGAAGTTCCTCGACGCCTACCAAGACCCCGACCAGGGCGTGCTCGCAAAGCGTGCCCCGAGCATCCAGCCGTCGATTACCGGCCCGCTCAGCTACATCGGTCAGCAGGCCGTGGATGCAGACGTGCAGGGCCTGCGGGCAGCAATCGACGCCACCGGCGGCGGCCAGGGATTTGTCGCGGCGCTCTCGCCTGGTTCGGCCGCACGCGTGCCGAACGAGTTCTACGCGAGCGACGAAGAGGTTGTCTGGGCTGCGGCCGAAGCGCTCAAGGAGGAATACCGCGCGATCGTCGACGCCGGCTTCATCGTGCAGATTGATGACCCCTCAATCGCTGAGTCGTGGGACCAGGTGGTGCCCGAGCCGAGCGTCGAGGACTACCAGGCGTTCATCCAGGTGCGCATTGACGCGCTCAACCACGCGCTCGAGGGCCTGCCCGAAGACCAGGTGCGCTTCCACCTCTGCTGGGGATCATGGCACGGTCCGCACACGACCGACATCGAGTTCCGCCACTTGATCGAGCAGATGCTCACCATCACCGCCGGGTCGTACTCGTTTGAGGCGGCCAACGCGCGACACGAGCACGAGTGGTCGATCTGGCGCGAACATGAGCTTCCCGAAGGCAAGTTCATCGTGCCAGGACTCGTCTCGCACGCGACCAATGTGGTCGAGCATCCCGAACTCGTGGCCGAGCGCATTGAGAAGTTTGCCTCGGTTGTCGGCCCCGATCGGGTCATTGCGTCGACCGACTGTGGTCTTGGCGGGCGCATCCACCCCGACATTGCATGGGCGAAGCTCGAGGCCCTCACCGAGGGCGCACGCATCGCCAGCGAGCGGCTCTACGGCTAGGGATGCACGCATGTTGTTGTGGGTTCGCTGAGACCTTGTCCCGGGGCTCGTTGGAGGTCACCTCACGGTTCTAATCTGGCGGTAAGTGGCACACGAGGTGCCCGATGCGCTAAGGAGACGCGTCATGGTTGACCACGCTGCAAACATCAAGAAGTACGACGCGAAAGCAGATGACGCGGTTATCGCGAGCATGCTCAAGACCTACCGCCTCGTGCTCAGCAAGCCCGACTCCGCACTTGTCTCGTTCACCGATGCGGCTGAAGTTGAGCGCGTGCGAAACAACTTCGTGAAGAAGAAGCTCGGCGTCACCGACTCGAACGAGGAGATCGACGCAGCCATCGCCAAGGTGGGCGAGCAGCTCAAGGGCGATCGCCGCAAGGACCGCCTCGTGGTCTACTACCTCCTCGCCAAGCACTACAAGAAGCTCGACGTCTTCGCCTGATCTCAGCCAAACCACCGGTGCCCTCGAAGTAGCCGCTTCGAGGGCACCGGTGCGTTTCCGGCTGGTGTGCCGGCGTGCTAGGCCGCCGCGATCTCGCGAAGGGCCGCCGCGACTTCGTTGACCACCGCATCCGCCCGTTCGACCGCAAGCACAGTGTCGCGACGCAGCGGCGCCCCCGCGATGGGCACGGCACGCACCCGACCGTCGCGCCCCGCGTCCGCTCGCTGCGCCACCGACTCGGGCACTACCGCGACGAACAGCCCCGCGGCAATCATGTCGATCGTCGCCGGGTAGTCGTCAGACCGCATCCCAATTACCGGTTCGAAGCCCTCGTCATGACAGCGGCGCAGCACCGAGGCGTCGACCGGGTCGCGGTCACCAGCGCCGAACGCCCAGCGATCATCGGCGCAGGCACGCAGTGCGGTGGCTTCGTGCACCGGGTGGGTGTGTGGCACGAGCAGACGCATCGGCTCGGAGTTGAGTAGGAAGCGCTCGCGCGTGCGCGGCAGCGTGTCATCGTCGGGACCGGCGGTGAAGATCACGGCGAGATCGAGCATCCCGCCATCGAGCTGTTCGACGAGCGCGCCGGTTTCGTCGAGCGTGACCGCAAGGTCGATATCGCTGCCGGCGAAGCGTTCGAGCAGCGGCGGGATGAGCACGGTGCCGGCGGTTGGGTACGCGCCGATGCGCACGCGTTGGCGGCGATGCCGCACCCACTCGTGTGCGGCGCTCACGGTCTCTTGGGCGAGCGCAAGCACCTGGCGGATGCGTGGCAGCAACAGTTCGCCGAGCTCGGTCGGCTGCGTGCCGCGCGGGCTGCGTTCGAGCAATGGCGCGCTGATGAGCCGCTCAAGGCCACGCAGATGGTGGTCGACGGTGGGATGACTCCAGCCGAGTGCGGTGGCGGCGGTCGAAACCGAACCGTGCTCGGCGACGGCAACGAAGGCGCGTAGTCCGCGGAGGTCGAGGGCAGCGAGGTCGGGATTCATGCGTCTATTGTGCCTTCATAGTGACTATGAAGGCATCTCGAGAAGTTGCCATTCCTGCTTGCAAGCAGAAGCAATACCTTTGCTCCATGACTCTCGCCTTTGACGCGCCAACCAACGGGCTG
The DNA here is from genome assembly GCF_003865375.1 of Gulosibacter macacae. Taxonomy (GTDB): domain Bacteria; phylum Actinomycetota; class Actinomycetes; order Actinomycetales; family Microbacteriaceae; genus Gulosibacter; species Gulosibacter macacae. The sequence goes on along the minus strand of NZ_RQVS01000016.1, from coordinate 30,651 downwards.
CACTTCGACTCTGCTTCCGTAACTGCCGGCGCTCCGTACGCCCAAGCGGTCAACGAGCATGCGTCGCGCAACCCGCTCGCGTTCTATGTGCCGGGTCACGGCGCAAACGCTGGTGGTGCCGGAGCGAGCCTCGCAGAGTTCTTTGGCAGCCGCGCGCTGCAGCTCGACGTGCCGCCGCTTGTTGACGGTATTGATGTGGGCGAAGAATCTCCCCGCGCCGAAGCCATGCGACTTGCCGCTGAGGCCTGGGGCGCGCGTCGCACCTGGTTCCTCACGAACGGCTCGACGCAGGGCAACCGCACCGCCGCGCTCGCAGTTCGTGGCCTCGGTCGTGATGTGCTCATGCAGCGCAGCGCTCACTCGAGCTTCGTTGACGGCATCATCCTCGCGGGCCTGCGCCCCGGCTTCGTGCGCCCGACGGTCGACACCGACCTCGGGATCGCCCACGGTGTCACCCCCGAGTCGGTCGAGCGCGCCTTTGCCGAGCACCCGGGCAAGCCTGTCGCCGTTTACATCGTCACGCCGAGCTACTTTGGTGCCGTCGCCGATGTGCCCGCAATCGCTGAGGTCGTGCACGCCCACGGCGCCGCGCTCATCGTTGACGCGGCCTGGGGCGCTCACTTTGGCTTCCACCCGGAGCTGCCCGAGTCACCGCTACGTCAGGGTGCCGACATTGCGATCATGTCGACGCACAAGCTCACGAGCTCGCTCACGCAATCGGCCATGCTGCACCTCGGTGACGGCCCGTACGCCGATGTGCTCGAGCCGCTCATCGACCGCGCATTTGGCACGACCGCATCGACAAGCGAATCGAGCCTCCTGCTCGCCTCGCTTGACCTAGCGCGCCGCGACCTCTCTTCGGGTGCAGGCTTCTACGAGGAGTCGATTCGTAACGCCGAGCGCGCCCGCGAGATGACCCGCCTCGATGGCCGGTTCCCGGTCGTTTCCGATGGCTTTGGCGAGTTTGAGGACATCGTCGCGACCGATCCCTTCCGCATCCCAATGGACATTCGCTCGACCGGCCTCGACGGCCACACGGTGCGCAACCGCCTCGCGCGCGAGTTCGACATTCTCGTCGAGATGGCGACCGCGTCGACGATCGTGCTCGTCGTTGGCTTCGGGAAGAGCCCCGACCTGCGGCCGCTGCTGCGCGCCTTGGATGCGCTGACGCTACCTGAGCAGGACCGCACTGCTGCCGTCGAGTTGCCGCCGCTGCCGAAGGCCGGCGAGATGCGGATGCTGCCCCGCGATGCATTCTTTGCTGAGACTGAGCTCGTGCCAGTTGCTGAGGCGATTGGCCGCGTGTCGGCGGCGTCGCTTGCTGCCTACCCGCCCGGGATTCCGAACGTGCTGCCCGGTGAAGAGATCACTCAGCGCGTCGTCGAGTTTCTGCAGGCGGCGGCCACGGCCCCCGGTGGCTATGTGCGTGGTGCGGCGGACCCGGCGGTCGAGCACATGCTCGTGGTGGCTCGCGAGGATCACTAACGCCGAGCGCTAACGACGGGCCAGCCACGAGCGCACATCGTGCGCGACCGACATTGACGTGAGCCCGCTCGTGCGCGGGTTCACCGGGCTCGGGTTGCTTTGAATGACGAATTCGAAGTTGCCCGCCGTGCCGCTTGCTGTGATGTCGTGGCGTGACTGGGTTGCGTCCGGGTCGGCGAGGAGTTCGACGCGCACGCGCCCCAGCGACCGCACGAGTGCCTCGGCCTGCGCTTCTGGTGGTGCAGTCGGTGATTCGCCGCGCGTCGCCCACGACAGCGCGACGGCGATATTCACGTTGGCCGGGAAGAGCTCGATGGCGCGCGCCGGGCCGCCCGAGAACACGGTGATCGGTTCGTCGCCGGGCGCAAGCGCGATGATGCGGGCCTTCTCGTCGTCGCTCATCCACGGTTGCACAATGGCTTTGGCGAGTTTGCGGGTGCGAATTTGCACCTCATCGAGCCCACCAGATTCGGCGGCTGCGGCGAGCACATCGAAGCCGCCGATCGCGCCGTTCGTGATGACGAGGTCGGGGATGCGCAGTAGCGTCTCGCGCCCCTCGGCTTCGGCGAGGATGCCGATGCTCGCGAGGAGGAGCGCGCGCACTTTGCCGAGTTCGGGCAGGAGCTCGCGAGTTGCCCGCACTCCGGCACATTCGACGACGAGGTCGGCCTCGGCAAAGAGTTCGGCGGCGTGATCGGTGCCGAGCACGGGGTAACTCGCCTCGTGTTCTTCTGGGCGACGCGCAAGGGCACCGACGATGTCAACCTTGCCCGCTTCGATCTCGGGCGCGAGGTGCTCGACAAGCGAGCGGCCAATGGTGCCGTGGCCAATGAGGGCGATGCGAGTCATGGTGTGGTCCTCCTAGAGCGGCGCAGGCCGATGGCCGCGACGAGTCCGATGAGCGCGAGCGCGCCAATGATGATGCCTGCGACGAGTGCTGGTGGGGTGGTCGAATCGACCACGCTTGGCGGCGCAGCCGAGCCCGGGGGCAGTGGGGCGGGTGTGGGCGTGGGCGTGGGTGTTACAGGGAGCGGTGTGGGTGCTGGTGCGGCGAGCACGGGTGCCGGGCCGATGCTCTCGAGCCGCTGCGCGAAGGCATCCCAGATCAATGGCGAATCTGGGTTTGCGAGCTTCTCAGCGAACGCAGCAATAGGTGTGCGCACGGCGGCCACGACCTCATCGGCACTGAGCGCCTCGGGAATATCGCTCCAGATCGCGAACATGCCACCGCGCACTTGAGCGTGATCGCCAGCGAACTCGTAGGGCATCGTCGAGTTCGCGGGGAACACTCCCGCATGCCAGCTGTCGAGGATGCGTTCGCCGGTGGGGTAGGCATAGCCCACGCGCTCGCCGAGCACGAAGTAGAGGTACTCGTCGTTGACGTTGAGCAGGGAGTATCCCTGGTCGAGGAAGGTCGCTGCGGGCACCGAGCCTGCGGGACGTTGCGTCCAATACGCCACCTCGATGTCGGGGTCGAGCGTCACGAACGCAGCTCGGAGCATCCCATCGCTCCACACGCGGGCGGAATAGCCGTAGTTGCCAAGGAGTGCCGCGATGTCGTTCACGAACTGGGTCTGCGCGTCGTAGGCCGTCGCGCCGCTGCCGAATTGCGAGGCGGCCCAGGCGTCGAGCGTCGCGACTTCGCTCGAGTCGCCAAAATCAACGAACTCGTCGGCGCCGATGTTCCACTTCCCCGGTTCAAAGAGCGCGGCGTACTCGCCGATGAGGTCGTGCACGAACTCGACCGCCGCGGTGTTCGTAATGTCGAGCGCACCGAACACCTCGCCCCCACCGCTATCGAGCAAGCGGAACTCGGGATGCACGTCGAGCACATGCTCGAGGTGCCCCGGCATGCCGAGCGAGGGGGTGATGCGAATGTACAGCTCGGCCGCGAATTCAATGAGTTCGCGCACCTCAGCTTGCGTGTAGACCGTCGCCGACTCGATCTCTGGATGCGTCGTTGATTCGATCGCGAATCCCTCGAACTCTGAGAAGTGGAACTCGAGCTCGTTCAGCCCGACCCAACTCATGTCACGCAGAAGCTGCTTGATGGTCTCGACCGGGTAGTACTTGCGGGCCACATCGAGGTGCACGGCCAGCACAGGCGACCCGGTCGCATAGGTGAACGTGCCTTCGGGCCACGCGCCCGCAGCGACGAGCTGTTGCAGCATGACGCGCGTAAGGCGGAAGTGTCCGGGGGCATCGGGTGCGTGTAGCACTGCGCCGGCACCGATCTCGAGGGTCGGGTCCCCCGGGGCGATGGTGATCCTGAGATCGCGCGCGGTCGCATCGGTCGCATCCGAGTAGCCGAGCACTTCGGGCGCCACCGGCATCACGCCGAGTTCGACGAGTTGCGCTGCGAGCCGCCGTGCCTCGGACACGACGTCAGCATCGGCATCAGCGGGCACCAGGATGCGGGTGCTCGCGTCGGGCGCCCAGCTCGACTGACTGGGTGCGGCGAGCGTCGGCTGCGGCAATGTTGCGATGTCGAGGGGCGCCGGAGGAAGCGTCGCCGAGGTGCTTGCCGTGGCCGGAGACACCCCGAACAACGCCAGCCCACAGGCAAGCACCACAATCACCGCCAGGGTGGCGGGGCGGAGTCGGGGGAGCATCCGGGCTCGCATACCGACACCATACGCAGACCCTCCGACATCGGGCGAGGAAGTGGCCGGAGCTAGTGCGCAGCCCGCTTCTTCCGGTACTCGCGCACCGTCGAAAACGTTTGATGACCGAGAATCACCACGCCCGCCCAGGCGGCTCCGAGGGCCATGGCGCCAACGACATCGGTGAGCCAGTGGTGGCCGAGATAAATGCGACTCCACGCCACGGCGAGGACGAACACGAAGCATCCCGCATAGGCAACGATGCGCCAGGCAAGTTGGTCGATCTGCAGGAAGCAGCAGTACGCAACGATGAGCAGAATCACCGCGGCATTGAGGGTGTGCCCACTCGGAAACGAGGGCGACGATTCAAAGGGTGGCAGCGCATCCGATTGCGGCGGCCGATCGCGACCCGCGGCCGTCTTGAGCGTCGTTGTGAGCAGGAGCGAACCTCCCGCCGCGATGGCGACAAGTAGCAGCGGTCGCCAACTGCGCGCAGTGACGCAGAGCAGCGTCGCGAGCGCGGCGGCGAAGATCGGCATACCGATCTTGCCTGCGAGCTCCGTGATCACAGTCAGGATGCCGGTAAGCCAGCCATCGCGGGAGGCGATCGCCCACTCGTGCACCGGAATATCGAGCTGTTGGGTTCGCGTCGCATCGCGCGACCACTCCCAAACCTCATCGAACGAACTCAGCGCGGCGGCGACGATAAGCAGGCCCACCGCGAGCGTGGCCGTGAGCGTCGCCCAGGGGCCGAGCCACCTCGCGACCGGCCCGAGCACCCGCGCCACCCAGCCCGGGTGATCGCGCGACTTCGGGTCGGCAAGCGCATCAGCGACGGCTTCAGCGCGACGTGATTCTTCAGCGCGTGGTTCCGAATGCATCCCGTCACCCTACGCGCGACCTGCCTGGCCTGCGCTGGTGCCGCGGCGAATTAAGCCGGGATGCGCAGGAGTAATTCGCCGCTCTTGCGCGGTTCGATCTCGACGTCGCGCCAATCGGTGATGCGGGGGAGGCCCTCGGCTTCAGGGCCGTCGAAGTCGCCGACGACCACGGCGTACGCGCCCGAGTCGCGCACCGATTGCAGGCCTGCGGCAGAATCCTCGAAGCCGGCGAGTGTCGCTGGCGACATGCCGAGGAGGTCTGCACCCAGCAAGAACGGCTCGGGATGCGGCTTGCCGTTGGTCACGCGCTCGACCGTGATGCGTGCATCCGGAATCGCGACGTTCGCGGCCCCAAAGCGAATCTCGGCGAGATCGTGCGGGGCGGAGGTGACGAGGGCGTGCGGCAGGCCGGCGGCGCGGACGCGCTGGATGAAATCGCCAGCGCCGGGAATCTCGACGACGCCGTCGGTGCGCACGAGTCCTTGACCCTCGAGTTCATTGCGGATGCGCCAGCGCTCGGCATCGTCAGTGTCGGGGAGGAGCTCGCGGAGCGTCTCGATGGTCGGGCGGCCGTGCGAAATGTCGAGGATGTGGGCGGCGTCGAGGCCGTGCGCGTCGGCGAACTCGGTCCAAATCTCCTCGACGAGCGCGTTCGAGTTGACGAGCGTGCCGTCCATATCGAGCAGGATGCCGGTAACAATGAGTTCGGTCATTTGCGAAGTCGATTCCGTCGAAGGGTGCGCACCACGATGGCCGTGAACGCGACGGCAACGATGATGCCGCCCACCCACCAGAGCGCCGGGTCCGACGCGGCGGCACCGGATGCGGGCGCTGGGGTTTCTGCGGTGCCTTGAGCACCGAGGTGGATGAGGAAGTTCTGCAACGTGGTCATGGCCTCTCTATGGTCGCACTTGTAGTTGACAGTGCATCCTGTCGGTGTTGTGGTGTGCGCTGGCGGCGGAATATGACTGCGGAAGTCGCCCACCCGTGCGCGGATGCGGGCACAGTGGGAGGATGGACGGAATGTCGCGCGCCTGAAGTGGGCGTGCATCCACGCAGCGAGGAGGAACACCGCTATGTGCCGTTTGTTCGCCTACGCCGCACCTCGAGAGACCACTGTCTCGGAGGTGATCGGCGCAGAAAACGCCGAGGCCTTCCAGCAGATGACCACGGTCCACAATGATGGCTGGGGCACCGCGTGGCTTGCCGCTGGTCCCGGTGAGTCGAACCCCGAGGTGGAATCGCTGCGCATTTCGACTCCGGGTCAGCACGATCCGCTGCTCACTTCGGCGCTGCGTGAGGGTGCTTCGCTCGCGCGCCTCGTGCACCTGCGGCTTGCGACTGACCAGCACAAGCGCACGAAGGTGAACACGCATCCCTTCGTTGCTGACGGTATTGCGTTTGCGCACAACGGGTCCATTATTCCGGTCGAGCGCTTCGCTGATTTGCTGCACCCGGATGCGTACGACGAGATCGAGGGTACGACCGACTCGGAGCTCTACTTTGCGCTGCTGCGCCAGACGGTGCGTGAGGTTGACGGCACGGTCGGCGATGGTGTGGTGCGGACGCTGCAGATTCTGCGCGGTGCCTTTCCCGAGGCGAGCCTCAACGCGGTGGTGCTCACTGATCGCGAGCTGATCGTGGTGCACGCGAACTCGACGGCGCGCGTGCACGACGCGACGTTTAGGTCGTATGGCATTGACCCGGCCGAGTTGCCGATCGACCACAACGAGAACTATTACAAGCTGGCCATGCTGCAGATGAACGATGGCACTACCGTGTTCTCATCGACGGGCATCGATCTTGCGGGGTGGACGCGCATCCCCGATGACACCATCACGCGGATCGACCTCGACACGCTCGAGCTCTCGCAGCGCAAGATCTTTGGCCTGCGCGAGACGGCTACCCGCCGCGACCACGCCGCGCTCAACGACTCGACGATCGACGAGCTCGCGCTGCGCCGCTCGCGCCGCGCGGGTTAGCCCGCTCGCGGCCGAGTTCGCGACAAACCGGACCCTTCATGACAAACCCGACCCATGCATGGGTCGGGTTTGTCATGAAGGCTCGTATCAAGGGTCAGGTTTGTCACAAGGGCTCAGGGATGCGCCGTATCAACGCATCGATTCAGGCGGCGAGCGACCTCACCTGCGCGAATAGCGGTGAAAAATCGGGTGCCACCCGGCGACGTGGTGTGCCCTGTCGATAGCTTCCGCGCAGGGGTGGCAGGCTTTTGCCAATCTCGAGCGCCCTGTTGACCGTGTCGACCAACCGGATCGGATCTTTGAGCAACTCTGAACCCCAGCGCGCGAACTGCCAACCCTGATTTCGGATGTCAGTTTCGCGATCTTTCTCGGCAAAGATCGCGTCAGTGGCAGTAACCCCTGGGGCGAGCAGTTCACCGTACTTGCTGCGCCCGTCATACTCTCCGATCGTTGCAAACGCCGGCCAGCCGAGGTCTCCGCGTCCCAGCAGGTTGCCTCGATCGTCAAGCACCTCAAGTTGTGGAGTGGGTGCGGGAACACCGAAGCGCAACAAGATCGAACGGCTTCGCGACTCGGTGGGACTTTCGCTTAGGAGGGATGCGTGCTCTCGAAGCCGCCGCATCCCTTGGGCATGTCGTGAGCCTGAGGGGATTTCCGAGAGGTCGACGCCCAGATGGAGCGCCATGTCGGCCGCGGCGAGGAGATCATCCGGGCCGAGAACCTCGTGCAAGTCCCGCAACGTGCGATGCAGCGACGTTGCGCGGATGCCGTGAACCGTGACGATTTCGTCCTCGCTTAACTCCCCATCGCGCACCCTTAACCAGCGAGAACCTGTGCCGCCTGAAGCGCGGGTAACCGTCACTGGCACTCGACAGTGCTTCCAGGGAACGGGGAGTCCGTGGAGCAGAGCCGCGCTTACGCCACTGACGACCGAGGTCGAGAGCGTGTGGGAGAGTGCGGCAAGTCGGATCACGTGCTTGAGGTCTGAAGTGAGCGAGTCAGGGTTGGTTCCTTCGGGATCGAGGTAGACGCCGCGATACACCTGCATGATTTCGCCGCGTTGCGCACGCGAGCGCAGTCGTTTGGCGCTGACCTGATCTCGGGATTCGTGTGCCGCGTAGAGCATTCGCATGCGCACAGTTCACTGCATCCCGGTATTGCGGAGCCAAGATATCGGTGGGTCTGTGGATAGACCTCGACTCGGTGAGCTGTGCATAGTCGAGAAGCGTGGTGGCATACCTGACCCTTCCCGCCAAACCCGACCCGTAGAAGGGTCAGGTTTGGCCGGAAGGCTCGCAACAAGGGTCAGGTTCGTCACGAAGGCTCAAGCTTCGCCGCGCATCACTGCTCGGCGCGACGTCAACCCCCGCATCAGCCCACTCGCTGACGCCCGGCTCAGCGCCACTCACTAAGCTGGCCACTGTGACCGTGAATCCAGAACTTGCTGGGCGCCGCTTCCGGCTACCCGAGCCCTACCTCGTTGGCCGCGAGCATGTGCGCGACTTCGCGCGCACGGTGCTCGCCACCAACCCCATCCACTTTGATGTCGCCGCCGCCCAAGCAGCTGGCTACCTAGACATCGTCGCCCCCGCGACCTACGGCGCTGTGCTCCAAGACCGCGCCATGCAGCTCATGCTGCAAGACGAGCTCGTCGACTTCGAGCTCAAGCAGATCGTGCACGGTGACGAGCGCTTCAGCTTCGAGCGCCAGATTGTCGCCGGGGATGAGCTCACCGCCGAGCTCGAGATCACCGGCGTGCGCGCACTCGGCGCGAACAGCATGATCACCGCCGCGACCACCTTCACGGATGCAGCGGGCAACACCGTCGTGACCGGCACCGCGACCCTCGTTGTCGGCGCACCGCAGGGAGCAGACTCATGAGCGCGATCGACCTCAGCAATGCAGCCAAGGGCGACCTCGTCGCCGAACGCACCCTGCACTTCACGCGCGACACGCTCGTGCGTTACGCCGGTGCATCCGGCGACTTCAATCCGATCCACTACCGCGACGACATTGCCGCCGAAGTTGGCCTGCCGGGTGTGCTCGCCCACGGCATGCTCACTATGGGCGCCGCAATCCAGCCGGTTGTCGATGCGCTCGGTGATCCGGGCCGCGTTGTCGACTACCAGGTGCGCTTCACCCGGCCGGTCGTCGTTGCCCCGAACGAAGCTGCTGAAGTCACGGTCACGGCAACCGTCGGCGAACCCGCCGGTGACGACGGCATTGGCCGCATCGACCTCGCGGTGATCTACGACGGCAAGGCCGTTCTCGGCAAGGCTCAGGTGCGCGCCCGGTTCACCGCATGACCACCTTCGCCGAGCTCACCACCACCCGCGTCTCGCAGGCCGAGGCGAACCTCATTGCGCCCGAAACGCGCGAAGAACTCATCGACGCCTACCTCGAGATCACGAGCAGTGAGGCGCCACACCTCATCATCGCTGGCGGTTCGAACACCGTCGTTGCCGATGAGGGCTTCCCGGGCACCGTGCTCGCGATTCGCACTCGCGGCATCGAGCGCGAAAAAGACGGCGACAGCATCCTCATTCGTGCCGAAGCGGGCGAGCAGTGGGCGGCGCTCGTCAACCAAACGGTGAACGAGGGGCTGTCGGGCATCGAGGCGCTCGCAGGCATCCCCGGATCGGTCGGCGCAGCACCGGTGCAGAACATCGGCGCCTACGGGCAAGAAATCGCCGATGTGCTCGAACGCATCGAACTGCTCGATGCCGAAACCGGCGAGGTGTCCCGGCTCAGCGCCGAAGAACTCGGCCTCGGCTACCGCACCTCAAGCCTCAAGCGAGGCGAACACCGCGGTCTCGTACTCCGCGTCGAGCTGCGCCTCACCCCGGTGCCGCAGGGCGAGGGCGCGCCGGTCAAGTACGCGCAGCTCGCAAAGGCTCTTGGCGTCGAACTCGGCGAGCGCGTCGACGTCACGGCGCAACGGGATGCGGTGCTCGCGCTGCGTGCCTCAAAGGGCATGGTGCTCAACCCCGACGACACCGACACCTATTCGACCGGCTCGTTCTTCATGAATCCGATCGTGCGCCACGAGTTCGCGCGCGATTTACCGGCCGACGCGCCACGGTTCGCCGCGGGCGAGGATGAAGCGGGCAACGAGCTCGTCAAGCTCTCGGCCGCCTGGCTCATCGACCACGCCGGGGTGCACAAGGGTTTCTCGTTGCCGGGCTCGGGGGCCGCGATTTCGTCGAAGCACACGCTCGCGATCACGAATCACCAGGATGCATCGGCCACCGAAATCGCCGAACTCGCGCGCTTCGTGGTGATGCGGGTAATGCAGGAATTCGGGGTCGTCTTGCGTCCCGAAGCCAACCTCATCGGGCTCGAGTTGTAGCGATGAGCCCGCGCGACTACGAATTCACGCCGCCGCCTCCGCGCAATAAGAAGGCGTCGGCTCCAGAAGTCGCACCACTCACGCGGCGGCGCATGCCGCTCGGGCTCCTCATCGCATCCATCATCGCGAGCGCCACAGCACTCGCGCTCATTGTCGCCATCTCAGTGATTTGGGGACCCGCCTCGCAACCGCAGGCGCTTGACCGGCCGAGCGAGAGCGCATCCGGGCCCACGAGCCCCGGCGATACCCGCACGCCCGCACCGACGACCTCGCCCGAGCCGGTGACGCCGGGCAGCTATGTGCCAATCACGCAGAACGCGCAGTTCACGCAGGGCCTCACGATCGTGCCGCCGGATGTGGGGGACTGGTACACCTTCGACATCTCGAACCGTCCCGACCAGTTCAGTGCGAACCGCAAGGACTATTCGGCGCAGATCGAGGTGTGGCAGACCGACCTGTTCACCTCGCCGCAATCAGACCAATCGCTCTCGCAATCGCAGCTACACCGCATCGATGACGAGTGCCGTAGCTCGGTACAGCTTTCGGGCGGTGTCGGAATCTACGTGCTCACCGGCAGCGATGGCACGCAGCTCGAATTGCTCGGTCAGCGCGGTACGCACTGCGAAGGCGGCGAGATTCTGCTCATCGAGCGGCTCATGCCGCATTCGGGCACGCGCATCCACATTGTGCTGTGGACCTCGAAGGGGCTCGACAACGACCCAGAGGTAATGGAGCTCCTCTACAAGGTCACGTTCACGGTGCCGTAGCGGTGCCGAAACGAATATGCCCCGCGTCAGATGCTGACGCGGGGCAAATTCGTGGATGCGAAGGCTTAGGCCTCAGCGAACAGCTGCTGGAGGCGCAGCACACCTTCGAGGAGCTGGTCGTCGCCGAGCGCGTAGCTCAGGCGCACATAGCCCGAGGGGCCGAACGCTTCACCCGGAACGACGGCGACCTCAGCCTTGTCGAGGATGTAGTCGGCGAGTTCGAGCGAGGTGTTGATGACGCGGCCGTCGTATTCCTTGCCGAGAAGCGCGGAGACATCGGCGTAGACGTAGAAGGCGCCCTCGGGGGTCGGCAGCTTGAAGCCGGGCACCTTGCTGAGCTCTTCCACCATGAGCTTGCGGCGACGGTCGAAGGCGAGGCGGAACTCTTCGATCGGTTCCATCGGGCCGGTGAGAGCGGCGAGGGCGGCACGCTGGGCGATGTTGTTCACATTGCTCGTGAGGTGCGATTGCAGGTTGGCGGCGCCGGCGATGACGTCGGCGGGGCCGACCATCCAGCCCACGCGCCAGCCGGTCATCGCGAACGACTTCGCGACACCGTTGACGAGGATGCACTTGTTGTCGAGCGTGGGCACGGCTTCGACGATCGAGGTTGCCTTGACGCCGCCGTAGGTGAGGTTCTGGTAGATCTCGTCGGCGATGACCCAGATGCCCTTGGCGTCGGCCCATTCGCCGATCGCCTTGGTCTCTTCGGGGGTGTAGACGGCGCCGGTCGGGTTCGACGGCGAGACGAACATCATCGCCTTCGTCTTCGGGGTGTAGGCGGCTTCGAGCTGCTCGGGCGTGACCTTGTAGTCCTGGTCGGCGCCGGCGAAGACCTCAACGGTGGTGCCACCGGCGAGCTTGATCACCTCGGGGTAGGTGGTCCAGGCGGGAGTCGGCAGCAACACCTCGTCGCCGTCACCGACGACGGTGAGGATCGCCTGGAAGACCGACTGCTTGCCACCGTTGGTGACGAGGATGCGGCTCGCGGGCACATCGAGGCCCGAGTCGCGGCGGGTCTTCGCAGCGATCGCATCGCGCAGTTCGGGCAGGCCCGGGTTGGCGGTGTACTTGTGGTTCTTTGGGTCGCGCACGGCCGCAAGTGCGGCCTCGACGACGTGCTCAGGCGTGGCGAAGTCGGGCTCACCAGCGGCGTAGGAGATGACGGGGCGGCCCTCGGCCTTGAGAGCCTTCGCCTTGCCATCGACCTTGAGAGTCGCGGACGGCGCAATGGCGGCGATGCGCGGAGAAAGACGTGAATCGGTCATGCCTGCCAGCCTAGTGGGGAAGGTGAACGCGATTCATCTATGTGGGTGCACAGTGCGTGAAAGGCAAGGTGTGCGGATGCCTACTTCGAGGGCCCCAGTGCGTGAAGTTGGTGCGCTGAGGCCCTCGAAGCGTGAGGCAGGTGGCGAACAACCCTGCGGATGCTCTAAACTGCTGAAGTTGCCGAGAGGCAATTTAGGGCGGTAGCTCAATTGGCAGAGCAGCGGTCTCCAAAACCGCAGGTTGCAGGTTCAAGTCCTGTCCGCCCTGCACTTACCTGGCCGGGATCCTCACGAGGGAGCCCGGCCGGGTTGCTTTCCAGCGGCCAATTCCCCCGCAATGGACGCGGCGCATCCACTTGGCGTAAGCTGTCCAGGTTGCCGAACGGCATCATGTGGCGTGCCCAAAAACTTTGGGTGACCGCATCCATCTTCGAAGGGACAACGCGTGGCGACTGGCACGTCGAACGACGAGCGGGACGACGACCTCACCGAGCCGATCGGCGACGACGTCGACGCAAGCGACGCGGATCTCGAAGCTGAGGCAGACGCCGACGCCGAGGATGCGGACGAGACAGTCGCGAGCGAAGCCGCGGCGGCAAAGCCCGCCCGCGACAAGAAGGCTGCCGTGAAGTCGCCCGAGAAGAAGTCGGCAGAGGCGAAAACCGCCGAGAAGAAGACGGTCGCCAAGACTCCGGCCAAGAAGGACGCTAAGAGCGAGCCCGCGGGCATCGCCAAGTTCCTTCGCGAGGTCGGCGTCGAACTGAAGAAGGTCGTCACCCCCACCCGCAAGGAACTGTGGCGCTACGTTGCCGTCGTGCTCGGCTTCCTCGTCGTGATGATGCTCATCGTCACCGGCCTCGACTTCATCTTCGGCTTCGTGTCGAGCTGGGTGTTCGGCAACGGCACCGAGCTCTTCCCCGCAGGTCCGGCACCGATCGAGCCCGTGCCGACAACGCCGTAGCCCGGCGCATCCCGAAACATCTGCGTCCGCGAGGCCAGGCCCCGACGCATCCAGACCATCGAAACGAGAAGAATTACCGTGGCTGACCAGAACCTCTCCGACCCGAACAAGCTCTACGCCGCAGCCGAAGAGCAGGATTCCGAGGTGCACGAGGCGCAGGAAGGCGACCGCGTCGAACTCGACGCGCAGGCCGCCGTCGACGCGATCGACGTTGCCGACGCCGAGTATGACGACGAGAGCGACGAGGCCGAGCTCACGAGCGAACTCGACGACCCCGAGGTCGACGCCATCGTCAACGACGTGCTCGACATTGACACCGACGAAGAGGCTGCCGCCAGTGCCGCCGCCACGCAGGACGAGGCCGAAGACGAGGTCGACCCCTACGAGGAGTTCAAGAAGGACCTCCGTCGTCGCCCCGGCAAGTGGTACGTGATTCACACCTACGCGGGCTTCGAGCGCAAGGTGCGCGAGAACCTCGGCCAGCGCGCCCAGACCATGGATGTGGAAGACGACATCTATGAGATCCAGGTGCCGATGGAAGACGTTGTCGAGATCAAGAAGGGTCAGCGCAAGATGGTGACCCGCGTGCGCATCCCGGGCTACGTGCTCGTGCGCATGAACCTCACCGAGGACACCTGGTCGGTCGTGCGTCACACCCCGGGCGTCACCGGCTTTGTGGGCAACGCCCACAACCCGACGCCGCTGCGCTTCAACGAAGCCTTCGACATGCTCAAGAGCCTCGTCGAGGTCACCGACACCGCAACGAAGCCCGGCGCCAAGGTCAAGGGCGGCGCGACCGCGCAGCCCGTCACCGAGGTCGACTTCGAAATCGGCGAGACGATCACGATCAAGGAAGGCTCGTTCGAGGGCCTCAACGGCACGATCACCGAGATCAACACCGCCGCCGGCAAGCTCACCGTGCTGGTGTCGCTTTTCGGTCGCGAGACCCCGGTCGAACTCGCGTTCAACCAGGTCACGAAGCTCTAGCCTCAAACGGCTGAGTTCGCTAGAATTAGCAGGTTTGCATCCTGCAACGTGGGATGCAGTAAAGCACCGCACGTCGGAGATGCCGACGGCGCGGGAGAGGGATGCCTCGCAGCATCCACTCGCATGAAAGGGAAAACACATGGCACCGAAGAAGAAGGTCACGGGTCTGATCAAGCTGCAGATCCAGGCCGGCGCCGCTAACCCCGCCCCGCCGGTTGGTCCGGCGCTCGGTCAGCACGGCGTCAACATCATGGAATTCTGCAAGGCGTACAACGCCGCCACGGAGTCGCAGCGCGGCAACGTGATTCCGGTCGAGATCACCGTCTACGAGGACCGCTCGTTCACGTTCGTCCTCAAGACCCCGCCCGCCGCGGAGCTCATCAAGAAGGCTGCCGGCGTCAAGAAGGGCTCGGGCGTCCCGCACACCAACAAGGTCGGCAAGATGACCATGGACCAGTGCCGCGAGATCGCTGAGACCAAGAAGAACGACCTCAACGCGAACGACATCGAGGCCGGTGCGCTCATCATCGCCGGTACCGCCCGCTCCATGGGCATCGAGGTCACCGGCAACTAGCCGACCACTCGCGTCGGCTCGACTGCAGGGCCGCGAACTCTGCAGCCGGCGCACCACTTGCATCGCGGGAGAGCCCGCCTGGCTCGCACACCGCACACTCTTGTTAGGAGCAAAACATGGCACAGAAGTCCAAGGCGTACCGCGCCGCGGCAGAGAAGATCGAAGAGGGCAAGGTCTACGACCTCGCGCAGGCTGCAGAGCTTGCGAAGGAGACCGCTTCGACCAAGTTTGACAGCACCGTTGAGGTCGCAATGCGCCTCGGCGTTGACCCCCGTAAGGCGGACCAGATGGTGCGCGGCACCGTTAACCTGCCCAACGGCACCGGTAAGACCGCGCGCGTCATCGTGTTCGCGCAGGGCCCGGCCGCTGAGGCTGCGCTCGCCGCTGGCGCCGACGAGGTCGGCACCGACGAACTCATCAACAAGGTCGCTGGCGGCTGGACCGACTTCGACTCGGCCGTCGCCACCCCCGACATGATGGGTAAGGTCGGTCGCCTCGGTAAGGTGCTCGGTCCCCGCGGCCTCATGCCGAACCCGAAGACCGGCACCGTGACCCCGGATGCGGCCAAGGCCGTGACCGACATCAAGGGCGGCAAGATCGAGTTCCGCGTCGACAAGCACGCCAACGTGCACTTCATCGTCGGCAAGGCGTCGTTCCCGGCTGAGAAGCTCGAAGAGAACCTCCGCGCCGCGGTGAGCGAGGTCGTTCGCCTCAAGCCCGCATCGGCCAAGGGCCGCTACGTGCAGAAGGCTGTCGTTTCGACCACCTTCGGCCCGTCGATTCCGCTCGACGTGTCGGCGCTCAGCTAGAAGCTAGTTTCTGCTCACATCTGTGAGCCAAAACACTGAGTGGGAGTCCCCAGGGACTCCCACTCAGTGTTTTCGCTCGTAGTTGCGCGCAATATTGAGCGCGACGCTACGAACTAGTTGCAGGTGGCAACGATTTCGAACGTCTTGGTTTCAACCGAGGTCGGATTGCTCATGTCGGCAGCCATCGCCTCACCCGAGACAGTGTAGGTGTTGCCGTCGACGGTGGCGTTGGCCGAACCCATGCCTGACTCCGGGGCGAATGCAACGGTGGTGCCGTCGGTCTGGATAATTGTCGCGCCCTCAACGGTCAACGGGTCGCCGAGCTTGATGATGGCAGCGATCGCAGTGTCCGTGGTGGTGTCGGGGGCTGCGATAGCGATGTTGACCTTGCCGTCCAGCTCAGTGCAAGCAACGGTGGCGTTCTCGATTTCGACCTTGATGCCGTCGAGGGTGGCGCTCCACTCGCCGCCAACCGACGTGTTCGCACCGCCGGTCGACTCTTCGGTCTCGGCCGACTCTTCGGCACCGGTGTTGGCTGCCTCAGTCGACGCGGTGTCAGCTTGAGCCGGCGCGGTGTCGGCGGGGGTAGCGTCGTTGCCGCCCGAGCAGGCGGTCAGCGCACTCGCGCTAAGCAGCGCAATTGCAAGAGCAGAAATCAGTCGGGGGGTAGTGAGCTTCATGCGAAATCCCTATCTCAGTTTGGGCAGCGTAGATGTACACTGCCTCGCACCACCCTATCGATTGGATGCAGTCCAGTCACTTCTGAACACTAGTGATCTAGTCGCGCAAGCGAGCTAAACCCGCAGGTCGAGCACGACCTTGCCGCGGGTATGGCCTGACTCGACCCGCTCGTGGGCGGCGGCGGCCTCGGCAAGCGGGTACACCGCATCCACGTGCACCTGCAGGTCACCCTGGTCGAAGAGTTGCGCAAGTGTCGTGAGGATGCGGCCTTCGGGCGAGAGCTTGAGGCCAGTCGCCTTGAGATCGCGGTCGGCGGCGGCGACCTCATCATGCATCGTCGGCCAGGAGCCCGTCGGCACATTGATCACGAGTCCGCCATCGAGCAACACCTTGAGTGAACGCGAGCCGGTGTCGTCGGCGACGTTGCCGATAAGGTCGATGACCACATCCACGGGCTCAATGACCTCTTCGAAACGCTCGTTGCGATAGTCGACGACCTGGTCGGCCCCGAGTGAGCGCAGCCACTCGTGATTGCGCTCGGATGCGGTGGTCACCACCTCAGCGCCGTAGAAGTGCGCGAGCTGCACCGCGAAGTGGCCCACCCCGCCAGCACCAGCGTGGATGAGCACGCGCTGACCCGTGTGCACGCGCCCCACCTCGACCACGGCCCACCAGGCGGTGAGGGCCGCAAGCGGCACGGCGCCAGCCTCGATCATTGACAGCGACTTGGGCTTCCGGGCAATCGACTGCAGCGGCACAGAGACGAAATCAGCTTGCGATCCCTGATAGTGCGGCGAGAGCAGCATCCCCCACACTTCGTCGCCCGGCTGAAACTCGCAGAGCTCATACGGTGCCCGTACGACCACACCCGCGAACTCACCACCGAGCACGAACGGATGCGTGACCAACGCCGACATCCCCTGTCCACGTCGAGTCTTCACCTCGATGGGGTTCACTCCCGAGGCGAACACCCGCACGAGTAGGTCGCTATTCGCAACAGGAGGCAGCGGCATGTCGGTGACGTCGAGCACTTCAGTGCCGCCGACGCCGGTGGCGACGAGGGCGCGCGTGTGGTCGCCGGCGGGTTGCAGGGCGTCGAGATCGGTGGCCGTGGTCGTTTCGCTCATGACGTTCAGCCTGACAGGTGCGCCTGGATGCACCGCTAATTCACCGTCTGACCTGGCCTATTGCAGAGAATCTTGCACTTAACTCAAACTTCCACCCTTCCATGATGCTGAGTGTCCCCTGAGAATGAATGACGTACTTATAAACAGTCGTTGCTCTTGCGGGTCGAAGGGACAGTCCGAATATGTTGATGACAACGAGGTTGCGTCAGGTGGGAGCAACAGTGCTCGCCGCGGCGCTCATTGGCAGCGCACTGACATTGTCTGGCGGTGCCCCGTCGGCTCAGGCAGTCACCGGTGACACCGGCACGAAGACGAGTGTTGTTCGCGTTTCCGGCAAGGCCGAAGGGAGCGGGCACTGGGGCGTTGTCGGAAACGTGCAGACCTGGTCGTCAACCAGTGGCTCTGTCTTCAATTACGACCTGGAGTTCAGTCCGACCGACGGCTCCCTCTGGGTGAGCGATTCGGGCAAGGCGGGCTGGGGCACACTCGGGTGCTGGCCTAACGCAAGCCCCTGCCAGCTGGGCAACCCGCGGGTGTTCAAGTACGACCAGCTCTCAACAGACTGGACGCTTGGCCAATACCTCGTCGATGGCAACTTCGGCGCCGCGTCG
Organism: Gulosibacter macacae; assembly: GCF_003865375.1. Lineage (GTDB taxonomy): Bacteria > Actinomycetota > Actinomycetes > Actinomycetales > Microbacteriaceae > Gulosibacter > Gulosibacter macacae. The sequence goes on along the minus strand of NZ_RQVS01000016.1, from coordinate 12,566 downwards.
GCAGGTGCGAACGCTGGTATCGGTGCCAACTGGCAGAACATTGCCGACCGCACGTCGATCTCGGCGCCATTCTCGAGCACAACCACTCCGAACATCACGAACGGTCCGCGCGGTATTGCGTTCACCGCCGATGGCCAGGCGTTCGTTGTGAACAGCGAGGGCGTAGCGCCATGGGGTGGCGCGCCCGGCACGGTCAAGGTGTTCGACGCGAGCGGCGCGCTCACTGACCAGACCGGGTGGACCGGCACCTGGGCTCAGCGGGAGAACCCGGGCGTCATGTTTTATCCGGTGGGCGCGGCCACCACCCTCGACGGCAACATCATCGTCACGAGCCAGACCAGTGACCGACTCGTCGAGTACACCCCGATTGGTGACGTCGTTCGTGTCATCAAGCTCGATCTCCCGGCTGGCTCAGCGTTTGTCGGCGACCCTGGCTACCGCGACCCCTACGCCGTCACGGTCGATCCCAACAACGGCGATCTCATCATCGGCTACAACACCAATCAGGCGGCGTTCGGTAGCCCGGGCGCGACCACCATCATTGAACGACGCGACTCGACCGGCACGACCGTCAAGACGGTCTACCGCAGCCCGTCGCTTCAGAACCGCAGCACGGTCATGGCCGTGGCCGTGCATCCTGGAACCGGCAATGTCTTCGGCTGGACGCAGACCGGAAGCGTCATCGAGTGGGCTCCCGATGGCACCCAACTGCGCCTCTGGCGCCAGGGTGACGCTCCCGTGAGCGCGACGAACAACCCAAACAACTACTTCTTCCCCGATCTGTCGTTGGCGCGCGGCCTCACCTTTGATGAGGGTGGCCGCATGTACTTCACGGTGCGCGAAGGTACGGCTGCGGCGAAGGTGGTCATCCTCGGGCAGACTCCGGTGCCGGTGAGTGAAGCCACCGGCGTGCGCTCGTCGGATGGCACGACCGTTGAACTCAACTGGAACATCGACACCGCTGCCCAGGCCGCGCTTGAGAACGGCCTCGGTGGCCTGCCGATCAAGGACTACCTGGTGGAGCAGAGCTCAGACGGTGGCGCCACGTGGTCGATCGCCGCGAAGCCGAGCGCATCGACGGCACTGAATCGCACGATAACGGGCCTCGACGCCACGCTCGACTATTGCTTCCGCATCTCGGCCTGGAACGAAGCGGGCAATGGCGACTGGCTCGAAGTGTGCCCGCCGCGGGCGCCGATCGCGAATCCCGACTCGGTGACTGAGGAGATTGGTATCTCGCCAATCACCATTGACGTGCTCGCCAATGATGTTGACGGCACGGGTGCCGCGATTGACCCGGCGACCGCCAACCTTGCGCTCGTTGACGACAGTGACCCGGCCAATCCCGTCTACACGAACACGCTGACCATTGCGGGCGAGGGTACCTACACCGTGGTCGACGGCAAGATTGAATTCACTCCGGATGCAGCGGTCAGCTCGACCACGACGCTCACGCCGGTCCCGTATGCCATTGGCACTGGAATTGCGCGGGCGGAGTCGACACTGCAAGTGACGTTGCTCAAGGTCGGAATCGCGCTGACCAAGACGGGCGTGACCGCAGAGCCGGCGGTTGTTGGTAACGACGTCGAGTGGACGCTCATTGTCAGCAATGACGGCGATGTCGACCTCACGAACGTCGCGATTGACGACCCTGCCATTGGTGACGCGACGATTGAGTGGATTTGGCCCGGTGCCGAGGGCACGCTGCTTGTCGGCGAATCGGCCACAGGCAAGGTCACCACGAAGCTCACCGCCGAAGACATCGAAGCGAAGCTCGTGTCGAACTCAGCGAGCGCAAGTGCGACCACGCCCAAGGGTCAGGATGTCACTGCGGCAGCCAACGCCGATGTTGACCTCATCCTGCCCAATTCGGCGAACCCCGACACGGCGACCGGCGAGATCGGTGGCGGCGACCTCACCATCGACGTGCTCGCAAACGACCGTGATGGTGACGGCAACCCAATTGACCCGGCAACTGCCAACCTGGTGCTCGTTGACAACACTGATCCGGCTAATCCGGTCTATGTGACCTCGCTCACGATCGCCGGTGAAGGCACGTACACCGTCGTCGACGGCAAGATCGTGTTCAGCCCGGATGCTGCGGTCACCTCGACCACCACGCTCACCCCGGTGATCTACGCCCTTGGCGAGGGAACGATGCGCGTGACGTCGACCGTCACCGTGACGTTGCTCCAGGTCGGGGTGTCAATCACCAAGACTGGTGTGGCGCCGAGCCCGGCAGCGGTTGACGGTGAGGTTGTCTGGACCATCACGGTGCAGAACACGGGTGCCGTAGCGCTGAGCGAGGTGACGGTGACCGACGCCGCCATCGGCGACGCGACGATTGACTGGACCTGGCCCGGCGAGGCTGGCACGCTGCTCGTCGGTGAATCTGCCACGGGCAAGGTGGTCATCAAGCTCACCGCGGATGACATCGCCGCCAAGCTGGTTACCAACACAGCCTCGGTCAGCGGCCTCACACCCGGCGGCCAGACCGTATCGGCCGAGACGAGTGTGGACATCGCGCTGACGCTACCGGTGCCGCCGCAGGAAACCGAACCTCCGGTGAGCAACCCGGTCGAGACCCCGGTTGCGACCGGAGCGATTCCGGCGCCGACCGCGCCAAATGCCGCGCCGCTCGCAGTAACGGGTGCCGGCGACCACACGGCAGTGCTTATGGGTGGTCTCGTGCTGGTTGCACTCGGAGGCGTGCTAATCGCACGGCGGCGGCACCAGCCGTAGTCGCAACTGAATCCTGGTTAACGGTCGCGTATGAATGAGCGTTCATACGCGACCGTTAGCCTTTCCCTTGTTCTCTGGAAGGAGTCTCATGTCGGCCGTTGTTTCGCTCACCCCCGCTCCGGTTATTGACCGCACTTACTTCGTCGATAGCTTCGACGCTGGCAAGGTGAACCGCGCCACTGAGATTCAAGAGTTCCTCTCGGGCAAGGGCATCAACGTGTCGCGCACGCTGCGCGTTGCCGGAGTCTCGACCTCGGCGGTGCTGCCGATCGGTCGTGAAGACGAGCACCTGCTGTTCCGCACGCCCTACCCGCAGATTCTGCGCATCCTGCCAATTCCCGGCCGGATGCGCGTGAACACGCAGGTGCTCGAGAAGAGTGGCCGCACCACCAACGTCAACCAGAAGGCCGTGCCGATTCCGCAGCGCGATTGGGAAGCCGTTGTTGATATGACGATTGGTGAGATCCAGTCGCTGCACGCTGATTGGCTCGTCGTGTCGGGGTCGGTGCCGAAGCATCCCGAAAACGACGAGAAGGTCGACTTCACGCGCCTGTTCACCGAGGCCCGCCGCCTGGGTACCCGCATTGCTTTCGATTCCTCCGGTTCGTCGCTCGAGTACTGGACGCGCTCGGGTCTCGTTGATCTCATCAAGCCGAACGCGGATGAGATCGCCACGCTCGTGCGCCGCCACATGCACACGGTTGGCGATGTGCTCGAGGCTGGCCGCCAGGTCATTGCCGAGTCGGGCCTCGAGGTGGCACTCGTGTCGATGGGTGGCGACGGTGCGCTCGCGATCACCAAGGACGACGCCTGGTGGGGACTCGCGAAGGCACGCGAGGTGGTCAACACGACTGGCGCCGGGGACGCATCGCTCGCGGGATTCGTCGGGCACTCGATTCAGGGCCGCGGCGGCAAGGGCGGCCGCGCCGACTTTGGCACGCTACCGAAGCTCGCGATTCAGACGGGTCTGCGCAACGCCGTGACCTACGGCGCGATGGCCGTGGAAGTGCCGACGACGATCATCGAGTCGATGGAGAATCCGCCGGTTGCGGTGCTCGAACGGCCCGACCCTGAGCGCGAGCTTTCCGAGCCGACGAAGTTCTTCGAGACACCCTCGGCGTAGCTGAAGTTCCTGGCCCGGTCGCGGCGGGCCAGCGGCCACATGTCGGTGGTCGCTGGCACAATACCTGGATGGTGTTTTTTCGTCCGACTGATGCGTCGGGGCAGTCGCTCCGCTCGGTGACGGCCGACGATTTCCGCCCGCTCGCGCTCGCCCTCACCGGCGCGCTTGACCTTGCCGCGGTCGATCGGGCCGCGGCGGCCGCGTTCGAGCGAGTCTCGGAGCCGTTTGTCGCGCGCGAAACGCGACCCGCGATGCGGGCCGAGGTCGATCTCGGCACCGTGTGGCGAGCTGGGCTCATTGACGAGTTGCGCAATCCGCGACCGAAAGGCCCGGTGGCGCAGCGCATCCTCTGCTCGGCCGATGACGAGGCGCAGTGGCTGCAGATGCGTCGTAACGGCATTACCGCGACCGATGCGGCTCGACTCGCGACGCCCGCTTCGGTGCGCGGGGTCGCGAACGACAAACTGATGGGTTCGAGCTTTCAGGGCAATGCCTTTACCGAGTTCGGTCGTCGCCGCGAGCCGGTGATTGCCCAGTGGTTGCAGGAGGAGCACGGCATCCATTCCTGCGGGCTACTCATTCGCGCGGCCGAACACGAGCGCCACCTCGCTACTCCAGATGGCCTGGCTGAGTGGGGGAGCGAGGTCGTGCTCGCCGAGATCAAGACGACGAACAAGCCGTGGAAGCGCATTCCGCGCAATTACCTGCGTCAGGTGTGGTGGCAGCAATACGTCGTGGGCGCCGAGCGCACGCTGTTTGTGTGGGAACGGCACGATGATTTCGTGGTGCAGGATGCACAGCCGCAATCGGTCTGGATCGAACGTGACGACGCCGAGATCGCGAAGCTCGTGAAGTTTGCCGACGAGGTGCTTGAGCGCGTGGATTCGCTGCGGGCTGGGGTGCGCTAATTCAGGGTCACCGCTGGCGTTACGCCGAGGAGGGCGTGGCTCGCCCCGATCGGTTCGAGCCAGACTTTGCCCGCGAAGCTTGCGCCGGGCTCGGTCACGAGACCTGCCTTGATGCCGATGAAGGTGACGGTGAGATCGGCCTTGAGCACGGCATCCGGCTCGGCGACTTCGCCGCTATCGGGGTCGATGCCGCTGGGAGTATCAACGGCAACGACGAGCGGGCGAGGGTGCGGTGTCGAGGCTATTGCGAGCTTGGCGGCAACGATCACCTCGCGGGCCCGGCCGCGCAACGCGGGGGACCCACCAGCGGCAGCACCGCCCGCACCAATGCCGAGCACGCCGTCAACGATGACCTCGCAATCGTGAACGCATGCGGCGATCGCCTCGGTGACGTCACCCTCAGGCAACTCGACGACCTTGGCGCCCGAGGCGAGCGCGGCGGCGAGCGCAGCCTCGTGCATCCTGCCCATCGCTGGCACGATCGCAACTGTTGCCCCGGCGTCGGCGATCGAAGCGGCGGCAAAGAGCGCGTCGCCGCCATTGTCACCAGCACCCGCGAGCACCAGGATGCGTGCCGCAGCGGGCACTGGGAGGAGACTCACAACGTGCTCGGCGAGCGATTGGGAGGCGCGCACCATGAGCGGCACGCCGCGCGCGAGGAGCGGCGCTTCGGCGGCGCGAATCTGGGCGGCGGTGTAGGCGGTGCGCATGAGTCCAGTTTGGCACTTGCGCCGCGGGGCCGATTCGGCATAAGCTAGCCAACAGCCTTAGACCGCTGGTGTTCGGAGTGTGCGTTTTTCGAAACGCATCCCGTACGAAGGTGCCACGTAGCACGGCCCGCGCAGGTGACTTGAGTTTAGTGCGTTCACGCGCGCCCACGCTCCGGCCATCTGCCGGAGCGTTTTTTCGTGGCAACGGTGCCCATCGGGGCAGTGCCAGCGGTGCGCGCGACACACCTGTGGCGGGCGTGCGAATGAATTGAGAGGAGACCCATGGCGACCAAGGAAGCAACCATCGCCGAGCTCGCGGAGCAGTTCCGTGGCTCGAACGCGATCGTGCTGACTGAGTACCGCGGTCTCACCGTGGCACAGCTCAAGGAGCTGCGCCGTTCGCTCGGTGAGAATGCTACCTACGCCGTGGCAAAGAACACCCTCGCCAAGATTGCGGCTAACCAGGCCGGAATCGAAGGTCTTGACGACAAGTTCGTTGGTCCGACCGCTATCGCGTTCGTGACCGGCGAGGTGGTCGACTCGGCCAAGGCGCTGCGTGCCTTTGCCAAGGACAACCCTCTCCTGGTGATCACGGGCGGCTACTTCGATGGCAAGCCGCTCACCCCGGAAGAGGTCAACAAGCTCGCCGACCTCGAGTCCCGCGAAACGCTCCTCGGCAAGCTTGCCGGCGCGTTCAAGGCCTCGCTGTTCGGTGCCGCATACATGTTCACCGCGCCTGCGTCGAAGGCGGTTCGTACCGTCGACGCGCTGCGCGAGAAGCAGGAGTCCGCGAACTAGTCCGTCCCGGACCCCGCGGCAGAAAATCATCTAAGGAGAAACAACATGGCAAAGCTCACCGCTGAAGAGCTCATCGAGCAGTTCAAGGAACTCACCCTCATCGAGCTCAGCGACTTCGTGAAGCTCTTCGAGGAGACCTTCGAGGTCACCGCTGCTGCCCCGGTCGCCGTTGCTGCTGCCGGTGCCCCGGCTGCTGGTGGCGCCGCTGAGGCCGCTGAGGAGCAGTCGGAATTCGACGTCATCCTCGAGGCTGCTGGCGACAAGAAGATCCAGGTCATCAAGGAGGTCCGTGGCCTCACGTCGCTCGGCCTCGGCGAGGCCAAGGCGCTCGTTGACGGTGCACCCAAGGCTGTCCTTGAGGGCGTCAACAAGGAGACCGCGGACAAGGCGAAGGAGGCCCTCGAGGCCGCTGGCGCCACCGTCACCCTCAAGTAGTAGTTCACTACTGAGGCGACGTTCGCATCGCACTTAGAAACGGGTCGGAACTGCGGTTCCGGCCCGTTTCTGCATTTTCCGGATGCATGCAACTGCCGGAAACGTGCGTCTGCAACTCGGGTATGACTTGTGATGAGACTGTTGGAAATCTCTTGGGGAACGTCCAGATTGAACGTATATTGGCGGGGAGCTTCAATTGCTTATGTGAATCGCTTACATTAATAGGGGATTACCTACATGACTACCTTCCGCCGCCGCGCAGCCGCCGTGCTGACCGCGTCCGCTCTTTCCTTTGGCACGCTTGCCGGTGTCGGCCTCGTCGCCGCACCCGCCGCTCTTGCCACCGCCGTCGGCACCGCAGACGACGCGTATTGCGTTGACTCGGGCACGGTGAGCTTCACGGTAACTGGGCTCAAGCCCAATACCGGATACACCTTCGGCGTCACCTATGGCGGTGGCGATGCGGCCGGTTTCGGTTTTGGTGAGGGTCTCACTACCGATGCAGAGGGCACGTACAAGGCAACGTTCGATATCGCCTATGACCTTTCCGCTGCCACCACCCCGTACCCGCTTACCTTCAACCTCTACGAGGTTGATGACAACGACGACTCACCGAGTGCGGCTCAGGTGGTCGTCGAGCTCGGTGCCGCGGGCGAGTGCCCCGCTGAAGAACCAGCCCCGGTTGAAGAGCCGGTTGAAGAGCCCGTTGAGGAGCCGACTCCGGAAGAGCCGGTTGAAGAGGTTCCCGCCGAGGAACCCGTCGAAGAGGCTCCGACCGAGGACGACGCCGTTGTCGACGCTGCCCCGGCGATCGCAACCGACAAGCCGAGCTACACCCTCGCCGAGACCGTTGACGGCGTGAACTGGGCTGCCACCGGCCTCCTCCCGAACGTGGCTTTCACTCTTGAGCTGTTCATCCCGGGCGAGGGTTGGGTCACCATCCCGGCTGCCGAGGGTGTCACCCAGGTTGCTGGCGCTGAGGGCGTCGCCACCGGCCGCGTCGTCATGACGCTCAACGGCGCACCTGCCGACTTCGGTGTGGAAGGCGAGTACCAGCTGCGCGTCACCCAGGTCGAGGGTGACCAGACCGTCACCGCGCTCACCGCCTTCACCGTCGGTGAGGTCACCACCCCGCCGACCGAGGTGCCCGCGTCGAACAACGCGCCCGCCCCGGCTGCGCCGGCTCCGAGCAAGGCGCCCACGGCTGACAACTCGAACAAGCTCGCCGAGACCGGTCTCGACGACTCGACCGCAATGATCGCGCTCGGCGCGGGCCTCGTGCTCGTGGCAGCCGGTGCCGGCCTCATGGTCGTCCGCCGTCGCTTCGAGGCGTAGTCACTCAACTCCTAGATTCGCGGGTCGGATGCACTGCATCCGACCCGCGAACTATTCTCCCGGCCACACGGCAAACCAGAGGCTTCGCATCCCTAGGATGAAAGCGACGTAGTCGATCTACTCCCGCGCGATGCAGGATCGCGCACTACGGAAGGGCAGTCATGGGCTTCATCCAGGCATTCGCAGGCGCAATCGGCGGCATGTTCGCCGACCAGTGGGTCGACTTCCTCGAACCACCGGCAGGACTCGCGCCCACCGCGGCAATCTTCCCCGCGGTGCAGAGCGGTCAGAACCGTGGCCGCGGCTCGAACGTGCGCGGCAGCGAAAACATCATCACGAACGGTTCGAAGATCGTCGTGCCCGAGGGCTATGGCCTCCTCACCGTGCAAGATGGCCAGATCACCGGCTTCATCGCACAGCCCGGTGGCTACACCTACAGCGCCGATGACGTTAACTCGCAGTCGATCTTCACCGGTGGCGGCTTCGTCGCCTCGACGATCACGCAGTCGTGGGAGCGCTTCAAGTACGGTGGCCGCCCCGGCTCGCAGCAGCTGGCGTTCTACGTCAACCTCAAGGAAATCCCGAACAACCGCTTCGGCACGCAGTCCGAAATCTACTGGGATGACGCCTACCTCGGCGCCCAGGTCGGTGCGATCACCCGCGGTACCTACACGCTGCGCATCATTGACCCCATCCTGTTCGCGAAGCAGTTCGTGCCGCTCACCTACCTCAGCGCCGACGCTCGCGTCTTCGACTTCAGCGACTTCGACAACGACGCCGCAACCCAGCTCTTCAACGAGGTGGTGTCGTCGCTCGCCCCGGCATTCTCGAACTACACGAACGACCCGAACAAGGGCAACCGCATGGCCCGCATCCAGGGTGACTCACTCGGCTTTGCGCAATCGCTCTCGGCAGCGGTCGAGCAGGGCTATCAGTGGGCCTCGCAGCGCGGTCTGATCATTCAGTCGGTGGCCATCCAATCGATCGAATACGACGAGACCACCCGCGCACTTCTCGCCGACGCCCAGAAGGCCGATGCGCTCTCGGGTAGCCGCGGGCAGTCCTTCCTGCAGCAGTCGATGGCGCGTGGCTTCGAAGCTGCCGGTCAGAACGGTGGCGGTGCCGATATCGCCATGATGGGTATGGGGATGAACGCGGCCGGCGCCGCGGTCAACTTCCAGCAGAGCGGCCAGCAGGCGCCCTACCAAAACCCGTTCCAGCAGGGTCAGCAGCAGCCTCCGCAGCAGTGGCAGCAGCAGGGCGCGCCCCAGCAGGGTATGCCGCCGCAGCAGGCGCAGCCTGCCGCTCCGGCACCCGCCGACCCGGTGGCGCAGCTTGCGAAGTTCAAGGAGATGCTCGACCAGGGCCTCATTACCGAAGACGACTACGAGGCCGCCAAGCGCCGCGCACTCGGCCTCGAGTAATGCATCCGTGTTGCTGCCACGAAAGGAGTGCCGATGAGTAACGGCAAGCTGCCGTTCGGCCTCGGCGATTGGCAGGACTCGGAGGCCTATCGTCAGTTCCGCTCCAATCTGCCGAAGAGTGCGCAGGACTGGGTGGATCAGGCGACCGGTCAGGGCACGCCGCCCGACTATCAGCCACCGGCCGTGCCTGGGGATTCGTACACAATTCCCCAGGCGCCGCCGCCGGCCCCCGGAAGCACGCCGCAGCAGCAGGCGCCCGGGCAATTTCCGGGCCAGTCTGGCCCCGATATCAACATCATCGACACCTCGTCGGGTCGCAGCGATGGCCTGAACAAGTGTCCGCGATGCGGTTCGACGGAAGTGTCGCTACGCGTCGGCAGCGGGATGCTCGTCTGTCACTTCTGTCGCCACGAGTGGAACGAAGCTTCGCTCGAACAGCAGTTCGGACTCGACACCGATATCTCGCAATTGCGCGGTACGACCATCGCGTCGGGCGCGGGCAACATCCAAGAATCAACCAAGGATGTGCTCACGCTCAAATGCCAGGCTTGCGGTTCTGAAGTGATCGTGAACACCGCTGAAGCGCTGCAATCGCGATGCCACTGGTGCCGACAGACGCTCTCGGTGAACACGCAGATCCCGAACGGTGCGGTGCCCGATGGCCTCTTGCCGTTCAAGGTGCCGCGCGAGCAGGCCATCGCGAGCATCGATGAGTTCGTGAAGAAGCGGCGCTTTTTTGCGCATCCCACCTTCGTGAAAGAGTTCGCACCGACCGAGGTCGTCGGCGTCTACCTGCCGTTCGTCACCATCGATGCGAATGCGCATGTCACCTATGAGGGCCACGGCGAAATCTTGCGGCGCTCGTACATGGTCAAGCGCGGCGACCGCCAGGTGCAGCTCTACGACGCCGATGTCTTCCACCTCGGGCGCGCGTTCGATCTGCACGTCGACGACATCATGATCGAATCGTCGGGCGCACGAGCCGATCAAGACACGAGCAAGAACACGAACAACATCATCAACGCGATCTTGCCGTTCGATGTGAAAGAGGCGGTCGCCTACAACGCGAACTACCTGCGTGGCTACACCTCAGAGCGTCGCGACCGCGAAGTTGACCACATGGGTGGGGATGCGAGCGAGCGAGTGCTTTCAATCGGCCGCAACCGGGCAAACGAGCTCACGACGCAATACAACCGCGGAGTGCGCTGGGAGACCGAGACGCTGCAATTACAGGGCACACGCTGGGTCTCGCTCTACGTTCCGGTGTGGCTCTACAGCTACTACCAAACGAAGGGTTCGGGAGCCGGACTCACCCACTATGTGGCCGTGAACGGTCGCACGGGCACCACCATGGGCAGCGTGCCGGTGCGGCAGGGCCGACTCATTGGCATCTCGACCGTGATCGGCATCGTCGGCACCATCATCGGCGGCACGCTCGCCTGGCTCGCGATTTCATAGGAGGTCGACATGTTTGCTCTCATGGTCAGTGAAATGGCGACGCAGGCGACCAGCGTGCTCGCGGCAAGCAGCAGCAACTCCGACGGCATTCTGTTTCTGCTTGCCATGGGACCGGCCGCCGGCATCGGTTTCTACACGCTCATCTACCTGCGCTATCGCAACACCGATAAGCGCTTCGAATATGAGCGCAAGACCTCGAGCGATATCGCTGAGGTGCAGGGCTTCGACCGGCCGGCGGGCTCGGTGAAGGGTACTGAGCGGTCACGCATCCAGGGCGATAATTCGCGGAACCCGCGGCAGCGACTCGGACGAAATACGACGATCATTCGTCACGGCTAGGGCCTGCTGCGAGTTGGTTGGGGGAGCGTTCGAGTGAAACTCGGGCGAACTCATCCTCAAGATCGTTTCGAAATCGTAGCCAAAGCGATACGCTTCGGAGACGTAGTTTCGCACGTAATCACAGCTTGATTTGCCTGAGGGGGCCAGGATGCGCGGAAGCATCAAACGCGGTGCCGGAGCGCTCGTCGCGCTCGCTGGTTCCGGGGCGCTCGTGTTTGCAACCGCAGTTCCTTCGTTTGCGACCGAAGTTGGCGCGGATGCGCCGGTCACCGACCCGGCGCCGGTCGAGCAGCCCGTCGAGCAGCCCGCTGGGCCGGCTGTCGAGCAGCCGCCCGTCGCGCCCGCGCCCGGAACGGGGCTCGCGACCGGGGACTCCACTCGCGGAGTCGGTGGTACCGGTACGACGCTCGAGCCGGTCAACCCGACGCAGCCCGCGGATGATCTGCCCGATACCGGTGAGCCGATCGTCGGTAATCCCGTACCCGGTGATCCGCCGACGGATGGCACGGGTAGCCCGGTGACGGACCCGACTGAGGGCACTGGCACTGGCGACGGCACGGGCACTGGCGACGGCTCTGGCGACGGCACCGAGGATGGCACTGGCGACGGCGATCCGATCGACACGACAACGCCCGGCACGCCCATCATCGAACCGTCACCGAGCGAGGTCGTCACTCCGCCGGTCGTGGCGCCCGAGGCTCCCGGCATCGTGCCCGCTGAGCCGGGCCGCGTACCGTCGACGCCCGAATCACCCCGCAGTTCGACGCCGGCCGGCAGTCTCGACACGACTTCAGTAAGCCCGGACGAGCCGACGCCGAGTGCGTCAAAGCCGAACGCACCGAGCCTGGCTGCGACCGGTGCTGAGGATGCATCGGGCCTGCTCGCTGCGGGACTGGCGCTCGTGCTTGTTGGCGGCACGTTCTTCGTGCGCCGTCGCAACGCATAGCTTGGGGCGTGCATCCGGCCTGAATGCCGGTATGCTTGCTATTCGTGCCGCGAGCAATTGCGGTGCCTGGAGGATTCGCCTAGTGGCCTATGGCGCACGCTTGGAAAGCGTGTTGGGTGCAAGCCCTCGCGGGTTCGAATCCCGCATCCTCCGCTGAGTACTTGAGATGGTGGCGTTGGGCCGGGGGCCACGAAGCGGTGCTTCGTGGGGATTCGAATCCCCTATCCTCCGCTGAGTTCTAGAGATGGCTGCGTTGGGCCAGGGGGCCGCGAACCGGTGCTTCGCGGGGGTTCGAATCCCGCATCCTCCGCTGATCGCGCTCCGCAATTGGGGGTTACCGGCCATAAA
>NZ_RQVS01000015.1 GCF_003865375.1 Gulosibacter macacae | reverse complement strand
ACCTCACAGCCGCTCTACACCCTCATCTGGGAAGAGCCGGTAAAGACCGCCAGTGCCCGCCCGTCGGTCTTGGACACCCCCGCGAAGCCATCGACGCCCACCTCGCCATCGTGTTGGCTGCCCTGACCGTAGCCCGCTACCTCCAGGACGAGCCTGGGCCACCAGCACCGCCAGGAAAGCCTCTGACGGAGCCGTCCCGACTGCTCCACCACCACTTCACGGCCTGCCCGCGCTCCGCGATCTGCACTTCCGTGCTCCCTAACCGGCCCGGGACGTCACGCACGAACACCACGACCAGCCAGCCTACCCAGCAGCGGGGTGTGTCAATCCGAGCGCCGCCACCTCTTTGACCAGCGCAAACGCGAACCAACCCACCAGATTCACGTCAAGTGGCACGAGTCAGGCCGGACGGTCAGCGCCCGCACCGGCCCTCCTGAACGACACCGACGGCCCCCGCCCGGCACCCGCGTTCGTGGAGTGGCTGATGGGCCTGCCCACCGAATGGGTCACCGGCGCCGATGACCTGACGCATAACCAGCAGATCACCGCGCTCGGCAACCGTGTGCTACCTCTTCAAGCCTGCGCGGCGCTCAGGTGTGTGCGTGGTGACCGGGTGAGCCTACTTGCCACGTAAGTCGATTCCGCTCTATGGCGCAACTGAGCCTACGTCCCCCTGCCAGTCTCGAACCACGGTGTCGATGTGATCTGGAAGGGTCGCGAGCCTTTGGGCATCGCTCCAGATGTCGATGAACTTCGGATCGTCACTCTTCGGCGGGTTCTGAACATCGCGGACGCGAACAGCAACTGGCACCCCGGTGCTGACACCAGTGACGAGAGCGTGTTGTTGCGCGAGGCTTGGCAGCTGTTCAAGTAGCGCGCGGGAACTAAGAGCTGTTGCGTGACGGAGCAACCGCTGGTCGGCCTCGTGGGTGAGCCTGTGCGCGATGACGGTCCCGCATTGGGCAACGACGGTTTCACTGAGTTCGCTCGGACGCTGACTTGCGAGCAGAAGTGAGAGCCCAAACTTGCGGCCTTCCTTCGCGATGCGTTCGAAGATGACCGCTGAGCGATTCACCCCACCGGTGGAATCTAGCCGGGACGGTATGAAGCGGTGTGCTTCTTCGAGCACCAACATGACCGGGTGCTCAGCACGCGGATGGCTCCGAACTGCGAAGTCAAAGAGGATTCGACCCAATAGCGCGGTGACGCTCTCCAGGACGTCGTTAGCGACGAGACTGAGGTCGAAGATTGTCACAGACGGACCATCGCCATGTGTGGCGCTCTGCGCACGATGGTGGGACGTTGCAGGCCAGTCGGAAGCCGCGTTGTCGTTTGTTGGGTCGACGCCCAGGAGCGCCTTGAGATAAGTTCCGAGGGGGTCGTCGTGCTTTTCGACCCGCGTTATGAAGTCGTAGCGACCATCGGCGAGTAGCCGACTCAGGCGCATCTGTAGTGTCGCGACGTAGCCAGCGATCTTGCTGTCATTCGCCTGCTCCATCTGAATTCGGTTTGGGAGGAAAAAGTCGCACAGCTCCTGGAGCGAGTAGTACACAGGCGCGTCGAAGTCAGGCGCTGCTTGAGCGCTACCCATGCCGAGCGCGCCGAAAGCAGCCGAGATCTCTTTCCGGATGGCGACAAACATCCTCGCAAGGATGTCGCGTTGAGGTGCTGTTAGTGGCGTCCACTGGACATTCGACACGGAGGCCTGAGGCGTACCAGCATCGAGAATCACCTTTATTTGCGACCATTGCGCAGAACACACACTTGCTTGACCAAGCTGGCCATTGACCAGGTTGGTCATACCGTCGAGCTGGGCGAAGGTCGTATCTGAGCCACTCTTGGTGTTACTGAAGGCTCCTTCGATGATCCCCATAGAACTGAGCAGGTTCTGCAGACGGAGCAAGTCCAAATTCGTTGAGGCTCCAGCTACTCGCGCATCAGCTATGGACCGCTGGAGCACGGGAGCTTGAACACCTTCGCTGGCCTTGAGGAGGCTCATGTGCTCCTCGTTGTTCATGAACCAGTGCGGTAGGAAGAGTCCGGAGTCCGTCCCCGGCTTGGGGCCGAGCACCAGCGGCCGAGTCTTCTTGCCCCGAGGCGTAGAAGACCCGAAGGACTGTGCGTACTCTCCGTTGATATCGAAGATGACGATATGCCCATTGGGGATTCCGTGATCCAATAGCCCATCAATGATGGCGGCGACAGTGCAGGACTTGCCGGAGCCCGTGGAGCCGACAACAGCACAGTGATGACCGAGGAGCAGGTTGGCATCAAGGTGAACAGCCTGCTCAGCGGCCACCGCCGAAGTGCCAATACGAAGCGACGGGCCGCCCTTGGAGAGAAAGATGTTCTTCACTTCGCCAGGCGTGGCTGCCTGCACTGGCGCGTGAAGCGGAGGGTATCCAGTCAGCCCAGACTTGAAGCAGTCGTTCTCGAAGCGGCCTACCACCGTCGCTTCAAGTTCATAGGCTGCCGTGTCGTCCTGGCTAAGGAGAGGTGCCTTTACCTTTTGGTCGTCTCTCCCGCTGATGTAGACGCCGCTGACGATGCCAACAACGCGATGCGCGCCAGCAGGTACCGTTATGTAGGAGTTCACCACACCGACGGTCTGGAGACCGTCAGGACCCACCTTCGTGAAGCCCTTCGATCCAACGTCCAGCGCGACTCGGATCGTCGTGCTGCGGACGTCGATTACACGTCCGATAATGCCGGTCTCAGTCATTGGACTTCACTCCCGAGGCTGGCAAGTTGCCGTCACGCGCAGCTTGCTCAAGCGCCTCGATCAGTGCTGTAACGGCCGTGGGTGTATCGCCCAACTGGGATGATCCCGGTAGGAGGCGGGAAAGCTCCGTGAACTTGCCGTACTCGCCAGTGAGTACGGAAATGCGGGAGTCACTGGAGGTAGCGAGGGCAGCGATTGCCGTTTTCTTCGGCGTAACGTCGAGATCGCTGAGGTGCTGCTGGAGAGAGTCCGACGTTAGCGAGGAGATGTCTGCGTCTTCAAGCACCGCGAAGGGATCAGCCACCAGCACATTGAGAGCGGAGTTCGTGGCAAGGCTGCGGAGAAGTAGACGGTTGATGTGCGGGTCGGCGAATCCGTAGCCAACGACGATTACTGCGGTGTCTTCCTGCTGTACAGCATCACCCAGTAGCCGAAGGAGGTCTGAGTACGGGTATGCGAGGGTGTCACCCTCCTTCGCTGAAGTCGGGTAGATCAACACCAGCTGGTCGTCTTCGGGGAAGGCGTTGCTGTGTCTCACCTCTAGTGACTCAAGTCCGGTCAACCGATCCTTGTCGCTGGACGATCGCCAGTTGAGACTGCCGTGGACCTTGTGCAGATAGATGGCCCCCTCAGCGCGCGCCAGCACCGATTGCGTCGTCGTTTCGACTCGGTGGAAGTCAAGTCCGTAGAACGCGAGGTTGAGGCGACGTTCGACCGTCCCGCTGAAGCCGTCGATGTACGGATATCCGAGTTGATCGAGGGCGCTCTCAATGACCAGGTCGTAGTTCGTGGTGAAGACTTGTGGCCTTGGCAGATTGACGCGACGACTACGGATGATTCGGGAGAGGAACGTCCGGTGCGCAAGCAGTGGGTCGGAATCGAACGGTGCGTCCAACGGCTTGCCGGGTTTCGGCAGACGGCATGCTTCGGCGAGCGCCCGGTTGATCTGTTGTCGCAAGGCATCGACCTGCTTCTTCGGGTAGGACTTGGCGTCCGCCCCCGAACCGAGCGTCACCGAGTCCTGGCCAGCTTGCGTCGCAAGCGATGCGGCAAGCTGGAGTCCGTTCAGGAGCTTTTCTAGATCACCGCTGTCGGTGGGATTGATCGTGGCAAGGAGCGATTGGTGTTCCTCCGTTGGTTCACCGCCAGCCTCCCTGATGAGCCCAAGTACCTGCTCATTGGACAGGTCTCGCGTCTTTGGAGAGCCCAAGTGGAACGACGCGCCAGAGCCAAGAAGGACGACGAGGTTCTTCACTTGCAGCAGCGAACCCAGATGTTCCCGGACCAATTTCGGCTCGGATGTCGTGATGATCTCTTTCACCGTGCCACCGATGACGAGGAGGCCCTTGGCGTCATCCTCCGACTCCGTTGCGGTGTTCGTTGTTGTCATCGGGCCCCCTCTTGCTCGTTGATGTAGGTGATGCCGAAGGCGAAGACCTGGCGGAACTCCTGGCGGCGGGAGCCGAGGTCGAACTGGCTACCGGAGCCCTTCTGGAAGATGTCGAGCCCCCGCCCGAGGAGAAGCTTCCACCCATGGTCGGTGCGGATCGACCTGTCGTGGATGGTCTCGTCCCAGGTGACGGTGAACTGGATGCCGACGGTGGCGGCGCTGTCTTGGATGTCCTTCAGCATGAAGAGGTGCTGCTGGGCGTACTCGCCGCGGTCCTCCTTGGTCACCAGCGTCACCGCGATCTCGTCGGCAGGATCCTTGGCCGCCGCGAGCAGGGCCAGCAGATCGGCCAAGTTACGTCCCTGGTGCGGGAGCCGGATGTAGGGGTCGATGATGGTGATGTTGGTGGCATCGCGCAGGTAGGGCATGAGCAGCGTCTCGTACGAGACTCCACGCTGGTTCTCTTGGAACTCGCGGTGCCCTTCGAACAGGGGCGCCGCCGCCTCGGGAGCAACTGGAGCCGCAACTGCGACCTCTGCTTGCGCGGACCCAGGCTCCGTCGACGACTCTACTTCGCCCTCGGCCTCGGCGCGGCGAGCCTGGTAGTAGTCGGGGTACTCGTCCTCTTCCAACGTGGTGACGCCACGCCAGGTGCCGGTCTTGTCGGAGTAGCCGAAGTTGACGGCGGCCATTGTGGTGTCGATCCGAAGAATCTGGTCCTTGACGCGCTTGCGTCCTTCCACGGCGAAGCGCAGCAGTTCCTCGATCTCTTCTTGCGTGGCCTCGCCGCCCGGGAAGATGAGCTTCATCAGGCCAGAGAAGGTCTTGTGGATGCCGTCTCGGTCTCGTGTGGAGATGTCGGATCCGAGCGTGAAGTGTTGCTGGTAGCGGTCGGAGTAATCGGTGTTCCGCATAGATCGGAGCACTTCGGCGATGTAGTCGACGACGAATCCGTACCCGGAGGAGAACATCTCGCTGCGGATCGTGTCTACCTCCCAACCGGGGATGTAGAAGTGGAGGCGGTCGAGGTAGGCGGAGTCGTGGTACGCCTCCGGCAGTTCGTCGAACAGGTCAGAGTGCTTGAGCATGTAGGGCACGTTGTGCGAGGTGTTGCCCACGAACACCATCGACGCTTCAGCTCCGAGGGTCTCGACGCCACGGGAGAACGACTTGTTCGCCATGTAGTTCTTCATGATGTCGACGAGCGCCTTGTCGGTGCGCTTCTTCTTGCCGGCGAACTCGTCGAACGCCACCACGTCCCAGTAGCCGACCAGACCGATGCGGCCGTTGGCGTTGTTCACGAAGAGCTTCGGGACGGTGACCTCGCCACCAGAGATCAGCATTCCGTGGGGCGAGAACTCGGAGTAGATATGGGACTTTCCGGTGCCTTTAGGCCCCAACTCAACCAGGTTGTAGTTCCGCTCGACGAACGGGATGAGACGGACGAGTTGCAGCAGCTTGGCCCGTCGTCCGAACAGCTCAGGGTTGAACCCGATGGATTGGATCAGCAAATCGATCCACTCTTCGGTGTTGAACCCCTTCCGTGATGCGAGATAGCCCTCGTAGTCGAAGCTTGACATCTGGATGGGCTTCAGGCTTCCCAGTATCCAAGGCACGACGCGGGTGTCGTCGCTGTGGAAGTACTCGATGTCGCAGATGCACCACACGCCGCCGACCAGCAGCTTTGGGTTCGCCTTCACCGTCGCGGGTTCGACGATCACGCCGTTGATCCCGAGGTTGGCGAACGAGGCTTGGTACACGTCCTGCTTGTCGTTCAGGGTCACGGAGACCTTGTCGATGATCCGGTGGCGACCCTTCTCCCGGATGGTGGATTTCACCAGTTCTGACTCGTTGCGGTGCACGTAGTGGTCGGCGAGAATTTTGCGCACCGCGTCAATTCCCGCCTGGATGGTTGCTTCGTCGTCAGAGGCGGCGTACTGGCCGAGCAGGTACTCCAGCACGTAGGAGGGGACGATCGCGTTGCCTTTGACGGCCTTCACGAGGTCTTTGCGGACGACGGAGCCGCCGAAGAGCAGGTTGATCTTGTAATCAAGGTCGCTCTGCTGCGGTGTGCCCGGCTCGGCGTTGCGTTCCTCGCCGGGGCGGCTCTCGGTGTCCGTCATGGCTGCTGCTTCCTTAGAAATCGAAGTCCGATATGAACGAGCGCTTGAGCAGGTACTGAGCCCGCTGGTAGACGCGCCACTGGGTGGTGTTGGGTATCTGCTCTTCGAGTCGGAACTCGACCGTGCGGTTGTTGAACTCGTTGGCGTCCTGGCTGAGGAGCATCCGTGCACTCTGATAGCGGTCGCGCTTGTCGTCGGAAGGCTGGTCGAAGAGCAGCTCGGGCTGATTCGAGATCAGGGTCTCGCCGACGTAGAGGCCAGCCCGTAGTGTGCGGGCCTGAACCTTCTCGCCGACCGGTTCGGACTGGAAGAGCTTCACGACGAGCTGGCCGGTGGTGATCTTGTCCGTCTCGGGCAGTACTTCGACGTTGACGGGCCGAGTGTCACTCTTGCGTTTCTTGTTGACGGTGAGTATCGGAACGACGACCTCCTGGAGTGCGGCGCCGCCGTGGACGAACCGGGAGCCCGCGCCCGGCAGCTTGAGTCGATGGATCGACTTGGGAAGCTGCACCTCAAGGTCGCTGCTGAGCCCGAGCTGTTCAGGCTCGAACTTCCGGAACGCGGGATTATCCTTGAGTCCCCGGCCGAGCACGTATCGACGGTTTGTCACGACGAGCTCGTCGCCCTGCGGCTTGGTCGAGAGGTAGGAGGCATCGGCAAGCGCGGTGTCCTGGTAGAGGAAGCCGTGGTCAGCAGTCACCAGGATGTTCGTGGCGTTCGCGTTCGTCAGTCGCTTGATGATGTCGACCAGTTCGCGCAGCGCGTCGTTGGCGGCCTCGAACACCTGACGTTCGGTGCGGGCCTTGTCGCCTGCAGCGTCGATCCGGTCGTGGTACACGTACAACACCTGGTGCGCGCCATAGAGTTCGCGCAGCTCGCCACGCGGCATAGCGAGGACGTCCTCGGCCTGGATCGCGAACCCGTCCACCGGAGCCAGCACCTTGTTGCGGTTCCCTGTCCCGTCGGAACGCTGGCCGTCAACGAGCACCGGGTCGCCATCGTGCGAGTGGGCCAGCGTCTTGTGCGGAAGCAGGGCGGCCATACCGAGTTGTGTGTAGCTCGGAAGCACACCCAGCATCGCGTCGAGTTCCGCGTCGAAGCGGTCTTCCTGGCGGATACGTGAACCCAATTCTTCGGCGACCTCGTAGCGCAGCGCATCGGAGATGATGACGACGGCCTTCCGGTTGACCTTCCTGATGATGGGCTCGACGTGATCGGTGAAGAACCTTGTCTGCGGGCGGAGTGCGACTGATCGCCAGTCAGTCACGGCATCGACCTGCTGTTGCCAGGCGTTGCCGAGCTCGTAGAGGTATCGGTTCGCGTAGTGCTTCTCCACCTCGACCCGGAGCGCTTCGAGAGGGCCTGCGTACTCGGTTGTGCGGGCGGCAAAGTGAAACTGTCGGTACAGCTGGTCGATGCGGAACCAGTGCTTGCGGTACCGGTCGAGTCCGTCATCGAACGACGCGATCTCGAATCTTGCAGTCGCGAGCTCGCTCAGCAGGTCGGAGGCAGCGGCGAGCGCGGCGTAGAGTTCCCGGTATCGATCAACCCAGATGCTGCTCTGTCGGGCACGGATCGTCTCGGAAACCTCGCGTGCGCTCATTGTCCGCTCGACGATCGCCTGCGTGAGCGCGCTGATGATCTTGCGCTCCACGTCCTCAAAGAGATCGTTGCCCACAAGTTCAGGCAGTTCGGCATTCTCGATGCTGCTGGCGTAGTCGAGGCTCTCCGCTGCGTGCCGAGCCAACGTGGCGAGCGCATCGGCGCTGCGTCGGTCGTTGCGCAGGCTCGCGAAGTCGAGCTGGATGTTGCGCAGGGCTCCGGGCGTGTCCGACGCGAACCCGTTGATTGCCTGGCGGAACATCCACAGTACGAAGTCGTCGACGCTGGGCTCACTTGCTTCGTAGCCATAAACCTTGGCAACACCGGCCCAGTGGAAACCGTCGAGGCTCTGCTCGGCCAGCGCGTCGTATTTGGTGTGCGCCCCGCGTGCGTTCTCGATCAGCAATGCGCGCGTGAGCTCTAGCATGCTGTGCTCGCGCTGGCCGAGCACCACCGCCGACATCTTCGCTTGCAACCTGTCGGCGTCATCGTCGGTCGCGAGGAGCGCCTTGAGACTCTGGACTCGCTTGGCGACGCGGAAAAACTTCTCGTGCTCTCGCACCACCTCATCGATCCCGCTACCGCTGAGGCCAAGGTCCTGGCTCACAAGCGCGGTCCGGTCAGCGGTGAAGACCCCGTAGGCAAGCTCAAGATCAAGCAGCCAGTTCCCAGTACCCGGAGGAACAGGAGCGCCTCGGTACAGGAGAAACTTGCCCGCTGGCTCGTCGTGGAGCACGCGGTTCTTCACGGCATACTCGTTGTTCTCGACCCGCACGATGGTCACGCCGCTGAGATCAAGCGCGTCAAGCTCGGCGGCGTACTCACCGTCTGCGTCGTGCCAGAAGACCAGGCGCTGTGAATCGAACCTCTGCTCCAGGTGAGGCAGGACAGCGCTGAGTGAACTCATTCGTCGTCCTCCCGTTCTGAGGAAGCTTCGAGCTCGCGCCTTGCGACCCGCTCGGCTGCTGCCTCATAAATCTGCTGGATGCGGGCCTGAAGCTCAGCCTTCGGCGGCAGCGCCGTCCAGTACTCCGCCACCACGATTCCGTCCTTGTGCATCTCCAGTAGTTCGATCTGCTCGCGGCTCGCCGCAGTACAGAGAATCAGGCCGATCGGCGACTCCTCGCCCTCCCTGCGTTCGTAGCGGTCGAGCCACTTCAGATAGAGCTTCATCTGGCCCTCGTAAGCGGCCTTGAACTTGCCGATCTTCAGTTCGACGGCGACGAGGTGTCGCAGAGGCCGACTGAAGAAGAGCAGGTCCAGGTGGTAGTCATCGTCGTCGATGATCATTCGCTTGTGTCGTTCGACGAAGGCGAAGCCGTTCCCCGCTTCGAGCAGGAATGCCTCCATGTCCTGGATGATCGCGGCTTCAAGGTCGCGTTCGAGGAAGGTGTCTTCCAGGCCGAGGAAGTCCAGCAGGTAGGGGTCGCGGAACACATCTCGCGGGACAGCGGTCTCGCCAACGATCTGCGCGTTGGCGATCTCGCGGCGCTCGTAGCCCTTCCGCGCGATCAGCTGCCGCAGGCCGCGGACGCTCAGCCCCTGGCTCATGGCCTCCTGCGCGTAGAAGGCTCTGGCCTCGGCTGTTTTCAGGGGAAGCAGCGCCCGGAAGTGGGTCCAGCTCAATTGTCGTCCCAGCGAGACGACAATCTGCTCGTCAGGGAACTGCTGGGCAAACTGGATCATGCGGCGGAGGTTTTTCTCCTCGTACGAGCGCCCGTACTGCTTCACCAACTGTCGTCCCAGTGAGACGACAATCTGCTCCCCGTAGGCGGCTCGCTCCGAGCCGAGCACCTCCTCGCTGACGAGGCGGCCGAGCCGCCAGAAGGTCACCGTGAGGGCAAGGTTGGCTTGACGAGCAACCGCAGCCTGCCCCTCCTCGATCACCTCAGAGGCGCGAGCGAGCAGGTCTCGCTCTGCCTCCCCGCTGCTCCGAGCGATCTCAGTCATCGGTAGCCTCCAACCCTGCGATCTTCTTGAGGGCCGGGTAGAACTTGGGATAGTTGGCCTTCACCCCATCGTCGAGATCGATGGAGACCTGCTGAGACGCAAGCGGGTAGAGCACGTCATGCTCGTACTCGCTGAGTTCCACCAGCACCTTGCGGAGCCGCTCGGCTTCCTTGAGCGCCGCTGCCTTCTCGCGAGGCGTACCGTCCCCGGCGGTGAGACGCACCTGGTGCTGAAGGTTCGCCTCCAGCTTCGACTCAAACTCCCGCAGGTACTCGTTCAGAACCGTCGAGACCGTAGACGGCGTGTAGCGGTGCATGTAGATCAACGCGTTGAACGAGCCCTTCGGGCTGGAGAACAGCCAGTAGATCGGGCGCTTCTTATAACGCTTCACGTGATCGTCGTAGAACTTGGATCGTCCGGCACGGGTAACGAAGTACTCCCGCAGAGCCTTGACGCCGAGCGACTCCTCAACGAAACGCAGATTCTCCTCGAAGTGCTCCTCGCCGAACGCCACCCGCAGGAACTGGCGGAACCTCGCCACAATGTCGTCCTCGAACCAGTCACCATCAACGATCGGCAGCACGTTGTCCGCATCAGGAACGAACGTCGGCTGTGGCACCTTGGCGAGGTAGTCCTGCAGCGTGGCGCCCTGGTCAGCGAGAATCAGGCCGGGTTCGTCGAGGCTGTACCGACCGAACATGCAGCCGATCGCATACGAGACCAGGTCCCGCACGACTGACGCTTCTGAGTACGGCGGCGCGAGCGGTACCTCCGCTGGCGACCAGTCAGCGACAGCGAGCAGGGCCGCTTGGAATATACGAGCATTCTCGGTCTCGATGTCTCTCAGCTCGCTCTGAATCCGGGCATCCATCTCCTGCATGGATCTCACGCTGAACCGAAGTAAGGGATGCCTCTCAGCACCCATGAAGATCGAGTCGAGACCAACGAACCCGCGAGATATCTCCGACCGATCAAAAGTTGCCCGTGACAACTCGATCGCTTGCTGCGCGATCGCTTCGATGCGCGGCGCTGCCAGCGTCTCCTTCGGGATCGGGAGCTGGGAGAGCGTACCAACGCCGAAACCCTTTGGCGAAACGAGCCGCGCCAAAACCTCGAAGGCCGGGCTGTTCATGAGCGCGAGCAGTTGCTCTATCGTGGTTGCCCCAACCGGGAATACCATCGAGTTCTTCTGATCGAAGATGGTGTCCGTTGAAACAAGGCGCGCCTTGAGATTCCCCGCGAGCCCACCGTAGGAAAGGCCAGGCCGAAAGTAGTACGTTGAGTTTCGAACCACGGAACTCGGATGCGCTCGAATCTCGGCACCGTCGCCCCGCCAGTCAACGACCAGGTCCTCGCGTGCGAACCATCGAGTCGGTGAACTTGACTTCACGTACGGCACCCAGCGTGAGTTGTCGCCAAGACCATCGACACGAACGTTGGAATAGGAGACCTCAAACCATTGGCGTAGGAACCGGGAGTTGTCTCCGGTCTGGAGTCCTGTGCGGACCTCAGCGATCGAACTCATTGCCGATGCTGAGGCAAACGTGCTGTGTGCGCTTTCGGATGCCGCATACGGGGTGAAAACCCGGCCCGGAAAGACATCGAACCAGTCAAGCGTGTGCCCGTAGTGCCGAGACGAGTCCCGGAACTGCGCCACCTTTGCATCCGTGGTAGCTCCTCCGGTGGCGGCGATGAAGATGCTCTTCGCGGAGCCTGGGGCGGCATTTTGGAAGAGCGTGGCAGAGACCTGGACGACTTCACCTGCGATCTCGGGGAATGCGCGCGGCCCGAGATGGAGAAGTATTCGGGGAGACAATGTCTCACGGACGACATCTCGGAACTCCGCACATTCGACGTTCCCGAGCCAACTATCCATGTTCAGAAGCGCAAGGTAACCCATCGGCTGTACTAGTGAACGCGACCGAAGCACGAAGGCGAGGTCTATCCCAGTGAATGCTTTCGGAAAGTGCTCTACTACGAAGTCATACAGAGCCCCGCCCATGTTGCGAGCATCCATGTAGGGGGGATTCGCAACGAGGAGGCAATAACGAGCGGACAAGAACTCCGCCTGTCGGATCGTCTGCTGGGCCCGCTCGATCGAATCGGCGCGGAGGATGTCGCCTTCGTCGTGGAGCGTCGCGAGGTGTTGGCCGAGTCGGACGGTCAGATCGGGATCGGGCTGGATGAGTGACCCGAGGGTGTCGGCTCCGGCGAACTGGTTCCAGAACAGTTCCTCTGCGTGCTTGTCGCCATCCGCGGTGATGATGTAGTCCAACTCGTCAGGGCTGAACGAGATCGGTTCAAGCACGCAGATGTTCGGCTGGACCTGCTGGCCGAAGAACGTGCGCTGCTTGGCGCGCGCCTTCATGGTGAGTGCGAACGCTGCCAGCGCTCCGGCACGTGGGTCGATCTCGATGCCATAGAGGTTGTGAGCGAGGATCAGCTCCGGAATATCGGACGGAGCGTAGCCCTCCTCCTCGTAGATCGCGTAGAGCAGGTCGAACGCGTAGGTGAGCATGTGTCCGGACCCGCAGGCTGGGTCGATGACCGTCAGGTCCTCGGGGCTGGTGATCTTGAGGAAGTCGGCATTGTCGTCGACCGGCGCGATGTAGTAGTCCATCTGGTCGACGAGATGGGACTCGGGGTGGTTAAGCATCCAGAGTCGGCCAACGGAGTTCTCAACGAGATAGCGGACGATCCAGCGCGGGGTGAAGAGCTGTGTCGCAGCGGGAATTTCGGCGGCTCCGGCCTTCTGGCCCTTCTTGAATCCGGTGAAGACTTCGTCTTTCCGTTCAGAGATGTAGAACTGGTAGAGCCAGCCGATCACTTCGACTTCGCGGCAGACCTCTTCGGTGAGAGCCGCGGTTGCCCGCGTGAGGATGGAGTCTGCTGCGAGGAGGTTCGCGGGGATGAGGAGTTCGGTGTAGTCACCTTCGCGCTCGAACATGAACGGCATCGAGCGGTTCCAGTAACGGCAGTACTCGGCAAGCAGGAGTGTGTAGGCCTCGCCCTGGGCGTCTGCGCTGGGGCGGGTTCCGTCGAGGAGGCCGGTGATCGCGTCGAGGGTGCGCTTGCTGGTGATGACGGCGGGGTCGATGCTGCCTCGTTTGGCGTCAGCGAGTATCTCGGGTTGTCCGACTTGCTGGCCGTGAGCGGGTGAGACGACGCCGATGCCGGTGTAGCCGTTGGCGTCCATGAAACGGAGCGCGATGATGCGGTTGAACC
Organism: Gulosibacter macacae; assembly: GCF_003865375.1. Lineage (GTDB taxonomy): Bacteria > Actinomycetota > Actinomycetes > Actinomycetales > Microbacteriaceae > Gulosibacter > Gulosibacter macacae. Next base: position 25,693 of record NZ_RQVS01000015.1, on the reverse strand, counting down.
AGGTGTAGGCGACCTTGTCGGCGATCGCGTCCTTGCCCTTGGCACCGCCTCCGGCGGCTGCCATATCGCGTTCGAGCATGGCCACTGCGCGCTGGTTCTCGACCCGTTCCGGTGAGGAGGGGGCGAGTACTGCGGTCAGCCGGGCGCTGACCTGGGTGATGAGTTCTCGCCTGGCCCATGTGGCGAAGCTCTTCAGCGGTGCGGTTTCCATGGGTGGGGTCTCCTACAGCGCGATGCGCTTGTCGTCGTTGAGGGCCTGGAGCAGCGCGGTGCGGAGCGCATCGAGGTAGCGGTCTACGTCGTCTTCGGTCTCCAGGACGCCGTGGATGCCTGTGGTGCTGATGCTCTTGACCGAGACGGTCTGCTTCACAGGAACCGGCGAGACCGCTGTGTCGTCATTGCGAGGACGGGGGTTCTCGGCGAGTTGGTCGAGGATGGTCGGGTAGGTGTGTTCCTCGAAGGTGTTGGCGATCTCGCGGACGACGGCGATCTGGCTCTCTCGACCGATCCGGTCGAGGATCGTGTTGACTTTCTGGGTCGCGTTGCGCTTGGCGGCGTCAGTGGCGTCGAGGTAGATCGTGCTGGTCTGGAGGGGCGCCCAACGTGAGTCGATCTCCAGGAGCGCAGCGTCGCGGTTCGCGAGAAGCGCCTCGCTGATGCGCGCCTCAAGCTCGACTGCGGCGGCTTTCAACTTGGTCATCCGGTTGCCACGGAAGGCTTGCGGGTCGGCGAGGAGTCCGGCCACCTCCTGGCTGCTGCCGGCGGGCAGATAGTTGAGGTTGTTGGCGTTGGTCGTGAGGAGTTCGCTTGCCTCGTCGTAAATCTTGCGCTGGGCGCCGCCGAGGAAGGCTTGGATGGGGTCGATGATGTCTGTCTTCGCGTCGAGCAGGTCGTCGGTAGCGGCGAAGTCGGTCAGGTACCAGTCATCGGGCTTGCCCACGACAGAATCCAGCAGCGCGATCGGAGCTTCGAGCTGAGTCACGAAGGGGTACTTGGAGCCGCTGACTCGCGCCTTGAGTTCTTCACTCTTGGCGCGGAGGCGCTCGCTTGTGTGCCGGGCCAGTTCGAGCGGGTCTTTCGGCACGGCGGGTTCATCGAAGAAGTCCGTGCAGAAGGCCCGAAGCGTGGCGACCTTGCGCTGGTCGAAGGTCTTCTGAGGTGCGACGACGGCGTGGGAGTGCTTCTGTGTGTTGCGCAGTGCTGCCGCGATTTCGCTGCGCTTGAGGATATTCGAGTCCACCGTGAGAGTGATCTTCGAGGTGCCGACGAGCCAGGCGACGACGCACTCGATGGAGGCGAGGTCCCATCCGTAGGGCTTGGCCTGGAAGTGATCGACGATCTTCTTGACGGTGATCTGCTCCCCGAGACGGTCGCGCTGCAGGACGTACGACAGCACCTCATCTGCCGGGGCCGCGAGCGCGTGCATTGAGGAGTCGTCAATCATGGCGGCTTGGTCGGGGTTCGCGAACCCGGCAACCTGCTGCTCGCTGTAGGTGCGTCCACCGAGCAGGCTGAGCTGCGTGTAGGTACGCGCGATGAGGTCTTGGAACCCCTCGGTGATCCGCGTGACTGCTTCCTGCGACCCGGATGTGAGGTCTGCGGCGTTGATCACGAGATCGGCTCGCCCGACGGCGCGGCGGATTCGCTCTACAAGCTCCTTCTCGCGCTGCGCGTTTTGAGTCGCCTTGGCGCGCAGAATCTGCTCCTCGACCGGAGAGAGTGAACTGGTCTGCTTGCGTTTGGTGTACTTTTCGGTCTTGATCAGCAGCCGCAGGTCGGCCAGCGCCCGGTCATCGGGAGCGAGGATCACACGGAGCTCGTCCTTGCCTGCCGAGTGCATCCGAATCTCTTCCGGACCGTATGGGTACTCGGGAGTGATGAAGTGCAGAGAGAGTTCGCGTTGCTGGCCGAATGCCTGGTCGTCGAGCTTGTACCCTAACGGGAAGTCCTGCCCGTTCTTGGCGTACCGGAGCTTCGAGGTCTTGACGACATCGCCGGACAGAATCTTGTTCAGCCGGGTAGAGACCTCGGAGGAGTCGATCTCGACGTTCTTGATCTCTTCCTCGATCACCTGCTCTTCGTTGGTCAGGTACTCGTAGACATTGCCGTTGCGCTGCACGTAGGTCTGCGTCTCCAGCAGCGTCAGCGCTTCCTGGACCTGCTTGGACAACGCTGGCAGATCGAGCCCGAATCGGTCGTAGACGAGCACGGTCAGGTTGCGCGGAGTGGCCTGGAAGCTCTCGACGTATTTCACCAGGAACAGTGCCTTGAGCAGTCGCACGGCGAGCTTGGTGACTGGTGAACCGCTGTCGGGCAGGTCGCGCTCGGCGCGGTCAATCGAGCGCTGTGCCGCGGACTTCAACGACGCGCGGATGCCTGCGAACATGGCGTCGAAGGTGGCCAACGTGCCGATCTCGACATTGCCGATGTCCTTGGCGACTTGCTGGACGACGCCGAGCATGGAGCGCTCACCAACGGAACTGTTGCGGCCCTCGAAGACGTTGTGGTCGGAGATGCCCTCGATCGCGGCTTGGAACAGCGGGAACTGGTAGCTCACGAACGGGTAGGTGCCGACGAAGTGGGTCTCGTCTGTGAAGTTCCGGTAGGTCTTCGCTCCATCGACGAAGTCGAACAGTGTCTTGAAGTTCGCAGACTCCTGCGCGTAGACGGCTTCGAGCACCTGGGTGCCCTTGTCGTTCTTCTCCAGCAGTCGCTTGCGGATGACCTCTTCGACGTCTGCGGAGGTGAGCTTCACTCGGGTCTTGAACCGGGCCTGAATCTTCGAGAAGTCGTTGCCCTGCTGTTTGGTGCGGTCGCCGACGACCTTGTCCATGTCCTCCTGGGAGGTCACGAACACCCAGGCCCGTCCGCCGCACTTCGTGTTCAGCGACTCGGCGATCGTCTGAAGGTTCAGCATCAGATGCGTGTTCGAGCCGATGAACTGGCCGACCTCATCCACGAAGAAGTTCAATCGGTAGCCTGCGGGCTGCTTGTCTAGCCAGGTGCGGACCTCGTCGGCAAAGTCCTCGATCGAGACCGAGTAGGTGTCCTGGTAGGTCTTCAAGATGTCGGGTGCGGCAGATGCGTCGAGGCCGGTGATCTGGGCGTATGCCTCGTTGACTTGCTTGCGCACGGTTGGAAGGCCGAAGCTCGGTCGGCGCTCCAGCCACTCCCGGCCCGACGCAGCTTGGAACGCGCTCTTGAACGCATCGAGTTGCCCCTCGTCGTCGAGCTGGCGCTCGAAGTGGGCGATGTGTCCCTGGTCGCCGTAGTAGCCGCGAGACTCGTCGAAGACCTTCACGAACACGCGTAGGAGGGCGTCGGTCTGATCCTTGCTGATCAGGGTGGCCTTCTGATCGATGTTGAACAACAGGCTCTTGGCTGGGATGCGGTCGGCCTTGTCGAGGAGGGGTGGGAGGAAGGCATCCGTCGCCTTGGCGCGGAAGCTCTCCGAGACGCGCTCGCGAGGGAAATCGTCACCCTCCACATCGCCGAGGAGGTGCGCGAGCATCTTCAAGAGGTGCGACTTACCGGAGCCGAAGAAGCCTGAAATCCACACGCCGTTCGCGTTGGTGTAGTTCGTGTACGCCTCCAGCAGCAACTCAAGTCCCTTGGCGGCCTCGTTAGTCAGAACGTACTCGTCAACCTCGGTGCCCAGGTGCCGGGCGTCGTCGGCCTTGATGACGCCCTCGATGGGCCGCTGGACGTCCTTGGCGAAAATCTCAGTGAGCTGCATGACGGTCACGGTTCCTGTTCCAGAATGTTCTTGGCGCGGTAGTACTGATCGTCCTTCAACCTGCCAAACAGCACGAGCGATGAGCCGAGCGTGTCGGACTGCTCGTAGCGGCCGGGGAAGAACATGAGCATCGGCCGGCCCACCACAACGCTCTGCAAGTTGTTGAGCACGTTGTGAGACCGGATGTAGGGGAAGACCTCGCCGATCCCGGTCAGGAACACGATGTCGAACTCGCCCTCAGCCAGCTGATCGCGGATTGCGGGAGCCAGGTGCTGCTGCGGGTTGAGCATGGACTGCAACATCTCGGTGAACTCGGCCTTGTCCAATTCGGGCTCGACCTCAAGCACTTCGTCCCAGTCGCCGCGCTGCTTGAGGACGTCGATCGACAGGTCGTAGAGGTTGATCTCGCGTACCTCGATGCCCTTGCCTGCCAGGCGGTTCTTGACGCGCTTCTTGGCTTTCGCGACATCAAGCGCATGCTCCGGCGCGTAGGGGTAGATGAAGAACGGGACCTCGTTGGACAAGCCCTCCATCTTCAGGAAGCGATCGCCACTGAGCACCGCGAACAGATGCTCTTCCTGGCGCGAAAGTTCATGGGGCGTCACAACGAGACCTCTTTGATGTCGCGGGCCGGGAGGTAGCGGAGGTCGCTTGGTAGCTGAGCGTCGAGTGCGTCCCGGACACGCTCTGACAGCGCCGCATGGACGATCTCGCCGCCTGCAAGCAGTCCAGCCTCGGTCAGCATGCGGAACACGGTCGACCGGAGCTTCTGCAACGTCGAGTCCTTCACCTCTGCGAGCTCGGGGTGCCACAGCGCTTTCCCACGAACGAAGCTGTCGAAGTCGTCGTATCCCAAGGTGGGAGTGAGCAGGAGGAAGCGCTCGCGTACTACCTCTTCCGCGAAGTCGCCGATGAGTGCGTAGCGTCGGCATGCGGCGACCCACATTAGGTGACCGCGTTCGCTGGGGCTGGCATCTCGCAGCAACTCCAGCTCCGGGTGCGTGAGCACCGCCAATCGCTGCGCGATCTCGCGCGCCAACCGGAATCCGGACGACGCGGTTCGCGCCTGGAGCAAGTTCTCTGAACGGAGCCGGTCTCGAACCAGACCCCAGTCACGAACCTCGAGGAAGAGCGGCACCGCGATTACCGCCTCCCGAGCCAGGAGGGCACCACTGGTGAAGGAGAGGGCGTATCGGTCGTGTCCCTGAGACGTAATGCTCATCTGGTGCCTCCTTCCGATTTTGGGCAGTGGATCAGGATATGTGGTGCCACCGACAAAGTGTCAGCGGGGGCTCGAAGTGAGTGACGCGCTCACCGTGGCGGCGAGAGTTCGGAGTCGGCGGCAACCCCACCTCGTCGCACCCAGTCGTCGATCTCGCTGGCTTGGAACTTCCAGAGGCGTCCGACTTTGTGGGCGGGCATGGCCTTCTCGGCGATCCAGGTGTAGACGGTGTCTTTGGTGACCCCGAGGTGGGCGGCGATGTCATCTGCGGACAGCCATGGCTCAGCCACGTTGGTCCTCCTCGCTCAATGGCCCAGGCAGGCCGACACTCACGATGATACCGGCGGCGTACGGCTTGAGTGGGGTTTTTCCGGACATGGCCGAACGAGATGGGTGCGGAGAGCGGGCCGCAAGGTTCGGCCGCTCGGGTCGGGACGCGCTTCATTAGCCAGGTCGTCGCTGTCTTCTGCCATCGGTCGGAGTGGCGTAGTAGATGCCACTCTAGGAGGCACGATCACCAACCTCCGGGGTGAGGCCGGGCGCAGTGCTCGAACCAGAGGTCGTAGGTGCCAGGCGCGGTGGCCCGCTGCACGGACGCTGACACGGGATTTCCAAGTGTCACTCCGCACGACCTCCTGCGCCACACGGCCGCATCGTTGGCAGTCGCATCGAGCGCAAACTATACGATCGTTCAAGAGATGCTCAGCATGCGTCAGCGGCGATGACGCTCGATCAATAGGCCGACTTTTTCGACAACGATCTCGACGACGTTGAAGTGCGTTTGGATCGCCTTGTGGGTGGCTCAGTCTGGCAAGTTTGCGCTCAAGACGCACTCAAAGGAGCATCCGAGCAAATGAGTTTGGCCCCAACTTCCGCCTAAATGTAGGGAAGTCGGGGCCTAAAACTTGGGGTGAGTAACGGGGCTTGAACCCGCGACCTCCTGGACCACAACCAAGCGCTCTACCAGCTGAGCTATACCCACCATGTTCGGCCTGCGAACTTGTATCCGCTGGCGTCAACCAGGAGAGCCTACCGCATTTTCAGTGACGAGGTGAACTCAGGCTTCGAGGTGCGGCGCGAACTCCTCGACGATGCGGCCTGAAAGTGCCTTGACTGTCGCCGTCTCGGGGCCCGGTTGCGGCACGCACATCGACTCGCGGTAGTAACGCAACTCGCGAATCGACTCGAGGATGTCGGCTGCCGCACGGTGGCCACCATGCTTCTCGGGCGCATTGAAGTAGATGCGCGGGTACCAGTGGCGAGCGAGTTCCTTGAACGTCGACACGTCGATGTTGCGGTAGTGCAGGTGCGCGTCGAGCTCCGGCATGTAGCGCATGAGGAACATCCGGTCGGTGCCGATTGTGTTGCCCGCAAGCGGCGCCGATTTCGCGGCCGGAACGAAACGCTGCACATACTCGAGTACTTGCTGCTGCGCATCCTCAAGCTCGAGGCCGTTCGGAATCTCGTCAATGAGGCCCGATTCCGTATGCATCTGCGTCACGAAGTCGCCCATGTGGTCAAGTGCAGCCTGCGAAGGCTTGATGACCACGCTGAGGCCGGCGTCGTCGATGAGGTTGAGTTCGTAGTCGGTGATGTACACCGCGACCTCGCAGAGCTCATCGATTTCGAGTTCGAGACCGGTCATCTCGCAGTCGATCCACACCAATCGGTCGTTCGTAGCACTCATGCCGTTCAGTCTAGTGACGCCCGATCAGGCCGCACACCGAGTACCCTCGTACCGCATGCCTCCGTAGCTCAATGGATAGAGCACCGGCCTTCTAATCCGTAGGTTGCCAGTTCGAGTCTGGCCGGGGGCGCTCATCCACCACTAAACCGCGCGCTCCCGCCTAAACCGCACGCTGCAACGCGCGGAATAGGCGGAAGCGCGCGGATTAGCCCTCGGCGTGGGTGTCGGCGCCGGCGCGGGCGTGCGAGCGGCCGCGGAACCAGAGCATCCCACCACCGACGATCGCAGCGATGCCCGAAGCGATGAAGATCGCAACCTTCGCAAGCTCGTGCGAGGGGTCACCGACAGGGAACGACAGCTCCGCGATGAGCAACGACACCGTGAACCCAATACCGGCCAGCGTTGCCAGCGCAAACACGTCGAGCCAACGAATGGATGTATCCAGGTTGATGCCGCGCACTCGCGTCGTAAGCCACACGGCCAAGGTGATTCCGAGCGGCTTGCCCAACAAGAGCGCGAGCATGATGCCAAGCGAGACCGGCGCGAGCAATCCATCGCCGTCACCTCCGAGCCCCGAGAACGAGACGCCGGCCGAGAAGAACGCGAAGATCGGCACGCAGATGCCGGCCGACAGCGGCCGGAACCGGTGCTCGAAGGTCTCGGCAAGACTCGGCAGAGATGGGTCCTCTTTGCCTCGCGGTCGCACCGGCACGGCGAATCCGAGGAGCACCCCGGCGATCGTCGCGTGCACGCCCGAGAGATAGAAGAGCATCCAGCAGACAAGGCCCAGCGGCAGCAGCATGTACCAGGCCGCGCCGAGGTCACGGCGGAAGAGATCGCGGCGACGGTGCGCGACGACCCAGTAGAGCGCGAGCGGCACCATCGCGGCGAGGAGGTACCAAAGCTGCAGAGCTGAGGTGTAGAAGATCGCGATGATGCTGATGGCGATGAGGTCATCGACGACCGCAAGCGTCAACAAGAAGGTGCGCAGTGCCAGCGGCAGTTTCGAGCCGACGACGGCGAGCACCGCGATGGCGAAGGCAATATCGGTCGCGGTCGGAATCGCCCAGCCGTGCAGGGTGTCGGGGCTCGACCAGTTGATCGCAACGAAGATGAGCGCAGGAACGGCGACACCGCCGAACGCCGCGACAATCGGGATGGCCGCACGCGAGGGTTTGCGCAGGTCGCCCGCGACAAACTCGCGCTTGAGTTCGAGCCCGGCAAGAAAGAAAAACACGGCGAGGAAGCCGTCAGCGGCCCAATGCCCGATCGACATTTCGAACGACCACTCACCAACCTGCACGCCGGCGTAGCTATCGCGCAGGCCGAAATACCACTCGGCAAGCGGTGAGTTCGCGAGCACGATTCCGAGCGCGGCCGCAGCGATGAGCAGGCCACCGCCGATCGTCTCTTTGCTCATGATCGCGCTAAGGCGCGCGACTTCGCTGCGATCTGCGTCGGTGGTGGCCGGGGCGAACGCAGCTTCGGAGGATGCGGTGGGTTGCGACGTCGACGTCGACGGGTTCATGGAGTCCTCAGGGGATGGTCAGACAACGAACGACGCAGAGTTCATCGACTCCGGCGTCGTGCCGACCAGACTTCCCGGCTCACCGCGGGCAAGCCTAGCCGACGGGTGGTCGCGCAGGTGCGGCGTAGTGCTTCGATTGCCTCAGCACACGGTGAACCGCGGATACGCGCGTGGCAGAATCGGCGCCATGCGCACCCAGCAGGCTCAGATCATCCGTGAACTCGGCGTCAACGCCGCGATTGACCCGGTGGCCGAGATTCGCCGCCGCATCGACTTCCTCAAGGACTACCTGCGCGCCGCCCACTCCCGCGGCTTCGTGCTCGGCATCTCGGGCGGGCAAGACTCGACGCTCGCGGGACGGCTCGCGCAACTCGCGGCCGAAGAGCTTCGTGCCGAGGGTGCCGAGGCGAAGTTTGTGGCGATGCGCCTGCCGCACGGCGTGCAACTCGATGAGGCGGATGCGCAGCTCGCCCTCGAATTCATCCAGGCTGACGAGGTGCTCACGGTTGATATCAAACCGGCCGTTGTTGGCCTCGACGAAGGCTTCACAGGCTCGGGCTTCGACGCCGAATTCACTGACTTCACCCGCGGTAACAACAAGGCGCGGATGCGGATGATCGCGCAATTCGCAGTCGCCGGCGACGAGCGCATGCTCGTGATTGGCACCGACCACGCAGCCGAAGCGGTCACCGGCTTCTTCACCAAGTTCGGTGACGGCGCTGCCGACCTCCTACCGCTGTCGGGGCTCACAAAATCACAGGGGAGACAGCTCCTCGAACACCTCGGCGCGAACGAACGGCTCTATCTCAAGGTGCCGACCGCCGACCTTCTTGACGGCATCCCCGGTCGCCCCGACGAGGTCGAACTTGGCCTCAGCTACGCCGATATCGACACCTATCTCACCGGCGGTGAGGTCGCCGACGAGGTGGCCGAAAAGATCGAGGGCTACTACCAGCGCTCGCGGCACAAGCGACACCTTCCGGTGGCGCCGAGCGACGACTGGTGGCGTTGACAACCCAGTGTGGTTTCCCCACGGCATCACTCCCTAGAATGTGCCCGTGACCATACGGGTAGCTCTTCAGCATCGAACCACGTACACCTTCGACGAGCCGGTCAAGGTGTTCCCTCATACCGTTCGACTGCGCCCGGCCGCGCATAGCCGCACGCCGGTGACCTCGTACTCGCTCACGGTCGAACCTGCCGACCACTTCATCAATTGGCAGCAAGACCCCTTCGGTAACTGGCTCGCGCGTCTCGTGTTCCCGAACCCGGCCGAAGAGCTCTCGATCACCGTCGACCTCGTCGCTGATATGACGGTGATCAACCCCTTCGACTTCTTCGTCGAGGACTACGCAAGCCGCTTCCCCTTCGCTTACCCCGACGACCTTGCCGCGAGCCTCGCGCCCTACCGCAGCGACGTCGAATCGGCGCTCGTCGACGGCTGGATTGAACGCAACATCAGCATCCCTGAAGACGGCCCGCCGATCGTTGACTTCCTCGTCGATCTCAACCGCCGCATCCGTGACGATGTCGACTACACAGTGCGCATGGAAGCCGGCGTGCAGACGCCCGACGAAACGATCACCCGCGCGCTCGGCTCCTGCCGCGACTCAGCCTGGCTGCTCGTGGCCGTACTGCGTCGCCTTGGGCTCGCGGCTCGCTTCGTGTCGGGCTATCTCGTGCAACTCACGAGCGACGTCGAATCGCTCGATGGACCTTCCGGCCCCGCCGAAGACTTCACCGACCTGCACGCCTGGGCCGAAGTGTTCGTGCCGGGCGCCGGCTGGGTTGGCCTCGACGCGACGAGTGGACTGTTCGCGGGGGAGGGCCACATCCCGCTCTCGTGCACGCCAAGCCCCTCAGCCGCAGCACCGATCTCGGGTGCCACGGCCCCGGTGGGCGTGAGTTTCTCGTTCAGCAACGAAGTCACCCGCGTACACGAAGACCCGCGTGTGACCAAGCCCTACTCCGACAGCGAGTGGGAGCGAGTCGACGCGCTCGGCGTGCACCTTGACGGCATCCTCGCTGAAGCCGATGTGCGCCTCACGATGGGTGGTGAACCCACGTTCGTCTCGCTCGATGACGCGACCACCCCGCAGTGGAACGGCGCCGCCGACGGCCCCGAAAAACGCCAGCTCGCACAAGACCTCGCCGACCGTTTGCGCACGCGCCTCTCGCCACTCGGTCTCGTGCACCACGGCCAGGGCAAGTGGTACCCCGGCGAGCCGCTGCCGCGCTGGCAGATCGCCCTCACCTGGCGCACCGACGGCGAGCCGATCTGGCGCGATCAGACGCTCCTCGCATCCCCATGGAACGAGCCCGTGGTTGAGCCGGGTTCAGCCGAGGCGACCGCAACTGTCGCGGCGCTCGCGGCCGAGATCGCGAAGGGCATGGGCGTTGACCCGTCGTTCGTCATTGCCGCCTACGAGGATGCGCTGGCGGAAGCGCTGCGCGAAGCGATGGCTCCCCAGGGGGAGCGGCCGGGGATCGATCCCGAGGAACGCCCTGCCGATGCGGCTGCGCGAGCCAACCTGGTCGAACAGTTGGACGAGCCGGGGGATGCCCGGGCGCAGGTCGTGCCGCTCTTCCGAGTTCCTGACGAGGATGCGTGGGGTACCGCGATGTGGCGCCCGCGTCGGCGCGAGCTTTACCTCGTCGCTGGGGATTCGCCCGCAGGCTACCGACTGCCGCTCTCGTCGATTGCCTGGTCGGAGCCGCCGAGCGAAGAAGAACGCGACCTCACACACGGGTTCGAGCCACTCGCATCCACCCCTGACGCCCCGCAGCCGGCGCAGGTGCTCGATATTGAAGACGCACCCCGCCACGCACTTGTCGTGGAAGAGCGCGAGGGTCGCTACTTCGTCTTCCTCCCGCCGCTCACGGCACTTGAGCACGCGCTCGAACTCATCAGCGCCATCGAAAACGCCGCCGCCGCAACGGGCGCACCGGTCGTCATCGAGGGCTATCCGCTGCCCACCGACGAGCGCGTGCAAACGATGTCGGTCACTCCAGACCCGGGCGTGATCGAGGTGAACACCCCGCCGACGAGCGATTGGCCGAGCCTGCGCGACCTCACCTTCGGGCTCTACGAGGATGCTCGACTCTCGCGCCTGATCACCGAGAAGTTCGATCTCGATGGCACGCACACCGGAACTGGCGGCGGCAACCACTTCACCCTCGGCGGAGCGACTCCGGCCGATTCACCGCTGCTGCGCCGCCCCGACCTGCTGCGCTCGCTCATCACCTATTGGCAGCACCACCCGGCGCTTTCGTACGTATTCTCGGGTCGCTTCATCGGGCCGACCTCGCAGGCGCCGCGCGTGGATGAGGGCCGAGCCGAAACACTCTACGAACTCGAGATCGCGTTCGCGGAACTCGAGCGCATCGCCCCGGCCGAGTTCGCCGAAGTCGGTGGCCTGCTGCGGAACCTTCTCACCGACACGACGGGCAACACGCACCGTGCTGAGTTCTGCATCGACAAGCTCTACGAACCGTTCGGGCCGGCCCGTGGGCGCTTGGGCCTCCTCGAGATGCGCGCCTTTGAGATGCCGCCGCATCCGCGGATGGCGCTCGTGCAGGCCCTCCTCATCCGTGCCCTTGTCGCAAAGTTCTGGCACGAGCCGTACCGTCGCGATCTCGTGCGCTGGGGCACTCGCCTCCACGACCGCTACCTCCTGCCCGACTATGCGGCCGCCGATCTGCACGACGTCATCGCTGATGTGAACGATTACCTCGCGACCACTGGCACCGAGCTGCGCATGGATCCGGCCTGGTTTGACGCCTTCCTCGAATTCCGGTTCCCGCGCATCGGCGAAGCACGCATCGATGGTGTCGATCTCGAACTGCGGCATGCGATTGAGCCTTGGCATGTGCTTGGCGAAGAAGCCACCGCTACTGGCACCTCGCGCTACGTCGACTCGTCGGTCGAGCGCGTGCAATTGCGGGCGACGGGGCTCATCGAGGGCCGACACCGGGTCACCTGCAATGGGGTCCCGGTGCCGTTGCACGAACTGCGCACCGGCACCGTCATTGGTGGCGTGCGGTACCGGGCTTGGGCGCCCTCGTCGTCGCTGCATCCGACCATGGGCGTGCACTCGCCGCTCGTGTTCGACCTCGTTGACACGTGGAATGGCCGCTCGCTCGGCGGCTTCACCTATCACGTCGTGCATCCGGGTGGTCGCACGTACGAGCGCCCGCCGGTGAACGCGGTGGAAGCTGAATCGCGCCGCTCGAACCGCTTTGAGACGCTCGGGCTCAGTGGTGGCGTGCTTGAGCAGGCTCGGCCTGAGGGCACCGGGATGCTCGAAACCGATCATCGCGAATACCCGTACACGCTCGACCTGCGTCGATTCCTGCCGGGATCAAACGCAGCCCGCGAAGCCGGGGATGAGCTTGAAGTCGAGGTGCCGACGACTGGACCGGAACCCGACGAGCCGCATCAGCGCATCCAGATCGGCTGACCGCGCGGGCTGAGGCCCGGTCGTGCCCTGAGGTTCTCGAAGTGCCGCGTGCTTCGAGAACCTCAGCACGAGTGCTTCGAGGACCTCAGCACGAGTGCTTCGAGACCATCCGCACGCCTATGCGCCCGGCACCTCGAGTACGCGCGCGAGTTCGTCGTGCAGCGGCGAGCGCGGTACCGGCTTGCCATCGAGGTGTGTGATTGGCGCGAGGATGCGACCAGAAGACAGCAGCCACGCCCCGCGGATGCGGTCGAGATCAGCCAATTGCAGATCGGCAAACGCAACGTCGAGGCCAGCCGCCGGCCCCTTCGCAAAGAGGTCTTCAAGCGTGATCGACTTAAGAATGCCGTCTTGCGTCGGCGTGCGCAGCGCTCCATCGAGATCAACAACGAGCGTTGACGTCGGGCCCTCGAGCAGGCGGCCGCTCGGCGTGATGAACAGTGCGTCATCGGCACCGTTCGCGACGGCCCACCGCTTTGCGGCCATGTTGATGCCGTACGACAGGCTCTTCGCGCCGGGCAGCAGCCACGGCAGGTCGACGATGCCTTCGCCCTCCATGCCGCGATCGAGCACGACCACCCGTACACCCTCGCGCTCGCGTTTCGCGGTCGCCGAAACCGGCGCAATCATCACGAAGCTCGTGGGGTCGCCACCGGCCTCCGGGCCGCGAGTGAACACCATGCGGATGAGCGCTTCGGGCTCTGCCTGCCAGTCCCAAGCCTCAACCAGTGCATCCACGGCTCGGCGGTAGCCGTCAAAATCAGGCTCGGGCAATACGAGAATGCGTGCCGAATCGGCGAGTCGGCCGAGGTGCGCCTCAAGCCCTGGCACTCGACCGTTGTGACCGTGTGCCACGTCGAATATGCCATCGCCGCGCACGAGCCCCAAATCATCGGCGCGAATCAGGGGCGAGGCCACATCGACGACCGTGCCGTCGAGAAGTGCGACGAGGTTTGCCGGAGTTGCAGAAGGCGACGTCATGGCGTCAGCGTAGTGGCCTAGCCGCGCCGCAGGCTGTCAAACGCGTCGTCAAAACTCGGGTGCGAGCCGAGTTCCATGAATGATCGCCGATCAGGAGTCATGCGCGCCACCACCCAGCTGCCCGAATCGCGCTCGTCGAGGTAGCCGACGATGGCACCGCCGGGTTGGGTGACCCGCCAGCGACGATCAGTGATGCGCACGCAACGGAGCCCGCGCCGCTCGATCGTCGTCGGGCCGAGGTGGAGGTGAAGCATGGGGGCGGAGCTGGCGACGGCGGTCATGAGTGGTCCTTCCCTCGAATTCAACGTGCTGGATGGGTGTTCGCTAGCAGGGTAGGTGGAGCCTCCGACATCGCCAGCTTGTCGCCGTAAAGTTGCCGACATGACGACTTCATATGTGCTCGCTGGTGGCTGCTTCTGGTGTTTGGATGCGGTGTATCGAGGCGTGCGGGGCGTGAGCGATGTCGTGTCTGGTTACACCGGTGGCGACACGGAGAACCCCGACTATCGCTCGGTCTGCACTGGCACGACTGGTCATGCCGAGGCAGTTCGCATTGACTTCGATGAGAACGTGATTCCGGGTGATGTCGTACTCGACATGTTCTTTACGCTGCATGACCCTCGTCAGCTCAACCGCCAGGGCAACGACATTGGCACGCAGTATCGGTCAGCGATGTTCCCGGCCGACGAATCCCAACGCGAGAAGTTCGCCGCCGCGCTCGAGCGAGCTGACGAACTCTGGGGCGGTAGCACCGTCACCACGATTGAGCCGCTCGGCACCTGGTGGGAGGCCGAGGACTACCACCAGGACTACTTCGCGAAGAACCCGGGTAATGGGTACTGCCAAGCCGTTGCCGTGCCCAAAGTGCGCAAGGTGCGGGCCGGCTTCGCCGAGTGGATGCAGTAACTCCGCAGCACAGACCTCTACCGCTACCCCTGTGGAATCTCATTGATCCACAGGGGTAGCCCTTTTCCGGGTCGTAAGTCGGCAGCGAAGTGCACTATGTGCACGCGTCCGGCGGGGGAGCAATCGCACGGCACCACCCCGCCGGGCGCACCTGGCTCGCGTCACCACGGCGCGAACTGACTCGTGCCGCGCCGCGGCTGAATAGGAGAAGACATGCAGGACCACATCACCATCGTCGGCACCGTGGGCACGAACCCCGAGTTCAAGGTGCACGACTCGGGCATGCCCCGAGCCACCTTTCGCATTGCGAGCACCGAACGCCGTCGCACCGAGAATGGTTGGGAGAACGGCGACACGAATTGGTACTCGGTGACCTGCTTCCGGTCGCTCGCCACGAATGTCAACGCCTCGGTCACGAAGGGTCAGCGGCTCATTGTGCAGGGTCGCCTGCAGCTCAATGAGTACACGCCTGAGGGCGGCATTAAGCGCATCCGACCCGAAATCGTTGCCGGCGCTATCGGTCATGACCTCACGGTCGGCCCGGTATCGGCGACGAAGCGCGCATCCGAAAACCAGCCGACTGCTGACGACCCCACCCCGGAAACCGAGCGTTCAGAGGTGCCGTCAGTGCTGCATCCGATGGCTGCTGCCGACTACCAGGCGCCGACGTTCGCACGAACCGAGCCCGAGCCCGAGCCCGACGCCGAAGTTCAGGTCGACCCCGAGACCGGCGAGGTTGTCGACACCGAGCGCGAGCTGGCTTGGGCGGCACCGGGAGCGGTCGAAACACCCTTCTGACCAGGCACCGTCAAGGTGGCGACGTAGGATGCACGGGTTGATTGTTCTTGAAAGGTCGTCCGTGCGCCGATTCCGCCTTGTCACTGCCACCGTGTCGCTCGCAGTGGGTGCCCTGCTCACAGGATGCACGCAGGGCACCCCCGCGCCGACCGAGACCATCGCACCGACCGAGACCACAGCGGTCGAGATTCCCACCTTTGTGCCCGATGGCGGCGCCGAGGCGAATAAGCCGTTCTTCGACTACACGCTCGAACAGCTCATTGCTGCGAACCCGAAGCCAGACCGCAAGACCATGGTCGACACCCTCGTCAACGCAGGCTTCGACAAGTCGCGCATGGAAGTCACGGCTGATGAGACGGCGATCGGCCTGGAAGTTGATTTCATGATCGTCGCGGTCAAAATGCCTGACGATCAGTGTCTGCTCGGGCAGTGGGGCGCTCGCGGCTACTCGTCGGAAATGGCGGCACCAACTGACTCCGGTCAGTGCCTCATGGGGAAGCCGGAGCCCATTGACTGGTAAGGTGCCGTGGTCCTGAGCGGTCCGATTCACCGCTCCCACTCTGCCCGTAGCCGGGCCCATCCGTAGACTGGACGACATGGCCGAGTACATCTATCAAATGGTCCGCGCCCGCAAGAAGGTGGGCGACAAGCTCATTCTCGACGACGTTACGATGTCGTTCTTCCCCGGCGCCAAGATTGGCATGGTTGGCCCCAACGGTGCCGGTAAGTCGACGATCCTCAAGATCATGGCGGGGCTCGACACCCCGTCGAATGGTGAAGCTAAGCTCACGCCGGGCTTCTCGGTCGGCATCCTGTTGCAGGAACCGCCGCTCGACGAGACGAAGACCGTGCGTGAGAACGTTGAAGAGGGCGTTGCCGACATTAAGGGCAAGCTCGACCGCTTCAACGAGATCTCGAACGAAATGGCCGACCCCGACGCCGACTTCGACAAGCTCATGGAAGAAATGGGCACCCTGCAGACCGAGATCGACGCGCTCGACGCGTGGGATCTCGACTCGCAGCTCGAACAGGCGATGGATGCACTGCGCTGCCCGCCTGCCGACGAGCCGGTGACGAACCTCTCGGGCGGCGAGCGCCGCCGCGTGGCACTGTGCAAGTTGCTGCTCGAGAAGCCCGACCTGCTGCTCCTCGATGAGCCAACCAACCACCTCGACGCCGAGAGTGTGCTCTGGCTCGAGCAGCACCTGCAGAAGTACCCCGGCGCCGTGATTGCGATCACCCACGACCGGTACTTCCTCGACCACGTCGCACAGTGGATCGCCGAGGTCGACCGCGGCCGCCTCTACCCGTACGAGGGCAACTACACGACCTACCTCGAGAAGAAGGCCGAGCGCCTGCAGATCCAGGGCAAGAAGGATGCGAAACTCGCGAAGCGTCTTGCCGAAGAACTCGAGTGGGTGCGTTCAAACACCAAGGGCCGCCAGGCGAAGTCGAAGGCTCGTCTTGCTCGCTACGAAGAGATGGCTGCTGAGGCGGAGCGCACTCGCAAGCTTGACTTCGAAGAGATTCAGATTCCGCCGGGGCCGCGCCTGGGCAATGTTGTGCTCGAAGCCACGAACCTGAAGAAGGGTTTCGGCGAGCGCGTGCTTTTCGACAACCTCACCTTCTCGCTGCCCCGCAACGGCATCGTCGGCATCATCGGCCCGAACGGTGTCGGTAAGTCGACGCTGTTCAAGTCGATCGTTGGCCTCGAAGAACTCGATGGTGGCGACCTCAAGATCGGTGAGACGGTCAAGATTTCGTACGTCGACCAGTCACGTGCGGGCATCGACCCCGAGCAGAATGTGTGGCAGGTCGTCAGCGACGGACTCGACTACATTCAGGTCGGTCAGGTTGAAATTCCCTCGCGTGCCTATGTCTCGTCGTTCGGCTTCAAGGGCCCCGACCAGCAGAAGAAGGCCGGCGTGCTCTCGGGTGGTGAGCGCAACCGCCTCAACCTCGCGCTCACGCTCAAGCAGGGTGGCAACCTCTTGCTCCTTGACGAGCCGACTAACGACCTCGACGTCGAAACGCTCTCGAGCCTCGAGAACGCACTGCTCGAATACCCCGGATGCGCTGTGGTCATCACGCACGACCGGTGGTTCCTCGACCGCGTCGCGACCCACATCCTCGCCTATGAGGGCACCGAAGACGACCCGTCAAACTGGTACTGGTTCGAGGGCAACTTCGAGGGATACGAGGCCAATAAGATCGAGCGTCTCGGCCCCGAAGCGGCAAAGCCGTCGCGGGTGACCTACCGCAAGCTCACGCGCGACTAATGATCGCTCGCGACTGCTTCGTCACCGGCGACACCGACGGCCACCGGCGCGTACACGTACCGGTGCCGGTTCGGTGGCGCGACCTCGATGCCTACGGACACGTCAACAACGCCACCATGTTTTCGCTCCTTGAAGAGGCGCGAATCTCGGCGTTCTGGCGTGCACCAGACGGCAGCTACGATCCGACCCGACCGCTCGCGGTAGTTGGCGCCGGCGACAACGCTGACACCATCACGCTCATCGCAGCCCACGCGATCGAATACCGCGTGCCGATTGGCCACGCGCTCGACCCGATCGATGTGGAGATGTGGATCAGCGAAATCGGCTCTGCCTCGGCCGAGATCTCATATGCGGTGTACAGCCCGGTCGGTGACGATCCGCGCTTGCTGCACACCGTGGCGCGCTCGACGATCGTGCTCATTGATCCCGAAACGCAGCGCCCCCGCCGGATCAACGACGACGAACGAGCCGCTTGGCAGCCGTTCCTCGGTGAGCGCGTCGCGATGCGTGCCGACCGCAAGTAGTCGACCGACCGCCTGAGGCTCTCGCTGTTGGCGCGCTGAGGCCCTCGAAGTGCAAGCGTGCTTCGAGGGCCTCAGTACGCGAAGCGGCCTGCGCCTACTCGCTGACGCGCACCATGCCCTCTTGGGTCACCGTCGCGACAAGCAGACCCTCGCGCGTGAAAATACGACCCTGGATGAGGCCCCGCCCACCCTGTGTCGTCGACGACTCCTGCAGATAGAGCAACCACTCATCGACCCGCGCCGAACGATGCCACCACACCGCATGGTCAAGGTTCGCTGCGCGCAATCCCGGCGTCGCCCACGACAGTCCGTGCGACCGCAAGAGCGACTCGAGCACGGTGTAATCGCTCAGGAATCCGAGCGCAGCCCGATGCAGGTGGTCATCATCCGGCAGCGTCTCGACTGCCTTGAACCACACCGCCTGGTGATTCGTGCGCGTCGCGGCCGGGGCCGTGTAAATCTGACCCTCCACGTGACGAATGTGGAACGGTCGGCGGTACACCCAGTAGTTCGCGAGATCCTCACTTACCGCGCTCACGATCGGTCCCTCATCGGGTAGTGAATCCGGGTCGGGAATGCCCTCCGGCATCGAAATTGAGTGCTCGAGTCCTTCCTGCGGCAACTGGAACGAGCAGAGCATCGTGAACATCGGCAAGCGGTTCTGATACGCGGTTACCGAGCGCGTCGAAAACGAGGCGCCGTCAAAGAGCCGCGACACCGAGAACGTGAGCGGTTCATCCACATTGCCAGGCCGCATGAAGTACCCGTGAATCGAGTGGATGACGCGATCATCATCAACGGTATGCCCGGCCGCGATCACCGATTGCGCCACGGCCTGGCCACCGAACACGCGATCGTAGAGATCCCAAATGTTCGTCCCGGTGAAGGTGTCATCGCGAGTGCGTGCGCCGGGGTTATCGAGCTGCATTGCCCGCAAGAACGATTGCATCGGCGGCAATTGCGAGAGATCGACCTGGGTCGGCAACTCGGGAGCGCGCAATCCCTCCGGAGTCCAATGCGGCGACGGTGGCACGGCGCTTGCAGGCATGGGGTCGACAGGCACGGGGTTGGCAGACTCGGGGTTGGCAGACTTGGGCATCACACCGTCAGCCTAGGCACAGCGCCTTGAAACTGGCGGCGTAGGGTGGGCGGGATGACTGCGACGATCTCTTTCGATGACCCGCGCCTGCGCGACGATCTGGCCACCTTCCTCGGTCGGGCCGGTCGCATTGAAGACGGAGCAGTGCGGCTGCAACACATCAGCGGCGGCGGTACGCGACCGGATGCAGTGGCCTGCTGGGTGCCCGTGCTGCGTCCCGCGGGCATCCTCGATCGTTCACCGCTCGTGCTCGGCGTGCGTGCGCTCCCCGCGACCGTGCTCGGTGCCGACCCCGTCGACGTGGTTGACGGCGCCTTTGATGTGGTGGTGCCGCTGCGGGGTCTCCTCGATCGACTCGCCCGCACGCCCGCCGATGACCTCGCGGCGCTCAGCCTGCCGGTGCCGCCCGAGCGCCTTCTTGAGGCGTGGACTGGCCGCCGCCCACCGCGCGCGGGCTGGGAGCGGGTGGCCGCACTCGACGCGGCCGCGCTCATCCGGGTCGCCGACGAGGGCATGGCCGATATCGCGCAGGTGGTCAATGCCACCGGCGGCATGCTCGGCCAAGTGCGTGCCGAGCGAGTGCGCACAGAAACTTGGACTCGCGAACTGCCGGATGCAGTGCGTGTCGACGGCAACGACCGTGCCGATGACCTGCCGCCGGCAGGTGCTGCTTTCGCGGCGCATGCCCTCGGCTTCCTCGATGAAAAGTCCCCGGTCACCGTGGCAGTTGCCGACGGCTGGTGGCGACTTGCAACCCCGCGCGGACAGGTGCTCGTTCAGCGGTATTCTGCGCCGACGCCTGATGGGAACTAAACTCGTTTCGTTGCCGGGTGTTGGCCCGGCCTGAAGAGGAGGCTGCATCCGTGGCGAATATGCACGCGACGATCGATACGTTGAAGCAGGACGTATTCGAGCGCAATGGCGGCGAACCGGAGTTCCACCAGGCCGTGGCCGAGGTGCTCGACTCGCTGGCACCGGTGCTGGAACAGCATCCCGAATACCTCGATGAAGACCTCATCCGCCGCCTCTGTGAGCCCGAGCGCCAGATCATCTTCCGCGTGCCGTGGCGCGACGACAGCGGCAATGCGCATATCAACCGCGGCTACCGCGTCGAGTTCAACTCGGCCCTCGGCCCTTACAAGGGCGGCCTGCGGTTTCACCCCTCGGTGAACCTCGGCATCGTCAAGTTCCTTGGCTTCGAACAGATCTTTAAGAACGCGCTCACCGGTCTGCCGATCGGTGGCGGTAAGGGTGGCGCAAACTTTGACCCGCGCGGTCGCAGCGACTCCGACATCATGAACTTCTGCCAGTCGTTCATGACCGAGCTTTACCGCCACATCGGCGAATACACCGACGTGCCCGCTGGCGACATCGGCGTCGGCACGCGCGAAATCGGCTACATGTTCGGCCAGTACAAGCGCATTCGCAACCGCTTTGAGGCGGGCGTCTTCACCGGCAAGGGCCTCACCTGGGGTGGTTCGCTCGTGCGCACCGAAGCGACCGGCTATGGCACGATCTTCTTCGCTCGCGAGCAGCTCGCCACCCGCGGCGAGAACCTTGACGGCAAGCGCGTCTCGGTGTCGGGTTCGGGCAATGTCGCGATCTACGCAATCGAAAAGGCCCAGCAGCTCGGCGCTCGCGTCGTCACCGCATCTGACTCGACCGGATGCATCTATGACCCCGACGGCATCGACCTTGAGCTCCTCAAGCAGGTCAAGCTCACCGAGCGTGGCCGCATTGGCGACTACGCCGATCGTCGCGGACGCCAGGTGGAGTACCGCTCGAACATTGCCGACGTCTGGCAAGTGCCGGTCGACGTTGCACTCCCGTGCGCCACGCAGAACGAACTCGACGAGAACGCCGCCCGCGCACTCATCGCCAATGGCGTGCAGGTCGTCGCCGAGGGCGCGAACATGCCGTGCACTCCTCGCGCCGCAACGATGTTCCGCGACTCCTCGCAGGTGCTCTTCGGTCCGGCGAAGGCCGTGAACTCGGGCGGTGTCGCCACGAGCGCGCTCGAAATGCAGCAGAACGCCTCGCGTGACGCCTGGTCGTTCGAATACACCGAAGCGCGTCTCGACGAAATTATGGTTGACGTGCACGAGCGTTGCCGCTCGACGGCGGCCACTTACGGCCACCCCGACGATTATGTGCTTGGCGCCAACATCGCTGGCTTCACCAAGGTGGTTGACGCCATGATCGCCCAGGGTCTCGTCTAGACGACCTGTTGGCTCTGCGGCCCGCGAAGCATCGCGCTTCGTGGGCCGCAACCCGTTTCCCGACTGCTAGGGTGGCTCGTGACGACAGGGGAGCGCCCGCGGGGCGCTGAGAGTGCGGCGTATCCGCAGACCCTCGAACCTGAACCGGTTAGCACCGGCGTAGGGAGTCGGGATCTCTCCCTGCGGCGCATTTCGTGCCGCAGGCCCTCCATCAACGCATGGAGGTAGCAATGAAGCGTCACACCATTACCGCGCGAGGCATCCGCGCTCTGGCCGCGACCGCAGCCCTAGGGCTCGCGCTCACCGGATGCTCGGCCATTGGCCAGCAAGCTCCGTCGAGCACCGACTCAACGGGCGCAAGCAATGGCACCGTCACGATCCTCACGCACGACTCGTTCAACATCAGCGAGGAGCAGATTGCCGCGTTCGAGGCGGCCTCGGGCTACACACTCGTCACCACGGCACCCGGTGACGCCGGCTTCGTGGTGAATCAGCTCATTCTGAGCAAGGATGCGCCGACGGTCGACGGTGTCTACGGCATCGACAACTACTCAGCCCAGGCGGTAATAGACGCGGGCGCGCTCGCACCGTACGGCTCACCGGCGCTGCCCGAATCGGCCAAGACCTACTCGGTCGGCAGCGAACTCACGCCGATCGACATGGGCCAGGTGTGCATCAACATCGACCACGAGTGGTTTGCCGCGAACGGTGTTGCCGAGCCGACCACGCTCGATCAGCTTGCCGAGCCTGAGTACGCGAAGCTGCTTGTCGTCACCGACCCGGCGACCTCATCGCCCGGTCTCGCCTTCCTCGTGGCCACCATCGCGGCGAAGGGTGAGGACGGTTGGCAGGACTACTGGAAGGCGCTGCTCGCTGGCGGCACCAAGGTGGCTGCGGGCTGGTCGGATGCGTACTACACCGACTTTTCGGGAGCCGACGGCAAAGGCGCTTACCCGCTCGTGTTGAGCTACTCGTCGTCGCCTGCTTACACCGGTGGAGCCACCGGGTCGATCGAGGCCACGTGTACCACCCAGGTGGAGTACGCCGGCGTCGTGGCTGGTGCGAAGAACCCGGAGGGCGCCCAGGCGTTCATCGACTACTTGCTTTCAAACGAGTTCCAGGCAGGGCTCCCCGACAACATGTACATGTACCCGGTCGACGACCGCGTGTCGCTCCCGACCGAATGGAGCGAATTCGCCGCACTGAGCGCGAACCCGCTCGATCTCGACGCTGCCACCGTCGCGGCAAACCGCACCGCGTGGATCAGTGAGTGGACCACCCTGAATGAGTCGCGGTAACGACGGCAATAATCACTAGATGACCCCGATCACGCGGGTGACGACACCACACGTCGACCACGGGCGGCGAGCCCCAAAGCTCGCCGCCCCGGTCGCGTGGTCACTCGCGGTGATCATCCCGGTCGCGTTCCTCGCGGTCTTCTTTCTCTGGCCCGTCGGCTCCATGCTTTGGCGCGGGGTGAGCGATGCCGGCACAGGCGATGGGGGAGCGTTTGGTGAGGTGCTCACCCAGGCGCGCACCTGGCGCATCCTCGGGCAGACGCTCTGGCTTGCCCTCGCTGGTACGGCAGGTGCGGTTCTCCTCGGCACCCCCGGCGCCTATGTGCTCTATCGCTGTCGGTTCCCTGGACGAAACCTGCTGCGCGCCGTCGCCACCATGCCGTTCGTCTTGCCGACCGTCGTCGTCGGTGTCGCCTTTCGCGCGCTCCTTGCCGATCGCGGACCACTCGGATTCCTCGGCCTCGACGGCACGACCACAGCTGTTGTGCTTGCGATGGTGTTCTTCAATTTTTCGGTCGTCGTGCGAACTGTCGGCCCACTCTGGGCATCGCTCGATCCACGCTCAGCCGAGGCCGCCCGCACGCTCGGTGCCTCGCCGCTACGCGCATTCACCACGGTGACACTGCCGCAATTGGTGCCGGCGATTGCCTCGGCCGCGAGCATCGTGTTCTTGTTCTGCTCGACAGCGTTCGGCATCGTGCAAACCCTCGGTCGACCGGGCGGCGGCACGCTCGAAACCGAAATCTACGTGCAGACGACGACCTTGCTTGACCTGCGAACGGCGGCGGCGCTCTCGTGCCTGCAATTCCTTATCGTCGTGGTGGCGGTGCTCGTCGCCAACCGCTTGCGTCGCGGCACCGAGACGGCATTGCGGATGCGCGATGCCACGACCCATCCGCTCGGCCGAGCCGACATGCCCGCGTTCGCACTGACGTTGCTCGTCATTGGTGGGCTCATCATCGCCCCGCTCGTGGCGCTCGCCCTGCGCGCACTCGCGAGCCGGGATGGGTTTGGCTTCGGCAACTTTGCGCTGCTCGCCACCTCGGGGTCGGGGTTTGCCGGCGGTACGACCATGCTCGAAGCGCTCGATCACTCGGTGCGCATTGCAATCGACGCCACGTGGATTTCGCTCGCGATCGGTGTTCCGCTCGCACTGGCACTTTCGCGACGCGCCGGTGCGAAATGGGCGCGACGCCAACGCATCCTCGATGGCGCCATCATGTTGCCGCTTGGCGTATCTGCCGTGACGGTGGGGTTCGGTTTCGTTATTTCGCTGCAGGTGGCCTGGCCCGAAGTTGCGCGCTCGGGCCTGCTCGTGCCATTTGCGCAGGCGGTAGTGGCGTTGCCACTCGTCATCCGCGTATTGGTGCCTGCGCTTCGGGCAATCGATCCGCGACAACGCGAAGTGGCGGCGACGCTCGGCGCCGGACCCGGACGAATCCTGCGCACGATCGACGGCCCCGTATTGGCCCGCGGCATCGGCACGGCGGCTGGTTTCGCGTTTGCCATGTCGCTCGGGGAGTTCGGCGCGACGTCGTTCCTCGCCCGGCCGGATTACCTGACTCTGCCGGTGCTCATTGTGCGGGTGCTCGGGCGACCCGGAGCCGACAACTACGGCATGGCGATGGCCGCGGCGACCCTGCTCGCGCTTGTCACAGCCGGCGTCATGATGCTCAGCGAGCGGCTGCGGCCGCGAGGTTCTGGAGGTGATCTGTGGTGATTCCAGCACTTGAGGTGCGTGACCTCTCGGTCACCTACGGCAAGTTTGTGGCGCTGCACGATGTAGATCTTGAGGTCGCCGAGGGCGAGATCGTGGCTTTACTCGGAGCCTCGGGCTCGGGCAAGTCGACCCTGCTTCGTGCGATCGCCGGCCTCGAGCCGGTTGCCGCCGGTGACATCAGGATGCATGGGTACAGCGTCGTGGCCACGCCCACCCACGAGCGTGGTTGCGGCATGGTGTTTCAGGACGGCCAGTTGTTCCCGCACCGATCGGTTGGTCGAAATATTGCCTATGGTCTCGAAACCACCGGGATGCCCCGGGCCGCGCGGGCTGAGCGCGTTGCCGAAATGCTCGAGCTCGTTGGTCTCGAAGGCTATGAGTCACGGTCGGTGGCGACGCTTTCAGGTGGACAGGCGCAACGAGTGGCGCTGGCGCGGGCACTCGCACCGGCTCCGCAAATGCTGTTGCTCGATGAGCCGCTCTCTGCACTCGACCGTGCGCTGCGGGAGCGGCTGTCGGTTGAGCTGCGCGACATCATTCGCGCTGCCGGTATCAGCGCGGTGCACGTAACGCACGATCAGCAGGAGGCGTCCGCCATCGCTGACCGCATTGCGATCATGATTGACGGTCGCATCGGCCAGATCGGCAGCCGTGAGGAATTGCTTGGTGCTCCGGCAAGCACCGAGGTGCGGGACTTCCTCGGTGCTGACGGGCGAGTGCGTGGCCGCATCGTCGCGCAACGACCGACCACCACACAGGTAGAACTACTCGATGTGGTGACCGAAGTGCGGGGGATGCGGGGCGAACCGGGCGATGAGGTGTCGTTGCGTATCAGCTAGTTCGGGTGTGCGAGCTGCGGTGCACGTGCGCGTGTGCTGAGGCTCTCGAAGCGGTCGACCGTGTGCTGAGGCTCTCGAAGCGGTCGACCGTGTGCTGAGGCTCTCTAAGCACAATGGCCTTAACAGGCCCGACACGCCCGGGATTCGGCCTCGGTTTGCACGGATGCCCAACTCTGCGTAATGTATTCCCTTGTCGCCGCGAGGTGCCAAGCGCAAGGCGCGAAGGCCTCAAGGCAGCGACAAGCTCCACAGCTCCGGCCAAGCCGAAGTCATCGACTTCGCCACGCCCGGACAAGTGGAAACAGGTTCCGCGAACAGCAGCCAGCCAATTTGACAAGGTGAAGCGCGGCTCCTAAGATAGAGAAGTTGCTCTCGTGCAAGACTGTGCCGGTTGGTG
>NZ_RQVS01000014.1 GCF_003865375.1 Gulosibacter macacae | reverse complement strand
TATCGACCTACGCGAATGTCCTCTTCCATTGCCGCGGCATACGCCTCGGCATCGAGCTTCACGGTGAAGCTACGGCCGCGCTCGCGGCGTTTGCCGTCGTGGTGTTCGTGCCAGACGACGCGCCATCTCTTGCCGCGTTGAAACTTCGAGGTGCGGAACTCATCGGGGAGTTTGTTCAGTGCGCGCAGTTGTGCAGCTGTCGGTGGGATGCGGCGCAGTGACCCGTCGGGCATGATCACTTCGGCGTCCTTGACCCAGAGATCGACGATCCATGTGGCGGCCATCATGCTCTCCTGGCGATTGGTGGACGGGCGACTTGCTGTTGTGCGAGGTGTACCTCGAGCAGGCGCGGGGAGACTTGCAGGTGCAGGCACCAGGCGCCGGGGTTGTCGGGGTAGAGGCGTGCGACTCGCTCGAGTTCGGCGGGGTCGATGAGGCGACGTGCTGCCCATCGGTCGGCGAGTAGTTCGGCGCGCGGGCTCGAGCAGTAGTGGCCATAGTGCCGGTGGCCGAGTTCGTGCGTGAGCACCGACCGTTCCTCGATCGGTGTTAGGCCGGTTCGGATGAGGATGCGGTCGCTACCGGGGTAATAGCGGCCATCATCGGGGAGGTCGTGTCGGTACTCGACGTCGATGTCGTTGAGGGCGACGTAGGCGTGCGGGTCAAACATGTCGCGAGCATGCCACTAGCCTCCGACGGAACGAACTTTTGGTCAGCGTAGGAGCATCTCCGGTTCGAAACTCGAGATGGGGGTTGCGTCAATCTCGTAGTGCTCAAACAAGCTGAGCGTGTTGCGCAGCAAGCTATTCCGCTCCTCCGCTGGGCCTCGCCAAACAGTGTCATAGACGACAGTGATCGGGGTGTCATCGCGCAATTCGTGCTGTTCACTGTCAAGACGTACCGTTGCTCCGTGCTCTCGAATGATTGATACGCCGAGTAGCCAGGCTTGGATCTTTTCCATGAGGTTGTCGAGGTTCATCATGTCGAATGACCACGCGTGGGCCAGCTCCAGACTGGAACCTTGTTCGACTGCGAAGTCAAAGCTCAGTGGGAATGCATTCTCGACGCTTGGCGATGCGCTTACGTGCTCGAAGAACTCGACACTTGAAAGGCTTGATAGCGACTGTGCCAGCTTCTCGTGGATTAGCTTGCGTAGGAGCGTGCGAGCCTGCGACCGATCTTGTTGTTCCCGTTGAACCAAGTGAGAGAAGAGCATCTCAGCGGCAGCGGTAGCTGACTCGGCGAGTACTGGCCTTGGGTCAGCAACTCGGAATGAGTTATTACCGAGCTCCGCGAGGAGGTGCATGTATCGCTCGGAGATTGCATCGTCAACGGAAGCGAGCCATCCTTGCTGATCCGAGACTCGACGTTCGAGATCGCGTAGGGCATCACCGATGTCAGAGACCCGTGCGCCATCGCGTTGCGAACTGCCGGGTAAGATCTTGGCCGCCCAGTCGCCACCGTCGGCACCGGCAACGACACCGACGTTACGAAATTCGCCACGTGCCACGTCGGGAACCTGGCGTAGTAGCCAAGTTTGGTAGATCATTGCCAGTCACTTCCTTCCGTGTACTTGGCGACTTGCGTGAGTAGCGCCGTTTCTGAGACGTGACGCGACGTCGGGGATCCGGGTGGTGATGAACCAGCCTAAGGCTTCGAGGTCACGATTTGGAGTACCCCAGCAAGCAGGTACCTGTGCAATGACGTCTAGGACTTGCTTGTGTGTGATTGATTCCAACTCGAGCGCCGCAGTCTCGAGCGAATCCGGGTCAAGGGCGCTTAGGTCGGCCCACTGATTGTCGACGCCAACCAATTGGAATAGATCACATTCAGTCCAGTCGCTCTCCTGGGTGTACATCCAAAAGCCGTGGTCGTGGCTCCAAATCGAGTGGTCACGTGGGTGTTGATAGAGCCATTGAGGGTCGCCTCCAAGGAACAGATCCCAGAGAGCAGCCAGGTGTGCTTGTCGGCGCTCATTATCATCGCGCTTGGGATATTGGAAGGCCTCGGCAGGATGCTCGGTTACAAGCTCGATGTGGGTTGACGCATGGCCGATGACAGGCCCATCGAGATGCATATATCGGTCTCCCCAAAGTGGCCTGCCAGACCAGCTGTTAATTAGGTCGGCGTCAACGTTGACTAATTCTCTATGAGGTGTCGGGCCAGCAATAAGAGTTGAAAACCCTCCGATGACTGTCTCATTGACGAGTACCTGGGTGCCTTGCGGGTTGCCAGGCAACTTGACCCAGACTTCGGAGCCATCGTCGAGAAGTCCGAAAAAACAACCGGCACCAGAGTCAGTAGCTACGTGAAGTGGAGCAACGAGCGTTCTGACCGCGACTCCCCTGGGATATCCGTCCAGGATTCCAAACCACGATGCGCGCGTGCCAGAGATTGAGGTGATCTTCCGAGTCATGTGGTCTCCGGGTCGACGGTGTCCCGTGAGTGCTCGCCGGTCTTTGAACCAGATGATTCATTGGTAGGTCGGAATGCTGGTCTGCCGGGAGGGCTGTTGAGTGTATGAGGTGGAGTTGCTTTGCCGTCGCGAATTGCGAACCAGTAGTTGGCGATGGCTTTGATCTCGGCGAGTTCGCCCTGGTCGAGGTTGAGTTGTTCGGCGTTCTTGTAGACGCCCCACCATTTGCGTCCGTAGAGGTCGGCTGAGTGTGGGTCGGCTGGTCCATCGACAGGTGGGAAGACGCTGCCTGCGATATCGTGCCGGCGTTGCAGGGTCGGGTGGGGTGGCATGCCGAGGAGTGTGCGGGCGTCGATGACTCGGGCGACCATCTCGTCGTGGTGGCTCGGTTCGAGAACGGCGAGCGGTGCTCCTTGGATGATGCTGGTGACGTCTTTGAGTCGAAGGCCGACGGCTCCGGCGCCACGCCCGTAGCCGATGACGACGGCTGGGCTTGGGCCTTCAAACCCGTCCACGATGACTCGTTGGCCGACGAGTGCCGGTTCGCGGAGTCGCCAGTAAAAGCTGTAGCCGGTGTCAGGGTCTGTGCCATCGGGCATGAGTTCGTTGACGTCGCGGTAGGCGACGCGGACGATGAGGGGCTTGCCTGGCCCGTGTTCGGGGATCGCGGACGCGAGGTTGGCCCGGTAAGCCTGCTCGGCCAGGAGAGCAGCGCGTTTGGCTTCTCGCTTCGGCTGGCTACGGCGGCGTGCGTAGATGATCCAGAGTGTGATTGCGGCGATGAGGAACAGCGCGCCGACGGGCGGAAGCCAACCGAATAGAAATGTGCAGGCGGTCGAGATCCAAGCCCATTGCAGGATCGACAGCTTCTTCATCCATTCCATGCCTACGGCTCCTCGTGGTAAATGTCTTCGACGGAGTGGACGCCTCGTTTGGTTGCGGCGGACTGTTCCTCGTGGTCGAAGTCGTCGAGCAGGTCTTTGGGTGCGGTGACGGGTTCGTTTCGCGCAGTCCGGGCGGTGCGCATCTGGTCGAGATCCGTGACGTTCTCGAGGGCAGCCTCTTCGCGAAGCGTTGCGCGATGCAGGAGATGACCGAGCAACTTGGAATCGGGGAGTAGCTCGAGCTGTGCCGGTGTCGCGAGGTGGTTGACTTCGGCCTGATCGATCCAGCCGGCGGCGATTAGGCCTTCAAGCATCGGCAGGTCGAGCGTTTCGAGCGCGGCCACCACGAGGTGGATCGGCAGGCGGGGAAGTCGGTGTCGGTAGTAGGTGGATCGAGACACGCCCGCAGCCTGTCCGATTGCTTCGACGCTCGTGAGATCGGTTCGTGCGAGCACGAATGTCTCGAAGTCGGTGTACTCGGTTCGTGCCATGTCCCCATTCTGTCCCACTTGCGAGACGAATAAAGGTCACAGGCGGTTCGCAGACTTGTAGATAAGTCCCAATGCTGGGACATATATTCGAAACAAGTGTTCGAACTCGGGACTGTGGTGTTACTCTCATTGTGTAGTCGCACAAATGAGACGAAAGGTCGCACCAGTGACACCTAAACTTCGGGTTCGTGAGGGCTTCCTCGCCAATCGTCGCCGCGAACGCGGCCAGACCTCTATCGATGAACAGGCAGACGAGCTTGGTATCGGTCGCTCGACGCTCTATCGGCTCAACGCAGGTGCACAGCCTGCATCGGAGGTTGTCGCAACACTTTGCCTCCACTACGGCTATTCAGCCGGTGAAGTCGTTGAGCCGTACGACGCAACGCCCTCTGAAATGGCGGGGGTGGCCTCGTGATCACGCTCATCTCTATCCCTCGTCCAGGAGTCGGCCTGACCGACGATGCTGTCGCTTATCTCGAGGGTGCTGGCTTCACTCCTGAAGAGTGGGCGAAGCGTCACGATGACGCTGATGGCATGTGGCGTGGCGACTACTGCGGTTGCCCGGATGACCGTTGCGTCGGGAACCATCACGCGGTCGATGCTGACTGCTACTGCTTGATTTCGCTCGTTGAGGAAGCGATGCAGGAGCGGCGGGCGGAATCATGAGTATTGCGCCAGTCACGCCTATCGGTTCGCTTGAGATCTCGGCGGACGATCCCGAGCTCGATGACATTCGGCTGATGCGGGCGAGCGAATTTGCCGCTCTTGCCGGTGTCGCTCAGTCGACGTTGCACCGTTGGGATGCCGACGGCGTCGGGCCGGTGCGTCTGCGCCTTGCTGGATCGACGATCCGCTATCGCGAAGCCGACGTCCGTGCATTCATCGAGGAGAGCGCCAAGGATGCTGTCGCCGCACGCGAAGCGCGAGCCGAACTTCGGGCGGTGACCTCATGAGCGCGCTCGAGTTGTTCCAGTTCGAGGGCGCGGAGGTGCGTGTCGTCGTGATCGACGACGAACCGTGGTTCGTGCTTGCTGATCTTGCTCGCGTTCTTGATCTTGCGAGCACCTCACGCCTCGCTGCTCGGCTCGACGAGGGTGTGCGTCAGACGCACACCCTTCCGACCGCAGGCGGTGCGCAAGAGATGACCGTCGTCAGCGAAGCTGGCATGTACGAAGTGGTCATCCGGTCGGACAAGCCGGAGGCCGTGGCGTTCCGTCGCTGGATTACGAGTGAGGTGCTGCCGTCGATCCGCAAGTCGGGGTCGTATGCAGTGGCCGCGCCGACTGGTTCTGAATTGCTAGCGCTCGCGGTGCTCGAAGCACAGTCGATGATCGCCGCGAAGGACGCGCACATCGCTGAGATCGAAGCGAAGGTCGCCGAGGACGCGCCGAAGGTCGAGTACGTCGACCGGCATGTTGCCGCGGGCGACGACGTCGTGCTCTTGCGCGACATGGCCGCGCACTACGGCATCGGCGAGGGCGATCTGCGTCAGCGGTTGAGCGAGCGCCGGTTCATCTACCGGAAGCTGATCGGCCAGCGGTGGAGCGGTAAGCAGGGCCGCATCGTCGACGAGTACGAGTGGCGCGCCTATGCCGAGCACTCGCACGAGTTCAGTTTGCGGGCTCAGCACAACGCGCCCCGTCACCACAACGGCCAGGTGCGGCAGACGCTGTACGTGCTCGCCGCATCTATGCCGCGCATCGCCGCGCGCATCGGCCTCATGGCCGCCGAGATCTCGAAGTAAACAGATGGCCCCGTCGAGGTCGTAGCTCGCGGGGCCGGTCGACAACAAGCCTGTAGGAGGGCCGGTGTCTATCTCAATCAAATCAGGTGACCGATCGGATGGTCGAGTCGTCACGGAAATTCACTGCCGCACCGATGCCGATGCGCAGCGGGTGATTGCCGGGTTCAACGCGCTCGCTACCGAGATGTACGAGCGCGGCGACATGGAGTCGGTGCGCTTGTGGCGTGACGCGGCGGACGACCTCGAGATGGTCGCAGGGACGGTGAGCAACCGATGAGTAAGCGTGCCATTTTGGCTGGGCTCGTCGTGGCTGGCGCCTTCGCGCTCGCGATTGCGCAGGCGTGGGTCGCGCCTGCGGCCGCGTTCGGCGGCATTCTGATCGTCGCTGGCGGAATTACCGCCGCGGCGTTGATTCTCTCGTCGGGGGCGGAAGCATGACCCGCGGCGTGCAGGCGGCGTTCCGTGAGCTGCGGAAGCGGTTCCCGATCGAGCCGAACATGTTCGTGAAGTGCGGGCATGACGGCGGAGATCTCGCGGTCGGGGTGTTCGTGCTCGCCGGCGGCCATGACGTCGAGCCGATCTGGTGTCCGGTGAACGACCTCGATGAGATGGGCGGGCACATCGTCATCAGTGCGGGCGGCCGCTGGATTCTCACGTGCCCGGTCTGTGACGAGCGTCTCGACGTCGAGGCGGAATCGGCGGCGAGCGTGTTCGACGACCTCAAGCGCGCGCAACGCTCGCACCTCACCATGTGGGGTCTGCGGGATGCGCTCCGGTTCAAGCCGGGGGTGGTCCGTGTCTAACCGCATCGAGATCGTCGAACGTGCATCGGCGGGACTGACCTGGTGGTGCGTCGAACTGACGCTGACGAAACATCTTCGTGGTCGCACGGAGATCATCGCGTCTCGCGCGTGGGTCGGTGACGAGGCGAAGGCGAAGTGGTTGGCCGATCTCGTCAACGAGGCTCCGCATCATCCGGCGCTCAAGGCAATGCAGTGGCTTTCGCTCGCAGAGGTGCCGTCACCGGCGGCATGTGCGAGTCGCGCTATCGAACTCGACGGACACATCGCGTCCGTGATCCCAATTCGTGGCCGGGAGGCCGAGGTACAGGAGGTGTGCTCATGAGTAAGCAGTACGAGAAGGGCGTTGTTGTTGTGGACGCGGACGCGCCACGGCTGGTGTGGCTCGATGCTCGCGCCGAGGGCGTGACGGCGTCGGAGATTCACGAGATCGCTTCGGGCGACCTCAAAGTGTGGGAGCGCATCCTCGAGCAGAAGCTCAACGGGTCGCGATTCCAGGGCAATGCGCACACTCGCCGGGGGAATGAGCGTGAGGCGCTCTTGCTGGATTTCGCGGCGACGATCGATCCGACGATTGAGCCGAACGGGGCGCTTTGGGCTGCCGCGCTCGACGGACGTTTCCGTGGCACTCCTGACGGCATTGGTGACGGCACGGTCGCTGAGGTGAAGTCGCATGCTCATGGGCACAAGCTTGCTGGCGTGCCGCCGGAGCATCGGGCGCAGATGCAGTGGCAGATGCTCGTCACCGGCGCCACGCGCGCGCTCTACGTGCGCGAAGTGATGGACGAAGACGGGCTCGGCGCGCTCGATGACCCGGACTGGCAGTGGATTCACCGCGATGACGAGTACATCGCCTACCTGGTCGGTCGCGCGGTCGCGTTCCTCGACTGGTGGGACGACGACATGACAGTGGTCGCCTCAATCTCAGGCGACGACGAGGAGCTGCTCAAGGTGTGGCTTGCTGAGAAGGCGAAGCTGACCCCGGTCGAGAAGTCGGAGGCGGCGGCGAAGCGGAAGCTGACGGCGGCGATGAAGGCGCGTCAGGGGTCGAAGTTCGGTGTGCAGTTCCTCACCGACGGCGGTGGCGCGGTGTTGACGGGTGCGTCGTGGTCGCGGTCGCTCGACGAGTCCCGTGTGCCGAAGAGCTTGCTTGATGCGCGTACCGAGCTTCGTGCACGGGCCGATCGCGCGAACACGGCGCTCAAGAACCTTGAGGACGATCTGCTGCGCGAGTATGGCGTGGATTCGCCGTCGGGGTCGCAGTCGCTCCGCCTTATCGGGGGTGCGAAGTGAGCGCACAGACTGCGTCAACGATCGCGGAGATTGAGCGCATCGTTCTCGCCTCGGGCGAGTGGGACGGCATCGAAGAGGTCGAGTTCTCGGTCGACGGCAGTACGTGGTCGACGGTGTTTGTACCGGAAGAGACTGACCCGACCGCGTTCGCGCGGGCCACGGTGCACCGCAAGGGCGTATCCGCGCCGACACGGGTGACGATCTCGTGGGCCGAAGCGGTGCCGCTCGACGAGGAATGGCGTGCGAAGTGGAACCGTAACCCGATGGCGTTGTTCGGGTCGGCCGCGATCCGCGCTGCATACCGTCGAGCGTTCCGCGACTTGGTCGAGATCCTCCCGAACGCCGCTGAAGGCGATGGCGAGCCTGCCGAACCTGTCGAAGAGATCGATTGGTCGGCACGGATCAAGGAAGCCAGCACGCTCGACGAGGTCATGCAGATCGGGGCCGAGGCGAAGCGCGTGCGCGCGTTCACGACGGTGCTGGATCGCGAATGGCGGGCACGTCGACGTGAACTTGAGGCTCCCGCCGCGGTTGAGCAGGTTACTTCGGCGAAGCCGTCTCGGAAGCGTCGCCGCAAGCCTGCGGGCGACTTGAACAAGAGCATGACTGCTCTTCAAGAGCAGGTCGTGGCGGATGAGGCGGCGCGGCATTCGCGGCCGACTCCTCGCGTGCTCGACAAGAAGCGGGGTGCGTGATGGCTGAGCACATTGACCCGGAGACGGGCGAAGTGATCGATGCTCCATTGGGGCTTGTGCCGCTGAATCTGTCGGCGTTGTCGGAGGATGAGTTGGCGGCGGCGCTCGCGACTCCGCAGCAGGCGTATGCGGCGTTGCAGAAGGCGCGGTCGTTGAATGCGCGCGTGCCGGCGGGTCTCGATAAGTATCGGCGTGCGTTGCGTGCCGCGGAGCGTGATCTGTCGCTCGCGAAAGCGGTCGAACTGAAGCGTCTCCGTGAGGAATGGTCGAAGGCGACGTTGACGGAGCTTCGCGAGCTCGCAACCGTCAGCGACGCGGTGCAGGAAGCGCTTGATGCGCGCGACACGGCGTGGCTGTTGTTCGAGTACGCGCAGGACTGGGCGAAAGCTATCGCGGCGGATATTGACCTGTTGCGGTCGATCAACGCGAACGTGCGAGCGGAGCACAAGTCATGAGCGCGATACTCAACAACCAATTCTTCGCACGTCCGTCGGTTCCGTACGAGCAGTTCATTCGCGACAAGGTTGCCTTTGACCGATCCTTCGGGTTCGAAGTTGACGACACCGAGATTTCGCCGACACTGAAGCCTCACCAGCGGGACATCGTGAAGTGGGCGGTAGCTGGTGGGCGTCGCGCGATCTTCGCGCGGTTCGGGCTCGGCAAGAGCGTCATGCAGCTCGAGGCTCTGCGGTTGGTGATCGGTCATCACCGGTCACCGGTCTACGGAGGGCGGGCGCTCATTGTTGCGCCGCTCGGCGTGCGCGGCGAGTTCATTCGCGACGGACACGAACTGCTCGACCTCGAGGTGCGGTTC
This sequence comes from Gulosibacter macacae, assembly GCF_003865375.1. Classification (GTDB taxonomy): domain Bacteria; phylum Actinomycetota; class Actinomycetes; order Actinomycetales; family Microbacteriaceae; genus Gulosibacter; species Gulosibacter macacae. Next base: position 35,126 of record NZ_RQVS01000014.1, on the reverse strand, counting down.
ATCCGCCGAACCGAAGAGATCGACACGGCATGGAGCGGCATCTACGTCACCAACTACGAGAGCGTGCGCGACGGCAAGCTCGACCCCGACGAATTCGCGGCGGTGTCGCTCGACGAAGCGAGCGTGCTGCGCTCGTTCGGGTCGAAGACGTACCAAGAGTTCCTGCCATTGTTCGATCGGGTCTCGTTCCGATTTGTGGCAACTGCCACGCCGTCACCGAACCGACACAAGGAACTGATCCACTACGCCGGGTTCTTGGGAATCATGGACACTGGCCAGGCGCTGACGCGCTTCTTCCAGCGCGACTCGACCAAGGCCGGCAACCTCACGTTGTACCCGCACAAGGAACGCGAGTTCTGGCTGTGGCTCAATACTTGGGCATGTTTCGTGCAGCGACCTTCCGATCTTGGGCACTCCGACGCTGGCTATGACTTGCCGGATCTCACTGTCGATTGGCGTCCTGTCGAGGTCGACCTCATGTCGGGCGAGGTTGAGCGAGATGGGCAGGCGGTACTCGTTCGTTCTGGTGCTCGTTCGCTCGCGGACGCGGCGCGGGAGAAGCGCGATTCGATTGGCCAGCGCGTCGATGAGCTGATGCGCATCGTTCGCGCACATCTTGAAGATGGTGCCGGGCAGGTCGTCCTTTGGTGCGACCTAAATGCTGAACAAGATGCGATCGAGCGCGCGTTGAAGGCTAATGAGATCACGTTCTCGTCCGTGCACGGCGGGCTGGATGACGAAGAGAACGAGCGTCGGCTTGACGCATGGCGCGATCGCGAGACTGTGGCACTCATCGGCAAGCCGGTGATGCTTGGGCAGGGCATGAACCTGCAGCAGTCTCACGTTGCTGTCTTTGTAGGTGTGACGTACAAGTTCAATGACACCATCCAGGCCGTTCACCGTATTCAGCGGTTCGGTCAAGAACACGCCTGCACGGTGCATCTCATCTACGCGGAGACCGAAGCGGAGATCCGGGACGAGCTCGCGGCGAAGTGGGTGGAGCACGACGACCTGACTGAAACGATGTCGGATGTGATCCGAGAGTTCGGTTTGAACTCGGATGCGATCTCGCGCGAGCTCACTCGCACGATGGGGGTCGAGCGTGTCGAAGAGCATGGTGATGAGTGGACGATCGCGCTGAACGATTGCGTGCTCGAAACGCGTGATCACATGGCCGACAACTCGGTCGATCTCATCGTGACCTCGATCCCGTTCAGCAACCACTACGAGTACACGCCGAGCTACAACGACTTCGGGCACACCGATGACAACGCGCACTTCTGGGCGCAGATGGATTACCTCACTCCCGAGCTATTGCGAGTGCTGCGGCCGGGCCGAATCTACGCCTGCCACGTGAAGGACCGCATTCAATTCGGTGCCGTCACGGGTGCTGGAATCCCGACGGTGTCACCGTTCCACGCTGAGGCGCTCGCGCACGGGCTCAAGTGGGGGTTCGACTACATGGGCATGATCACGGTGACTACCGACGTGGTTCGCGAGAACAACCAGTCGTACCGGCTCGGATATTCGGAGATGCGCAAGGACGGGTCGAAGATGGGTGTCGGTTCGCCGGAGTACATCTTGTTGTTCCACAAGCCACAGACCAACCGTGCGAAGGGCTACGCGGACGAGCGGATCACGAAAGACGTCGACGGTTACTCGCTCGCGCGTTGGCAGATCGACGCTGCCGCGGACTGGCGGTCGTCAGGGGACCGGCTGCTTGCTGTAGATGAACTCGCAGCGTTACCCCCAGAGCAACGTTCGCGTCTGTTCAAACGTCAGTGGCGAGAGAACATCTACGACTTCGGGGCACATGTCGAGTTGGGTGAAGCGCTCGAGTCGAAGAAGGCGCTGCCTTCAACGTTCAAGAGCCTCGATCCGGGGTCGTGGCGGCCCGACGTGTGGGATGACGTCAATCGCATGCTCACGCTGAACGGTGAGCAATCTCGACGTGCGCTCGAGTTCCACATCTGCCCGCTGCAGTTCGACATCGTCGATCGGCTGATCGAGCGGTATTCGAATGTCGGGGAACTGGTATTCGATCCATTCGGGGGGTTGGGCACGGTGCCACTGCGGGCTCGGAAGCTCGGACGGCAGGGGCGGGCGTCGGAACTCAATCCGACCTCGTACCGCGATGCGGTCATGTATCAGCGCGAGATGGACGAAGCGCAAGCCGTGCCGACACTGTTCGATTTGTTCGATGAGGTGGCGTGATGGCTGTCGACAAGCGGTTGACCGCGCTGGTGCTCGCGCGCGATAACCACCTGTGCGTGATCGCCGGGCCACGGTGCGGGGGTTGGGCAACCGTGCCCGATCATCGCGCGAATCGCGGCGCTGGCGGATCTCGGGCGCTCGACGATGCCGCGAACCTCATCGCCGCATGCGGCGTGTGCAACGGCAACAAGGAAGACGCGACCGGGGAGTGGCTTCAGGATCTCATCCGTCGTGGTGTGCGCGTGCTGCGTCGCGGGCAACGTTCGGCGCAGGTGCTTACTCGTGCCCGTCTGGTGCCGGTCGAGTACCCGGATGGTACGTGGTGGCAACTCGATTCTGCGGGCGGTAGGACGCCGTGCTTGAGGTCGGTTGCGACGAGCGAGAGGGGCGAACGATGAACCTCAAGATGGGCGAGCTATTTGCAGGCTACGGCGGGCTCGGCATGGGCACGCACGCGGCACTGAGCCGGCTTGGCGTTGAGGTTGAGACGGCGTGGGTGTGCGAGTTCGATGAAGCGCCGTCGAAGTTGCTGGCGCAGCACTGGCCGGACGCGCCGAACCTGGGTGATGTGACCAAGGTGGACTTCACGAAGGTTGAGCGCGTGGACGTGCTCACGGGTGGGTTCCCTTGTCAGGACGTGTCGCTTGCGGGTCGTCGCGCTGGCATGGGTGCCGGTACGCGCTCGGGCTTGTGGTCTGAGTTCGCGCGTGCGATTGACGAGCTTCGTCCGGGGCTTGTCGTGATTGAGAACGTGCGCGGGTTGTTGTCCGCGCGGGCAGGGAAGGCTCACGATGCTGATTTGGAATATTGCCCTATCTGTGTGGGAGACGGCGACGGTTCAGATTTGCGGGCACTCGGAGCGGTTCTCGGAGACTTGGCCGAGCTCGGGTTCGATGCGGAATGGGGTCTGCTCGCCGCGTCCGCCGTTGGGGCGCCGCATCGCCGGGAGCGGGTATTCATCGTCGCCTGGCCTGCCGACTCTGACGGCGACCTATTCAGGGAACTCGCCCGAAGAGCATTTGCGGAAGAAACCGGGTCGCAAGAAGGTGACGGATTTGCGGATTCTGGTGGAGGAACTGGGTTTGTAAGCCTGTTCCGTACGCCGTGCGCTGCTGAGGCTGAGGGTGGGCGCCGGAATCCGGATCGTGAGGGTGCGACGATGCGGCTGTCTGATCAGGTGTTGGAAGAGGTGGAGGCGGGCAATTTGTTGCCGACTCCGGAGGCTGCGCTTGGTGTGCGTGGTGGTGCGCAGGATCCTGTGCGGCGTCGTGAGGGTGGGCATTCGGTGTCGCTCGCGGATGCGGTGCATGTGTTGCCGACGCCGACGGCTTCGGCGGGGGACAAGGGTGGGCCGGGCCAGCGGTATGGGTCGGGTTCGCTCACGATTACGTCGGCGGTCGCGATGTTGCCTACGCCGAAGGCAGGCGATGCGGACTTTGGCACGCCTCGCACCTCGGGGCGACCGCCGGAAATGTCTACGCATCTCGCTACTCGCATCGCTTACCGGGACTTTGGCGAGTATGCGCTTGCGGTTGAGCGGTGGTCGGGCGTGATTGGTCGTCAGGCGCCGTCGCCTACTGAGGTAGGTCCGAAGGGGGGTGCCCGCCTGTCGTCGGCGTTTGTCGAGTGGATGATGGGCGTGCCCAAGGGGCACGTTGTCGGTCATGGCTTGACTCGCGTGCAGGAACTCCGTGCGCTCGGGAACGGTGTCGTTCCGCAGCAGGCGGCCGCCGCGGTGCTCGCGCTGTTGGCGCGCGCGTGGTCGGAGGTGGCGGCATGAGCATGCCTGAGTACGCGATGACCTATATCGCCTATTGGCCGGAGCATGAGGTGCTCAAGGTTGGTCGTGCCTGGAAGTGGTCGCGGATTGATCTGCTGACTCGTTCGGGTGCGGTGATTGTGTCGGTGGCTCGTGGTACGCCGGCGAATTGGGAGCGGTTCGCGCTCGAGGAGTTGTCGTACTCGTTCCCGAAGGCTTTCGAGCGTTGGGAGGACGCCTTCGGCATTCTCTGGCGCGGGCGCGGGTGGACGGAATGCTTCCACGTCCCTGAGGCGCTGCTGAATCTTGCTCTGGAAGCGGTGATTGCGGGGTATGCGCGTGGCGATGAACCGATTGAGGTCGTTGAGACCGGAGGACTGGACGAACGCGAACCTGGCGAGGGCGTCGACGTTGGCGCGGATGACGGGCCTTGGCCTGCACCTGTTTGCGGACGATCACGGGCGGGCGGAAGCACGTCCGGCGCTGATCAGGGCGGCGCTCTACCCGGAGGACGAGTCGGTGACGACGAGTCTCGTGGAGGAGCATCTGCTGGAACTCGACGACGTCGGCTTCTTGCGCCTGTACACGTCGGAGGGTCGGGATCTGTTGCAGCTCCTGCATCCGACGCGGGTGGATCGGCCGACGAAGTCACGCATCCCGGAGCCGCCTCGGGAACGCTCGCGAGGATTCGCGGCTGTGGGGAGTGGGCGGGTGTTGCGGGAGCGGGTCGAGGCGTCGGCGGAGTGGGCCGAGTGGGAGGCCGCGCAGGAGCGTGGGGCCGCACCGCCGGTCAGGCCGCTGCTGCTGGATGCTCCGCCGATTGGGTGTCCCGATCATCCGAACGGACGGTTCGCCGATTGCGGGCCTTGCGGTACGGCTCGCCGCCGGCATTCCGCATGGCTGGCTACAGCGCGTTATTCGCAGCAGGTCGACGAGTACGAGAGATCAAGGAGGGTGACTGATGAGCAAGCGGACTATTACGACGAAGAACCATTTTGACGGGTCTACGACGGTGCCGGTGACGATGCCGACTGATGTGTGGGCGAAGCTCGCGGTTGTTGCGGATCGTGCCGATGCTCGGGTCGCTGACGTGATCGCGGATGCGATTCGTGGGCTCGTGTATGTCGGGCGTCCGGCGACGTTCACTGAGGCGCAGCGTCGGGCGCTTGATGCGGTTGCTGGCGGGTGGGACGACTGGACCATCGCCGAGCAACTCGGTGTGCCGTTGCGCATGGTTGCGCAGTGGCGTCACGAAGCAGGAATGAAGCCGTGCCCACCCGGTCGCGGTCATGGACAGATTTAGGGAGCAGGACACATGGACGAGAAGAAGATGACGGCTGCCGAGTGGCTTCAGTTGCGGGCTCGGGTGGCGGAGTTGATCAAGCGTGAGCATCCGCGGATGGAGGTGCTGACGTCGGTGAAGATCGCTGAGGCGTTGATCACGCTCGGGGTGATCGACATTGATGCGGTGAAGGCGTTGTGGGAGCGGTCGGTTCGGGATCTCGAGCCGGTGGAGGTCGACGAGTAATGGCTGGCGAGACTCTGATCACTGTGGTGGGCAACCTGACGGCTGATCCTGAACTGCGGTATACCCCGAACGGTCTTGCGGTCGCGAACTTCACGATCGCCTCGACTCCTCGCATCTTCGACCGTCAGTCGAACGAGTGGAAGGACGGCGAAGTGCTGTTCCTCCGCGCTTCGGTGTGGCGCGAATTCGCCGAGCACGTTGCTTCGTCGATGACGAAGGGCCAGCGCGTGATCGCGCAGGGCAAGCTCAAGCAGCGTTCGTATGAGACTCGCGAGGGCGAGAAGCGTACGACCTTTGAGCTCGACGTTGAAGAGATCGGTCCGTCGCTGCGGTATGCGACTGCGCAGGTGACGCGCACGTCGGGACGGGGTGGCGCGGGGCAGTCGCATGAGGCGTGGTCGCGGTCGGTGCAGGACCGTGCTGATTCGCCGTCGTCTGGGTGGGGTTCGCCGCCTACGGATCTTGGTTTCCAAGACGAGCCACCGTTTTAAGGAGTGCAGAGCAGTGAGTGATGCGACTGTGACGACGATTCCGACGCTTTATGCGCGCATGCACGTGTGCGTGATCAGTGATTGTGACTTTCTAGACGAGGAGTATTCCGATGAGTGAGTCGGTTCGTGACCGTATCGCGCGGGCTATCTACGAGAGCGATAAGCGCGAATGGGCCTGGACTTGGGACGCGCTTCTTGAGGGCGGCAAGAACCGCCCCTATCCCGACTACCCGCATCTGGTCGATGACTACTACCGGCAGGCGGATGCGGTTCTGTCTGCCGTGCTCGGTAGTGCGCAGCGGGCGCGGTTGGCGGAGCGTGACGCCGAGCGGATCGCGGAGCTGGAAGCCGAGGTCGAGCACCTGCGGGCGCAAGTCCCGCCTTGCGACGGCGGGTGCTCATACGGCGACGGACCACAGGAGGATTGTTCCGCGCATGGTCGGCGCCCGACCGACCTATGGCGCCTGCTACACGAGGAGCACGAGATGGGCCGAGCGGCGCATGAGCGGGCTGAGGCTGCCGAGGCGAAGATCGACGCCGTGCGGGAGTTCTGCTTGGAGCGCACTGAGGGCTATGCGGACGACCCGTTCGACTACGTCTTGCAGTTCGCGCTGAATGTCCTCGCGGTGCTCGACGGGAAGGAGACGACATGACGGAACGAATCGACCACGCCGCGGAAGCGCGGGAGGCGTTGGGAGGGAGCGGAGACGGGCGCAACTTCGCTACGGACGCGAGCCAGAACGCTATTGCGCACGCTTTGCTAGCGATTGCCGAGCAACAGCGCATCGCGACGCTCATCGCGTTGGCGACGCTCACCGACGTGGACACGGACGGGGACAAGCTGCGCGCAGACGCGATGGACCGGCTCGTTCGGTGGGTGCCACACGGCCCCGACGACGAGCACCCCGAGATGCGCCCCGAGATCGCTGCGGTGCTCGGGATCAAGACGAAGGAGACACCCAATGCGGCGCAGTGACCTGGAAGAGGCAGTGGCAGAAGCGAGGCGGTTCCTGGACCGCGCGGAGCGGGCGCTGAGCGCCGACCATGACCCGGACTACCCCTACCTGTACGGGCCGGAGGCGGCGGCGGTCAAGCGCGCGTCGATGGACCTGACGAAGGCCCTACCGAAGCTCAGGAGGACACGATGAGCGAGAGGACGAAGACGATGCCTGAGTTCACTGAGCGCCAAGCGGCGGCGTGGCCGGAAGCAATTGCCGAGGCCAGGCGGTACGTCGAGACGAGCACGATTCCGCTGGACATTGATCACTACGCGTGGCAGGTGACCTGGGCTGAGGAATCTCGGCCCGGTCGGGGCCACGGGTTTTCCGCCACGTGGTGCGACGGCGAGTACCTGGTGCAGGTCCACATGGACGTGTACGGCTATCCGTCCGTGTCGGTGGCTGAAACGACGTGGCTGCATTCCAGCAGTTACGAGGAGTGCGAGTGCTCATGGTGCGAGCGATATCGAGAGGACGAAGACGATGAGTATTGACCGACTCGTGACCGTGTACGAGAACGACTACGGCGAGAAGGCGTATCAGCCGACGCTCCCGGACGGGACAAGGCTCGTCTACGACTACTCGGCGTCGTGGGCTGGAGAGCCTCCGGACCCGGTTTGGACCAAGATCGGCCCGGTCCTCGTGCCATCTCAACGCCCGGTCCTCTATCGGTCCGAGCGACGTGCCCACCGGAAGGCCGCGAGGGAGCAGGCGCGACGAGACAAGCGCCAACGACAAGCATTCAGGGAGGTGCCGGGCGATGAGCAGTGACGAGGCGTTCGGGTGGCGGATCACGGATGAGGAGTGGCGAGAGTTCCAGGAGATCCCCGAGCAGGGGTTCTCGCATCGGGCATGGGTCGACTGCCGTTTGCAGCAGCGCATCGAGTGGCAGGCGAATCGTGACGCCGTGCGGATCGCGGAGCTGGAAGCCGAGATCGAGGGCATCAAGCGTCGTGACGCCGAGGTCGGCGAGGACGAGGGCTGGTGGGTCGGCGGAGCCTGGGGCGACTACGGCGAGGCCGTGGTGCCGCTGCGCATCCTCTCGTACGTGATCGACGGGAAGCTCGATGAGAAGGTCACCAGCATCGACCCCGGATTCGCTTTGACCTACGCCGAGCAGACCGCGCGTGCTGAGGATGCTGAGGCGAAGCTCGCCGAGGTGCGGGCGTACTGCATCGAGAACACCGAGGGCATGCCCGACGACCCGTTCGCATACGGCATCCAGGAACTGCGTCGTGTCCTCGCCTTGCTCGATGGGGGTGACGAGACATGACCGCCTGGAAGACACGGAGCGTCTACTACCGGAAGATCGCCGGGATTTCTACCGGGCTGAGGCGCGTGCTGTGCTCGAAGCCGTCTACGGGAAGGCAGAGCAATGAAGAACATAGACCTGGCGTCTACCGTTTCCCCGCCCATTTGCGCACAGTCATTCGGTCTACACCGAGGTCGCGCGCTACCGCTGCCTCGGCGTGGCCCTCGGCGAGGGCTTGCAGGGCGGCAGCCTGTGCTTCCTCGGTCGCTTTGGCGAGGGCGGCGCGGGCGCGCCGGAGTTTTGCCCCGGCGCGCTCTAGGTCGGTGGTCATGCTGCGATCATTCCACGGTTGCCGTTCCAGCGCGCCCAGCAGGCGTTAGCGGCTTCGCGGGCGGCTTTCTCGGTGAACTTGGTTGCCCAGGTCATCGAGCGGCGGTCAGAGGCGCGGCGGAGCAGGTGTACGAAGTCAACGATGTAGATGGTCTTGCCCGTGTAGGAGGTTTCCTGCCAGATGTTGATCTGGGTTGCGTTGTCTGCGGTGGTGGCGGTGGCGATGCGCTTGCTGTTCATGTAGATCACTCTACACCAATATCGGTAGAGTTGTCTACAGATCATTTAGGCGCGGAATCTTCAATTTTCCGCCCCGTTAAGAGGAAGGCAGAAGCATGAACGCGGCTGAGCGTGAGGCCGAGCGGCGCTACCCACTGTGGCTCCCGACTGGCGATTACGAAATCGACCGAGAGGACTACAGCGAACTCGATGCCCAGTGGCAGAACTATGACACGGAGCGCGACCGAGCCCACTTCGTCCAAGGGGCGAAGTGGCAGGCGGAGCGGGAGCGTGAGGCGGAGTTTCGAGCCCGGTTCCCGAATGGTGAAGTGGTCGGGGAATCGCGGATCAACGCTGGGGCTGCCGTCAACGCCTTGTACGAGGCTCACGCTGAGTACCCGTTCGTGATCGAGGACGAGCGGATCGTCGTGGAGAAGCGAACGGTCGGCCCGTGGGAGGTGATCGGCGATGAGTGACCTGATCGAGAGGCTGGTAGATCAGCGAGATACGTACCGGAGCCACCAAGAGCACTACTGGGCGGACACCCTCGCTGAGGCCGTGCATGCCCTGGAGCGGTACTACGCCATGCTGGATCGGCGCGAATACGCGGTCGCCCGCCCGGCTTCCATGCCGGACATGAGTGGCCGGGAGCGGTACACGCTGATCGTCGGGGCGACGTTCCCGACATGGGAGCAGGCGGATAACGCACGACGTCGCGTGCCAGCGCTACGGGACAGCCCCACGGTGATCGTGTCCCGGATCGCTCCCGGCTCTGACTGGGGGGAAGACGATGACCAGTAGAGAGCAGGTGCGCGAGGAGATCGCGCGGGAAGCGAGGGAGTCATGAGCATTTGGACGATCAAGTGCGACGGTGGTTGCGGTCGAGAGATGCACACCGATAAGCCCACGGTGCTGTGGTCCGTTACCACCTGCCCGGACTGCGAGCGAGAGGACGAAGACGATGAGCAGTGACCGGCTTGTGACCGTGTTCGAGAACGCCGACGGCGAGAAGGCGTATCAGCCGACGCTATTGGGCGGGACGCGCCTTTACAGCGATCGCACGATGTGCTGGAACGGCGAACCGCCCAGACGAGTGTGGGTATCGGCTGTGCCCCTGGACCGCGCGTGGTGCTTCACGGCGGTCCTCTATCGGTCGGAGCGACGTGCCCACCGGAAGGCCGCGAGGGAGCAGGCGCGACGAGACAAGCGCCAACGACAAGCATTCAGGGAGGTGCAGGGCGATGAGCAGTGACGAGGCACGGGCCGAGGCTGAACGCCGGTACGCGATGGAACACGGAGCGGGGTACTCGTATCCGCGAGAGGCTGTCGTGACGATGATGCGCGGAGCGTTCGTGGCGGGCGCGGAATGGCAAGCCGAGCAGCACAAGCCGCGTGGGTTACAGGAAGCCGAGCTATGTACGGGCATTACATTGCACGCGGCGATCGCCGTAGATGAGTCGCTAGCCAAGCTGCGCGCGCTCGGCGTTACTGATCCGAAGGGTGTTGCCGGGGTCATTGATTCAGGGATCGCACTTTGGGCTGCGGGCGTCGCACCGGTGGATGTGGTCACGTTGGTGAAGATTGCTCAGACAAGCGAGTTCGTCCGGCGGCACTTGCCGGAAGAGGGTGGTGGCTTGTGATGCCGTTCTGGGAGTACCTCGGATGGGTCTTGGTCATGCACGCCGCATTCGTTGCCGTGATTCTCTCCATCGAGTGGAACCGGAAGCCGGAGACGATCCCGCACCTGATTACTGGAATGTTCGATTGGCTCGCTGGCGGATGGAGAGATCGTGGATAAGTACCTTGACGCGCTTGTCGAGTTGCCGGATCTGCTCGAGCATCTCGCGCACATCGTGATGCCGGGCGCGCATCTTGGTGATGGACAACCGCGCTCGCGGGATTTGACGCCGGCACCGGTGCGCTTGGGTCCGCTCGATCAAGTGGACTTCAGCTTTGCTGAGCTGTGGAAGATGGAGAGCTACTTCCGGGAGGTCTTGAACCGGCACAACTTCGCGAGTACCGAGCACATGGTGCGCCGTGCCGTGAATGGTGAAGAGGTTGGTGTGCAGCTCGTCGTCACCGATGACCCAGACACACTTCGCACGTGGACGATCAACCTCACCGGGAGGCTCCGCGCTTGGTGGCCTGACGTCGTCGCGCATTCTGCTTGGCCGATCTACCGAGACCTCATGGACGTGTGGGCGATCCGCCCGATGCGGCAGTGGCCGCTCGAAGGTCGTGCCCCGGTGGCTCAACGCCCTCGGAAGTGTCCGGAGTGCGGTGCCGAGGTCTGGGCAGATCTGCAGCTCGACGGTGTGCGTTGCGACACCTGTCGGTGGGAGCGTCGCGCCGAGCGGTGGCGCCCGGTCGCACAGGCCGCGACAGAGCTAGGCAGATCTCGCCGCTCGCTTGAGGAATGGATCTCAGTCGGCGGTGTCACCTGTATCAAGCGCAACGGCAAGCGGCATGTCGAGCTTGGCGAGTGTGAGGAGTGGCGCGACTACCTCGAAGCCAAGCGACGACGGAACCTGCGACTGAAAGCCAAGTACCGGCCGGAGGTGGAAGCCGTCGAAACTGAATCCGGAGATTGGGAGATTGTTTTGCCCGAACTTCACAGTCCTGTAGTAGGGTGAGCCCTGCGAGATACGTGTGCCCCGACCAGATGACTGGCCGGGGCACACGCCGTTTCGGAAGACTATCGCCCGAGCAGGGTTGCCTTCGCCGTTGCGAACTCGTCGTCGGTGAGAACGCCTGCAGCACGGAGCGCGCCGAGTCGTTCGAGCTGGGCGAGTACGTCGTCGCCTCCACTGGCGGCGGCTGGTGCCGCGGCGGCAACGGTGACTTGCGGCATGGCGATGCGGCGCTCGCGGTCTTGAATCTCGTGCAGGCGAGCGCGGACCGCGTCGTTGATGAGGTCACGCACTCGTTGCGCATCGCTGATCGATTCGAGCAACACCTTTTCGGCACGGTCGCCGTGGGGCTCGCAATGCAAGACGATGTCGGACACTCCACGGGTGCGCTGTGCAAGCGACTGCTTCACATCGACATCCTTGACGGATTCGAGCGGAATCTGCTGCGACTGCGAAGTCAGCATGCCGCGCTCGAAGATGACGAAGCGTCGCGTGAGCCGGAACTTCCCGCCACCGACACCGGTCATGGTCTTCGAGGTACCTTCCCAGAGCACATCGTCACTCGAGCCTGCGGTGTCGTGCTGCACGCTTTCGCCGGAGGCACGCCGCACCATCCCAGTAGGGAGCTTCGGTAGGCGGTCGGAGACGCCTTGCAGACCGGAGAGTCGAGCGCGGAATCCGCCGGGCTCCTGCTGTACTCCAGGGTCATGAACCGCGACCGCACCGTCATCGACGACGACGACCTGCCAGCCATCCGGTGCTGGTGGCCATGACGGGTCCGGTAGCCAGCCTTCGGGAGGGAGCCACCCCTCGGGGGCAGGAGGCCAGCCGGGGGCGGGGTTGAATCGCAGCATTGTGTTCTCCATCGACACAGGGACAGTCCTGTCGCGATCCTATCCGGGCACATAGAACTACCAGGCCCGGCCAGGGGAGGAACGACAATGACCGACCCGTACTTGTGTAGCGATTGCGGCAAGGCATATGTCGTGCCTGGTCTAGCGAGAGATTGTGAGGCTCGTCATGAGCGTGCACGCCGGGCCGACTAACGCGAACGGTCACCGTCGCCGACAGCTCGTCGCTCGGGTCAAGGCGGAGGAAGACTACTGCGCACTCTGCGGTGGGATTGTCGACAAATCCCTTGGCATGATCGCGGGCGAGCACGGACCTCGCTGCGCGAAGCCTGAGTGCGCTGGTTGTGTTCCGCATCCGATGCGCGGCGAGGTGGACGAGGATCTACCGCGCGCTCGTGGTGGTTCACCGCTTGAACGCGCGAACGTGGCACTCATGCACAGGTCCTGCAATCAGGAGAAGGGCACGCGCACGATCGAGGAAGAACTCGCTCGACGCGCAGGCACCACTGCGCAGAGCGCGGCTGTGATCACGAACCTCGTCGAATGGTGACCGGCTCAAGCCACGGTCTGCCGACTTCGAGGTAGGGGGCACCACCCCCGCCCCCATCCCGGCAGGGCCGCCCCGGAGGCATAGGGCCGATCTCTCCCCGAAGTTTTTCCACACGGCACCGCGGTGCAATAAACCTCACTAGAGCGGGCTTCGGCATTGTCGCTGAGGCTCAATTGGACTCGATCCTTCACTCATTGAGGCTCGCTTGATTCTGTGCCGTGGTTCTGGTGTGCGAAATCGTGCACTTGCGTCTACCGCATAACTAAGCCATTTATGTGTGACATGCGTTAGAATTGAGAGCATGGAGCACCGCACCTGCATCGTCTGTAAGTCGCCGATCAACCTTCGGCGCGTTGACGCTCGGACTTGTGGTGCGAATTGCCGAAAGAAGCTGTCGAGAATGCCGGCATATCCGGCGGACATGATCGGTATTGACCGTTGGGTGCGATGGCAGCTCATCGATGGCCGAAAGGTTCCGCTGCAAGTCTCAGGACGGTACGCATCTTCGACCGATTCCGGTACGTGGTCGAGCTACCGGGAAGCCTCTCGCGCGAAAGTCGGTGACGGGCTCGGGTTCGTGCTCGACGGTGACGGCTTCGGCTGTTTCGACCTTGATGACGTCTTGGTCGACGGTGACCTTCTGCCGGCGGCCCGAAAGTTCCTCGACGAGCATGAGAGCTGGCTTGTCGAGATCTCGCCGAGCGGCAAGGGCTTGCATGTCTGGGTTTACGCCGACTCGCAAGCCGGATGGGTGCGAGACATCGACGGCATCAAAGTTGAGTTCTACACGCGAGGCCGATACATGACGATGACGGGAGTCAAGTTCCAGCAGTGAAAGGAGCCGTCGTGAAGTGCTCCACATGCGGGAAGCCCCTGAACAGTAGCGACCGACGTCGCCGGTATTGCTCGGCAAAGTGTCGCGACAACAAGGGCAAGCACCGTCACCTTCGAGCCGTCGAACCAGACGAGCCGCCCTCGGCACTGGAACCGCGCACTCTCGCTGTCGACGAAGCAGCACGCGACGGAAGCGACCTCGAGCTCCTCATGGCGATGCGAGATCGGGTCGCTGAAACGGTGGCCGATCCGAACTGTCCGCCGCGGGATCTCGCCGCGCTCACTCGCCGCCTCGAGGAGCTGCGTAAGCAGATCGCTGCCGAGCGCCTGCGTCTCAAGGAGGAACTCGCCGATGCCGAAGCTGTCGACGACGAAACCTGGGACGAGGCGTCTATCTGAAGTAGCGAAACATCTCGTTCTGCCGTCGGGGATCAAATCGAGCGGCTATCCGGCCGTCGCGGCGCAGTGCAAGCGTATGGGCGTCGTGCACGATGATTGGCAGCGGGGTCTCGGACGTGCTGTGCTCGCGAAGCGCGAGAAGGGGCTCTACGCGGCCGGCGTCGGCGGTGTCGTGCTCTCGACTTGCCGTCAGGTGGGTAAGACGTTCACGTTCGGCACGATTATCTTCGCGCTGTGCATCTTGCAGCCTCGGCGAATAGCGCTGTGGACCGCACACCACTCGAAGACTTCTGACGAGACGTTCGAGTCGCTGGCAAGCCTCGCGAAGCGGCCTCAAATCGCGCCCTATGTCGAGAAGATTCGCCTCGGCAACGGCCAGCAGGCGATCATCTTCAAGAACGGCTCGCGTATCCTCTTCGGTGCTCGCGAGCACGGCTTCGGCCGCGGTATCCCCGGCGTCAGCATCGTAGTTTTCGACGAAGCGCAGATCCTGAAGCAATCCGCGCTCAACGACATGATCCCGGCCGCGAACACCATCAAGAACCCGCTCATCCTGTTCATGGGCACGCCACCGGACCCGAAAGACCCGAGCGAGGTCTTCAAGGGCTATCGGAAGAAGGCGCTTGCGGTGAAAGAGGCCCGCGCCAACGGCGAGGTGGTCGAGTCGAACCAGCTCTACATCGAGATCGGTGCAGATCACGGCGCCGACCTTGACGACCGTGAGCAGTGGAAGCGCGGCAATCCCTCGTATCCCGATCGGACGCCGGAAGAGTCAATCCTCCGGCTTCGTGAGCTACTCGGTGACGAAGCTTCGTTCGCGCGTGAAGGTCTTGGGATCTGGGACGAAGAGATCCGTGCCGGGTCTCGCGCGATCCCCGCTCCTGCATGGAAGGCGACTGCGGTCTCGACGTCTCCGCCCGAGGGTGTTCGCTCGATCGCGATCACGTTCAGCCGCGATGGGCAGAAGCAATCCGTGGCAGGCGTCGTAAAGCACGATGAGGCGACGCATCTCGAGCTGGTCGGCAATTACCTCGGACCCGTCGAAGAAGGTGTCGAGCCGCTCGCAAAGTGGCTCGCCGAGCGGTGGCGTGACCTGGCCATGATCGCGATCTGTGGGCAAGCAGGTGCCGCATCTCTCGTGCAGGCGCTCCTCGAGGAGAAGGTGCCGCAACACTTCATTCACGTGCTCTCCGCTGCTGAGTACTTAGCCTCGGGTCCGCTCTTACTGACGGCGATTAGCGGTCGCAAGGTCACGCATCCTGCAGCGCCGGAAGACGACGTGCTCGAGAAGTCGGTCGCAGTGAGCGACAAGGAGTTCCGCGGCAAGACCGGCGGCTGGGCTTGGCGGGCCACGACCGACGACGGCGACGAGACACCGGTAGAAGCGATCGGTGTCGCGCTATGGGCGTCGCAGAACACTAAACGAATTCCGCGCGCGAAGCGCACCCGACGAGTCATCGTGAGGAGCTAACCCGATGTTTGACGGCCTCACCGAGGACGAACTCACCACGTTCAACCGCCTTCGCTCGACGATTGAGAAGAAACGCAACCGGAACCGAATGCGTACGCGGCTCTATGACGCGCACAAGAACGTTGAGCAGTTCGGGATCACGATCCCGCCGCCGATGAAGAAGTTCGCGACGGTGCTCGGTTGGCCCGCAAAGGCAGTCGATACGCCTGCGCGTCGAATCCGCCCGGATGGGTTCTCGATTCGCCAGGGGTCTGACCTCTTTGAGGAGGTGCAGAATGCGCTCGCTCAGCCGCGGCCGATGGCGGTGGAGAAGCTCGCGATCCAATCGTCACTGAAGCACTCGTGCGCGTTCGTGTTCACGACGGGGAGCGACAGCGACGACGGTGAGGTGCTGCTGACGGCCGCATCTGCACTCGATGCCTCGGCGACCGTTGACCCGCGCACTGGCAACACACTTGCCGCGCTCGAGCGCTTCGAGGGCGGCTGGGTGCTCTACCTGCCGGGCAAGACGATCAGCATCGAGCGACGTAACGGCAAGAACATCGTCACGCATCGCACCGAGCGCGGCCATGACCGAGTGACCTGCACGGTGTACTCGTGGGGCAAGACAATCGACCGGCCATTTGGCCGCTCACGCATCACACGACCGCTCATCGGCTACACCGACATTGGTGTGCGCATCCTGCTCCGCCAAGAGACGCACGCCGAGTTCTTCTCGACTCCGCAGCGCTTTGCGCTCGGCGCTCGTCCCGAGGACTTCACTGACGAGAGCGGGCGCGTTGTCGCGGCCTGGGAAGCGCTGATCGGCGGCATGCTTGCGATGCCTGACATCCCGATCGAGGAAGAGCAACAGGAGAAGCTCCGCCGTGTCGAGCTTGGGCAGTTCGCGCAAGCGTCGATGCAACCGCATTCTGATCATCTGAAAACGATCGCGATGATGGTGTCGAGTGAAACGAGCCTGCCGCTGAATTACCTCGGTATCGTGCAGGAGAATCCGCCGTCGGCCGACGCGATCCGCGCGTCAGAAGGTGACCTCGTGCAGATCGTTGAAGACGAGCTCGACTGGTATCGAGACTCTCGCGCGAACCTCGCCCGTGATGTCGCCGCGGTGCTGCACGGCGAGTGGACGCCCGAGATGTCGAAGGATCTCCGGGGCATCCGTGCCGAGTTCCGCGACCCAGCGACCCCGACGAAGGGCGCCGAGGGCGATTGGGCGATCAAGATGGTCTCCGCATTCGACTGGCTGAAAGAGTCCGAGATCATGATGCGCATCATCTTCGGCGAACACATCGCTCGCCAGATGGTCGAAGAGCGTCGCCGGAACGCGGGCGGCGGACTCCTCGACCGGATCATCGCTCGCGACGGGGCTACTACCACCCCCCTGACGCTGCCACTCTCCGAGAGCGGTTCGACGCGCTAGGACTCGCCGTCCGCGCGGGCGTTGAACCTGAGGCGGCAGGCGACATGCTCGGCCTCGACGGTGTGAAGTTCACCGGCGCGGTTCCCGTCTCGCTTCGCCTTCCTGAATCGGAGGCCACGACGCTCGAGGAGGAGTAATGACATCCCGCGGCGACATGGACCGGCTGCAATCTGCGAACGACCGGCTGGTCGCGATGGCTTTGCGCGATATGAAAGCACTCCTCGAGGTACTCAACCCGTCGACGCCGGGCGAGCTTCGTGACGCTCTTCTCGAGCTTGCGCCGGCGCTCGTGCGCGAGTACGGGGACGTTGCCGCCGCCGCGTCCGCGGAGTGGTTCGAAGAAGTTCGCCCGATGGGTGGATTCAGCGCGGTCGCCGCCGCGGGAACCGATCCCGAAGCCGTCGCCGGAAGTGTCAAGGCGCTCTTCAAGGAAGATCCCGCGCAAGTCGTCGAAGCGCTGTCCGGTGCGATCCAACGACACATCCTCTACTCGTCTCGTGCGACGATCGCGCGGAATGTCGAGCTTGACCCGGCGAAGCCGCGGTTTGCTCGTGTGCCTTCGGGTCGAGAGACATGCGCGTGGTGCGACATGCTCGCGTCGCGCGGGTGGGTTTACCACTCGCGGGAAACTGCGGGTGACCGTGGCTTCAAACAGTTCCACGACAACGACGACTGCATGATCGTGCCGCAATGGGATCAAGACACGGCACACATCGAGGGCTATGACCCGGATGCCATGTACGACCGATATATGGCGGCACGAGCATCGCTTGAAGCCGAGGGCCGGGTCGTGGACGACGCCGCAGTCGCGGTGCGAATGGGGCAACTCTTTCCCGACTCGTACCCGGCGCATTAGACCACCCGCATTCGTGCGGGGTTCGCTGACCCGAGCGCATCGGGGTGATGGCCGACGGGCCCTAATCGGTGTTCATGAAAGGAACAGAATGCCCATTCTCATGCAACAGCAACCGCAGCAGTGGTGGCAGTCCGACGCCAGCCAGGGCCAGCAGGAGAGCGCGTCGACGTTCACGCCTCCGGCCACGCAGGCAGATCTCGACAAGATCATTGACGCCGCGGTCGCACGCACGCACAAGAAGTACGACGGCTTTAACGACTACAAGGCGAAGGCCGAGCAATTCGACAAGCTGCCGAAGGAACCGCCGGCCGATGCCGTCGAGTCCGCGCGCGAAGAAGGCCGTGCCGAAGTTCGTGCCGTGCTTGCCGCTGAGCGAGTGAGCACCGCGTTCACGTCAGCGCTCGCAGGCCGTGCACTCTCACCGAACGCGCTGCTCGACTTCGATAAGTCGCGGTTCATCAAGGGCGACGGTGCGGACGTCGACGCAATCACCGAATGGGTGACCGCGAACTCGACCGAGATCAAGCGGACGACGGAAGTCGTCCCTGACTCGGGCCAGCGCGAAGCCGACCGCAAGGGCGGCTCCGTGCAGTCGGGTCGCGAGCTGTTCCAGAACCGACACAAGAAGAAGACCAACTCATAACACTCAAAGGAGTAACCCATGCCTCGTCTCACTACCGAGACCTTCGGCGCAGGTGACATGACTTGGCTCGGCTCGTCGCACGGCATCCGCAATGCGCGCACCGAGATCCTCGACGTCTCCGCGTTCACGAAGACCACGCACTTCCCCAACGGCTTCATCAAGTCGGGCACTCCCGTCGCGATTGTCGACAATCGCGTCGTGCCCTACACGGTTGCCGTGGGCACTACCACAGACGCCGGCGTTCTCGCTGGCTTCATCCTCACTGACCAGAAGGTCGTCGGCGACGCCGACTTTGGTGTGCCCGTGCTTGACCACGGCCGCATCAATGTCGCGAACGTGCCGTACGCCGACTTCGCTGCCCCCGCGGCCGCGAAGAACGCCACGACCTGCGTCTTCGCCTAGAAAGGACTAGTTCAATGGCAACTCTCTGGACCGAACTGATCGATCCTGCCGAGCTCACGGGCTACGTCCGCGAGGCTCTGGCCGATATCGAGGCGCGCAAGTCGAGCCTCGCTCACTTCCTCCCGAACCGGACGGTGAACGACATTGTCGTGCGCTTCAAGGCTGGCCAAGCTGGTCTCGTCGCGGAGGCGCAGTTCCGTGCCTTCGACGCTGAGCCGGAGATCGGCAAGGGCGAGGGCGGCAAGCGCTACACGCTGGAGCTCCCCGCAATTGGGCAGAATCAGATCATCTCTGAGTACGACCAGCTGCGCGTCCGCAATGCTGACAACGAGGACATCCTCACCGAAGCGCTGTCGACGACTCGTCAGGTCGCGCAGGCAGTCTCGGACCGTATCGAGCGGCTCCGCGGCATCGTCCTGTCGACCGGCAAGGCGACGATCCCCGAGATCGGCAGTGCTGACGACTTCGGCCGTAAGGCATCGCACAC
Source organism: Gulosibacter macacae (assembly GCF_003865375.1). Taxonomy (GTDB): domain Bacteria; phylum Actinomycetota; class Actinomycetes; order Actinomycetales; family Microbacteriaceae; genus Gulosibacter; species Gulosibacter macacae. The sequence goes on along the minus strand of NZ_RQVS01000014.1, from coordinate 15,792 downwards.
GGTGACCGCGGCGAACCTTTGGTCGACCGGCTCGACAGTGTCGCGCCTCGCTGACCTTCAGGCATGGTCGGACGTCTACGAGGCGACGAACGGCGTCGCGCCCGGTGCGATCATCATGTCGCGCAAGGCGTACCGTCTGCTCGCGGCCGGTGATGAGTTCAAGACCAACCTGGTTGGTGGCGGCTCGCGTCCGGCATCGGCAGCTGAGATCAACTCGCTTGTCGAGGGTGCCGGTCTGCCCCCGATCGAGGTGTACACCCGTCGCACGTCGGCTGGTCTGATCCTTGGTGAGAATGAGCTTCTCCTGCTCCCCGCTCCGGTCGACGTCGACGCTTGGGAAGACGCGCCGCTCGGCGCGACGTTCTGGGGTCGCACCCTCACCTCGTCGGACCCGAAGTTCCAGCTCGAGGGCGATGCTCCTGGCATCGTCGCGGGCGTCTACCGCGGCGAGAAGCCTCCGATGCTCGCCGAGGTCGTCTCCGACGCGATCGCCATGCCGGTGCTCGCGAACGCGAACCTGTCGCTCAAGGCGACGGTCGCGGCCTAGTTGATCAAGCGTGTGGGCGGTGACGTTCGTTGCCGCCCACACGTGTCTCAAAGGAGAACATCATGAGCAAGATTCGTGAAGACCTCGAAGGCGTCGTGATCATCACGACCGGCATTGGCTCGGTGGTCACGCTCGCCGCTGGCGACGTCGTGCCGGAAGATGTCGAGCTTGGTGAGCACCTCATTGCCGACGAACTCGATTCTGGCGAACAACCCGAGGTCGACGACCAGTCTGGCGACGACCAGCAGGACGCCGACCCTGAAGGCGAAAGCCAAGATGACGAAGGCAACGAGTCCGAAGACGATGAGTCGGAGGATGACGAGCGCGAGGTAGCCACCGAGACGAAGGCTGAACCGGCCAAGGCTGGACCGTACGCCGCGGCGCCGAAGACCCGAGCACGGAAGTAACCATGGAGCCGTTCGCTGACTCGACCTACTTCAAAGAGAACGAGTTCATCGCGCCGGCGGGCACATCAGACGACAAGCTCGACCGCAATCTCGCGCGGGCATCCCGTACAGTCCGTGCGGAGATTGCAGGTATCGATGACCGGATCGCGCGCAAGGAACTTGACCCGGACACGGTCGCCGACGTCGTGTGCGAGATAGTCGAGTCGGCGCTGGCATCCGGTAATGGCCCAGGACTTGAGTCTGTGCAGCAGGGCGCTGGCCCGTTTCAGAAGACGCTCAAGTTCGCGAACCCGCGCGGCGACATGTTCCTGACCGCGAAGCATCGCCGGATGCTGACGGCCAAGAAGGCACGTCGGGCGTTCACCGTGCAGGTGAAGGGACCGGGCGATGTTCGATGACTGGAAGGTCACGGTAGTTCGCATCCGGGCAGGGGACGGCGGAATTGATCAATACGACGAGCCGGTCCCCGGCGAAGACGAGCGCGTAGCGCTCCCTGACGCGCTGTTCGCGCCGACGCCAACCGATCTGCCGATCGAAGCTGGCACCGACGCCACGGTCACAAGCCCGACCTTGTACTGGCCTGATCAATGGCCAGACATCAAGTCGGGAGATCGACTCGAAGTCGATGGTGCTGAGTGGCGCGTCGACGGCCGACCGGCACGTTGGCCACTGGGACTGTCGGTCTCGCTCATTGGCGCACACCGTAAGGAGACTTCGTGAAGTTCGTACCCAACAAGCGCGAAATAGATGCGTTCCTCAAGTCGGCGCAAGTACAGGCGATGCTTGCCGAAGCCGGTGAGACCATCGCAAGCCGTGCAGGCGACGGCTTCGGTTCGCAAGTCAACGTGGGTGCTGATCGTGCTCGCGCCACGGTGATGGCCGAAACGTATGAAGCGAAGATTCGGCAGGCGCGAGAGCATGTGCTCGAGCGCGCTGTAGGCGATGGCTTATGAAGTCACCCGACGTCAAAGCCGTCGTCATGGCTGCGCTCCGCGCCCTCGATGTGCGGGTGGTGTCGTCCCGGCCTGACGACGGCACGAAGCGATTCGTGCGCGTCGTCGGCACGGGTGGCCCCGGACGACGAGAACGCATCATGCAGGTCGTGCAGCTCACGATCTCGGCCTACGACACGTCGACGGGTCGTGCGGCTTCGCTCGCTGCCGACGTGGACGCGCTCATCCGCAAGCTCCCCTCTGACCAGGCGTCGCCGGTCTCATCGATCGTGTGGGCGACCACGCCGCAAGAACTCCCCGATCCCGACACGGGCTCGCCACGCAGTGTGGCGACCTACCAACTCACCGCTACTTGCCGCTAGGAGGCAACCAAAATGACTGTCAACTCGCTCAACGCGCTGATGTTCGGGTCGGATGACGACTCGGTCTATCTCGCTGAATACACTCCCGCGCTCGCTGCGCAGCTCGCCGATCTCGACTTCAACAGCGCGATCCCCGCAGGCATGATCGACTGCGGCTGGATCTCCGAGGAAGGCATGGCGCTCGACCTGTCCGACTCGGTCGAGAAGATCCGCGGTCACCAGGGCAACGCTGTCGTGAAGGAATTCATGTCGAGCTCCGACACGACCCTGAACGCAAACTTGCTCGAGTCAAAGCTCGAGATCGTCAAGTGGAACCTTGACGCGACGGTCGAGAAGAAGACCGCGGCAGGCAAGGACTATGCCGAGTTCAATGCGCCCGCGTCGCGCACAGTGAAGAACCTCTGTGCAGTGATTGATGCGTTCGAGACGACCGGCTCGGGTTCGAAGTGGCGTCTGATCCTTACTCACGTGACGCTCGGAGCCCGCTCGTCGGTTGCCCTGAAGGCGAAGGAACTCACGGCGTGGCAGTACGCGCTCGGGGTGCTCGGCGGCTTCCGTCTTCTTACCGATGCCCCGGCGATGATTCCGGGCACTGTGACGGTGCCTGAGACGCCGTAGCAGCCCATCTACTGCCCCCGCGACGCTCGATGCTCTCCCGACGTCGCGGGGGCTCTGTATTTCCAGGAGAGCACCCATTCAGGGAGAGCAATGACTACTAAGAAGACCACCAAGGAACTCGCGGCGGAGGCTGGCGCGAAGGCACCTGCTGATCACGCGGCGAAGGCCGAAGCGACTGGCGAGCTGATCAAGGTCACGGTGCGCGGATTCGACCTCGAGTTCGACCCGAATGACCTCGACGATGACGACCTCATGACCGCGCTCGAGCACGGAAGCCCGAACCTCGCGTTGCAGGTCATCGTCGGCGACGCGAAGCGCGTCGCTGAGATCAAGGACTCGCTCCGCGTCGACGGCAAGCTCAAGCGCAGCGATCTGCTCGTGTTCGTTACGGAGGTTATCCAGGCGGGTGGCCAGGGAAACGCCTAGCGCTCCGGAAGCTACTGCGTGACTACGCCGATGAGATCGAGGCGGATCTACAAAGTGAATACGGCGTAGACCTCCTCGATCTCTGGCGCGGCACCCTCTCGTGGCGCCGCGCGTGGGTGCTCGTTACGCAGCTGCCTCCGGGGTCGCGTCTTCTCCGTGCGCGAGGTGGGCCAGCGGCCTGGTCTGACGAGGTCGCCGCAATCCATTTCGAGGGCCACCGCATCGTGACCGGAATCATGTCCGCGCTCGGCACGAAATCGCATCAGCTGCCGAAGCCAGTCGAACCGCCGAAGCCCGACTGGAAGGTCGAGGCGCAGGAGCGTGACCGGCGTGCTCAGGCGAAGGCCGAGCGGTGGCTCGCACGCCAAAAGAAGTAACTCAACATCGAGGGGGCGATCTTGACCACGAACGGGTTCACACTAGGTTCCGCATGGGTTTCCATTGTCCCCTCGATGCGGGGTGCGAGTCGCCAGATCACTGCCGAGCTCGCAGGCGTCGACGTCAAGGGCGTTGGCTCGAAGCTCGGTCAGGAACTCAGCGGCGCGATCGGCAAGGGCCTCAACCTGCAAGCGGTCGGCGCGAAGATCTCGCAGTGGGGCGACGCGGCCACCGCAGTCGGATCGAAGCTCACTAACGGGATCACAAAGCCCGCGCTTGCCGCGGCGACCGCCGTGGCTGGCATCTTCGCGGTCTCTGGCTGGAACCGTCTCGTCGCGATCGACACGGCACGGGCGAAGCTCAAGGGGCTCAAGATGTCCGCTGAGGACATCGACGCGGTCATGGCGAACGCCCTCGCATCGGTCAAGGGCACCGCCTTCGGCCTCGGTGAAGCCGCAACGACTGCCGCGGGAGCTGTGGCCGCTGGTATCAAGCCGGGCCAAGACCTCGAACGCACCCTGAAGCTTGTCGCCGACACCGCCTCGGTCGCCGGTACCGACATGAACGAGATGGGCGCGATCTTCAACAAGGTCGCCGCCACGGGCAAGCTCAACGGCGAAGTCATCGCGCAGCTGTCCGAGCGAGGCGTCGCTGTCCTCCCTGCGCTCGCGGAGCACCTCGGCATCACGACCGAAGAGGTCATGAAGCTCGGCTCTGAGGGCAAGATCTCGTTCGAGACCTTCCAGGAAGCCATGGAAGGCGCGGTAGGTGGTGCCGCGGGCATCATGGGTGCTGAGTCCATGGTCGCCGCGTGGGACAACGTGAAGGCCGCAATCGGCCGCGCCGGCGCGGCATTCCTCGACGCTGGCGGCGAGGGTGGCGGGTTCTTCTCACAGATCAAGCCGCTCCTTGTCGAATTCACCGGCATGATCGATGACCTCACGCCGAAGGCTGAGGAACTCGGCATCGCATTCGGCCGAATGCTCGCGACCGCTGTCGAGCACATCCGCACGCTGATCGGCTGGTGGCAGGGCCTCGACCCGCAGATCCAACGCACGATCGGGATCGTTGCCGGTATCGCTGTCGCGGCGGGACCGGTGCTCTTGCTCCTGGGCAAGATCGCCGGCGCCGTCGGCGGTGCGATCTCCGCGGTTGGTACGCTCTCGGCCGCGATTGGCGGCATCGGTGCGGGCGGCGCAGCCGCCGGTGGTGCCGCCGGGATCGGTAGCAAGATCGCTACTCTCCTCGGCCCGATCGGCATGGTGATCGGTCTAGTCACCGCACTGATCGCCGCGAGCCCCGAACTGCGCGAAGCCCTCGGCGGCGCGTTCGGCGCCATCGGTAGCGTGCTCGGCGAACTATTCACCGCACTCGCTCCTGTCGTGCAGGATCTCTTCGCGCAACTCGCCCCGATCTTCGGGACGCTCGGCGGACTCCTCGGCGAAGTCATCGTCGCGCTCACACCGCTGATCGAGATGCTCGGCCCGATCCTCGTGCCGATCGTTCGCGCGCTCGCAGCGGTCTTGACGCCCGTCATCTCAATCCTCGTCGCGATCCTCGACCCGATCATCGGGCTCGTCTCGTGGGTACTCGACCTGATCACTCCGCTCATCGACCTCGGCGCAGCCTTCCTCATGGAAGGAGCCGAATGGCTCGCTGGCATCCTCACCGACTATGTCGTGCCGGCACTGCAATGGGTCGCTGATGGCGTCGAAGTCGTCACCGACTGGTTCAAGAGCCTCGGCGACTCGAGCACGGAAGCCGGGCAAGGGTTCCAGGACGTATGGGGTGGACTCACTGAGTTCTTCCAAGGCGTGTGGGACGGAATCACCGGCGTATTCACCTGGGCTTGGGAAACCGTCATTGCGCCGATCCTCGACCTATTTGCGTTCGTACTGAGCACGATCCTCATGCCAGTGATTCAGGCATGGTGGAACGTCAACTCATTCGTCTGGAACGCGGTCGCTGGCGTCATCGGCTGGGTCTGGAACACGATCCTGGCGCCGATATTCGACCTCATTGCGTTCGTATTCAACACGATCCTTATGCCCGTCTTCATGGCATTTTGGAACACCGTGTCGTTCGTGTGGACCGCGATCCAAGTGGCCCTCGCGATTGCCTGGGGCGTGATCGGCGCGATCTTCCGCGGCATCGTCGACTTCGTACGCAACACCCTCGGTGTCGCGTTCACGTGGCTCTACGAAAACGTCATCAAGCCAGTTTGGGATGGCATCCAGTCGGTGATCCGGCCGGTCGCGGACTGGTTCACTGCGAACGTGGTTCCCGCCTTCGATTCGGCGACCAGCAAGATCGGTGGCGCGTTCGACACGCTCAAAGACGCGATCGGCAAAGCCTGGGACGCAATCAAGAGAGCCGCGGTTGGGCCGGTCAACTTCGTCATCAATACCGTCTACAACGACGGCATCAAGGCGCTGTTTGACCAGATCGCTGAAGCGGTCGGCCTCGATATTCGGATGCCGACGGCGACGCCGATCAAGCTCGCTTCCGGTGGTGTCCTTCCCGGCTATACGCCGGGTCGTGACGTGCACAGGTTCTACTCGCCAACCGGTGGTCTGCTGCATCTCTCCGGTGGGGAGGGCATCATCCGACCGGATGCGCTCCGGGCGCTCGGGGGGAAGGCTTGGCTTGACCGCGTCAACTCCGCTCGCGGTGATGCCGGTCGAGTGCCGGCGTTCGCGTTTGCGGACGGCGGTGTGTGGGACTGGATTGGTGAGACCGTCTCGGGTGCGCTCGGGTTCTTCGCTGAGGCGACGAATGCGGCGATGGACATCATCAGCGATCCGCTCGGCGCGATCAAGAATCTGATCGTCGAGCCGGTGCGTAACCTGCTTGGCGGCATCGGCGGCGGCATCTTCGGCGACATACTCACCGGTGTGCCGAACATGGTGATCGGGTGGCTCGAAGATCTCCTCAAGGGGAGCATCGCACAGTCCGCGGTCATCGACGGATACCGGGGCGGTCCGACGCTTGCTCGGCTCGCGCCAATCATCGCGAAGCATGGCCTTGTCGTCACGGACACGTATGGCGATCCGGCCTATAACGCTTCGCTGGGTCGGTCACCGACGTCGTATCACGGTGACTGGGATAACCCTGCGGTCGACATTGCGGGCTCGCAAGCTGCCATGTTCGCAGCTGCTGACGAGATCATCGCGATGGGTGGTTGGCGTCAGATCCTCTGGCAGGTGGCCGGTCACTACGATCACATTCACGTCGCGAATCAGGGTGGCATTTGGCCGGGCCCGAAGCTGTACGACGAGGGCGGTTGGTTGCAACCTGGGCTCACGATGGCGTACAACGCCACGGGGAAGCCCGAGCCGGTGCTCACGTCGGAGCAGTGGGATCGGATGCAGGGTGGGGTGACCATTCAGCAGACGAACTACATGCCGCAAACCGACGCGAATGTCGTCGGTGATCGTCTCGCCGCGGCAGCGGCTCGTGGACTTGTAGGAGTAGACGCATGATCTGGATCGACGACATCGAGATCGGTTTTCACACTCCGTCGAGTGCCGGGCTTATCGTCACCGAGAAGGGCATCGATGGCTGGTATGACCTGCCTGGTGTGAAGTCGAAGGTTGAGGAGAGGGAAGGTACCGATGGTGCTTTCCCGCTCCGGTCTTCGGATCTCGAGTATTCGGCTCGGACTGTGACGGCGCACCTCGCGTACGTCGGCGATTCACGCGAGTTCGCGGTCGACGTGTACACGCGCTTCAACGCGCTCGCGCACAAGGTCATCCCGGTGCGGGTGCTCGACGTTGACGACACGTTGGTCGATGGCTGGGTCGAAGTCGAATTTGGTCCAAAGTGGCGCACTTCGGGCGAGTTTGCGGTCACCGTGAATACGGCTGACCCTCGCCGGTACGAGTCGGCACCGCAACGGGTGCAGCTCGTCGGTGCGGGTTCGACCGGCGGGTTCACTTACCCGGTCAAGTATCCGATCGTGTATGGCAATGTGGCGGGGCCGTCGCAGTCGGGCACGGTCTACAACCGTGGGTCGGCGGAGTCGTGGCCGGTGATCACCGTGCATGGCAACATTCTGGGCGGGTTTACGCTCATGGATTCCCTCGGCCGGTCGATCACTTATCGCGATGACGTGATGCTCTCAGCGCCGGTCGTCATCGATTGTCGACGTCGCGTCGCGCTCGTGCAGGGCGTGAACCGCTCCCGTGCACTCACTGCGCGCGGTTGGTTCGACGTGCCGAAGCAGCGCGACCTCACTCTCTCGTTCATTCCGGCGCAAGTCGGTGACTCCTGGGCGGACGTCGAGTTCCGTTCAGCCTGGATTTAGGAGCAATCATGCCTACAGGTGTCGGTATCGACGCAATGACCGTCGGCGGGAATATCGTCGGACGCACGGCCCTCGACGACCGGATGCTTGTGCGCTCGGGGTTTCACAACCTCGGAATCGTGATGGGGTGCCGGGTGACCGGCTCTGCAACGGCGATGGCATACGTGCTCGACTCCGGGGCTGATCCAGTGTCGGTCGCGGTCGCCTCGCGGGGCGGCGCCGATGGCGCGACCACGTTCCCGATTGCGAGCGGGACCGTCACGACCACGGCCGCGCCGGCATCAGGGTCTCGTATCGATCTCATCTGGGCTCGCCAGAATGACCCGTCGAAGGGTGATGCTGACAACCTTGTGACGAGTGGTGTGACGCAGGGTAATGCGGCTCCGACGCCGGTCGCTCCGGCGCTGCCTGCCGGCGCGGTCGAGCTGGCTCGCGCACTGGTGCCATCGGGTGCGACTCGCGGCTCAGCGACCACGCTCACGCCGGGGCCGCGGGCGATCCCTTACGGTGCATCGCTCGGCGTACTGCACTCATTCCGCGACGTGCGTAACTCGGCATTGCCGGATGCGGTTGAAACGGTGGGAGCGGGGAGCTTTGTCCTCCCGACCGCGCGGACGCTTGAGTTTCGGATCATGCCCTCGCTCATGCCTACTGCTAGCGGTGCGCGGGGGGCACAATTCTTCCGGGCTGCTCTCGACGACATCGACCGTGCAACTTTTGTTGCGCAGGTTGACGGGGCGAGCACGCAAACATTCATTTGGACCGCCGAGGTACCGGCAGGTGAGCACACAGTGGCCTACAAGCGGTTGAAGCGTGACGGTCAATCGGCCCGTGGATTGTATGGTGCGTATCAGGGTGAGGTTTATCAGGGGACTGTATTTCAGGTGATCGACCTCGGGGCCGCCTAAATGTGGTCGCTCGAGCTGTTTCGTACGGTCGACGGCCTTCGTCTCGGCGAGCTGCCGCGCGTGCCGTTTTCGTGGTCACGCGATGTGAGAGACGGACGTATGGCTGAGCCCCCGCAGAGCGCCGGGGAGCAGTCGCTGTCGTCTTTCTCGTGGTCATTGGCGGCGCTCGAACACGCTGGGTGGATAGATCGGTCGGAGCCGAATTGGCAGGCGCGCCTGCTCGCGACGCTGATGCCGGTTCGAAACGGCATCGCCGCGCTCTGGGACGGAGTGCCGATCGTGGCGGGACCGATCAATCCGCAAGTGCAGCTCACTGCCAAGAAGATCTCGATCACCGTCGACGGGCCAACCGACCTACTCAAGAGCCGCTTTGTCGTGCCTGAGGAGTTCGCGGCGAACCGTCAAATCGCGTTCAAGAATCTCGATCTTGGCTCGATTGCGGCGGAGGTCGTGAAGATCGCGCTCGCGAAGCCCGGCGGCAATCTTCCGATCCAGTTTGAGGAGCCTCGGACGGGTACGCGAGAGCGCACCTATCAGGCATTCAATGTCGCGAACCTCGATGTCGCGAGCGTGCTCGAGAAGATCGCCAACGTCGAAGGCGGCCCCGATATCGACTTCCGACCGGTGATCCTCGACGAGCAGCACATTGGCTGGCAGATGCTCACCGGCACCGAGCACGACCCGTGGCTTGGACAAGCCTCGATCCATTCTTGGGAAGTCGGTTCCGTCGATACGCAGTCGCTCAACGCCACTTACTCGGCCGCGTACGTCGCACATCGCGTCTACGGCGTCGGTGGCGGGCAGGACGTCGCCGTGCCGGTGGTGCGAGCCGACACTGACGTGCCAACCGATTGGCCACTCGTTGAGCGGGTCGTGTCTGACTCGAGCATTGAAGCCAACTCCGTACACCTCCTGCGTCGTGATGCCGAAGCACGGCTCTTGCCGTTCCCGCTCGTGCAGGTATCGCTCGAGGTGCGCGCCGACGGCTCGACGCCGCTTGGCACATTCTGGCCGGGCGAGCTCGCCGAGATCTCGGTGCAAGGCCATTCGGCACTCAGTGACGGTACGCACCTGCTCCGCATCCTCGGAATGAAGGGGAACGCGGGGAAGAGCGTCACGCTTACTTTCGATCCCGTGGAGGTCAAAGCATGGTGAGAAAGCTCAACCTGCAACCGTCGCTACCTGGCGTGCTGGCTGGCCTCCAACGTCAAGCGGGCCAGGGCATCGCTCGTGCCTCGTCGAGCCTCACTGTGCAGACGGGTGAAGCGGCTCCGGCGGGTGAGTCGATCATTCCCGTGCGGGATGTGCTGACCGAACTCACCGGGGTATCGACAGCGGTCGCTGCAGCGGAGCAGGAACTCGCCGATGCGGGCGCACGGCTCACTACCGTGCAGGCGCTCGCGCAGGAAGCTTTCGACGTAGCGGATGATGCGCTCGGCGCCATTGGTGCGAAAGCGCAGGTGCTTTACGGCACGGGGATGCCGCCGTCGACCACGGTGGGGGAGGCGACCTACTACCGGCTGAACGCTGAGGGTGCCGTGATCGCGGCCTATCGGCTGACTTCACCGTGGCAGGGCGCTGAGTATCCGGCGGAATGGGCCGAAGTCGACTTCCACGAGTCAATGATGGTCGGCAAGATCGTCACCTCTCGGCTCGCGGCCTCCGAAGTTGCGGCCGCGGTAGGCGTCTTCATCGACGCGATGATGCAGCACCTCACCGTCACGGGCATCGCGAACATCAACGCGCTCGTCGCTGACGAGCTGTTCGCGAAGCTCGCGGTCGTCGACAAGCTGCAGGCGCTCACGTCGATCATCACCGAGGACATGATCGCGACGGGTGCGATCAAAGCGCACCATGTCGGCGCCAACGAGATCTCGGCCGCGATGCTCGACGTTGGGGAGAACGCCCGCTGGGACTCGAATGGCCTCGTGTTCTATGCGCCGCCCCAGCCCGGGCAGGCGTACGACGACTGGGAGAACCGCACCCCCCTCATCCAGATCCGCCCCGACGGGTCCTCGTCGGTGCAGGTAGGCGATAGCGCCGGACTGCACGGCGGTATCACTCCCAGCGGTCTCGTGTATGGCACCGCGGGCGACTTCGAGACGATCGCCGTCGGCGGGCAGGACTTCGCGACCGCGATTTCCGAGGGTCCCCGTGGCGTCCTCTCTGCGGTTGTCCCGTCGAACGGTATCAACGCCACGACCGCGAACGGCCCCTACTTGTCGACGAAGTTCACCCCCGAGCCAGGGCGGATGTACCGCATCACCTTCGGGTTCAGGGGCGGCGCGGCATCGGCAGAGAACCTGCTCGTAGCCGACTTCCGGCAGGCGCGCCTGGGGGCGTCCGGTGCAGGCTCGGCCTCGCGGCGACTCGCCGAGTTGGTGATGCTCGCAGCGCAAGGAGTATCGGGCGATGCGAGCGGGGTCACGCACATCGACGTGAGCGGCGATTACCTGCTCGCCAACTCGACCTACCTCTCGAACGGCGAGACGGTTATCTGGATCTATATCCGGACGAACGCGGGCACCTTCTACCTCAACGGTGCTGTTGGCGGGCAAATCACCACGCTACCCGTGCTAAAGATCGAGGATATCGGGGCCGCGTACGTGGTCGAGACTCAAACGGTCTCGGGGACCACGCCACAGCCGCCCTCGAAGGTGACGAAGACCGACTACATCTGGTCCGGCGACGCCGTGGGCATTCGCCCCGATGGCTCGAACGCAGTCGACTCCCGCCTCACGCTCGGTGCCTACAACACCTTCGGGAGCGACATGGCTGAGTTCATTTGGTACCCGTTCGATCTGTCGCGACTCAACGGCGCGACGGTCAATGAAGCGCTCGTCCAGCTCACGATCACCCAGACCTACTCAGGCGGGCAGATCGCCTACTACATGGACGCATCCACAAACCGCCTGTCGGGGCGCGCGAACCTCTCGCAGGGCTGGGGCGGGCCGGGGGGTTCGCACAACCGCACCGTGCCGTCAGGCAACTTGTCGCGGCTGATCGGCAAGGGCGGCATCCTGATCGCGCCGTTCAACGTCGGGCAGCTGTCGTCGTACGGCTATTTCGCGAGTAGGGCCCTGCTTCGCGTGACCTACACCAAGTGAGGATGTAATGACAATTCCCGAAATCGATTTCGAGTCCCTGACGGCGGAAGAACTCGCCGACTTGATCGATCGCGCCAACATCGAGTCCATCCGTCGCGCGGCAGTCAAGGACGCCGAGCAACGGGTGATCGATATCCAGATCGAAGTGCTCACCGCGTCGGGGCGGGAGATGGGCGCGCCGTGGGTCGCCCCGTCTGGGGCTCACGACGCCTACCCGCAAGGATGGACAGTCGCCTATGGCGGCAAGACCTGGGAGTCACTCGTCGCCGGGAATGCTCACCCGCCGGGCGTCTCGGGGTGGCGTGAGGTCGCGCCTGCCGGGGCTGTACCGGAATGGGTGCAGCCAGTCGGGGGACACGACGCATACAAGGTCGGTGACGTTGTCACTCGGGGTGGGAAGACCTGGCGGTCCACTGCCGACGCGAATGTGTGGCCTCCCGGCGTCTACGGCTGGGTCGAGACCTAACGCAAGAGTTCATCTAGCGCCCCTACTTGGGGGCGTTGTTCGTTTCCGAAGGAAGGCACCAATGACCTCTCTCGATACCGCGGGCCTCTCACGGAAGCTCCGCTCCACCTACCCCGGACGAGACTGGCGAGGCCGCTGCCAACAGCTCGTCTGGAACGTCGTCTGGCTCACCGGAACTCCCCAGCACGACATTGCCACCTACCCCGATGCGCGAGCGGCCTACCGCGCCTCGAAGATCGTCTCGCGCGATCCGTCAGGCGCTCCGGTCGGGGCCTGCCACTGGTGGTGGGAGCCGGAACCGTATGGGCATGTCGCTATTGAACTTGGCGACAACGACGTCTGGATGGCGTCCGGGCACGTCGATGACGGTCACGGTGACGGGCTCGGCGTCATCGGAGTGCGCGAGTACACACGCCGCACCGGCTTCACCTATCTCGGCTGGTCCGTAGACAACGGAATAAACAAAATCACTCTCTCTAGCGGGCTCACTCCCGCGATCAAGTCTCAGGAAGGTTTTCTCATGGCACTGACCGAAGAGCAGCAGAAGCGGATGCTGAAGCAGTCCGATCTTGATGCGTATGCGCGCGACAAGATCATGCTCCCCGTGCTTTCGCGGGTGGAGCAGCGCACGTTTGAGTCGTTGAAGCTCACGCGTGAGCAGTCGGCACTCATCCGCGAGCAGAACGCGCTCCTGACTCGTATCGCTGACGCGCTCGAAAAGTAGGGGGCCGCGCATGCCGATTGACCCGAATGTCATTGTCACTGCGGTCATCTCGGCTGTCGTCGGCATTATCGGCCTGCTCACGGGGCGCGGTAACGCCAAGGCGCAGGCCGCGAAGGCCGCTGCCGAAGCGCTCGCCGCCGCCGCCGCCGCTGATGCGTCGAAGGCCGCTACGGCAGCCGAAGCGGCGCAAGTGTGGAAGACGCTCTATGAAGAACAGCGCGACGAATTCAAGGGCTTGAAGGACGAATTTCGTGCCCTCTCGACGCGCGTGGAAGAGCTTGAACAGCATCGGGACGATTCCGAGTTGCTACGCGGATTCATTGCGCGTGCACACCGCTATTACCGAGGCGGCGGCACGGTGCCGTATCCGGTGCCGCCCGAGGTGGCTCGCATCGTGTGGCCGGAGCTTTACGTTGAGGCGCTGTCGTCGGGCGCTATCGCGATTGGCGAGCACATTGACGACCGACCAAAGGAGACAGAATGACTGATGATCTGACGCACGGTGATTGGGGCGCCAAAATGGCCCGTGAAACCGCTGCACACAATGTACGCATGGCCGCGTGGGAACCGCAGGCTTCGACGCAGGCGCGGTTCCCGTGGCAGGCCGCGATCCGCACCGCGATTCAGGTGCTCCTGAGCGCCCTCGCTGTCCTCGCTGTCGCGATCCCGCTCGCGATTGAACACCTTGGCGCGGTGATCGGCCCGGAGGTTGTCGCGTGGCTCGCAGGCGCGCTCACGGTGGTGACTGCGGTCTCGACGTTCCTCGCACGGCTCATGGCCGCGAGTCCGGTGATCGAGTTCACGGCCCGGTTCCTGCCCTGGCTCGCCCCCACCAAGTAGACCCACTCAGACATTGCAGAGAATCTAAGACCCCCTCACTAGCCCTACATGGGCCGGTGAGGGGGTCTTCTTTGCGTTTCCGCATCCCCGCTGACGCGGGGCAGTATGTAGCTCCACAACCACACGTGGGCTCATCCCCGCTCGCGCGGGGCAGTCACACTCTAGCCTCCTTGACCTGTGGTGATCTCCCAAGCCTTGACGAGGATGACCGCCTCGCCCTCGGCCTGCCCGATCCGGCGGCGGGCGCCATCCGCGACAGTGCCGACGAGGCTGTAGCGGCGGGCGGTCTCGGGGTCGGCGTGCCACGTCGAGTGCTCACCTGTAGTGCGGAAGGCCGTGCCGACGATCCGACCCGTCTGCGTCACGAAGACCCCCGCGTGCATGTCGCGCATATGGGCGCGGCCCCACTCTGCGAGGTCATGCCATTTGCCCGGTGCACCGCCGTGCGCCCGCCAGTATTGCGAGGTCTTCGTGTCCACATAGTCGTCAAGCTCGAAAGCAATATCAGCCGGTCGTTCTGCGATCGCGAGGGCGGCGGCGTGCCGCCACGAGCGGGCAGGCCACCCGTCTTGCTCGGCCTGCTTAGGGACGATGATCGGATCGTCACCGCTAGCGACAATCCGGTCAATGAGCGCATCGAAAGCGGCGGTGATCTCGCGCAGCTCGTCCTTGATCGACTCGCGCGGCTGGCGTGCCGCCGTCTCCCAAGAGATCAGCGTCTTCTCGGGCACGCCGAGGCGGCGGGCCATTTCACCGTGCGTGAGCCCGCAAAGCTCGCGCACCGCCCGGATGTGTGCAGGACTAGTCATTGTCGCCCTCCTAAAGGGGGAGGGGCCGGTCTCCCGGCCCCTGAGGTGTTAGTTGGCGGTGCGCTCTGCGAGGACGATAGCGGCGTGGCGTGCGACGCCCTTGTAGCCGTCGTGCAGGGTGATGCCGCTGACAAGCTGGCCGTTCACCGATTCGACTCCGGCGCGCATGCTCGCCTGGCTCCGGGCTTCGAGCGCGAGCATCGGGTCGAGGGCCGCCGTGGTGATCTCGATCACCTGCTGGAGCTCCTCGATGGTGGCGATGTCGTACATCCAGTCGTCCAGGTCGGTGGCGCGGATGCCAGCGTGGAGGTTGATGTAGGGGGCTGCCGAGTCGGGGAACTGCGCGAGGACGTGGTTGTGGAGGGCTTCGAAGGTGGTGAAGGTGTCCATTTGTTTCTCCTTGTGAGTGGTTGCGGTGACCCTTGTGGTCGTGCTTCCTGATACCTCTAGTGTAGAAGAAACTACTACACCGCGCAACCTCGTGAATCTCGGGCGTGTCGCATGTCGTAGGCACATGCCACCCTCAACACATGCTCACCGATCAAGAGAAGGCAATCCTCGACCTCGAGGAGCGCATGCCCGTGCACTCGTCACACAAGGGCGATGTCATCCGCGCCGAGGTAGGCCTCAGCGTCGCTCGCTATTACCAGGCGCTGCATGTGCTCGTGGACCATGAGATTGAAGCTCGTCGCGAGTATCCCGAGGTCGTAACTCGGCTCGAACGAGCGCGTCGACGTCGGGTGGCGTGACCGCGTTCCGTCCATGATTGGTCCATGATGGCAATGCATCTCGATGCAATCCGGCGGAAAGCATGGAAAGCCAAAACTTGGTGAAACGCCTGATCGTCGGGTGAATATCGAAAGCATGCAATCCTGTGCGTTCTTATGGAAAACGTGCCCAAAATAACAAGGGGTCGCAGGTTCAAATCCTGTCAGCCCGAC
>NZ_RQVS01000013.1 GCF_003865375.1 Gulosibacter macacae | reverse complement strand
TCGGTGGCGATGAGCAGGCACCAGGAGCCGATCCAGGTGTCGCTGCTGAGTGAATAATCACCCTTTGGTGCCGTCTGAATCTTGACCCCTTCGGCACTCTTGGGAGGGTGATCGTTGTGGAAGATTGGGCGGAGATCCGCCGGTTGTATTCGGGCGAGGGTTTGCCGATCAAGGAGATCGTTCGGCGGCTCGGGATCTCGCGGAACACTGTTCGCGCGGCGTTGCGGTCGGATCGGCCGCCGGAGTATCAGCGGCCGCCTGCGGGGTCGCTGGTGGATGCGTTCGAGCCGCGGATTCGGGTGTTGCTGGCGGAGTTCCCGCGGATGCCGGCGACGGTGATCGCGGAGCGGGTGGGCTGGCAGCATTCCGCGTCGATTTTCCGCGCACGGGTATCGGCGCTGCGGCCGGAGTATCAGGGCGTCGACCCGGTGCAGAAGACCTCGTATCAGCCGGGCGAGATCGCGCAGTGTGATCTCTGGTTCCCCGAGACTCGGGTGTTCGTCGCGCCGGGCCAGGAGCGGATCCTGCCGGTGCTCGTGATGACGCTCGGGTTCTCCAGGACGATCCTCGCGACGATGATCCCGTCCCGGCAGGCGGGAGACATCCTCGAGGGGATGTGGTTGCTGATCGAGCAGATTGGGCGGGTCCCGAAGACACTGGTCTGGGATCGGGAGGCCGCGATCGGCGGGACGGGGAAGCTGACCACTCCGGCGGCCGCGTTCGCTGGCACTCTAGCCACTCGGATTCAGCTTGCCCCGGCGAGGGATCCGGAGTTCAAGGGCATGGTCGAACGCGCGAACGGCTATCTGGAGACGTCGTTTCTGCCCGGCCGGGAGTTCGCGTCGCCGGCGGACTTCAATGCGCAGCTGACCGGTTGGCTGGAGCGGGCGAACACGCGGCGGGTTCGGTCGATCGGCGCGCGCCCGGTCGAGCTCGTCGACCGGGATCGGCAGGGCATGCTCGCGTTGCCGAGGCTGGCTCCGCAGACCGGGCTGCGGTTCCGGGTCCGTCTTGCCCGGGATTATCACATCCGCGTCGATGGGAACGATTACTCCGCTGATCCTCGCCATATCGGCCGGAACATCGACGCGGTCGCGACGGGAACCATGGTCACGATCACCAGCGGCGGGGCGGTGATCGGCCGGCACGAGCGCTCCTGGGGTCACCACCAGGTGTTCACCGATCCGGAGCACAAGGCCACGGCGTCGAAGCTACGCACCGCCTACTACTCCCACCGGCCCGCATCCACGCGTCGGCATCCGGATGGTCACCCGGTCGCGATCCGCGCGCTCTCGGACTACGACGCCCTGTTCGGCGTCGATTTTGATCCCACGTCCACCCTCACCACAACGGAAGAAGCACGATGACCCCCACCGCGACGAAGACGACCGAACAGATCTCTTCCAAGATCGCCTATCTGACCCGGGCGCTGAAGACCCCCACGATCGGGAGGGTCTGGGAAGACCTCGGCGGCATGGCCCGCGAGGAGAACTGGTCCCACGAGGAATACCTCGCCGCGGTCCTGGAGCGCCAGCTCGCCGACCGCGAATCCGCCGGCACGACGATGCGGATCCGGACAGCGCACTTCCCGGCGATCAAGACCCTGGAGGACTTCAACCTCGACCACCTGCCCTCGCTGCGCAAGGACCTCCTCGCGCATCTCGCGACGAGCACGTTCGTCGCGAAAGCGGAGAACGTGATCCTGCTGGGCCCGCCCGGAATCGGGAAGACCCACCTCGCGATCGGTCTCGGCGTCAAAGCCACCCAAGCCGGCTACTCCGTGCTCTTCGACACCGCGAACAACTGGATCGCCCGCCTCGCGGCCGCCCACCACCAGGGGCAGCTCGAGGCGGAGCTGAAGAAGATCCGCCGCTACAAACTCATCATCATCGACGAGATCGGCTACATCCCCTTCGACCAAGACGCCGCGAACCTGTTCTTCCAACTCGTCGCCAGTCGTTACGAGCAAGGCTCGATCATGGTCACCAGCAACCTGCCCTTCGGTCGCTGGGGCGAGACATTCGGTGATGATGTCGTCGCGGCAGCGATGATCGACCGCCTCGTCCACCACTCCGAAGTCCTCACCCTCTCCGGAGACTCCTACCGCACCCATGGCCGACGAGACCTCATCGCCAAAGACCGCGCCGACAAAAGCTGAAAGCCTCGTTGGCAGCAAGACCTGAGCCTGGGTGGCTCCGAAGCGTGCGATTCGCGGAGCCACCCAGCGGACGGGGCTAGCCTGCTGCCTCTTCGCCGTGGTCAACGGCCGCTCGTACTTCGATAGCGCCGTCCGGTTCCGCCAACACCTGGCAGATCTCCAGCAAGTCATCGATGTCGTCACTTTCTACGGTGTAGAAGGCACCGAGCTGCTCGACGCTTTCGGCATACGGGCCGTCAGTGATCGAGAACTTGCCATCGTCAGACTTGGTCAGGGTCTTCGTCTCGGCGGATGGTGTCAGTTCCTGACCGCCGGTGATCTGGTGCCCGCGCGCCTCCAAGAGAGCGGCGAACTTCTCATGCCGCTCGAAGACCTCAGCCTGCTGGTGTTCGGACATTTCTGCCCATGCGGACTCGTTCCCGGTGAGCAGAACAATGTATGTCGTCATGATCCGTCGCTTCCTTCGCGTTGTGATGGTGAACGAGCGCATCTGTCGCCCGTCACCATGATGACGCGCGACAGACCGTCAGATCGACACACCCAGATACGAATCTTTAGATCGATTTCGTCGCCCACGATCGCGTCCCGCTCGGGTAGTTCGCTGCGCACGGGTCAACTAACGTGTTCCTGAAGCGATCGACCAACCGCGCGCACGATCGCCCGAACTGAGCGAGTCAACCTTGGCTGCTTCGAGGCCGCAGCGAGAGGAAGTGAACCCATATGACAGCCATTGAACAATTGCTTCGCGACGAGTGGGCTCGGCTCCTCGCGCTACTCGTGGCGCGCTTCCGTCGGGTTGATCTCGCAGAAGACGGTCTCGCAGAAGCGTTCGAAGCAGCAGTCCGAACCTGGCCCGAACAGGGAGTGCCCTTGTCTCCCGCGGCATGGTTGCTCACAACCGCCAAGCGGAAGATTCTGGACCAGTTACGCTCCGAAAACGTCCTCACTCGTCGCATGCCTCTGTTGATCGTTGACGCCGAGATCGCGGAAGCATCTCAACAGGCACTCGAGCATCCCAGCGATGATCTCCGAGATGAGAGTCTTCGACTGATCATGCTGTGCATGCACCCCCAGTTGTCTCGCGAAGCCGCAGCAGCCTTAACGTTGCGGCTGGTCCTCGGCGTATCGACGCAGGATCTCGCGAGCTTGTTCCTTGTCCCCGTACCGACGATGGCTGCACGCCTGACCCGCGCCCGCCGCAAACTGGCCGGCGCGCACTTCGACATGCCATCCCCAACCGAACTCCCGGCAAAAGTTGACACCATTACAGACATCGTCTACCTCGCATTCACGTCGGGCTACGCGCCTGCCTCCGGAGACGCTGTCCTGCGAGTCCGGATCTCTGGCGAGGCCATCCGACTCGCCCAGGTCATCCGCTCACTCTTGCCCGCCGCCAGCGCAGACCTCGACGCACTCCTCGCGCTGATGCTGCTTCAACACTCCCGCAGGGACGCGCGCGTGCGCGATGGCGCACTCGTGCTCCTTCCCGAGCAAAACCGCTCACAGTGGCGACACGATGAGATCACCGAAGGTCTAGCCATTCTCGACGGGCTCCGAGACACACCCCCTTCACCGTTCCTACTGCAAGCGCTGATCGCCGCGGAACACGCGATTGCCCCCGTCAGCGACGCCACGAACTGGCCCAGAATAGTCCGCCACTACAACGAACTTCTTACCCTGACTGACTCACCCGTCATCCGACTCAACCGGGCCGTCGCCGTCGCGGAAGCAGATGGACCCACGAAAGGGCTGGAAGAATTGGAGGGCGTATCTCTCTCCGGACACCGGCTACCCGCAACTCGCGCAGAATTCCTCGCACGCTCAGGCCAGACCACCAAGGCAATCCACGCCATCGACGCCGCAATCGCGCTCTGCCGCAATGATGCAGAACGCACACACCTCGAGACGCGACGCGCAGCATGGAGCACAACCTAAGCAGCCGATAACCACCTGACTCACGCCCCACCGACCGTACAACCTACGCTCCGCGGTGCCCACGACACCCACCACAGGGGTCAAGTTTCAAACGGCAAAACAGGGTGAAAGTTCAGGCGGCGTTGACACCAGGTGCCGTCGATGAGGACATGGCGGGCAGGGGTGGTGACGCGGGGCAGGGAGGGAGAGATCTGCCAGCACCATTCGGTGTGTCGTCGGAAGGTGCGGCCGGTGTAGGTGTGAGTGATCTCGGGTTGTGTGGCTTTGCCGAGGAGCCAGGTAAGGAATTGGTCGAGTTGGTGTTGGTGGGTGAGGTCGGCTCGTTTGCGCACGGTTGAGGTGCCGCAGGTGGGGCAGCGCCAGCGTTGGGTGCCGGAGGGGTGTTTCCCGTTTTTGACGAGGCGGGTATCGCATAGCAGACAACGGGTCGTGTTGGACGGGTTCGGCACAGTTAAGGGTGCCGGGGTAAGACGATCCCTGTTTTATGGCTTGCTGGTGCGGGAGAACGGGGGTGTCATCCACTCTTTTTGGCCTATAACCCGGTTTTCCCGAATACGGCTTGACGCTGTCCCCATTCAGCCACCGCCTGCCTACCGAGAAGCTTGTTCAATAACGTGCGCGCTCCCCGCTTTCCTCGTGGGACCAAGCTCGCGCACCTGACAAGGATTCCGATGACCGAGACGAGAACTCCACTCCCCACCGAGGGCGCGCCCGCAATTGCCACGCCACCCGTAGCATCCGTCGACGCCAGTCGCCGCATCCGATCACTCGACGTATTGCGCGGCATCGCAATCCTCGGCACGCTCGGCACCAATATTTTCGTGTGGGCGCAGACCGGCGCGATGACCGCCGTCGAACAGAGCACCCTCACAATGGGTTCGGGCGAGAACCCCATCGAGGCGATGCTCTCGCAGCTCACGAACGGCAAATTCCTGTCGCTGCTCACCATCATGTTTGGCATCGGCCTGACGATTCAGTTCGATGCCGCCGAGCGCCGCAATCAGCGCTGGCCCGCCGTCTACCTCTGGCGCGGAGTGCTGCTCTTCCTCGATGGCCTTCTCCACTACGTGCTCGTCTTCATGTTTGACGTGCTCATGGCTTACGCCGTCACCGGCATTATCGTCGCGTACATCCTGCTCGCGACGAAGTCCGTGCAACGGTGGATCTTCGCCGCCGCCACCGCCGTGCACCTTGCCCTGGTCACCTTGCCGCTCTTCGGCGTCTCGATCCCCTTCCTCGGCAGCTACGGCACGGCCGACATCGGTAGCCGTGGCGATGCCACTCGCCTACCCGACACTGGCAGCCTCGCCGAATTCGGCGGCCGCACGGCAGAGCAGTTTGCCAGCGGCCCCACCTGGTGGGAAGAAGTCGTCCACCGCGTCACGAGCTTCATGAGCGGACGCGAAGAGGCCATCTTCATCCTGCCAATGTCGATCGCACTCTTCCTCCTCGGGAGCTTCCTCTTCCGCGCGGGCTTGTTCGAGCGTCACGGTCGTCGCCTGCGGATCGTGCTCATGGCCATCGGCGCCGTCGCATTCGTCTACGACATGCTCGGTTCCGCCATCCCCGAGCTCACCCCGCCCGGCATGTATGGCCGCTACGTCGTGCCCGTGCTCGTCGCACCCGCGATTGCCGCGGTGGTCGCCGAGTTCTACCTCGCCCGCGAAGTTGGTTGGGTGGGCCGTCGTCTCGAGGATGTGGGTCGGCTCGCGCTCAGCACCTATGTCGGCCAGAACGTCGTATCGATGTTCCTGTTCAGCGACTGGGCACTCAACCTCGACGCCAAGCTCCCCGCAGAACTCGGCTTCGCGGCGATCGTGCTCTGCTACCTCACCGTCGCGCTTATCATCATCGTCTTCGCAACCGTCTGGCGGCGATACTTCCGCCAGGGTCCGCTCGAGTGGCTCTGGGGCGTCTCGTACCGCGGCGCGATGAAACTCACTCCCTCGTGGGGCGCTACAAAAACAACACCAGCGACACAGCCATAACGGCCATGCCCGCCACGACGCCGTAGATCGCGAGATGGTGCTCGCCGTACTCGCGCGCGGTCGGCAGCAATTCATCCAGCGAGATGAAGACCATCACGCCAGCGATCGCGGCAAACACGAAACCAAACAGCCCCTCAGAAAGGAACGGCTGCAAAAGCAAGAAGCCGATGAGTGCCCCGGCCGGCTCCGCAAGCCCCGACACTGCCGCCCACCAGAAGCCGCGGCGACGGGAGCCGGTCGCGTGGTAAATCGGTACCGCGACGGCCAGCCCCTCGGGCACATTGTGAATCGCGATCGCCACCGCGACCGCAACGGCCACCTGTGGTTCTTGTAGCGCCGCAATGAACGTCGCGAAGCCCTCGGGGAAGTTGTGGATCCCGAGGGCAAGCGCCGTCATCATGCCGGTGCGCATGAGCGCGTGGCGCCGCGATGAATCATCGACGGTGCCCGGCTCGTGCGGGTTCACCGCCGACGGCACAATCCAGTCGATCAGCGCGATCGCACCGACACCGCCGAAGAATGCGAGCAGCATCCACCAATTGCCCGGCACCTCGCCGAACTCGTCGACGAGCGAATCGCGCCCCTTCGGCAGAATCTCGAAGAGCGAGACGTAGATCATCACGCCGGCCGAAAAACCGAGGCCGATCGACATGAGCTTCGTCGAGCGATGGCTCCCAAGAACGCCAATCAACCCACCAACGAGCGTCGAAAGCCCGGCCCCGAGTGTGAGCAGCAGAGCGAACCAAAAGTTGTCCATCAATTCCCCTCATGCCGTCTCCCGTACGATACCCCCATGGCTGATTCCTCGTTTGATGTCGTAAGCAAGGTCGATCACATGGAGGTCGCGAACGCGATCAACCAGGCGACCAAAGAAATTTCGCAGCGCTACGACTTCAAGGATGCTGGTGCATCCGTTGATCTCAGTGGCGAGAAGCTGATGATGAAGGCAGCGAGCGAAGACCGCGTGCTTGCAGTCCTCGATGTCGTGCAGTCGAAGCTCATCAAGCGCGGCATCTCGCTCAAGTCGCTCGACACCGGCGAGCCCTACCAATCGGGCAAGGAGGTGCGCCTCGAGGCCTCACTCAAGGAGGGCATCGACCAGGCGAACGCAAAGAAGCTCTCGAAGCTCATCCGCGATGAGGGTCCGAAGTCGGTGAAGTCGCAGATTCAGGGCGACGAACTGCGAGTCACGTCGAAGAGTCGCGATGACCTGCAGGCGACGATGCAGCTGCTTCGCGGCGCTGATATCGATCTCGACCTGCAGTTCGTCAACTTCCGCTAGCTGCGGCAACGATCGCATCGCGCGATGCTGCTGATTCCTGACGCCGCCTGGTGGTTGACCGGTGCCGGCATCGTGCACGGCATCATCGTGGTGATCACGGCGTTCGCCATCGGCCACAATCGGCGGCCGACCACGGCCGTCGCATGGTTGCTTGCCATCGGCACGCTGCCGTATATCGGACTCGGGCTGTTCTTCCTGTTCGGTTCGAACCGGCTCCCCCGGCGACGCCGCCGCAAGCAGGCGCAATTCGATGCGATCCTCGCCCGCACCACCGAAGAGTTCGAGAATGAGTCGGGCCTCTCGCCGATCCCCGAGCGATTCGCCCCGGTCTCGCGGCTAGCCCGCGCACTCACGGCCATTCCGCCGCTGCCGGGCAACCGCATCCGCATTCGTACGAACTACAACAGCATCGTGCTCGCAATGGCCGATGAGATCGATCGCGCCGAGCACTACGCGCACCTGCTCTTCTACGCCTTTGCCGAGGATGAGGTCACCACCCCTGTCTTCGACGCGATCGACCGTGCGGTGGCACGCGGAGTGACGGTGCGGGTGCTCTTCGACCAGGTCGGCTCGATTCGCTACCGCGGCTACAACAAGATGAAGCGGCGCCTGGTCGCCAGCGGCTGCGAGTGGCACTCGCTCTACTCAATCGTGCCGTGGCACGGCGGCTGGCAGCGGGTCGACCTGCGCAATCATCGCAAGCTGCTCGTCGTTGACGGCAAGGTCGGCTGGATGGGGTCACAGAACCTCATCGAGCGTGGCTATCACCGCATGCCCAATCGTGACGGCGAGCGACTGCTCTGGAAAGACCTCATGGTGCGCCTTGAGGGGCCGATGGCAATCGGCATGGATGCGGTGTTCCGGTCAGATTGGTACGTCGAGACCGGCGAAATCGTCGAGGACGGGGTGGATCCGACGAGCACCGAGTTTGCACTCGCGCTCGAGGAAGCCGCCGCCCACGACCGTAGCTTCGACTGCCAACTCGTGCCGTCTGGCCCCGGCTACGAGCACGAAAACAATCTGCGGCTCTTTGTGCAGTTGCTCTACGAGGCGAGCGAGCGCGTCGTGATCGCCTCGCCCTACTTCGCCCCCGACGACTCAATGCTCTATGCAATGACCACCGCCGCCCAGCGCGGTGTGAAGATCGACCTGCACGTGTCCGAGCTCGGCGATCAATTCTTCACCCAGCGCGCCCAGCAGTCGTACTACGAGGTGTTGTTGCGCGCGGGCGTGCGCATCTGGCTCTACCAGCGGCCGTACATCCTGCACGCGAAGCACATCACCGTCGACAACGAGGTGACGCTTGTCGGCTCGAGCAATATGGATATGCGCTCGTTCACGCTCAATGCCGAGACCATGCTCATCGTGTATGGGCCCGAGTTTGCCGAGCGGATGAACGTGGTCGAGCGCCGCTACCGGTCAAAGTCGCGGGAGCTCACGCTTGATGAGTGGCTTGCGCGACCGTGGTGGAAGGTCGCGATCGATAGCTTCTGTCGGCTCACGAGCGTCGTGCAGTAGGTGTTGCGGGGTCTCGATACGCTTCGCTACTCGACCAACCAGGGAGTTTGGCTGGTCGAGTAGGAGCGCAGCGACGAATCGAGACCACCTCGACAGCGCGCTACTCCCCGAGCGACACCCGCAGCATCTCGTCGCGGTCGACGACCTTGATGCGCTCGCGCCCCACAGCCTCGCCAAGCGCACGCTCGTGCGCGTCGAGCCGACGCCATCCCTCGAGGTCGGTGAACCGCACGCCGCGCTCACGCAACAGCGCCACCACCGAGTCGTGGTCGTCGATCTCCGGCGTCCACCAGTTCTCCTGC
Source organism: Gulosibacter macacae (assembly GCF_003865375.1). Classification (GTDB taxonomy): domain Bacteria; phylum Actinomycetota; class Actinomycetes; order Actinomycetales; family Microbacteriaceae; genus Gulosibacter; species Gulosibacter macacae. Next base: position 87,960 of record NZ_RQVS01000013.1, on the reverse strand, counting down.
TCAGCAAGCAGGTGCTCGATCGTCTCTTTCGCATCCGACTTCGTGTGACCAATGAGACCAATCGGCCCGCGCTTGATCCAGCCGGTCGCAAACAGGCCCGGCACGTGGTTGCCATCAGCATCCACCACCGCACCGCCATCGTTCGGAATCACGCCGCGATCCGCGTCGAACGGCACCTCATCGAGGGGCGAACCGAAGTAGCCCACCGCGCGGTACACCTGGCCGACCTCAATGTCGCGGAACTCGCCCGTGCCGGTCACGCCACCCGAACCATCGGGCTGCGTGCGCTCGATGCGCAGCGCCGCAACGCGGCCGTCGTCGCCGGTGAGCACCTCAACCGGTCGCGCCCAGAAGTGCAAGTGCAGGCGACGCGAGGCCGTCTGTTCCTCCTGCTCGCCGCGCCACTTACCGAAGATGCGGTTGATCACGAGGATCTGCTTGTTCTTCATCGCCTCGGCGTCAGCCTCGGGGTCGCGATCGAAGTCTTCTTCCGCGACCACCACGTCAACATCGGGCACCTCGCCGAGTTCGCGCAGTTCGAGCGGCGTGAACTTCACTTGCAGGGGTCCGCGGCGGCCAAACACGTGCACATCAGTCACGGCCGAGTCGCGCAGCCCCGCCTCAACGTTCGCCGGAATCTCAGTCGGCATGAGGTCATCAGTGTGCTTTGCGAGCATCCGCGCCACATCGAGCGCGACGTTACCGTTGCCGATCACCGCAACCGACGAAGCATCGAGCGGCCAGGTGCGCGGCACATCCGGGTGGCCGTCGTACCAGTTCACGAAATCGGCCGCACCGTACGAGCCCTCGGCGTCGATACCGGGGATGCGCAGCGGCGCATCGTAGAAGGCACCGGTCGAGAAGATCACCGCGTGGTAGCGGGCCTTGAGGTCGTCGAGCGTGATGTCGGTGCCGAAGTTCACATTGCCGAACACGCGGATGCGGCCGGTGTCGAGCACATCGCGCAGTGCGTTCACGACGCCCTTGATGCGCGGGTGGTCGGGCGCGACGCCGTAGCGCACGAGGCCGTAGGGCGCGGGCAGGCGGTCGAAGAGATCGATCGACACATCGTGGGTGCCCTCGGTCGCGTTCAACAGAATGTCGGATGCGTAAATACCTGCGGGTCCGGCGCCGACTACGGCGACTCGAAGCTTCGTCATGGGTTTCCTCCGTGCGGGGTCGGGCGGCGGTTCCCCGCCGCGAGAAATCAGGATGCGTGGGCGCAGCGCCCAGCGCTAAAAATCACGGTCGACGAGGCGCTCAGCGAATTCGCGCAGCGCCTCGCGCACCACCCCAGCCGGGAGCACCTCGAGCGCGTCGGTGGCGCGGCGCACCTGGGCCTGGGCGGCAGCAATGGTTTCGCGGGTGACCTCGTGCTCACGCAACTCGGCCACAATGCCAGCGATCTCGGCCTCGTCAGTTGAACCCACGGCATCCGGGCGCGCGAGTGACTGATCAGCGCTCCCGGGTGTCGTCCCGGCCACGCGCGTGCGGATGCGTTCGAGCAGGTCGGCAGCCGCCGTATCCCCGGCCTCGGCGCGCTGTTCGAGCAGCAGCACCGGCATGGTCTCGACACCGGCGCGCAGATCAGTGCCGGGGAGCTTGCCGGTCTTCTCCGACTGCACTGAGAGGTCGATGACATCGTCGACGATCTGGAAGGCAACGCCGACGCCCTCACCGAACTCGCGCATCGCATCCTCATACTCGCTCGGCGCGCCCGAGAGCATGACGCCGTAGATGGCGGCGGCGCTGATGAGCGATCCGGTCTTATCGGCGAGCACCTGCAGGTAGTGGTCGAGGCGGTTCTCACCGCCGGCGGGGCCGATGGTCTCGTGCATCTGGCCGAGCACGAGGCGCTCAAACACCTCGGCCTGCAGGTGAATCGCACGCGGGCCGAGCGCCGAGAAAATCTGCGAGGCGCGGGCAAAGAGCAGGTCGCCCGCCAAAATCGCCGTCGAGTTCGACCAGCGCAGGTGCGCGGCGGTGACGCCCCGACGCAGCGTTGCCTCATCCATGACGTCGTCGTGATAGAGCGAGGCGAGGTGCGTGATTTCGACCGCGGCGGCCGCTCGATCGAGCTGCGTCGATGAAGTGGTGTCACCGAGCTGCGCGGTGAGGAGCACGAGCATGGGGCGCAAGCGCTTGCCGCCAGCGTCAAGCAGGTAAGTCGTGGTGACCTGGGCGACCTCGTCGGCGTAGCGCACTTCGTCGCGCAGCACCTGCTCGACCCGCTCGAGACCGGCATCAAGCTCGGCCTTGAGTCGCCGCTCTGGGGGCTTACCGAAGAGCTGCTTCGCGAATCCGGCGCCAACGATGCCGTGGGAGGGACGGCGGGCGGCGGTGGGCTGGGCGGTCAAGGTGCGGGCTCCTTGTTGCGGTCGGGAGTGTTGGTTAGGCGAGCGGCTTCGTGCCGCGGTGCAGCGCCGAGATGCCGTAGGTGAGATTGCGATAGGCGACGTCGGTGTAGCCGGCGTCGCGCAGCCAACCGGCGAGCGTGCGCTGGTCCGGCCACGCCTTGATCGAGTCGAAGAGGTAGTCGTACGCCTCGGGGTCGCTCGACACGAGCTTCACAATCGCCGGCATGGCGGTCGACATGTACGCGTTGTAGCCCGCGTTCATCACGGCGTTCGGCGGCGTCGAGAACTCGCAAATGACGATGCGGCCGCCAGGGCGGGTAACGCGGAACATCTCAGCGAGCGCCTTGCGCGGCTCCTGCACATTGCGCAGGCCAAAGCTCACGGTCGTCGCGTCGAAGGTGTTGTCGTCGAAGGGCAGGTCGGTCGCGTCGCCCTGCACGAACTCGATGCGCGGGTGGTCGCCGTGGCAGCGAATCCCCTCAGCGATCATGCCGGCCGAGAAGTCGAGCGCGGTAACCACGGCGCCCTCATCGGCGAGGATGCGCGAAACCGTGCCGGTGCCAGCGGCAACGTCGAGGATGCGCTCGGTGGGCTTCGGGTCAATCGCGCGGCGCGTGCGCGTGCGCCAATAGGGCGCGACGCCCATCGAAAGCACGTCGTTGGTGATGTCGTACTGGCGGGAGACGCGGTCGAACATCGCCGAGACGTCGGCGGGGCGCTTGTCGAGATCGGCTTTACTCATCCGCATCATCCTACGTGGCCAGCGGGACTACGCTGGCGAGGATGACTGCCAAGCTTCCCCACCTGCGCGTTCGCACGCGTCGAATCGACGATCCGGGCGAACTTCTGCGCTTCACCGACCCGCTTTCGCCGACGGTCATGCTGCGTCGCGGCGACGGGGTCGTGGGGCGCGGATGCGTGTGGCGTGCGTCGTTCTCGGGGCCCTCACGCATTGCGGATGCTCGGGCGGTGTGGCGCGAACTCGTTGCAGCTGCCGAGATTACCGATGATGCGCAGGTGCCGGGCTCGGGGCTGGTCGCCTTTGGTGCGTTCACCTTTTCTGCGGCGTCTGGTGCCGCGAGTGTGCTCTCGGTGCCGGAGTTTGTGGTCGGCCGCCGCGGCGGCGTGGCGTTTGTGACGCAGATTTGCCTGCTGGATGAGGTGGGTCGCGCCGATCTTGATGTGCACCTGCCCGAGGTTGCTGCGGTCGGTGCCGATGCATCCATTGAGCTTGGTGAAGGCGTGATGACCCGCGAGCGCCACCGCACGGCCGTGGACGAGTCGTTGGCGCGCATTGCCGCCGGCGAGTTCGAGAAGGTGGTCATTGCCCGGGATGCGGTAGGTCAGCTACCTGCCCGCACCGACCGCCGCCACCTCGTGCGCCGTCTCGCTGCGATCTATCCCGAAACTTGGACGTACGCCGTCGACGGTCTTGTCGGCGCGAGTCCCGAGATGCTCGTGCGCGTGCTCGGTCGCGAGGTGGCCGCGCGCGTGCTCGCCGGCACGCTGCCGCGTGGTGCGACGGATGCGGCTGATGCGGCCGCGCGCGCGGCACTCGCTGCGTCGCCAAAGAACCAGGTCGAGCACCGCTATGCGGTGGAGTCGGCCCTGCGCTCGCTCGGCGCGCTCGACTCGCACGATGATCTGCAATCGGGACTCACTGCATCCCCCGAGCCGTTCTTGCTCGCGCTTCCGAATGTGTGGCATCTCGCCTCGGATATTCGCGGCACGCTGCCGAGTGGGGCGAGCATCCTTGATCTTGTCGAGGCACTACACCCGACCGCGGCCGTCGGCGGCACCCCGCGCGGTATCGCGATCGCGGCGATTGACGAGCTTGAGCCGTTTGATCGGCGCCGCTATGCCGGACCCGCGGGCTGGGTGTCGTCGGCGGGCGATGGCGAGTGGGTCATCGCGCTGCGCGGTGCCGAGATCGACGCCGATGGTGCGGTCACGGCGTTTGCCGGTGGCGGCATCGTCGCATCCTCGGATGCGGACGACGAGTGGGCCGAGACCGGCCCGAAGCTCGCCCCCATCGCCGACGCCCTGCGCGGGTAGTAGCGGTCTCGCTCCACTCCTAATACGCGCGCTCCCGGCTAATACGCGCGCTGTAGCGGGCGTATTAGTCGGGAGCGCGCGTACTAGCGAAATGGATGCGTCGGGAGCGCGCGGATTAGCGCGGCCAGGCCGGCGCCGCGCCGCGCCTAGCTTGCCGCGAGCCGGGCGCGCTCGACCTCGGGGTCGAACGACGCTTCGGGCCACTCCAGGTCCATGCCGCGCAAGGTCTCGAGCAAGATTGCCTTGACGATGAGCCTCGCGTACCACTTCTTGTTCGCGGGGATGCACCACCACGGCGCCTCGGGCGTCGAGGTGCGCTCGAGCGCGATTTGGTACGCCTCGGCGTACTCGTCCCAGAGCTCGCGCTCGTCGATATCGCCCTCGTTGTACTTCCAGTGCTTATCGGGCCGATCAATGCGCTCAAGCAGCCGCTTCGCCTGCTCATCGCGGCCCACGTGCAGCATGATCTTCACCACGCGCGTGCCCGACTCCACCAGTTCCCGCTCGAAGTCGATGATCGCGTCGTAGCGGCGCTCAATCTCCTCGGGCGGTGCCATACCGCGCACGCGCTGCACGAGCACATCCTCGTAGTGCGAGCGGTCAAAAATACCGATGAAACCGGGCTTCGGCACCTGCTTGCGGATGCGCCAAAGGAAGTCGTGCGCGAGTTCCTCCTCGGTCGGCCGCTTGAACGAGGCAATCTGCAGACCCTGCGGATCGACCGACCCGAAGACGTGACGCACGATGCCGCCCTTGCCAGAGGCATCCATGCCCTGCAAGATCACCAGCACACTCGGGGCATTCGGCACATCAGCACGCGCCTGCGCGTACATCCGCTCCTGCAACTCCGCGAGTTCGGCATCGCGAGCCACGAAAAGCTCTTCACCAACCGAGCGGTCGCTGAGCCCCGGAGTCGAATCGGGATCGACTTCGGCGAGCTTGAACCCCGCGGTGACTTCGAGGCGACGCGCCTCAGCGAGATCAACCGGGTTCGGCTGCGCCTTCTTGCCCTTCTTGCTGGATTTACCAGACTTGCCGTTCTTCGCCATGACCAGAGCGTAGTCCTAGCGCTCCAGCTGAACCTCGATAATTACCCGAGCCGCGGCCCCATCGGTGAGCGCCGCCTCGAGCGAAGCTCGCGTGTTCGCGAGGCGATACTCCCAGCCATAGGCGCGCGCGATCGCCTCAAAATCAGCCTGCACGGGCGTGTATTGCACCCGATCAAACGCTTCGGGCGCGGCGGTACCTGCCACCTCGAGCGCGTCAAAGATTGTGCCGCCGCCGTCGTTGCCGATGATGATCTGCATCCTTGGCGCCCGCTCGCCGCCCTGCCCCACAAGGAGCGACGAGGCATCGTGCACGAACGCGAGGTCGCCGATGAGCAGACGCGTCGTGCCCGTGGCTGCCTTCGCATCCTCACCGAATTGGCTCGCAGTCGCGATGCCAAGAGCGGTGGCAATGGTGCCATCGATACCCGCGAGTCCGCGATTTGCGTGCACAGTGATGCGCTTGCCGCCCGCCCGTCGATCGAGATCGCGAATGAGCCGGGATGCGGCGACGACGAGTCGGTCGTGCGGCCAAGTCGCGCGCCACACGGCATCGACCAGGATGCTGCGGGTCACCTGCTCGCGCGAGATCGCGAGTTCTTCGCGGCCGAAGCGGGCGCGCTCGCGAAGATCGGCGCTGCGGGAGGCGGCGACATCGGGGGCCGCTGGATCGGAGGCCCCCGCGAACTCAATTTCGCGGGAGGCAGCGAGCCAGCCCTGCAACCATTCATCGGCTTCTTCGCGCAGGATCGTCGCCTCGACGCGCGGCATGAGCTGGGTGGCACCAAACGCAGTGAGCCGCAGTTCGTTTACATGCTTTTCACCATCGATGGCCCGCATGAGCACCGTGTCATTGGGACCCGGTTGCCAGTCTTTGGCGCGCGCGGGATCGTTTCCCATGGGCGGTGCGAACGGGTTGATCGGCACGAACTGCTGCGGCCGCGGCTTGTAGACGGGCGCGACCGGGTCATCGACAACGATGACGCGCAGGCCCTCACGGCGCAGGAGGGCGGGAATCTCGCGGCTCAGCGTCGGGTGGCCGACGACGATCGCGAGTTCAATCGAATCGCGCAGGCCAGGAATAGGGCTGTCGTCGCCGAGGAGCTCACGATAAGCGACCACGAGGTTGCGGCCGAAGCGCGAGCCGCTCGACACCTCGGCGAACAGCGGCCAGCCGCCCTGTCGGGCAATTCGCTCAGCGATCGGTCCTGCTCCGTCTCCGGCGATGACCACGGTGCGCTGTTCGTCGGCCGGATCAAGCTCCAGCGGCATCCTCGAGCGGAAGATGCCGTTTTCGCTCAGGCGCTTGCCGAACGAGAGGTTGATCTCGGGTTCGCCCGGTGCGGTCGCGTCGGTCGCCGCCTTCGGTTTCGCGTGGGCGGCGAGATCGGCTTCGATCGCAGCGGCCAGATCCGCAGGCAACCCCTGGGGGCGCTTGAGCGGCATCTTGCGATCACCCGAATCGCCTGGCCAATGCGCCTCATCACCTGTCACATCCGAGTCGCTGACGTTGCCAGCGCCGGTCTCGCCAAAGGGATGCGGTACCCGCGCCGAAAGGTCGGGCACCTCGCCCGAGAGCGGCTCGCGGAAGCGCAAGTTGAGATGGAAGGGCCCGGCCGACTCCGCGATGCGGGTGCCAATTTCACGCCAGGGCGCGAGGTCGGTTTCGCCGTCGGGCGCCTCGAGCGTGCGGGTTGGGATGAGCGAGCCAAAAATGTCACTCTGCCGAGTCGTCTGGTTCGCACCGGTGTCTTGCAGTTCATCCGGCCGATCGGCGGTGAGCGCAATGAGCGGCACCCCGGCGTGGTGCGCCTCGAGGAGCGCCGGATGCAGGTTCGCCACCGCCGTGCCTGAAGTCGTCACCACGGCGACCGGACGGCCCGACTCACGAGCGAGACCGAGCGCAAAGAATGCAGCGGAACGTTCATCCACGCGCACGTGTAACCGCACCGCCCCCGCGCGTTCTAGCTCAGCGGCAACGAGCGCGAGTGATTGCGAACGCGAGCCCGGGCAGACGACGAGGTCGCGCATCCCGGCGTTGACGGCCGCGACGAGGAGTTCAACTGACGCCGCGAGTGCTGGCGAGGTCACTTGCCGCGCGCTTCGCCGTCGTCGACGCCGTCGGTCTCAGCACCGTTCGGCTCGGGGGTCGACTCGTCGTCGGGATCGATCACCGGCTGCGCCCCGGTGTGATTCGAAGGGTGGTTGCGCATCGTGTTCTGGCGTGCCTCTTCGATCTCTTCGTCGAGCTTGCGCATCTCTTCTTCGAGTTCGCGGATGCGGGCATCGTGCTCGCGGTCGGCACGCATGCGTTCGTGCAGGGCCGGGTCGTCATCGGGCAGCGCCGGAGCTGCGTTCATCTTCGACCGCGGCACCTTGCCGAAGAACATCCACAACAGTGGTCCAACGACGGGGAGCAGCAGGATCACGACGAGCCAAACCGGCTTCTGCAGCACCCGGGCGCGCTTCGCATCGGACATCGCGCAGTCGACGGTCGCGAAGACCGTGAGCACGACGACCACCACGACGGCGACGATGAGGGCACGAGACATGCGACAAGTTTAGGCGAGTGCACCTGGGGGCCGGGTCGCGGGTGCTTCGGGCTCGTAGAATGAGGGGATGCGCACCTCCTCTGCCTGGATCACCTATACGGTCGTCCGCCTGCTCGCGTTTGCGATTCCGTTCATCGTGATCATGCTCGTGTTGCCCGCTTGGCAGTGGAACTGGCTCACCGGCCTCATTGCGGGCACGGTGATCAGTCTTGCGGTGTCGGAGATATTCTTGCGGAAGCAGAAGATCGCGATTGGCGAAGCGATTGAGCAGCGTCGCGCGGGTCGCGCCGACCGCGATCGGCGTCCCGCCGTCGACATCGAAGAAGACGCCGACCTGGATGCGGACCTCTCGGCCGAAAGCGACGCCAACTCCACCGAGCGCTAACGGCCAGCGCGACCTCGATACGGCCTTCGGCCTACTCGATCAACCAAAAAGTCTGGCTGATCGAGTAGCGAAGCACCCCTGGCTGGTCGAGTAGCGAAGCGTATCGAGACCCTCCCGCACCCGCCCCACCTAGTACGGCAGCACCGGCGCGGTGATGATCGGCAGCACCACGCCCGCCGCCATGAGCAGCGCCCACGCGAGCGCACCCAGCGAAGTGAGCTTGAGCGCGAGGATGAGTTCCTTCGGCGTCTTCGCCGTGAGCGTGATGATCACCGCCGGCACGATGAGCATGAGTGCGAACAGCGAGAACAGCGCCCGCGGGTAAATGAGCCCAGCCATAAACGTCGCGACAAATGGCAGTAGCGCCATGATCGCGAAGAGCACCTTGGCCGCCCGCTCCCCCACGAGCACCGCGAGCGTGCGCTTGCCGGCGAGTCGGTCCTGGGCAATATCGCGGATGTTGTTCACCATGAGCACCGCGCACGAGAACAGGCCCGAGGCAATCGCGAAGATCCACGCATCCGAGGGAATGTGCAGCACCTGCACGTAGACCGTGCCGAGCGTTGCGACGAGGCCAAAGAAGATGAAGACGAACAGCTCGCCGAGGCCCGCGTACCCGTAAGGGCGCTTGCCGCCGGTGTAGAACCAGGCGGCGATGATGGCGACGGCGCCGACGGCGGCGAGCCACCACTGGCCGGTGGTGAAGCAGAGCCACAGGCCCACGAGCGCGGCGAGTCCGAAGCAGACGAAGGCGACATTGCGCACGACCTTCGGCTCGACCTTGCCGGCGCCGGTAAGTCGCGGCGGGCCGACCCGGTAGTCGTCGGTGCCGCGCACACCATCGGAGTAGTCGTTCGCGAAGTTCACGCCGATCTGCAGTAGCAGCGCCACCGCGAGCGCCGCGAGCGCGCGCACCCAGTGGTATTCGCCGGGGGCTGCGGCAATGGCCGCGGCGGTGCCGAGCACGACCGGGACGATGGCGAGCGGCAGCGTGCGCAGGCGCGCACCCTCGATCCAGTCGCCGAACGTGGCCGGAGCCGCCTTCGCGACGGCCTGGCGCTTGCGCTGGGTGGGGTTGTTTAGGTTCTGCTGCTTCTGCTTTGCCACCGAAGCATTATCGCCCACCCGTGGATGCGCCGCACTTCGCCCATCTTGGTGCGCGTGCGCGTGCCAAGTGGAACCAGGTCCGTTCCAAATGGAACCTGTGGCCCGCGACCGCCTGGATGAGGCTCAAGGTTGACCAGGGGTTTCTACTCTGTGCGCCACACTGCGAGTTCCGCTGGGCACAATCTGAGTTCCAATTGGGACGCGAGAAGTTCCACTTGGCACACGCCGCACTTCGACAGCCTCAGTTCTCGAGCGGGTGCCGCACGAGCGCCGCAAGCGCACGGCGGTCGGGTTTGCCGCCCGCGAGCCGCGGCACCACCGGGATGCGTACAACTCGCGTCGGTCGCGCTGCCCGGCCCGCCACCGCGCAGGCCTCGCGCACCGCATCCAGCGATACCTCGTGCGCTCCCGGCACCACGAGCACGACGACTTCGCCCCACTCCTCGCTCGGCGCGCCCACGGCGACGGCCTCCGCGCATCCGGGCACCTGCTGCGCCAAGCGTTCGACCACATCGAGGTTGACCTTCTCGCCGCCCGAGATGATCACGTGGTCAAGTCGGCCGGTCACTCGGATGCGCTGGGGCGGCCCCGCCTCCAGCTCACCAGCGTCGGCGGAGCGGTACCAACGCTCGCCGTCACGCGCAACGAAGGTCGCGGCATCCCGCACCTCGTCGTCGAGGTAGCCGCTCGCGAGCATCGGCCCGCCGAGCCAAATTTCGCCATCGACGATGCGCACGCGAACCCCGCGCAGCGGCTCACCGTTGTAGACGCAGCCGCCGGCGGTTTCTGACGAGCCATAGGTGGTCACGACGCGCCAGCCGCGAGCCCGCGCCGCCGCGAGCACCGGCCGCGGTGTCGACTGTCCACCCACGAGAATGCCGTCGAACGAGCGCATGACCGGGTCCACGGCCGCGGCCTCAGCCGCCACGAGCCGCTGCAGCTGCACCGGCACGAGCGAGACGTAGCGACGCTCAGCGGTGAGTTGTGCGGCGGCCGCCACAAACGCATCCGCGTCAAAGTGCCCCACCAGCTCGACCGGCTTCGTGCCCGCGAGCAACGACCGCACGAGCACCTGTACCCCGGCGATGTAGTGCGCGGGCAGGCAAAGCAGCCACTGCCGCGACGGGAAGTCACCGACCCGGCCCGCGAGCGCATCGAGCCGCTCGTAGGTCGCCGTCGCACTCGCGTGCAGGGCGTGGGCCGTGAGCACGACGCGCTTCGGCACGCCGGTTGAGCCGCTTGTTTCGATGATCAGACAGGCGTCTTCGGGAAGCCCAGCGGCATCCACCTGCTCACCCGGTTCCGGCCGCGGCAACACGATCGGCCCGCCCGCAAACGCCTCAGCGAGCGCGCGTTGTACCGCCCCGGCATCGCTTGCCGCGACGACGGCGATCTCGCGCGCGCCCACGCTAGAAGTGCCAGGGGTAGGGACCCCAATCGGGGTCGCGCTTTTGCAAGAACGCGTCGCGGCCCTCGACGGCTTCGTCGGTGCCATAAGCGAGGCGCGTGGCCGCGCCCGCGAACACCTGCTGGCCGACGAGGCCATCGTCGGTGAGATTCATCGCGAACTTAAGCATGCGGATAGCCGTGGGCGACTTTGTGAGAATCGTCTCGGCCATCTGCACCGCCTCGATTTCGAGTTCAGCGTGCGGAACTACGCGGTTCACCGCGCCCATCTCGTAACCGCGCTGGGCATCGTAGGTTTCGGCGAGGAAGAACGCCTCGCGGGCGAACTTCTGGCCGACCTGCTTCGCGAAATAGGCTGAGCCGTAGCCGGCGTCGAACGACCCGACATCGGCATCGGTCTGCTTAAAGCGAGCGTGCTCGCGCGAGGCAATCGTGAGGTCGGTGACGACATAGAGCGAGTGTCCGCCGCCTGCCGCCCAGCCGTTGACGACCGAGATGACGACCTTCGGCATCATGCGGATGAGGCGCTGCACTTCGAGAATGTGCAGTCGGCCCGAGCGCGCGGCATCGATCGTGTCGGCCGTCTCGCCCTCGGCGTAGCGGTAGCCATCGCGACCACGGATGCGCTGGTCACCGCCCGAGCAGAAGGCGTAGCCGCCGTCCTTCGGGCTCGGACCGTTACCCGTGAGGAGCACGACGCCGACGCGCGGATTGCAGCGCGCATCATCGAGGGCGCGGTAGAGCTCATCCACCGTCTGCGGCCGGAAGGCGTTGCGCACCTCGGGGCGATCAAAGGCGATGCGAGCGATGCGACCGGAGGTGTCGAGGTGATAGGTGATGTCGGTGAAGCCGAAGCCGGGCACCGGCACCCAGCGCTCGGGATCGAACGTGTCTGAGACCTGTTGCGTCATGCCTCCACCGTACTGCGATGGCGGCACGACCACGTGCGCAGCAGTGCTACCAGTCGATCGGTGCCGACGGCAGTTGGCCGCCATTGATGATGAGCTGCAAGATCGTATTGCCCACGAGCCACGCGGGTGCCGCGCCCACGGCGAGCGAGAAGAGCAGCGCAATGACGCCTGCCCCGCGCCCCGAACGGAAGACGATGGCGTAGAGCGACATGGTGATCGCGATAAACCCGAGGATGCCCGCAATGAGCAACCACATTTGCAGCTCGAATTGCCGGCCGAGCCCGAAGAAGTTGAAGAGGTACAGGCCAGCGATGATGTCAGCGGCGAGGGTGACCCAGGCGACGAACATGGCCCAGTGGCCGACCTTCCAGCCGAGCGGATTGAGCATCTGCTCGACCCAGGGTGCGGGCACCTCTTCGGCGTGACGGTACGCCGGACGCACCGTTCGCTCGGGTCGTTGCAGTGTGGTCATCGCATGATTCTAAGCACTCGCGAGCGTTCTGACCTTGAATTCGACACGGAAGACGACAATGGAGCGCGTGCATCCTTCACTCGCTGATCTGCTCGAGCGCGCGCATGTCGTGGCGCTGCCGCTGAACACACGTTTTCGCGGCGTGACCGAGCGCGAAGCGGTGCTGTTTGCGGGCACGGAAGCGTGGAGTGAGTTTTCGCCGTTCCTGGAATACGCGCCGGCCGAAGCGTCGGCGTGGCTTGCCGCCGCGATCGAGTACGGCTTCGACGCCTCGCTTGAGCGGCTCGATTCCGGCACGGTCGAGGTCAACGCGACGGTGCCCGCGGTGACGGCGGATGCGGTGCCGCAGGTGCTCGCTCGTTACGACGGGTGCCGGGTGGCGAAGGTCAAGGTTGCCGAGCGCGGACAGATGCTGGCTGATGATCTCGCTCGGCTCGAGGCAGTGCGGGATGCGCTGCCGACCGCTCGCCTGCGCATCGATGCGAATGCGGGCTGGTCCGTGCCCGAAGCAGTCACGGCGCTGCGCGCGATGACCGCTGCGGGGTTCGAGTTTGAGTACGTCGAGCAGCCGGTCGCGTCGGTGACCGAGCTCGCCGAAGTGCGTCGCGCGGTGCCGGGCGTGCGGATTGCCGCTGATGAGTCGGTGCGAAAGGCCGCCGATCCGCTCGCGGTCGCGCGGGCGGGGGCTGCCGATCACGTCATCGTCAAAGCGCAACCACTCGGGGGCGTGCGGCGCGCGGCCGAGGTGGTCGCCGCATCCGGGCTCAGCGCTACCGTCTCAAGCGCGCTCGACACCTCGGTCGGCATTGTCATGGGCGCACAGCTTGCCGCGCGCCTACCGCAGCCGCGCTATGCCGCGGGGCTCGCGACCGTGTCGCTGTTCGCCGCCGATGTGGTGCGGGAACCGCGGGTCGCGGTGCAGGGTCAAGTTTCGCTCGCCCCTGCGGTGCCGGATGCGGCGCTCTTGCGTGAGTTTGCTGCATCCGATGCGTGCCAGAACTGGTGGTTCGAGCGCATCCGGGCGTGCTTCGAGCACCTCAGCACTCTGGGCGCGGCCTACAGCCCCGAGTAGGCGTGCAGCCCCTTGAAGAACACGTTCACGATGCCGAAGTTGAACAGCACCGTCGCGAAGCCCACGATCGAGAGCCAGGCCGAGGGCGAGCCGCGCCAGCCGCGGGTGCCGCGGGCGTGCAGATAACCGGCGTAGACGACCCAGATGATGAACGTCCACACCTCCTTGGTGTCCCAACCCCAGTAGCGGCCCCAGGCGCGCTCGGCCCAGACGGCACCGGCGACAAGGGTGAAGGTCCACAGGATGAACCCGATGATGTTGATGCGGAACGCGAGGTCTTCGAGACGCTCCGCAGGGGGGAGCGCCGTGAGCGGGCCACGCGTCGTCGTGCCCGCGCGCACCGCTGCCTCGCGGCGCTGCTGCAATAGCTGCAGAATCGACAGCCCCGCGCCGAGCGTGAGGAAGCCCGTCGACACCGATGCCACGAACACGTGGATGACGAGCCACACCGATTGCAGCGCCGGCTGCAGCGGGGCGACACCGACGTAGAACCCAATGGTGGCGATGCCGAGCGAGAGCGTGGCGAAGCCGGTCACGAAGGCGCCGAGGAAGCGCAGGTCTTGCCAGAGCTGAATGGCAAGGAATACGAACACAATGAGCAGGGTCGCCGTGAGCCAGAACTCGAACATGTTCGACCACGGCACGCGCTCGGCGGCAACGCCGCGCAGCACCGTCGCCGCGAGGTGGAAGAGCCAGGCCACTGCCGTGAGCACCATCGCAACCGGCAGGGACTTCGTGGTCGAGCGGTCACGCCAGCGGGTCGAGGCTGTCACGCCATCGCCGCCGCCGACGCGCGAAGTGGTGATGCCCGCATCCCCGACCTGTACGCCCGCACCGGTTGTGACGCCCGCGCCGACGAGTTCGCGCTCGCGCACACGCGCGGTGGCGCCGAGTGCTGAGTTGCCCTGTGCCGAGGCCTGCTTCGCTTCTTTCGAACCGCGACCGGCGAGGTCGAGGGTGAAGAGCAAGAACGCCGCGGCGTAGATCGCGATGGCGATGTAGAGCACGAGGTTTGACCAATCAGACAGGGTCTGGGTCAGCGAAACGGGGTCAGTCACGGGGTGTCCCTTCGATGCGGCGCGCTTGCTTCAGCCGCAGAGTCTGTCTGCCAGGATACGAGTTTTGCCGTGAGCGTGTCGACTAGCTCGTTCACTGCTCCCGCAAGCTGCGGGTCTTCGCCGCGCGCGAGGCCAGCGAATTCGACAAGCACACCGTCGCCATCGGGCGCGGCCTTCACCCACACGCGGCGGCGCGGTACGAGCAGCGCCACGATGAGCCCGGCAATGAGCAGCACCGTGAACACCGCCACCGGGGCGCGGGTGTAGTCGCGGTGCACATCGAACGAGGCGTAGCGGTGAATCTCGGCCTCGAGGGTGATCGAGCCGAGTCCGTTCGGGAGCTCGACCGTGTCGCCGGGTCCGAGCTGCAACGGCTTCACGTCGAGCTCGCGCGAGGCGATCGGCGTGAGGTGGGTGGTGTCGAGGCGGTACACCGACACCGGTAGGCCGGTGTCGAGGCCAAGGTTGCCGGTGTAGACGTTGAGCGTGAGCAGCGGGTTCTGCAGGTCTTGGTGCGCCGAGGTGAGCGCACCCGATTCGAGTTGCGCGGCAGTGGGATAGAAGAAGCCAACGAACCCGACCTGTTCCGCGAGCCCATCCGGCACCTTCACCACACCGGTCGAGGTGAGGAAGCTGTCTTGCGGGATGAACGGCACCGAGTCGCGGAAGACCTCGCGGCCCTCGGGGTCGCGCACAACGATGGTCGGCGCGTAGCCGTTTGCGAGCAGGTACACGTCGGTGCCCTCGACACGAAGCGGCGAGTTCACCCGTACGGTGTCACCGTGCACGGGCTGGCCGGGCTGCTGCACTGTGACGTTGGCGGTGTAGTCGAGCGGAGTGCCGATGGCGTTCGGGTTCTCGGTCTCGTAGGTGACATCGAGGCGGTCGAGGGTGAGTGAATAGGGCGGCAGCTGGTTCGGGTTGAAGAATCGCGAGGGTGAGAACGACGAGTAGCTCACGAGCCCATTGACGAAGGTCTGCCCCTCGACGAGCACGCGCTGGCCGTGCCAATTGAAGCCCGAGAGCACGCCGACCGAGATGATCAGACCAAGCATCGCGATGTGGAAGATGAGGTTGCCGGTTTCGCGCAGATAGCCGCGTTCGGCCGAGACCGAGAGCTCGCCCCGGCGGCCCGTGTAGAGCTCGCCTCGGTACTTGCGTTCGCGCAGGATGCTGCGGGCCGCGTCAATGACTTCGCCCTCGCGCCCAGCCCAGCGCTCGTCGAGACGCACGGTTGCGTAGGCATCGAGCCGCGAGAGACGCGCCGGGGTGCGCGGCGGCTTCGCCTTGAGGGCCTTGAGGTGGTGGCTGACGCGCGGAATGATGCAGCCGACGAGCGAGACAAACAGCAGGATGTAGATCGCCGAGAACCACCACGAGGTGTAGACGTCGTACATGCCGAGGCTATCGAGGAAGGGCGCCGTATCGGGGTTGTCGGTGAAGTGCTGCGTGACCCCGTTCGGGTCGGAGCTGCGCTGCGGCACGAGCGAACCGGGAATCGCCGCCACCGCGAGAAGGAGCAGCAGCAGGATCGCCGTGCGCATGCTCGTGAGCCAGGCCCAGAGCCCGCGCCAGGCACGGATGAGGGGATTGGCCGCCGCGGGGCGCGGGGCGTCGCGCGATTCGAAGCCGTCGCGACCGGCATCAATGTGATCAGATGGGCGCGACATAGCCGGGTAGCAGAGCTCCGATATACGAGACGAATTGCTGCCAGATGCCAAGCACCATGAGCAGACCAATGAGGACGAGGATGCCGCCGCCGATCAGGTTGATCGTGCGGATGTGGCGCTTCAGCCAGCCGAGCCAGCGGGTCGCCGCATTCCAGCCGAGGGCGGCAATGATGAACGGCAGTCCGAGGCCGAGGCAGTAGATGAAGGCGAGGAGCGCCCCGCGACCGGCCGAGGCCGCATCGAACGAGAGCGTTTGAATCGCAATGAGCGTCGGCCCAAGGCAGGGCGCCCAGCCGAGGCCAAACACGAGGCCGAGAAGCGGCGCGCCGACCAAGCCCAGCGGCTTCGCGCCGAGTTGTCGGGTGCGCGCGAGCGGCCCACGCACCATGCCAATGAACACGAGGCCCATGAGGATGACGACGATGCCAAGCACGCGCGTCACCGGGTCTTGGTAGCGCAGGAACCACGCACCGAGCTGACCGAAGAGCGCGCCCGAGAGCACATAGATCACCGAGAAGCCGAGAACGAAGAGCGTCGCGCCGATGACCACGCGGGTGCCATCGCGACGCACCTTCGTGACGGTGCCCGCATCCTTGCGCCCCGCTGCATCCTTGCTGCCACGTTCATCAGAAGTCGCGCCAATGAGCCCGAGGTAGGCGGGCACCACCGGCAGCACGCAGGGCGAGGCGAACGAGACGAGGCCAGCCAGCAGCGCCAACGGCAACGCCACGAGCAGTTGCCCGCTCATGATGATCTCGCCCGGCGAGGCGGCCAAGGCCAGCATTTACGCGGTTTCGGCGAGCACGTCGTCGATCATCGTCGACAGCACCGAGGGGTCGGCAATACCGCGAATCACCGCGGCAACCCGGCCCTCGGCGTCGATGACGAGCGTCGAAGGGATGGCCTGCGGCGGCACGTTGTCGGCGAAGGCGAGGCGCACCGAGGCGGTCGAGACATCGAGAATCGACGGGTAGGTGACGCCAAACTCTTCGTTGAACGATTCGATCGTCGGCGCCTGGTCGTACACATTGACGCCGACAAACGAGACGCCGTCATCCTGATACTTCTGGTGCACGGCTTCGAGATCGCGCGCCTCCAGACGGCAGGGCGGGCAGGCGGCGTACCAAAAGTTCATCACGACCACGCCGTCGACATTCGCGCTCGAGATCGTCGAGCCGTATTCATCCACGCCCTCATAGGCAACCGGCTCGGCACGTTCACCGGCGGGGAAGATCTGCCACGAGCCGTCACCGGCGACGTAGCCCTGGTCGGCGTTCGCGGCGTACTGCTGGGCAAAGGAGTCGTTCGCGCAGCCGGTGAGGGCGAGTGCGGCGACAGCGGCGGTCGCGAAGGCGAGGCGGATGCGGCGGGTTGCGCGGGTCACACAGCTCCCTGGTCAATGGCGGCGGCGAGTTCACTGGCCGCCGGTTCGCGATAGTCGACCTCGGTGAGGTCGGTCGCCGGGTGAGTTTCGATGACTGTGATGCTCGAGAGCGCACAGCGTCGTTGCGAAGGAATGTGCGGAAGCGGCTGATTTGTGGCCGCCCGATGCACCATCCAGATCGGCAGCTGATGAGACACCACGATAACATCTGCGCCATTTGCGGCCTCGGCATGCTCGAGCATGGCAGCACGCATACGGGCCACGATTTCGAGGTAGGGCTCGCCCCAGCTCGGTTGCAGGGGGCGGATGAGCTTCGCCCAGTTGCGTGGGTCGCGCACGGCCCGCTTGAGCACCGTGCCCTCGAAGTCATTCCAGGGTTCGATGATGCGCTCGTCAATGATCGGCTCAAGTTCGAGCGCCGCGGCAATGGGTGCGGCCGATTCCTGCGTGCGCTGCAGGGGCGAGACCACCAGGCGCGCGTTCGCGAGCGCATCCCGGTTGTTCGCAAGCCCAGCGAGATCTGCTGCCGCGAGCGTCGCCATGCGGTGGCCGCGCTCGCTCAGTCCGTAGTTCGGGAGCCGGCCATAGAGCACGCCGTCGGGGTTGTGCACTTCGCCGTGACGAACAAGATGGATGCGCTGCGTCTGCATGGCTCCGAGTCTACGTAGCCGCCCGGTAGGCTGGTCGGGTGACTGAACGTACCGTAATTTCGGCGCTTGCCGCCCTCGAAGATGGCCCCGTCAAGGTGCAGGGATGGGTTGACACCGTCCGTGACCAGAAGAAGGTGCAGTTCGTCGTGCTCCGCGATGAGACCGGCGCCTGCCAGCTCGTCAATCCTCGCAGCGAGGGTCGCGAAGAGATCAGCGACACCATTTCGAACCTCGCGCAGGGCACCATGCTCACGATCGAGGGTGACCTCAAGGCTGATGAGCGCGTGAAGCTCGGCGGCCTTGAGGTGAAGATTTCGTCGATCAAGGTCGAGTCGGAAGCCGACCCTGAGACGCCGATCGCCGACGACACCTCGATCGACAAGCGCCTCGACTGGCGCTTCCTCGACTTGCGCACCGAGCGCAACAACGTGATGTTCCGCGCCCAGACGACGCTCGTGAACGCGATGCGTCAGTACTGGGTCGAGCGCGACTACATCGAGATTTTCACCCCGAAGCTCATGGCCTCGGCGTCGGAGTCGCGGGCTGAGCTCTTCGAGGTCGGCTACTTCGAGGGCAAGGCCTACCTCGCCCAGTCGCCGCAGTTCTTTAAGCAGATGGCGCAGTCGGCAGGCTTCGGCAAGGTGTTTGAAGTTGGTCCGGTTTTCCGCGCCGACCCGTCATTCACCTCGCGCCACGCGACCGAGTTCACCGGCGTCGACGCCGAGATCTCGTGGATTGACTCGCACGAAGACGTCATGAACATGCACGAGGAACTCATGCGCACCGCGCTGACCGCGGTGAAGGAAAAGCATGGCGATGACATCGAGCGCCTGTTCGACGTTGAGGTCAAGATCCCCGGCCCCATCCCCCGCATCCCGCTGCTTGAGGCGCGTGAGATCGTCGAGTCGCGCGGCCACAAGTTTGAGCGCAACGACCTCGATATGGATCCTGAGGGCGAGCGCGAGATTGGCCGCTGGGCACTCGAAGAGCACGGTTCGGAGTTTGTGTTCCTCACCGACTACCCGGCGTCGATTCGCCCGTTCTACCACATGCGTTCCACCGAGGATGCGTCGCTCACGCGCTCGTACGACCTCATCTGGAACGGCGTGGAGATCGCCACCGGCGCACAGCGCGAGCACCGTCTCGACGTGCTCGAGCGCCAGGTTGCCGACAAGGGCATGGATGCGGCTGAACTCAGCTTCTACCTCGACTTCTTCCGCTACGGCGCTCCCCCGCACGGTGGCTTCGGCATGGGCCTGTCGCGTGTGCTCATGCTCATGTTGCACCAGCCGAACCTGCGCGAAGTGACCTACCTCTTCCGCGGCCCGAACCGCCTGCAGCCGTAGGGCGTGCGGCCCGCAAGGGTGGGCCTCGTGGTCAAGTACCCCACCCATGGGTGGGGTACTTAGCCATCTCGCCCACCCTTGCAGTGCATCACCAGATGCGCCTGCGGGCGGATGTACTCGGGCTGCACGCTTCGGCAAAGTAGAGGCCATGGCGAAGAACGGAGTCGGGGGCAGCGAGCCCGGATTTGTGCCGGTGAGTAACTGGCCCACCGACCCGCAGCTACCGCCAAGCCCCTGGTCGCATCTCGACGCCGCCTACTCGCGCATCGACCCGGATGATGTGCCACCCGGACCCTGGACTACGGTCGTTCTCTTCGGCTTCTGCCTATTCATGGTGCCGTATTTTCTCTTCGGCTTGCAGGACAGCCTCGGTCCCGGAGAACCCATGTCGTTCTGGACCTGGGTGGGCGCGCTGGTGTTTCCGACAGTCTTTTTGCTCAACCTGATGCTCATGCTCCGCAGCAAGAAGGCGTTTCGGCGGAAGTACCCCGACTATGACACTTGGGATCGCGACTACCGCCGTCGACGCCAAGAGGTTCGACGCAACGCGCGGCGAAAGCGCACTGACTAGTCTCGTCGCATGGCTATTCGCTCCCGTCGACCTGATGCCGCCGGATTCCGCGCGTGGCTCGCGCGCGAGTCTCCGCGGCAAACGATCGCAAGTGCGCTGAGCGGAGCCGTCATCCTCATATTCATGCCGTGGTCGTTCGACACCATCTGGACCAGCCGATTCGCGGTATTCGGTATCTTGCTCGTGCCGTACGGCATCGCCATGGTGGTGCTCGCGCTGAGCTACGCCCTGCTCACCTTTATCGCGTTTCGTGATCGCACCGGTGACGCCCTCGCAAGCCTCGCACGGCACTCGTCGCCGCGCACACTACTCGAACGGCGAAGGATGCAGTTCTTCGGCACGAACGAGGGCTCGCTCGCGGTGACGGTCGCCATCGTCTCGCTCATCTTCGTCGCCATGCTTCTGCTCGACCCCGAGGTGCGCGAGGTGGAATGGGCAGTTCCGGCAGTACTCGCCTCGGTGCTCAGCTCATGGGCGCTCATCGTCACGAGCTTCGCGGTGAAGTACCTCCGCGAGTGGGCTGTTGCATCCGCCATTACCTTAGAGGCCGATAGCGAGCCGCCGCAGTTCAGCGACTTCGTCTTTCTCGCGGTGCAAATGTCGACCGGCTACGCGGCCGGACTTGGCCATTTCCGCACCTCAGCGGCAAGGCGCACGGCCACCTTTCACAATGTGCTCGCGTTCATCTTCAACAGCGTGATCATCGCACTGCTCGTGACCGTCGCCTTGCCGGCTGTGGTCTAGCGTGCCGCCGCTTCGAGCGCGAACTGCGCATCCGGGTCGTCAACCGGCTTTTTGACGAGCGGTGAGAGCGCCACGGCCACGAGACTCACAAAGCCACCCACGAGGAAAGCGTGCTGTGCGCCCTCGACTTGCGCGGCTGCCGCATCCAGCCCCCGAGCTTCGGCAGCACCAGCGCCGATCGCGAGCACCGCGATAAACACGGCAGTGCCCGCGGCGCCCGCGAGCTGCTGCAGCGTGTTCATAATCGCCGAACCGTGCGAGTAGAGCGGGCGCGGCAGCGAGCCGAGCGAGGCGGTCATGAGCGGGGTCATGAGCATCGACATGCCGACACTCATGAGCACGTGGAATGCGGTGAGTTCCCACAGCGGAGTGTTGTCCCCGAGCATCGAAATGAGGAAGATGCCTGCTGAGACGACGACGGTGCCGGGGATCACGAGCGGGCGCGGCCCGACCTTGTCGTAGATGCGACCGATGAACGGCGCTGCCAGGCCCATGACGAGACCGCCGGGCAACAAGAGCAGCCCCGCATCCAGCACCGAGAGACCGCGACCAAGCTGCAGGTAGAGCGGCATGACGATGATGGTGCCGAAGATTGAGGCCATCGCAATCATCACGACGATCACGGCGACGGTGTAGTTGCGCGAGCGGAACGGCCGGAAATCGAGGAGCGGCGTGCCGGTGCGGGTGAGTCGGTTCTGGTAGATCACGAAGATCACGAGCGCGATGGCGCCCGCGGCGAGCACGACGACCGGCAACCAGTTGCCCGCGAACACCTCAGAGATGGTCGAGAGACCGTAGACGATGCCGCCGAAGGCAACGGCTGAGATGAGTAGCGACGGGATGCTGATGCGCGCGCCGATGATGTCTTCGTCGGTGCGGATGAGGATGAGACCGAGCACGAGCGCGATCACCGCGAGCGGCAGCATGATGAAGAAGATCCAGCGCCAGTCAAGCGCTTGAATGATGAGGCCCGAGACGCTCGGGCCGATTGCCGGGGCGACCGAGATGACCACCGAAATGAAACCCATCACGGTGCCGCGGTGTTGCACGGGCACCGAGGTGAGCATCGTCGTCATGAGCAGCGGCATGATGATCGCCGTGCCGATGGCCTGGAGCACCCGGGCAACGACGATGACCGCGAAGGTCGGGGCGAGCGCCGCGAGTAGGGTGCCGAGGATGAACGATCCCACCGCGAACATGAAGATCGCGCGGGTGGTGTAGCGCTGAATGATGAATCCGGTCGCCGGAATCACGATCGCCATCGTGAGCATGAAGCCGGTCGACAGCCACTGGGCGGTCGTCTGGGTGACTTCAAAGTCGGCCATGAGATGCGGGATGGCAATGCCAAGCGTCGTCTCATTGAGGATCATCATGAACGCGGTCACGACGAGCACCGTCATGACCGGGACGACGCGGCCAGTGAGCTTTTCTTGCTCTTCGGCGGTTGGCATCGTGTTGATTGGGCCGGTGATGGGCCCGGGTACTTGAACGGCTCCCGTTGACGTGTCGTCGTGGTCGCGCTGGTTCGTCATCACATACTCTTTCGATTTGTCGCCCGACACGGTCGGACGTAACCGAGCTACCTTACGCGAGTATGCAAACGAATACTATGGCGGGGTGGTCACCCCTCCTACAGGTCGGCGAACAGCAACGCCGGGCGCTCGATGCGATCGGTGACGAACGTGAGGAAGGCGCTCGCCGCATCCCCGTCACACACGCGGTGATCGAACACGAAGCTCACCGTCATCACCTTGCGCACCGCAAGTTCGCCATCAACGACCCATGGACGCTCCTTGAGTCGCCCGATGCCGAGCATCGCCGCCTGCGGCAGGTTGATAATCGGCGAGGCGCCATCGACACCGAAGCCGCCATAGTTGTTGAGCGTGAAGGTGCCACCGGCAAGCTTTGCGGGCGGGAAGTTCCCACGCTTCGACTCTTCGACGATCTCGCCGATCCTCTCGCGCAATTCGCGCAGGTTCATCTGCTCAACACCGTGCACGACCGGCACGGTGAGGCCACGCGGAGTCTGCGCGGCGACGCCGAGGTTGATGGCGGCGTGCTCGACGATCTCGTTGGCCTTGGCATCGAAGGATGCATTGAGGCGCGGATGCTGCGCGAGTCCGGCCACGACGATGCGCGCGATGAGCGTGGTGAGGCTGAACTTCTCGCCGGTGGCCTGCTGGAGTTGGGCGCGCAGATCGAGCAGCGGCGTCGCGTCGACGTCGAGCCAGATCGTCGCCTTGGGTACCGAGGCGTGGGATTCGGCCATGTGCTCGGCGACCAGTGCGCGCATCCCAGTGACCGGGATGCGAGTGTCTTCGCCGACGGCGTGCGCTGACTCGTAAGCTGCGGCACTCGCCTCGTGCGCTGAGGCACTCGAAGCGCCACCGAGCACCGCCACGGCAGCCTCAACATCAGCTCGCACCACGAGCCCGTTGCGGCCGCTCCCGGCCAGGTGACGTGCGTCAAAGCCGGCCTGCTTTGCCTCGCGGCGCACGAGTGGCGACATCACGGGCGAGTTGCGCGACTCGTCGATGAGGTTGGCGTCGTGGTCTCGATCCGGCCTGCGGCCTACTCGACCACCCAGGTTTTCATCGCCGATTGGCTGGTCGAGTAGCGCGGAGCGCGTATCGAGACCACCCGCACCACCACCCACATCACACTTCGACCGCTTCTTGAAGCGCCCGCCTTCCGGTCGCGCCAAGCGCACCGTCGACTCCTTGAGTCCGTAGCCGGTGAGGACGGCACCCGAGTACTCAGACGAAACCGCATCCTCTTCGCGCGGTGCTTCGAGAGCCTCAGCACGCTCGAGAGCCTCAGCACGCTCGGGAGCCTCAGCACGCGAACCCTCCTCGGCAACGCGAATGAGCACATCGCCGAGCTCAATCACATCTCCGACACCGCCGCACAGCTCAGCAACCGTGCCCGCAAACGGCACCGGCAACTCAACAACCGCCTTCGCCGACTCGACCTCAACAATGATCTGGTCGATCGACACGGTGTCGCCCACCGCCACATGCCAGTTCACAATGGTCGCCTCGGTGAGTCCCTCACCGAGGTCGGGCAGCTTAAATTCGCGCAGCTGCGCAGTTGACGTCGTCATCACCACTCCCAGGTGTCAAGAGCCGCGAGCACACGCTCAGCGGTCGGCAGATAGAACTCCTCGAGCTTCGGCGAGGGATAGGGCGTGTCGAACCCAGCGATTCGCAGGATCGGCGCATCCAGCCAGTGAAAATTGCGCTCGGTCACGCGCGCCGCAACTTCGGCGCCATATCCGCCGAATTGCGCGGCTTCGTGGATGACCGCGGCGCGCGAAGTCTTACGCACCGAGGCCGACACGGTCTCGTCATCGAAGGGCGAGAGCGATCGCAGATCGACCACCTCGACCGACAGGCCCTCTTCGGCACCGCGGGTGGCCGCATCCATCGCCGTGCGCACCGAGGCGCCATAGGCAATGAGCGTCACATCGGTGCCCTCGCGCACGACGCGGGCGCTCGAGAGCGGCAGTTCGGCGTCGGCGCCGCGGGTAACTTCCCCGCGCATCCAATAGCGGCTCTTCGGCTCCATGAACACGACCGGATCCTGCGAATCAATCGCCTGGCGAAGCATCGAGTAGGCATCAGCCGGGTTCGACGGCATGACCACCGTGAGGCCCGGGGTCGACGCCCAGTAGGCCTCGGAGGAGTCGCTGTGGTGCTCGACGCCACCGATCGCACCGGCGGTGGGGATGCGGATCACCATCGGCAATTCCACCGCGCCGCGGGTGCGGTTACGCATCTTCGCGACGTGCGAGACCACCTGCTCGAAGGCGGGGTACGAGAACGCGTCGAACTGCATCTCGACGACCGGACGCATCCCGGCCATCGCCATGCCGATCGCGGTGCCGACGATGCCCGACTCGGCGAGCGGGGAATCCCACACCCGCTCGGGACCAAAGTCAGCCGCGAGACCATCGGTGACGCGGAAGACGCCACCGAGGGGGCCGACATCTTCGCCGTAAATCACGACGCTCGGGTCATCGGTGAGGGCGTCACGCAGGGCGGCACCCAAGGCACCGGCCATGGTGAGCTTTTCAGTCGCGGGCGTCGCGGTCTCGTTTGCCGCACTGGGGCTCAGGGTGGCGGTCATGACGCAAGCTCCTCGGTTTCGTGCTGGGCAATTTCGGCTTCGAGCGCGGCGCGCTGTTCAAGCAGGGATGCGCGCGGCGTCGCATAGACGTGGTCAAACATCTCGAGCGGGTCGAGGTTTGGGGTGGCGTTCATGGCATCGCGGGTGGCGGCGGCGAGTTCTTCCGCGGCGGCGGTGATTTCTTCTTCGACGGCGTCGGTGAGGAGATCCTTTGCGCGCAGGTAGGCAGCGAGCCGCGAAATCGGGTCGGCAAAGCCCCAGCGCTCTTGCTCGAGCTTTTCGCGGTAGCGGGTGGGGTCATCCGAGTTCGTGTGCGCTTCGAGGCGGTAGGTGCGCGCTTCGATGAGCGTCGGCCCCTCGCCGCGACGCGCCCGGGCAACCGCATCGCGCACGACCGCGATGACCGCGGCGACGTCGTTGCCATCGACCCAGACGCCGCGCATGCCGAGGCCGGCGGCGCGGTCGGCGATGGAGCGCGACTTGGTCTGGTGGTCGATCGGCACTGAGATCGCGTACTGGTTGTTTTGCACGAAGAACACGGTGGGCGCGTTCCAGGTGGCGGCGAAGTTCATCGCTTCGTGGGCGTCGCCCTCGCTCGTGGAGCCATCGCCGAGGTAGGTGAGCGCGACAGTGTCGCGGCCCTGCAGGCGCTCAGCGTGCGCGAAGCCGACGGCGTGCAGCGCCTGGGTCGCGAGCGGCGTCGTCTGGTTCGAGATGCGGTGCGCGTGCGGGTCGTAGCTCACATGCCACTCGCCGCGGAAGAACGGCAGAATCTCGCTCGGCTGCATGCCGCGGGTGAGGAGCGCAATCGTGTCGCGGTAGGTCGGGAAGAGCCAGTCTTGGTCTTCGACGCCCATGACCGAGCCGATCTCGCCGGCCTCTTGACCAAGGGCCGAGGGATAGGTCGCGAGGCGGCCCTGACGGGTGAGGGCGGTGACCTGGGTGTCCCAGCGGCGGGCAATGACCATGCGACGGTACGCGTCGAGCAGGGTGTCATCGTCGGGCAGTTGGTAGCCGACGGACAGGTCACTTTCGTCGACCGCGCCAAGTTCGTCGATGAGCCGGATGGGCTGGGCGCCGGGAAGTTGCGCGAGCATCGCCTCGTGGGCGGCGATCGCTTGGGCTTCGGGGATGGCCGGCCCGCGTCGGTCGACCACAGAGACGTCGTTGTCGTGCATGTGAAGAGATTGGAGCCTTCTGGCTGTGTTCTCCAGCGGCGTTCGGCACTTAGGGGCGAGTGGTCCAATTGTCCGGCTGGAGCGGCCAGTTGTCCGGCGGAAGGCTTCCCCTCGAGCCAGTTGGCCAATGTCGCGCGATCTGCGTTTTGCGCCCCGATGACCCCACCAGAGACCACATCGACGCGAAAAGTGCAGATCGCGCAACAAGGCCCTCCCTAACCAACCGCTTTGGACCCCCTCAAGTGCCGCCCCGCCCGAACAAATTCCAGAATCTGCCGTTCGCACTCCTCCCACCGCAACACCACATCCCAGTAGGTAAAGCGCAGGACCGTGTACCCCATGCCATGCAACTCGCGGTCCTTGCGGCGGTCCCGACCGAAGTCGGATTCACCTGAGTGGTACTCGAACCCATCGATCTCGATGACCAACCAGTTACCGATGAGCACGTCCACCGGCCAGACTCCGATCCGCACCTGAATGTCGAAGCGGAGTCTCATGCGCTTCAGGTGAGTGCGAACGATCGACTCGACTCCTGACCCGGAACGCGAATCAAGTTCCGCTACAGCCCAACGCATCGCCGCATTTCCCGCATCCGCGTGCGTCTCGAGCGCGTAGCGCGAAGCCATGCCCGATCGCAGCATGGAGTCGAGCATCGCCACGAGTTCAATCCGGTCAACGCACTTCGACGCAACATGCAAGGAAGTGGCGAGGTCATCAATGGGACTGGTGATGGCATCGGCATGCGTGTGGAGATGTGCACCCTTGGCGCATCGTTGCACTCGCGGGTCCCGGGACCATCCTTCTCTCGTGTGCCTTGGCACGCGCAAGTGAAGTTGACTCGTTTGCGGCGTCCAGACGCCAAGTTCCTTCAGTCGGCTGACACAGCTCACGGCGCCACCCAATGCACGTGCTCGGCCAACCGAGGACCACTGAATTTGCGGATGCGAGTACAGCCCTGGCCGTACTCGCAGTAGCTGTTTCGACGCGACCAGGCTCTGCAATTGCCGTGTCGAGTATCCAACTTCCCGAAGCATCCGAGTTGTCATCGTGCCGCCATGCGCGGTGAAGCGTTGTGCCAAGTTCACGGCGCCAGGATTGGCCCATAAGTTGGCCAATTGGTCCGTCCAGGTCTGGGTCTGTGGATGGATCAGTTTCCACAGCCGTGGCGGTCGCGGTTACGGAATCTGCACTTTTGGGGTCTTTGACCCTCCACAGCGCATCAATGAACCCAAAAGTGCAGATCGCGCAACGGCCCCCACGCGGATCACCCTGCGCCTGCGCCAGCTCAGTCCACCGCCCCCAGGGGATCGCGAGCCCGCTCGGCAATCACGAGGTGCGTGCGCACCGAGGTGACGCCCGGCAGTTTGAGTACGCCGCGCAGCACAATTTCACTGAGCACCTCGTGGCTCGGCGCCGAAATTTCGACGATGTAGTCGACGTCGCCAGCGATCGTGAGCACTTTCGACACAAATGGGATGCTCGCAAGCTCGGTCGCGAGCTCGCTCCCAGCAGGCGTCGCTCCGGTATCAATCGCAAGCACCGCGTGCACTGGCAAACCTGCCTTGCCGAGATCGACGTCAGTCGAAAAGCCGGTGATGACCCCCGCATCCATGAGCGCCCGCACCCGCGTGTGGGCGCTCGACCGCGAAATATGCACTTCTTCGGCGAGCTGCCGAATCGAGCGGCGAGCATCCTGCCGCAGCGCTCGCAATAGCGCGAGGTCAATGTCGTCGAGTGTGCGCCCTTGCATACCGTCCATCCTCACATGCGTTCGCGCGAGGCGCGGGTGACCAGCACCATGCCGCCGAGCACGAGGAGGCCGCCGAAGATCTGCGCGAGCGTGAGCGGGGCACCGAAGAGCACCGCGAGGAGTGCGGTGAACACCGGAAGGAGGTTGAGGTAGACGCCGGCAGCGTTCGGTCCGACTCGCGCGACGCCGAAATTCCAGGCCACGAGCGCGCCCACCGACGCAAAGATCGCAATGTAGAGGATGCTCGCAAGCGCCGTCGGCGAGATGTCGAGACTCAGCCCACCCGAGATTGCGGCGAGCGGCAGGGTGATGAGTGTCGCGAACGCGACCTGCATGGTGGAACTCGTGAGCGGCGGATCGACAACCGCGCGGCCCCGCACGGTATAGATCGACCAGCAGATCACGGCGAGCACCATGTAGAGCACCCCGAGCCCGAGCGATCCGGGGTTGACGACAATGTCGCCGGGCCCGAGCAAGACGATCACGACACCAACGGTCGAAATTGCCATGCCGATAAGTTCTTGGCGCAACGGTCGCGAGCGCAGCATCCACGACGAAAGCAAGAGAATCATCGCCGGGTTGATCGCCTGCACGAGCGAGGCGTTCACCGGTGAAATCTGCTCCACCGCGAGGTAAGTGAACACCGAGAAGCCGACGAGGCCGGTGAACGCCTGCCCGAGGTGCGTTGGCCAGCGGCGCAACACCTCACCCCAGCGCGGGCGATCAATGAACCACGCAAGTGCAAAGATGAGCGGCAGCCCGAACAGCCAGCGCCAAAAGCTCAGCCCGAAGGCCGAGACCTCCGCGACGGCGGCGGGCGAGAACACGAAGTTTCCGGCCCAAAAGAGGTTGGCGGCAACGAGTGCGGCGATTGCCAGTTTCATGCGAGCGCAGCGCGGAGCCGCTCGCGCTCAACGAACCACTGCGCGTGCGGCTCGCCGTCGATGACGACCACCGGGATGAGTTCGCCGTACGCGGCCTGCTGGCGTGCATCCTCGTCAATATTGTGTCGGCGCAACTCGGCACCGGCGCGAGCGGTCTCTTCATCGACGATCGCGAGCGCATCCTCGCAAAGGTGGCAGCCGGGGCGCTCGTAGAAGTCGACGATCACGGCAGCAGCATTTCGTCATCGCTGAGCGGCACCGTACGCACAGCCCGGCCGCGCCAGCGCAGGGTGAAGATCGCGACGAAGGCGGCGGCCAGCGAGCCAAGAATGACGCCGAGATGCGCGAACTCGATATCGATGCCTTGGCCACGGAAGGCGAGTTCACCGATGAGCAGCGACACCGTGAAGCCGATGCCGGCGAGGCCACCGAGCGCGGCGACGTCCTTGAGGTCGAGGTTGTCGTCGAGTTCGAACATCGGCAGCTTTCGCAGAAGCACCACCGTCAGGAAGATGCCAATGGGCTTGCCGACGAATAGACCCAGGAACACGCCGAGGAAGATCGGGTTGGCAAGCGCATCCAGGAATGAGCCATCACCGGCCGCGAACGGAACGCCGGCGGCAAAGAACGCGAAAACGGGCAGCGCGAGGCCCTGCGAGATGGCGTTCCAGTCGTGCTCGAGGTCTTCGGCGAGCGAGATGTCTTGGCCGCGATGCGGGAGCGCGGGAACGACGAGACCGAGCAAGACGCCGGCGATGGTCGCGTGCACACCCGAGCGCAGCATGAGGTACCAGGCGAGGATGCCGAGTGGCACGAGCAGCCAGATCTGGTTCCAGCCGCGCTTGAGGCAGAACGCGTAGAGGGCAATAACCGCAAGGGATGCAACGAGCCACCAGAGCTGCAACGCCGAGGTGTAGAAGATGGCGATGACGACAATACCGAGGAGGTCATCCATCACCGCGAGGGTGAGGAGGAACACGCGGAAGCCCGAGGGCAGGCCCTTGCCGAACACGGCGAGGAGGCCGAGCGCGAAGGCGATGTCGGTGGCGACGGGCACGGCCCAGCCGTGCAGTGCGTCGACGCCAGAACTCGCGACCACGGCGACGTAGACGAGCGAAGGCACGGCCATACCGCCGACGGCTGCGGCGATGGGGAGGGCGGCCTTGCGAGGGTCGCGCAGTTGGCCGGTGACGAATTCGCGCTTGAGCTCGATGCCGACGACGAAGAAGAAGATGGCGAGGATGCCGTCGCTCGCCCAGTGGCCGACCGACATGTGGTCGATGCCGAGGAAAGGGATCGGCAGGTCGAAGTTCTTGACGCCCTCATAGAACGGCGCGAGCGGGGTGTTCGCGAGGATCATCGCGATGAGTGCGGCGACGAGCAGGAGCGTGCCGCCAACCTTGCGGGAGTTGAGCCGCTCTTTGAGCGAGAACGTATCGTCGGGCCGACCCGGTTGCACGTGGACCATTTGCTTAGCTTAGGGCCGCCGACGGTGGGGTCTCGATACGCTTCGCTACTCGACCAACCAGACAGTGGCTGGTCGAGTAGGAGCGAAGCGACGAATCGAGACCACCGCCTCGCCCCGGAAACGAGCAACGCCCCGACAGAATGTCGGGGCGAACCTCGGTGTTACTTCTTGTTGCGACGCTGGTGGCGAGTCTTGCGAAGCAGCTTGCGGTGCTTCTTCTTCGACATGCGCTTGCGACGCTTCTTGATGACGGAACCCATGGGCTCTCCTCAGGTCGTTTGGAAATTGCGCTCGGACGAGCTTACTACGCCGTTCGCTCGCTGCGCCCCGTGCCGGAGATTGCATCCTGTACAGAAGACTCAGGCACCCGGAATGAGCGACCGAACTTCACAGCAGGCAACTCACCCGCGTGGATCATTCGGTACACGGTCATTTTCGACACGCGCATGAGCTCAGCCACTTCGGCCACCGTGAGGAAACGGATGTCTGACAGGTCTGCCGCCATACTCTCGGGATCCTTCCACCTGTGACGAATGTGAACGGGAGTTGCTCTCAGCGTAGGGTGTCGCGTCGATTTCTCCAAGTGAAGGCGTACACTGCCCACTCATCAATTTGCGCGCATCGGGTGCATCGCACCCCTCAGGTGAGGACTAGCATCGAGGCATGTCCCTGCTCAAGCGAGTCCGTGACGTCATCGCGGGCGTGAGCATGCAGTCCCCGAGCCGCTTCGCCGTGCTCGTGTTCACTGCGATCATTTTCTTCTGGTCGCTATTGCTCTGGTTGCCCATTTCGGCGGCCGATGGCCAGGCAACGGCCTACCACGAGGCGCTGTTCACGGCGGTTTCGACCATCTGCGTCACCGGGCTATCGGTTGTCGACATGGGCACGCACTGGTCGACCTTCGGCAATGTGGTCATCTTCCTCGGCATTGAGGTGGGCGCCGTGGGCGTGCTCACCCTCGCCTCGATTCTCGGCACGGTCGTCACCCGCAAACTCGGTCTGAAGCAGCGCCTCATTGCCGCATCCGATGGCAATGCCCTGCGCTTGCACCGCGGCGCCGTCTCGGAATCGCAGGCGGTGCGACTCGGCGAGGTCGGTGGCGTGCTCGTCACCGTCGCCCTCTCACTCATCGTCATTGAGACGGTGATTGCGCTGCTCATTCTGCCGGTGTTCATCGCCTCAGATGACTACCAACACTGGTGGGATGCAGTAGCCCACTCGTTCTACTACGCTGCGAGCGCCTTCACGAACACCGGTTTCGCCCCGAATCCGGGCGGCGTCGAGATCTTCGCGGGTAACGCCTATTTCCTCGGATGCTTGGGGCTCGCCGTCTTCCTCGGCTCGCTCGGCTTCCCGGTTATCTTCTCGCTCGCCCGCTGGGTGCGTACGCGCCAGCACCTCGGCGTGCACGTGAAGCTCACGATCGTGACCACGACCATCCTGTTCTTGCTCGGTTGGCTAGTCATTTGGCTGCTCGAGGTGAGTAACCCGAAGACCATCGGTGGCCACGATGCCGCGTTCGGTATTTTCACCGGCGGTTTCCTCTCGGTGATGACCCGCTCGGGCGGCTTCGCGAACGTCGATATCAATGCGCTCAACGATCAAACGATCGTGGTGATGGACCTCCTCATGTTTGTCGGTGGCGGCTCGGCCTCGACCGCGGGCGGTATCAAGGTGACGACGCTCGCGATTCTTTTCTTGGCCGCAGTTGCCGAGGCGCGCGGTGTGGAAGATTTGCAGGTGTTCCGCCGCCGCATCCCGGTCGATGTCTTGCGCCTTGCCGTCGCGATCACGCTCTGGGCCGTGACCATTGTCGCGGTGTCGTCGATTCTCGTGATGCAACTCAGCGGCGCCGGCTTACGCGAGGCGGTGTTTGACACCATCAGTGCGTTCGCCACCGTGGGACTCACGACGGGACTCACGGCCGAGGCGCCACCGGCCGCCACCATGGTGCTCGCCGTCACGATGTGGCTCGGCCGCGTCGGCACCGTCACCTTTGCCGCGGCGCTCGCCTCATCTGAGCGCCGCCAGCTCTACCGTCTGCCCGAGGAAAGGATCATCGTTGGCTGACCCCATCCCGTCAAATGCCCCCGTGCTCGTGATCGGCCTCGGCCGCTTCGGTGCCGCGACCGCTGGCCAGCTGCAGCGGCAAGACCGCGAAGTGCTCGCCGTCGACACCGATCCGCAACTCGTGCAGAAGTGGGCCGAGCGTGTCACCCACGCGGTGCAGCTCGACGCCCGAAATATTGATGCGCTGCGGCAGATCGGTGCGCAGGAGTTTGCCGTCGCCGTGGTCGCGGTCGGCACCTCGATCGAGGCGAGCGTGCTCGTCACAGCGAACCTCGTCGACCTCAAGATTCCGCAGATCTGGGCGAAGGCGATGTCGGCGACGCATGGCCGCATCCTCAAGCGCATCGGCGCACACCACGTGATTTATCCCGAGGCTGAGGCTGGTGAGCGCACCGCGCACCTGCTCAATGGCCGGATGCTCGACTTCATCTCTTTCGACGATGAGTTCGTGATGGCGAAGATGTACCCGCCGAAGCCGATTCGCGGGCTCTCACTGCGCGACTCGGGCATTCGCACGAAGTACAAGATCACCATCGTCGGCGTGAAAGCGCCGGGGTCGGAGTTCACCTATGCGACGCCCGACACCGTCATCTCAAACCACGACCTCATCATCGTCGCCGGCACGACCGACGAGGTCGAGAAGTTCTCGGCGCTGCGCTAGCCGAGCGCCGCCAGGAGCGCGCGCACGGCGGCGGCGCTCACTGCGGCCGCCTCGTCAACGCCAATGTGAAAGTCGACGCCGGCTTCCGGCCCACACAGGTCGCTCACGCCGCGAATTGAAATGAACTCGACGCCCGTCGCATGGCACACCTGGGCGATCGCGCACGATTCCATATCGGTGGCAACAGCGTCGGGGAACGCCTCGCGCATATCGGCGACATTGCGCGCGGTGACGAAGGTATCGCCCGAGAGGATGCGGCCAACAAGTTGCGCCTTCGGCCGCGCGGCTTCGACCAGGCGCGGGGATGCGGGGAAGCGCACGGGCTGGCGCGGCACCTGGCCACGCTCGTAGCCGAACTCGGTTGCATCCGCGGTGCCGTAGGTGCAGTCGGTCGAGATCGCGACGTCACCGACGCGGCTCTCGCGGCTGAGGCCTCCGCAGGTGCCAGCCGAGATGATGCCTTCGACGCCGCGAGCGCCGATCACCCAGGTCGCTGCGGTGGCCGCCGCCACGAGGCCAATGCCGGTGGTGACGATGGTGACCTCGCGGTCGTCGAGGATGACGACTTCGGCCTCGACATTGGCAAACGGCGTCGGATACTCCTCGCGCTCGGTTGCTGCTGCGAGGAAGGGCGCGGCCTCTTCCGGCATGGCGCAGAGAATGGCGACGTTATGCAGCATCGGTCTTGAATACCTGTTCCCAGTCGTCGCGGCGCAGCAAGAAGGCCGCGACGGCATCCTTGGCGCCCTGCAGAGTGTGGTGCGCACCCCAGCCGCACTGTTCTTCGTTGGCCGCGGGCACCGCATCCGCGTCGAGGAGGTCGGTGAGCGTGCGCTCGAGGAGCGGCAGGAACTCGTCGGGTTCGACCCCGAGGGTGATCGCGTAGAACCCGGTGCGGCAGCCCATTGGCGAGAAGTCGATGAGCTTGTCGGTGTGGTTGCGCATGAGTTCGGCAACGAGGTGCTCGATTGAATGGATCGCCTCGGTATCGAGGTGCTCGGTGTTCGGCTGGGTGAAGCGCACGTCGTACTTCACGAGTTCGTCACCGCCCGGCAATTGCTTGCGATCGGCAATGCGCACATAGGGCGCCGCAACCGCGCGGTGGTCCAGGTTGAAAGATTCCACGTTCATCCGCATGGGTCTAAGCCTAGGCTCCCGTGCCACGCAGGGCGGTTTGGGCAAGCAGGCGCCCATCGCGCAGCTGCCAGATGCGCACGCCGCCGCCAATGACCGGCAGCGCGGCAATCGCGACCGATGGCTGGCCGTTCACCTTGGTGAACTCGATGAGCTGCCCGTCTTCGGAGAGCACGCGCATCCGCCGAATCGAGGCAACGCTGTCTTCGGTGTCAATGTTCGAGTTCAGTCGCACGATCCAGCCGGTGGTATTCGGCACGGTTGCGGGTTCGGTGGGGTACACGCGGTGGAGCGCGGTCCGGCTCGCTCCATCGAGTTGGGACTTCACAAACAGGATGAGCAGTGGCATCACAAAAAACCAGGGGAAGGCAACCCAAAGTGTATTCCAGAGCCAGACATCGGCGATCGTCTGATCCCATTCGCGCCGCGGCTCCTGCCAGGCGCCGGCCGGAATACCAACCACCGCGGGCAGCGCGACGAGCACGAAGGCGATGAGCGCGAACCACCAGTCGCGCGGATTCGCCCGTGCATGATTCCACGCCGCCCAGGTGCGCGCGAGGCGGTCGGCAGATTCGGGCGGGGCCACGAGGCGGATGCGGTCAAGCGGATGTTCGCGCACCGGGCTCGTCACGCGCGCCGCGGCCTGCTGCACATCGCGGGCCGGCATATCGACCACCGGTCGGCCCCAGGGCTTCCGCAGCACTGCCCGTTGCGCCTGCACGATGACCGGGCCGTTCGGGAGCACCCACGCGTCGACGAGGTCGCCCACTTCGGGGAGTGCATCGGTGGTGAAATGGCCCCTGCCGGCGAGTTGGGCGATTCGGTGCTCGTAGCCGCCGATGCGCACGGTGAGCAGGAAGCGACCGGTGTGGAGGTGCCGCATCCCGGGGTTGATTCGAGACTCGATCACCTCGCCGATCTCGTGGCGTGCCTGGTCAAGCTGGGTCAGGCTCCTGCGCAGGGCGCCAGTCTGCTGGGCCTGCCGAATACTGCCGAAGATGAGGATGAGCGCGATCGTGACGATGAGCGTGCCCGCCACGACGAACCAGGTGTTCCAGAACAGGCGCATCCGACCTTCGGTTTGCCACAGCATGCCAACGAGCATCGGGATGCCGAGGGTGAACAGCAGCGTGAGGAGGATCCACCACACCCACTTCGTCGGGTTGAAGGCGGAGCCGCTGAGCTTGAGTTCTTGAAAGCTCGGCCGCCGGTGTGGTGCCTCGTCAACTTCGGTGAGTCGGAGCAGGTTGTGCTGCTCGCCCTGCTTCAGCCGCACCTGCGTGATCGTTGTGGTCATGGCCGCAACGTAACAAGCTGAAGCAACCTACCGATCACAAGTTCAGTGTTGAACTCACGCGGCGCGCAGGGCGGTCTGGGCGAGCATCCGTCCGTCGCTGAGCTGCCAAATACGCACGCCGCCGCCGATGACCGGCACCGCCAGTTGTGACAGCGACGTTGCGCCGTGCACCTTCGCGAAGTCGACGAGCTGGCCGCCTTCGGTGAGCACCCGCATCCCAGTGACCATGGTCTTGCCGTCGTCGCTATCGATATTCGAGTTGAGACGCACGATCCAGCCGGTGATGTTCGGCACCGGCATCGGGTCGGCCGGATAGACACGGTGAAGTGCCGAGTGCCCCGCCGAGCGCACCACGTAGTAGGCAAAGAGCACCAGCGCCGGGCCGATGAAGAACCAGGGAAACCCGAGCCAGAGCAAATTCATGCCCCACACGTCCGACCAGCTTTCATCAAGACTCGGGTCAGGTCCTCGCCACGCTTCGAGCGGAACCCCGATCGCAAGCGGGACGCCCACGAGGATGAGCCCGACGAGCACGAAGAGCCAGTCAGAGCGTGTGACCTTCGTCTCGCCCCATTCGGCCGGCGTGCGCGCGAGTCGGTCGGCAGATTCGGGCGGGGCAACGACACGGATGCGGTCAAGCTTGCATGCCCGCACCGGGCTCGTCACCTGAGCGGCAGCCCGCTGCACCTCGACCGCGGGCATGCCGACGACCGGCCGCCCCAGAGGCTGGCGAGGCACTCCCTTCGGTGCTTGCACGATGACCGGACCGTTCGACAGCACCCACGCATCCACGCGGTCGCCAACTTCGGGGATGGCTGAGGCAGTGAAGTGGCCGGGGTGGGAAATGCGGGCGATGCGGTAGTCATGCCCGGCGATGCGCACTGTGAGCAGGAAGCGTCCGTCGAAGAGATGTCGCATGCTGGGGTTGACTCGTGACTCGACCACTTCGCCGACCTCGTGGCGGGCCTGGCCGGGCTGCGCGAGGCCAGCGCGCAACGCCTGGGACTCTCGATATCTCATGACGCTGCCAGCCAGGGCCAAGAGCGCGATGACGAGGATCAGCGTGTCGGCGACAACAAACCAGCTGTTCCAGAAGAGGCTCGTTGGATCATCAGTTCGCCAGAGGAAACCAATGAGCACCGGGATGCCCGCAGTGAACGCGGCGACAAGGATGAGCGACCACGCCCACTTCGGCGCGCCGAATGCTGTGGCGCTCATGCCTAGCTCTTGAGCCGTCGGCAACCGATGCGGGGCTTCATCAACTTCGGTCAGTCGCAGCACGTTCTGCGCCTCGCCGTGCTTCAGCCGAGTCACGTTAGTCGTTGAGGCCATGCTCGGAAGCTATCAAGGCGAGGGAGACTACCGATCACAGCTTGGCGCTACGGCGTTACCTGCAGTTCAAGCAGATCGCGCAACAGCAATCGATCGACGCGATTTCCATCTTCGGCAAGCCAATCGCCCGCCTCGCGCAACATCGACTCGACCGACGCCAGGCGCACGCGCGCCCAGGTACGAGCGTTGTCAACGGCAAATTCGCCCGGTGCATCCGGCACGATCGTGAGCCAGCCGCGCACCTCGGCGACATCGCCAAAGTACTCGTGCAACCGCTCGACGCGGTGCGGAAAATCGATCGTGCCATTCACCGGTGAGCCGTCGCGGGTGAGCGCGCCGCGGGCATCGACGGCGTAGTCACCGGTCGCGCGCAGTTCATCGTCGATGAGGGCGAGGCGGCGACCGGCGAGAATGGCCGTCGAGATCGTCGCGATTTCAGGATCGCCGCCGGGCAGGCGCAGTCCGTGCACGATGCGCACGCCGGGGATGCGGGCAAGGGCCGCGATGCGCTCGCCAACGATCTGCTCGGCATATTGGCGACGAACCGGATGCACGCCCGGGGCCGAGTGCGTCATGGCGGTCGCGCCCGGGGTGCCGTAAACCTGCTGCTCACTGTCGGCCGCCGGGGCTGACTCATCGGCGAGGCGCATGAGCAGGCGCTCGAGCGACATCTTGCGCGCGCGGGGTTTGAGGCCCCACCAGGCAAGCATGGCGAGGGCGACCA
Source organism: Gulosibacter macacae (assembly GCF_003865375.1). Lineage (GTDB taxonomy): Bacteria > Actinomycetota > Actinomycetes > Actinomycetales > Microbacteriaceae > Gulosibacter > Gulosibacter macacae. The sequence goes on along the minus strand of NZ_RQVS01000013.1, from coordinate 50,547 downwards.
CGACGAGCGCGGCGACTCCGCGCAGCACGTGGGCTGAGAGCGGATCGTGCCCGCCTGAGATGATGCCAGCCATGCCGTCGACGAACGAGAGCGCCCCCGAGAGGGCCGATCCGGCAATGACGAGCCAGTAGATGGCGTTCGCGAGCGCCGGATTCGAGCCGCGCGAGCGCAGCACAAGCCAGACGAGCCCGCCCACGAAAATCACTGCCGCAACTGGCCACCACGGGGTGGCGAGCGGCGACATGGGTAGGGAGAGGAGCACCACCACCGCGAGGCTCACGAGCAGGAACGGCAGCACCGTGGCAAGTTCGCGCGGGCTCGGCGGCGGGGCGACAGGCGCCGTACCCGGCCACACTTCGGCGGGTCGGTGCCAGGCGCGGCGGTACCACCCGAGGCGGCGCACATCGACGCTCGGTTTCGGGATGCGGTCAAACGCGGGTGCCTCACTGCCAGCGGCCGCGTGCCGGGCAGCGGGTTGCGCCGGTGAACGCGGCGGTTGCGCCGTGCGCGGGGCGCGTTGCTGTTGGCGCAGGCGCACACCGGTGCGCGCGGGCGTCGGCAGGCCGCGGGTGGTGGCAAGCCAGGCGTCGTGCTCGGCGCGGTGTCGCGGGTGCGAGAGCACCTCGACGGCGAGCCGCACTCGGGTGAACTCTTCGGCATTGCCGCCGAGGTCAGGGTGGGTCTCGCGCTGTCGGCGTCGCCCGGCGCGGCGAACCTCTTCGTCGCTCGCCGAGGGGTCGAGACCGAGCACCTCATAGAGGTTCTCGGGAAAGTCGATGTGCCGCGCCATTGGTTGCAATTACTCCTTAGGCGCCAGCGGCGAGTTCTTCGCTGCGACGCACATTCGCGCGCAACGAACGGGTAAAGAGGTCGGCGAGCTGGGCATCCTCGAGCACGGCAATCGACCGCTCGGTCGTACCGTTCGGGCTCGTGACGCGGCGACGCAATTCGGCGGGACCCGCATCCGGGTCGGCAACGACCATCTCGACCGCACCGCGGAAGGTCTGCACAACCGACTCAGTGGCGGTCTCAGCGTCGAGGCCGAGCGCCTGACCCGCCTCGATCATCCGCTCAATGAGGAGGTACACGTGCGCGGGACCGGAGCCGGTAAGCGCACCCATCGTCGGAATATCGGCTTCGGGGAGCTCCACCACCTGGCCGACCGACGCAAACACTTCGTGCGCAAGCGCCATGGCCTCGGCGTCGGCGCCGGGGCCAGCGCAGATAGCCGTCACCCCGAGTCCGAGGGTCGCGGGCGTGTTCGGCATGGCACGCACGACCCGGATGCCCGCGGGCAGATGCGCCGCGATGGTCTTGGTCTCGAGCCCCGCAGCGATCGAAATGACGAGCGCGCCGGGTTCGAGATCGGCCGCGATGTCGTCGAGGAGATCGGGCACCATGGCTGGCTTCACGCCGACGATGACCAGGCCCGCGCCGCGCACGGCTTCTCGGTTGGCGTCGGGGTTTGATTCGAGGGCTGCGGCCGTGACGCCGGGGCGCTGCGAGAGCGCATCCGCGCTTGATTGTGAGCGCGTCGTCACGCGCACCGGGTCGGCCAGCGCAGAGCCTGGACGGGTGAGTCCGGCGAGAATGGCACCGTTCATATTGCCGGTGCCGAGCATGGCGATCCGCGGGAGCGCGGGCTTGTCGATCTGCGTCACGCGCTCGAGTCTAGGGTGCGTGCGGGTTCATCGTCGTATGCTGGACTCATCCAATCCCCACCGCCGAGGAGACGATCGTGTCGAACCCCACCCTCACCGCCGAGATTCGCGAAGCCCTGCTCACGAGCATGTTCGTCGACGAGGTCGTGCAGGTTCGCACTACTCCGGCTGAGGGTGCACCCGATGTGGTGGGCGTGCGAGTCGCCCTCACTAACGTTGACGACCTCTACTCGCTGCCGCCGGTGATTGCCGAACTGCGTCAGCTCGTGCGCGAGGCCGCGGGTGGCGTTGAGGCCGTGTTCATTGAGCCCGATGTGACCGCGCCGCAGCGCGAGACGGTGACCACCGAGGCCATCGTCTTCCCCAGCTGGGACTAACTGGCCCAGCTGGGACTAGCTGGTTCTCGAAGTACCCCTCTCGTGAAGAACTACCCCACCCATGCGTGGGGTACTTGTCCACGAGAGGGCCACTTGCGGCGTCGTTAGTCGCGAAAGAACTCACGCAGGGGCGCCGCGCACTCTTCAGCGAGTACACCGGCGACGACTTCGGCCTGCAGGGGCACCCGTCGATCACGGATGAGGTCATACTGCGATCCGGCCGCGCCCGCCTTCTCATCCCAGGCACCAAAGACCACCCGCGCGACGCGCGACGTGAGCGCCGCTCCCGCGCACATGACGCAGGGTTCGAGCGTGGTGACGAGCGTGCATCCATCGAGTCGCGAGGTGCCGAGCACCTGCGCTGCTTGCCGCAGCGCAACAATTTCTGCGTGCGCGGTCGGGTCACCGGTCGCCTCGCGCTCGTTTCGGCCGCGGCCAACAATCTCACCGGATGCATCGGTCACCACCGCGCCGATCGGAATATCTCCGGTGGCCGGGGCCTGGAGCGCTTCGTGCAGGGCCGCGCGCATGAGCGCGAGGTGCTCGTCGCTTGGTCGCATAGACGCTCCTCTGGTTGATGCTTGACCGCGAGATACAGCTTCGCTCGCTACGCTATCGATCATGCAGCTGCACGTCGCGAATCACCCCCTCATCGACCACAAGATGACCCTGCTTCGTGATGAGCGCACGCCATCACCGGTGTTCCGCGAGCTCGTCGCCGAACTCGTCAACCTCCTCACCTACGAGGCGACGCGCGGCCTCCACGTCGAAGACGTGCAGCTACGCACTCCCGTGAGCGAGATGACCGGCACCCGGGTACGGGAGCCGCTGCCGCTCGCCGTTCCGATTATTCGCGCGGGGCTCGGGATGCTCGATGGCTTCTTGAAGCTCATGCCGAATTGCGAGGTGGGCTTCGTCGGCATCCGTCGCAATGAAGAGACCCTGCAGCCAGAGACCTACGCGAAGCGTCTGCCTGACAACCTCGCGCACCGGCAGTGCTTTGTGCTTGACCCAATGCTCGCCACCGGTGGTTCGCTCGCGGCGACCGTGCAGTTTTTGAAGGATGCGGGTGCGAGCGAGATCACGGCAATTTGCCTGGTTGCCGCGCCGGAGGGTGTTGAGCTCATGCAGCGCGAGTTCCCCGAAGACGATGTGCACGTGCTCGTGGCCGCACTTGATGAGCGTTTGAACGACGACGGCTATATCGTGCCGGGCCTCGGGGATGCGGGCGACCGCCTCTACGGCGTCGCGGTCTAACGTCACAGCACTTCGAGCGCCTCAGTGCACGACTGCGTGCTGAGGCACTCGAAGCACGAAGTCTTGACATCGAACGAGCCGACGGGCTAATTTGTCGAACATGACTGCAACGACTGCACGCCCTGTGACCGCCCTCGAGGTGGCAGGACGCGCTGGCATGATGATGGCCGGCGCGGTTGTGCGTTGTCGAATGTGTCGCTAACGACGCTCCGAACCGCAGTATCTCCGCTTCCCTGAAGCAGCTCACTCCGCTCACATCTCGAGCACCGAGGCTCGCATCTCGACCACTGAGCTTCCCGCGTCATCACCACGACGCCGTCACGGGCACGTCCGCCCGACTTCCGCCGAAGCGCGCCCAACGCAGCGCCGGCGACATCATCAGTAAAGGACCACATCATGGCCATCGCCAACGTCACCCCGATCCGTCAGCACCAACCTGCACCCGCTCGCCCGCACCTCGCCGCCGTTCCTGAAGCACCCGCCGCCTACGCCGCATCCGAGCGCACCGCCGCGCCCGTGACCGCAGCCCCCGAAGCCCGTGGCTTCGCGCTCTATGTGGGCCTCGACCACGCCGATAACGACACGCTCACCGAGCTCGTCACCGCTCTGCGCGAAGTGCTCGCCGAGCGCGCCCCGACCGCCGGTAGCTACGCATCCGTCGCCTTCGCCCCCGAGGGTGCACCCGGCCGCGCCATCGACCTCGTGCGCCTTGCTCTGCAGGAGCCGCGCGCCGTCGCCGAATCGCGCGCCGCGCGTCAGCTCGCCGAGCGCGAAGAAGAGGTGCGCCGCACCGCCGCCAAGGTGATCATCGACACCTCGCGTAAGCGCGTATCGGTGCACGGCGACAACGCTGAACTCACCTACAAGGAGTTCGAGCTGCTCCAATCGCTCGTACTTCGTGAAGGCCGCACCGTCACCCGTGACGAAATCATCGATGTGCTTTGGTCCGATTCGACCGAAGAGCGCCCGCACGAACGCACTATTGACGTGCACGTGCGCCGCCTGCGCAAGAAGCTCGGCGAGTACGCCGATGTCGTGCGCACCGTGCGCGGCGGCGGCTACCGTTTCGACCGCCACGCCGATGTGCGCATCGTGCACGCACCGGCTCCGTCGCCTGACCGCGTCTAATTCAAGAAAAATACCCCGGTGGTATCACCTGAACGTAAGTGACTTATCGGTATCATCAAGGTAAATGGCTAGCTCGTCGATTCATCCAACAGACGCCTGGGAGGCGCTCTTTCGCGCCCAGGTGTCCATCATGCGCGACCTCCGACGTGAGTTCGTGGACGTCGGCATGTCGATGAATGAGTACGACGTGCTCTTCAATATTCACCGCGAACCGGGTCACCGGGTGCGCTTGCGCGACCTCAACGCCTCGGTGCTCATCACCCAGTCGTCGGTGTCGCGATTGGTCGATCGCCTGGTGGCGCGCGGTTTCATCGCGAAGTCCGAGGATGAGTTCGACGCGCGCGGCACGATCGTTGAGCTTACCGAAGAGGGCCAGGCAGCGTTCCGTTCGGCGGGTCGCGTGCAGACGCGCAGCATCCAATCTCGCGTTGGCAGCGTGCTCTCGAAAGAAGAGCTCGCAACGCTCACCGATCTTTGCAATCGACTGCGCGGCGACGATTGCGGCGGCGTGCGGGAACCGCTCGCGTGAACGGCGCCGAGCCGAATACGCTCGCGTACGAGTTTCGGGTGCTTGCTGATCCGACGCGCCTGCGCATCCTCGACCTGTGTCGGGAGCCGGCAACGGTGTCGTCGCTCGTCGATCAGCTCGGTTTGGCGCAGTCGACGGTGTCGCATCACGTGAAGGTGCTGCTCGATGCCGGGTTCGTCTCGAGCGAGCGCTCGGGCACCTGGAGTCACTATTGCGCCGAACCCGCACGGTTGCGGGAGTTGGCCGCGATGATTTCGCCGGATGCTGAGGCTGCGAACGAGGAAGGCGCACGCTCATGAAGCCGGTCGCGTTGATCACCGGGGCGAGCAGCGGCATCGGTCGCGCACTCGTCGAGGAGTTGCGAGCTACGCACGAGATCGTGGCGCTTGGCCGCGATGCTGGGCGACTCGCCGAACTGGATGCGTGGCGCACGCTCTCGGCCGATCTGCAGGATGCTGCAGTGTTCGAGCCCGGTGGTGCCGTGTTCGCGCTCGTTGCCGACTTGCCACGCCTCGATGTGATCGTGCACTCGGCTGCGGTCGGCACGCCATGGTTGCTCGATGCGACCACCGCTGCGGAGTGGCAGCGGCAGCTCGCGACGAACGTGATTGCACCGGCGTTGCTCACCACGCTCGCGATGCCGAAGTTGCGCGAGGCGCATGGCACGGTGGTGTTCATCGGCTCGGGCGTCTCAATTCGCCCGGCACGCGCCATGGGTGCCTATGTCGCCTCGAAGCATGCGCTAAAGGGTTTGGCCGACACGCTGCGCCTCGAAGTTGAGGGCGATGGTGTGCGGGTGGCGACGGTGCTCCCTGGCCAGGTGGCGACGCCGATGCAGGTGGAGTTGCAGGAGGGCCTTGGCGGCACCTACTCCCCCGAGGATTACATCCGACCCGAGTCGATTGCTACCGCCGTGCGCTACGTGGTGGATGCGCCGGTCGAGGTGCAGATCACCGATCTCGCCGTGCGTCCGCGCGGCTGGCAGCTACGGTAGGTGTGCCAATTGGAACCTGCACTGTGACGAGTGGATCGCATCCTGATGCTGCGTCGCCACGCGCAAAGCGCTGACCAGCCATTTTTCGTGGCGTGCATAGGCATGTGGCTCCGCTTGGGACGAATCCGGTTCCACTTGGCACGCCCGCGGTTCCACTTGGCACGCGGCTAATGTGTCGCAAGGCCTTCGCTGCTCCAAAGCTTGCGACCCCGGCGCATCACCACGACCATCCCGATGATGAAGATCGCGGAGATGATCGGCACCGACACGAACCCCCAGCCATAAGAGCCGGTGGCATCGCGCACGAGGCCCCACAGCGGCGCGCCGACCGCGGTGCCGATCGGATAGGCCGAGCCGAGCACGCCCCAGATCGCCGGGAAGTCGCGCTGCCCGAAGGCGTGCGCGGCAACGAGCGGCGGGGTGACCGTGCCGTTCGCGAAGCCGATCGCGATGACGAGCATGCAGGCGATGTATGCCCACAGGAGCGTCATGTACGCCGAAATGAACACGACAATCGCCGCCAGACTCAGCGTGATGACGAGTGCGCGTTCGATACCGATGCGGTCAATGAGCCAACCGAGCGCGGGCTTGTAGAGCACAAGCGAAAGGGTCGTGACGGTGAGGATGAGCGAGATGCTCGCATCCGGCACATTGATGCCCCAGGGTTGCAACTTGAGGTAATTGACCAGGTGTTGGTTCATCGAGTGCACAATGCCCATGAGAAGCACCGAGCCGAACAGGATGTAGAGCCACGGCGTCTTCATTGCCTCGGCGCGGGTAAGCCCCGGGATGCGCTCAGCCGCGAGCGATTCCTTGGGATCGGTCGGTCGCTCGCCGGCACCATAGGCACGCTCGCCGACATCCTCGGGCACATTGCGAATGAGCAGGATGGCCGGCCCGACGCTGAAGACGAACATCGCGATCGCGACGACGACCATGCCGAGCTGCCAGCTCGTCGAGGCGATGAGCCCCGGCAGGATGCTCGAGAACGCCGCGCCGCCAACGCCGGTGCCAGCGAGCACGAGGCCGAGGATGAGCGCCCGTCGCGCCACAAACCAGCGGTTGACGAGCACGATCGGCACGTATTGCACCGAGAGGCCCACGCCGATGCCGACGATGAGGGCGGCACCGTAGAAAATCCAGAGCGCGGTGGCGAGGCTGAAGAGGAAGAGCCCGATGGCGGCGATGGTGCCGCCGAGCATGAGGAGCTTGCGCGAGCCGAGCTTCGGCAGCAATTGCGCGGCGACGGGCATCGCGAACGCCGAGGCGAGGCCGTAGATCGTGTAGTAGAGCGTGAACGTCGAGATTGCCCAATCGGGATGCTCGGCAAGCACCGCGTTCGTGAAGAAGCTCAGTGCGGTGATGGTGATCGAGAGCGCGATGGCGGTGAGCCCGGCGCCGATGGCAACTCGCAGATGCGGACCAGGAATGCGACCAGCATCAGTGGTCTGGGCCTGTGGAGCGGACATCGGAACCCCCTCATGCGCGGTGCGCGGGCGCTCTTGCCCGCGCACCTTCGAGCCTAGGTCGGGTGGGTAACGAAGATCCAGGGAGGATCGTTCGCTGAGGTTCCGCCCCGGCCGTTCGCTGAGGTTCTCGAAGCGCGCTGGCGCCCGACACGCCTACAGGATGCCGTGCCCCTCTTCCATCGGGTCGCGCACCTCACCGGGAGGGGTGCCCTCGCCGAACGGTGAGCCACCGAGCGCTTCGCGGCCGTGCTCGGTGAGCCAATTGTCGAGCTCGGGGCCGAGCGGCACGATGCCGAGCGGGTTCAGGTCGCGGTGCACCTCGTAGTAGTGGCGCTTGATGTCGACGAAGTCGGTGGTGTCGCCGAAGCCTGGGGTCTGGAAGAGGTCGCGCGCGTAGGCCCAGAGCACGGGCATCTCGCTGAGCTTCTGGCGATTGCACTTGAAGTGGCCGTGGTAAACGGCATCGAAGCGCACGAGCGTGGTGAACAGGCGCACATCCGCCTCAGTGATGTGGTCGCCCATGAGGTAGCGGCGGGTCTCGAGCCGTTCCGAGATCTTGTCGAGTGCCGAGAAGAGGCGGTCGTAGGCGGCGTCGTAGGCCGATTGCGAGCCAGCAAACCCGCAACGGTAGACGCCGTTGTTGATCTCGGTGTAGATGAAGCGCATGACCTCATCCACTTCTTCGCGCAGCGCCTCGGGGTAGAGGTCGGGAGCGCCCTCGCGGTGAAACTCCTTCCACTCGGTCGAGAAGTCGAGGGTGATCCACGGGAAGTCGTTGGTGACGACCGACTTCGTCGGCTCATCAACGATTGCTGGCACCGTGATGCCGCGCGGGTACTGCGGGTCGCGGGCGAAGTAGGCCTGCTGCAGGCGCTCATAGCCGAGCACCGGGTCGATGCCATCGGGCGACTTGTCGAAGGTCCACGAGCGCTCGTCGTGGACGGGACCGGCAATCGCCATCGAGATGACGTCTTCGAGACCGAGCAGGCGTCGCACGATGAGTGCGCGGTGCGCCCAGGGGCAGGCGCGGGCGACGACGAGGCGGTAACGGTTCGGTTCAACCGGCCAGGTTTCGATGCCCTCACCCGCGGGTCGCGCATCCTTGGTGATGCGGTCGTTGATGTAGCGGGTGTCGCGGGAGTACTCCTGCCCCGCGCTCGAGTAGGTGCCGGGCTTCGCGTGCTCGGGGCGCTCAGTCTCATGCGTAGTCATGGGATGCACGCTACTCGCGCGGGCTGGGAATGGCCCTCGGGGTGAAGCTTGTACGCGATGTGGCCCGCAAAGCTCAAGGCCCGTCCCGACATGGATGCGACGCCCGCCTCAATCTTGTTCATCAGCGGCGCGGTATCAGCGTTTGTCGTGTGACTCGGATGCGCGAACGCGAGCCGCGAACACGAGGAGCGCGACGCCGAGCACGACACCGTGCGTGATGCGACCGGCCGCCGGCAGGAAGAACTGCGGGAGGTAGGCGACCAGGCCAACTCCGGCGATGGTCGCCGCGATACGCATTGACAGCGTCCCGGCACCCTTCGCGCTAACGACAAACCCCAGCCCAACGGCGGCGATGAACAGGAGCCCCAGGGCGAAGCCGGCGAGCGCAATCGGATCGGCGCGAATCGCCTCAGCCTCGGCAAGCCGATGAACATCGCCGGATGCGACGACGGCGTTTCCGATCGCGTGCAGCCCGAACGCCTCGGCGCCGTAGAACGGCAAGACCAGCGCGGCACCGAGCCAGGCGCCAAGTTCCAGTCGAGTGCGCTGAGCCGCACGCAGGCCCAAGGCGAGCGCAATGAACGCAAGCATCGACAGCGTGTGCGCGATCACCCAGCGCGGATCAGCGAAGGCCGCGGCCACCTCGAGCAAATCCGCAGAGTCATCTCCCCACGGCCGCAGCAGTGGAAACGCGGCGAAGCCGAGCCCGGCGAGAGCGAGCGCAATCCGAGCAGGCACGGTTCGAGAAGACTCAGTAACTGTGGCGGTATGGACACCCCATGGGCACATGGTGCTCCTGTCGAATCCGACGTTGGTGAGCAGTGTTCACTACTTCACGACCATTGTGAACAGTGTTCGCGCATCCGTCAAGGGCCGCCGCAAGCAGCTCCGCACTGCCCCCGCCGCAGAAAACGAAGATGGCCTGCTTTCGCAGGCCCTCTTCTTCTGTCTCCACACAGATCATTGTGCCGAAGCACCGCGCGCCCGAAGGGACTCGAACCCCTAACCTTCTGATCCGTAGTCAGATGCTCTATCCATTGAGCTACGGGCGCGTGCCGCCTTGACGACGACTGAGCAAGACTAGCACCACCTTCGCGTCAAAGGCAAACTCGCTTCCGGAGTACGGTGGTGGGGTGAGCGTCCGCGACCCCGGCTTCTCTGACACCGGCACCACCTGGATTGGCCACCGCCGTGGCACCGGTGGTTATGCCCGCGTGCAACTCGCGATGTTGCTCGCCGGTATCTCGGCCTTCGCGCAGCTCTACGCGCCTCAGGCCGTGCTCCCGCAGATTGCCGACTACTTCCAGGTCACCACCGCCGAATCGTCGCTCATGGTCTCGATGGGCACCTTCGGTCTCGCCATTGCCACTATCCCCTGGTCACTCGTCGCCGACCGCATTGGTCGCAAGCGCACCATTTCAATCGCGGTGATCGCCGCAACCATCCTCGGCATCGTCGTCACACTCATGCCGACCTTCGAGCTCGCCCTCGCCGCCCGATTCGCCGAGGGCCTCGCGCTCGGCGGCGTACCCGCGGTCGCGATGGCCTACATCAACGAAGAGATTCACAAGCTGGATGCGGCTGCCGCAGTTGGCACCTTCATCGCCGGTAACACCGTCGGCGGTCTCTCGGGCCGCCTCATTAGCGGCCCGGTGGGCGAATTCACCGGCTCCTGGCAAACCGGGTTCATCGCCATCGCCGGCATGTCGATCCTCACCGCATCCCTGTTCATGGTGCTCGCCCCGAAACCGCAGGGGTTCATCCCGGCCGGTGCCCTCGGCGGCACCATCGGCGACGCCATTCGAGAAACGGCATCGAATAGCGCGAGACACATGCGCGACCCGGTGCTCCTCGTGCTCTATCTGCAGCCGTTCCTCCTCATGGGCGGATTCGTCGCGCTCTACAACTACCTCGGCTATCACCTCACCGACGAGCCACTGCTGCTGCCGGTGTGGGTGTCGTCGTTCGTCTTCCTCGCCTACCTCGCGGGCACCGTCTCCTCCCCCATCGCCGGTCGCATCGCCGGCAAATACGGCCGCAAGGTCGTCATGCTCATCTGCGATGCGATCTCGCTCGTGGGCCTCGCGATCATGCTCATCCCGACCCTCTGGGCGGTGGTGCTCGGACTCATCATCTTCACGGGTGCCTTCTTCGGCTCCCACTCGACGGCCTCCGGCTGGGCGGGCGCGCATCCTCGCTTCGGTCGTTCGCAATCGACCGCCATCTACAACCTCGCCTACTACATCGGCTCGAGCATCCTCGGCTTTGTCGGCGGGTTCTTCTTCCAATCGCTCGGCTGGAACGGCCTCATTGCCATGGTTGCGAGCGTCGTGATCATCGCCTCGCTCGTGGCGCTCATTGTCTTGCCGCAGAAGCACAAGCCCGACCCGAAGCCGTTTGGCCGTATGGCAAATTAGTCGTGCTTTGCGCCCTCGGGTTCGTGGCGCGCAATCTCTTCGGTTTCGATTTGAAACGTCGAGTGATGGATGGACACTGCAAAGTGCTCAGCGACACATTCGCGAATCTTCAGGAGCGTTTCAGCCGCGTGGCCGGTCGTGAAGCAGCGATCGTCGACGACGACGTGCGCGGTGATGGTCGGCAAGCCCGTCGCCACCGTTGAAGCGTGCAGATCGTGCACATCACGGACGTGGTCGAGCGCGAGGATGTGGGCACGCACCTCATCGAGATCGAGCCCCTTCGGCGTGAACTCCATGAGCACGCTCATCGTTTCGCGAAGCAATAGGAACGCGCGCGGCACGATGAGCGCCGCGATGAGGAGGCCCGCGATCGCGTCAGCCTGCATGAAGCCGGTCGTCGCCATGACAATCGCCGCGATGATGACGCCGACCGAGCCGAGAGCGTCGTTCAGCACTTCGAGAAAAGCCGCGCGCATATTGAAGTTGGCGGTGCGGCTCGAGGCGAGGATGCTGATGGCTATCACGTTCGCGACGAGGCCGAAGATGCCGAAGATGAGGAGTTCCATCGCCGGCACTTCGGGCGGCTCAAACAGACGCCGAATGCCCTCAATCGCAGCATAGGTGCCGACGACGAGTAGGAGCACCGATTGCCCGAGCGCAGCGATCACCTCGATGCGTCGAAAGCCCCAGGTGCGCCGCGGGTTCGGCGGCTTGAGCATGAGCGTCGCGGCGATGAGCGCAACGAGCAACCCGGATGCATCGGCAATCGCGTGCGCGGTATCGGTCGCGAGGGCAAGGCTGCCGGTGAGGATCGCGCCGACGGCCTGCGCGACGACGACGAGCGCGGTGATCGAAAACGCGAGCCACAGCCGCTTGCGGAAGTCACCCGGCTGCCCGGACTCCTGCATCCCGTGGCTGTGGTCGTGCCCGGCGCCCATTACGAACGGACCAGGCGCGTAATCGCGTCGGTCGCTTCCTGAATCTTCTCGAGGGCCGCGTCGTCACCGAGCTTCGCCGCATCCAGCACGCAGTGCTTGAGGTGATCATCGAGGAGCCCCGTCGCGACGCCCTGGAGCGCGCGGGTGAGCGCCGACACCTGGGTGAGGATGTCGATGCAGTACTTCTCCTCATCGATCATCTTCGCGATGCCGCGGGCCTGACCCTCAATGCGCTTCATCCGGCTGAGATAGCGCTCTTTGTCACTGATGTAGCCGTGGTGGTGTTCGCGGTGCTCGGTGGGTTTAGTGGCTTCAGTCATTGCAGTCACTTCCTTCGGGATGCAGTTTGGCCAGCCTCGCTCGAGAACGCGCGTAGCCGCAGGCTATTGCCGACGACAAAGACGCTGGAAACCGCCATGGCCGCGCCGGCAACCATTGGGTTGAGCATGCCGAGCGCCGCGACGGGGATGGCCGCGACGTTGTAGGCGAATGCCCAAAAGAGGTTCGACTTGATCGTCGACAGGGTCTTGCGTGAGAGGCGAATGGCGTCGACGGCGGCGCGGAGGTCGCCCCGCACGAGTGTGATATCGGCGGCCTCGATGGCGACGTCGGTGCCGGTGCCCATGGCGAGCCCGAGATCGGCCTGTGCGAGCGCCGGGGCGTCGTTGATGCCGTCACCGACCATCGCGACGACGCGGCCAGCATCCTGCAGGCGCTTCACGACATCGACTTTGTCTTGCGGTAGCACCTTGGCGATGACCTCGTCGATGCCTACCTCGGCAGCGATCTGGCGGGCGACCGCCTCGTTGTCGCCGGTGAGGAGGATGGGCGTGAGACCGAGCCTCCGTAGCCCCGCGATCGCTTCGGCGCTCGAGTCTTTGACGGTGTCGGCGATGACGAGGATGCCGCGCGCCTGGCCGTCCCAGCCAACGGCGACGACGGTCTTGCCCTGGTTTTCCGCGTCCTGCTTCGCGGCCGCGAGTTCGGGTGCGAGCCGCAACGACCAATCGGCAAGGAGCGTCTCGCGGCCAACAACGATGCTGTGACCGTCGACAACGCCCTGCACGCCCTTGCCTTCGATGTTCGCGAAGTTATCGACGGCGGGCAGCTTGCCGATTTCGGCACGCGCACCCTTTGCGATCGCCTGGGCAATGGGATGCTCCGAGGCATCTTCGAGCGCACCGGCAAGGCGCAGGACCTCCTCGCGATCGGTACCGGATGCGGTGACGACGTCAACCAGGCTCATCTTGCCGCTCGTGACCGTGCCGGTCTTGTCGAGCACAACGGTGTCGACCTTACGAGTCGATTCGAGCACTTCCGGACCCTTGATGAGGATGCCGAGCTGCGCGCCACGACCGGTGCCAACGAGGAGCGCCGTCGGCGTGGCAAGGCCGAGGGCACAGGGACAGGCAATGACAAGCACGGCGACCGCAGCGGTGAAGGCGGCTGCCGCCGGGAAGCCGGCGATGAGCCAGGCCGCGAGCGTAACGATCGCGATCACGATCACGATCGGCACGAAGACCCCCGAGATGCGGTCAGCGAGGCGCTGCACTTCGGCCTTGCCGGTTTGCGCATCCTCGACGAGCTTCGCCATCTGCGCGAGTTGCGTATCGGCCCCGACGCGCGTCGCGCGCACGACGAGGCGCCCGCCCGAGTTCACGGTGGCGCCGGTGACCGGGTCGCCCACGCCAACTTCGACCGGCATCGATTCGCCGGTGAGCATGGAGGCATCGACGGCCGAAGTGCCCGAAGTCACGATGCCATCGGTGGCGATTTTCTCGCCGGGGCGCACGATGAACTCGTCGCCGACCTGAAGCTCGTCGGTCGGAATCTTCACCTCAACGCCATCGCGGAATACCGAGACGTGTTTTGCCCCAAGTTCCATGAGGGCGCGCAGGGCGGCACCGGCCTGCCGCTTTGAGCGCTTCTCGAAATAGCGGCCGAGCAGGATGAACATGGTCACGCCCGCACCCACCTCGAGGTAGATATTCGCGGCGCCGTCAGAGGGTGCGATGTTGAACTCGAAGTGGTGCATCATGCCGGGTTCGCCGGCCGTGCCGAGGAAGAGTGCGTAAAGCGACCAGAGGAATGCCGCCAGGGTGCCCATAGAAATGAGCGTGTCCATCGTGGCCGCTCCGTGTCGCAGATTGGTCCAGGCAGCCTTGTGGAATGGCCACGCGCCCCAGACGATGACGGGGGCAGCGAGCGTGAGTGAGGCCCACTGCCAATAGGTGAATTGCAGTGGCGGAATCATCGCCATGGCAATCACCGGGATGGTGAGGATCGTCGAGATGATGAGCCGCTGGCGCAGGGCCGTGAGTTCTGCATCCACGGGTTCGTCTTCAGCGGATGCGGGGGCGTCGGTGCGCTTCGGCTTCGGCAGTTCGGCCGTGTAGCCGGTCTTTTCGACCTCGGCGACGAGGAGCGCCGGGTCGTAGCCCGCGGGGACGGTGACCTTCGCCTTTTCGGTGGCGTAGTTCACGCTGGCCTCGACTCCGTCGAGCTTGTTCAGCTTGCGTTCGATGCGGTTCGCGCAGGAGGCACAGGTCATACCGCCGATGGCGAGTTCGACATCGATGGCATTGCCGTCAAGCGCGGGATGCGAGGCGGTGGACATTAGACACGCACCGCCTGGTAGCCAGCCTCTTCAACGGCGGCAAGCACCTGGGCATCGTCGATGGTGCCGTTGGCGGTGACGATGAGCTTGCCGGTTTCGTGGCTGACCTGGAGGTCTTGGATGCCGGGGATCTCGCTGACCTCTTCGCGGACCGAGAGTTCGCAGTGGCCGCAGGTCATGCCGGTCACCTGGTAGTTGTGCTGCGTCATCGGGTTTCCTTTCGCTCAGGTATACCCCTACAGGGTACTCCTATCGACGAAAACGCAGTACCCCCGTGGGGTATTCCAGATGCGTGGCGCGAGGATCTCGATACGGCCTACGGCCTACCCTTCGAGAGCCTCAGGGCACCGCTGGATCAACCACAACAACCTGGTTGGTCGAGTAGCGCGCAGCGCGTATCGAGACTACAGGCGGTCCTACAAATCAGAGCGGACGCGGTGGGATTCGAACCCACGGCCCCCCTAACGAGGGGCTCCACCTTAGCAGGGTGGCCTATTCGGCCTCTCTAGCACGCGTCCAGACCTGGCCATCTTACACACCGTCGGGTGCAGATCAGAATGCGGCAGCGTTCGAACAGGTTTGGTTGTCGGCGGTTTGCCCATCGAGCGTGGGCTGCGGCGTCGATGTTTCGGTCGGCGGAATCATCGGCTCGCCATACTCGTCAGTCTGAGTTGGCTCTTCAGCCGTCGAACCATCGGTTCCATCCCCGGTCCCGTCAGATCCCTCTTCGCCCGTCGGATCGGTCGGCTCAGGCGTCGCATTCGGGTCGACCACCGATTCGTCAACCTGCACGTTCGGCTGCTTGTCCTGACGCAGCATCTCCCAGAGTTGCTCCGCATCCGGCTCCACCG
This sequence comes from Gulosibacter macacae, assembly GCF_003865375.1. Lineage (GTDB taxonomy): Bacteria > Actinomycetota > Actinomycetes > Actinomycetales > Microbacteriaceae > Gulosibacter > Gulosibacter macacae. The sequence goes on along the minus strand of NZ_RQVS01000013.1, from coordinate 35,097 downwards.
GCGCCACCTTGTTCGGATCCCAGTCGGTGTACCCGACCGGTAGGCGCACGAAGGCGATCTTGTCGAGTGGCACCGTCGCGAGCGCCATCGCGAGACTCACGAGCGTGTCGACGTTGTTGAGGTTGCTCGAGAGCTTCATGTTCTGCGTCGCCGCACGCGCGAGACCGTAGAGCTTCGTCGGGTTGGTGAGCGTGTCACCGCTCTTCACGGTGCGCATGAGCGCCGAGAGGAAGACCTGCTGGTTTGAGATGCGCGAGAGGTCAGAACCATCACCGACACCGTGACGCGTGCGCAGGAACTTCAGCGCATCCTCGCCCTGCAGGGTGTGGAAGCCGGGGTCGAGCGTGAGGCCAATGTACGGGTCGTCGATCGGCTCTTCAACGCAGACCTCGACGCCGCCAACGGCATTCGACATCTCGATAACACCGCGGAACTGCACCATCGCGGCGTACTGAATATCGAGACCGCTGAGCTCTTCAGCCGCAGCCACGACGCAGTTCATGCCACCGGGGCCGAGGATGGAGTTGAACGGCACGCCGTACTGCTCGTAGATCGTCTCGCCGGTGTCAGAAACACACTGGGGCGTATCGACGAGCGTGTCACGCGGGATCGACACGACGGTCGCATGCGAGTGGTCGGCCGAGAGATGCAAGAGCATATTGACGTCATTCAGCACGCCTTCGGCTTCGGCAGTGCCCTCGCCGAATTCCTCACCCTGACCGGTACGGTCATCGCTTCCGACGAGGAGGATGTTTACACCGCCAACAAATGCCGCGGGCCCCTGATCGCCGCCTTCCGGCTTTGGCGAGTTCTCGGCGAGGTCGAAGGTTTCGACACCCGATTGCAGGTTCCACCACACGATGCCGCCGAAGATCGTCATCGACGCCATCATGACGCCGAGCACGAAGGCGATGCCCTTCGCGACCGACCCAGCACCGGTGGTCTTCTTAAGTCGACCGTGGCGCGCCACTGTTCCGACCCGACCCGCAGCGCGACGACCCCGCGGGCGAAGGTTCTGATGTGGCTGTGTGGTCAAATCGGCCCCAAACGGGTAAGTGGACAGCAGTGTGGTTCAGCGGAGGGCGTGGGATTCGAACCCACGGGACATTGCTGCCCACTGGTTTTCAAGACCAGCTCCATCGGCCGCTCGGACAGCCCTCCAGTCCGGCAACGATTCGATAACGACTCGACCGGTTCGCACCATCGTACTCGACGTCGAGCGAATCAACGTACGAGATGACGTGGCGCAACACTAGTGATCGGAGTGAGGACCAATCTTCGGCGTTCCACCTGGGATTGTGGCGAGAGCCTTCCCGAGCCCGTCGTGGAAGAAATCGAGCGCGAGCTCGTTGCCAGCGTCGATGACCTCTTGCGGCGCGTTGCCCATTGACACAGCGCGGCCGCCACCGGCCTTCGCCCACTCGAGCATCTCGATGTCATTGCGGCCATCGCCAGCCACAACAACGCGCTCCGGCGCAATGTCGAGTTCTTGGCGCACGCGCTCAAGCGCTGTGCCCTTGTTCACGCCATCGGGCGCAATGTCGAGCCACGAGGTCCAACCCACCGAGTAGCTCACCGAGTGCAGGCCAGAGCCCTCAACGCGCGCCATGAAGTCTTCCAGCGTCTGATCAGGGGCGACCACCACGAGACGAGTCACCTCTTCGTGGAGCAGTTCTTCGAACTCGACCTCGACGCCCTGCGCTTCAAACGTGCCGTCGGGAAAGCGGCCCGAGTAGCGGAACACGCCCTCGGGGCTCTCAACCGCATACCGTGCGCCCTCAAGCGCTCCCTTGAGTCGCAGTAGCGTCTCGGTCGGGTTGAAGGTCTCGACCCACAGCGGCGTGTAGCCGTCTTTCGCCGAACCATCGCGTTCGAGCGTCATTGCGCCGTTCGCCGAGACAATAAAGCGGGGCTCGATGCCGAGTCGCTCGCGAATCGGCAGGGTGTCGGATGCACTGCGCCCAGTCGCGAGCATGACCTCGTGACCCGCTCGCTGCAGTCGTTCGATCTGCCGCACCGTGAGGTCAGGGATGTCACCGTTGGAGTCGAGGATGGTGCCGTCAATATCGAGGGCGATGAGCATCCGGTTGTCGGTCATGACTGCACAGGCTCCAATACTGCTAGGCCGCCAAGGTAAGGGCGAAGTGCCTCGGGCACGACGACGGAGCCGTCGGCCTGCTGGTGGGTCTCGAGAATGGCCACGAGCCAGCGCGTCGTCGCGATGGTGCCATTGAGAGTGGCCACCGGCGCGGTGCGGCCGTCTTCGCCGCGAGCGCGAATGTTGAGGCGCCGGGCCTGATAGGTCGTGCAATTCGACGTTGAGGTGAGCTCGCGGAACGCATCCTGGGTGGGAACCCACGCTTCGACGTCGTACTTGCGAGCAGCCGATGAACCGAGATCGCCCGCGGCCGTATCGATAACGCGATAGTGCAGGCCGAGGGCCTGCATCATCTCTTCCTGCCAACCGAGCAGACGCTCGTGCTCAGCCTCAGCATCCTTCGGGTCGATGTAGACGAACATCTCGACCTTGTTGAACTGGTGCACGCGGATGATGCCGCGGGTGTCCTTGCCCGCCGAGCCCGCCTCCGAGCGGTAGCAAGTCGACCAGCCGACGTAGCGCATGGGCTCGGCGACATCGATGATCTCGTCGGAGTGGTAGCCCGCGAGCGCAACCTCTGAGGTGCCGGTGAGGTACAGGTCTTGCTTCTCGAGCAGGTATACCTCGTCGGCATGCTCGCCAAGGAAGCCGGTGCCGCGCATGATCTCGGGCTTCACGAGGGTGGGCGGGGTGAGCATGATGAATCCGTTGTCGAGCGCCTTCTGCAGGCCAAGCTGCATGACCGCGAGCTCGAGTCGCGCACCAACGCCGCGCAAGAAGTCGAAGCGAGCACCCGACACCTTGGCGCCGCGAGCCATATCGATGGCCCCAAGCAGCTCACCGATCTCGAGGTGGTCTCGGGGTGCGAAGTCGAACGCCGGGCGCTCCCCCACCGTCTTGATCACGGTGAAGTTCTCTTCGCCGCCGGCGGGTACGCCCTCGACGACGAGGTTCTCGATGCGCATGGCCGCTGCATCGAATGCGGCTTCGGCTTCGTTCGCTGCAGCCTGCGCGACCTTCACCTGGTCAGCCAGGCCCTGCACCTCAGCGAGGAGTGCCGGGCGCTCTTCCTTCGAGGCCTTGCCAATCGCCTTCGAGCGCGCATTCTGTTCGGCGCGCAGCGTCTCGAACTCGCGAATCGCCTCGCGACGCCGCAAATCGGCCTCGATCGCGACGTCGACAGTCGCTGGGTCGTTGCCGCGAGCATCCTGGGAACGGCGCACGAGGTCGGGTTGGTCACGGAGAAGCTGAACGTCGATCACAGCCGCCATCGTAGTAGCCGCCTAGGCTGGCCACATGAACGCTCCCCGCGCCGCGGTGATTGCCAATCCGGTCAAGGTCGATGTGCCCATCTTGCGCGCTGCCCTGCGCACCGTCGAACAAGACCTCGGCTGGGAACCATCACTCCTGCTCGAAACCACCGTCGACGAAGACGCGGATGTGCGGGCGCGCGAGGCGCTCGCATCCGACGTTGATCTCGTGGTCGCCGCCGGTGGCGACGGCACCGTGCGCCTGGTGGCCGGCGAACTCCACGGCAAGGAGGTACCGCTCGGCATCGTGCCGGCGGGCACCGGCAACCTCCTCGCCCGCAACCTCGGCATTGATCCGACGCTCTCGCTCACCGAACGCCTCCACATCGCCTTTGCTGGCAAGGACCGTCGCGTCGACCTCGGCCGAGCGGTCGTCGAAGGTCCCGATGGCACAAAAGAACGCTTCCCCTTTGCGGTGCTCGCCGGGGTCGGCGTTGACGCCGGCATGATCGAGCACACTGACGACAAGCTCAAAGCCCGCATCGGCTGGCCCGCCTACTTGGGCGGCATGTTCCGGGCGCTCGCGGGTGGCCCCACCTTCCGTGCCCGCTTTCGTGTCGATGGCGGGCGCACCTACGGCGTGCGCGCGGCCGGCTTCATGGTCGGTAATTGCGGCATGCTCCAGGGCGGGATGCGCCTGCTCCCCGACGCCGAGATCGACGACGGCATCCTTGACACCCTGGTGCTGCGTCCGAGCGGCCCGCTCGGCTGGCTCGAAGTGTTCGCCGGCATCGTCACCGGCGCGCTCACCCGAGTCGCGCCCACCCACATCCGCAGTCGCCTGCGCGGCCTCGTACGTGCACTCAACTATCTGCGCAGTACCGATGTGGTGTTGCGCATTGATTCGCACCCCGAGCCGTTCGAGGTCGATGGCGATGCGGTAGGCGAGATCATCGCGGCGCACATCACCGTGCACGCGGGCGCGGTGACGGTGCGGGTGCCGCGCTAACGTTCGAGCTGGTCGAACCAGTGCTGCGCTTCGGCGTAGATCTCGTCGGAGTACGCGCGATCGACGTCAACGGGCGAGGCAATCGCGCGCGGGTATGAGCCGAGGAACGTGACATCGGGGCTGTACCTGCGCAGGCCCAGCACCGCATCGGCAACGCGCGCATCGTGCAGGTGCCCGTCGATGTCCATGACGAAGCGGTAGCGACCGGGATGCTCGGGGATCGGCCGCGAGGTAATCATCGAGAGGTTGATGCCGCGGGTCGCGAATTGTTCGAGCATGGCCATGAGCCCGCCCGGGCGCTCTTCGGGCAGCTCCACGATGAGCGTCGTCTTATCGCGGCCGGTGCGTGGCGGCAGATCGGTGCGGGTGGTGACGAGCGCGAATCGCGTGCGCGCGGTGGGGTTGTCTTGAATGTCCTCAAAGAGCACCTCGACCGGCACCTGCTCGCGGATCGTCACCGGCGTGATGGCCGCATCCGCGAGCGACGGCTCGTCAAAGAGCAACTGGGCGCTTGCGACATTCGAGGAGGCGGGCAAATGCGCGTGGTTCGGCAGCATGCGCTGCAACCAGCGACGACACTGGCCGTAGGCAACCGGATGCGCCGCGAGCGTGTGCACATCGGCGAGCTCGGTGCCTGGTTTGACCGCGAGCGAGAAGCGAATGGGCACGACGTATTCGCCGATGATGCGCAGTCCCGGCATCGTGGCGAGTGCGTCCTGGGATGCGGTGACCCCGCCTTCGATGGAGTTTTCAACCGCGATCATCGCGGCATAGGAGCTGCCGGTCTGCACGTCCATGAGGGCGTCGAGCACATTGCCGACGGGCTTCCAGGTCTTGCCGATCGCTTCGGGAGCGAGCTTCAGCGCCGCTTCCGTGAACGTACCGGCCGGACCGAGAAACGAGATCGTCTGCATGGTGCCAGCTTAGGCGGCTGACGTTCATGCATGAGTGCCAGGATGAGGGCATGCACGAGCGAGCTGGCACTGTTGCCCTTCCCGAAGACCTCATCGACGTCGACGAGCTGATCGCGGCGTACTACCGAGACGTTCCGAATGTTGACGAACCCACCCAGCGCGTGGCGTTCGGCACCTCGGGCCACCGCGGCTCGAGCCTGAAGACCTCGTTTAACGAGACGCACATCCTCGCGGTGACGCAGGCGATCTGCGAGTACCGCGCCGATCAGGGCATTACCGGTCCACTCTTCATCGGTCGCGATACCCACGCACTTTCAGAGCCCGCCGAGCGTACGGCGCTCGAGGTGCTCGCGGCGAATGGCGTTACCGTGCTCGCCGACTCGCGTGACTCGTGGGTGCCGACGCCGGCGCTCTCGCGCGCCATCGTGGCGTACAACGCTGACCCGGCAACCACAGATCAGGCCGATGGCATCATCATCACCCCGAGCCACAACCCGCCGCAGGACGGTGGCTTCAAGTACAACCCGCCGCACGGTGGTCCCGCCGATACCGATGCCACTTCGTGGGTCGAGCAGCGCGCGAATGACCTCATTGCCGCGGGGCTCGAGGGCGTCAAGCGGGAGTCACCCGGCGACCGCATCGGCCGCTACGACTTCCGCGAGAACTACGTGCGCGACCTTGCCGAGATCATCGACTTCGAGGCAATTCAGCGCGCCGGCGTACGCATGGGCGCCGATCCGCTCGGTGGCTCGAGTGTCGAGTACTGGCAGCTCATTGCCGACACCTACGGCATCGATCTCACCGTGGTGAATCCGGTCGTTGACCCGCGCTGGCCGTTCATGACGCTCGACTGGGACGGCAAGGTGCGCATGGACCCCTCCTCCCCCTCGGCGATGGCCTCGGTGCTCGCGCACAAGGACGACTACGACGTGCTCACCGGCAACGACGCCGACGCCGACCGGCACGGCATCGTCACCCCGACCGCGGGGCTGATGAACCCGAACCACTACCTCGCCGTTGCGATCGACTACCTCGCGGCGCACCGCCCGCAGTGGTCGAAGGAGGCGGGCATCGGCAAGACGCTCGTGTCGAGCTCGATGATCGACCGCGTCGTCGCCGCGCTTGATCGCAAGCTCGTCGAGGTGCCCGTGGGCTTCAAGTGGTTTGTGCCGGGTCTCACCGACGGCTCGATCCTCTTCGGTGGTGAGGAGTCGGCTGGCGCCTCCTTCCTCAAGTTCGACGGCACGACCTGGACGACCGATAAGGACGGCATTCTGCTTGCCCTGCTTGCGGCCGAGATCATTGCCGTGACGGGCAAGTCGCCGTCGAAGCGCTATGAGGAGCTCACCGAACAGTTCGGTGCCCCCGCTTACGAGCGAGTGGATGCAGCTGCCACGCCCGCGCAGAAGGCCGTACTCAAGAAGCTCTCGGGCGACTCGATTGCCGCAACGGAACTTGCCGGCGAGCCGATCACCGCGAAGCTGTCGGAAGCCCCGGGCAATGGCGCAGCTATCGGTGGCGTCAAGGTCGAGACCGAGAACGCCTGGTTCGCGGCGCGGCCCTCTGGCACCGAAGACGTCTACAAGATCTACGCCGAATCGTTCCGCGGGCCGGAACACCTGCGCGAAGTGCAGGCTGAGGCGAAAGCCATCGTTGATGCTGCGCTCGCCGAATAGGCCCGGCAGGCAAGCAGTGCGGGCCCCAGCAGAATCTGCTGGGGCCCGCACTGCTTCAGGCATTGAGACGCTCGAAGCGCCCGCTACCCGACCGGCGTCACATCGATCTGCGGGTTGGCGGCGGTCGCACCCTCGGTGCTGATGCCGAGGTCAAACTCCATCGAGAAGCTGTCACCCTTGCCGTTCTGGCAGGTGACACCCGTCGCATAGCTGATGCTGCAGGTGTACTCACCGGCCGACACCGGCACGTCGTATTCGAGCACGGCGCCGGTACCGAGTGTGCCGCCAACGCAGGGCCAGGTAATGCCCTCGTTGTTCACGCCGACAATCGCGCCCGAGCAGGCCGCATCCGGGGTGGTGAAGTTGCGCTCAAGAATCTGGCAAACGGCACCGTCTTCGCTCGTGATCTGGCAACGAATATTGCCCGACTGGCTCTGGAAGGTGACCGGCTCGAACGGCTCCGGAGTGGGAGTCGGATCGGGCTCCTGGGTTGCCGGACCTTCGGTCGTGCCACCCTCTCCGCCTTCGGTACCCTCGCTTGGCGACTCGGCCGCAGCCGTCGTGCCATCGGCGGCCGGCTCGTCATTGTTGCCACCGCCGCCGAAGAGCGCGATCGCGCCGAAGGTGCCACCGATGAGGAGCACTGCCGCCGCGGCAGCCACGAGGATGGTGGTCACCCCGCGACGACGCTGCTTGACGCTATCGCCGTCATCACCGCCACGACCACCGCTTCCGCCGCCGCGGACGGGCGGGGTCGGCGCGCCAGCGCCGCCACCGGCACCTGTGGCGGGCGCGGCAAAGGGTGCACGGCCCGATGGGGCGGATGCTGCGGGCTGGTTCGATTGCGCAAATGCTGCCGGTGTCGGTAGCGGCGGCAGTTCTTGCTGCGACGGTTGCGGCGGCTGGGCGGCCGCCGGACGCACCCGTTGCGCGGGCGCGGTGTCGGGATCGGCATCGTCACCGAACCAACCGGCGAGCGTCGATTGCACAGTGTCAACCGCTGGCTCTTCGCGCTCGGATTCGTTGAACGAGACCGGCTCGAGGTCGGGCTCGCGTGCGGGCTCAGGCTCGGCCGGACGCTGGAACTCAGGCTGCTGTGCCTCCGCTGCCTCAGCGGCCTCAGCCTCGTGAGCCGCCTGCGCCGCAGGCGCGGTGCCCCAGAACGCGGCGGCGCGGGCGCGCGCCGCCTCGATTTCGGCGCTTGTGTCGGCCTGCTGGGCTGGCGGGAGCGGTGCCTGCTGTGCGGGCGCCGCCGGGGGCTGCTGCGCCGAAGGCAACGGCACAAGACCGGTCTGGTCAAAGGCCGGCGATTCGATCGGCCGGTCGGCTGGGTCGTCAGCGAGGCCGCGGATGAGCTGCGTGAACGTTGCCGAGTCACCGCTGTCGGCACCGGATGCGGCGGGAGCCGGCGGCTGCGCAGGCGCGGCAGGTGCTTCGAACTCCGGCTCTTGGAACTGCGGCTGCTGGAACTGCGGCGGCTGCGGGGCGGGCTCCTCGGCGGTCGGCTCCACAATCTCGATCGGTTCGCTCACTGGTCCGTCATCGACGAGGTCGGTGAACCACCCGGGCATGCTCACGCCATCGGTCTCGGGCGCGGCTGGTTCCTCAGCTTGCGCCGAGAATGCCGGCGAAGCGGCAGGCGCAGGAGGCGCGACCGGCGGCACCGGCAGCGGCAACGGCGGCATTCCGGCCGGCGGTTGCTGCGGCGCTGACGACCGCGTCGCCTCGGCTATCTCCTCAGCCGACATTGCGGCCGTCGGCGGCACATCCGCATCCTCGAACCCACTCGACTGCGTCGGCGCCTCGACTGGCGACTCGACGGGCGACTGGAACGACTGCTGCGCGGGAGGCTGGAACGCTTGTGGATGCGGTGCGGGCGGCGTCGGCGGTAGCGACGCCGGCACCTCGCCGGTGTCGTTGATGCGCGGGTTAAAGCGGCGACGCGAACGCCGCGACGGCAGCGGCGCATCCTCGGGAATCGCCGCCTTGGGCGTGAACTGCGAGAAGAAATCGTCGTCGGCAGCGGCATCATCGCTACCACCAACAGCAAACGGGTCGGGATTGCCGCCACCGGGACGGTGCATTACGGCATGACGATCATCGGCACCCGCACTGGCAGCTGCCGGACCACCTTCGAGTAGTCGAGTACCGCATTCGCGACAGAACCGCTCGCCCTCGCCAACAGTTGCGCCGCACACCGGACACTTAGTCATCGTTTTCTCCGCCCCGGCCCGAGGAAATACCCCCTCAAGCCACAATGCTTTCCGGTAAATGTACCCGGCCAATCAATGCAAACGGCTCAACAATGCGGCCCTGCGGCAGGAATGCCGCATCGCGGTGCGCTGGTGACGCTCAGGCAGACCGCCGACAATAACCACATGAGCGACACTGCCTCCAACCCCAGCACTCCCTCGCAACCCGCATCCGAGGCAAAGCAGTACAGCTTTTCCAAGGATGCGAGCGCCGACCGCTATCTCGCCCACCACGGCGACAATGTGGCTGGTCTCGTTTCATTCCTTGACGAGGCCGATCAAATCAACGTGACGCACACTGTCGTTGACGATGCGCATCAGGGTCAGGGCCTCGCTGGCCGCCTCGTTGAGTTCGCGCTCACTGATCTGCGCGACTCGAGTGACAAGCCGATCACCGCCACCTGCTCCTATGTGCAGTTGTGGCTGCAGCGGCACCCCGAATTCGCCGAAACGCTGGCCCGCTAGGCGATGCACGGCGAATACAAGGTTCCCGGCGGCAAGCTCGTCACCGTCGATCTCGACGAGGTCGACGGCCGGATGCACTCGGTGCGCCTCGCCGGCGACTTCTTTCTCGAGCCCGACGAGGTGCTTGACCTCATGAACTCGGCCCTCGAAGGGCAGCCCGTGACCGCCACCGGCGACGAACTTGCCGCGGCGGTGACTGCGGCACTTCCCGAGGATGCGGTGCTCTTTGGCATCACGCCCGAGGCGGTTGGCATCGTGGTGCGCCGGGCCGTAACCGGCGCGCGGTCGTGGCGCGAGTACGACTGGGAGGTCGTGCATCCTGGCCCCCTACCCGCCCGCGTGCACGTGGCCCTTGACCAGGTGCTCACCGAGGAGGTCGCGGCGGGACGCCGCGCACCGACGGTGCGCTTTTGGGAGTGGGAGGAGTCGGCAGTCGTGCTCGGCTCGTTCCAATCGGTGCGCAACGAGGTCGACTTTGCGGCGGCGCAGCGACACGGCATCCAGATCATTCGTCGCATTTCAGGCGGCGGCGCAATGTTCATGGAAGCCGGCAATGTGGTCACCTACTCGATCTATGTGCCGGCCGAACTCGTGGCCGGCATGACCTTTGCCGAGTCATACGCGTTTCTCGACGCCTGGGTGCTTGATGCCCTGCACGACCTCGGAGTCGCGGCGGTGTACCAGCCGCTCAATGACATCGCGTCACCGCAGGGCAAAATCGGTGGAGCGGCGCAGAAGCGACTCTCGGGCGGTGGCGTATTGCATCACGCGACGCTCTCGTATGACATCGACGCCGACAAGATGGTCGAGGTGCTGCGCATTGGCCGCGAGAAGCTGAGCGATAAGGGCACGACCTCGGCAAAGAAGCGGGTATCGCCGCTGAAGTCGCAGACGGGGATGCCGCGGGCCGAGATCATCGAGGCGCTCAAGACCTCGTTTGTGCGCCAGCATGGCGGCCGCGTTGGCGAGTTGACGGATGCGGAACTCGCGCGGGCGCAGGAGCTCGCCGAGTCGAAGTTCGCGTCGGAGGAGTGGACCAACCGGGTGCCGTAGGGCGCGCGGGGGTCTCGATACGCTTCGCTACTCGACCAACCAAAAAACTGGTTGGTCGAGTAGGAGCGAAGCGACCAACCAAACAACCTGGTTGGTCGAGTAGGAGCGAAGCGACGTATCGAGACCCAGCACCTACGCGCTCGGCGACTCGAAGCGGAAGGCGAGCCAGTCGAGCAGCTCCCGCACCGTGTCGTCGCGCTCAAGCTCGTTGTACACCTCGTGACGTGCCTCGGGGTAGAGGCGGAAGCCCACATCCTTGAGGCGCGTCACATGCTCATACGCCCAAGCAAGCGCGCGAGGGCTGCGGCCATTGAACCCGAGTGGGTCATGATCACCGGTCAAGATGAGCATCGGCACCCGAGCGGCCCGGCCACGACGCGGCAGGGGCGGCAGCGAAAGCAGCTGCAGTGCACCCCAGATTGACCACACTGACGATTGCGCGATATCGAAGCCGTACTTGTCATCGATCATCTTCTGCACTTCGTTGACATCGCGCGTGAGCCAGCTCATCCCGTGTCCGTCGTCAGCCCACTCGGCGTTGTAGTTGCCGGGGTTGATAAAGCCCGGCAGTGCCAGCGCGGTGCCCGAAAGCACCACCGCATCGAAGATGAGCGGCTCAGCCGCGAAGAGCTGTTGCGCGAGAAGTGATCCCCAGGAGTGCCCGACTTCGATAAACGGCAAACCGGGATACCGCGCCTTGCCCCAATCGATCACCTCGCGGGTCGCGCGCCGGGCCGCGGGAATGCCGCCGGGCCCGAGGTCACTGAGGCCAAACGCGGCCACACCGGTGCGACCGTGGCCGAGGTGATCGTGAGCAATCACCGCATAGCCCGCGCCGATGAGGTCGTGCACGAGGTGCTGGTAGCGCCGCGCATGCTCGCCGGCGCCGTGCGAAATGTGCACGAGACCGTGCGGCTTCGTTCGCCCCGCCGGGAGCCACTCGTAGATGTGCACCCCGATGCCCTCGACCGGCAGCACATGCTCGGTCCAGTCAACCTCGAAGCCGTCGTTCGAGGTGTCCATCTTGGGGGTGTAAAAGCGATCCGCAACCGCCATTAGTTTTCCTCCACGAGCGTCACGGTGTCGCGACGCTCAATCTCACCAACTCCGGCGACGAGGCCGTGCAGCCAGACAAGGTCGGATGCATCCCGGCCGCGACCCACCCGCACGCGCAATTGCTCGTGCTCAGGCGCGCGCCACGAGCCATCCCAAATTTCGTACCAGCTCGTCGGCACCGCATCCTCGCCGTCACCGGCGTAGCTGTAGCCGGTCACAACGCGGGTTGGGACACCAAGCGCCCGCAGGGCTCCGGTCACGGCGTGCGTCTCGCCGCGGTCGGCAAGCTCGGCGGCCACCTCAATAATCGATGCACCTCGATCTTTCGCGGCCTGCCCGGCCGCCACCAGGCCCTCGCTCGCAACTGCGAGCGCCGAGGGCGCGACCTGTTCGAGCAGGCCCACGCGCGTCGGAATCGCAAGCGTGACCGCATCCCAGTCGAGGCCGCTCCCGGCCTGGCGCTGGCGCGGCGCCACATCGACGACCGATTCGGCAACGACACGCACTTCGCTGTGGCTGCGGTGCAGGTCGAAGGCCGAGACTTTCGTACCCCAGTAGTCGATGTAGGTCTGCACACTCGTCGCTGGCGTCACCTCGACTCCCGATTGCAGGACGAATTGGCCCTGGCCCGAGGTGGGCAGCATGCGTGCCTCGAAGTGGGCGATCGTCGCTTCGCCGTCGTAGCGCGCGGTGGCGACGTGGCGAACACGGATGCGGGTCATGCGACACCTCCCGATTGCGTCTTGCTCTGCGACTGGCCCTGGCTCTGCGACTGGCTCTGCGATTGCAGCTGCGTATTCGCCCAGCCCGGCGCCCCCGATTCGGGGAAGAACTGGGTGTGGATCTCTTCGCTCGCACGCAGAATGGCCGTCTGCACTTCTTCCATGTGCTCGCTGAGATTGTCGAGCGTGTCGGGAATCGGGCGATAGTCGAGTTCGCCAAGCAAGAGCTCGAGTCGACGCTGGGCGCGTCCGGCGGGCGAGTGCCGGTCGCGACGACCATCACTCGGATGCAGCTCGTCGAGGCAATCAATCGCCGTCGCGATGGCGTAACCAATCGATCGCGGTAGCTCGCGGTCGACGAGCAAGAACTCGGCTGAGTTCGTCGCCGAGGGCATGCCGTGATAGGCGCGGAGGTACGCCTCGTAGGCACCGCAGGAACGCAGGATGGTCGTCCACGATGCGCCAGCCGCATCCGTGAGGTCGCGGGTGGCGAGCAGGCGCGCCGTCATATCCGCACGCTCGAGCATCCGGCCGAGGAGGAAGAAACTGTAGGCCTCATCGCGAGCGAGCACCGAGTCGACGATGCCACCGGCGAGTGCCGAGCGCTCGCGCACCCAGGCAAACAGTTCGTGCGCGCGCTCCTGGCGCACCGAGAACGGCATGCGCGTGTAGGTCGCGTTCATGCATTCCCAGAGCTCGCTCGAGACGATCTCGCGGGCACGACGGGCGTTCTCACGGGCCGCGTTGACCGAGAAGGCGATGGAACCGGGCTGCGTGCGGTCAACGGTCATGTAGCGAAGCACATCGGCGCGGGTAATCGGCCGGTCGGGCTGCACATCAGCGGCGCCCATGACGCTGAGGAGTGAGCGGCAGGCGGTCGATTCATCGACCCAGGGGTCTTCGAGCAGCAGTTGCAGGTGCACATCGAGGATGCGCGCGGTCATATCGGCGCGCTCGACATAGCGGCCGATCCAGAACAGTGACTCGGCGATGCGGCTCAGCATGACTCATCCCCCTGGTCTTCGTCGGCCTCGACCAGATCGGCACGATCGGTCTGATTGTCGATGAGTTCTTCGACGCCCTGCGGCGCATCGGCTTCGATGACGGGCTCACGGGTGATGACCCAGGTATCCTTCGAGCCGCCGCCCTGCGAGGAGTTCACCACGAGCTTGCCTTCGGGGAGCGCCACACGGGTGAGACCACCCGGCAGCACCCACACGTCATTGCCGTCATTGACCGCGAAGGGGCGCAGGTCGGTGTGGCGCGGGCGCATGCCATCGTCGACGTGAGTGGGAATGGTCGAGAGCTGCTGCACCGGCTGGGCAATCCAACCGCGCGGGTCGGCGAGCAGGCGCTCGCGCATCTGGTCGATTTCTTCGCGCTCGGCGGCGGGGCCGATGAGGATGTCCTTGCCACCCGAGCCATCTACGGGCTTGACGACGAGTTCATCCAGGCGATCGAGCACCTCTTCGAGTGCCTCGGGTTCTTCCAAGCGCCAAGTGTCGACATTCGGAATGATCGGGTCTTCGCCGAGGTAGTAGCGGGTGAGCGCCGGTACGTAGGTGTAGACGAGCTTGTCGTCGGCGACACCATTACCCACGGCGTTCGCGAGGGTGACATTGCCGAGCTTCGCGGCGGCCATGATGCCCGGGCAACCGAGGAGCGAATCGGGGCGGAAGTGCATCGGGTCGAGGAAGTCGTCATCAACGCGACGGTAGATGACGTCGACCCGCTCGCGTCCGGCGGTGGTGCGCATGAAGACGCGGCCGCCCTGCACGTAGAGGTCATTCGATTCAACGAGTTCGACGCCCATGAGGCGCGCAAGCAACGTGTGTTCAAAGTAGGCCGAGTTGTAGACGCCGGGAGTGAGCACGACGACATTCGGCTCGTCGACGCCTTCGGGTGCCGCGGCGCGCAGCGCGGCGAGCAAGCGATAGGGGTAGTCGCCGACCGGCTTCACGCGGATGCGCGAGAAAAGTTCGGGGAGCGTCTGCGCCATTGCGCGCCGGTTCGAGATGACGTAGCTCACCCCCGAGGGGATGCGCACATTGTCTTCGAGCACGCGCATATCGCCGTGCTCATCGCGGATGAGGTCGACACCGGCGACCTGGATGCGCACCCCGTTCGGCGGCTGGACGCCCTTGGCGACGCGATGGAAGTGCGCCGAGGTGGCGATGAGGCGCGCTGGGATGAGGCCGTCGGCGATTGCGCGCTGCGGGCCGTAAACATCGGCAAGGAAGGCTTCGAGCACGCGCACGCGCTGCTTCACACCGGCCTCGATGTTCGTCCACTCGGCGTCATCGATGACGCGCGGCACCACATCGAGCGGGAAGGCACGCTCTTCGCCAGCGAAGTCGAAGGTGACGCCCTGCGCGAGATACGACTCAGCGAGCTGTTCTGAGCGGTGCTGAATCTGCTCTCGAGTCATATCGGCGAGCACCGCATGGAGATCTCGGTAGGGAGCGCGCGAACGCAGCTCATCGCAGGGCTCAAACATTTCGTCGTAGGGCGGGTTGAACGCCGCCGCATCGAGCCGCGCCCTCGCGGCCCCATACCCATTGAACAGGTCTCCCATGGCGTCCACAGTAGTGCGTAGAAGCTGTGTCGAATTCAGTGTTGCGGTTGCAAATCACGGCGACGCCAGCCAATGAGCGCCAGGATGCAGATTCCGAGTGAAATTAGTCCAAACCAGAGCATCACCGACGGGTCGAATTCGGGGAGCATCGGGTTGCCGATCCAAGCGAACGGCGAGAGTTTCTCGAGCCCTTCCGCATCCGGTGCAAACATCGGTGCGAACTCACCAAAGATGAGCGAACCAAAGAGCAAGAGCCAGATGAAGCCGCTCAGTCGCGGCACGAACGCGATGAGGAACGCCGCGAGCGCCGCGAAGAACGCCACCACCGGCGCATACGCGAACGTGATGCGTGCGGCATCCGCCCAGGCGTCGACGTCCTGAATCGCGAGCGCAGTACAGGTGACGAGGTAGAAGACCGCAAGCACGAGCATCCCGGCGAACAGGCCCACGGCGATGTTGCCAAGGAGCCAGCGTGTTCGCGAGAGTGCCGCCGAACCAAACGCTTCGCCGAAGTCGCGCTCATCGGCGTGGGTTGACAGCGTGAGCTGTGCGGCTGCCGCGGCAGCCAGGAGGGCGATGAATCCGGCCATCGCGATCACGACGAGGAGCTCTGGCCGAGCACCGGCACCACCGGTAATGCGATCCCACACCTGCTGAAACTCGGGCGCCTGGTCGGCAAGGCTCTCGAACATGGGTGCAATCACGCCTGCGGCAAGGCCGAGCACGGCACCACCGAGTGCGTAGCCAATGATGGTAATCGTGCGCGTGCGTAGGGACAGGCTCGCGGGCCCGCCGAGACCTGCGGCTGCCGTCGCACGTCCGTGGCCACTCGAAAACACGGATGCACCGAGCTCACGATTCATTTCAATCAGCTCGACCGCGACCGCAAGGAGGGCAAGTAGCGGCACGAACAGCATGAGCGGAGTCGGGTTTGGTGACCATAGCTCTGCAGCAAAGGGCCGCGCGAGCACACCCCACCCCATGGGTGAGAACCAGGTGAGGGCACCTGGTTCTACGAATGCCGGGTCGTCCTGGAGCTCGCCCTGCGCCTCACCGATGCCGCGCACGAGGTAGAACGCGAGCATGACGCCGATGGCGCCGAAGGTGGCCGCCCGAGCGTTGGGGGCGAGCTGGCCCGCGAGGAGACCAATGAACAGACCCGCGACCCCGGTGGCGAAGAGCGCGAACGCGGTCACAAAGGAGCCGACGAAGTCGAATCCGGCGACGGTGGTCGAGCTCAGCACAAACGCAATGCTGACGAGGCCAATCTCGAGCAGGCCGACGATGACCGTCGCCATGAGCGGGGCCTTGCGTTCGACGGCTCCAGCCATGATGAGTTCGGCGCGTCCCTGCTCTTCTTCGGCGCGCAAGTGACGCAAGCCAATGAGCGCACCCATGATGCCGATCGCGAGGACGAGATAGCCGAAGAGCGAGACGAACATGATCGCCTCGAGCGTGCCGCCAGCGGGCGCGCCGCGCATGAACCGGGTGGCCGGGTTACCGGCGATGAGCACCGCAAGTTCGCGCAGACCGGCCTCGTCATACGCCGCACCGATGCCCTTGGCGATCGGTCCCCACATGATGAAGAACACGGTTGCCCAGACGAACATGCTCACGCGGTCTCGCGAAAGCCGCAGCCGGATGAGTTGACTCAGGGCAGACATCAGTCGGTCTTTGCGTGTCGGCCGCGCTGGCGCATCGTCGGCGCGGCTTCGCCTGCATCCGATTCATAGTGGCGCAAGAAGAGTTCTTCGAGCGACGGTGGCTTTACCGTGAGCGCGGTGACCTGCTGGGAGGCGAGGTTGGCAAGAACGCCCGGCAATGCATCCGGTTCGACGGTGCCGCGCACCTGCGTGCCCTCGACCTGGGCGCCATCGAGACCAGCCACCGGCACCCCCTCGTATTCGACGGTGGAGTGGTGCAGGTGGCGCAATTCCTCGAGCGTGCCGCGGTCGACGATGCGGCCGGCGCGAATGATTGAGACCCGGTCGCAGAGCTGCTCGACCTCGCTGAGGATGTGGCTCGACAGGAGCACTGCCGCGCCTTCCTCGGTGACTCGGCGCACCTCCTGTTGGAAGAGCATTTCCATCACCGGGTCAAGGCCGCTGGTTGGCTCATCGAAGAGGTAGAGCTCGGCTGGCGTCGCGAAAGCGGCGATGAGCGCGACCTTTTGCCGGTTGCCCTTCGAATAGGTGCGACAGCGTCGGCGCACATCGAGGCCGAAGGTGTCGATCAGCCGTTCGCGCTCGGGGGCTGGCGCCAGGCCACCGCGCAGGCGGGTGAGCACGTCGATCGCCTCGCCACCGGTGAGATTGGGCCAGAGCGCCACATCGCCCGGCACATAGGCAAGGCGACGGTGGATGCTCACGGCATCGCGCCACGCATCCATGCCGAAGACCTGGGCGGTGCCCGAGGAGGCGCGCAACATGCCGAGCAGCACCCGGATGGTGGTCGACTTGCCGGCACCATTGGGCCCAAGAAAGCCGTGTACTTCGCCCTGGGTGACGTCGAGATCGACGCCATCGAGGGCGAGCACACGGCCAAACTTCTTGGTGAGGCCATCGACGCTGATCACCTTCGTCATGGCTCAAAGTCTAGGCAGGACGGTTGGGAGCGCCCTGGTGCCTCAGCTCGCTACTGCTCGCGGGCCGCCCAGCGCGCCTCAATGACTGCGGTCATCTCGCGCACAAGCAACTCGATTTCTTCGCGGTTCGCAATGATGGGCAGGGCGATGCGAATCGACTGCGGACGGGTGTTCTTGATGAGCACGCCCCGCTCAATGAGGTCGTTGACCACATCCGGTGCCGTGCCGATCGCCGGGTCAATGTCGACGCCGACCCAGAGGCCCGCGCCACGCACATCGGTGAGACCGCGGCCAACGAGCGCCCGCAGGCCATCGAAGAGCACCGGGTGGAGTTCCTGGTTCTGCTGCTGCCACTTGCCGGTCGCGAGCTCTTCGCACACCGCAGTCGCCAGCGCCACCGCCACCGGGTTGCCACCGAAGGTCGAGCCGTGGGTGCCGGGCGTGAACACCGCCATAACCTCGTTCGAGCCGAGCACCGCCGACACTGGCACAAGCCCCGCGCTCAGCGACTTTGCCACGGTGACGAGATCGGGCAGGATCTCTTCGGCTTGGAAGCGGAACGTGGTGCCGGTGCGGCCCATGCCGGTCTGCACCTCATCGCAGATCATGAGCACATTGCGCTCGCGCGTGAGTTCGCGCACAGCCTTGAGATAGCCCTCGTCGGGCACGATCACGCCACCCTCACCCTGAATGGGTTCGAGGATGACCGCGGCAGTGTTGTCATCGATCGCGGCCTCGAGCGCCTCGATGTCGTTGTAGTTCACCAGCTCGAAGCCAGGCGTGAACGGGCCGAAGCCATCGCGGGCGTTCTCGTCGTCGCTGAACGACATGATCGTCGTCGTGCGGCCGTGGAAGTTGCCGTGCATCGCAATGATCTTGGCCTGGTTCTCGGGGATGCCCTTGACCTTGTAGCCCCACTTGCGCGCCGCCTTGATCGCGGTCTCGTTCGCTTCGGCGCCGGTGTTCATCATGAGCACGCGATCCATACCCGAGAGCTTCGTGATCGCCTCGGCGAACTTACCGAAGCCCTCAGCGTGCACCGAACGCGAGGTGAGTTCGAGCTTGCGCATCTGGCCGATCGCGACCTCAATGAACTGTTCGTTTGCGTGACCGAAGTTCGTTGCCGAGAACGCCGACACCGCATCCAGGTATCGCTTGCCGTCAACATCGGTGACCCAGGCACCCTTGCCCTCCACGAGCACCAGCGGCATGGGGTTGTAGTTCGAGGTGCCGTAGCGGGCGGCGGTGTCGATTTCGGCGCGAGCGCGCTGCGAGAGCTCAGTCATGCGCCCAGCCTAGTCGGCTGGCTCGGCTACTCAGGAAAGACCTTGCCGGGGTTGAGAATGCCAAGCGGGTCAAACACTCGTTTGATCTCGCGCTGCAGATCAAGTTGGCGCTGGCCAAGTTCATCGCCGAGCCAGCGTCGTTTGAGCAGGCCAATCCCGTGTTCGCCCGAGAGCGTGCCGCCGAGTGCGAGCGCGGTCTCGAAAATTTCACTCGCCGCATCCCAGACGTGGTCGGGCACCTCGTCAGTTGAACCGTCGAAGACAAAGGTGGGATGCAGATTGCCATCACCTGCGTGCGCCGGGCACGCAATGAACACGTCATACTTCGCGGCGATGCGCTCAATATGGCCGAACATCTCGGCAAGTCGCGAGCGCGGCACGGCGCAGTCTTCGACGAGGAAGGCGCCCATAGCTTCGAGCGCGGGGAAGCCCTGGCGTCGCACATCGACGAGGCTCGCGGCGGCTTCGGGGTCGGTGGTGAGGGTCGCGCGGGCGCCGAGTTCGTCGAAGAGCGCGAGGATGCGCTGGGCCTCGTCAAGCGCCGCCGCCCCGTCGGTTTGCACGAGGAGGTAGGCGTTGCCATTGCTCGCGAGATCGACGCCGGTGTGGGCGGTGACGGCCCGGAGCATATTGGCGTCGAGGAGCTCTTGGATCGCGGGTTGCAGGCCCGCGGCGGTGATGGCGGCCGAGGCTTCGGCGGCGGCGGTGATGCTGTCGAAGTAGGCGCCGATCGTGGGCACGACGCCGGTGACGGCCGGGCGCAGCTTCAGCGTGGCTTCGACGATGACGCCGAGCGTGCCTTCGGAGCCGATCATGAGCGCGCAGAGGTCGTAGCCGGTAACGCCCTTCACAGTGCGGTGACCAACCTCGATGAGGCCGCCGTTCGCGAGCACCACCTTGAGCGCAAGTACGGCCTCACGCGTGACGCCATACTTCGCGCAGAGGAGCCCGCCCGCATTCATCGCGATATTGCCGCCGACCGTTGAGAAGTCTTTACTCGCCGGGTCGGGCGGCCACCACAGGCCGCGGGTGGCGAGTTCGCGATTGAGGTCGCCATTGAGAATTCCCGGCTCGACGACGCAGTACTGGTTCTCGGGCGAGATTTCGAGGATGCGGTTCATCCGCTCGGTCGAGAGCACAAGTTCGCCCGCGCCCGCCGAGGCGGCCCCGGCAAGGCCGGAGCCGGCGCCGCGGGTCACAAGCGGAGTGCCGGTGGCGGTGGCGAGGCGGCAAACCGCTTGCACGTCCTCAATGGATTCGGCCTCAATGAGCGCGAGTGGCGCGGCTGCGGTGCGCACGCCGGATCGGTCGGTGCGCAGGGACTCGAGGGTGGCGGCATCGGTATTGATGCGGTCGGGCAACTCGGCGTGCAGCCGCTCAAGAACGTCGACGATCATGTGGTCGAGGGTAGCCGTCTGCGCCGAGGTGCCGATTCGGGCTGCTTGATGCGCTGAGCGGCATCCTCGACCTCGATTCGGCACTTCCGCGCAGATGACTCGTGGCGTTGGTGCGCTACTTTCGGCGCATGAGCGAGATTATCGAGCAACTCGTCCGCGGCGCCCACGTGACTGCTTGGCAACCGGCTGCGGCAGCGCATCCGGTGCTGTTTTCGAGCTCGATCGCCGAGTCGTCGGCGACGAGGGCGTGGCGCGGTGGCGTGCCGATCTGTGCGCCGTGGTTTGCCACGGGACCCGATGGCAGTCGCTCTCCGAGCCACGGGCCTGCGCGCACTGCAGTGTGGCAGGTGCTCGAGGCACCGGCTGGCCAAACTCGGCATCGGCTCGTCGTCGACACGGATGCGGCGGGGCGGGCTGCCCAAATCGAGCTCGAGTTCGCGACGGCGCGCGATGGCGCCTCGCTTGAGGTGGCGTTGACGGCGCGCAATCTTGGGGATGCGGAGGCGCTCGTCGAAGCTGCGCTGCATAGTTACTTTGCAGTGTCAGATGTCACGGCGATTGAGGTGCGCGGGCTAGAGCAGGCGCCGTTCTTCGACAAGGTTGCCGGGGCTCCCGCGCCGGCGGCGGCGCGGATCGAATTCGGTGGGCTCGTCGACCGCATCTATGAGTCGGTCGATGCGCCGATTGAGATTGTGGATGCTGGCTGGTCGCGCACTCTGCGCATCGAGCGCGAGGGCGCTGCGCAGGCGGTCGTGTGGAATTGCGGTCCGGATGCGGCGCCCGGCGACCTGGGACCGGGCGAGTGGCGCGGCTTCGTCTGCGTCGAAGCCGCCATGCTCGGCGACGCCGCCGTCACGCTCGCTCCCGAAGCCACCCACCGACTCGTCTCCCGCGTGACTGTCGTGTCGTAGGCAGGGGCCTCGAGTAGGCCCTATTTGGTTCGTCGAGTAGCGAAGCGTATCGAGACGCCCCGCCTCCCCTACTTGGTTCGTCGAGTAGGCCGAAGGCCGTATCGAGACGCCCCGCCTCCCCTACTTGGTTCGTCGAGTAGGCCGAAGGCCGTATCGAGACGCTCCCCCGCACCGACACCTGTGGACAGTCACAGCGCATCCAAGTCACCAGCTGCATCCTCACCGCATGCCACACATCTACATCCTCAAATGCGCTGACGGCTCTTACTACGTCGGCAGCACAAACCACCTCGAAGCGCGGCTCGAGCAACACAGCTCGGGCCTCGGCGCGGAGTACACGCGCCGTCGCCTACCGGTCGAGCTCGTCTTTCATCACGAGTGCGAGACCGTCGCTGAAGCGTTTGCGCTCGAGAAACAGGTGCAAGGCTGGAGTCGCGCGAAGCGTGAGGCGTTGATTGAAGGGCGGTTTGAGGATTTGCCGGCGCTGAGTAGGAAGAGGCGACGCCCACGCGCGTAGGCGGGGGTCTCGATACGCTGCGCTACTCGACCAACCAGGTGGGGCGGCCGCGCGGGCGGGACGCCGCGGCCTCGATCCGTCGCTCCGCTCCTACTCGACCAACCAAGATTCCTGGGTGGTCGAGTGCCGGAGCGAAGCGAAGGTGATCGAGACCACCGGCGCGCCTACTCGCCGAGGCGCTCGTGGGGGAAGAGTTCGGCGACGCGCTCGTCGAGGTGGCCGTAACGGTGGCCGGTGATTGAGATCGCCTGCTCCCGCAGGAACGGCAGCATCTCCACTCGCCCGGCCAGCGTCACATCATCCGAGAACACCGCGATATCGACGCCATTGCGCAACGCCGAACACACCTCGCTGCGTGAGCCGCCAATCAATCGCAACCGCGGTGCCTCCGCGAGCCCCTCCAGCCGCATCCGCTCGAGGAACGCCTCATCAGATTCGACCGTCACTGACGCTTCGCGCAACGCCAACTCGCGTCCGAGCAAACTCGGCAGCGGTGCCGCCGTCGACAGGAGAATTGGCGCGCGGGCCGCCGTCGCCGCGACGAGCACCTGACCGAGATCGGCCGCATCCGCGTCACTCGCCGCGCGAATATAGCAGCGCGCCGGACGGTACCGGAAGAGATTGCGTTCGAAGCCGAGCGCCGCGCGATCGACCACCTCACCGAACTCTTCGTTCCAGGCGATCTGGCAGCTCAGCGCCGTGCGGCGCACCCGCTCAAAGTCATCAAACGGCAGGTTCGCCTGCATCGCCTCGATAAGCCGCTGGGTCGCTTCTTCCAGACCCCGCAGGTGCAGCGTGTGCGATTGCTCGCCGGTGTGCGCGCGCCACTTGCCAAGGTGGATGAGCGTGTTCGGCCCGCCCGACTTCAGCTTCGTGCCAATCATCGATCGCTTCCAACCGCCCGATGGATGCCGCTGCACGTCGACACCGAGCAGATCGCGATTCACGTAGAGGTTGCCCGCCTCAACGCCCTGCACCCACTCGGCGATCTCGGCGCGATCGAGCGAAAAGAGCCCCGAGGCGAGCCCGTAGTCGAGCCGGTTCTGCATCTCGATGGCCTCGGCGAGCGTGCGCGCGGTCATGATGTTGAGCACCGGCACCTGCGCATCGTGGCGCGCCGAAGGTGACTCGGGCACCACACCAACGCGGATGCCCGGGGTCCAGAGCCGATCGGCGTCATCGAGCGAGCGTGGCTCGAGCAGCCACCGCTCCCCCGTCGCGAGTTCGGTGAGCGCCTCGACCTGCTTCGCATTGGCGCGGCTTACCAGCGGCCCCACCACCACGGCCGGGTCGGCAGCGTAGCCAATACGCACCGATTCGATGGCATCAACGAGTTGCGCCGTGAGCCGCTGCGAACGCGCTGCACTGCCAACGAGAATTGCCACCGAAGGCCGCGTGGGATGTTGCCCCGATGACGACACTACCGAGCGCGCGATCTCACGGGCGGCGAGGTCGTAGTCGGCGGCGGGCGTGACAATCACCGACGACTTGCCACCCGAGGAGCCGATGAGCGGCAGATCGGGTCGCCATTCGAGGAAGCGCGCGGCGGTCTCGTAGGCACCCTGCATGAGCACGCGTTCCACGCGGTGATCGGTGATGAGTTCGCGCCCGAACTGCTCTTCGGTGATGAGCCGGTCATCGCATGACGCCACTTGTAGCAGTTCGTGCGAGACGCCTGCGGCCCAGCAGACGCGAGCGAGGATGGCCGCGGAGCGTTGCGTGCGCAGCGATGGCTTGAGCACGACGGCACTTCCAGCCGCGAGCGCCGCGAAGATCGTCGCGGCGGTCGATGACACCGGCGGAATCCAGCCCGGCACGGCGACCGAGAGGTGTACCGGCTCGAAGCGGGCGCCCTGCATCCGGTCGAGTTCGCGGGCGAGGTGCGCATCGTGGTTCGCGAGGTCGATGGCGTGGCTGAGGTCGGCATCGGCCTCGGCGAAGGTGAGGCTTGTCTCGTTCATTGCCACTTCGATGAGCCGGGCCCGGTTCGCTTCGACGGCTCGGGCGAGGCGTTCGAGGAGCGCCGCACGTTCCCAGCCGCTCGTCTTCGACCATTCGAGCCCGGCCTCGTGGGCACGATCAAGCGTGTCGCGAATCTCTTCGACCGAACTCACGAGGTGCGAGGCCGCTTCGGCGACCCCGAGCTCGGAGTGCACGGCGCGACGGCGGATGCGGTCAGCCCACTCGCGTACCGACCGCTGCGTCGGGTCTGACACGGGATCATTGCGGAAGGTATTGCGTAGGCGCCGGCCCTGCCGCAACCCGAGCACGATTTCGGTGAGGTTGCGGGCGTCGGTCGCACCGGGCGCAACGGCAACCTCATCCCCCGGCTCGGCATCACTCGCGACTTCGGCGGCGCTTGGTGCCGGAGCAAGCTCAATCGAGCCGTCGACGCGCTTGCGACCCAGGATGGTCGTGGCTTCGTCAGCGTCTTCGAGCACCGTGATCGGCGCGGCGGCGATGAACGACTCACTCCAGTCTCGGCGCGGTGCCTCGGGTTCATCTTCGAAGAGCCCGGCGGGGAAGAGCTCGTAGGGAATGGAGGCGGTCACGCCCGGTGCATCCTCGGGGTTCACGCGGTGCTGTACGCGGGCCGGTCCAACGGGCAGTTCGCTCGCCCGCTCGACAGCCACGCTCAGGCGCCGCTCGGCAAGCGATGCGGCCCCGGCCGCCGGCACGTCATCGACCCGCATCGATTGCAGAGCCGAGCCGATGCGCTCCTGAAGGTAACCAACGGCCGAGCGCAGACCGGCCGATGACAGCAGCGGGATGCGCATCCGCACCACCGCACCGAGGGCCGCGAGTCGCTCGGGGAGTTCGCTGCCGTCGCCATCGTGTACGACCACCGAAACCGGTGCGAACGCTCCGCGCAGGCCCGCGAGGTGCACCGCGAGTGCCGCATCCATCGGCATCATCGACTCGACCTCGAGTTCGAGCGTGCCGCGATGTTCGGTCGCGAGTACGGCATCAATGAGCCGCACGGCGTTCGCATCGACATCGGCGGGGTTGACGTAACAACCGGGTTCGAGTCCGCGCAACTTCGCATCGGCGAGTTCGGGGGCGTGGTCGGCAAGCCGCACAATCGCCACCCGAATCGCGGCGCCGCCGTCTTCCCGGCGCAGGTGCGCCCAGCCCGCGAGACGACGCAGCAGCGTCACCGATTCGGGCAGGTCAGCGGGAATGGCAATGCCGGCCACGGTGCGCTCGAGGCCCTCGGCGTCGAGCGCACGCATGAACGTTTCAATGGCAAGTTCGAGATCGCGCGAACTCGTCGCCCGCAATTGCACAAACGTCGGTTCGGTTGTGTGCGTCGCCTCGAGCAGCATGCCCGCGAGTCGGCCAGCCGCGCGATCGGCGGTGCCCTCGAAATCCCAGTCGTTGCCGAGCCGGTCGAGGTCGGCGAGGGTGAGTTCAATTTCGGCGACGGCGGGGTTAGCGATGAGGTCGAGGATGCGGTCAAGTTGCGCCGAGGTGCCGCGGTTGCCGAGGAGCGGCTCACTGAGGGGCCGGATGCGGGTGGTCGCGCCGCGATCATCGGCCCGGCCGAGTGCCGCGCTGAGTTCGCTGCGACTGGTGAGTTCGCCCGCGAAGAGCGACGACGCCACCCGCCGTAGCATCGGCACGGCGATGAAGGGGGCACCGGGGCCCGCAAAGGCGCCGAGGCGGAGGGTGCGGCGGGTGCGGGCCGTGAGTCCCTGCGGCACCTGGTCGGCGAGATCGCTCATGCCGAAGCCGGAGGCGAGCAGATCTTCGGGGCGGATCACGCCGTCAACGAAGCGGCGCAGGAAGTCGGGGCCGTCTTCATCCCGCAGGGCGCGGGTGAGGTCATCGGCCGGGTCGAGTCGATCACGGCGACTGGCGCGCTGCTCGACCTCCTGGGCGTGGGCAAGTTCGGTGGCGCGAGCAAGGCGCACCTGCGCCCAGGCTTGCAGTTCAGTGAGCGCATGCGGAAGCGCCTCGGCGACGGTGACTTCCGCCTGCGGGGCGAGCGGTTCCGCGTTCAGCGGCGCTGACTCGGCTGGCGACTCGGCTGGCGACTCGGCTGGTGGCTCGGCCTCGGCTGGCGGCTCTGGATCCGGCGCCACCGGTCCCTCAGTAGCGGGGATGCGGCGCGCAAGCACACCGCGGACCAGATCGGCACGCTCATCCCTGAGTGCCGAACCGTCACGACGTTCCGGGTCAGGTCGATTCGCATCGCGATTCGACCCAGCCGGTGAGGGCGGGCTCTGCATACTTGCGAGCCTAGTAACGCAGGCCGTGTTGGCCGTGTGCGACACCCCCGGCGCAGGTGACCGAGCTAGGCGCGCGGTTCGTTACTCCACACGCTCGGCACATCGCTCCCGGCCGAGGGAAGCCTTGCCGCTTCGCCCCAGTCGAGCACCCAGGCCGGCACGAGGTCGTGGAATTCCGCGAGTTCTGGGATCGCCGCGTACATCTCAGCCATCGGCACAACACCGTTCTTGCTGATGAAGCGGCCGACCACGAATGCTTGGGCGCAGAGCTGTCCGCCGCTGACGAAGCGGTGCTCCATGTAGAAGTTGCGCTCATCCACGCCGAGAAAGCGGGTTTCGAGGATGTAGTCAACCCCGAAATCGAGCGAGCGGCGGTAGGCGATCGTCTGTCGCGCGACCACAGCGTTCCAACCGCGCGACTGAAACGCACGCAGCGTGCGGGTGCGCAGCATCCAGTCAAGACGACCGAGATCTTGCACCGTGAGGAAGGTGCCGTTATTCATGTGGCCGAGAACATCGATATCGCGAATGCCGACACGGAACGGGATTCGGCCGATGTCCTTCATTTCGCGCGCCGGTGCGCGACGGGCACGCCACCACACGAGCAGCATGCGCAGGTAGTACTTCACTGAGTTGACTCCGAATCGGGCAGCGGGATGGCGCCGCTAGTACGTCGCGGCTCATCGGCGGCCGGAACGTCTTCATCGCGAACAGCTGCGATGGTCTGCATCGCAATGAGCGTCGGCAGATCAATCGCTGCGGTTTCGGGCATTGGTTCACCCGCCACCAGCCATTCTAGACCGTCTAGAAGCGAGGCAACCGACCGCTGTCGGGCGACCACATCGATGCGCAGGCCGAGTGCCCGGGCATCCTTTGCGGTGCGCGGGCCGATGGCACCGAGCATGATGTCGTCGGGGATGTGCTCGAACTGTTTCACGAGCTGTTCGGCAACCGAGCCGCTCGTCACAAGCACGGCGCGGATGCGGGAATTGCGAATGTCGTACTGGATCGACTCTGCGGCTGGCACACCGAGGCTGCGATAGGCGATGACCGAGTCGACCGCGTGGCCGCGTCGGGCAAGGCCGCGCGCGAGTACCGGCATCGAATGTTCCGAGTGCAACCAGAGCACCGAGATTTTCGGCGCTCGGCGCTTCGCCTCGGGCCACTCGACAAGCAAGCCCTTCGCCGAGTTGTCGTGGGTCGGCACGAAGTCGACCCGGTAGCCAGCCGTCATGAGCGCCTGCGCCGTGGTTTCACCGGCGGCAGCGATGAGCGTGCCATCGGGCACCGTCACCTGCATCGAGTGCATGACGTCGACTGCGGTCTGGCTCGTCACCGCGACCCATTGGTAGGCGCCGCTCTCAAGCCGCGCGATCGCGGCGCTGAGCTTCGGGGCATCGAGTGGTGATGGGCTCGCAAAGTTAATCAGCGGCGCGGTGATCGGGAAAGCCCCGCGGGCCCGCACCGCATCAGCCACGTTCATCCCAAATGTGCCGCCCCGCGGGACGAGCACCTTGAGCCCACGCAGTGGCTGGGTGGGTGATGGAACAGCCTCGAACTCGGGCGGCGGGCTGGAGACGAAGGTCATCGTCAGCGAAGCACCTCAAAAAGTTCAGCCGAGGTGATGTGACGGCCAACGATGCCACCCTCGAGTGCATCGAGCGCAAGGTCATCACCGAAGGGCAGGCCAAGCTCGCCGACAAAACCGATCGGAGCTTCGGCTTCGGCGATGACGACGTAGCGCAGGTCGCCAATGCCGATGCTCGCATGCAGTGAGAGCATCGCACTGCCGGGCTCGGCGGAGTAGTCCTCGTCGTCATCTGTTTCTTCGAGTTCCTCGAGCTCGTCGAGTTGCTCGGCTTCAAGTTCGTGCAGCGCGTCGTCGTCGAGTTCGTCGCCGTCAACGCCGTAGACCTCGAAGTCGTCGTCAAGTGCTTCAACCGCGTCGACGACATTGATCCACGAACCCGGAATCTCGTCGAGTTCGGTGAGTTCGGCCACGACGCGACTGCGGGCGAGCACCGTGTCGCCGAGCAATTGCGTGCGCTGCAGCTGGCGCTGTGCCCACTGCAGGTCGTCGACGCTTGTGGCGCGCAACCAGACGAGCACCGTGCCGAAATCGCCGAAGCCCGTGAGGTCGTAGAACCCACGCACTTCGACGCCCTCGGCACGCAGGCTTTCAATCACGCTTTCGAGCTGTTCGACCGTGCGCACGGCCTCATCGGCGCGCGCCTTCGTCTCAACAAGCTCGGTCTCGGCGAACTCAAGGATGAGTCCGTAGGTCGGTACCGGTGCGGCTTCGGTGTCAAATTCGGTGGTCATCTGCGCTCGCTTGCTTCTCGTGACGTGCGTGGGTGGGATGCGGTCTAGCGGCCGCGACGCGGCAGGGTGAAGGCGCCGGCGATCACGCCGATCACGATCGTCGCGGCACCGGCAGCAATGCCGATGACGAGTCCCGGGTTTTCGTCCCAGGCACGCTTGACCTGGTCGACGCGGTCGTCGATCCACTCGCTCGCGCGCGCGGGCACGTCGAGCTTGTACTCGAGCGCATCGAGCGTCTCCGCGAGTTCGCGGCGGGTCGAGCTAATGTCGCGGCGCAGCTGCGCGGCACCGCGGGGCGTGGTGGATGCGTCGTTACTCATACTTGCCAAGTCCCTTCACTGCGTTGAGATCCTGCTTGAGGGAAGCCATGCTCTCAGAGGGCATGACTCCGTTCATCTTCTTCAAGAGCGCAATCGCAACAACCGCCGCGATGAGCATGATGATGAACAGCGCCCCGGCAACGATCAGCGCCGAGAGCCACGGGGCGAACACCGTGTTGAGCCCGAGGATGGCAGCCGTAATGAGCACGGCCCAGAGGGTCAGGGCAAAGAAGGCGACGATGCCAAACAGGCCCGCCGCGGTGCCACCCTTGACTGCCTTTTCTTTGAGCTCAATTTTCGCGTGCTCGATCTCATCCTTGGCGAGATCGGCGGCGAGACGGGGCAACCGGCCGGCAAGCGTGCCCACCGATTGCCGCGACTTTGGGTTGAAGCGTCCGAGCCGCACCGGCTCTTCAGCGTTCGGGAACGGGCCGCGCTTGGGCTCGTCGGGTGAGCGATCGTAGTCACTCATGCGAGTGTCCTTTCTTGACGCGGAGGTTCGTTACGCGGGGTTGTCAGCGGAACCCGTCGGCGCCGGCGCGGCACTCTGACGCTGGCGCGACTTGGTGGCGACCTTCGTGAGGGCCGAGGCGCCCTTGCCGAGCAGCGAGAATCCGCCCTCGACGGCCTGCGGCACGTACTGGTCAACCAGACCCATGACCTTCTCGGCCTGCTTCTGCACCGGCTTCGACTGCCACAGCTTCTGAGCGCCAGCGGCAATCTGTTCGTAACGCTTGCGGCCTGCGCGGGCGCCAAGCACGTAACCGGCAGCCAAGCCGGCAACCAGCGAGAGCTTCGTCGTGAACTTCATGAGTCGTTCCTTTCGAGGCGCAAATCGCACCTATTCGCAGTCGTGGCACTGAGTGCGCCCTCGATGGTGAGGGCAGTCGAACCTATCCAGGCTATCGCTCGCCTGGTCACGATTCAGTGAATGGATGCACCGAGAATCGGATGCGTTGCAGCTACCAGATCTCGACGCGCTCATTCGGCGCGAGCCACAGGTCATCTGACTCGGTGACTCCGAACGCCTCGTAGAACGGCTCGAGGTTGCGAACAATCTGGTTGCAGCGGAATTCGGCGGGCGAGTGCGGGTCGACCGCGAGCAGCATCTTGAGCATCTCGGGGCGACGAATCTCGCGCCAAGCCTGCGCCCACGAAAGGAAGAAGCGCTCGGCTCCACTCATCCCGTCAATGACCGGGGCTTCGGCGCCACCGAGGTGACGCTGATAGGCCTTCCAAGCAATGCCGAGCCCGCCCAAGTCGCCGATGTTCTCGCCGATCGTAAGTTCACCATTGACCTTGGCGCCATCGGTGAACTCTGGCGAAAGCTCGTTGTACTGGTCGATGAGCGAGGCGGTGTGCTGTTCGAACGCCTCGCGGTCGGCGTCGGTCCACCAGTCTTCGAGGCGGCCGTCACCGTCGTACTTCGAACCCTGATCGTCGAAACCGTGGCCGATCTCGTGGCCAATGACGGCGCCGATCGCACCGTAGTTCGCCGCCGCATCCCGATCTTCAACGAAGAAGGGGAACTGCAGAATCGCCGCCGGGAAAACGATCTCGTTCTGGTGCGGCAGGTAGTACGCATTCACCGTCTGCGGCGTCATCAGCCAGAGTTCGCGGTCGACCGGCTGGCCCACCTTCGCGAACTCGCGCGCCGCTTCGAACACCGCCGAGCGACGCACATTGCCGACCAGGTCGTTCGGCAGCATGGTGAGGGCGGAGTAGTCCTTCCACTTCGGCGGGTAGCCGATCTTCGGCGTGAACTTGCCGAGCTTCTCGAGTGCCTTGGCGCGAGTGGCATCGGTCATCCACTCGAGTTCGTTGATCGAATCGCGGTAGGCGGCCAAGAGGTCGTCAACGAGTTCATCCATCTTCGCCTTGGCGCTCGGCTGGAAGTGGCGGGCCACATACGCCTCACCAATCGCCTCGCCAAGCACCGATTCAGCGTGACCGACACCACGCTTCCAGCGGGCGCGCTGCTCGGGCGCCCCCGTGAGCGTCGTGCCGTAGAAATCAAAGTTCGCCTTCGAGATTTCGGGCGTGAGCACCGCCGCATAGCTCGACACGATGCGCCAGATCAGCCAATCGCGCCACTGATCGAGGCGCTCTTCAACGAGCAGCGTCGCGAGGCCATCGGCGAAGCTCGGCTCGTTGAGGATGAGCCGATCGAAGGTGCCCGCCGGCGCCTGCAACTCCTGCAACCAGCCGGGCATGTCGAGCCCCTCGAAGCGGGCGAGGAACTCTTCGAGTGTGGTTGGGTTGTAGGTGAGGTCGGCCTCGCGCGTGCGCACGTTATCCCAGTGGTGCGAGGCGATGGCGGTCTCAAGCTCGAGGATGCGCGCCGCACGCTCGGCCGGGCTCGGCACCTCGGCGAGTTCGAGCATCCGAGCAATGTGGGCCTGGTAGGCCTCGCGAATCGGTGCGTACTGCTCTTCGCGGTAGTACGACTCGTCGGGGAGGCCGAGGCCCGACTGCTCGAAGTAGATCGCGTTCGTGTCGGGGTTGCCGGCGTCGCCAATGACGTACATGCCGAAGAAGCCGCCGACGCCCTGGTGCTCCTGGCGACCGAGGAGCCACAGGAACTCGTCAATCGACGAGACCACAAGCGCCTGCATGATGTCGGGGGTGATCGGGTTCACACCGAGGGCATTGAGGCGGTCTTCGTCCATGAACGCGGCGAAGGCATCGGCGGCCTTGCGCAGGGGCGTGCCCTCGGGCGCATCCGTGTTCTCTTCGAGAATCGCGCGCACGGCCAACTCGGCTTCATCGGCGAGCACGTGGAACGAGCCGTACGAACTCTTGTCGGCGGGAATCTCAACCTCAGCGCGCCAGCGCCCGTTGACGTGGCGGAAGAGGTCGTCCTGCGGACGGATGGCGTCGTCGATGAGGTCGCGGTCGATGCCGCTCGCGAGCGTTGCGTCATTGGCAGTCATGGCGCCCAGCGTAGTCAGGCGAAGATGAGTGCATGAGCGAGGGTGCCGCGAAAGTCGACTTCAAGCGGGTGCTGCCGGGGTATTCGGCGCGGCGGGGTCGCATTGATGATCTGGTGCTGCCTGCTGCGCAGTATCTTGCCGTGGATGGGGTCGGAGACCCGAATAGGGCGCAGGCGTACCGCGAGGCGCTCGAGGCGGTGTATCCGGTGGCCTATGCGCTGAAGTTCTGGAGCAAGCGGGAACTCGGGCGCGACTATGTGGTGCCGCCGCTTGAGGCGCTGTGGTGGGCTGATGAATACGCGGCGTTCACGAGCGCGCGGGATAAGTCGGCCTGGAGTTGGACGGTGTTGCTCTATGTGCCGGAGTGGCTCGGGGCGGCTGACGTCGATGCTGCGATCGCGGCCGTGCGGGCGAAGTCGGGCGGCGGGGCAGCGTTGGCGTTGGTGCGGTTGTTGGCGTTGGCTGAGGGCAGGTGTCTGCAGACGCTGCACGTGGGCCCATACGACGAGGAAGGGCCGGTGCTCGCGCGGATGCATGACGAGATCATGCCTGCGGCCGGGCTGCGTCCGGTGGGCAAGCATCATGAGATCTATCTGAGTGATGCTCGGCGGGTGGCGCCTGAGAAGTTGCGGACCATTCTGCGGCAGCCGGTGGCCAAGGTCGGTACCTAGCCGTCCCTAGATGTCATCAGGATGCGGCCCTGCTGATGACACTTGCGGCGCGCCGCCGCTGGGATGATGGACGGGTGACGACCCCTGCCCCGCCGACCGGCTCCATGGCCCGGCGCATCCTCGCGCTCGCGGTACCGGCGCTTGGCGCGCTCATTGCCCAGCCGCTATTCGTGCTCACCGACACGGCCATGGTCGGCCACCTCGGCGAGACGGTGCTCGCAGGCATGTCAATCGGCTCAACGATCATCACCACCGTCGTCGGGCTCATGGTCTTCCTCGCCTACACGACGACCCCGATGGTCGCGCGCAGGCTCGGTGCCGGCGACAAACCGGGCGCGGTGCGGGCGGGCATCGACGGGATGTGGCTCGGGCTCGGCATCGGGGTGGTGCTCCTCCTCGGCGGGCTCGCACTCGCCTACCCCACAATCGCCGCTTTCACGAGCGACCCCGGTGTCGCGCAGGCGGCGCTGAGCTATCTCACCGTCTCGATGTGGGGCCTCCCCGGGATGCTCATCGTCATCGCCGCGACCGGGCTCCTGCGCGGACTCCAAGACACAAAGACCCCGCTCGTCATCGCGGTGATCGGCGCGGTCGTCAATGCCGGACTCAACTACGTGTTCATCTATCCGGCTGGGCTCGGCATCGCCGGCTCTGCCCTCGGCACCGCTGTCACCGAAACGCTCATGGCGGTCGCCTATGTCGTCATCACGATGCGCGCAGCGACCGCCCACGGCGTCAGCCTCGCACCCGGCATTGGCGACCCGAGGTCGATGCTCACCGCATCCGCGTTGATGATGCTGCGCACGGTCACCCTGCGCATTTCGTTGCTCATGCTCGTGTGGTCAGCCTCGGCACTCGGCGTAACTGAGCTGGCGGCCTTCCAAATCACCTACACGATCTACAACCTGCTCGCCTTTGCCCTGGATGCGCTCGCGATCGCCGCGCAGGCCATGGTCGGGCACGATCTCGGCGCGGGCCAGGCGCGCGAGGTGAAGCGGCTCACGTTCACGCTCTGCTGGTGGGGCGCTGGGGTCGGGGTGGTGCTTGGCGCGCTCATGTCGCTACTCGCACCGGTCGTCGGCCCGATTTTCGTGAGCGAGCCGTCGGTACTCGCGGTACTCCCCGCCGCGATCTGGACCATGTCGGTGTTCCTGCCCCTTTGTGGCATCGTGTTCGTGCTCGACGGCGTGCTCATTGGTGCCGGGGATGTGCGCTATCTCGCCTGGGCGGGCATCGTGCCGATGGTGGCGTTTGGCATCTTCGTGTGGCTCCTCATTTCGGCCGCACCGACCGGCGCCACAGCGCTCATTTGGTTGTGGATCGCGTTCGGTGGCGGCTTCATGACCGTGCGCGGGGCGACGCTCGTGTTCCGCGCGCTCACTGATCGTTGGTTAGTCACGGGAGTGAAATAGTCCCCGACGCGTGATGATTTCTCTCGACCCGGTGCTGCAAGCTGCGCCAGATAGCCAACCTTCCTAGAGTGAGGTTCATGGAGAGCAAGGGAAGACCTTGGCTCTGGGTTGCGTTAGTTGGCGATGTCGGAGGCTCACGACATACTCACTTCGAGTGCCGTGCGTGGGAGCAGCTAAGCTGCGTTATGGGCCAGTTCCTGGCCTGGAAGGAGACTTCGTGTTGCACGAATTCAAGCTCGGTGAACTCTTTTGCGGCCCAGGCGGACTGGGACAAGGGGCAAGAATCGCGAACCGCACGCTCGCGATCGACGGGATCGACGCCAAGATCGAACACACTTGGGCAACCGACTATCACGCGGACTCTTGCGCCACCTATCGCAAAAACTTCCCCAATGTCGACCCGAACAACATCTATCTTGAGGACGTACGCGAGTTCGACTTGAACAAGCCGCCAGCGTTCGACGCGCTCACGTTTGGATTCCCCTGTAACGATTTTTCCGCCGTTGGTGAGCAAAAAGGGTTTAGCGGCGAGTTCGGACCCCTCTATGCGTATGGCGTTGAGATGTTGCGCATGCGTCAGCCGAAATGGTTCCTTGCCGAGAACGTGAGCGGGATTCGCACGTCGACTCATTCCGCGGAGTTTGAGCAGATCCTTCGCGAGATGGCCGGAGCCGGCTACGTCGTCACTCCGCACCTGTACCGCTTCGAGGAGTATGGTCTCCCTCAAGCCCGTCACCGCGTCATTGTTGTTGGAATCCGGGCCGACTTGGATGTTCAGTTTCGTGTACCGGCTCCGACGCATTCGAAAGAAAACTATGTGACGGCCAGCGATGCGCTTATGAAGCCGATGCCGATCGGCGTTAAGAACAACGAACACACGCGAGTATCTGCCGTCGTCCGGGATCGACTCGACCTCACGAATCCCGGGGAGAATGTCTTCCAGATGCAAGCACGTGTCGGCGAGGCCGCCCTCGAATCGGCGGGCCTACTCTTGCGGGTCAAGGGCGCAACTTTGAGCAACATCTACAAGAGGCTCAATCCGAATCGCCCGGCATACACCGTCACTGGCTCCGGCGGCGGAGGCACACACATGTACCACTGGGATGAGCCCCGAGCCCTGACAAACCGTGAGCGAGCACGCCTCCAGACTTTCCCAGATAACCACGTTTTCTGTGGCACCAAGGAGAGCGTCCGTCGACAAATAGGTATGGCGGTTCCTCCGGAAGGCGCTGCGCGAGTGTTCGAGGCAATTCTGAAGTCATTTTCTGGCGTCGAATATCCCGCTCTCGAGGGCGCGAATATTGCGAGCCCAGTCACTGCGAATCGCCACGTTCACTCTCAAACATTGTTTGACTATTGAATCGTAGGAGGAAAGACGAACGGCTCCCGAGCCACGTCTTATGGGGCTCTTCGCAGTTGAGGGTGTAGCTGGGGTCCGCGGG
>NZ_RQVS01000012.1 GCF_003865375.1 Gulosibacter macacae | reverse complement strand
TCAGCCCTGCCGGGCCGCATCCCCATCTGTGAGCGAAAACTGCGAGTGGGAGTCCGCTGGGGCTCCCACTTGTGGTTCTCGCTCCCAATTGCGGGGAGCAAGCCCGCGGAAAGACCCTGGGCCCTCGAAGCGTGCGCTCCGAGGGCCCAGGGTCATGCATCCAGCTACTAGTGTTCGACGGCGGCTTCTGCGCCGTGGCCGGTGAGCGAACGCACTTCCATCTCAGCGGCGAGCACCGGGTCTTCCTTCTCGCGGGCGGTCACTGAACCGAGCCAGCCGAGGAAGAAGCCGAGCGGAATCGACACGATGCCCGGGTTCTGCAGCGGGAACCACGCGAAGTTGACGCCTTCACCGAAGAGCGACGTCGGCGTGCCCGACACCACCGGCGAGAAGAAGATGAGCAAGAGCGAGGATGCGAGCCCGCCGTACATGCTCCACACCGCACCGCGGGTGGTGAACTTCTTCCAGTAGAGCGAGTAGAGGATCGTCGGCAGGTTCGCCGAGGCCGCGACCGCGAAGGCGAGCGCCACGAGGAATGCGATGTTCTGACCCTGCACGCCGATACCACCGGCGATCGCGATGACACCGAGCACGACCACGGTGACCTTGCCGACCTTCACCTCGGTCTCGGGGTCGGTCTTGCCCTTCTTGATGACGCTGCCGTAGATGTCGTGCGCGAACGAGGCCGCAGCAGTAATCGCGAGACCCGCCACCACCGCGAGGATGGTCGCAAATGCGATCGCCGACACGAAACCGAGCAGCACCGGGCCACCGAGCTGCAAAGCAAGCAGCGGTGCAGCCGAGTTCACCTTGCCGGGCGCGTTCTGAATTACTTCGGGGCCGACGAGCGCCGCGGCGCCGTAGCCGAGCACAAGGGTGAAGATGTAGAACGCACCGATGAGCCAGATCGACCAGACGACCGACTTGCGGGCTTCCTTCGCGGTCGGCACGGTGTAGAAGCGCATGAGCACGTGGGGGAGACCCGCGGTGCCGAGCACGAGCGCCATGCCGAGCGAGAGGAAGTCAATCTCCTTGCCGCCGTACTGCAGGCCGGGGGCGAGCACCGCGGCGCCCTTCTCCGATGCATCCATCGCGTGCTGCAGCACCTGCGAGAAGTCGAAGCCGTTGAGCGCGAGCACCCAGAGCGTCATCGCGAACGCAGCGCCGATGAGTAGCCAGGCCTTGATGATCTGCACCCAGGTCGTGCCCTTCATGCCACCGATGAGCACGTAGACAATCATGAGCACACCGACGACGGCGACAACGAGCGACTGCCCGACCTTGTCGTTGATACCGAGCAGCAGCGACACCAGACCACCGGCGCCGGCCATCTGCGCGAGCAGGTAGAAGAAGCACACCGCGAGCGTCGTCGTGGCCGCAGCCATGCGCACCGGGCGCTGCTTCAACCGGAACGAGAGCACATCGGCCATCGTGAACTTGCCGGTGTTGCGCATGAGCTCGGCAACGAGCAGGAGCGCCACCAGCCACGCCACGAGGAATCCAATGGAGTAAAGGAACCCGTCGTAGCCATTGATCGCGATTGCGCCGACAATGCCGAGAAAGGATGCGGCAGAAAGGTAGTCGCCCGAAATTGCGAAACCATTCTGCGTACCCGAGAACGAGCGGCCACCGGCGTAATAGTCAGCTGCCGACTTATTGTTCTTGCTCGCCCGCACGACGATAAACATCGT
The DNA here is from genome assembly GCF_003865375.1 of Gulosibacter macacae. GTDB lineage: Bacteria > Actinomycetota > Actinomycetes > Actinomycetales > Microbacteriaceae > Gulosibacter > Gulosibacter macacae. The sequence continues at coordinate 97,634 of NZ_RQVS01000012.1, read as the reverse complement.
CACGCACACAAACGCGATAAAGATCGAGATATTGAGGATGGGGTTGTTTTCCACCACCGCAACCGTGTCGGCGAGCACCGTGCCGATGTGGGCGAAATCAATGTTCATGCCTGCGCCTCCCCGCGCTCAATAGCCTCGAGGTCGCCGCGCAGTTCGGCAGCATCCTCGTCAAGTGAGCGGTTGGCGAACCGCACGTACCACATGGTGATCGCGAAGGTCGTGACGAATTGCATCAGACCGAGCAAGAGTCCGACATTGATATTGCCGAACACGGGGGTCGCCATGAAGTCGTGCGCAAAGGCGCCGAGCAACACAAAGGCGAAATACCAAACGAGAAAGAAGATGGCCATCGGAAATACGAATGACCGTTGCTTCTTACGCAGTGCTTGGAATTTGGGGGTCTGTTGAATCTTCACATAGTCGACAACGCCTGGCGTTGCCGTCTCGGTTTCCTGCATGGGGCCTCCTTGCCACATGGATGAACGGAAATGGGGAAGAGCGAATGTTTAGTTCTGCGCCACGGTGCGAATGGGCACCGTGAACATGCCGGTGGCGGGCACGACATCGGGTTGGGGCGCGAGTGCGAGCAGGTCATCGAGCACCGTGATGTCTTCGATGGTTGGCGGCACCTGGTATTTCTCACCGTCGAGAATCTGCCGGATGGTCTTGCGCAGGATCTTGCCGGAACGGGTCTTCGGCAAACGTGCCACCACCGCGACATCGCGGAACGCGGCAACCGGGCCGATGTGCTCACGCACGAGGGCGACGAGCTCCTTCTCGAGCACCGCATCCTCAACCTCGAAGCCGTGCTTGAGCGTGACGATGCCGTACGCGCGCGAGCCCTTCAGCGCATCCGCGACACCGACCACGGCCGCCTCGGCAACCGCATCGTGCATCGCAAGCACCTCTTCGAGCGCGCCGGTCGAGAGGCGGTGGCCGGCGACGTTGATGACGTCGTCGGTGCGACCCATGACGTAGACGAAGCCGTCTTCGTCGACATAGCCCGAGTCGCCAGTGGCGTAGTAGCCGGGGAACGCTTCGAGGTAGGAGCGGCTGAAACGCTCGGGGTCGCCCCAGACGGTCAGTAGGTACCCGGGCGGCAGCGGCAGCTTGAGTGCGATATTCCCTTCGACACCGGGCTCGGTGACATCGTTGCCAGCGGCATCGAGGATGCGCAGATCAACACCCGGGCAGGGCACCGAGGTCGATCCGGGCTTCGATGGCAGCAGCTCAATGCCGCGCGGGTTCACGCAGATCGCCCAGCCGGTTTCGGTCTGCCACCAGTGGTCGATGACCGGGCAGTGGAGTCCGTCGTTGAGCCAGTGGTAGGTCTCGGGATCGGTGCGCTCGCCCGCGAGGAAGAGCGCTTCGAGGCTCGAGATATCGTGGCGGTTTGCGCCTTCAAGCTCTGGGTCTTCGCGTCGAATTGCGCGCACGGCGGTCGGCGCGGTGAAGAGCACCTTGACGCCGTACTGCTCGATCACTCGGAAGAAGGCGCCCGAGTCGGGGGTGCCGACCGGCTTCCCCTCGTAGATGAGCGTCGTCGCGCCAGCGAGGAGCGGCGCGTAGACGATGTAGCTGTGGCCGACGACCCAGCCGACATCGGATGCGGTCCAGAACACATCACCCGCGCCGATGCCGTAGATCTTTGACATCGACCGGGTCAGTGCCACGGCGTGGCCGCCGGTGTCGCGCACGATGCCCTTCGGGTTTCCGGTGGTGCCCGAGGTGTAGAGGATGTAGGCGGGGTGGTTCGCGGGCACCGGCACCGGAGCGACCGGCTCGGCCGCGCATTCGGCTTCCTTCCAATCGAGGTAGCGCACCGGGCCGCCCTGGTAGTCAGCGGCAGAACCGGGGATGCGGGAGCGCTCGGCCACGATGACCGTCTCGACACTGTCGCTCGAGCGAGCGAGTGCCTTCTCGATAATCGGCAGGTATTCGACGACGCGGTTCGGCTCGAGGCCACCGTTGGTGGTGACGATGACCTTGGGCTCGGCGTCATTGAGTCGCACGGCGAGCTCGCTCGAGGCGAAACCGCCGAACACGACCGAGTGAATCGCGCCGATGCGCGCGCAGGCGAGCATCGAGATGATCGCCTCGGGAATCATCGGCAGGTAGATGAGCACGCGGTCACCGACGCCGACGCCGGCGTTGCGCAACACACCCGCGAAGCGCGCGACGTGCTCTTGCAACTCGGCGTAGCTGATGCGCGATTGGGTGCCGGTCATGGCCGAGTCGTAGATGATTGCGGTGCGGTCGCCGTTGCCGGCTTCAACATGGCGGTCGACGGCGTTGTAGCAGGTGTTCAACTCGCCATCGGGGAACCAACGCCACTCGGTGTCACTGCGCATTTCGACGGCGCGCGTGGGCTTGCGGTGCCAGTCGATGAGCTCGGCAGTTTCGAGCCAGAACCCCTCGGGGTCGTCGATGCTGCGCTGCCACACCGGAGCGTAGTGGTCATCGCGCACGGGCTGATTTGGGGTCAACAGGGCGTCAGTCATTGAAACCTCATTCGTGGTCGCGTCGTTGCGATCTGGAAAACTCCGCCGCCGAGGTAGGCCGAAGCGGGTGTTAGGGTTCACGGTACGAAGCCCGACTGACGTCGCAGTACCCCCGGAAGTTGGTATCCCGTCATGCAACGAAGCACGATGAAGTCCGAATACGAGCTGCTTGATCTCGCTGTGAGCGAGCTCAGCAGCTCAGGCGCGTTCCCGCTGGTGTTCGGCGGGCTCTCCTCGTCGAATGGCATCCACGTGTCGACGCTGCGCGGCCACCGCACTCCGAATCTCGTTGGCCTCAACGTTGAGGTGAACCGTGGACTCGGTGGCCGATCGATCAGCGATCGTCAGCCGCGCATCACGAACAACTACCGCACCTCGCGGGTGATCACCCATGACTACGACCGCCAGGTGCTCAGCGAAGGTGTCTCGACCCTGCTCGCGGTGCCGGTCATTGTTGACAATCAGGTGCGCGGAGTCATTTACGGTGGTCAGCGCAACGACGTGTCGGTCGGCAACGTCTCGATTGAGCCCGCGGTGCGCATTGCGGCGAAGCTGCAGCGGGCGCTCGCGGCACGCGACGATGCCGAGCGGGTGCGCTTGCAGGTCGCCTCGCATCAGCAGCGGCGGGCAGTGCAGGATGCACCTGAGCTTGACCCAGCGCAGCTCGAGCAATTGCGCACGAGCTACGCGGAACTGCGGTCGATTGCGGCCGCTGTCGAGAACCCCGAAATCGTGGGACGCCTGCGTGTGCTTGAGCAGCGCATCGCTGGGCTGGTGTCAACCGAGGCGGTCTGCCCGGCCGAGGTACGGCTTTCGCCGCGCGAGTTGGATGTGCTTGGTTATGTCGCTGTGGGCCTACGGAACGCGGAAGTTGCTCGGGAGCTCGGGCTCACCGAGTCGACCGTGAAGAGCTACCTCGGGGCGGCCATGCAGAAGCTTGGTCAGCGCTCGCGCCACGGTGCAGTCGTTGAAGCGCGCCGCTTCGGCTTCCTGCCGTAGTTCTTCGACCTCGTGAGCATACGCGCCGCCACAGTCACTGTGGCGGCGCGTCTGTGTGTATGCAAAAAATCTCAATTCTGCGCTTGCGTTCGTGCAAACTCGACGTAATGTATACATAAATCGAGATTCACTCGAATTAGCATCATGCCGAGCACGAGGAGGTGCCATGCGCGCAAGCGATCGCAGCTACGCCACGCTGCGAGACGAGATCCTCGATGGCATCCTCGAACCCGGCGCAGTGCTCGCCGAAGTTGAGCAGTCGACCCGCCTCGGCGTGAGTCGCACGCCGATTCGCGAGGCGTTCTCGCGACTCATCGCCGATGGCCTCGTCACCGCACAATCGCCACGCGTGCTCGTTGTCTCTGAACTCGATTCCGACCGCGTGCGCGGACTCTATGAGCTGCGCATCGCACTCGAGTGCACTGCCGCATCCCTCGCCGCTCGCCGCCGCGCCCCCGAAGCATTCGAGCAGCTGCGTGGCGAACTGCTCGCCGCACCCGCACTTCTCGACGAAGGCGCCGAAGGGCTCGCGCGCTACTTCGCAATTGTGGATGCACTCGATGACGCCATCGAGGCAGCCATCGATAACGCCTACCTTTCGACGGCCTTCGCCAGCGCACGCCTGCACTCAGCCCGCGTGCGTCGTCTCGCACAACACGACCCGGCACGCATGCGCCAGGCCGCCGAAGAGCACCTGCTCGTCGTCGACGCCATCCTCGAGGGCGACGCCGAACTGGCCGCCGACGCCACCCGCATCCACCTGCACCGCAGTCTCCACAGCGCACTCCAGCGCATCCCACCACGCCAGCCCAACACCGCTACCGCCACCCCGAAGGGAAACCGATGAAGCAGCACGAAGTTCGCGTCTACCGTTCCGAAGAGCAACTCGCCCGCGAAGACCAGCTCGCGTGGAAGCTTGCCGAGATCGCCGCCGACAAGGTCGAGGTCACCGACGACGTCACCGACATGGTGATTAACCGCGTCATCGACAACGCCTCAGTGGCTGCCGCCTCGCTCAACCGCGCCCCGATCGTGGCCGCTCGTGGCCAGGCGACCGCTCACCCCGCATCCCGCCACGGCGAGGGCGCGAACGTCTTTGGCCTGCCTCAGGGGGAGCGCACGAGCCCCGAGTGGGCAGCTTGGGCCAACGGCGTGGCCGTGCGCGAACTCGACTACCACGACACCTTCCTCGCGGCTGAGTACTCGCACCCGGCAGACAACATTCCGGCCGTCGTCGCCGTCGCCCAGCACCTCGCGAACGCCCGCGGCCTCACCGGCAACGACGTCGTTCGCGGCATCGTCACCGCCTACGAGGTGCAGGTCGATCTCGTGAAGTCGATCAGCCTGCACAAGCACAAGATCGACCACGTCGCCCACATTGGCCCCTCAGCATCGGCTGGCATCGGCACGCTCCTCGGTCTCGACACCGAGACGATCTTCCAGGCCATCGGCCAGGGCCTCCACACCACGACCGCCACGCGTCAGTCGCGCAAGGGCGAGATCTCAACGTGGAAGGCGCACGCCCCCGCCTTCGCCGGCAAGTTGGCTGTCGAAGCGGTCGACCGCGCCATGCGCGGCCAGACGAGCCCCACCCCGATTTATGAGGGCGAAGACGGCGTGATCGCGTGGATGCTCGACGGCCCCGACGCGCGCTACGAAATCTCGCTGCCCGAGGCCGGCGAGGTCAAGCGGGCCATCCTCGACACCTACACCAAGGAGCACTCGGCCGAATACCAGGCACAGGCCTGGATCGACCTTGCTCGCAAGCTCAACCGCGAGCATCCTGAACTCGTTTCGTCGCCCGAGCGCATCGAGTCGGTCGTTATTCACACCTCGCACCACACGCACTACGTCATCGGCTCGGGCGCCAACGACCCGCAGAAGTACGACCCGACCGCCTCGCGTGAGACGCTCGACCACTCGATTCCCTATATCTTCACCGTCGCCCTGCAAGACGGCGCTTGGCACCACGTCGACTCCTACGCGCCCGAGCGCGCTGGCCGTCCCGACACCGTGGCCCTCTGGCAGAAGGTGACCACGCGCGAAGACGCCGAGTGGACCCGCCGCTACCACTCGCTCGACATCAGCGAGAAGGCCTTCGGTGGCGCCGTCGTCATCACCCTCAACGATGGCAACGTGATCACCGACGAGATCGCCGTCGCCGACGCGCATCCCCTTGGTGCCCGCCCCTTTGCGCGCGAGCAGTACATCGCGAAGTTCCGCACGCTCGCGACCGACGTGCTTGGCGAAGATGAGGTCGAGCGCTTCCTCTCGGTCGCCCAGCGCCTGCCCGAACTGCGCGCCGATGAACTCGGCCAACTCACCATCGTTGCCCGCGAGGGGCTGCTCATCGCGAGTCCCGCCGACGGCATCTTCTAAGGAGACCGGCACATGCTCTACGCCTCCACGCCAGCCGCCGACAAGCGCGCGGCCTTCCGCGAACGGCTCTCGAGCGGGGAGCTCTTGCAGTTCCCGGGCGCCTTCAACCCGCTCTCGGCACGACTCATCGAACATAAGGGTTTCGACGGCGTCTACATCTCGGGTGCCGTGCTCGCCGCCGACCTCGGCCTGCCCGACATCGGACTCACGACACTGAGCGAGGTCGCCGGCCGCGGTCGCCAGATTGCCCGCATGACCGAACTCCCGGCCATCATTGACGCCGATACCGGCTTCGGCGAACCGATGAACGTCGCGCGCACCGTACAAGAGCTCGAAGATGCGGGACTCGCGGGTCTACACATCGAAGACCAGATCAACCCCAAGCGTTGCGGTCACCTCGACGGCAAGCAGGTCGTTGACGTCGATACTGCGACCAAGCGCATCCGCGCCGCCGTCGACGCGCGCCGTGACCCGAACCTACTCATCATGGCGCGCACCGACATCCGCGCCGCCGAAGGGCTCGACGCCGCACTCGACCGCGCCAAGGCGCTCGTCGATGCCGGGGCCGATGCGATCTTCCCCGAAGCAATGCGCACACTCGACGAGTTCGCGGCAATGCGCGCGGCGGTCGATGTGCCGCTCCTCGCCAATATGACCGAATTCGGCAAGAGCGAGCTGTTCTCGGTCGACGAACTGCGCGATGTCGGCATGAACCTCGTGATCTGGCCCGTGTCGATGCTGCGCATCGCGATGGGGGCCACGGGCCGCGCGCTCGACGAAATCAGCGAAAAGGGACATCTGCGTGACAAGCTCGGCGAGATGCAGCACCGCGCTGATCTCTACGAACTCCTCGACTACGAGGCCTACAACCACTTCGACACCTCGGTGTTCAACTTCCAGATCGAACGCTGAGAGAGGAATCACCATGGAAACCAAGGAAATCTATAAGGGCCTCGCCGGCGTGCCGGTCGACTACACCGCGATCTCGAAGGTGAACCCCGAGACGAACTCGCTGCTCTACCGCGGCTACCCGGTGCAAGACCTCGCGGCCAAGTGCTCGTTCGAAGAGGTCGCGTGGCTGCTCTGGCACGGCGAGCTGCCGAGCGAGGATGAACTCGCCGCGTTTGTTGCCGATGAGCGCGCTGGCCGCGCCCTCACGCCCGAGATCCGCCAGGTGATCGACGGGCTGTCGCTTGAGGCACATCCGATGGATGTGGTGCGCACGGCAGTGTCGGTGCTCGGCGCGAACGACCCGACCACCGAAGACAACTCGGCCGAGGCAAACCTCGCGAAGTCAAAGCGGATGTTCGCAGCCCTTCCCGCCGTCGTCGCTTACGACCAGCGCCGCCGCCACGGGCTCGACGTGGTGGAACCGCGCGACGACCTCGACTACTCGCAGAACTTCCTCTGGATGGCGTTCGGCGAAGAGGCCGCTCCCGAGGTCGTTGACGCATTCCGGGTGTCGATGGTGCTCTATGCCGAGCACTCGTTCAATGCCTCGACCTTCACGGCGCGAGTCATCGCATCCACCACCTCAGACATCTACTCGGCCGTCACCGGCGCGATTGGGGCGCTCAAGGGTGCCCTGCACGGCGGCGCGAACGAGGCTGTGATGCACACCTTCGCCGAGATCGGCTCGGCCGACAATGTGGTGCCGTGGCTCGACGAGGCGCTCGCTGAGAAGAAGAAGATCATGGGCTTCGGGCACCGGGTCTATAAGAACGGTGACTCGCGCGTGCCGACGATGCAGGCGGCGATGGAGCGGATGATCGAGCACTACGGTCGGCAGGACATCCTCGACCTTTATCGTGCGCTCGCGGCGGAGTTCACCGAGCGCAAGGGGATTCAGCCGAACCTCGACTATCCGGCCGGGCCCACCTATCACCTCATGGGCTTTGACACCCCGACCTTCACGCCACTGTTTGTCGCCTCGCGCGTGACCGGTTGGACGGCGCACGTGCTCGAGCAGAACGCAGCCAATGCGCTCATTCGTCCGTTGTCGGTGTACAACGGCGTCGACGAGCGTCAATTGCCGTAGTTCTCGCTGGAGGCAAGTATGGGCCTCGTGGCGAAGTTCCCCACCCATGGGTGGGCGACTTCACCACGAGGCCCATACTTGTGCGCGGTTATGCCTCTGCGTCGTTATGCCTCAGTGGGCTTAGTGGGCTCGACCGACTCAGTCGATTCGCTCGCCTCGGCCTTACCGACCTCGACGCCCTTCGCGTAGATGAGCGAGGTGACCGCAGCGATCGCGAGCGTGCCGAAGATGAACACGAGCGAGAACCAGGTGGGAATCTCGGGCACCCAGAGCACCGGCTCGCCACCGTTGATGAATGGCACCTCGTTGACGTGGAGTGCGTGGAACACGAGCTTCACGCCAATAAAGCCGAGGATGAACGCCAGCCCGAGATCGAGGAACGCGAGGCGCGCAAGCAGTCCCTGGATAAGGAAGTAGAGCTGTCGCAGACCCAGCAGTGCCAGCGCGTTCGCCATGAACACGAGGTACGGCTCCTGCGTGATACCGAAAATCGCCGGGATCGAGTCAAGTGCGAACAGTAGGTCGGTGAAGCCGAGCGCGATCACCACGAGGATGAGCGGCGTCCACATCTTCTTGCCGTTTTCGACGATCTTCCACTTGTCGTCGTTGTAGTGGTCAGACGCGGGGACGAAGCGCTTGATGTGCTGCACCCATCCCGGCATCTCGGGGTCTTCATCCTTGAACGAATCGATGAACTGGCGCACGGCCATGAAGAGCAACCAGGCACCAAAGATGTAGAACACCCAGGCCCAGGCTTCAAGAATGAGCGCGCCACCGATGATGAACGCGGTGCGCATCACTAGGGCGATTGCGATGCCGATGAGCAGCACCTTCTGTTGCGCAATATCGGGCACCTTGAAGCTCGTCATGAGCAGCAAGAACACGAAGAGATTGTCGACTGACAGCGCCTTTTCGGTCGCGTAACCGGTGATGAAATCACCCGCGTGGTTCCAGTCCCAGAGCCAAGCGACGAGGAACATGAACACGAACGCCATCGCGATATAGAAGAGGGACCACATCCCAGCTTCTTTCATCGACGGCACATGCGCGTGCTTGACGTGCGAATAGAAGTCGAAGAAGAAGAATCCGACTACGACCGCGACACTGATCGCCCAGATCCAAATATCGACGTGACCCACTAAGCCTCCAGGGTTCGCAAAGAACATCTCTGAAGGTCTCTTCCGCCGCATTGCGGCCGGCGAGCCCGGAACCCCAGTGGTGGGATTCGTGATGACGAACACGCCGCGAGAGGAATACTCCCCTTCACCGGCCCCAAGAGTACACGTCGTGACCGGGTTGAGACCTAGGCGATTAGATATCCGTTCGCTGAGCGCACCACGAAACCTGCTGCCGCAGAGTCGTCAGTCTCGATCACCGACATCGCGAGATTCGAGATGTGCGGCGCTCGCCAGCCGAGAAGCTCGGTGAGCACGAGGCGAATGACCGAGCCGTGGGCAACGACGAGCACCTCGGCATCATCGTCGTGGGCGGTAGCGATTTCGCGCAGCGCCGCGAGTGCGCGGGCGACGACCTCGGGCTCGGGTTCGACCGTCGGATGGTCGATCGGCAGGCGTTCACCATTGTCGTCGTAGACCGGGGCACCCTCGAGTTCACCGAAGCTGCGCTCGACGAGGTTTGGCGCGATGCTCGGGCGCGGCAGGCCATTCTCGACCGCGATGATTTCGGCGGTGCGCAGCGCTCGGGAGAGGGGAGTGGCGTAAATCTCGCTCCAGCCGTGTCCGCGTAGCAGGCGCGCCGCATCCTCTGCTTGCTCAAGACCGCGGTCGTTGAGTGGCACATCAGTGCGTCCCTGCAGGCGGGACTGGGCGTTCCAATCGGTCTCGCCGTGTCGAATGAGGCCAATGCGCATCACGTGCTCCTTAGTGCTCAACGGTGCGGTCGCTACCAAGCGCATCCTCCCACGGCCACAAGTCAGGTCGCGTAACCTGGGGCCATGGCGGAACGGAACTCCTGGTCACTCGGCAGTGCACTACGCGGCATGTTTGGTCGACAGACGATCGATGAGTCGACGTGGGACGACCTCGAGGATGCATTGCTGCTCGCCGACTTCGGTCCGGTGATCACCGACGAGATTCTCGAAGAGCTGCGCGGACAGGTCGAACGATTCCGCACAACCGACCCGCGCGACCTCAAGCGGATGCTGCGCGAGACCATTGAAGATCGCCTCGCGAAGTTTGACCCGACCCTCAACCTCTCGGCGAGGCCGGCAGTGACGCTCGTGGTCGGCGTGAACGGGGTCGGCAAGACGACAACGATCGGCAAGTTCGCGCGCTTCTTGCGGAACTTTGGTCGCACGGTCGTGCTTGGCGCCGCCGACACCTTCCGCGCAGCGGCCGTGGAACAGCTCGATACCTGGGCGATGCGGGCGGATGTGCGCATTGTGCGGCCGCAACAGTACGGGCAGGATCCGGCCTCGGTCGCCTATCAGACCGTTGAGATCGCGATGCGTGAGGGCATCGAGATGGTCATTCTCGACACAGCCGGTCGCCTGCCGACGAAGGCCGGGCTCATGGATGAGCTCACGAAGATTCACCGAGTGGTCGAGAAGCTCACCCCGGTGAGTGAAGTGCTGCTCGTGCTGGATGCGACCACCGGCCAGAACGGTGTTTCGCAAGCCGAGGCATTCATCGAGCATTCGGGCGTGACCGGGCTTGTAATCACGAAGTTGGATGGTTCGGCCAAGGGTGGCTTCGTGCTCGCCGTGCAGGAACGCACCGGGTTGCCGATCAAACTCATTGGCACGGGGGAGTCGATCGACGACCTCACCGGTTTCACGCCGCACGTATTTGCCGAGAAGCTCGTCGGCGACGCGTGACGTTCGCGATTCGACCGCTCGGCGATGCGGATGCGGATGCTGCCGTCGCGCTCTGGCACGAGGTGGGGTTGACCCGGCCGTGGAATGACCCGCACGCTGATTTCGCGCGGGCGCTCGCGACCTGGCCGGAGCTGTTGCTCGGGGCGTTCGCTGACGAGGCCGCTGATGGTGAAGTGCTCGTTGGCACCGTGCTCGGTGGCTACGACGGACACCGCGGCTGGGTGTACTACCTGGCTTCCGCGCCCTCGCATCGCGGTGCCGGTATCGGGCGCGCGCTCATGGCCGAGATCGAGCGGCGACTCGAAGCTCAGGGATGCCCGAAGCTGCAACTCATGGTGCGCAGCGACAACACCAGCGTGCTCGCGTTTTACGACCACCTTGGCTATGCGGTGAACGAGGTCGCCGTGCTCGGTAAGCGCCTCATCGCAGACTAGGGCGCACTTCGCGAGCCTCAGTACGCGAGGTTCACGCCATGACGCACACGTACTGCCGTTTCTACCCCTCTCGTGGCGTTCACCCCCACGCATGGGTGGGGGTGAACGCCACAAGAGGGCCACTTGCGGTGCGTGACTAGCTGGTGAGCTTGGCTGGGTCGAGGAGTCGGATGCGCGGGCCGTCGACTTCGATGGCGCCGCTCTTTGTGAGCCGCGCGAGCGCCCGCGAAAACGACTCGGGTGTCATGCCGAGATACGAGGCCACCTCGCGCTTGGTCATCGGCAGGGTCACCACCGCAGTCTCGCCGTCGCGCGCAAACGGCGAACCGAGCAGGTAGTCGGAAAGGCGGGTCACGGCATCCGTGCCGGCGAGTGCCGTGATGCGCCGCTCAGCGCGCTGTAAACGAGTGCTCACGGCGCGCAACATCTCAATCGCGACCTGCGGATGCGCTGAAATGATGCGCCCGAGGTCGCGGTGATCGAACACACACATCTGCGAATCTTCGAGCGCCGTCACAGTGTCATCGGGTCGAGCGCCGGTGAGAAAGGCATGCTCACCGACGACTTCGCCGGGGCCGACTGTGCGCACAAGCCACTCGCCATCGGCGCGCGATTGGGTGAGCTTTGAGGTGCCGGTGTGCACAACGAACAGTTGCGCGATCGCATCCCCTTGTCGATAGAGCGCTTCGCCAGCTCGCAGCTTGCGTGGGCGGGCGTAGCCGGCGATCTCGAGCTGAGTTGCGCGCGGCAACTTGGCGAACACCGGCACGCGCGCGACGCAGAGATCGTCTTGAGATTCGTGCACGGGGGTGAGCCCGAGATCGCGATGTTGCATGTCCCGATCCTCCTTGACGCGCCTGTACGCAGGCCTTGACGTTCGTCAAGGCGAGGGGCCTACTTCGTTCGTACCTTGAGAACTGACCCCACCGCATCCGAACGAAAGGACCGGACCATGACCACCACCACCACCCACACCACCCTCCGCGCCGAAGGCTTCACCTGCCCCTCCTGCGTGCAGAAGATCGAAAAGCAGGTCGGACGCCTCGACGGCGTCGACGCGGTTGAAGTGAAATACGCCAGCTCCCGCATCGAAATTGACCACGACCCGGCACTCGTAAGCGTCGACGATCTTGTCGCCGCCGTCGACCGCGCCGGCTACCGCTCGGCTCCTGCCGCCTTCTAATCCGAACCGCCAAGAAAGGAAAAGACCCATGAACGCGTCGCTCCACCAGCTACGCACCTCGAAGTGGACCGTGCCCGGTATGGCCGCGGCCCTCGCGGTCATCGCGTGGTTGCTTATCTGGTCAGGGATGCAGTGGGCCGGCGATGCGTTCATGCTCGCCTCAGCCGCCGTTGCCGGCATCCCGATCGTGGTCAAGGCGGTGCGTGCGCTGCGTGCTCGCGTCATCGCCATCGACCTTCTCGTCGCCGTCGCCGCGATCGGCGCCGTCTTCATCCAGAACTATTGGGAGGCCGCCGCCGTCACGACACTCTTCGCCCTCGGCCACGCGCTTGAACTCGCGACGCTCGCGAAGACCCGCGCGGCCCTTGGCGAACTCATCGACCACGCTCCCGACATTGCGATCGTCGAACGCGATGGCACCGAAATCGAAACGCCTGCGACCCAGGTGCGCGTCGGCGAAACCGTCATCGTGAAGGCCGGCGCTACGGTGCCGGTCGATGGCGAAGTGCTCGCCGGCGAAGCCGCAGTCAACGAGGCGAGCATCACCGGCGAATCGATCCCCGCAGCGAAAGGCCCGGGCGACCCGGTCTTCGCCGGCACCCTGCAAACCGGCGGCTATCTGCGCGTGCGCACCGACGCTATTGGCGGCGAAACGACACTCGCGCGCATCATTCGCCGCGTCGAGGATGCGCAGGATGCGAAAGCCCGTACCCAGCAATTCATGGACCGCTTCTCGAAGTGGTACACACCCGGCATCATCCTGCTCGCGCTCGTGACCGGACTCATCACCGGCAACGTTGAACTCGCGTTGACGCTGCTCGTCATCGGCTGCCCCGGCGCGCTCGTTATCTCGATTCCCGTCGCGATCGTCGCGGGCATCGGCCGTGGTGCCCGCCGCGGCGTGCTCATCAAGGGCGGCGAACACCTCGAACGTGCCGCGACCATCGACGTCGTTGCCCTCGACAAGACCGGCACGCTCACCGAAGGTCGCCCGCAGCTCACCGATGTGGTGCCGCTTGACAGCCGCACAAGCGAAGACGAGCTGCTGCAACTCGCGGCACGCGTCGAACTTGGCAGCGAGCATCCGCTTGCCCGGCCCATCGTCGAAGCCGCTCGCGAACGCGCCCTCGACCTCACCACCGCCAACATCGCCTACGCGCCGGTCGTCGGCCACGGCATCACGGCAGTGCTCGACGGTGAACGAGTGGTCGTTGGTAAGCCCGAGCTTGTTGCCGAGGAGCTCCCCGGCATCGACCTCGCTCTCGCGAAGTATGAGGTGGAACGACTCGGCGAACTCGGTCGTACGGCCATGGTGGTTGCCGACCACAGTGGTGTCCGCGGCGTCGTCGCGGTCGCCGACACTGTGCGCGCTGATGCGGCCGAGGCCATCGCTGCGCTGCACCGCCGGGGCGTGCGCCGCGTGGTCATGCTCACCGGCGACCGCGAATCAGTCGCCCGCGCCGTTGCTACCGAACTCGGCATCGACGAGGTGCGTGCTGGGCTCCTCCCCGACGACAAGCTCGAGGCGATTCGCGAGCTGCAAGCATCCGGCCACCGCGTCGCCATGGTCGGCGACGGTGTGAACGACGCACCAGCGCTCGCGACGGCCGACACCGGCGTTGCGATGGGGGCAGCTGGCAGTGGGCTTGCGGTCGAGACCGCCGATATCGCGCTCATGCGTGATCAGCTGCGCCACGTCGCGGATGCGCTCGGGCTCGCCCGCGCGACCGTGAGCGTCATGCGGCAGAACATCGCGATCGCGCTTGTCACCGTGGTGCTGTTGCTTGCGGGTGTCTTCGCGGGCGGCGTGACGATGAGCATTGGGATGCTCGTGCACGAGATCTCGGTACTCGTTGTGATCGTCAACGCGATGCGGCTGCTGCGCTATCGCACGGCGTGAGTGGGGGCGGGATCTCGATACGGCCTACGGCCTACTCGATCAGCCAGGGTTGGGTGGTCGAGTAGGTCGAAGGCCGTTTCCTTGGCGCATTGAGTAGGCCGAAGGCCGTATCGAAATGCAGGGAACGCGGGGTCTCAATTCGCTTCGCTACTCGACCACCCAGTGAGGGCTGCCTCCTAGTAGTAGCGCACCTCGTCGAGGGTGAGAGCCTCGTCGAGCGGCGCCTGCGCCTTCGCAAGCTGCACGTAGTTACCGGCGTGCGGGATGAACCCGGCTGCTTCTTCGTCGGTCGTCTCGCGGCGCACCTTCGCCGGCACACCCGCCGCGAGCATCCGATCACCAATCTCGAAACCTTCGAGTACCACCGCGCCCGCCGCGACGAGCGACCCGGCGCCGACGCTTGATCCGCTGAGGAGCGACGCGCGCATCCCAATGAGCGTGCCATTGCCAACGGTGGTGCCGTGCAGCATCGCCGCGTGACCGATCGTCACATCGTCGCCGAGCGTGCACGGCGCATCCGGGTCGACGTGCACGACGGTGCCGTCCTGCAGATTCGTGCGCGCACCAATGCGGATGCGGCCGGAGTCGCCGCGCAGTACGCATCCGTAGAAGACGCTCGAGTCGGGACCGATTTCGACGTCGCCAATGATCGTCGCGTTCGGTGCGATCCAGGCCGAGCTGTGGATGCGCGGGGCAACGCCGTTGAAGGGAAGGATGAGGGGGCCGTTGGTCATGGTGGGATTCTGCCAGCCTGCGCTGGGTGCTGCGGCGGCGGGCAATCTCAGCGGGCGGTGCGGCCCGGCTCAGGCGGCAGGAAGAGCTCGCCCGTCACGACCGCTCCGTAGAACGTGCGGCTTGCAACGGTGAGCCACGCAATGACCAGCACCGCATAGGTGGCGAGGGCGGCCACGGTTACGACCAGGAGGCCGGTTTCGTGCGCGAGCGCCGCGAAGCCGGTGACGCAGGTGCCCACGGGGAAGGTGAACGACCACCAGGCGAGTGAGAACGGCAACCCGATTCGCGCCTGACGTGCGACAAGGATGGTGACGATCGTGAACCAGAGCGTCGCAAAGCCGAGTATTGCTGCCGCGTAGGCGAGCGCGAGTGCGTGGAGCGGTGCGGCGAGGGTCGGTGAGACGAGGCCCTCGGCGGCGGTGCCAAGGGCAATGGCCGAAGTTGCCGATTGGCCGAGCGGGCCAAGTGCAATGGCCAACATTGGCACGCGGTGGGCCGGACCAACGCCGAAACGCAATAGGCGTTGCCAGACGAGGCCGATCACGATGAGCGCCGGGATGATCGTGGTGCCAAAGAGCATGGCGCAGACAACGAGGAGCGTGCGCTGCGCCTCGAGGCTTGAAAGCGTGTCGACGAGCCCTATGCCCACCGCGGACGACACCATCGGTGGCACGATCGGCATGAGCCAGCCCATGAACGCGGCGTTCTCATCGTGCGAATGGCGCACAAAGAGCATGATCGGCACGAAGATCGCACTGCCGATGCCGATTGCCGTGCCGGTGAGCCAGCACGCCCAGGCGAGCGCGGATGCGGCCGCGTCACCGATGAGCGCGCTACCCAGGGGTAGGAATCCTGCGGCCACGGCAGTGAACGCCATCGACACAGCGCCGACGAAATTCGCCATGATCGGATGCACGAGTTCGGCGCGCGCGTGTTGCGGAAAGCGCAGCCAGTGCGCCGCGGTGAGGCAGAGCACGATGACCAGCAGCACCAGCGCTGCGAGCCAGACCACCGTCGCCGGTACGGTGAGCCCCTCGGCGACGAGCGGCAGCTTCGTCGCCGCCACACCCACGATTGCCGTACCCATGACCGAGGTGAACCAGTTCGGGCCGAAGTGACGCACGGCATCCCCAGGGCGTTCGAGCTGGCGAAGGAGGCGCCCAGACGATCGGGCACCGTTACGCGAGGCTCGCGAATCAGCCGGGGGCAACACAGACATATCTGCCATGGTGCTCGCTATTTGGGCCGCGGGCTAATCGAGCGTGCGCGTGTGGCGAAACTGCGAAGCTCAGGCAGTTCGGCCTGACACGGCCCGAGACGGTAGAATCGACCCATTATGGCCATGTTCGGGAACCTCTCTGATCGTCTCGTCGAAGCGCTCGGCAACCTGCGCGCGAAGGGCAAGCTCACCCCCGCCGATGTTGACGGCACCGTTCGCGAGATTCGTCGCGCTCTGCTCGAAGCCGACGTCGCACTGCCGGTGGTGAAGGACTTCGTCACGCACGTGCGCGAGCGCGCCCTGAGCGACGACGTCAACCGGGCGCTTAACCCGGCCCAGCAGGTCGTGCAGATCGTCAATGACGAACTCGTGCGCATCCTCGGCGGTACCGAGTCGCGGCAAATTGCGTTCGCAAAGCAGCCGCCGACCGTCATCATGCTCGTTGGTCTGCAGGGTGCCGGTAAGACGACCCTCGCCGGCAAGCTCGCGAAGTGGTTCGTCGGCCAGAAGCACTCGCCGATGCTCGTGGCTGCTGACCTGCAGCGTCCGAATGCGGTGACGCAGTTGCGCATCGTGGGTGACCAGGCCGGCGTGCCGGTGTTCTCGCCCGAACCCGGCAATGGCGTCGGCGACCCGGTGCGGGTGGCCCGCGAGTCAATGCGCATCGCGCGGGACAAGCAGCACGATATCGTCATCGTTGACACCGCCGGTCGACTCGGTGTCGATGAAGCGCTGATGAAGCAGGCCGCCGACATCAAGGCGGCGGTGAACCCCGACGAGGTGTTCTTCGTCATCGACTCGATGATCGGTCAGGATGCGGTCGCCACCGCGAAGGCGTTCCACGACGGCGTCGGATTCACCGGTGCGGTGCTCACGAAGCTTGACGCCGACACCCGCGGTGGTGCCGCGCTCTCGGTGGCGCAGACCACCGGCCAGCCGATCATGTTCGCCTCGGTCGGCGAAAAGCTCGACGACTTCGAAGTCTTCCATCCCGACCGCATGGCGTCGCGCATCCTCAATATGGGTGACGTGCTCACGCTTATCGAGCAGGCGCAGGCCGCGTTCGATGAAGCAGAGGCCCGTGAGGCAGCCGAGAAGCTCGCCAAGGATCAGTTCACCCTCAACGACTTCCTCAAGCAGATGCAGCAGCTGCGTCGCGCGGGCAACTTCAAGAAGATGATCGGCCTCATGCCGGGCATCACGAAGGAAGCCAAGGCCGCGCTTGACGACTTCGACGAGTCGAGCCTTGTGCGCATTGAGGCGATCATTCAGTCGATGACGCCGCTCGAGCGCGAGATGCCGAAGGTGCTCAACGGTTCGCGTCGCGCGCGCATTGCCCGCGGTTCGGGTACCTCGGTGACCGAGGTGAACAACCTCGTGAAGCAGTTCGACC
Source organism: Gulosibacter macacae (assembly GCF_003865375.1). Classification (GTDB taxonomy): domain Bacteria; phylum Actinomycetota; class Actinomycetes; order Actinomycetales; family Microbacteriaceae; genus Gulosibacter; species Gulosibacter macacae. The sequence goes on along the minus strand of NZ_RQVS01000012.1, from coordinate 80,017 downwards.
AGATGTCAAAGATGATGCGCACGATGGCGCGCGGGGCAATGCCGGGGATGCCCGGAATGGGTCCGCTTGGCGGCGGTGCGCCGGCGCGTGGTGCGGGTAAGAAGGCGAAGACCAAGGGGAAGAAGTTCTCGGGCAACCCGGCGAAGCGCAGCATTGAGCCGGCGGCCCCGCAGGCCCCGAGCGGCGCATCCTTCGGCGCGGGTGCATTTGGCGGCGGCGCCGGTGGTCAGCAGCCGACACCGGAAGAGCTTGAGAAGCTACAACGCTTCCTCAAGCGCTAGGCGCGTGCCCTAACTGTCATCCTGATCGGCCTATCCCGCAATATTGCGGGATAGGCCGATTTTGATGACTTCTAGGATGCAGGCGCTAGTCCTGCGCGGCGGTCCAAGCCTCGTAGAGGTCGGGACGCACACGGGCGGTGCGCTCAAGCTGCTGCTCGTGGCGCCAGGCCGCAACCTTGGCATGGTGGCCCGAAAGCAGCACCTCGGGCACCTCATAGCCCCGCCAGGCTGCCGGCTTCGTATAGCTCGGGTATTCGAGCAGCCCCGACTCATGCGACTCTTCAACCAGCGACTCCGGGTTGCCGACGACGCCCGGCACCAGGCGTCCAAACGCCTCGATCATCGCCATGACCGCGACCTCGCCACCATTGAGCACATAGTCACCAATCGACACGAGTTCCACCCGAGCGCGCGAGGCGGCCCAGTCGAAGACGCGCTGGTCAATGCCCTCGTAGCGGCCGCATCCGAACACCACGTGCGGCTCTTCGGCGTACCGACGCGCGGTCGCCTGCGTAAACACCTCACCGGCGGGGGAGGGGAAGACAATGAGCGGCGGCTCGGCGGCCTCATCGAGAATGCCATCGAGTGTCTCGCCCCAGGGCTCAGGCTTCATCACCATGCCCGCGCCACCGCCGTACGGGGTGTCGTCGACGGTGCGGTGCCGGTCGTGCGTGGCATCGCGCAGATCGTGGATGCGCAGGTCAATCAGCCCCTGCGTGCGCGCTTTGCCGAGCAACGACAGGTCAAGGATGTCGAAGAACTGCGGAAAGATCGTGACGATATCAACGCGCATGGCGGCTAGTCCTCCTCGGTGACAGCGGTGTCGGCATTGACCGCATGACGGCGCGACCGCATCCCGACAAGTGCGTGATAGAGCGCACCGGCCAGCGGGCCGATGACGAGTGCGAGCTCAGTGGCAAGCACGATCTGTGGCACGGCGAGCAAAATGACGATGGCGAGGCCGGATGCGATCCACCAGCCGGCGACGTAGTGGCCGTGGGCCTCGTGCGCGAGCGTCGCGGCACCCGTGACATAGAGCACGCCGGTAAGGGATGCAGCAAAGGTGAGCGAGGCGAGCACGTCGCCGCCCATGGCAAAGCCCTCGCCCATGAATTCGATGATCGGCGGGCCGAGGAACCAAGCGAGTAGAGCGCCGACGATACCAACAGCGAGCACGACGCCCACCGGCACAATGAGCGCCAAACGACCCTTGTCGAAGCGGTCAACGAAGTGCACGACAAGTGCGTTCTGGAATGAGGTGATCGGCGTGAGAATCGGCGCACGAGTCAGCAACACCGCAAGGAGCAGATTCGAGAGCACGATCGGCTCGGTGCCCGCGCGGGTGGCCTGCAGGATCACCGGGAAGCCCACAACGAGCACGGCTGCCGCAGAAGCTGCCGCCATGGCATTGGCGCTGCGGCGCAGGAAGGCGCCGAGCGGCACATCGGTACGCAACTGCCCGACCTCGCGGCCGAGCGGCGTGAGTGGGAGCATGAGCGGCGCGACCACGGCACCGGCGACGGTCGCGTACATGAAGCCGGCCATGGGGTCGCCGAGGAAGCTGGCGATGGCGGCGACGATGATGCGCGCGGCGGCCTCGAGGGTGAGCAGGATCCCGAACGAACGCCAGCGCGCCGTGCCGGAAAGCAGGCCCGCAAAGGCCGATTGCACTGCGAGCAGCGCCGTCGATACCGAAATGAGCACGGTGCCGAGCACCTGCTGGCCCTCGGGCAGGAGCACCGGGCCCCACAGCGGTGAGGTCGCGGCCATGAGCGCGCCAAGGACGAGGCCGACAAGTGCGGCCGTGGGGAGGGGCCGTGCACCCAGGCCGAGCTCTGCCGCATCCACGCGATGCGAACCGTGGCGCATCAGCTGGCGACGCCGGTCGGCCTCAATTTCTTCGGGGGTGAGCACCTCGATGACGGCGGTGCCGGTCGCGCTTTCGGACACGACGATTTCGTCGGCGTCGTCGATGCCGTTGTCGTTTTCATCGACGATCTTGCGAGTCGTGTCGGCTGCTGATGCGGCGCGGATGCCTCGGGTTGTCTCGTGCATGATTCCCTGCACGATGCCGGAAATTGCGAAGAACAGCGCCCAGTAAACGTTGAAGCCGTCAAAGCGCTCGGCGCCAAGCGTCGAGGTAGCGAGAAAGATGACGAGATAGCCGGTGATCCCCGCGAAGATGGTCGAGAATGCCACCCAGCGCATGAATCAGTCCCGTTCTGTGTTCGAGTTCGGGTCAGCGATCTCGGCGTTGTCGTCAAAGAGGCCGCCCGGAGGCGTCACCGTGATCGTACCCGCGGCGACGTTCACCTCGGGCACGATGTCCTTAACGAATGGCACATAGACGTCGCCGCGATCGGTGTTCACCACGATGAGGTCTTGAGCCGGGAAGTGGTCGACGCGGACGACCTCACCAAGCTTGCGGTCGCCTTCCATGACGGCGAGGCCGACGAGCTGGTGGTCGTACCAGGTGTCGGGGTCGAGTTCTTCGGCGTCATCCTGGTCGACCCAGAGGATGGCGCGCACGAGGGTCTCGGCGGCGGTGCGGTCGACGACATCTTCGAAGAATCCGACGGGCACGTCGTTGAACCAGCGCAATTCGCGCAGGATGAGCTTGCGGCCGTGCCAGGGCGAGGTCGTCGGCACCTGCAATGAGAATGCGGCGCCGGGAACGAAGCGACGTTCGGGCTCGTCGGTGTAGAGCTCGAGTTTGATGGCGCCCTTGAGTCCGTGCGCCTTAACAAGTCGTCCCACCCGAAGCTGGGTGATACCGCTCTTCTTGCTCGCCAATTTAGTCGTCGGCCACGTCAACGCGGACGCGGCGATCGTCGGCGAGCGCTTGGATGAGGGTGCGCAGCGCCTTCGCTGTGCGGCCCTGTCGACCGATCACGCGGCCGAGGTCCTCAGAGTGCACGTGCACCACGAGGACCTCGCCGCGTGCGGAATCGCGCGCGTCCACGCGGACATCGTCGGGTCGATCGACGATGCCGCGGACAATGTGTTCCAAAGCGGACGCGAGCATGTGACTTACGCCTCGGTGGTCTCGGCGTCAGCGGTCTCGGCAGCCTCGTCAGCAGCCGGAGCCTCAGCAGCCTCGTCGGCGGCGGGCGCCTCTTCGGCAGCCGGTGCGGCCTTCTCGGTCTTCGGCTTGAGGACGGGCTTCTTCGCCGTGTCGGCGACGAACTCTTCCTTGGCAGAGGGCTGCTCGACGCGCGACTCGGTCGGGCCTTCGCCCGAGAACTTGCCCCAGTCGCCGGTCAGCTTGAGGATGGCGAGCACGGCCTCGGTGGGCTGAGCGCCAACCGAAAGCCAGTACTGGGCGCGCTCCGAGTCAACCTCGATGAGCGAGGGGTTGAGGGTCGGCTGGTACTTGCCGATCTCTTCGATAACGCGACCGTTGCGCTTGGTGCGAGCATCGGCGACGACGATGCGGTAGAACGGCGCCCGGATCTTGCCGAGGCGCTTCAGACGAATCTTGACAGACACGTGTCTCCTGTAGGTAATGAAGGTAAAGCTCTGAACTCACGACCAAGGGCGTGGGGCACGCTCGGCCAAGGCTCGGGACTGCTGCGCGATGCGAAGAGAGGGTCGCCAGCGCAGACTCAGCTGTCCATTCTTGCAGATTTTCGCGCCGCCTGCCGACCTAATTCCTGCCGTCAGCCAATACGCGGCGTCGCAGTGGGCGCCCGGCGCGGCCAAGGCTCTACGATGTGCCGTATGGAATTCGCGGAATCCCGGCGTGCCACTCTCGGAGTTGAATGGGAGTTGGCGCTTGTAGACCCGGCAAGCGGCGATCTCGTCGGTCGCGCTGCTGAGCTCGTCAGCGCCATCGATGACCCGCGGGTCGTGGGGGAGTTCCTCACGAACACCATTGAGCTGGTGACGAGTGTGCACGATCGCGTTGCCGACGCCACCGAAGAGCTGCGGCAATTGCGTCAAGCCGTCGTGCGTGCCGCTGATCCTCTGGGCGTCGCCGCGATCGGTGTGGGCACGCATCCCTTTGCCGATTGGCATGTGCAGACCGTCGTGCCGGATGAGCGCTATTTGCGTGTCATTGATCGCGCCAAGCAGTGGGGTCGCCAGTTGGCGATCTGGGGCGTGCACGTGCATGTCGGCTTGCCTTCGACCGACTACGTCGCGGATGTCATTGGTGCGGCGCTTGCCGACTATCCGCTCTTTCTTGCGCTGTCGGCATCCAGCCCGTTCTGGGAGGGCCAGGACACGGGCTTTGTCTCGCACCGCACAATGCTCTTTCAGCAATTGCCGACCGGCGGCCTGCCGCCGTCGTTCCGGGATTGGGCCGAGATCGAACGCAAGACCGAGGGCCTCATCAACGCCGGCGTGATCGTCGACGAGCGTGAACTGCGCTGGGATGTGCGACCCTCTTCGCGCTTCGGCACAGTCGAGATTCGCATCGCCGACTCAATGTCGACCATCTCTGAGATTGGCGCCGTCACCGCGCTTGCGCAATGTGTTGCCGAAGAGGCGATGCGCGCCGTTGACAATGGCTGGCCAGCGCGTCGACTGCCCGATTGGGCGGTACAAGAGAACAAGTTCCGTGCGGCCCGGTACGGCCTCAACACCCAATTCATCATTGATGCCGAGGGCGCCGTGCAGAACGGTCGCGAGGTGCTCGCTCGTCGCATCGACGAGTTGCAGCCGATCGCCCGCGACCTTGATTGCGAAGCAAAGCTCATCTCGGCGCTCGCGATCGGTAATGACACGAATGCCGAGCGCCAGCGGGCGCTCATGCGCTCCTCCGGCCGACACGGCCTCATCGACGCCATGCGCGCCGATTTCCTCCGCTAACGGCAGCGCATCCTCTGCGCCCTCTGAATCCTCTGCGCCCACGGCGAACTTTGGCCGGTTCGCGGCCACTTTTTCAGCGAGATTTTGTAGCGTGACCGGCATGCCGAACGCTCTACGTCGCCTGCTCAATTGGATGCGCATCCCCGCGCCGTTTGTCGTTGGCGCCTGGACCGTTGCCGCCTGGCTCATCTTCCTGCAATCAGCCAGTGGGTTCCTCTCGCTGTTCATTGCGGTGCCGGTGTCGTTCTTGCAGATGGCCATTCTTGGCCTCATGCTTTGGCTGCGACCGAGCGTGCGCATCTCGAACGAGTACCGCGTCGATGACGCTGTCTGGTACCTCGGCACCTTTGTGCTCTGGGCGGTCGGAGCTGCGGTGCCGGCGCCCTGGGGTGGCGTCGTGCAGGTGCTCGCCTTCGTGGTCGGGGCCATCGGCATCGCCCGTATTGGCCGCGCTTCGCAGGCCGAAAACCTAGCCAATATGCAGGCGCGAGCGGAACGCATCCGTGAACACCGTGCCGACCAGGCTGGTGGCCGCGCCTGGGGTCCTGACGCAGGCAAGGTCATCACGATTGACACCGGCGTGCAGTGGCAAGAGCAACCCGATGACGTGAAGCGAGGCGGCCCGGTCGTCGACGCTGAGATCGTTGATGACGTGGTGAAGCAGGATGAGGGCCCCGCCGACGAGTGGACCGCGCGTCCCCGGAACGAATAGTCGAATTCGCGGAGCTTGGCCCTTGCCGGGCGCGCGTGGCATGTGGCAGGATTGAACGCTGTGCCGCAGCACGACTCTGCCACGGGGGACACTCTGCCGCGACCGCACACTCACTTCAACTTTTGTTGCGCCCGACCCGTGGCGGCGCAGAGAGTGACTGACCACTATGGCCAATCTCATCGACCAGATCGATGCCGCTTCGCTCAAGGATGTTCCGGACTTCCGTCCCGGTGACACCGTCAAGGTGCACGTGAACATCGTTGAAGGCAACCGCTCGCGTGTCCAGATCTTCCAGGGCGTCGTCATCGGCCGCCAGGGCGCTGGTGTCTCGGAGACCTTCACCGTTCGCAAGGTGAGCTTCCAGGTGGGCGTCGAGCGTCTGTTCCCGGTGCACTCGCCGATCATCGAGAAGATCGAGATCGTCACCCGCGGTGACGTGCGTCGCGCCAAGCTCTACTACCTGCGCGGTCGCTCGGGTAAGGCCGCGAAGATCAAGGAGAAGCGCGAGCACTAATCTCGACGCAGTCTTCCAACAGCCCCCGTGCCACGCACGGGGGCTGTTCCTTTCCAAGTAGACTCACGCAGACCACCACCACCGAGGAGACCGAGTGCGCGACGACTACGAGCTGCCTGAGCTCGGTGCGAGCGACTCCTCGGAGGACGTCGACGTACTCGGTGCTTGGCGGCATTCCCATCAGCCGCGTCACCGCCTGCGTGAACACATTGGCCTGGATGCTAAGGGCAACGTGGTGCGCCGCGACTCACTGACGAGTTTGCTGCGCGATGTGCTCGTGATCGCCGTCATGGCGCTCGTCATCTCGATGGTGGTCAAGACCTTCTTCTTGAAGCCGTTCTACATTCCCTCGGCATCGATGAACCCGACGCTCATCGTTGACGACCGCGTGCTCGTGAACCTGCTCGTGCCGCAGCTCGTCGACATTGAACGCGGTGACGTCATCGTGTTTGAAGACCCCGGTGGGTGGTTGCGCCAGGCCCCGCCGGTTGAGAAGCCGTTGTTGCAGGCGATTGGTGATGGCTTCCTCGAAACGATTGGGCTGAAGCCCGAAGAGACCACGAACCATCTCATCAAGCGCGTCATCGCGCTTCCCGGCGACCACATCGTCTGCTGTAACGCGGTCGGACAGCTACTCATCAATGATGTGCCGATCTCGGAACCGTACGTGCGCGTGCCGACCTATCAGCCCGCATCCGGAATGGAATTCGACGTCACGGTGCCGAGCGACGCCGTGTGGGTGATGGGTGACAACCGCTACAACTCGGAAGACTCGCGCTACCACCAGGATCTGCCAACGGGCGGTTTCGTGCCCTACGAGAACATCGTCGGCCGGGCCTTCCTCATCAATTGGCCGCTTGATCGCCTGCAAATTCTCGGCAATTGGCCCGAGACCTTCGCCACCGTGCCGAAGCGCGAACCGCAGCCGTGAGCCCGATCATTCCGAGCCTCGAAGTTGAGGCCGAACTCTTGCGCGCCGCTCCTGTGGTCATCGGTATTGACGAGGTGGGTCGCGGGGCGCTGGCGGGGCCCGTCGCGGTGGGTGTGTGCGCGGTGCGCGTGGATGAAGTTGCTGTGGGGTATCCCGAGGGGTTGCGCGACTCGAAGCTGTTGACACCGAAAATGCGTGCGCGGCTCGCGCCAGAGGCCCAGCAGTGGGCGTTCGCCTCAGCGGTGGGCTATGCCGAAGCAGCCGAGATCGACGAACTCGGTATTGGCGCCTGTCTCGCGGCGGCGGCCGTGCGTGCGCTCGGTGATTTGTGGCAGGCCGGAGTGGACATTGAGCGGGCGGCGATTCTGCTCGATGGCTCGCACGACTGGCTCACCCCAGGTCTCTCGTCGCCGCTCGCGGTGACGGTGCGTCCGAAGGCTGACCGGGACTGTGCGGCCGTTGCGGCAGCTGCCGTCATCGCCAAAGAAGCGCGGGATGCGCGCATGATCGCGCTCGCTGAGGCGCATCCGCAGTGGGCCGCTTACGGCTGGGCCGCGAACAAGGGCTACGGTTCAGCGGTGCATCGCGACGCGCTGCGCGAGCATGGCGCGAGCACGGCGCACCGACGAACTTGGTTGCATCGCATCCTCACCAGCGAACCGGCCTAGACTGAGTTGTTATGAACGAAGACGCTTTCGACGACTACGAGCGCGGGCTCGAACTCGCACTGTTCCAGGAATATCGGGATATTGCGAAGCAGTTCAAGTTTGTCGTCGAGACCGAGCGACGCTTCTACCTCGCGAACGAGGTCGAGCTCAATCGCCGGGATGCGGCAAACGACTTTTATTTCGAGCTCGCGATGCGCGATGTCTGGGTTTGGGACATCTACCGCTCCGACCGCTTCGTGAAGCAGGTGCGCGTGCTTACGTTCAAGGATGTGAACGTCGAGGAACTCAACGCGCACGACTTTGAACTGCCGCAGGAACTCTCGATCGAGGATTAGGCCGCGTCGGCGGAGTTTGGCGGCCGCGGATTTGCCTCACAGCGGGTCATCCCGCTCCGGGAGCGACTTGTTGCGCTGAGCGGCAAATCGCGGGACGGGCATCGCGCTTCGAGAACCTCAGCACGCACGTTACAGTGTGCGCTGAGGCCCTCGAAGCGCTCCTGAGCTACTTACGCAGCAGGTTCGCCATGATTTCGCGCTGATAGGGCGCGATCACCTCGCCCGAGATGCGGCAGTCGAGCACCCAGGTGCCGGGCTCGTCGCCGGCAGCCCAGGCGGCCCACTCCTCGAGGTCGGCGAGCGAACGCACGACGGTCGAGCGGGCACCGACACCGAGTGCGAGCTGTGCGAAGTCAACTTCGCGGATGAGCATGGGGCGCTCGTCGAGCCCCTGCATCCCGTACTGCGTGATCTCGGCGGTGTAGGCGGCGTCGTTGAAGACGACGACCGTGGCGCGCTCGGCGGTGCGTACGACCGAATCGAGATCGGCGAGCGCCATGAGTCCGCCGCCGTCACCGGTGGGCACCACGAGCATCCGCCCTTCGGCCGCGATCGCGGCACCCGGTGCCGACGGGAAGCCGAGGCCGATTGACTGGAACTGGGTGCCGACCATGATGATCGAGTCGGTCGCGGGTACGCGCAGGTGCGTGTTCGACCAGCCAATGAAGTGGCCACCGTCCGAGCAGACAAGACGCTGCTCGGGGAGGGCTGCGTCGAGCGCGACCATGAGTCCGCGCGGGTCGAGGCGGCCATCGCTCGCGAACTCGGGGCTTTCGCCGCGGTCGAACTGTGCCTGCGCAACCTCATTGGCGTTGATACCGGCCCAGGTGTCGGCCGTCATCGGCTCGAGGTCAGCCATCGCCTCGCGCAACGCCGGTACCGCAGTCGCCGCATCGGCACGCACGAACAGCGAAACCGCCGGGTGCGTCGCGGCCTCGGCAAGGTCGAGCTGGATGAGGTCGGCCTGCGGGAAGAGCCGACCGAAGCCCATGGTGAACTGGTTGAGTCCAGCGCCGACGGCAAGAATGACGTCAGCCTGGGCGAGGTAGCCGGCGGTTGCCTCAGACGAGAATCCGCCGCAGACTCCCGCGTCAAGCGCACGTCCATCGAAGAAGCCGCGCGCGGGAGCGGTGGTCACGGTGATGGCGCCAAGCGAGTCGGCAAGCGCGGTGAGCTCGGCCTGCGCCTCGAGGGCGCCGCGGCCAGCGAGGATGATCGGTCGCTTGGCGGTGCGCAGGCGCTCGGCGACCGCATCCAGTTCTTCGATCGAAGCTGCGGGAAGCTCGGGCGCCTCGAGGTCGAGCGACAGCTCTGGCTCGTCGGTGATGGCCGAGGGCAGGTCATACGGGAGCGCGAGGACGATCGGGCGGCACTCGGTGCGGGCGCGCTGGATGGCCTCGAGTGCGGCGGCGCCAGGCGATTCAGCGGTGACCACGATAGTTGCGGCGCCGCAGGCGTCGGCAAGGGCAATCTGATCGACATCCCAGGGGCGGCGGCCGGCCTCGGGCTCGTCGCCCACGACAACCACCATCGGCGTGCGCGACATCGCGGCCTCGCTGAGCGAGGTGAGCATATTGGTGAAGCCAGCGCCATAGGTGGTGGTGGCGAGCGCCAGCTTGCGGGTGGCGCGGTAGTAGGCATCGGCCGAGGCCACCGTTGCGGTTTCGTGGCGCACCGCGGTGTAGCGCAGCGGCGTGAGTCGAAGCATGGCGTCGACGAGGTGGGCGTTGCCATTGCCAAGCAGGCCGAAGATTTCGGTGGCGTGGGCGGCAAGCACGGTGGCCAGGCGTTCGGCGACGGTCGTCATCTGAGGCTCCTTTGGGCGCGACACTGCGGGGCTCGGGATGCCGAGCGATAGCACAGACTGTATATCAACATTGCGTGAGTGCCTAGCAGAATGTCATGCATTTACCGGCTAGCTTGCACGAATTGTTCGCTGAATGGCCATTCCAGTGGCGCTGATCGCACCCCCTTTGGAATTTCATTCATCCACAGGCCCACGTTTTCCCGGCCTGAATCTCGTCATCTCAGGGCAAGGTGGGCGCCGAATCGGGGCGCTGGCTCCGCGCGAGGGGAGCCAAGTTCTGTTGCCCCATTGATGCCGCGTGGGCAGTATGTTGCCATGGAGCCAACGCCATTTGCGGACAAGCCGACCCTCTACGGTGAGCTGGTCACGCTTCGCCCTATCCGTGCGGACGACGCCGACGCGATCGACGCAATCATTCGCGATGATGGCGAGGTCGCACGGTTGACCGGTTCGGTGCACTCCAGCACCGAGAAGCCTGCGGGGATGCCGCTCGAAAAGCTCCGCGAGCTCTACGGCGCTTGGGCCGTCGCCGATGACCGGCTCGTGCTCGCTGTCATCGACAACACGACGGATGAGCTCGTCGGTGAGGTCGTACTCAACAACTGGGACGAGGGCAACGAGTCCTGCGGCTTCCGTACGTTGATCGGGGCCGCGGGCCGCGGCCGCGGGCTCGGCACAGAGGCGACCAGACTCATCGTCGAGCACGGCCTGACGAAGATGGGTATGCATCGCATAACCCTTGAGGTGTACGACTTCAACCCGCGCGCCCGTCGTGTCTATGAGAAGGTCGGCTTCGTGTATGAGGGCACAGGGCGCGAGGCGCTGCGCTTCGACGACGAGTGGATCGACGTGCACTTCATGGCTATCCTCGCGCGCTGATACCGCCCATCGAACGTCTTCGCGACTTCACCCGATTCATTGCACGCATTGTGTGCTCTTGCTGGCAACAGTTGACGCTGATCGCACCCCCTGTGGAATTTCATTCATCCACAGGCCCACGGTTTCCCGGCGCGAATTTCGTCATCGCAGGGCAAGGTGAGCGCTGAAACGGGGCGCTGGCTCCGCGCGAGGGGAGCGAGATGACGGATCGAATCACCACCGGTGCACGCGGCGAGGAACTCGCCGCTGACTTTCTGCATGCCCACGGGTTCGAGCTACTTGACCGAAATTGGCGCTGTCGCTTCGGTGAGATCGACCTCATTGCTCGCGACGGCCGCGCGCTCGTGTGTGTCGAGGTGCGCTCGCGCACGAGTACGGGATTCGGGCATCCCGTCGAATCGATCACGCGAAAGAAGCTCGCGCGGATGCGCCAGGTCGCCGCAATCTGGCGAGCAGCGCACCCCGATCTACGCGGTGGCCTGCGGCTTGATGTCGTGACGGTAATGCTCCTGCCAGGGCAGCCGCCAGAGATCGCACATCTGCGTGGCGTTGGCGGCGAGGATGCGCGATGAGCGGCCGCGTCTCTCGAGCTTGGGCCATTGCGCTCGAGGGCTTTGGCGGGCATCCCGTAGAGGTCGAGACGCACATTGCCTCGGGGCTACCTCGGTTTTCGCTCGTTGGGTTGCCGGATGCGGCACTGAATGAGGCGAAGGACCGCATTCGCGCTGCGCTCAACTCGTCAGGGCAACCGCTGCCACTCGATGCGGTGACGGTAAACATGTCTCCGGCGTCGCTGCGCAAGCACGGTGCAGGTTTCGACCTCGCGATTGCGGTCTCGATTCTTGGCGCCAAAGGCGTGATCACAAGTGACACCCCGGCGCACAATGTGCACCTTGGCGAACTGGCACTCACCGGAGCGGTGCGGCCGATGCCGAATGTCTTGCCCGCGGTATCGGCCGCGCGGGCGGCCGGGTTTGCGAAAGTGCTCGTGCCAAGTCACAACGCCAATGAGGCGCGGCTCGTCGACGGCATCGACGTGGTGCCAATCACGTCAATTCGTGATCTCGCCCTGCACTACGGCGCCCACGACGCCGATTTCACGATTGAGCCGGAACCCTCCGTGCCCTTCGCCACGGCTACCGCGGAGTCACCCGCGCCAGTGCCCGAGCTCGCGGATGTGCTCGGCATGGATGAGGCCGTGCGGGCGCTCATGGTGGCCGCGGCCGGGCGCCACCACCTGCTCATGGTGGGGCCACCGGGCAGTGGCAAGACCATGCTCGCGGAGCGGCTCGCGGGTATTCTGCCGCGGCTCGAGGCGGAGGCCGCGATTGAGGTGGCGATGATGCGCTCACTGCGCGGACTCCCGATTGCGGTGCCCCTCGACTTGCGGCCGCCGTTCGAGTCGCCGCATCACACGGCGTCTGCCGCGGCGCTCGTCGGCGGGGGCAGCGGCATGATCAAGCCCGGCGCCGTCTCACTGGCCGCGCACGGGGTGCTCTTTCTCGATGAGGCACCGGAGTTTTCGCGGCGGGTGCTCGATGCCCTGCGCCAGCCACTTGAGTCGGGGTTGGCCTCGGTGGATCGCGCCGGCACCTCGGTGACGTTTCCGGCGAACACCCAGCTCGTGCTCGCGGCGAATCCCTGTCCCTGCGGTAACGCCGGTTCGGCCGGGCTCGAGTGCACCTGCCGGCCGGCCGTGCAGCGCTCCTATTTACAGCGTCTGAGTGGTCCGCTTCTAGACCGCATCGATCTGCAATTGCGGGTCGACCGGCCCTCGGCGAGCGTGGCGCGGCTTGCTGCCGCCGGGGAGCGAGGTGCGTTTTCGACCGCGGATGCAGCAGCTCGGGTCCTCGAAGCCCGCGCCCGGGCTGCCCAACGTTTGCGTGGAACAGGATGGACGACGAACTCGGAGGTCGATGGCAATTGGCTTCGGCGCAGCGCCAATCGACCCGAACTCGGCGCGACCGCGGCACTTGACACCGCGCTTGAACGCGGCCGAGTCACCATGCGCGGCTACACCCGCTGCCTGCGCGTCGCGTGGACCCTCGCCGATCTTGACGGCGCGGCCCGGCCCAACACAGCCCACATCGGCGAAGCGCTCTGGTACCGCGTTCGCGAACAGGGCTGAGACGAACGCTGCCTCCAGCTACTCGCACGACCCACCGCATCGACCTTCTTCCAACGGGAACCGAGATGACCGAATTTGCCACCTACCCGCATCCCACAAGCGACGATTACCTGCTCGACCTCATTGCCCCACTTCGTGACCAGGATGCGGGACTCAACGCCGAGACCGCGCTCGCTGCATTCACCCGTGCCGCCTGGACCGGAGTGAGCGAACCAGGCGATCGACATGCGGGGGCAGTGATCGCCGCGCTCGGACCGGAAGCGATCTTCGCGCTCACCGCCGGTGCCGAGCGCGAAGTCCTCGAACGAATCGAAGCGGCAGGGCTCGTGGAGGTCGTCAGTGACCCCAGCGAATGGCGCGCTGCGCTTGACCGCTGGCGACCCCGTCACGACCTCGAGCGCGCGGCCCAAGACTGCCGCAATGCCGCGAAGCTAGGACTGCGTTTACTCATCCCTGGAGACGCGGACTGGCCCGAACAATTGGGCGATCTAGGTGATCGGGCCCCGCACGCGCTCTGGGTGCGCGGCAAGGTCGCGGCGCTCGGGGCCTGCGCACAATCGGTCGCACTCGTCGGCGCTCGCGCGTGTACCGACTACGGGCAGCGAGTCACCGGCGACCTCGCCGCCGGTGCGGTCGACCGCGGATTCGCCATCGTGTCGGGTGGTGCCTATGGCGTGGATGCGATGGCGCATCGGGCCGCACTCGCTTCGGCTGGCGCGACCGTCGCGGTGTGCGCGGGCGGCGTCGATCGCCTCTATCCGTCTGGCAACCATGAACTGTTCATGCGGTTGATTGAGCGCGGCGCCATGATTTCTGAGTTGCCAGTGGGACAAGCTCCGCAGCGCTGGCGATTCGTGCAGCGCAATCGCCTTATTGCCGCGCTCTCGCAGGTTACGGTCGTCGTCGAGGCAGGGCAACGTTCTGGTGCGCTCCACACCGCCCGGGATGCCCTTGAGATCGGCCGCGGCGTGGGCGCAGTTCCGGGGCCCGTCACTAGTGCCGCCTCAATGGGCTGCCACGACCTCTTGCGCGGTGGCCTGGCCGAACTCATCACCTCGCCAGATGAGCTTGCCCAACTTTGGCGCGAACACACGGCTCCGGCCGGCTGGGCCGGTGGCGAAGAGATCACCATGCCGCTCTTTACGCTTGCGGCGCGCCCATCCGACCACGCCGTACGCGTGCGAGACGCCCTCGGCGTTCGCTCGTGGCGAGGTGTGGATGAGTTGGCCGCACGTGCCGGACTCACGGCATCGCAGGTGCGCGCAGCCCTCACCGAACTCGATCTCGCGGGCGAAGCGGTGGAATCAGCGGGACGGTGGCGCCGAAGTTAGTGCCGCTTGGTGCCTCCCGGCGGCGGACGGCGCAACGGGTTCACGGCCGACGAGCCCGCTCATGGTGGCGACATAACCTCATGTTGGCGACATCCTCTCATGAGTGGTGTCGCTGCGTGTGACTTCCACTCAATGCCGTGACCGCCACTCATGATGAGCGGCGGTCACCGCGTTGAGGGGATGTCGCCGCGGCCCCGTCCGCCACCATCCGTACGATGAACGCATGAGTGAGCTCCGGGACGCGGTCGCCGACTATGCGCGCGCCCTCGACCTCGAGCGCGGCCGCTCAGCCCACACCATTCGCGCCGCCCGCGGTGACCTCGACGGCTTCGTGGCGTTCGCCGAAGCGCGCGGCAGCGACAACCTCGCTGACCTCGACCTGGAAGACTTCCGCGATTGGCTCTGGGCCGAGTCGGAGGCGGGCCTCGCCAGCGCCACCATCGCGCGCCGAGCATCGAGTGCACGCGGATTCACCGCCTGGTTACGCCTCACCGAACGAGGACCCGATGCCGCTCGCCGGCTGAAGTCTCCAAAGACCGGACGCACGCTCCCGCGCATGGTGTCGGCCGGGCACATGGACGACATCTTCGATGAATTGCGCGCTCGTGCCGCCACCGGCGATCCGGTAGCACTGCGCGATCTTGCGATCGTCGAAGTGCTCTACGCCACCGGCATCCGCGTGTCAGAACTCTGCTCGCTTGACCTCGACTCGCTCGAACTCGAACGAAGGATGCTGCGGGTCATCGGCAAGGGCAATCGAGAGCGGGTCGTGCCGTTCGGGGCCCCGTGCGCCGAAGCGCTCGTCGAGTGGCTCGCTCGCGGTCGCCGTGCAATCGCCTCGGAATCCGCGGGCGAGGCACTCTTTCTCGGCGCCCGCGGACGCCGCATCAACGCTCGCACCGTCTACGACTTGGCGCGTCGGCAACTCGAACACTCGCCGGGCACTGGACCGGCTGGGCCCCACACGTTCCGGCACACCGCAGCCACCCACCTTCTCGACGGCGGCGCTGACCTGCGCGGCGTGCAAGAACTGCTCGGGCACGCCGACCTCGGTACCACCCAGATCTACACGCACGTGTCGACCGAACGCCTGCGCGAGACTTACCGTCAGGCGCATCCGCGCGCCTAACGGCCGCGGTGCACCCCAGCAACGAGGGATGCATCGCGGCCGCAAGCGTGCAGATCGTCTACCAGCTCGACTCGATGTCGTCGCGGAGCACCCGCTTTGAGCGTGTCATCGCCCAGCCGCCGGCGGCGAGGAGTACCACCGAGAGTCCCAGCGGAACGAGGAGGGTGACTGGGTCGAAGAGCGCGCCCGTCGACGCCAGCTCAGGCGCCACTGTCGGCGCGGCAGTCGGCGACTCGGATGCGGTGGGTCGCGCTGGTGCCGACGTGCTCGGCTTCGGTGCGGTCACCGCCGGCGGTGTGGATGCGGGTGTCGAAGTAGGTGTCGGCGCCGGTGACTCCGCCTCGGCCGCTGGCGGCTCGGCATTCGGCTTCGGCTCAGCATGGGGCTCCGGCTCCGACTCAACGTCGACCTTCGGTTCTGGCTCGGTCGTTGGTGCCGATTCGGGCGTAGCACCCGGTTCCGGAGTAGTCGTGGGCTCCGGTTTCGGAGTCGACACTGGCTCGGCAGGGGCACTCGGCTCCGGGCTGACCGTCGGCTTCGCCGTGTCAGTCGGCGCAGGTGTGTCCGTCGGCTCGGGCGTCACGGTCGGCTCCGGCACCGGCGTGCGAGTCGGCTCGGGCGAAGCTGGCGCATCCGGCGTTGCCGAAGGCACCGGCGGTGCATCCTCGATCACAACCGGCGCAAAGCGCGCCTGCGAGACCGCATCTGTCGGCACTGACGACTGAATAAGCAATTGCCGCCCCTCGGTCACGAGTACGCGCAAATCCGGACTCCACGCGCCGTCGGTCAATTGCACGGTTACCGTGACGTCAAAGGCAAGGCCCGACTCGCGTGACACCGCAAACTCGCGAGCACTGCCCGCTGGCAGCAACATCTCGACTGTGTCCACTGGAGCCAAACGTTGGCCATTCACCGCGGCGCCGCTTACAACTACGGGGCCATCGGCCACCCGCTCGCCAAGCATCGTGCCGCCACGTACTTGCACGATCGCATGCGACCCGGCAGCTACTTCACCGAGGCGAAGCGTGAGCCCGCGTGCATCCTCGACAAGTTCAATACTTACGGCAGCTGGTGCCGACGCGGCCGTAATCGCGGCCGCGCCCGACCGCAACGCTGCCAATCGATCGCGCACCGCCGTGCGATCGGCGGCAGGGATGAGCCCGAGATAGTGCTCATCATTGCGGTCCCGCAAGACGAATCCCGCGGGGTCAGCGAGCCACCACACGTAGATCGCAGTTGCGGCAGCGTCGACCGGGTTGGCCGAAGCACCAGTCGTTGAGATTGCCCAATTCAGGCGGGCTCGGTCGTTGGCCGAGAGTGCGGCGAGTTGGGTGGGCATCGGTGCCTCTGCCGAGAGCGGCACCGTCGGTGCACCGATGGGGGAGTCTTTGGTGAGCTCAATGCAGTAGGCATTGCTGCCGTCGAACGACATGGCGCCAACAAACGAGTTGGCCTGGCCGTTTGGGGAGAAGCCAGGTCCGGCTTCGGCGGCGCGAGCGGACGTGCCGCCGAGAAAGAGCAGGAGAGTAGTGAGGAGCGCGGCGACCGCGATCGCGGTCACCACCCGCCAGTGCGTGCGACGAGAGGTGCTGGGGAACGAGGGCATGCGGGGTCCTTTCAATCAGTCGAGAAAAGCGGGGAAGAGAAGGTAGGGATCATCCGAGCGGCAGCAGCACCGCCCTCGGCACGAGGCCGAGTAGTGCCAGCGGATCGACATAGGCGTCACCAATGCGGGCGCCAAGGTGCAGGCCACCCGCTGGCGCGTGGGCCACTGCGGAATCGAGCGTGCCGATCACGTCGCCGCGCGCGACCACGGTGCCGACGGCGAGCGTCGTGACCACGGGCTCGTAGGTCGAGATGAGGCCATCCGCGTGCTGCAACGAAAGAACTGGGCGGTCGACCACCCAGCCCGCAAAACGCACCACGCCGTCTTCGGGCGCGAACACGACCGCGCCGGCGACAGCATCCAAATCAATGCCGCGGTGACCGGCGGCATAGGGATGCGGCAGATCAAATGGCCGCGTCACCGCCGGTACCGGCGTGAGTGGCCAGGTCCAGCGCGGCTGCGCGACGTCGGCCGACGACGTCTGCGCGACTACCGGCGAAGCATCCGCGGTGGCCACTGGCATCGGAATCGGCACGAGCACCACGAGCAGGGCGGCAAGCAGCGCCGCTTTGAGTCGGTCGGGTCGGTACATGCGGCCAGGGTGACGCCCGCGCGCGAAATCTCGCCCGGAAAATCGTGACCCTGTGGATCAATCAAATTCCACAGCCCCTGCGGTAGAGACCACATCCGAAGTGCCGCGGCTTTCCCAGCGGCGCAGGTACGCGTAGACTGTGGGACGCAGTTCGCTTTGGCGAGCTGACTTCGCGCGCCCATAAGGCTCGACATCCGACGGTCCCAGCAACGCAAGTTGCCGGGCGGATGCACGAATAGGGCGCCAGGATCACCGGCCAACCCGCCGGCGATAACAACCGCAATGCGCGCCCCGGCGCGCCCAACTCTAGGAGATACGACCATGGCAGTCGTTTCGATGCGTCAGCTTCTTGACGCCGGTGTCCACTTCGGTCACCAGACCCGCCGCTGGAACCCGAAGATGAAGCGCTTCATTTTCACGGAGCGTTCGGGCATCTACATCCTTGACCTGCAGCAGTCGCTTGCCTTCATCGACAAGGCCTACGACTTCGTCAAGGAAACCGTCGCCCACGGCGGCACCATCCTCTTCGTTGGCACCAAGAAGCAGGCCCAGGAAGCCATCGCCGAGCAGGCGACGCGCGTCGGCCAGCCCTACGTGAACCAGCGTTGGCTCGGTGGCCTGCTCACGAACTTCCAGACCGTGCAGAAGCGCCTCAACCGACTAAAGGAACTCGACATGGTCGACTTCGAGGACACCACGCAGGGCTACACCAAGAAGGAACTGCTCATCCAGCGTCGCGAGCGCGACAAGCTCGAGAACACCCTCGGTGGTATCCGCAACATGGGCCGCACCCCTTCGGCGCTCTGGGTCGTTGACACCAACAAGGAGCACCTCGCGATCGACGAGGCGAAGAAGCTTGGCATCCCAGTGATCGCCATCCTCGACACCAACTGCGACCCCGACGACGTTGACTTCCCGATTCCGGGCAACGACGACGCGATCCGTTCGGTGGCACTCCTCACCCGCATCGTGGCCGACGCCGCCGCTGAGGGCCTCATGCAGCGCCACCAGAAGCCGGGCGAGGCCGCCCAGGCTGCTGAGCCGCTCGCAGAGTGGGAGCTCGAGCTCCTCAAGCAGGGCGAAAAGCCCGCTGAGGTTGCCGAAGTCGCTCAGGAGACCGCAACCGAAGCCCCCGAGACTGAGTTCGTCGAGCAGAAGACTGAGATCGAAGCCGACAACGCAGACGCGGTGGCCGCGGCTGACGCTGAGTAGTCCTACCCCAAGACCGAAGCCTAAGTATCCGGATTCGTTCCGGAAGAGGGAGACCATCACATGGCAAACTTCACGATCGCCGACGTCAAGGCGCTGCGTGAGCAGCTCGGCACCGGCCTGAGCGACACGAAGAAGGCACTCGAGGACGCCGACGGCGACATGGAGAAGGCTGTTGAGCTGCTCCGCCTCAAGGGTGTCAAGGGCAACGCCAAGCGCGCTGACCGTTCGGCCGCTGAGGGCCTCGTCGCCGCCAAGGTGAACGACAACGGCACCGCCTCGATCATCGAGCTCAACTGCGAGACCGACTTCGTTGCCAAGGGCGACAAGTTCATCGAGCTCGCAAACCAGGTGCTCGACCCCGTGGCTGCCGCTGGTGCGAGCAACTCGGCCGAGGCACTTGCCGCAGATGCAGGCGGCCAGACCGTCGAGCAGCTCATCTCGGACGTCGCCGCCGTGATCGGTGAGAAGTTCGAGCTGCGCAACGTTCGCCTCGTCAAGGGCGAGAAGTTCGACATCTACATGCACCTCACCTCGAAGGACCTGCCCCCGCAGGTCGGCGTGATCCTCGGCTACGAGGGTGACGACGAGGAGACCGCGCACGGCATCGCCCAGCACATCGCCTTCGCGAACCCCTCCTACCTGGAGCGCGACGAGGTGCCGGAGTCGGTTATCGACGCCGAGCGTCGCGTTGTCGAAGAGATCACCCGCGCCGAAGGCAAGCCCGAGGCCGCGCTGCCGAAGATCGTTGAAGGCCGCCTCGGTGCGTTCTTCAAGCAGATCGTGCTCAACGAGCAGGAGTACGCGCGCGACCCGAAGTTCTCGATCAAGCAGATCGCTGAGCAGAAGGGCATCAAGGTCGTCGACTTTGCTCGCCTGAAGGTTGGCGCGGGCGTCGAGGCTGCTGAAGAAGATTAGTCACCTGTCGCACCAACGTGCGGAGTGATTCATCCGAGGGGATGTGGGCCAGGCCCGCATCCCCTCGGTTCTTTCCGCGCTGCATCCCGCTAGGCTCGAAGCGAACTATTCGTCGCGCTTAAAGGAGTGTCATGACCGAATCGACCACGAAGCCCCGTCGGGTTCTGCTCAAGCTCTCGGGTGAGGCGTTCGGTGGTGGTCGACTCGGCGTAGACCCCGAGGTGCTCACCAGCATCGCGCGTGAAATCGCGCACGCGGCCCAGACCGTTGAGGTTGCCGTCGTCGTCGGCGGCGGCAACTTCTTCCGCGGCGCCCAGCTCGCAAACGCGGGTATGGACCGCGGTCGCGCCGACTACATGGGCATGCTCGGTACCGTGATGAACGCGCTCGCACTGCAGGACTTCCTCGAGCAGGCTGGGGCCTCGGCGCGCGTGCAGTCGGCCATCGAAATGCGCCAGGTTGCCGAGCCCTACATTCCGCTGCGTGCCGAGCGGCACATGGAAAAGGGCCGCGTTGTCGTCTTTGGGGCGGGCGCCGGTTTGCCGTACTTCTCGACCGACACCGTGGCCGCACAGCGCGCGCTCGAGATTCGCGCCGATGTGCTGCTCGTTGCGAAGAACGGCGTCGACGGCGTCTACACCGCCGACCCGAACACCGACCCGACGGCCGAACTCATCCACGAAATCAACTACCAGGATGCGTTGCAGCGCGGCCTCAAGGTCGTCGACTCGACGGCCTTCAGCCTCTGCATGGACAACAAGATGGACATGCGAGTGTTCGGCATGAGCCCGGACGGCAACATTGACAAGGCCCTGCGCGGTGCCGAAATCGGCACGCTGGTCTCGAACCAGGTGCGATAAAAACGAACGTTACTGCTGAGTAGGATGAATGCATCCGCAGCAGCGAAAGGACAACCCGTGATCTCCGAGGTACTCGCCGAGACCAAAGAAAAGATGGAGCGCGCCGTCGAGCACGCCCACGAAGAGTTCGGCAACATTCGCACCGGTCGTGCGAACCCCGCCCTGTTCGACAAGCTCCTTGTCGACTACTACGGCACGCCCACGCCCATGGGTCAGCTCGCTTCGCTGCAGGTGCCTGAGGCGCGGATGCTCGTCATCACGCCCTATGACAAGTCGGCACTCAAGGAAATCGAGAAGGCCATCGCGGCCCACCCGAACCTCGGTGTGAACCCGACGAACGACGGGCAGCTCATCCGTGTCGTCATGCCGGAGCTCACCAAGGAGCGTCGTCTCGAGTACGTGAAGCTTGCCCGTGACCGCGCCGAGGATTCGCGCATCGCCGTGCGTAACGTGCGCCGCAAGTCGAAGACCGACCTCGATGCACTCACGAGCGAGGTCGGCGAAGACGACGTGGCTCGCGCCGAGAAGGAACTCGACAAGCTCACGAAGTCGTACATCGACCGCATCGACGAAGCACTCAAGCTCAAGGAAGCTGACCTGCTCGAGGTGTGAGTTCGTGGCGCTACCGAGGTAGTGCCAAGGATCACTGAGAATCATGACCCACACCGGTAATGACGAAGCGCGGGGCGACGATCACATCGACGCCCCGCGCTTCGTCGAGCCTGTTGCCGATGCGGCGCCGGTGGCTAATTCTGCACCGGTAGCCGATGCCGGTCCGGCGGCGCGCTCGTTCGAAGTCGAAGCCGCGCGCATCTCGGCACAGGTGCGTCGCATCAACCGCGAGGTGAATGAGCGTAGCGGCCGCAATCTCGGTAGCGCCATCGGTATGGCGGTGCTTCTCGGTGGGTTGCTCCTGCTGAGCCTGCTCATCGACAAGCGCTGGTTCGTACTTTTCGCGACCGCGCTCGTCGTGGTGCTCGTCGTCGAGCTCGCGACGGCGATGCGCTCGTCGGGTCGTCACGTGCCGCGCGTTCCTTCGGCGATCGTCGCGGCCGTTGTGGTGCCCGTCGCGTTCTATTTCGGGCCGGCCTGGCAGTGGGCGGCGCTACTCGCCGGCCTTGCCGTCGTCGTGCTCTGGCGGCTACTCGAGGGGCTCGTGCCGAATTCGGGCATGACCGGCCAGTCGCTCGCACTCGACGCATCCTCGAGCGCCTTCGTGCAGTTCTACGGCACGTTCCTCGGCTCCTTTACCGCGATGCTCGCGGCGCAGCCACTCGGCGAATACTGGGTGATCTCGTTCATCATCGTCGTGATCTGCATCGACACCGGTGCCTATGTGTTTGGGATGCGCTACGGCCGCACCAAACTCGCCCCGCGCATTAGCCCCGGCAAAACCTGGGAAGGCATCATCGGTGGCGGCTTCACCGCTGTCGTCGGCGCGGTGCTCGTGTGCGTCTTCATTCTCGAGTTGCCCTGGTGGTTCGGCGTCATCATGGGCGTCGCGATTACGATCACCTCGGTCGCGGGCGATCTCACCGAATCGATGGTGAAGCGCGACCTCAAGATCAAGGACATGTCGAATTGGTTGCCCGGACACGGCGGCTTCTACGACCGCGTCGATTCCATGTTGCCTTCGGGCGCGATGGCCTTCGCGCTCTATTTCTGGTCGACGCCCCTGCAACACTTGGCCGAACGACTCGGCTGAATCGCGTCACATGGGGCAGAATGAACAGGTGACTGCTCCAGCTCCCTTCCCCAAGGCACCGCGTGGTGAGTTCGGTTATGACCCCGAAGAGGTCGACCGGGCGCTTCGTGTCGCTCGTGAACGCTACGAGAACTTCGACAACGGGTCGGGTGGTAAGCGTCTGACGGCGAAGAGCATCCGCCACACCGCGTTCACGATGCGTAAGAGCGGCTATTCGGCACCTCACGTCGACGCCGCCCTCGAACGGCTCGAGGATGCAGTCGCCGTGCGCGAGCGCGAGGAGCGGGTCGCTCAGCTTGGCCAAGACGCCTATCTCGCCGAAACCAAGGATGCTGCTCGCGCAGTGCTCAAGCGCATCCAGCGTCCTGCTGGCGATCGTTTTCAGCGCGTGACGGCATTCCAGCGCGGTTATTCAGTTGCTGAGGTCGATGAGTTCTGCGATCGCGTCGATGCGTTCTTGCGCGGCAAAGCGTCGATGACACTTCGGGAGGCACGCGGTGTCGCGTTCGCGCCGAAGCGTCGCGGCTACGAAGAGGGTCAGGTTGACCTCCTCATCGATGCGCTCGTCGATGTGATGCTGGCTATTCGCTAGTTAGTCACGACGGTCGTTTGGTAACGGTCGAGACGCGACGAAGACCCGCCCAGGAACGGCCATTCCTGGCCGTTCTCTGAAAACTTATAACCTGTTCGTTGCTGTTCTGTGACCATTCCGTTATCGTTAGTGACGTTGTTCACCGACGAGAGGCGACATCCGAATGACTCAGCAGCTCCGCACCGGCGCCACCCGCGCATCGAAGCCGGCCGCTTTGGCGACGGCTCGTCGTAACCGGGCAATTGGCGCTTCGGTCGCGACCTGCATGGTCGCCGGTCTTGCTATCGCCGCCATCGTGCAGCCCACGATCTCGGGCGGAGCCACGGCTGCGGCGGCCGAGCTCCCTTCGGTCGCAGAGATCAGTGCGGCTCAGCCGCAGAGCTACCAGGCCAACCTCGCTTCCGCGGTCAACTCGAGCCGCGATGAGAGCGTTGAGCTCGAACTCGAGCCCGAGCCGACTCCGGAGCCGGCCCCGGCTACCACGAGCTCGTCAGACAGCAGCGGCGAGTCAAGCTCAGATTCGTCAGGCGGCGGTGGCGGCTACAGCTACCCGGCCGGTGGCAGCTACGACCCGGGCTCGATCCAGGGCATTGCTCAGCAGATGCTCGCCGACCGCGGCATGGGCGACCAGTGGGGTTGCTTCGAAGCGATCATCGGTCAGGAATCGGGCTGGAACCCGTACGCCCAGAACCCCTCTTCGGGCGCCTACGGCATTCCGCAGGCCCTCCCCGGCAGCAAGATGGCCTCGCACGGTTCCGACTGGGCGACGAACCCGGCCACGCAGCTCGCCTGGGCGATTGACTACATGAACGGTCGCTACGGCTCGCCCTGCGGTGCCTACGACTTCAAGTTCAACCAGGGCAACGGCTGGTACTAGGCAGTCACTTGGCTGGCAGGGAACACCGGCCTAGCTAGACTGGCCGGCATGCCTAGGTCGAATCGACGCCGTGGTGGCGGCAAGCGCGACGGCGAGTGGGAGCCGCTCGACATCGCCCGCATCCGCGCCGGTTCGCGACGAACCGAGACGCGACGCGGCGTCGAGTGGACTGTGCAGCCCATCCGACCCGAACGCGCACTCAAGCCCTACACCTGCCCCGGCTGCGGCCGTGAGGTGGGCGTCGGCGTCGCCCACGTGGCCGTGTGGCGGGCTGACAGCATCATGGGTGAAGACTCAGCGCTTGCCGATCGTCGGCACTGGCACACGCCCTGCTGGCGCACGTTCTAGCGGGGCGCCGTGCATCCGAGCCGCTAGCGCTCGTTCTGGTGCGGAATGACGACTTCCTTGACGATGATGAGCAAGCTCGCGGCGACCGGAATCGCGATGAGTGCGCCGAGGAGCCCAAGGAGCGTGCCGCCCGTGAGTGCGGCGATCACGACGATTGCGCCCGGCACCTTGACCGCGCTCGCCATAATGCGCGGCGAAAGGATGTACGACTCGATCTGCATGTAGACGACGTAGTAGATCGCACAGATCCACCAGGTCGGCGTGCCCGGATCGGTGAGGAGCAGTTGCGCGAGCACGATGATCGCCGAGGCGCTGATGGTACCGACGAGCGGGAGCATCGAGCCGATGAAAGCGATGACGGCGAACACGGCGGGCATTGATGCGCCGACGAGCGAGAGAAAAATGAACGAGAGGATGCCGTTCATCGCGGCGAGCGCGATCTGGCCGACGACGTACTTGCCGACCGAACCGGTCACCTGCTCGGTGAGTCCGGCGATCACTTCGCGCTTCGAACCCGGGGTGAGCTGGTAGAAGGCGCGCTTGATCGAATTCATGCTCGTGACGAAGTAGATCATCAGGATGAAGACGATCAGCGTGCCGAACAGGCCGTTCACGATGCCGACGCCCACCTGCAACACACCGCCGGTGATCGTGCCGACATTGCCCTGCAACCAGGCCGAAGCCTGGGCGATCATCGTCGGCACATCGAGTGCCGGGAAGGTGGTTTGCAACCACTCCACGATGTTGGAGTTGAGGAGTTCACCGATGATCGAGCCGTAGCGAATCGTGAGTTCGTTGATCTGCGCGGTTACTGACGGCACGATGGCCCAGACCGTGAGCGCGCAGAGGCCGAGCACGACGACGAGCGCCGTGAGCATGGCGACTGAGCGAGGCCAGCGGCGGCGTTCGAGCCAGGCAATCACCGGTTCAAAGCCGAGGGCGAGGAAGAGCGCCGCACCGATATAGGTGAGCACCGTCGACAGCGAGGTGATCATGCTCGCGAGCATGATCGCGAGCAGCACACCGATGGCGCCGACAAAGCCGACGCGGAATGGGTGCTGAACGTTCATGGGCGGCTACGCCTTGGCACGTTCTTCAGCGGCACCGCCGTCAACGGCGCCCTCGTCATCGCTGACGAGCTGCTCGTCGGCGTCGTCCTGCGCCGCGACGCCGTTGCGAGTGGTGGCGTCGCTTGCGTCGGCCTCGATGGCTTCGGATGCAGTGGCATCCGATTCCTCTGCGTCGCTCGACGCTGTCGCGGCACTCGGTTCGGTGAACGCGGGGGCCGGAAGATTGAGCTGCTGGAACACCGTGCGCATCTGCTCGAGGTAGCCCGCGATCTGATCGCGCTCATCCCGAATCTCAACGAGGCGGCGCTCGGCCTGCGCTGTCTCATTGCGCGCGCGGTCCTCAAGCTCGCGGGCTCGCTCGCGCGCCTGGCGGTTCGAGTTTTCCAAGAGGTTCGCGGCCTGACGCTCGGCGGCCTGGATGGTCTCCTGCGCGCGCTTGCGCGCATCGGCGGCCACCCGGCCCGACTCACGGCGAACCTGTTCGCTGCGCTGGTTGAGGTCGGCGAGTTGCTCGGTGGCCTCGTCAATCATGCGCTTCGCGGCAGCCTCGGCGTTCCGGCCGGCCGACACGAGCTGCTGCTCAAACTCATTGCGCTTGGCCGTGAGTTCAACCTCTTGACCGCTGCGGGCCTCGGCAAGCTCACGCAGCGTGCGCTCGCGCAGTTCGGCAAGCTCGGCTGAGACGCGCTGGCGAGTGCTCGTGAGGTCGCGATCCTCGCTCCCGCGAAGCTCGGCGAGTTCGATCTCGGTCGTGGCGCGAAGTTCTGCAACCTCACGCTCCGCGGCCTCGCGAGCGGAAGTGATGTCGCGCTCGTGCTGGGCGCGAGCAGCGGCAAGCTCGGTCTCGAGCTCACTGCGGCGGCGCGCGACCTCGGCATTGAGCGCCTCGCGAGCGTCGTTGGTTTCACGGTCGAATTTCGTCGACGCCAGCCCGAGCGCCTGCTCCTGCTCGGTGCGGCGTTCACCCATATCGCGTTCGAGGTCGGCACGACGCTCGACGATCTCGCGCTCGAACTTCTCCCGGTCTTCAGCGAGCTGACGGGTGATGTCGAGGCGCTCCGCCTCAAATACGCGCTGCTGCTCGGTAAGCGCGGCCAGCGCATCCGCAAGCTCTTGCTCGTGGGTCTGACGGGCGCGGGCAAGGTCTTCGTTGGTCGAAGCGCGCAGAGCGGCGATTTCGCGATCGGTGGCGTGCCGCTTTTCCCGCAACTCGGCGGTGATCTGGTCCTTGACCGAATCGATCTCACGCTCTTGGTTGAGACGGGTGAGTTCCGCCTCCTGCTGGGCGTTTTCGACAAGCTGATCGGCGGTTGACTGCGCCTCGCTGGCGATGCGGCGGGCTGAAAGGTCTGCCTCTGAGGTGACGCGTTCGGCGTAGTCGTTCGCATCTTCGCGCACCTTGAGCGCATCCTGTTGCGCTTCGGCGAGGATGGCGTCAGCTTCACGCTTTGCGTCGCTCACAAGCCGGGCGGCCTGCTCCTCGGCGGTCGCGAGGGTCCCGGCAAGCTTCGTGCCAAGGCCGGCGTAGGTGGGGGAGTCGGACTCACCAAGCTCGCGCTCAAGCTGCAACACCCGATCGCGCTGCTTTTCGGCTTCGCGCCGAGCTTCATCCCGCCCCTGCAGCGCCTCGTGCTCTCGTCGACGCAGCTGCGCAATCGCTTCGTCGACTTCTTCACGGCTGTAACCGCGCATGGTCGTGGTGAAGTTGAAGTTGTCCACGGGTGTGGGGACCTCCGGTGCGATGAAACGGCACGCATAAGCGCATGGCTCTTGGCAGTCTAAGCCCGGCCAGCCGAGCATTCCCGGCTGACTGGCGGGAGTCGCATCCAGATGCCGACAAGGTTATGAAAGTGACGCTGGGGTAAACTCTCGTGTCCGAGACTTTCCCGATTTTCGTAGGGGTAACCCCGCGCCTGAGCCAAGACCCCTCGGTGTCGTTGTCTCGGCGGGCCCAGCCACAAGGAGAATTCGTGCGACTCATCCTCTCCGTGCTCGCAGCAGTCGCTGGCATCGTCATGCTCGTTGTTGGCGGAGTGCAATTCGCCGAGGCAAGCAAGGTGACCACGATCACCGCTTCGGGCACCACGACCTCCGGCGCACCGCTGCTCGTCGCAAGCGACTCGGTGCTCGCGGCACACGCCGGTTCGCAGCGAGTACGTATCGAGGGCGATGGCCCGATCGTCGCCGTAGTTGGTCGCACCGGTGACGTCACTGCGTGGGTTGGTGACACGAAGCACGATGTGGTCGCCGTCGAAACTGCCGAACGCCAGGGTGGTAGCACCGAACCGCTGAGCTTCACCACGGCCGGCACCGAAGACACGGCACCAGCGCTCGAAAGCGGCGACCTCTGGCTCGAGGTGCAGCGCGGCGAAGGCTCCCTCGAATTCGACGCCGTCGTGGCGCCCGGCTACTCCATGCTGATCGGTAGCGATGGCACCCAGCCAGCCCCGACAAGCCTTGCAATCACCTGGCCCCACGGTGGCTATGCGCCGTGGTCAGGCCCACTGCTTGTTGGCGGCGGGCTCATGCTCGTGATTGCCGCACTCCTCATGGCCTGGTCGATCGTGCACCGGCGCCGTCTACGCCGCGACGCCGAGCTGCTGCCGCCGGAACTGCCGAAGGTTGCCGAACCGCTCGACGCGGATGTGGTGGCCGCGGCCGACGCGAACGTTGCCGAGGGCGAGACTGCCCAGTGGTCGGTTGTGAATTGGACGCCGGCGGAAGAAACCGAACCCGCGATTGATATTGAGGCGCTTGAGCGCGAGCTTGAGCAGGCCAACGAACTCGATGTCACGACGCCGTTCGAGCCGGTGTCCGACGACGATGAGCCGCTGCACACCGACACGATCACGCTGCCGCCACTGGTTGGTTCGCAGGCAGTGACGAGCGCACCGGTGCCGGAACAGGCTGAATTCGCAGAGCCCGAGTTTGCGGAGCCCGAGCTTGCCGAGCCCGACCACGAAGAAGCTGCACCAGCCGCATCCGAAGCAGCCTTCGCCGAGCTTGCAGAAGCCCAGCCAGTGCCAGCCGAGCCCGTGGAGGCACCCGTGCCAGCGACGCCTGAATCGCAAGAACCCGAGCACGCCGCCAGCGACGCTGACGACGACTCGAAGTGGCGCCGCCCACGCGGACGCAACCGCTCGAGCGCACCACGACAATCGTTCTTTGTCGCCCCCATCGCCTTGGTGGCGGCGCTCACCCTCGCCGGCTGTGCTCCGCAATACTGGCCTTCGGCCTGGACCGGTGCCGATGTCGCCCCGACCGGCACCCCAACATCGACCGCCGATGCCGCCATCCTCGAAGAAGGCGGCTCGCTTCCGGTGCTCAGTGCCGACAAAATCAACGAGATTCTTGCCGACGCCGGGCAGCTCGCGGGTGAGGCAGACGCGGCCCTCGATGCATCCTTGCTCGAACCACGCTTTGGTGGTGACGCGCTCGCCGAACGCACCGCAATGTACGCCGCGACGAAGGCTGACGCGGCGCTCCCCGGGGCCGTGCCTTTCCCAGCCGGTGAGGCTGTCTATGTCGTGCCAGAGGCGACCGATGGTTGGCCGCGCACAGTGTTCACGGTCGTCAACGCCTCGACCGATGCCTCCGCGTCGACCGCGCCGTTTGCCGTGACGCTCGAGCAGACCGGGCCACGCGACCCCTACCTCGTCGTTTCGCTCGTGCAACTCAGCCCTGGCGTGAGCCTGCCCGACGCACCGCCTGCCGAAATCGGTGCCGGGAGCCTCGAGTCGGTCGCAGCCAACCTCGCCATGAGCCCCGATGAGGTCGCGGCGGCCTACGCCGACATCATCGCGAAGGGTGCGACGTCGGAGTTCGCCGACAAGTTCAGTGCCGAAAATGACACCCTGCGCGAGCAGGTGAATCAGGCCTATCGCGATGCCGAGGCGGCGAAGCTCGACCCGCAGGTCGCGACGCTCGCATTTGCCTACGCGGCTTCCGACACCGCGGCCACGGGTGTTGCCTCGCTCGAGGGCGGCGCGATCATCGCGGTGTCGATTACCGAGTCCGAGATGCTCAAGGCGGTCAGCGACCGCTCGCGCATCTCGGTGGCGGGTCGCACCGCCGCACTGTCGGGTCTCAGCACCTCGCAGTACGGTTTCGAGCGGGTCTACACCGACCAGGTGCTGTTCTACGTGCCGCCGGCATCGTCGGGGGCGAAGATCCAATTTCTTGGCGCATCCCAGGCAATGACCTCGGCGCGCGAACTGACTAAGGAAGAGGCGGGCGTTAATGGCTGACGAAACGACGAACTATCCGGCAGCGCAGGGCGGCGCGGTTGACCTGAGCGGTCTCGCCGCGAACCAACCGGATGCGGCCGGCGCCGCTCCCGGTGCCCCGGCAACGAACGCGGCGCCGCTCGCGCAGGTCGATGATGTGGTCATCAGCGGCGGCGAGCAGGAGCTCGACGAGTTTGCGCGGCTTTCTACTCGGATGCCCGTGCTCGTTGAGATGCACGCCTCGTGGTCGCACGAATCGCGCGAACTCTCACCGGTGCTCGAGAGCATCGTGCGCGAGGCAGGCGGGCGCCTGTTGCTCCTGCGCCTTGACCTCGACGCGCACTCGCAGCTCGGCAGCCAGCCGCAGGTCATTGCGCTCTTCGGCGGTCAGCCAATGCCGCTGTTCAGCGGTAACCCACCGCGGGAGCAGATCGTTCAGGTGATCAATGAGTTGCTCCAAGCCGCGGCTTCCCGGGGGCTCGACGGCTTTGTTGAGGTGGGTGGAGCCGAGGCCGAAGCGCCGAGCGAACCCCCGCTGCCGCCGCTGCACCAGGCCGCGCAGGAAGCGCTCGCCCTTGGCGACTACGCCGCGGCAAAGAAGTACTACGAGCAGGCGCTCACCGAGGCACCCGCTGACGACCTCGCCAAGGTTGGCCTCGCGCAGGTCAACCTGCTCGGCCGACTCCAGGGCAAGACGCTTGCCGAAGTGCGCGAGCGTGGCGCTGAGGCACCCGACGACCTCGACGCCCAATTCGATGTTGCCGACCTCGACCTCTCGGGTGGCCATGTCGACGACGCCTTCTCGCGCCTGCTGAACCTCTACCCGAAGCTCGACGACGAGGGGAAGAGCGCCGTGCGTGACCGTCTGCTCGAACTCTTCGATGTTGTCGGCGCCGAGGATGCACGAGTCAAGCGCGCGCGCCAGCGCCTCACGAGCTTGCTGTTCGCGTAGTCAGTCCAGAGACCAGCCGCACGCCCTGAGGTTCTCGTCGCACCACCTTCGGTGCTTCGAGAACCTCAGCGAGCGTTACGCGAACTAGTTCGCGCGGCGCAGGAAGACCGCACCGAGCGGCGGCACCCGCAGGGTCACCGATTGCGCGAAGCCATGCATCGGCTCGCCATCGGCAGTGACCTGGCCGTTCATGATGCCCGAACCGCCAAACCAGAGGTCGTCGGAGTTGAGCGCCTCGACCCATTCGCCCCCGGCCGGCAGGCCAATGCGGTAACCCTCGAGCGCCTGATTCGAGAAATTGAAGATGCAGGCAAGCTCGCCACCGGAGCGATCGCGGCGGAGGAACGCGAGGAGGCTATTGTCTGCATCCTCGCCCGAGATCCACTGCATCCCGCCGGGTTCGTGATCGAGCTCCCAAAGCGCGGGATGCTCACGGTAGAGCTTGTTGAGCTCAGCCACGTAGCGTTGCACGCCCGAGAACGTCGGGTTCTCAAGCAGCCACCAGTCGAGCCCCTTGTTTTCGTTCCATTCGGAGGGCTGACCGAATTCTTGGCCCATGAACAGCAGTTGCTTGCCCGGGTGGCCCCATTGGTAGCTGTAGAACAGGCGCAGGTTGGCGGCCTTCTGCCAGTCGTCGCCCGGCATCTTGTCGAACATCGACCCCTTGCCGTGCACGACCTCATCGTGCGAAATCGGCAGCATGAACTGCTCGCTCCACACGTAGACGAACGAGAAGGTGAGTTCGCCGTGGTGGTAGCGGCGGTAGATCGGGTCCTTCGCGAAGTAGCGCAGGTTGTCGTTCATCCAACCCATGTTCCACTTCAAACCGAAGCCCATGCCGCCCCAATCGGTGGGGCGCGTGATGCCGGGGAAGCTCGTTGATTCCTCCGCGATCATGACGATGCCGGGGTAGAGCTTGTAGGCGGTGCCGTTGACCTCTTTGAGGAAGTCGATGGCCTCGTAGTACTCGCGGCCACCGTCGCGGTTCGGAATCCACTCATCGCGCGAGTAGTCGCGGTAGATCATCGAGGCAACCGCGTCGACGCGCAGCCCGTCAATGTGGAACTCTTCGAGCCAGTAGAGCGCGTTCGCCACGAGGAAGTTGCGCACCTGCGAGTTGCCGAAATCGAAGACGAGCGTGCCCCAATCCGACTGTTCGCCGAGGCGCGGGTCGGGGTGTTCGTAGAGGGCCTGACCGTCGAACTTCGCGAGGCCGAAAGAGTCTTTCGGGAAGTGACCCGGCACCCAGTCCATGATCACGCCGTAGCCGGCCTGATGCAGCCGGTCGATGAGGTAACGCAGGTCATCGGGCGAGCCGAGGCGCGAGGTGGGCGCGTAGTAGCCGGTCACCTGGTAGCCCCACGAACCGCCGAAGGGATGCTCGGCCAGCGGCATGAACTCGACGTGCGTGAAGCCCATCTCGTCGAGATAGGGGATGAGTTCATCCGCGAGTTCGCGGTAGCCGAGCCCCGGACGCCACGACATGGCGTGCAACTCGTACACGCTCATCGGGCCGTTGTGCGGATCTGACGAAGCACGCTTGGCGAGCCACTCGTCGTCGCCCCACTCGTGGGCAGACGGCGCCGGCACCACCGAGGCAGTGTGCGGCGGACGCTCGGCGTGACGGGCCATTGGGTCGGCCTTGTCGAGCCATTCGTTGCCCCAGGTGAAGATCTGGAACTTGTAGGTCTCGTGCGCGCCGACGCCGGGGATGAACAGCTCCCAGACGCCGAGGTCGCCGAGTTTGCGCATGGCGTGCTGCGACCCATCCCAGTTATTGAATGAGCCGGTCACGCGCACGGCCTGAGCGTGCGGTGCCCACACCGCGAACGAGGTGCCGTTGGCGAGCTGCTTCGTGCCCCAGTGCTCACGCACATGGGCACCGAGAACATCCCACAGCCGCTCGTGGCGACCCTCACCGATGAGGTAGAGGTCCATCTCGCCAATCGAGGGCGTGAACCGGTAGGGGTCATCGGCGAGGTGCGGCACGCCGTCGTCGTACGTGGTTTCGATCTGGTAGTCGTCGAGCCCGAACTCGTGCTCGGCCTCCCAGACACCGAAGCCCACGTGCTCAAGTTCGACGCGGCGTCCGGTCGAGCCGAGCACTACGGCCACGGACTTCGCGAGCGGACGACGCGCGCGCACGGTGACAAGATCGATGCGCGTGGGGTCAGGATGCTGTCCGAGCACGCCGTGCGGATTTCCGTGGCGGCCTTCGGCGATGGCAAGCAATTCGCCATCGGGGATGAGCGAAATCCGGCGCTCGGGAACCTGTGCGGCAGGCTCAGTCGGCTGGATCGGCTCGCCCGATTGGCTCGGCCCGCCTGGTTCGTTCGGCGCGGTGGCGTCATGCGCAAACATGGGCATCCTCTCTTCGTGGTCTCGCGAGGCTACTCGGAACTAGCTGTGTCGCACGCTGACGACGTGAGACTGCCCAGGTGCGAGTCGAACGTAGTTCGATCCCGACCAATCCCAGATCTCGCCGGTGAGCAACTCTTCTACCTGGAAACCGGCGCCCGGTTGCATCCCGAACTTGGTGACGTCGAGGTGCAGAGTCGCCTCGTGCGTGTTGACTGGGTCGAGATTGACGACGACGACGATGGTGTCGGTGATGCCAGTCGAGGTGTAGTCAGCGGCGAGATGCTTCGAGAACGCGAGCAGGTTCGGGTTATCGGCCGATTGCACTTCGAAGTTGCGCAATTGTGCGAGCGCTGGGTGCGCCCGGCGAATCTCATTGAGACGGCGGATGAGCGGGGCAATCGAGGTGCCAGCGGCTTCTTCACCTGCCCAATCGCGCTGCTTGTACTCGTACTTTTCGTTGTCGATGTTCTCCTCTGATCCCGGCCGGGCGACGTTCTCGATGAGCTCGAACCCGGCGTACATGCCCCAGAGCGGGCTCGCCATCGCGGCGATCACGGCGCGCGCCTCATAGGCGGGGCGGCCACCGTGCTGCAGGTATTCGGTGAGGATGTCGGGGGTGTTCACGAAGAGGTTCGGGCGCATGAAATCGCTCGTGTCGTGCGAGATCGAAGTGAGGAACTCTTCGAGCTCTTCGCGGGTGTTGCGCCAGGTGAAGTACGAGTACGACTGGTGGAAGCCAGCCTTCGCGAGCGATTGCATCACGGCCGGGCGCGTGAACGCTTCGGCAAGGAAGATCACCTCGGGGTGCTTCGCGTTGACCTCATGAATGAGCCACTCCCAGAACTGCAGGGGCTTTGTGTGCGGGTTGTCGACGCGGAAAATCTTTACGCCGAGACCAACCCAGTATTCGACGACCTCGAGCACCTCGCTGTAGAAGCCATTGCGGTCGTTGTCGAAGTTGACCGGGTAGATGTCCTGGTATTTCTTTGGCGGGTTCTCGGCATAGGCGATGGTGCCGTCGGCGAGCGTGGTGAACCACTCGGGATGCTCTGCCACCCACGGGTGGTCAGGCGTCGCCTGGAGGGCGAGGTCGAGCGCGATCTCGAGGCCGAGTTCTGCGGCGCGAGTGCGGAAGGCTTGGAAGTCCTCGACCGTACCAAGGTCGGGGTGCACATCCTGGTGACCGCCGCCCTCGCCACCGATGGCCCAGGGCGAACCCGGGTCGGTGTCGCTGGCCACGAGCGTGTTGTTCGGACCCTTGCGGTTGGTGACACCGATGGGGTGAATCGGCGGCAGGTAGAGCACATCGAAGCCCATGCCGGCGACGCCTTCGAGGCGCTCGGTCGCGGTGCGGAAGTTGCCTGAAGTCCAGGTGCCGTCGGCGCCGCGCACAGCACCTTCCGAGCGGGGGAAGAACTCGTACCAAGCGCCGTACCCGGCGCGCTGGCGCTCGACTCGGATGGTGCGATCCTGCGAGCGGGTAATGATCGAACGCACCGGACGTGCGGCGAGTTCATCACGCACGCGCGGGGCGAGTAGGGCGTTGAGTCGTTCTCGGGTCGAACTCGCGGAGTTGCGGGCGTTCTCGGCTGCGGTGACGAGCAGGGTGCGGGCGGCGTCGCGAGCATTGGCGGCGGCGCGGTCGAGTACACGGGCGCCCTCTTCGAGCATGAGTTCGACATCGATGCCGGCGGGCACTTTGATCTCGGCGTTGTGGCGCCAGGTCGCGAAGTCATCGCCGAAGGCCTCGACATGCCAGGTCCACTCACCGTCGATGGCGAGTTGCGCGGTCGCGCGCCACTCATCGAGGCCGGGGCGACCGGGCTTCATTCGGATGCGCTGGGCAATGCGCTCGGGCGACGAGAGCACGAGATCGACGGCAATCTTGTCGTGGCCTTCGCGGAAAGCGACGCACGAGAACGGCACAACTTCGCCGACATAGGCCTTCGTCTGGAAGAGCTGATCGGCGATCTGGGGACGCAGATCCATGATCGGGATGCGGCCGTAGACGGGCGCATAGCCGGACCCGGGGAAGCCGGTCTCGGCGGTCTCGGCGGGGACTGGGGCGTTCGAGGCGGGAGTCGTCGTCGTCACTCTTCAGACGCTACCAACTCGCAGTGACGAAGTGCTGGTTGGTCCAGTTGCGACGACTGGTCTCGATCCGTCGCTGCGCTCCTACTCGACCACCCATACTTTGGCTGGTCGAGTAGCGAAGCGGATCGAGACCCGCCCACCTAGTCCGAGCCAATGACCTCGTAGACGCGCATCGACGGTCCGGTCACCCGCATCCGCTGGCCGGGTACGACGAGCGACATGGCATCGGTGTCGATTTCAGCGATGTGCTCCACCGCCGAGTCCCACAGCAGGCGGTAGTACTCGATGCCATCGACCTTCGGCAACCGGAACGGCGCCGGGTCTTCCACTCCGTGGACGACAACGAGCACGCGGATGATGTCGCCTTCTTCGGTGCGGGTCGAAGCCAGGTATTGCACCGACCGAGTGGCGGGGGAGTTCCACTCCCACTCATCCATCGAGCCGCCGAGCGCGTCGAACCAATCGAGCCGCGAGGCCCCTTCGATGATCTCGGTGGTGTGGTTGTAGCGCACCGGTCGCAACACGGGATAGTTGTGGCGAATCTCGAGCAAGCGTCGCACGTGATGGAAATGCGCCGTCTGGTATTCGAAGGTGCTCCAGTCCACCCAGCCGGTTTCGTTGTCCTGGTTATACGGGTTGTTATTGCCGTCTTGAGTACGAGCGATCTCATCGCCCGCGACGAGCATCGGCACCCCGGCTGAAAGCAGGAGCGTGCCCACAAGGTTGCGCGTTGAGAGTCGACGCAACGCATTGATGCGGTCGTCGCTCGTTTCACCCTCGAAGCCGAAGTTGTACGAGTGGTTCTCGCCGGTGCCGTCGCGATTGAGTTCGCCGTTGAGCAGGTTGTGCTTCACGTTGTACGACACGAGGTCGCGCATCGTGAAGCCATCGTGGGCGGTGACGAAGTTCACCGAGGCGATCGGACCACGAGCATCCGAGAATCGGTTCGACGAGCCCGCCATCGCGGTCGTGAGTTTGCCGACGCCCTCGCGGTGCTGTCCGGTAATGCGGGCCTGCGCGAAGCTTTCGACCCAGAAGCGGCGCACACGGTCGCGGTATTCGTCGTTCCATTCCGACCAGCCGGGCGGAAAGTGGCCGGTCTGCCAACCACCAACTCCGACGTCCCACGGCTCAGCAATCATCTTGACGCCCTCGAGGCGTTCGTCGTTGGCGATGGCCGTGAGTAACGGGTGGTGCGTTGAGAAGCTGTGATGTGCATCCCGACCGAGCGTCACAGCGAGATCGAAGCGGAAGCCGTCGATGCCGAACTCTTCGTGCCAATACCGCAGCGAGTCAATAATGAGCTGCTGCACGATCGGCTTCGATGCATCCACCGAGTTACCGCAACCGGTCACATCGAGCAGGCGTCCGCTGAGGTCGTGGCGATAGTAGCTCGCGTTATCGAGGCCGCGGAAAAGTCGTGGCGGCGCGTCGATGCCCTCATCGGCAGTGTGGTTGTAGACCACATCGAGATAGACCTCGATGCCGGCTTCGTGCAGGAGGCGCACCATGCCCTTGAACTCGCGGGCGACGGCTTCCGGGCCCTCGGCGCGGGCAGCCTCGGTCGCGTAGGCGGCGTGCGGAGCGAAGAAACCGAGGGTGTTGTAGCCCCAGTAGTTCGTCATGTCTTGCGCGCGCAGGTGACGCTCGCTGTCAAAGGCGTGCACGGGGAGCAATTCAATGGCCGTGATGCCGAGGCGCTTGAGGTGCGCGATCATCTCGGTCGAAGCGAGGCCGGCGTAGGTGCCGCGCAGATGCTCAGGCACGAAGGGTGCGAGCTGTGTGAGGCCTTTGACATGCGCCTCATAAATGACGGTGTCGCGCAGCGGCGTCTCGGGCGCGCTCACTGTGCCCCAATCAAACTGCTCGTCGGCTACCACGACCGAAAGCCAGTGCGGTGAGGCCGCCGTGCCGACGTTCTCAATGTGCCGGGCGTACGGGTCGAGGCTGTCGAGCGTCGGATCAAAGCGGTGCGGGCCACCCTGCGGGCCGTCAACGCGCAGGGCGTAGCGGCGGCCGGGGTGCAACTCGGGCGTCGCCACCTCCCACACATCGCCATCGCGGCCCATCGGCAGCGTGGCAACCGGGGCATCATCGTCGAAAAGAACGAGCGTCATGCTCGTGGCATGACGGCTCCACACGCGCAGACGCGGACCTTCAGGCGTGGCGATGACGCCGAGGTCGAGAGTCGTGGATGCGGTCATGAAGTTGCTCCGTTGGCGGCGAATGGCGACGCAACGAGTCTACTGAGGGTATGAGTCAGACCATGCGGATTGTGCTGTGAACGAATTACGCCAAGAACGATAGTGAACTCTAGCGCCGAGGTGCCGGTGGGACAATGTGAGTCATGCCTGCCTACTTCGATCACGCTGCCACCGCGCCCCTGCATCCGGCCGCTCGCGCGGCGCTGGTTGACGCGCTCGATCGGCTCGGCAATCCCTCATCGATCCACGCGCACGGCCAGCGCGCCCGGCGCGCGCTCGAAGACGCACGTGCGCGCATTGGCGCATCACTCGGCGCCGAGGCAATCGAAACGGTGCTCACCTCGGGTGGCACCGAATCAATCAATCTTGCGATTAAGGGACTGTGGTGGGCGCGAAATCGCGACGCCGCCCGCCCCCGCATCCTTACCACGCGCGCCGAACACCACTCGACGCTCGATGCGGTGGCTTGGCTTGTTGACCGGCAGGGTGCGCAGGTGACATGGCTCCCAGTGGATGCGGTGGGTCGCGTCGATCTCGCGGCTCTGGAGCAGGAGCTTGCTGGCGACGGCGGGGCCGATGTGGCGCTCGTGACGCTCTTGCATGCGAACAATGAGATCGGCACGGTGCAACCGGTGCGCGCGGTGGCGCAACTCGCGGCGGCAGCGGGTGTGCCGGTGCACATTGACGCGGTGGCGAGTTACGGCCAGCTGCCGGTTTCGTTGCACGACCTTGGCGTCGCCGCCCTCAGCGTTTCGGCGCATAAGGTGGGCGGGCCGGTGGGCGTCGGGGCGCTCGCGGTGGCTCGTGGCACCTCGCCCGAGGCGCTCTTGCACGGCGGCGGCCAGCAACTCGGTTTCCGTTCCGGCACCCAGGATGTGGTCGGTGCGCTCGCCTTCGCGGCCGTCGCTGATGAGCTGGTCGCTCACGCCGAAGAAGCAGCCGCGAGCCAACGCCGTGCTCGCGATGAGGTGTTGTGGCTCGTACGCCACCACGCACCCGAGGCGGAGCTGCGCGGTGACGATCCCGACGCCATCCTCGATGACGCCGGTACCGAGGTGCCCGCGCGGCTTCCCGGCAACGCCCACTTCACCTTCCCCGGGAGCCAGGGCGACTCGCTGCTGTTCCTCCTCGATATGGCGGGCGTTTCGGCGTCGACCGGCTCGGCTTGCCAGGCCGGCATTCCCGAACCGAGCCACGTACTGCTCGCCACCGGACTCGACGAAGCCACGGCGCGCGGCGCCCTGCGCTTTACGGTGGGCGCCGAAACGACGGCGGAAGAACTTGCTGCGCTTGATGCATCCTTGCCCGGGGTGGTCGCGCAGGCGCGGAAGGCCGGGCTATCAAATCGGGAGGTGCGCCTTTGAGTATGGGCATGGGTCGCGGTGGCGGCGCTGGTGGCGGCCGCGGTGGAGCGGGCATCTATCAGGATGAACAGGCCGTGCGCGATGCGAACGCCGATGCTCCCGAGATCCCGGGCCTGTGGCGTCGAGTCGCCAGCCTCTTTGGTGCCTACAAGGGCCTCCTCGCGGTGGCGGGCCTGCTCGTCGTCATCACCTCGGCACTCGGGGTCGCGCCAGCGCTCCTTACGCAACAGATCTTCGACCGTGGGCTCTTCCCCGTGGATGGCTCGGGCCCGAATCTTGAGGTGCTCTGGTGGCTCGCGATCGCCATGCTCGCGGTCAGCGTCATCGTCGCCTCGATTGACCTCTTGCAAACGTGGATCACCGCGAAGATCGGTAACTCGGTCGCGAACGATCTGCGCGTACAGATGTTCGAGCGCCTCCTCGCCATGGACCTCGCCTTCTTCACTGCGACCAAGACTGGCGAATTGCAATCGCGTCTGCAGAACGACGTGGGTGGCATTGCGACGACGCTGCGCTCAACGTTTACCGCGATCCTCGGCAATATCGTGACGGCGGCCGCATCCATTGCCGCGATGTTCGTGCTCGATTGGCGACTCGCGATTCTCTCGGTGGTGTTCTTGCCGCCGCTACTCGTCTTGCAACGCCGAGTTGGCCAGGTGCGGGCTCGCGTCGCTACCCGTGCCCAGCGCTCGCTGGCTGATCTCACCGCAATCACCCAAGAGAGCCTGTCGGTGTCGGGAGTGTTGCTCACGAAGACGATTGGCCGTGAGGGTGCCGAAACTGAGCGCTATCGCGCGGCCAACCTCACCCAGCTGCGCTTGCAGCTCGAACTCGCGATGCGCGGCCAGTGGTTCTTCTCAGCCGTGGGCGTGCTCATGGGGCTCGTGCCGATCATCGTCTACGTGATCGCCGGCTACCTCATTACCGGTGGCGTCGAGGTCACCGCCGGCACGATCGTCGCGTTCACCTCGATGAACATGCAGGTGCGCAGGCCGCTGCTCGGTCTCATGCGCACCGGCCTCGACATTCAGACCTCGAAAGCACTGTTCGCGCGCATCTTTGAATACCTCGACCTGCGCCCGACCATCGTGGATGCACCTGACGCCCGCGAAGTGAACACCGCTCGCCTCGGCGAGGTCGAGTTCGACGACGTCGTCTTCCGCTATGCCACCGCGCAGGAATCGGCGGCGCCAACGCTCAACGGCGTTGACTTCCGGGTTGCCCCTGGTGAGTTTGTCGCGTTCGTCGGGCCCTCGGGTGCGGGCAAGACCACGGTCGGTTATCTCGCGACTCGGCTTTACGACGTCACCGGCGGTGCCGTGCGTTTTGCCGGCGATGATGTGCGGGAGCTGCGTCGCGATGCGATCGTTGCGCACACCGGCGTCGTGAGCC
This sequence comes from Gulosibacter macacae, assembly GCF_003865375.1. Classification (GTDB taxonomy): domain Bacteria; phylum Actinomycetota; class Actinomycetes; order Actinomycetales; family Microbacteriaceae; genus Gulosibacter; species Gulosibacter macacae. Next base: position 40,120 of record NZ_RQVS01000012.1, on the reverse strand, counting down.
AGGAGTCGTATCTCGTGCACGACACTGTGGCCGCGAACTTGCGGCTCGCGAAGCCTGAGGCGACGGCGGAAGAGCTCGAAGTGGCGTGCCGGGCAGCGAACCTCCACGAACGCATCCTTGCGTTGCCGCAGGGCTATGACACTGTCGTGGGCGAGCGCGGTACGCGGCTTTCGGGCGGTGAGCGTCAGCGGCTCGCGATTGCGCGCGTGCTCCTGCGCGACCCGGCCGTGCTCATCCTCGACGAAGCGACGAGCGCCCTCGACACCGTGAGTGAACGCCACGTGCAGCGAGCTATCGAGGCGGCCCGTGAGGGGCGCACGGTTATTGCCATTGCGCACCGGCTCTCGACGATTCGGGGTGCCGATCGGATCTACGTGCTTGACCGCGGACACATCGTTGAGCAGGGCAGTCACGACGAACTTGTCGCCGCCGGCGGCACCTACGCGGCGCTCTATCGCGAGCAGGATGCGCTGACGGCGGAATGAGGCGCGGCCCCGATGTCGGAGGCACCTCGTAGAATCGATTCCTATGAAGGTGCTGGCAGCAATGAGCGGCGGCGTCGACTCTTCGGTCGCCGCGGCCCGCGCCGTCGACGCCGGACACGAAGTTGTTGGCGTTCATCTGGCGCTCTCGCGAGCGGGCGGCACCCTGCGCGAGGGCTCGCGCGGATGTTGCACGATCGAAGACGCCATTGACGCGCGCCGGGTCTGCGACACGCTCGACATTCCGTTCTATGTGTGGGACTTTTCGGAGCGCTTCCGCGATGACGTCGTCGACGACTTCATCAGCGAATACGCCCAGGGCCGCACACCGAACCCCTGCCTGCGTTGCAACGAGAAGATCAAGTTCGCGGCGCTGCTCGATAAGGCGCTTGACCTCGGCTTCGACGCGGTCGTCACCGGCCACTACGCGGCAACTATCGATCGCCCCGACGGCACTCGCGAACTTCACCGCGGTGCTGAAGCGGCGAAGGACCAGTCGTACGTGCTCGGGGTGCTCACCGGCGAACAGCTCAAGCACTGCTGGTTCCCGCTCGGTGCTGACGCCGACAAGGCCGAGGTGCGCGCTGAGGCCGAGCGACGTGGCTTCGTGACTGCGGCAAAGCCCGATAGCTACGACATCTGCTTCATCCCCGATGGCGACACGCGCACCTGGCTCGGCGACCGCATCCCGATGCGCCCGGGCCCCATCGTCGACCGTGCGGGCGAAGTGCTCGGCGAACACGACGGCGCCACTGCCTTCACAGTCGGCCAGCGCAAGGGTCTGCGACTTGGGCGACCTGCGGCCGACGGGGAACCGCGATTCGTGCTTGAGGTCAACGCGGCCGAGAACCGTGTTGTGGTGGGGCCGAAGTCGGCGCTCGCGATTGGCGAGCTCGTCGGCCAGCGCTTTACCTGGGCCGGGCCTCGTCCCGACAGCGACTCATTCGACTGCCTCGTGCAGGTGCGCGCGCACGGCGAGCCGGTGCTGGGGCGCTGCGAGATTCGCGCGGCCAAGTCGTCGACCCGCCCTGACGCGAGCGAGCCCGGCATTGAGGTTGCGGTGACCGTGTACGAGCCGCTCGTTGGCGTTGCCACCGGTCAGACGGCAGTTGTCTACGACGGCACCCGCGTCGTCGGCGCTTTCACTATTGATCGCACGGTTGCCGCCGATGAGGTCGCCGAGGTCATTGGCGCCGCATCCGCAGCACAGAACGGAGTCTGAGTTGGCACGGTCCCGCAGCGAGCGCCCGAATGCGCCCGCACTCAAAGACGGCGAAGCGCTCGACCGCATGCTTGATCGCACTGAACGGTGGGCGAAGTCCTATGCGCATCCGGCTGATCTTGACCGTGCCGCGACCGACTTTGATGCGAAGTTCCGCCGCGAGGCCGAACAGCTCGCCGAGCAATCGACAACCCGGGCGCGCAAGTTCGGCCTCGCCGACTGGCTCATGGCCGTCATGCTCTGGCTCATCATCGCGGGCATCGTGCTCGGTGGCTCGGTCTTGCTGATGCAGCCCGATATGGGGCAGTTCTGGATCTTCGTTGCCGCGGCAGTGGTCATTTTCGTCGTCGGTCTCGCCTACGTCTATTTCGACACCACGAGTCCAAAGCGGGCCGAGCGCAAGCTTGCCGACAAGGTGGAGTGGCTCCTTGGCGCGGCGAAGAAGCGCTCGTTCGCGACCCTCGCGGAGCGAGCCGCGAAGTGAGCGAACTCAGCTTTGGCGAGGCCCGCGGTCGCGTTGATGCGCTGCGTGAGCAGCTCGCCGCCTGGTCTGACGCCTATTACCAGCAAGACACGCAGCTCGTTCCCGATGCCGAGTACGACGCTGCGATGGCCGAGTTGCAGGCGCTTGAGCGGATGCATCCCGAGCTCGAATCGCAAGACTCGCCAACCCAGCGGGTCGGCGGCGAAGTCTCGGAAATGTTCGCGCCGGTCGTGCACGGCGAGCGGATGCTCTCACTCGACAACGTCTTTTCGCTCGAGGAGTTGCGCGAGTGGCTGGCAAAGACCGAGACGGCAGTTGGCCGCGAGGTCGATTGGCTCACCGAACTCAAGATTGACGGGCTCGCGATCAACCTGCGCTACGAGCGCGGTCGTCTCGTGCGTGCGGCAACCCGGGGTGATGGCCGCACGGGTGAAGACGTCACCCAGAACGCGATTCGCGTCGCAGGCATCCCGACGCAATTGCAGGGGAGCGGGCACCCGGATGCGTTTGAAGTTCGCGGCGAGGTGTTCATCCCCGTCGCTGAGTTTGAAGCGCTCAATGCCCTGCAGGCTGACCTGCGCGAACGCGTCATTGCCGAGCGCGGTGCGCTGGATCTCGCCACGGCGACGACCCGCGCCGAGCGGCGGTTCCCGCCGTTTGCGAACCCGCGCAATGCCGCGAGTGGCGGGCTGCGCCAGCAACTCGACAAGAAGACCGGGCTCGAACACGAAGCTGGACTTGCCCGCCTGAATTCGCTGCGGCTCTACGTCCATGGCATCGGTGACTGGGCAGATCCGCCGGTTGCCGCGCAATCAGAGGTCTACGAACTGCTCGCCGGCTGGGACTTGCCGACAAGTCCGCATGTCGAGGTGCGTCGCGGCACCGAGTCGGTGCTCGAGTTCATTGAGGAGTATCGCGAGCGTCGCGCATCGATCGAACACGAGATCGACGGCATCGTCGTCAAAGTCGACAACCTTGCCGACCACGCCGAACTTGGCACTACCTCGCGGGCCCCGCGCTGGGCGATCGCCTACAAATACCCGCCCGAAGAGGTGCACACAAAGCTGCTCGATATTCGCGTGGGCGTCGGTCGCACTGGCCGCGCCACCCCGTACGCGGTCATGGAACCCGTGCGGGTTGCGGGCAGCGTCGTACGCCAAGCGACGCTGCACAATCAGGATGTGGTGCGTGCGAAGGGCGTAAAGATCGGCGACACCGTCGTGTTGCGCAAGGCTGGCGATGTCATTCCCGAGGTGCTCGGGCCGGTCGTAGCCGACCGCGATGGCACCGAACGTGAATTCGTCATGCCGAGCGTGTGCCCCGAATGCGGTGCCGAGCTGCGCGCGATGAAAGAGGGCGATATCGACCTTCGTTGCCCGAACGCACGCTCATGCCCGGCGCAGGTGCGCGGCCGAGTCGAGCACATCGGCTCGCGCGGTGGGCTCGACATCGAAGTGCTCGGTGAGGTGACGGCGGCCGCATTGACGCAACCAGAAGTGCCGGCCGAACCGCCGTTGGAAACCGAGGCGCGCCTGTTCGAGTTGACGCTCGACGAGCTCGTGCCGATTGTCGTCGTGGTGCGCGATGGCGAAACCGGTGAAGAGAAGCGGGATGAGGCGGGCGAGCTCGTGCGTCGAGCGCCATTCCAAAAGGTGCGCCTCGACTACGCGCCCGAGGCCGCTGGACTCACCGCGGCCGAGCGGCGCAAAGCCGGGTTCCGCAAGAACTTCCGAGTCATTGAGCCCTCAGCACAGGCGTACAAGCTGCTGGAAGAGCTTGAGAAGGCGAAGACGAAGGAACTCTGGCGTCAGCTCGTCGCGCTCAACATTCGTCATGTCGGGCCGGTGGCCGCACGTGCACTCGCCGATTGGTTCGGCTCACTCGACGCGATTCGCGCGGCAACACCCGAGGAACTGTCATCGGTTGAGGGTGTGGGCACGATCATCGCCGAGTCGATCACGGAGTGGCTCGCGGTCGACTGGCACCTCGAGATCATTGAGCGCTGGAGAGCCGCTGGAGTTGCCTTCGCCACACCAGGGCATCCGGGGCCAGGCGCGGCGGTGACGGTTGAGGGGCCGCTGAGTGGACTCACAGTCGTGGCCACGGGCACGCTTGAGGGATTCACGCGCGACGGCGCGAAAGAAGCGATCATTGCCGCCGGTGGCAAGGCGGCAAGTTCAGTCTCGAAGAAGACCGACTTTGTGGCGGCCGGGCCGGGTGCCGGGTCGAAGCTCACGAAGGCTGAGGAACTCGGCATCCCGGTGCTTGATGCTGATGGCTTCCGACTCCTGCTCGAAGGCGGCCCCGACGCCGTCGCTGGCCTCCCGAGTTGATCGAGTAGCGCGGCATCCTGGTTGATCGAGTAGGTCGCAGGCCGTATCGAGATCCCGACCTAACGGCGGGGCGTTTCGAGCGGCGGCAGTGAGCCGCGGCGGCGGATGATGTCGCGCGCGTGCTCGTTGAGCCGGAAATCCTCGTCGCTCACCAGTTCAAGCTGCGGCACCGGAGCGGCGTGACCATCCTCATCCACGTGCACAAACACGGTCATGCAGCGAGTTGTGAGCTGAAAGTTCATATCGCGCGGGTTCGTCGCACTCACGCGCACCGGCATGTGAATCGAGTGGTCACCGGTGTGAATGATCCGCGCCGTCACCTCAACGACATCACCGATGTGCACCGGGTGGTGGAAGTGAATACCACCGGTGTAGACGCACACCGTTTCATCGCCGAAGTAGCTCGTTGAGAGCGCCTGCGCGGTCTCAGTAATCCATCGCATCACAATGCCACCGTGGGCGTTGCCGCCCCAGTTCACATCGGTCGGGTTCGCGAGGAACCGGAACGTGAGTACCGGCGTCGTACCTGCGTCGGTGTACTCCTGGGCGAGCATAAGGTCGTGAATCTCGCGCCGCGCCTCGGTGCGTTCCACGGCGCCGGTCGACAGGCGCTCGTCTTCCTTCGTGCGCGGACGCCAGGGCGGCACGGGCACCGGCTTGCGGTTCTCATCCATGGCTACGAACACGAGCAAGCAGTGCGTGGCGAGCGAAAACTCGCCCGAGCGCGGGTTCGCCGACTCCACCGAAACGAGCACGTGCATGCTCGAGCGCCCCGTGTGGATGATCTGCGCGGTCGCTTCGACGAGCGCGCCCGGGCGAATCGGCTGCGAAAAGTGCACATTGCCGACGTAGGCGGTCACACAGTATTGACCGCTGTAGCCGGCCGCGCAGGCATAACCCGCCTTGTCGATCCACTCGAGTACGCGACCGGCCTGGATGCTCGTGCCATCGCGTGTTTCATCGGTCGGCGCGGCAAGAAATCTGAGCGTAATTCGATCGTGCACGGCGTCCCCTTCGACTCAGTCGGCGAGCACACGTGGCGCTCGTATCCATTGTGTCACGGGGCGAGTGCACCAATGTTGGTGGTAACGCGGCTCGGGTAGCCTGTCCGAGGTATCTGGTGCGGTGCGAAGAAGGCGCGCGACCAGTGGAATTCAGGAGGCGCACGTGGCAACCACGAAGCTTGTCGAGTTGGCCGGACAATCGCTGTTCTCACACGTGCAGGCCGAATCTGATCTCGCCGATCGCACCGGCGGCGCCGGTTGCTCGGTCGACATGTCGGTGCCGGCAATCACCTTTCACGCACCCGAGGGCGATTCAACGTTCCCGGTGCAGCTCATCGGTTCGATTTCCAAGTCGGCCGGCACCTGGATGTGGGGCTGGCACAACGTCAACCAGTTCCCGGCCGAAGCCCTCGCCCTTGCCGAGCGCGTGCGCAGCGTTGGCAGCGACCTCGGCGTGAGCGAACTCACAACTCCGGTGGTGACGCTCAGCGAAACACCGTCGCTGCTCTTGCAGCTCGCCGCGGAGTCGATTGGCTCGGCGAACCACTGGATTTCGGTGGATGCGGGCAACGGGCTCACCGTGGTGCTCGCCGTCGACGCCGGGCAACTGCCCGCGCCCGACGCAGATCGACTCATCAGCACGGTGATGCGCGGCATCGACCTGCAGGTGGTGGAAGACCACCGCAGTGCACTCGTGGCGTATGCCGAGCGCATCGGGCTCGTCATTGAACCGGTCGAGGGCTCTGAGCGCGGCATGCGTCTGCGCAACAACCACGGCGGCATCGACGTTGATTTCGACACGGAGGGTCGGATGACGTCGATCTCGGGCGTCACGCACGATGTGGTCGCGGCAGGCGATGTGGATGCAACGGAGCCGCTCGGCGAGGACCCCGAGTCGTCGGAATGGTTTCGCTCGGCGATGAGCGACGACCAGAGCTCGAATGAGGAGCCCGCGGGCGAGGCGTCGTCGTCGGAACCAACTGTCGCTGAGGAGCCGACCTCAGTGGAGGAGGCCGCAGTGGAGCCGACCGCTGAAGAGCAGTCCGCAGTGGAGCCGACTGCAGACGAGCCTGTAGCCGAAGCGCAGACCCTTGACGTGGACGTCGCGGATGAGTCGACAGCCGAAGGGTTCAACGCTGACGAGCAGACCGCTAACGTCGACGAGCAGACCGCTAACGTCGACGAGCAGGCCGCTACCTCTGACGAGCAGGACGCTGTCGCCACCGAGCAGGCCGCTGGCACCGACGACTCGGATGAGCTCGAACCGGTCGAGCCGAGCGCCGAGCAGGTGCAGGCAGCCGAAGATGCCGTGGCGAACGTCGATCTCGATGATGATGAGTCGCCCTTTGGCGCGTCACCTTTCGTGGCTGACCCTGCGGCTGCGGTCGAACAAGAGCCCGCGCCGCCAGCACCTTCGGCACCGACTAGCGACCCGTTCGCCTCGCCGTTCGATAACGTGTCGCCGTTCAACGGCACCGAGCACCCCGCGAGTTTCGGGCAACCCGGATCGACGATGCAACCGGGTCCGGCACCGCTCCCATTCCCATCGGAGCAGCCCGCGCAACCGGGCTTCCCGCAGCAGCCCGCCGCATCATTCCCGGGGCAACCGGCATCCCCGGCAAGTGCGCCTGATGCATCCGGGATGCCCGGACCCTTCGGCTACGACCAGCCGCGCAGTTACGGTCAGCAGCCCGGCAGTAACCCGGCTCCCGCTCAGCCGGGCCACCCCGTCCAGCCGTTCCCGCCGCAACCGCCGCAGGGTCCGCAAGCCCCCGCGCCGTTCGGACAGCCAGGCACTCTGCCGTGGCAACAACCCGGTTATGGCACGCCTCAGGCGCCGCAACAGCAGCCTCAAGGACAGTTCTTCCCGCCACAACAACAGGGATTCGGACAACCACAGGGATTCCCCGCGCAACCGCCGGTCAACCCTACGTACCCGGCGAACCCGACGTATCCGGTGAACCCGACCTATCCGGCAACTCCCGGGTATCAGGGCGGTCCGGCTCAGCCGGTCAACCCGACCTACGGCGCTCCCGCGCAGGGCGGGTTCCAGGCTCCCGCTCAACCCGGATTCGGGCAGCAGCAAAACTTCCCGGGTGGCCAGCAAGGAATGCCGCAGCAGGGATTCGGACAGCCAGGTTTCGGTCAGCAAGGGTTCGGGCAGCCTGCACAGCAGGGCTTCGGGCAACAGGCACCCGGCTCTCAGGGCTTTGGCCAGCCGGGCCAGCAGGGATTCGGTCAGCCCGGTCAGCCCGCGTTCGGCCAGCCTGCGCCGCAGGGGTTCGGGCAACAGGGCTATGGGCAGCAGGGCCCCGGCCAACCGACTCCCGGCCCGCAAGGTCCTGGTGCGCAGGATTTTGGCCAGCAAGGATTCGGTCAGCCGGCCCCGGGTCAGCCGACGCCACAACAAGGTTTCGGACAACAGCACGGCGGTCCCGGTGCTGGCCAGGGCGTCCACGCACCGGGCCAGGGTGTGCCCGGCGGTCAGCCGTGGGGACAACCCACCGCACCCCCGCCCGGTCAAGGTCAGCCAATGAACGACCAACAGCCGTGGCAAGACCCGCGCCAGCAGCAGAACAACCCAGGTTGGCGACCTCCCGCGCCCCAGTAGCTCGGCGAGCATCCTGGTCACCGCCCGGCATCTCGTGGCGGTGACTAGACTTGCCTCCGTTGTACTCGCACCTGAAGACGGAGCCGCATGTCCGACATCACCGCCGCCGACGTGAAACACCTCGCCGGCCTCGCGCGGATCGACCTCACGACCGATGAGGTTGCCCGCATGACCGAACAACTCGTGTCGATCCAGCACCTCATTGCCACCGTGCAAGAAGTCGCGACGCCCGATGTGCCCCCGGCGAGCCACCCGCTCGTCATGCACAACGTGACGCGTGACGACGTGCCGGGCCAGGTGCTCGACCGCGAGGCGGCGCTCTCCGGCGCCCCCGATCGCGATGAAACGCGTTTCCGCGTGACCGCAATCCTGGGGGAGGAGCAGTAATGACTGAGCAGCTCATCCACGTCACCGCAGCCGAGCTTGCCGAGCAGCTACGCACCGGTGCCACGACCGCAGTCGCGGCCACTGAAGCGCACCTTGACCGCATCCGCGCTGTGGAAGGCGATGTGCACGCCTACCTTGCCGTCGACGCCGAGGGCGCACTCGAGCAAGCCGCCGAAGTTGACCGCCGCCGCGCCGCTGGAGGGGTGCTCTCGCCGCTCGCCGGTGTGCCGATCGCGGTCAAGGACAACATCGCCACCAAGGGCGTCACGACCACAGCCGCCAGCCGCATCCTCGAGGGCTGGGTGCCGCCGTACGACGCGCACGTCGTCGAGCGCCTGCGCGAAGCGGGCATGCCCATCCTGGGCAAGACCAACCTTGATGAGTTCGCGATGGGTTCATCGACCGAGCACTCGGCCTACGGCCCGACGCGCAACCCCTGGGACCTCGACCGCATCCCCGGCGGCTCGGGGGGTGGCTCCTCGGCCGCCGTCGCCGCCTACGAGGCACCGCTCGCGCTCGGCACCGACACCGGTGGCTCGATTCGCCAGCCCGCGGCCGTCACCGGCACGGTCGGCATGAAGCCGACCTACGGTGGCGTGAGCCGCTACGGTGCGCTCGCGATGGGATCGTCGCTTGACCAGATTGGGCCCGCGGCCCGCACCGTGCTCGACACGGCGCTCCTGCACGACGTCATCGGTGGCCACGACACTCGCGACCAGACCTCGATCAACCAGAGCTGGCCAAGCTTCGCCGACGCCGCTCGCGCCGGCCAGGTCGACGGTGCCCTCAAGGGCGTGCGCGTGGGTCTGCCCCGGCAGATCTGCGAGGGCGAGGGTTTCGAGCCGGGCGTCCTTGAGAACTTCAGCACCACGGTTGACCGCCTGCGCGACCTCGGCGCCGAAATCACCTGGATCGACACCGAAACCTTCGGCTACGCAGTTGCCGCCTACTACCTGCTTATGCCGGCCGAAGTGTCGAGCAACCTCGCGCGCTACGACTCGGTGCGCTACGGCCTGCGCGTCACGCCCGAGGGCACGCCGAACGTCGAGCGCGTCATGAGCGCCACCCGCGCGGCTGGCTTCGGCGACGAAGTGAAGCGACGCATCCTGCTCGGTACTTACGCGCTTTCGTCGGGCTACTACGACGCCTACTACGGCTCAGCGCAGAAGGTGCGCACGCTCGTGCAGAACGATTTCGCGGATGCATTCGCTAGCGTTGACGTGCTCGCGACGCCGACCTCGCCCACCGTGGCGTGGGCGTTCGGTGAGCGCACCGAAGACCCAACCGCGATGTACGTCGCCGACCTCACGACCATCCCCGCGAACCTCGCGGGTGTGCCCGCCATCTCGCTGCCCTCGGGGCTCAGCGACGGCCTGCCCGTCGGCATCCAGTTCATGGCGCCAGCTCGCGAGGATGCGCGCCTCTACACCGTGAGCGCAGCGCTCGAGCGCGCGCTCGAACAAGACTGGGGTCAGCCGCTGCTGGCTTCCGCGCCCGAGCTCAAGGAGGCGACTCGCTAATGGCGAAGCCCGAACTCATGGACTACGACGAGGCGCTCGCACGCTTTGAGCCGGTGATCGGTCTCGAGGTGCACGTCGAACTCTCGACGGCGACGAAGATGTTCTCGCCGACGCCGAACCCGGCCGCCGGCCACCACGACGCCGAGCCGAACACCTTCGTTGGCCCGGTCGACCTTGGCCTCCCCGGCACGCTGCCGGTGGTCAACGCTGAAGCCGTCAAGTTCTCGATGCAGCTCGGCCTCGCGCTCGGCTGCGAGATCGCCGAAGAGTCTGGCTTCGCGCGCAAGAACTACTTCTATCCCGACAACCCGAAGAACTATCAGATCTCGCAGTACGACGATCCGATTGCCTTCGACGGTTCGGTTGAGGTTGAACTCGGTGACGGCACCGTCTTCCACGTGCCGATCGAGCGCGCCCATATGGAAGAGGATGCGGGCAAGCTCACGCACATGGGTGGCTCGACCGGCCGCATCCAGGGTGCAGAAGCCTCACTCGTCGACTACAACCGCGCGGGTGTGCCGCTCGTTGAGATCGTCACCCGCCCCATCTTCGGTGGCGAGGAACGCACTCCCGAGCTGGCCGCCGCCTATGTGTCGACGATTCGCGATATCGTGCGCGCGCTCGGCGTCTCGGAAGCACGCATGGAGCGCGGCAACCTGCGCTGTGACGCGAACGTCTCGCTACGTCCACGCGGCGAAGAGAAGCTCGGCATCCGCACCGAGACGAAGAACGTCAACTCGTTCCGCGCGATTGAGCGCGCGGTGCGCTACGAGATTCAGCGTCAGGCGGCGATTCTCGCCGGTGGCGGCACGGTGACGCAGGAGACGCGTCACTGGCACGAAGACACCGGCCGCACCTCGCCGGGGCGTCCGAAGTCGGATGCGGACGACTACCGCTACTTCCCGGAACCCGACCTCATGCCGCTGCGCCCCGACCGGGCGTTCGTGGATGAGCTACGCGCGGCACTGCCGGAGCAGCCGGTGTTGCGTCGTCGCCGACTCAAGGCCGAGTGGGGGTTCACCGACCTCGAGTTCCAGGACATCGTCAACGGTGGCCTCCTCGACGCGGTGGATGAGACCGTTGCGCTTGGCGCCTCGGCTGCCGGTGCCAAGAAGTGGTGGATGGGGGAGCTCAGCCGCATCGCGAACGAGCGTCAGCTGCAGCCCACCGACCTCGCCACGCCGGCGCAGGTCGCCGAGATTGAGCAGCTCATCAGCGAGGGCGTCGTGAACGACAAGCTCGCCCGTCAGGTGCTCGAAGGTGTACTCGCCGGTGAGGGTACCCCCCGCGAGGTGGTCGAATCGCGCGGTCTCGCGGTGGTCTCAGACGATGGCCCGCTCATCGAGGCGATCGATGCGGCGCTCGCGGCACAGCCCGATGTGCTCGAGAAGATTCGGGATGGCAAGGTGCAGGCAGCCGGTGCGGTGATCGGTGCCGTGATGAAGGCGATGGCCGGCAAGGCTGACGCTGGCCGCGTGCGTGAACTCATCCTCGAGCGCGCCGCGCAGTAGCACCTCGACGCAGGCGCGGCCCGCGATTTGCAATCTAGAGGCTCATCCCGCTCCCGGAGCGGCATGAGGCCCTGAAATGCAAATCGCGGGCCGCCTTTCCTCGCTAGGCGCGCAAATGCGCGAGCTGAGCCTCAATCGAGTGGCGCGCGGCAGGAATGACGCCCGCCGGCGCATCCGGGTAGACCTGCGTGACGATGTCGTCAGCAGTGGCCTCCTCGCCGAGGTGCGCGAGCGCCGCCACCACCTGCTCGAGTCGCCGCAAGCGGTGAGCATGCAGGCGCTGCGCCTCAGCATCGAGCGCCGCAATCGGCTCACCGTGCCCTGGCAGGATGCTCGCCCCGGTGCGGTCACCGAGTGCCGAGAGCGCCTCAAGCGTCGCGAGATAGTCCGCAAGGGTGCCATCGGGGTGATCAAGCACGGTCGTTGAGCCGCCGAGGATCGTGTCGCCGCTGAGGAGCATCCGGGCACCCGGCACGAAAAACGAGAGCGAATCTGAGGTGTGCCCGGGGGTCGCGACCACATCAAGCGGCACCCCCGCGGCATCAATGCGCTCGCCGTCAACGAGGGGTTCGGCGCCGCGGCAGTGCTCGGGCAAGAGCGCGCGCACGGGGGCACCGGTGCGCTCGACAAGGCCGTCAATACCGGCGGTGTGGTCGCGGTGTCGATGGGTGATGAGCACGAGCTCGACGCGGCCCGCGACGGCGACCAGCGCATCCAGATGCTCGTCGTCGGCGGGACCAGGATCGATCACGACGGCGCCACGGCGCCCAATGAGATAGCTATTTGTTCCGGTGAGGGTCATCGGGCCCGGGTTCGGGGCGCGCAGGCGGCGCACGCCGTCGGAAAGCTCAAGCGCAAGTGCATCCACCATGCCGTCAGCGTAGTCGGCTCCACGAATTCTTCGTGATACTGACCTCATCTCCGGTAATCTGCCGTCACGGCAGCCGTGGTCGGTCAACGTCGACTGGCCGGGTGAGGAGAACAAGGTGACGGGCGAGCACGCAGACAAATTTCGGCTTTCGGCGACGACGTTGCTCGTGCGCGACCGGCCGGGTGGTTTTGAAACGCTCATGATTCAGCGGCCGCAGGCGGCGTCGTTTGGTGGGGCCTGGGTGTGGCCCGGGGGAGCGGTTGACGCGGCGGATGCGCCGGTGGGTAGCTTCGCCGATGAAGCCGAAGAGCTTTCGGCGCGAGCGGCTGGGCGGCGCGAGCTGCACGAGGAGACGGGGCTCGACACCGATGCTGATCGACTCGTGCCACTGGCGATTTGGACTCCGCCCGCACAGACGAAGCCGAAGTTTCGCAGCTGGTTCTTCGTCGCCGATGAGCACTCGGGAGAACTTAACCCTCAGCCCGAAGAGGTTGCGGCGGTCGAGTGGGTGACGCCCCGCGAGATGCTCGAGGCGCACACCGCAGGCGAGCTGGAACTGGTCGTTCCGACCTGGGTGACGCTGCACCAGCTCGCCGAACATCGTTCCGCGGCCGAGGTGGTTGAGCATGCGGCGGCCGGGCCGGTCGATCACTACGCCACCCGGTTCCGTAAGGCAGAGCAGTTCTTTTGTTGGTTTGGCGATGCGGCGTTTGAGGATGAACTCGGCAATGGCCAGGGCCGCCACCGGCTCGAGACCGCGGCGTTGCCCTGGCGCTACCTGCGCGACGCGGGCTAGCGCGACTGGGCGTTCCGAATGGAACTCATTGCGTTGCATTTGGAACTGTGGGCACGCATCCTCGCCAAGAAATGCCTGGTCACGTGATCGAGCCACCCACGGATGGATCTGAATGGCACACCTTGGGTTCCATTCGGCACGCCACAGGTTCCATTTGGAACGCAGTAGCGCGCTGTGTCGGCGAAATTCTGGCGACGCGGGCTAGCGCAACTCTTTGAGTCGCAGCATGGCCTCTTGCGAGACGCTCGCGACGAGTCGGCCTTCACGATCGTAGAAGTAGCCCTGCGAGAGCACCCGCCCACCGTGTGTGTTCGGCGTCTTGAGGGTGAACAGTAGCCACTCGTCGGCCCGAGCGAAGCGGTGCCACCAGACGCCGTGGTCAAGGCTCGCAACACGGATGCGCGGGTCGGTCCAGGCGAGCCCGTGCCGACGCAGCGCCGGGTCGAGCATGACGTAGTCACTCACATAGGCGAGCGCGGCGCGGTGCACGAGCGGGTCATCTGGCAACGGCCCCATCGCCTTCACCCAGACATGATCGATGGCCTCGCGGCCTTCGCCGGGCTCAAGGTAGATTGGCCCGCCCACATGCCGCATGGCAAAGGGGCGGCGGCGCACCCAGTAGTTCGCAAGTGACTCACCCGCGCGCTCGACATGCGAGGCCTCCGACTCCAGCGTTTCCGGGTCGGGTAGGCCTACTGGCATCGGTTCAAAATGCTCGAGCCCGGTCTCTTCGATCTGGAAGCTTGCGATCATCGACCAAATCGGCTCGCCCTGCTGGTAAGCCTGCACGTGCCGGGTCGAGAACGAACCGCCGTCGTGGATGCGGTCAACCGAGAAGGTAATCGGCGTGCGGATGTCTCCGGGGCGCAGAAAGTAGCCGCGCATGGAGTGAATCGGGCGATCTGCCGGCACGGTGCGACTTGCGGCAACAATCGATTGCGCGGCGACCTGGCCGCCGAAGATGCGCCCGTGGGGCATCCACTGGCTCTGTCCGATGAAGAGATCGTCGTTGGTGCGAGCGCCAGTGTTGACAAGATTGAGGGTCGCGAGGAACGAGTCGAGCGGGGGCATCTGCTCGAGCTCGTTGAATGCTTCGGGAGAGAACGCTGCGCCACCCGAGCCGATCCACCCCATCGGGGCATTGCGGCTGTGCTTGGCTTGATCGCGGGCGCTGGCGTTCTCAGTGGTCACCGGGCAAGTCTATGTCGGGGCCGCGCCGCAGCTGGTTGGCGCACGAACCGTCTGCTTGCCCCTAATCTTGGGGCATCGGCCCCTAGCCTTAGGGAATTGGTCGAATCGCGCGAGAGGATGCGGACATGGCTAAGCCAAAGAAGGACGCTGCCGCTACCAAGGTTGGCAAGTCGAAGCGAGAACCGCTCGATGAGTCGTTGCTGACGTGGGAATCGGCACCCGCAACTGACGCGAAGCTCGATAAGCCGAAGAAACCGAAGAAGTCGAAGACAGACAAGAAGGCGGAGAAGCCGGCCAAGGAATCGAAGCCAGCGAAGGGTGACAAGGCGGCAAAGCCCGAAAAGGCAGCCAAGGCCGAGAAGCCGAGCAAGTCCGACAAGTCGGCCAAGAACGACAAGTCGGCGAAGCGCAAGAAGCCAAGCAAGTCGAAGGAAGCGACCGTCGCTGACTCGGCACCGGCTGAGCGCGCTGCCTCCGCCGAAGGTTTCGGCCGCCTCGTGCCGGTGATTTCGCAACTCGTCACCCTGGTCGATCTGCACGAACCCGCAGTGCGCCGCAGCGTCTTCGACACCTACGTCTCGGCGATTGTGATTGGCGGCGCCGCCATCGATGATCTCGACGTGCTTGACGTGCGCGCTGGTCGTCCTGATGAGGTCGAAGAGGATGCGGTCGACGCTGTCAGCGAGACCGACACGGACTCAGCGACTGCTTCGACTGCTGATGCTGATGCTGATGCTGACGCAGACGCAGACGCAGACGCAGACACGAAAACCGACGCCGGCCCCGATGCAGCTGGCACCAGCGACGACGATGACGAGGCTGGCGATGCCGCCGCGCTCGCGGGCGCTGGTATCGGCGATGCCGACGACGTCCTCCCCGCCGATGACCCGCGGCCACATCGTCGCCAGCCCGCCTTCGAAAGCGAAGTGATCGCTGCGCGCGGTTCGACTGCCGCATCCGAGTTGCCGACCCATCGCACGCTGCGCGGGCTCGCCAACCAGGCCCCACCGTCGAACAACGACCAGCGCAATGTCGTCATCACCACCTGGCTTATTACCCGTGGCCACGAAGTGACGCCACGCGCGGTCGCTGCCGGGTACGAGCGGATGAGTTGGCGAGTGCCGGTGAACATCGGGTCGTCGCTGCGGCAAACAATTCGCAAGGGACTCCTTGCCGTTGGTGACGATGACACGATTTTCGTGACGCGCGCCGGTGCCGCCCACTTTGGCTGAATTGCTGTGTGATGGACCTGCTCGAACGCTGCGCTCGCGGCGAGAGTGAACTACAGCGCGCGGTGCACGCTGGCCTGCAGAGTCGCTGGCGCCTCGAACAGGATGTGGCATGGGCTCCCACCGGGAGTCCGCACCGAATTCTGCTCGGTGGCATGGCGGTAACTTCCTCGGCGGATGCGGCACAATTGGCTACCGTTGCAGGTAGCGTTGGCGATCCGTTTGGCCTATTTGACCCGGAAGATCTGCCGGGACGCACCCTCACCGGCACGACGGCGTGGATGCATCGAGATCCGCAACCGCCGCCCACTATTCCCATGCATCCGGACCTCGTGGTGCGCCGGATCGTGCGTTCGGCCGATGTGGCGACCTGGGAGCGGACCGTGTTTGAGGCCAATGGTGACCTCACGCGGGAGCCCGGCGAATTGCATCCGGCTGCCAGTGTGCACGTGCCCGGGCTTGCGCTCTATCTTGCCGAACTCGATGGCAAGCCGGTGGGTACGAGCTTGCGGGTTGTGGGTCGGCACGGGGTGACGGTGAGTGCCGTTGCGGTGTTGCCCGAAGTGCGCGGCCAGGGCATTGGCCTCGCGCTGACGCACCGGGCGGTCGCGGCGGCACCGGAACTGCCCGCGACGCTGAGCGCGAGCGCGATGGGCGAGGGACTCTACGAGCGCCTTGGGTTCCGCAAGGTCGGGCTCGGCGTCACCTGGTCGCCGCTCGCGGAAGCTCTCGGCGGATCCGCTCGCGGAAGCTCTCGGCGGATCCGCTCGCTGAGGCTCTCGACAAATCCGCTCGCTAAGGCTCTCGAAGCGTGAGGAACTGGTGCTTCGAGTGCCTCAGCACACGCCTTCCCCGGCCAGCGATATAGTGCTGACTACTCCTCGTCGTCGGCCACTTCGGCGCGGGTGGCTTTCGGGTTGGCCGTGAGCGTCTCTTTCACGCGGCGACGGAGCACCTTGCCGAGGAGCGACTTCGGCAACTCCTCCCAAACGACGTAGCTGCGCGGCACCTTGTGCTCGGCGAGGTGCTCGCGGGCATAGGCACGTACAGCAGCCTCATCGAAGGTCGCGCCCTCGGCGAGCACAACAGCCGCCGTGATCGACTCCACCCCGCTTGAGCCGCGCTGAATGCCAACAACGGCCGCCTCAGCAATGCCCAGTGCCCCGGCCAAGACCTTCTCGACCTCAGTGGGTGCCACGTTGAAGCCACCGGTGATGATGATTTCCTTCTTGCGGTCGACGACCGTGATGAAGCCATCGGCATCCTGGGTGACGAGGTCACCGGTGCGCAGCCACTGGCCAGGCAATAGCACCTTCGCGGTCTCTTCGGGATTGTTCCAATAGCCCTGGAAGACCTGCGGCCCGTGCACAACGAGCTCGCCAACCTCGCCCAAGGCGACTTCAACATCGATATTGTCGGGGTCGACCACCTTCACCGTCGTTGACGGAGCGGGCAGGCCGATCGTGCCGATCTTGCGGTTCGGGGCGAACGGATTGACGCAGCAGAACGGCGACGCCTCGGTCAGGCCATAGCCCTCGGTGAGGCGGCCACCAGCCACCGATTCCCAGCGCTTCACCGTGGCATCGGTGAGCGTCATTGCGCCACTCATCGCGTAGTGCGCGGCCGAGAGATCAAGCTCACCTTCGGCCGCAACGCGCGCCAAACGGTCATACATTGGCGGTACGCCCGGTACAAAGGTGGCCGGGTGACGCTTCGAGGCCGCCACCACGAGATCGGGGTCAAACGATGGGAAGAGCACGACGCGCGAGGCCGAAGTGACCCCGTAAATGATGCCGAGCAGTAGCCCGAACGAGTGGAAGAGCGGCAGGAAGAGGTAGATCGTTTCGCGACCGGGCGTGAAGTCAGGCATCCACGCGGCACCCTGGCGACCGTTTGACACGAGGTTCGCATGCGAAAGCATTGCGCCCTTCGGCGTGCCGGTGGTGCCCGAGGTGTACGAGAACGCGGCGATGTCGTTGGGCCCCGGCTTCGGCACTGACGCCGGAATCGGCTGCTGACCGAGCAGCTTCTCGAACGGCACCGTGCCGGGCGCAGCTGCCGTGAGCTTCTCGCGACCCTCGCGCGCCTTCTTCACCGGCAGCTTGAGCATGAGGCGCATCTTCAGGGGCATCATCTTGGTCATGTTCACCGAGATGACGTGCTTGACCTCAACCTCACCGCGAAGCGATTGCACGAGGGGCGCGATCTTGTCCCAGGCGACGGTGATCGAGGCGCCGTGATCGAGGTACTGCGTGCGCAACTCGTCACGGGTGTACAGCGGGTTGTGCTCGACGCAGATCGCGCCGAGTCGCAGCACCGCGTAGTAGGCGATGACGTGCTGCGGGCAGTTCGGCATGACAAGCGCCACGCGATCGCCAGCCTTGACGCCGATACGACGTAGCCCATTCGCAAAGCGAAGCACGTGCTCGTGCAATTGGCTGAAGGTGAGTTCGGCGCCGAAAAACTCGATGGCGGGGGCATCCGGAAACTTCTCGGTGGTGCGTTCGAGTACGTCGTAGAGCGAGCAATCCGCCGGTTCGATATCGGCAGGAACCCCCTCTGCGTAGTTGCTCAGCCAGGCACGGGTCTCGTTGAGTTCCTTCGCATCCATGTCGAAAAGCTTACGGTGACCCTCCGACACGACCTGCGAATGTCGTTGGCTCGGTGTGAAATAGGTGGTGTGAGTCGTAAGGATCTTGGTGATCGCGTTACCGGAGCATTCGGTGACGATTCGAGCGCCACGATTTTGCACGTCGATATGGATGCATTCTTCGTCGCGGTCGAACTCCTCGATCGGCCCGATCTGCGCGGCGAGCCGGTCATCGTCGGTGGTGCAGGAGGCCGCGGTGTCGTTTCGTCGGCGAGCTACGAGGCCCGCGCCTTTGGCGTGCACGCCGCGATGCCCATCGGTCGGGCGCTGCAGCTGTGCCCGAAAGCGACCGTGCTGCCGGGAAATATGCAGAAGTACCGCGATGCATCTGCCCGAGTGATGGCAGTGTTCCGCGACATCACACCGCTCGTCGAACCGCTGTCGATTGATGAGGCCTTCCTCGACGTCGCCGGGGCAACGAAACTCTTTG
Source organism: Gulosibacter macacae (assembly GCF_003865375.1). Lineage (GTDB taxonomy): Bacteria > Actinomycetota > Actinomycetes > Actinomycetales > Microbacteriaceae > Gulosibacter > Gulosibacter macacae. The sequence goes on along the minus strand of NZ_RQVS01000012.1, from coordinate 21,399 downwards.
GTTCACCGACCGAGATTGCTCAGCTCATTCGTCGGCGCGTGCTCGAGATCACCGGGCTTACCTGCTCGGTTGGCGCCGCATCCACGAAGTTCGTGGCGAAGCTCGCGAGCGGTAAATGCAAACCAAACGGGATGCTCGTGATTCCTGCCGAAGACACCATTCCGTTCCTGCACGCTCTGCCGGTCGGCGCGCTCTGGGGCGTCGGTGCGACGACCGAGCAGAAGCTGCGCAGTCGCGGCATCAGCACGGTATTTGAACTCGCGCACACCCCGAGGGCGGCGCTCGACCGCATGATTGGCAAGGCCATGGGGGAGCGGCTGGCCGATCTCGCTTGGGGCCGCGACCCGCGCGGGGTTGAAATCGAGCGGCGCGAGAAGTCGGTGTCGCATGAGCAGACCTTTGATGTCGATGTCACCTCGCATGCCGAGCTCGAGCGGGAGGTGCGTGCGCAGGCTGATGCCGTCGGTGCCCGCTTGCGACGTGCGGGGCTCGTGGCCGGCACGGTGGCGATCAAGTTGCGATGGGCGAACTTCGAGACGCTCTCGCGTCAGGTGCGACTCGAGCGGCCCTCGAATACTGGCCTCGTGCTCTTTCGCGCGGCGGCAAAGCTTTTGGATGAGGCCCACGGCGAGGGGCGCGCGGTGCGGCTCATTGGTGTGCGAGCCGATCACCTTAGTGACGCCGACGACGCGACCTCGTTGACGCTTTGGGACGAGGGAGACGACGAAGAGTGGGAGGCCGCCGAGCGGGCCGTTGATACGGCTACGGCACGATTCGGCAAGGATGCACTGCGCCCGGCTTCGCTTCTCGGTCGCCATGAGCGCCGAGATCGGGGTACCGGGTTGAGCGAGCGGCCAAACCGCCCGAGCCAGGGCCTCGACTAGGGCGCCTGCGGGCCAAACACGGCAGCCGAGTGCGGCGGCATGGTCGCGAGTTCGCCCTCCACCGCCACATCGTCGCAGGTTGCGAAGAGCAGCTCCGGTTGCTCCCGATACTTCGTCCAGCGCACATCGACATCGAGCGCGACTTCGCGCACCGCATCCGAGAAGTTGAGCACCACCTGCAGATCGCCGCGCCAGAACGAGAACGTACGCTGCGCCGCATCCGCGGTTACCGTGACATCGCGCAACCACGGTGACGAAAGCTCGGGATGCGCGTGGCGCAGCCGGATAAGGCGACGGTAGACGTCGAGCAGGCCGGAACGCTCAGGTCGATCCAGCTCCATCCAATCGAGCATCGACCGGCGATAGGTGTCGGGATCCTGCGGATTCGGCACCTCGGTCGCATCCCAACCCATGCGTGCGAACTCGGCAATGCGGCCCTCTGAGGTGGCCTGGGCGAGCTCGGGTTCGGGATGCGATGAGAAGAATTGGAACGGTGTGAGCGCGCCCCACTCCTCGCCCATGAAGAGCATCGGGGTGAAGGGCGAGCACATGAGGAGCGTCGCGCCAACGGCGAGCTGTTCGGGACTCAGCGACTCCGACAGTCGGTCACCGCGTGCGCGATTGCCGATCTGGTCGTGATTCTGGGTCGAGACGACCAGCCGCCACGCGCGGGTATTAGCGCTGAGGGGGCGGCCGTGGTGGCGACGGCGGAAAGTCGACACCGAACCATCGTGGTAGAAGCCCTTGGTGAGCACCTTTTCGAGCGCCGAAAAGCCGCCGCGCGACTCCGCGAAGTCTTCGTAGTAGCCATCGTCTTCGCCGGTGAGACAGACGTGGGCGGCGTGATGAAAGTCATCTGACCACTGGGCAGTGAGCCCGTAGCCGCCGGCGTCGCGGGTGGCGATCGTGCGCGGGGCATTGAGATCAGATTCGGCGATGAGTGAGAGCGGGCGACGAAGATGCGCCGAAGCCGCGTCGATCTCGTTCGCGAGCTGTTCGAGGATGTGGGTGGCCGCGGTGTCGACGAGTGCGTGCACGGCGTCGAGACGCAGACCATCAACGTGGAAGTCGGTGACCCACATGAGCGCATTGTCAATGAGGTAGCGGCGTACCTGGTCGGAGTCGAACCCATCGAGGTTGACGGCGTCACCCCAGGCGGTCGTGTGTTGGCCAGACAAGTACGGGCCGTACATGCCGAGGTAGTTCCCGGAGGGCCCGAGGTGGTTGTAGACGACGTCTTGGATCACGCCGAGGCCGCGCTGGTGGCAGGCATCGACGAAGCGCTGATAGGCGAGCGGGCCGCCATAGGGCTCGTGCACGGCGTACCAATAGACGCCGTCGTAGCCCCAGCCGTGGTCACCGTTGAAGGCATTCACCGGCATGAGTTCAACGAAATCGACGCCGAGGTCGACAAGGTGATCGAGCTTGTCGATGGCAGCGTCGAGGGTGCCGTCGACGGTGAAGGTGCCGACGTGCAGCTCATAGATGATGCCGCCGGCGAGTTGTCGGCCGGTCCAGGCGTCGTCGTGCCACTGGTAGCTACTCGCATCGAAGGTGCGCGAGAGGCCGTGCACACCGGCCGGCTGGCGCCGCGAGCGGGGATCGGGGCGCGGGGTGTCGTCATTGTCGATGAGATACCCGTAGTCGTGCTCACCGAGCGGGGCTTCGGGGTCGAGCGGCGCGAGACCGACCGGCTGCCACCACGACTCGTCGGTGCGCACCATGTCGTAGGTTTCGCCGTCGATGAGCACCCGCATCCGGCTGGCGCGGGGCGCCCAAATGTCAAAACGTGAATCGCGCACGGGCGGCCCTTTCTATCGACGTACGAGCATCGCGACCGGCAGGTCGGCAAGGAGTGCTGCAACTGGGGTGACGCCCGAGAATTCACGGCCGCTGAGCTGGTCGAGCCAGACTCCGGCAGGCAGGTCCACCCGGGTGTCGTGCCAACCGCCGCCCTCGGCAAGCTGTCGTGGCAAGCGCGTACCGACGAGGGCAACGCCGCCGCGGTCGAAGGCGATGACGTGGTCAGCCGCGACACCCGCCGCGGTGATTGGTTCGTAGCCCTTGAAATATTCGGGCAGCACCTTCCGCATGCGCAGCGCCGCGGTCACGATCATGAGTTTGACCGCGCCGGTGTCGTCGATAGGCGGGCGTGCCCCGTGCGTGACGGCATCGAGCGCCGCCGCGCGCGACATCCAGTCAACCGGGCGGCGATTGTCGGGGTCGACGAGCGAGCGATCCCACAGCTCGGTGCCCTGGTACACATCGGGGACGCCCGGCGCGAGCAGTTGCATCGCCTTGAGCACGAGCGAGTTCGAGCGCCCGGGTTCGGTGATGAGGTCATCAAGCCGGGTGACGATCGCTCGGGCCGCCGGGTGGTCAAACGCCGCATCCACGGCACGATGCAATGAGTCTTCGAACTCGGTGTCGACCGCCGTCCAGGTCGTCACATCGCCCGCTTCACGAGCGGCCTTGATGGCGTAGTCGTGCACGCGCTGACGCGAAGCTGGCCACACTCCGAGCACCGCCTGCCAGAGCAGATTGCCGAACCCACGGTTCGCGAGCGGGGCAATATCGAGTAGCTCGCGCAGCGCCTCGGCCCACTCATCCGGAATCTCGCTGATCGCGGTGATGCGGGCCCGCACGTCTTCCGAGCGCTTGGTGTCATGAGTCGACAGTGCCGTTTGCGCGAGCGGCCAGGAGTTGAGCCGGCGGCGCTGCGCCTCGTGAAACTCATCAACCGTGAGCGAAAACACCGACGGGTCGCCGCCGACCTCGTTGAGCGAGGTGAGGCGCGAGTAACGATAGAAGGCGCGGTCTTCCACCGCCTTCGCCATGATCATCCCGGTCGTCTGCTGAAAGCGCAGGGCAGCCGGATGCTCGGGGTCAAGGAGCGCTGGCAGCACCGCCTCGATTGCCGGGCCGAGATCAGGGCGCCAATCCGCCGCATCCTCGGCGGCCTGGCGCAGCAGCTCTTCGCCGTGCGGCAAGTACGTGCGGTAGACCGGGAACGAGGCGGCGATCTCGGCGACCGCGTCAACCGCATCCGGCCGGTCAATACCCGCCGCCGCAAGCTCGCCGCCAATGCGCAAAAGCTCCGCCTGCAGCGGTTCATCGGTGACGAAGCGCTTCATGTGATGCACGAGCGTCGGCCAATCGTCGGTGTCACGCGTCGACAGGCGCGCGGCGAGCTGTTCGAGGTCGGCGCGACTGTCGGCATCGACGAGCACGCGTTCGAACTCGCCGAGCGCGTCGTAGCCGGTGGTGCCCTCGCAGGCCCAATCGCCGGGGAGCTGTTCGCCCGGTTCGAGAATCTTCTCGACCGAGATGTAGATGCCGCCGGTTGCCTCACGCAGCCGCTCGAGGTAGCCGCGCGGGTCGCGCAGCCCATCCGGGTGATCGATGCGCAGACCGTCGACGAGCCCCTCGCGCACCCACGAGAGAATCTCGGCGTGGGCCGCATCCCACACTTCGGGCACCTCAACGCGCAACCCGGCGAGCGAAGTCACGACGAAAAAGCGGCGGTAGTTGAGTTGCCAATCGCCAACCCGCCAGTGCACGAGCCGATAGTGCTGGGCACGCAAGACGGTGCGCACATCCGCATCTTCGGGGGCGGTGCCGTCGGCAAGCGGCAGTTCGAGATCCCAATAGCGCAGGATGCCCGCCTCGCGGTCGATCGTGACATGGCCGATGGGCTCGCCCGGGGCCGACGGCATGTCGTCGTCGCCAACGATCGGCAACAGCACCCGCCCGCCGCCCGCATCCCAATCAATGTCGAAGTACTCGGCGAATTTCGAGTCGCGACCGTGTGCGAGCACATCCCACCACCACGCGTTCTCGCGCGGGGTACCGACGCCCATGTGGTTCGGCACGATGTCGACGAGCACGCCGAGGCCCGCCTCATGCGCGGCAGTTGCGAGGCGTTCAAAGCCCGCACGCCCGCCACGCGCCTCGTCGACGCGGGTGACGTCGACGACGTCGTAGCCGTGCATCGACCCCTCCGACGATTGGAGAATCGGCGAGAGGTAGATGAAGTCGACACCGAGCCGCGCGAGATACGGAATCTGCGCGGCGGCGTCGTCAAAGGTGAACTCGGGTGTGAGTTGTAAACGGTAGGTGCTGTGGGGCATGCGAATGGTCACGCGGGGTCCTCTCAGCAGGGCGACTAGGTCGCGGTGACGTCCGAAGTGTTGGTCACAATCGGAATGGCTGCGGTCATCGTGGCGATGGATGCGGCAACAGAGTGGTCGGGCTCAGCTTCGGGCTCGAGGTACTCGCGCAACACGACGAGCGAGCGCGGTTCGAGCTGGAATTCTTCGCCCTTGTGGAACGGCACGTGCGAGGTGAGTTCGCCCGCCGTATCGATCACGACTTCCCACGACATGGTGATTTCGCGCGAGGGGAGCGTGACCGGGATATCGGTCTCGGAGGCGTTGAAATAGATGATGAAGCTGCGGTCGGTGATGCGTTCACCGTGCTCATCGCGGCCGGCGATGGCGTCACCGTTGAGGAAGTAGCCGGTCGCCCTGACGAACGCCTCATTCCAGTCTTCATCGACCATCTGGCTGCCATCGGTCGAGAGCCAGACGACATCGGGCAGGCCCTCACCCTCGCCGCGCTTGGCCACCTTGCCGTTGAAGAAGTGGCGGCGGCGGAAGGTCGGATGCTCGCGGCGCAACGTCGACAGCGCCCGCACGAACTCGGTGAGTGGCTGGTCGCCGCTCGACCAATCAATCCACGAGAGCTCGTTGTCTTGCGCGTAGGTGTTGTTGTTGCCGCGCTGGGTGCGCCCGAGCTCATCACCGTGCAGCATCATCGGCACACCCTGCGAGAGCATGAGCGTGGCAATGAAGTTGCGCTGCTGGCGGGCGCGCAGGGCGTTGATCTCAGGGTCGGCGGTCGGTCCCTCGGCGCCGCTATTCCACGAGCGGTTGTGTGACTCGCCGTCGCGGCCGTCTTCGCCGTTCGCTTCGTTGTGCTTCTCGTTGTACGACACGAGGTCGTGCAGGGTGAAGCCGTCGTGCGCGGTGACGAAGTTGATCGAAGCGACCGGGCGGCGACCCGAGCGCTCGTAGAGGTCGGCCGAGCCGGTGATGCGCGTGGCGAACTCGCCAAGCGTCGAAGGCTCACCGCGCCAGAAGTCGCGCACGGTGTCGCGGTACTTGCCGTTCCACTCAGTCCACAGCGGCGGGAAGTTGCCGACCTGGTAGCCGCCGGGGCCCACATCCCACGGCTCGGCAATGAGCTTCACCTGCGAGACGATCGGGTCTTGTTGCACGAGATCGAAGAACGCCGACAGCTTGTCGACATCGTGTAGTTCGCGCGCGAGGGTCGAGGCGAGGTCGAAGCGGAAGCCGTCGACGTGCATCTCGGTGACCCAATAGCGCAGCGAGTCCATGATGAGCTGCAGTGAGTGCGGGTGGCGCATATTGAGCGAGTTACCGGTGCCGGTGTAGTCGGTGTAGTAGCGCGCATCCGGTTCGAGCTTGTAGTACGCGGCGTTGTCGAGCCCGCGGAACGAGAGCGTCGGGCCGAGGTGATTGCCCTCGGCGGTGTGGTTGTAGACCACATCGAGAATGACCTCGATGCCGTTTGCGTGGAGGGCGCGCACCATGCTCTTGAACTCCTGCACCTGCTGGCCGGCGTCACCGGTCGAGGAGTAGTCGCCGTGCGGCGAGAAGAAGTTGAGCGTGTTGTAGCCCCAATAGTTGCGCAGGCCCTGCTCGACGAGCGTGGAGTCGTGCACGAACTCGTGCACCGGCATGAGCTCGATGGCAGTCACGCCAAGCTTCTTGAGGTGCTCGATGATGGCCGGATGCGAGACGCCCGCGTAGGTGCCGCGCATGTGCTCGGGCACATCGGGATGCAACATCGTGAGGCCCTTGACGTGGGCCTCGTAGATGAACGAGTCGGCGTAGGGAGTGCGCGGGTGGCGGTCGCCGGCCCAGTCGAAGAACGGGTTGATCACCACGCCCTTCGGCATGTAGTGCGCTGAGTCTTCGTCGTTGCGCGACTCGGGGTCGCCGAAGTTGTACGAGAAGACCGCCTGGTTCCAGTCGATATTGCCGGTGACGGCCTTCGCATAGGGGTCGATCACGAGCTTGTTTGGGTTGTACCGCTGACCGCTCGCGGGGTCGTAGGGGCCGTGGATGCGGTACCCGTAGCGCTGGCCAGGCTGCACGAGCGGCAGGTAGCAGTGCCAGACGTAAGCATCCTGTTCAAAGAGTTGCACGCGGGTCTCGTTGCCCTCGTCATCGAAGAGGCAGAGTTCTACCTTTTCGGCGCCACCAGAGAAGATGGCAAAGTTCGTGCCCGAGCCGTCATAGGTGGCTCCGAGCGGGTACGCGGTTCCTGGCCAGCTCTTGAGTGGAGCATCCTGGATCGTCGCCGGCGTCATCCCATCGCGTGGCGGTGCCGCGCGGTTCTGGTTGGGAGCTTCGGCGTTCGCGTTCTCAATCTGCGTCATGCGTGGTCCCTTTCATCAGGTGCCTACCTTAGGGCGGCTCGGGGAGAGATCCCTGAACTGGGGCCGGTGTTGTTTACTTCCCAGCCCGCACGCACCGCTGCGCCGTAGCGTTGAGGGCATGAGCGAAGGCATCAAGGGAATCCCAGCAGCCACCGACGGACTCGGCGTGAAGCTCGCCTATGGCGAGCGCATTGAGCTTGGCAATGAGCAAGTTGTGCCGGTCGCGATGTGGGCCGGTGGCGGCGGCCAGGGTGTCGACGACCACAACCAGAGCGGATCTGGCTTCGGTGGTGTGTCGGTTCCGGTTGGTGTCTACGTAAGCGACGCTTATGGCGTGCGCTTTCGCCCGAACCTCATCGCGCTGGTTTGCGCCGTGACGCCGCTCGTCTGGGTCACGAGCCGCGCGGTGATTCGCCTCATCAAGACGCTCAAGCGCTAGTGTCGGCTTCTCCGAGCCGGGCGGCCGGCTCGGGCGCCGTCGTGCTCATCGATGGCCGGTCTGGTGCTGGCAAGACTTCGCTTGCCGGTGCACTTGCTGCTCGCACTGGCGCCGCGCTCGTGCACGTTGAGGATTACTACCCGGGCTGGAACGGCCTGGCTGCCGGTGCCGAGGCCATCGTCTCGGAGGTGCTTGAGCCGTGGCTTCGCGGCGAGAGCGTCGCGCTTCGCCGCTGGAATTGGCACGAGGATCGCTTTGAGCCGGCCGGTGCACTCGCGGCCGGCGGCAATCTCATCATTGAGGGATGCGGTGCCATCTCGCGGCGCTCGCGTCCACTGGCCGACCTCGCCATTTGGCTCGAGGGCGAGGAATCGTTGCGCCGCACGCGAGCGCGGGCGCGCGACGGCGACGATGCCTGGTGGTCGCCCTGGCGCGAGCAAGAGGATGCGTTCTACGCGGCCGAGGGGTCACCGACGCTCGCCGACCTCATCCTGGGGCCGGCGACCGGTGTCGACGAACTGATGGCGCTGCTGAGTGAGCGCGGATTCGCGTTTTAGAGCGAGCTCGACGGGCTCGACGAGCCGACGTAGAAATTGAAGAACGCCGCACCCGACGCGAGCATGATCACGAGGATGATGGTTGAAATCACGATGCCAATGGCCATCCAGATGAGGGTCGCGCGGGCGTAGTTCTTCTTGGCGCCAGTGTCAGCGCCGAAGGCGAGGATGAGCACGTAGATGAAGCCGACCACCGGGATGCCGAGCAAGAAGATCGTGAGCATCCAGCTGCCGACCGAGTCTTCGGTGCGCTGCGGCGGTGCGTAGCCACCCTGAACGGGGTACGGCTGCTGGTACTGGTACTGCGGTTGCATCGACACGTAGGTGCCCTTCACTGGCCTGGGAATAGTGCAAACGACAGTCTAGGAGCGACGAACCACCGGCAGGTACCGCTTGAGACGCGTTAGGCCCAACCGAGTTCGTGAAGCTGATGGTCGTCAATGCCGTAGTAGTGGGCAATCTCGTGCACGAGGGTGATGTGCACTTCTTCGCGCAGTGCATCCTCGTTCTCGCAGATCGCAAGTAGCGGTTCGCGAAACAGGATGATGCGGTCGGGGAGTTCGCCGTAGCCGTAGTTGCCGCGTTCGGTGAGATCAAAGCCCTCGTAGATGCCGAGGAGGTCGAGGGAGCCGTCGGCGGGCCGATCTTCAACGAGGAAGACGACGTTGTCGAGTCCGTCAACCATCTCGTCGGGCAGGGCATCGAGCTCATCTACGACCAGGCGCTCGAAGTCGTCCGCATCCATCTCCATGCCGCCCACCATACTTACCTAACCAATCTGGCTGGTCGAGCGGTGCCTCACCCCTGGTTGGTCGAGTAGCGCACCCCTCCCTTGGCTGGTCGGGTAGCGCATCCCTCCCTTGGTTGGTCGAGTAGCGAAGCGTATCGAGACCCCCACCGACCCCCACTACCCAAACTTCCGCGGCGCCACCGGCTCAGCCACACTCCCGATCTCGCCAAGATCCACGGTCGGGTTCTTGAAATCGACCGTGAACTCATGTGCGTCACTGCGAGGCAAATAGCCACTTGGCGCCGACACCTCGCGCAGCGACCAGGTGCCAGGCGTGAAGCCACCGGGCTCGTCAGGTGCCAAGGGCACGTCATTGCGGATGGCGAAACTGCCCGTATCGCTCGTTGCCTCGGCTGAGCCCGTGACTTGCGCGGTATCTGCGATTGGTTCAAGCGCCCACTGTCCGCCGGTAAGCGCCGCACCAGTGTCGCTGTCAACGTTGTTCCACGTCACCTCAACCGGATAGCAGACCGTGTTCGTTGCATCCAGTCCGACATAGTCACCCGTGAAGTTCGCGGTCACGCCAAACGTCTCATTCGTGCGCGACTTGTCGTAACCGTTTGCCGACAGGCCCGGCACCTCGATCACGATCATCGCGCCAGCCGGCTGGTCGCCGAGATCGAAGGTAAGGGTTTGGGTGGCCGGGTCATAGGAGGCGGCGTTCGCAAACGAGTGCGGATCATCGGGGTCGAGATTCGGCACGTATTGATCGGCGACTGGATAGTAGGGGTCGTCAAACGAAGTCTGTAGCGGGCGGCTTGAGTCGTACGCCCAGTTTGTTGTCTTGACCGTCGGGTTGAGGCTGAAGAGGTGTTCGCTCACACCTGGGTATGGGCCCGGTAGGTACGTCTCCGTCGAGTTGTACGGTGTCGTGTTGTGCAGTCCCAAGGTCGAGGTTGCCCAGTCATAGGTGCGGTACTTGCTTGCCCCCGACCAGATCTCCAACTCTTGCGCGAGACTGGCGCCATCGGTCGAATACTCCTTGACCTTGCCGTTCTTCAACGTTCCGGGCACCCACGTGCCATCTGATTTGATCGTGAGCGTCGAGTTCGTCGTTGCAAAGTCGGTCGCCCACACGACGCGGAAATAGGGATTGGTCTGCGTGTCGTTGAACCATTGGTTGAGGTAGAGCAGGCCGTTGTTGCCCGTGAATGCAGGTTCGGTCGACATGCCGGCCACCGCCATCGTCGAGCCGGTCGGCGTCGTAGCCGTGCCGCCCGAGACCTGTGTCTGCGCCTGCCAATTCGCCTTGCAGTAGTGGTCGTAATCCTGCCCGTTGGTGACCGTGCGCGTCGAACCCGGAACAGTGTGCGTTGCCGCGCGATCGGTCTCATAGGTAGGAGTCTCAGAGAACGATGCTTCCGAAGGCAGGTAGTAGGTCGGCGCGGTAGCACCAGGATGCGCTTGCGCGCTCAACGCACCACCAACGAACACCGTCAGGGCGAGGCCAAGCCCCGCGATGCCCTTTGCAATGGTTCGTTCGGTTCTACGTGCCAAGTGCTTGTTTTCCTCCAACTCGGAATGCTCGAACGGTTGATTCTGCACGGTCTCGCTGTGGTGAAGTGATGAGTTCACCGTCAATCACGTGAGCGTCCACAAGTGATCGAGAGTATCCGGCGACGTTACGCGGCTGGCGGCTTCCGTGTCGACACCGCAATGCGGTTGTACGCGTTGATCATGGCGATCGCGGCCATCTCGGCTTCGCTGAAGAGGATGGGCGCTTCGCGCCAGCCAGCGAGCACGTCGAGTCGGCGCTGTTCCTCGCCGAGCTTGCGGGCATCGGCGATGTGCATATCGAGGCAGAAGGCGCAGCCATTGAGCTGTGAGGCTCGAATTTTCACGAGTTCGTGGATGAGCGGATCGACGCCAGTATTGCCCACTGCGGCGTTGGCGCGGCCGAGCGCCTGATAGAAGTCGGGGACGAGTTCGCCGAGTTCGAATCGTTGGGTCATTCGTTGCTTCCTTCAGCCGATGCTTGCTGGAGTGCGGCCGTGACGTCGGCCGCGCTGCCTGGGCGGATGGTGCGGGCGACTTCGACGCCGTCTTTGAGCACGACGACGGTCGGCCAGAGCTTGATGCCGAATGAGCGGCCGAGCGGGATGCCCTTGCCGTCGGCGGCTTGGATGTGCGTAAGCTCGCCGGCCGACGCAAGTGCCTCGTCAATCTTTGGTCGCGCTGCGCGACAATACCCGCACCAATTCGCGCCGAACTCGAGCGCGACGATGCCGGTATGGCGTCAACTTCGGCGCGCGTGGGCTGGTCCTCCAAGTATCCGAGAGTCATTCGGGCACCCTATTCGCGAACCCTGCACGTGGTCTGCGCTTTCGGTGGCAGACACCGCCCATCCGGTGCAGAAACGGAGGTCATGCGGCGCAGATGTCCTCGTGACTCCTCCACCCGCAGGGGGAGCATCCATCGGACTCGGGCGCCGTCAGATCATGCCGCAGTTCCTATAGCTCGCGGAGGTAGCAGAGCATCCGTTCGCCGTTCTCGTGGTTTGTGAAGCCACGTTCTTCGTAGAATCTTCGCGTGTCAAGGTCGTCCTCGTCGACGTTGATCTGGACCTCGCCAATGTTGCGCGCTCGGGCTTCGCGTATGAGGTGGTCGATCAGTTCGGTGCCAAGGCCTTGGTCGCGTCGAGCCGGGGTGACGTATAGCTCGTCCAGTGTGGCGACCGGTCCGTCATAGTACGGGGAGGGGCGCGTGGTCACGAGTGCGAATCCGACAGGTTCGGGGTCATCCGCGAGGAGCACCAGGACGTCGGCTCGCTGCAACAGCAGGGTGAAGCGCCCCTCGAGAACGTCGATCGGAGGCACCCATGTATCGAACTCTTGGTTGAACGCGAAGAGGAGGGACGCGACGACCGTGGCATCCTCAGGGATAGCCATTCGTGTGCTCATGGCCCTCATTATCCGTGAATAGGCCAACTTCCGCTGTGCATTCCATCGGGCTTCGACGCCCCCGGCGAGTGGCGCTCCCGGATCCTGTGGGTGCTTGCGGAGACCGAGTCTAGACCGACCCCGACGGCCGCTCCCGACTGCTCACGTTCACGGTCGTTGGTGCCGGGGCCACCGGCGTTGAGATGGACGGCCAGTTCCGCGAGGTGGGGTCCGCACGCTGCGGATTAGGCTTCCGCGCCATCGACCCGCCGCGCGCACGCGTGATCCTTGCGGGCGCCCCCGCCCGCACGTCCTGCCCCTTAGGGCCCATGTCTTCGGCACAGGGACCCAGGAGGCGCATGAGTGGTTGGCGTCGAGATGCGCCTCGTGCAAGTCAGAATGCGCTCAAAACAAGCCCGGTCGAGCACGCCGCGATAGGCTTGGACCGGTCGACGTGACAGCCACCCCATAAGCGCTCAAGACGCGCTCAAAGCGCCATTCGAGCCAACGAGTAAGGCCCCAACTTCCGCCTATTTGCAGGGAAGTCGGGGCCAAAAAACTTGGGGTGCCTGAGTAGCACGTTCGGCAACTCCACCCCCAAGACAAAAACCCTGGTCAACCGCCTCGACCGTGGGGTCTACGAGGTCTCTCGACGCCCCCAGGATAGCGCTCCGAAGGACGATCGTGGCCCTGTTGTAAGGACTGTCGAGACGGCTCAAACTTTTCTCACCGCCTCCGAAGTGGACGGGCTCGTCGGCGACTACCTGGCCGGGATGAGCGTCAAGGCACTCGTCGAGAGGTACGGCATCCACCGCGCCACCGTGTTCGCTCGCCTCCGTCGCCGCAACGTGCCAAGCCGCCGACCGGGGTTGGGGATCGACGAGAAGGCCGAGGCCGTTCGCCTCGCCCGTGCGGGTGTCTCGATGCGCGCGATCGGTCGCCGTATGGGCGTGGACCGCAAGGCAGTGCGCGCAGCACTGGTCGAGGCTGGCCTCATCGCGGACAAGATCATCGACGGCGTGTCGTGAAGCAGGATGGTGGTCTGGCTCCGCGCGAGGGCGCATCAAAGTTCGAATGTCAGTGGTCCACCGTAGGCTTGGATTGACGGTACGAGAGCGGCTCGACCGCAGGTGACGGGAGAGTCAAGCATGGCCAAGTCAGTCTTCTACAGCTTCCACTACGACCGCGACGCATGGCGGGTGCAGCAGATCATCCAGATGGGCGCGTTGGAGGGACAGCCCATCCTCAACGCGCAGCAGTGGGAGGAAGTCAAGCGCAAGGGTGACGCGGCCATCAAGAAGTGGATCGCCGATCAGATGGCCTACAAGTCGGCAGTCGTAGTCTTGATTGGCGCTCAGACTGCCAGCCGTCCGTGGGTGCGCCACGAGATCGCGCACGCCTGGGACAACCACAAGCCGCTGGTTGGCATCCGAATCCATGGGCTGGCCGACCGCAACGGCAACACCGACTCATACGGAGAGAACCCGTTCAGCAAGGTGTCGCTCAAGGGCGGCGGCACCGTCGGCGACTACGTGCCGGTCTACAGCCCCAGCGGATCGAACAGCCAGGCCGTCTACGCGGACATCAAGGCGAACATCGCTACTTGGGTCAACAATGCCTACAAACGATCCTGACTGCCCCTTCTGCGAGATCGTCCAGAGAGACGACCCCGATGCCCGCGAGGTCTATCGCGATCAGCATGTCGTCGCGTTCTTCCCCCACAACCCGGCAACCCTCGGACACACCCTGGTCATCCCTCGCATCCACGTTCCCGACATCTGGACGCTTGACCGAAGCACTGCAGAACAGCTCGCTGACGCAACAACCCGGCTCGCCGCAGCGGTCAAACGTGCAGTCAATCCGGACGGGCTCAATGTCATCCAGTCCAACGGCAGTGCGGCGAGCCAGACTGTCTTCCACCTGCACATTCATCTTGTGCCTCGCTGGGAAGGCGACCCCATCGGCCACATCTGGCCGCCCGAAAGCAACTACAGCGAGAAGGAGAAGGACGACGCGTGGGAAGCGCTGAGAGTCGAGTGTCGGAAGGCGAGCAACAGTTGAGCACGTCGAGCGCACCCTCTGAAGAAGATCGGCGGAAGCACCTCGACTTCATCCAGGCAGTCGTCACTCGCATGTCCGCTGCGTCATCAAGCGCGAAGGGGTGGCTGCTGCCAGTTGCGACGGCCACCTATGGGTTCGCGCTGATCCAGCACTCCCGGGCGGTAGCTCTGCTCGGACTCGCTGCGGTCGTGCTCTTCATGTTCCTCGACGCCAACTACTTGCGACAAGAACGCGCCTATCGGCGCCTGTACGACACAGTTGCACGGGGCACGCGGGCCGTCCCGCAGTTCTCACTCGACCCATCCGAAGCTGACGATCCGATACCGGCGTCGGCCGGATGGCGTGAGCGAGTCAAGACTGTTGTTGGCCGATGGGTCCCGACCTGGAGCGTTTGGTCTTCGTGGTCGATTCTGCCCTTCTACGGCGCGCTCTTGCTCATAGGAGTCGGCATCTATATCCGCGCCGTCCTCTCCTAGCTGCGGCCCAACCGGGGCCGACCGTGTACCTCGTCGGTAAGTGAAACGCCGAGAGGAACCGATGATGGCCAACTTGAGCGATGTTGCGAGCGACGAGCGCACCGCGAGGATGGTGCTGTCCATGCTCGTCGAGCCCAATGACCCGGTGACAGGACGCATCTTGTCCAGGCTCAGAGCAGTCGAGACGCTTTGGCTCGCTGAGCACGACCGCGAAGTAGTCGGTCTGAGCCCAGTGGACGCGCAGGTCTGGCGCGAACGCCTCAGGGTGCCAGATGCAAGGGAGCTCGCCGGGCGAATCGACCAGGTGCACCAATCGGGGGTTCGAGCACTCATCCCAGGCGATAACGACTGGCCTACCGCTTTCGACGATCTTGGTGAAGTTGCGCCCTACGTGCTGTGGACTCGCGGCACGTCGTCCTTCCTCTCACGTCCGATGAGCGATCTCGTCACGATCACCGGGGCTCGGGCATGCACCTCCTACGGTGAATACGTGGCTCGGGAACTCGCCAGTTCCGTTGCCGCAGAGGAACGAGTTGTCGTCGCGGGAGGTGCCTACGGGATCGAAGGCGCGTCGCACCAGGCCGCCCTCGCTGCAGGTGGCGACACGATCGCCATTCTCGCCAACGGAGTCGATCGCCCGTACCCTGTCGGCCATCGCGATCTGCTTGATCGCGTCGCTGATGTCGGCCTTCTCGTCAGTGAGGTTCCGCCGGGTGCCGTTCCGACCCGACACCGGGTCATCGCCCGAGCCCGGCTGATGGCTGCGCTGTCCTACGCGTCGGTGATCGTCGAAGCGGGTGCTCGATCTGGCTCACTGCTGGTTGCCCAGCGAGCCGACGAGCTCGGCCGACGTGTCGGTGCCGTTCCCGGACCAGTCACGAGCGCCGCCAGCATAGGACCGCACCGCTTGTTGCGCGACGGCATCGCGACCTTGGTGGCGGACACTTCGGACCTCGCCAAGCTCGTGGAGCGGGGCCAGGTGTCACGAGAGCGACTCGACATGGAGCAGGTCGGCCCACCTTCGCCTGCTCCGACGCGCACGCTGTAGCGCGCCGGTCAGCGGTGGACGCCGGAGCCTGAACTCAGCGAGAGCTTCGAGTGAGCTCACCCAGTGGCACATCCTCGGAGAGCTCCTGCCGCTGCTGCCGCTGCTCGCGGTATTCACGGGCGCGAGCCCTTACGAGGAGAACGACGCTCACTGGGCCGATGGCTATCATCTTGAGAGCGTTCCAGAGGCAGACCAGCACGACGAGGTGGAGCCATCCTGGGCCGCCGTTCTCAATGAGTGTGGTGCACCAGAAGGCGATGACCAGGTAGGGACCGGCCAGGAGCATCGCGGGGACGCCCCACTTCAGTCCCTTCCTCGCGCGGATCAGATCGAGCAGGATGTTGCTCGGCATGTAGCAACGCAGGAAGTAGCGAACCTCGGCGCTGGCTGTCCACAGTAGGCGGATCATGATGGGCTCCTCTCAACACGCGAGTCGTTGTCGAGACGGTGCGTGGCGAGTGACCCGAAGGTCTGCCGCGAGCGGCCCAAAGGTAAGGAGAAATCCGCCTCACCTCAAGGCTACGCCCCAGTCATGACATTGGGAAGGGTCAGATGCTGCGCCCAGGCCCGGGCTGGTCGCGCCTGACGGCCTGGAGATCGACCTCTGTCTGACGGCTCTCATCAGCGACCAGCTGACGTACCTTGTCGAGCGCGGAGCGCGCTCGGGCGGCGTCGATCTTCTGCGCGGCCGACTCGGGCGGGGCACCGATGGGCGCGTCGTCGGTGATGCGGTACCGGTCTCGGTAGGCCGCGACCACACGTGCGGACTTGCGCCAGGCCGCGGCTCGTCGTCGATCGGCGAGCGGTGTTCCGAGTGCCTTCGTCCACGCTGCGTTCTCGGTGAGCGCGGCTTCGAATGTGGCGTCGGCGCGTGCCTCGATCAGTTCCTCTCGCTCGTCGAGAGCTGCTCGCATCTCGGCGTCGATGACTCCATGCGCCCGTGGGAGCAGGCCGGCGATGAGTCGTGCTGGCTTGCGGGTTCGGCCTGATCCTGCGGGCCGGGCGGTCGCCCGCTCGACTCGGTAGTGGAGGACGGCGGCGATGTCGTCCGCGTCACCGAACCCGCGCACGGCCACGAGGCGCGGCAGGAGGGCATCGACATTGTGATGGTTCGCTTCAGCGCGTCGGAGTTCAGCCGCGAGCGGGCCGAACGCCTCGGACTCGATGGCACTCTCGGCCTGTTCCTCGGTGAGCCCGGAGCCCCGAACGAGAGTGGCCCAGCGGTCGCGTTGGGCTGCGGCGGCGATGGTCTCGTACTCGGCGGCGAGCTGGGCGATCGAGCCCCACTGTTCCTGTTCGGCGACGATGGTCTCGTGCGCCGAGAGCTCAGCACCACTGTGCTGCAGAACTCCGTAGAGCACGCTTCGCGCGGTGGCATGTGGGTCGTCACCGGGGTGTGGTTGCGCGTGGTCGTCGGCGCGGTCGAGCGTCACATAGGCATGGTTCGCGTGCCGCCCTCGGGTCATCGCAACGTAGAAGGTCTCCCTCGTCGAGGTCGGTTCGACCAGCACGTGCGCGGTGTCGGTCGTGATGCCTTGGGCGCGGTAGGCCGTGACTGCGTAGCCGAGATCGACATGCTCGGCCACGTACGACGCTGGAAGCACGATGCTGCCGCCGAACCTGCGCCCACGCCTGCGAGCCCTGATAGTTCCGTCGTCGCGGACAGTGGTGCCGGTCCCGTAGTCGCGCGCGATGGTGATGGTCCCGTCGTCGCCGACTGCGGTTATGGTCCAGATGTCGCCGTTGCGCACCCAGTCCCGCCCGGCCAGGGTGCGGAGGTTCCGGTTGTTTTGTCGCGTGATGATGGTGTCGCCAACCCCGGCGGCGGTGCCGTCGCGCAGCTCGACCTCACGGTCGGGATTCAGCGTCTTGTTGAGGATCAGGTCGGCGCGCGCGCGACCGTTCAGCACGGTTACGTCGTCGTGGGTTTCGGCGATCAGTACCGATACCAGTCCCGCGTCGCGGTCGGCGCGCCATGCGTTGTAGGCGGCATCGGTCATGGCCTCGCCGTCGCCCCCCGTGATGCGCTCGTGGGCGAGGTAGGTGTCGATAGCCGCCGTGCGCCCGTGACGCAGTTCGAGCGAGGCGGTCTTCTCCCAGGTGTGGGTGAAGCGGTGAACGTCGACCAGTTCGGGGGTGTCGGCGCGGTCTCGGGCGATCATCGCGAACGCACCGCCGGCGTCTACGGATTGCAGTTGGGCGTAGTCGCCGACCAGCAGCACCTTCGCGCCAGCGTCCTGGGCGAGGTGGGTGATGCGGTCCAGTGACAGGGTGCCGGCGAGGGAGGCTTCGTCGATGATGACGAGCTGTCCCGCCTCGAATGTGGTGCCGTGGAGAAGGTGGTTCTGCCACCACTTCGCCGTGTTCTCAGTCTCGATCCCGAGATCGTCGGCGAGGACTTGAGCGGCAACCGCTGACGGCGCGAGCCCGACGACCGAACCGGAGCCGTGCTCGGCTTCCCACGCGCGGCGGAGCGAGTTCATGGCGGTGGTCTTACCCGCCCCGGCAGGACCGACCAGTACATCGAGCGTTCGTCCTGACACCGCGATGCGGGTCAAGGCGTCGGCTTGGTCGTCGCCGAGCATCCGGCCGTCGCTGTCGGGTCTGCGCGTGATCTTCTCGACCGTCGCGAGCTGCACCGTCGGACCGGTCAGCTTGGCGGCTCGTTCGAGGAGTCTGTCCTCGGCAGCGAGCTGGGACTCTGAGGTGAACACTGTCGAGCTCTTCGGTCGGAACACCGAGGTGCCGTCGGGGCGGTGGAACACGACTGGTGAGGCCGCGAGTTCAGGTGGCGTCAGCCGGAGCGAGACGTGTTCGGCGGCGTCGGCGATCATCGCGACGATCGCTTCTCGGTCCTGCATGGTGGCGAACCGCCAGCCCATAGTCTGCCGCGATGCCTCGGCCATGAGATTCCATCGCCGCCAGGTCGACCGCTTCTCACCGACCACCTCGACGACCGTACGCCCCAGTTCGCCGATCACGTCGAGCGGCACGTCGTCGGCACGCAGGAGCATCGGCTTGTCGTTGTCTGTGATCTCGCGTGCCCATGACGTCGCGTCCTGGCCCAGGGTCTTGCTCGCTCGCGTTCGCCACTCGGCAGTCAGGTCAGCAAGGGATCGGACCTGCTTCTCGGGGCGGGTCGCGAGTGTGGCTTGGGCTCGCAGTTTGAGGATCGTCGCGTTCGATGGTTGGCGTCCGTGCTGGGCAACGTACTCGTCGATGAGCCGGTTCTTCTCCGCGTCGATGTGGCGGGCGCGGGTGGAGAACTCCGCGACCAGCTCCTCCGGCACGCCGGTGATCGCCCACGCTGGGTTCCGGTCCCGGCCCATCTCGCGCGCCTCCCAGGAGACGCCGAAGGTGCGGGTCATGTGGTCGGCGAACACCGCTTCGTGTAGCTCGGAGAGCGCGACGACGGCGGCGTGCATCGGTCGGCCGTCGAGCGAGCGCCACTTCCCATCGAGGACGGTCTTGGCCTTGTTGCTGATGACGATGTGCGTGTGGAGGTGAGGGTCGCCGGCGCGAGAGTCGAAGTGATCGAACGCGGTCGCGATGAGCCCGGTGACATCGACCTGCGCAACCGCGCCGTCCCCGGCGGTTGCGCCCGTGCGGGTGGCTGCAACCTCACGTTCCATGAACGCAACCACCTCCGCAACCGCTCGATGATGCGCCTCGCCGATCAGTGCCTGCACTCCGGCATCGGCGACTGCCCACAACACGCTCGCGGACTTCGGGATGGAGAAGGTGAAGTCGAAGCCCGCGACCGCGCGTCGCGTGCTCCGGGCAGTCTCCTCGGCAACGATCTGCGCGACGGCCTCGCCCTTGGCCCCAGGCGTCATCGTCGGGTCGAGGTCGGCGATCCGCGCCTCGATCCGCTCTTCCTGGCTCTTGTAGGTCGCGAAGGCACGACCGAGCGGCTCGTCGGTGATCGGATCATGGCCAGTTCCCATCAGGAGCTGGAGCTGGTGCTCCGATACTCGGTCGCCCACCTGAATCTCGCCCTTGCCGAGGGCCGCTACGCCCGCGCCGAGCCAACGACCAGGCGGGGTGCCTTCCTCCATGTAGTAGCGCGTGAGCGGCGTGGAGAGTGGTCTGTTCCCGTCGGCTGCCGCAACCGTCTTGAGCAGGTACTTGTAGCCATCACCCGCCGACATCACGCGCATCGAAACCGTCATGCTCACCTCCGCTCCTGCCGAGCAGGTGAGCACCCGCACCCGGTGACTTCTGCTGCGGTTCTGCCTGACTCACCCTCGACCTGCAAGAGGCGTGTGACCTCGAAGAGGGCGCGAGCAGAGATCGGCGGCATTGGCGCGACTCGCGGAGTCGCTCAAGGCTCGGTTGAGCAGCGGGCGTGTGGCGGAGTCGTGCACCTGACAGGTGACCAGCTCGGCATCAGTTCTCGGTGAGCGACGGATGCCGGGGACGACCGTCACCGGAGCAGACTTCATGCACGACCTCGACGCCAGCGGCGACTCAGAACTCAAGATCGGATCGCTCTTCAGCGGCTACGGCGGACTCGACCTCGCCGTCGAGCACGTCTTCAACGCCAAGACCGTGTGGTTCTCCGAACTCAACGAGCCCGTCGCCCGTGTCTTCTCCCGCCACTGGCCCGTGGCCCCGAACCTCGGTGACATTACGGCCATCGACTGGAGCCAGGTCGAGCCCGTGGACATCCTCATCGGCGGGTTCCCGTGCCAAGACGTTTCCACCGTCGGCAAGCGCGCCGGCCTCGCGCCTGGCACGCGCTCGGGTCTGTGGGCGCACATGGCCGCGGCCATCGACGTGCTCCAGCCCGAATGGGTCGTCATCGAGAACGTCCGCGGGCTGCTGTCCTCACCCGCGACACGGCCACCCGCACAAGGAGACGACCATGGACAACGCAACCCCGACGATGCAACCCCCGACGGCGCAACCCATCCCGGCATGGAATCCGACCCGTGGCACCTGGGAGACAACGCAGCTCGACCTCTACGGGCTCTCGGCGCCGTTCTCGGCGATCTGGCCGACCTGCGGCTGGATGCACGATGGATCGGCCTACCGGCTTCCCTTGTCGGCGCTCCTCACCAACGCTTCCGCATCTTCGCACCCGCGCGGCGCACTGTTCCGCACCCCACTGGCGACGGACTCATCGCGCGGCGGGGAAACACTCGACCAAGTGCGAGCAAGACGAGGGACGATCGCACTGTCGCACCAGATCATCGACTTCGCACTCCACGGGCCAGCTGGCTCACCGAGCAGGAGAAGCGAATCGGAGACGCTGTGGTCCCTGATCGACGGACTGTTCAGCGCTGGGGACGCTACGCCGACGCCATCACCCGCTGGGAACACATCACCGGACGGTCAGCGCCCGCACCGGCCCTCCTGAACGACACCGACGGCCCCCGCCCGGCACCTGACTCGTGCCACCGGGGTGTGTCAGTGAAAGGGCAGGTCGAGGGCGTCCAGGAAATGTGTGCCGGTCGGGGTAAAGAGGCTCATCCCAATCGAGGGTGTAGGTGGGGTCTGAATCCTCCGGTCTCGAGCAGCGATCTGGCGATGTAGTTGGTCAGGTTGCGGAAGCCGAGAGCGGAGCCTCGCAGGTGTTCGAGCCGGCCGTTGATGGCCTCGGTGGGGCCGTTGGAGGTGCCGGGCCGGTCGAAGTAGGCCAGCACGTCCTCGGCCCGCTTCTTCAACGTCCGGCCGAGCTTGGTGATCTCGACCAGCGCCCTCGGGACGCCGGCGCTGACGTCGGCGATCAACTTGACCATCAGCTCGCGGCCCCGGCCGCGGTCCTCGTGGCGGTAGGCGGCGATCATCCGCTGG
>NZ_RQVS01000011.1 GCF_003865375.1 Gulosibacter macacae | reverse complement strand
CCCCACCTACACCCTCGAATGCGATGAGCCGATTAACTCCGCAAAAATACGCGACGGCGGGCACCGACTTCATTCGGCAGGATGAGAGCGTCGGCTGCGAACTAGGATGGAGTCACCATGACGACTGCACACCTCGCGCCGGTTTCCACGGCCACCGGTTCTGATATCCGCGTTCGCTTCTGCCCCTCGCCAACGGGCACCCCGCATGTCGGGCTCATCCGCACCGCCCTGTTCAACTGGGCCTACGCGAAGCACGTTGGCGGCACCATGGTGTTCCGCATCGAGGACACCGACGCCGAGCGTGACTCGGAAGAGAGCTTCGAGATGATTCTCGACGGTCTCGGCTGGCTCGGCATCGACTGGCAAGAGGGCGTCGGCGTCGGCGGACCCCACGAGCCGTACCGCCAGTCGCAGCGCGACGACATCTACCAGGGCGTCATCGACAAGCTCAAGGATGCAGGCCACCTCTACGAGTCGTTCGCGACCGCCGAAGAGATCGAGGCGCGCAATATCGCTAATGGCCGCGACCCGCGCCAGGGCTACGACAACTTCGAACGCGATCTCACCGAAGACGAGCGCGCCGCCCTGCGTGCCGAGGGCCGCGAGCCGAGCCTGCGCCTGCGCGTGCCCGACACCGACCTCTCATTCGACGACCTCGTGCGCGGTGAGATCACCTTCAAGGCTGGTTCGTTCCCCGACTTCGTCGTCGTGCGTCCGAACGGTAAGCCGCTCTACACGCTCGTGAACCCGGTTGACGACGCGCTCATGGGCATCACCCACGTGCTGCGCGGTGAAGACCTGCTCTCGTCGACGCCGCGTCAGATCGCGCTCTATCACGCACTGTTCGAGGTGGGCGTGGCCGAGTTCATCCCGCGCTTTGGTCACCTGCCCTACGTCATGGGTGAAGCAAACAAGAAGCTCTCGAAGCGCGACCCCGAGTCGAACCTCTTCCACCACCGCGACCGCGGTTTCCTGCCGGAGGGCCTGCTCAATTACCTGGCACTGCTCGGTTGGTCGATCGCGCCTGACCGCGATGTGTTCACGATGGACGAGATGGTTGCCGCGTTTGACGTGGAAGACGTCAACCCGAACCCCGCGCGCTTTGATCTCAAGAAGGCCGAGGCGATCAACGGCGAGCACATGCGCATGCTCAATGTCGACGACTTCGCTGAGCGCATGGTGCCCTACCTGGAGCGTGCCGGCGTCGTGGCGACGCCGATCACCGCTGACCAGCGTGGCCTCGTGCACGCGGTCGCGCCGCTCGTGCAGGAGCGCATGACGCTCCTTGGCGAGGCGCCGGGGCTGCTGGCGTTCCTGTTCACGCCGACGGCTGAGCTCGACTACGCCGAGGATGCAATGAAGACGCTCAAGGACGGCTCGGCTGAGGTGCTCGCTGCCTCGATCGAGGCGCTCGCGGGCGTTGAGGAATGGACGACTGAGGCGATTGAGGCGGGGATGCGCGCGAAGCTCATCGACGAACTCGAGATCAAGCCGCGCCTCGCGTTTGGCCCGGCGCGCGTGGCGCTGTCGGGTCAGCGCGTGTCGCCGCCGCTGTTCGAGTCGATGGAACTGCTCGGTCGCGAGGAGTCGATCGCCCGCCTCGAGCGCCTGCGCGACCGCCTCAGCTGAGCTTCGCCATGGTTGGTCGAGTAGCGGCGTAGCCGCGTATCGAGACTCCCTCCACCCCACCCACACCCACCCCGCAGAAAGGCCCCGCGCGATGACCACGCCCACCGCACCCATGCCCGCCACCGGCGAGCACTACGACGTCGTCATCGTCGGCGGCGGTCCCGCGGGACTCCAGGCTGCCCTCATCCTCGCCCGCCAGCTGCGCCGGGTGCTCGTGCTCGACGGTAACCGACCCCGGCACTCGGCCACGATGGAAGCCCACGGCTTCCTCTCGCGCGACAACGTGCCCCCGAACGAGTTGCGCGCCGCTGGCCGCGAATCGGTCGAGCACTACGACAACGCCGAGGTGCAGTTCGCGAATGTCACCCGGGTGCGCCGCGAGGGCACAGGGTTCGTGGTCGAAGCGAAGGGCGTGCGCGGCACCCCCGACCGGGTCGTCGGTGCCGATCGCGTCATCGTGGCAACCGGTCTCAAAGAACTCTTCCCGCCGTTCCCGATGCTACGCGCGTTCTACGGCACCTGCATCCACTCGTGCGTCGTGTGCGATGCCTGGAACAAACAGGATGCGCGCATTGCCGTGTTCGGTGTGAAGGGCGCGAAGACGCTCGCGTATCGCGCCGCGCAGCTCGTGCGCATCGGCTCGCATGTCACGCTCTTTGCGAGCGAGGAGCAGGTGCCTGAAGACGATGCGGCGCGCCTGCGCGAGCTTGGCGTGGTCGTCGACCGCCGCGAGATCGACGATGTCGTGGGAGAGCGGGCTGATCTCACCGGCATCCGTACTGTCGATGGCGAAGTGACGCCGGTTGAGGCGGCATTTGTGTTGCCCGGTTTCGAGGCACAGCTCGGCTTCCTTGACGATGACCTGCAGCCCGATCGCGATGCTGAGGGCCTGGTTGTCGCTGATAACTTCGGTCGCACGCGCGTGCAGGGCCTTTACGCAACCGGTGAACTCACCGCGCCCGGCCCTGAGGTGCTCATTATCTCGGCGGGCAAGGGCGCGCGCACGGCAATTGCCGCGCACCGCGACGCGACCGGGTTTTGATGACTGAGGATGCGATTGCCAAGCGGCCGCTGACCCTGCGGGAGATCGCTGGGGCCAGCGCGATGGCTGCCGTCGTGACCACGATCGTGGCGGCCGCGTTCATGATCTTCGTCGCGTTTGAGCAGTCGCAGTGGTCGGGGGCGTATTGGGCGCAGCGGCTGTTGCAGATACTCGGCGTGACGACACTCTGGGCGTTCATCGTGGATGCACCGCTCGGGTTTCTGCGGGAGCGGCGCGGCTGGCATCGCTACGCCGTGGTGCTCCTTGGTGCGGTGGCGCTCATCCCGGCAATCGTG
The DNA here is from genome assembly GCF_003865375.1 of Gulosibacter macacae. Taxonomy (GTDB): domain Bacteria; phylum Actinomycetota; class Actinomycetes; order Actinomycetales; family Microbacteriaceae; genus Gulosibacter; species Gulosibacter macacae. The sequence continues at coordinate 102,562 of NZ_RQVS01000011.1, read as the reverse complement.
ATCGTGCTCACGGCGACAATGCTCCTGACGCTCGAGGCCACGGTCGTGTGGTGGGTGACCCTGCTCATCCCAGTGCTGCTGTTCGGCGGGCTCTCGCTCGTGTTCGCACAGGTGAGCTGGATGCGCCGCTGGGGCGTGCTTGTACTCGCTGCGGCCGCGCTTGCCGTGACGGTCTGGTGGTCGGCTACTCGCTAGCTCCCACCGTGTGCTGGGGCCCTCGAAGCACTACTAGCCACGCATAAGCTCGAGAAGCCCGCCAACGCCGAACGCGATCGTAACCAGCATGACGACCAGGTAAATGGCGAGGGCCACGGTCGAAACGATGATGGCGGCGAGCGGTAGACCACCCGGACGGCCACGTTGCTTCTGTGCTTGACGGCCCATGAACAGTGCCCCGAGCGCAACGATGAGCGCGGGCATCGACGAGATGAAATCCGCAAACATGAGGATGACCGCGACGACCGAAACTGCGATCGAGCCGATGGCGAGACCGGTACCGGCATCTGGGTTCGCGGGAGTGCCGAACTGCTGACCCCGATAAGGCTGACCGGGATGAGGTCCCTGAAATTGCGGACCTGCAGAGGGCTGCCCGGGGTAGGGCTGCCCAGGGTAGGCCTGACCGGCGTAGGGCTGACCGGGGTAGGGCGGACCGGCGTATGGCTGCCCGGGCTGCGGCTGGCCCTGATTGGGGTCACCCTGCGGCGGCCAGGGCTGTTGGTTCGGTGGGTAGCTCACAATCATGAGCATAGATCGGCTGTCCCGGCTGGATATTTGGATTAGCGTTTCCCTCCCGCATTTGTTAGGCTTCCATGGTGCCTACGGGCCCTTGGGGTATGGTGTAATTGGCAACACGGCTGATTCTGGTTCAGTTGTTCTTGGTTCGAGTCCAGGTACCCCAGCGCAAAACTCCTCAGATTCCGCGGGAATCGGAGGAGTTTCATGGTTCCTGGTCACTCGAAAACCGGCAGCGGGGTCCTAAACGGGGTCCAAAACCCTATTTCGACGGCATTCGCCGAGACGTGGCACGGGTTGTGCCGTGTCGCCCACGCGCTGGCCGCAACGGCTGCGGTGTGGCGTGCGCACCTATGGGGTATGGACACCCGGAACGAGCCCCTGATCATGACCGGCGAGCAGGTCGCCGAGCTGCTGCAGGTCTCGCCGCGCACCGTCGAGGAGTGGCGGCAGACGAACAGCGGGCCGCCGTTCCGTCGTGTCGGGCGTCACGTGCGCTATCTGCGCCCCGAGGTGCTCGCCTGGTTCCAGGAGCTGGTGCGCCATGGCTAGACCGAGACTGGAACCCGGCGAGATCGGCGCGATCCAGATCCGCACCCTCGCCTCCGGACGCGTGCAGGCCACCGCGAAGATGCGCGACGAGATCGGCGAGCTGCGCCGACTGAAATCGATCGGCGGTACCGAGGATGAGGCGCGCACGGGGCTTGCGAAGCAGGCCGAGGACATCCGCTACCGCACCGTCGGCCCCGTGCTCGCCCTGGACGCCACGATCGCCCAGGCCTGCGAGGTGTTCGTCTACGAGAAGGAGCAGTCGCAGACCGTCGAGGACACCACAATGGAGTCCTACCGCTCGACCATCAGACACGTCGTGAACCCCGCCTGCGGCAACCTGCCGCTGAAGGATCTCAGCGTGCTGCGCTGCAACCGCATCCTCCAGTCGATCCGCGAGCAGAAGTCGCTGTCTGCCGCAAGACGCGCCAGGAGCGTGCTCTCACAGGTGTGCCAGACCGGCATCGAGCACGAGGTACTCACCGCGAATCCGATCCGCGACGCGAGGCGGCTGCCGCTGCCGGAGAAGAAGGAATCGGTGCTGAACCCCGCGCAGGTGATGGTGGTGCAGAGCCTCATCCACGACTGGCGCAAAGACGGCGACGGGTACGGACCGCGCCCGAACGTCGCGGTGCTGGAGCATGTGATGTGGATCATGATCGGCACCAGCGCCCGCATCGGTGAGGTGCTCGGCCTGCGCCGCTGCGATGTGGATGTGACCTCACGTCCCGCGACGGTGCTGATCGCCGGCACCATCAAACAGAGCAAGGCGAATGGGCTGTATCGGAAGAACACCCCGAAGCGCTCGAGGCAGAAGCGCCGGGTTGCGCTGCCGAGCTTCTCCGCCGCCGCGATCCGCCGTCAACTCGCGACCGCTGATCGCGACCCAGAGGCGTTCCTGTTCTCGACCAAGACCGGCCGACCGCTCAGCGTCAGCAACTACGAGCGACTGCTCCGCACCTTCGTGGACGACAACGCCGAAGGCCTGCGGCGAGCGGGCATCGATCCGACCGAGTTTTCGACGCACATCTTCCGCCGCACCACCGCGACGATCATCGACGCCGCAGCAGGCATCACCCTCGCCTCGCGCCTGCTCGGTCACGCGAACGAGCAGGTCACCCGCAGCAACTACGTCGTCACCGCCGAGATGGTCGACCCCGTCACCGCCGACATCATGGACGACGCGTTCACCGCGATGCTCGGCACCGCGGGCAGCAGCCTCGGTAGCGATCTGCTGTGAAGGCTGGGAGTGTGCCCGGATGTGCTGGCCGATCGCTTGCCGTACCTGTCAGAGTGAGCTACGGTACTTGCACTGCAGTCATGTCTGCGTGGGCTGGCCGAACAGGCTTTCTGCTCGCCGCGAGGGGGAAAACCGCGGTGGTGTCGATTCGGCACCACCGTAGAATGCCCCGGTACGGGCGGGCCGAATCGGCACCCCGCGGTTCCGGCAAATTGCCGCCACCGTGATTGCCGAGCCGGAACGCTCAGTTGCCGGCCTCCCAACTGTTGGGACGCCGCGGGGGCTCCGGACGGTGGTGGAAATTTTCCCGGACCGTGAAACCCCCCCTGGGAGCTGACCCTCCGCTTCGTCGCATTCTGACCAGCGCTCCGCATTGCCAATCGCAGAAGCTGCTGCGATGCCCAGCGCGATCCTCATTACGCCCCGCGGCTCCGAGAAACTCACGCCTGTGAGACGCCGCCTCTCGATTCCCTCCTGCCCGACAACTGATTCATGGACGTATGCCACCGATGGTGGGGCGTGCGCACCTCCTTCATGAGACGACTCGTGAGGAGGCCCGAGATGAAGGGCGGCGTGATCCTGTTCCGCGGCACCGGTGCCGCAGCGCGCCGCTACCTGGAGTCGGACAGATCGACCGCCGACGAGTACTACCTGGAGGGCGGTACCGCGCTCGCCGAGTTCGCCGTGAGCGGCCACGACGGTGAAATCATCGAAACGAGAACGCTCGATCCGGAAGGCTACGCGGCCTGGGTCGACTGGACCGATCCGATCACCGGCACATCGATGGGAACACCCCGAGCGGCAAGCGACAGATCGAAGGAGTCGCCGCGCTTTGCGGAGATGGTCATCAACGCGCCGAAGTCGCTCTCGATCGCCGCTGCTTTGTATCCGGAAGTGTCTGACGCGCTCGATGCGGCGCAGCAGGATGCGGCAGAGGAGATTCGCCGCTGGCTCGCCGAGCACTCCGTGACCCGGGTCGGTCCGCGGAACGCACGCGAGATCCTGCCGGTGCAGCAGTTGCAGACCGTCACAGTCGCCCACAAGACCAGCCGGGCGGGCGATCCGCACCGACACATCCACTTCCAGATCGGCACTCGCGTCCACGCCGCAGGCAAGTGGCGCGGCCTCGACACTGCGGCGCTGTTGAAGCAGCAGGGCGCGATCCGTGCGCTCGGCACAGCGGTCATTGCCGCGCACCCGCAGCTTTCCACCGTGCTCGATCGCCACGGTCTCACCCTCGACCCGGCAACCGGTGAGGTGACAGAGCTGGAGCCCTTCAACGCCGTGATGTCGAAGCGAGGTGCGCAGGTCGAACGTAACCTCGCCCGATTTGAAGCCGAGTGGGAAGCCGCCCATCCGGGCGAGGAGCCCGGCTCAGTAGTGCGGGCGAGATTGAAGGCGAAGGCGTGGGAGCACGAGCGACCGGGCAAGAAGCCCACCGTGCTTGGCAGCGAAGCCGGCTGGCGCACCGAGCTCGAAGACGCCGGCTATACATCGGACCTGCCCCGGGCACGGCGCGATGCATCTGTCACGCTGAGTGAGCTGCACATCGAAGAGGTCGCAACGCGTGCGCTCGACCGCTGCGCCGCAGGAGCGTCGGCGTGGACAGTGCACACCGTGCGCGAGCAGGTCACGAGGATAATGACGGAGCATGGCGTGCAAGCCGAACCAACTGACTTGCGCGAGTTCGTGCAACTCGCGACTCAGCTTGCGGCGGAGGATTGCTTCTCCGTGCTCTCGCCCGGTGCACCGACACCGGAACACCTCGCGCATCTCACATCGCTGCGAGTGGTTGCGGCAGAGACGGAGCTGCGCGACCTGCTCACCGCACGCGCGGAGAGGTCCATCGAGCCTGCCCCGGATGTCCAACAGCTCGCTGCGCGGGCGGGGCTGGATGACCATCAGGAACGCGCAGCCTCCGCCGTCGCATCCGCCAACCCGCTCGTCGTGATCGAAGGCGCGGCCGGGTCGGGCAAGACCACGATGCTTAAGACTGCCATCGCTGCCGCGACGGCGGAGGGCCGCTCGACGCGAGTCGTGACGCCGACGAAGAAGGCCGCCGACGTCGCAGCCCAAGAACTTGGCATCCCTACCGACTCCGTTGCGGCGCTCGTCTACGCGCACGGATTCCGGTGGAATAGCGACGGCGTATGGACGCGCCTACGGCCCGGTGACACTGACCCCGAAACCGGCAGAACCTACCGGGGGCCAGTGACGGAGGCACGGCTCGCGAAGGGTGAGCGAATCGTCGTCGACGAAGCAGGCATGCTCGATCAAGACAGCGCCCTCGCCCTGCTGCGCATCGCCGACGAAGCCGGCGCGACCATCGCGCTCATCGGCGACCGTGCGCAACTCCCCGCGGTCGGGCGCGGTGGTGTGCTCGACTTCGCCGCCCGCCTCACTCCCGCAGTCGTGGACATGACCAGCCTGCACCGCTTCACTGATGACGCTTATGCGGTTCTCACTCTCGACCTGCGGCGCGGCCGCAACCCCGCCGCGATCTTCGACCAGCTCAACGCGCTCGGGCTCATCGAGCTGCACGAGAGCGACGACGGCATGCAGGAGGCCATCGCAAAGACTGTGAGCCCGGAGGACGCGGTCACCGCCGCCACGAACGATGAAGCGTGGGCGTTGAACGAACGCATCCGCGCCGAGCGCGTCGAACTCGGTGAGGTCGACGACGTGCGAACAGTGTTCGGTAACGACGGACTCCCGATTGGTGCCGGAGATATGATCCAGACCCGCCGGAATGAAAGCACGCTCGGCGTTGCTAACCGGCAGATCTGGACGGTGCAGCGCGTGGGCGACGATGGCGCGCTGAACGTCGTGGAGACCGTCAACGGTCGGAAGCAGCAGCGCACCTTGACATTGCCCGCGGAGTACGTGATCGAGGATGTGCATCTGGCTTATGCGCTCACCGCCTACGGCGTCCAGGGCGCGACCGTGGGCTCTTCGCACACGTTGCTCTCCGACGGACTCGATGCCGCTGGCGTCTACGTCGGCATGACCCGCGGCCGCGAGACGAACACCCTGCATGTCGTCGCCACCGACCTTGACGACGCGAAGCAGCAGTTCGTCGAAGCACTCACTCGAGACCGTGCCGACCGCGGCCTGGAAGACGCCACCCAACGCGCCCGCCAGGCCGTTGCAGACCTCGTCTTGGAGGGGCCTGTGTCGATCGTGAGTGCGGAGCGCGACCGGATCGTCGAGCGGATCACGAAGGCCGATGCGGAGCGAGAGCACTGGGTCTCGGCAGCCGCCAGGTTGCATGACCAGTCCGAGCGACACAAGGTCGAGTACGAGCCGCAGCGCGATCTGGCGGAAGCTGCCGACGCGAAGGTTGCCGCACTTCTCGCGAATGCCGTGGAATCGCTGGCCCAGGATGCAGCTACGGACGGTGCCGAGTTCCTGGCCGCGGAGCAGGCCGCATACGCGGCACACCGCGCCAAAGCGAACGCGCCCCGTTTCCGTAAGCGCTCGGCTACCCGCACCGCGAAAGGCGCAGACGCCCGCCGCGAGGCGGCAGAGTGCATCGTGCACGGCAGATGGCAGAGCATTCCGCACAGCGAGAGTGGCCTCCTCGCGTGGGCCGAGGCAGCCGCCCAGCACCAGGCCTACCACGCACCCGAGATCATCGAAGCACGCGCGGAAGCCGCGAAGACCCACCAGATCGCGAAGGAGATCGCCGGGCGGCATTCGCGAGAACATACGGCGCTGTACGAGCGGGTACTTGGGAACCGCCGTCCAGATGTGGTCGCCGCGCGGGTCAAGAATCTGCGCGAGCAGGCGACACGGGATCGCCACTACCTTGCCCAACTCGATGCGCTTCCGCCAGACGAAGCCGTGCAACTGATCCATGAGCGTGCTGTGCAGGCGGAAACTCGCGCTGACGAAACCCGTAGGGCAGCCGAGGTGCGCGCGAAGCGTCTTGACGATCCTTCGAGGAGTGAACCTGACGGAGGCCGCTTCCCGCGCGTTGATAGACCGTCGTTGTGAGCGTCGTCGTCGAGGAGGCGGCCACATTTGAAGAGAAGAGACCGGGATAAACCGAGTAAAACCTGGACATCACCGATAGGCTCGTGGGTATGACTTTGCCCTTGTCGAGCCGGTGGCCTCGTGACTGAGCCCTGGATGTCCGCTGACGGCATCGCAGCTCACCTCGGAGTCACCAAGGAGACGGTTTATGTCTGGATCGCCGACAAGGGAATGCCCGCCCACAAAGTAGGCAGACTCTGGAAGTTCCAGGCCAGCGAGGTCGACGAATGGATACGGAGCGGGGGCACGGCTCAGACTCCGGTCGACAAACCCGAAGTGGGTGATGTCTGAGTGCGCATCATCGACAACCTCAACGAGTTCCTCGGCGACGACCTGAAGGCGTCGATCAAGCCCGGCTCCAAGCTGCGGATCGCGGCGAGCACCTTCTCAATCTTCGCGTTCGAGGCGCTCAAGCGTGAGCTTCAGTCGATCGACGAGCTGGAGTTCATCTTCACCGCGCCATCGTTCACGACGGCGAAGGCTACCGATAAGCCAGTTCCGGAGAAGCGCCAGTTCTTCATCCCGAACGACAAGGATCGAGACGCCGCGTTGTACGGCACGGAGTTCGAGATTCGCCTACGCAACAAGCTGACCCAGCGGGCAATCGCGCGGGAATGCGCCGAGTGGGTGCGGCAGAAGGTCGCCTTCCGGTCGAACCACACAGGCGCGCCGATGCAGTCATTCGCCGTGGTCGACGACACTGCGGCCTACGCGCCGCTCCAGGGCTTCACAACCGCGGATCTCGGGTACGAGCGCGGGCCTGCGGTATCGAACATGGTGCACAAGATCGAGGACGCCCCGGCCACTCAGCAGTACATCCATCTGTTCGACCAGATCTGGCACAACCCCGACCAGCTCGACGATGTGACCGAGGCGGTGCGCACACACATCGCGAGCGTGTACGCGGAGAATTCGCCCCAGCGCGTGTACTTCCTGATCCTCTACAACCTGTTCAGCGAGTTCCTCGACGACATCAGCGAGGACGTGCTACCCAACGACCTCACCGGCTACCAGGACACCGAGGTCTGGAAGGCGCTCTACAACTTTCAGAAGGACGCCGCAACCGGCGTCATCAACAAGCTGGAGACCTACAACGGCTGCATCCTCGCCGACAGCGTGGGCCTGGGTAAGACGTTCACGGCCCTAGCGGTGATCAAGTACTACGAGCTACGCAACAAGACCGTACTGGTGCTCGCGCCGAAGAAGCTCGCCGACAACTGGACGAACTACAACTCGAACTACTCGACGAACGTATTCGCGGGGGACCGTTTCAGCTACGACGTCCTCGCTCACACTGACCTATCGCGCGATGGCGGTGAGTCCCTCGGCAAGCGGCTCGACCTGATCAACTGGGGCAACTACGACCTGGTCGTCATCGACGAGTCACACAACTTCCGCAACGCCGACTACGTGCAGGAACGCGAGACCCGTTACCAGCGGCTGATGCGCAAGGTTGTCCGTGAAGGCGTGAAGACCAAGGTGTTGATGCTCTCGGCGACGCCGGTGAACAACCGGTTCAGTGACCTGCGTAACCAGCTTGCACTCGCCTACGAGGGCGAGTCGGCGCAGCTCCAGGCGAAGCTGAACATCTCGACCACGATCGAGGAGGTGTTCCGACAGGCGCAGCGGGTCTTCAACGAGTGGAGCGATCTGCCGCCGGAGGACAGAACCACGGAGGCGATCCTGGCGCGGCTAGACTTCGACTTCTTCGAGCTGCTTGACGCCGTCACGATCGCACGATCCCGCAAGCACATCCAAGCCTTCTACGACACCACCGACATCGGCGCGTTCCCCGAGCGGATGAAGCCCGTCTCGGTGCGCCCGCCGCTGACTGACCTGGCCGACGTGCCGACGTTCAATGAGATCTTCGAGCAGCTTCAGTTGCTGACTCTGGCGGTCTACACGCCGCTTGCGTATGTGTTCCCTAGCCGCCGCGACAAGTACGAGCAGCTCTACGGGGCCGGCGCGGGCACGAACTACATGGGCGGGCAGACCGCCAACCTGGGGGCGGCGAGCCGTGAGCAGGGCATCCGCAAGCTCATGACAGTCAACCTGCTCAAGCGCCTGGAGTCGAGCATCGAGGCATTCCGGCTCACCCTGAACCGGCTGGAGTCCACCGTCGCCGAGGCGATCGAGGCCGTCGACAACTACGCAGCGAACATTGCCGACATCGTCTCTACCTTCGCCGACATCGACGCCGAAGACGACGACTTCGAGTTCCCCACCAGTGGTACGGTCGGCAAGAAGATGCAGATCGACCTGACCGACATCGACGTCGAGTCGTGGAACCGTGACCTTGTCAACGACGGCAAGGTGATCCAGCAGCTCCTCGCATCGATCAGCGGCATCACCCCCGAGCACGACTCCAAGCTGATCCGCCTGCGCGAGCTGATCCGCGCGAAGTTCCAGCAGCCGCTGAACCCCGGCAACCGCAAGGTGCTACTGTTCTCCGCGTTCGCTGATACCGCCGAGTACCTCTACAGGAACCTCGCCCCGACACTGAAACAGAACGGCCACGACAGCGCGCTGGTCACCGGGCAGGGCAATCCGTCCACCACCGTCGGCAAGGGATATGGCTTCCAGCAGACCCTCACGCTGTTCTCCCCACGCTCGAAGCAGCGGCACATGGTCATGCCGAAGGAGACTGGCGAGATCGACGTGCTCATCGGCACCGACTGCATCAGCGAAGGCCAGAACCTTCAGGACTGCGATTACCTGGTCAACTATGACATCCACTGGAACCCGGTGCGGATCATCCAGCGGTTCGGGCGCATCGACCGCATCGGATCGACCAATGAGCGGATCCAGCTCGTGAACTTTTGGCCCGATATCTCCCTGGACGAGTACATCAACCTCAAGGAGCGCGTCGAGAACCGCATGGTCATCGCCGACCTCGCCGCGACGGCCGATGACAACGTGCTCACCCAGGAAGCCAGCGACGCCGCATTCCGCAAGGAACAGCTCCGCAAGCTCCAGGACGAGGTCATCGAACTCGAGGACGTCCGCACCGGCGTCTCTATTACGGACCTGGGATTGAACGACTTCCGCATGGATCTGCTCAGCTACATCAAAGAGTATGGCGACCTGGCCGGAACCCCCAAGGGCCTGCACGCCGTCGTTCCCGCTCAGCCCGAGAAAGGCCTCAAACCGGGCGCGCTGTTCGTGCTGCGAAACATCAACGCTGACGAGCATCTGAACCGCGGCAACCGGCTGCATCCGCACTATCTCGTCTACCTCGACAATCAGGGCGAGGTCATCGCCGACCACACTGAGGTCAAGCACCTGCTCGACATCATCCGCGCCGGATGCCGTAATCGCGACGAACCCGCGTGGGAGGTGTGCCGCGTCTTCAACACCGCCACCAAAGACGGCGCTGACATGGGCCAATACAGCCAACTGCTCACCGACGCGATCCGCTCAATGATTGACGTCAACGGGGAACGCGACATCGACAGCCTCTTCAGCCCTGGCCACACCACCGCGCTCGTGCAGACCATCGCTGGGCTCGATGACTTCGAGCTGATCGCCTTCCTTGCCATCGTCGAGGAGCCCGCCGATGACTGATCCCGTCCTCTATCGCTGGCCCGCGAACGCCGCGTTCGGCCGTTCCGTGCCCAAGACCAAGTTCTACGAGCACGGCAACGTGCGCACCGCGCTGCGCGAGAAGCTTGTCGACGACATCCAGCGCATCACCTGGGCCTACAAGCTCGCCGACGACACCATCCGGCTCCGCGGCACGACCACCGTGCCCGAAATCCAGGTCTTCACGGTCGAGACCAAGGGCGCGGACGTCTCCGACGAGGTGCTCGCCGCCATCGACAAGACCGTGCACTTCCCGATCGTGTTCGAGATAGCCAGCACAGGACGCGTCCGCATGGCCGCAGCGCAGAAGACGTTGGATGGTAAGACGCCGCGCATCGCGACGTACTTCACCACCGACTGGCAGCCCGCCGACGCGCCCCGCCAGCCACTTCCGACCGCACTGGACTTGGCGAGCCTCTATGAGGCGCTCTTGGGGCCGCTCCTACCGGTCACCACTCGCGTCGGCGAGACCGTGTCAGAGGCGACCGACAGACTGGGCCGCGCCCGAAAACTCCAGCGCGAAATCGCGGCGCTGGAGAAGAAGCTGCGCACCGAACCACAACTCAATCGCAAGATCGAACTGCGCAGGCAGCTTAAGGAGCGCGAAGACGCCCTCGTCGAGCTGACCGACACCGCGCCGAGCACCAGAGGATGACCGTGGAGAAGCTGAAGATGCACTCGCCGGACTTGACCGAGCGGAACATTGACATGATCGCCGAACTTTTCCCGGCTGTCGTTACTGAGACACTCGACGCTGACGGCAACCCGACTCGCGCTGTCAACTTTGACGCCCTTCGCCAAGAACTCTCCGACCACATCGTCGAGGGACCGCAGGAGCGCTACCGGCTCGACTGGCCCGGCAAGCGCGCCGCGGCCTTCGCCGCGAACGCGCCCATCGCCAAGACGCTCCGCCCCGTGCGAGAGGAGTCCGTCGACTTTGACACGACGAAAAACCTCTTCATCGAGGGCGACAACCTTGACGCATTGAAGCTCCTCCAAGAGTCGTATCTCGGAAAGGTCAAGCTGATCTATATAGACCCGCCGTACAACACCGGTTCGGATCGGTTCGTCTACGACGATGACTTTGCTGAGGCGTCGGATGAGTTCCTTCTGCGGTCGGGACAGGTGAATGACCTTGGGGAGCGTATTCAGGCGAACACGGATTCGAGCGGACGGTTCCACTCGGACTGGCTGGGGATGATGTATCCGCGCCTCAAGCTGGCGCGATCTCTTCTCGCAATCGACGGCGTGATCTTTGTCTCGATTGACGACCATGAGTTGCCACGGCTTCGTAGCCTCATGGATGAAGTATTCGGTGGGCACAATTTTGTCGCCAACGTGATCTGGCACAAGGTTCACACGATCAAGAACACTGCAAAGCACTTCTCGGAAGACCACGAGTACCTCCTGGTCTACGCGCGGAACGCCGATGAGTGGGAGCCGAACCCCCTCCCGCGAACCGACGAGCAGGACCGGAGATTCACGAATCCGGATGGCGACCCACGAGGTGCATGGATCAGCGGTCCCATTCAGGCCCGCAATTACTACAGCCGCGGCCTCTACTCAATTACGACACCAGGCGGTCGAGTTGTGGAAGGCCCGCCCCCCGGAAGCTACTGGCGCTTCTCGGAGGAGAAATTCCGTGAACTTGACGCGGACGGTCGGATCTACTGGGGAGCAGCCGGCAACAACGTCCCGCGCATCAAGCGATTCCTCTCCGAGATGAACACCGGACGGGTGCCCCAGACGTACTGGCCGTATTCCCAGGTGGGGCATAGCCAGGATGCAAAGAACGAAGTGCTCGCTAGGGTGGACTTCGCTTCAGACCAGGTGTTCGACACGCCGAAACCGACAAAGTTGATCCGACGCATGCTTTCGCTTGCTACCGCGCCGGGCAGCGACGACATCGTGATCGACTTCTTTGCAGGTTCGGGAGCTACCGCAGATGCGGTTTTCCAGCAGAATGCCGAGGACGGGGGCTCCCGTCGGTTCATCCTCGTGCAGTTGCCTGATGACGGCGACGGTAGGCAGAAGGGAATCCCCGAAGTAGCAAAGGAACGCATTCGGAACGCCGGAAGAGCTGCGGCGGACGCGGCGGGACTCAATGCGGAAGGGCTGGATGTCGGCTTCCGCTCAATGCGCGTAGACACCACAAACATGGCCGAAGTCGACGCTTCTGCAGATGCGCTCAGCCAGGGAGAGCTCTTGAACGCGATCGATAGCGTGAAGCCCGACCGTACCGACGAAGACCTGCTGTTCCAGGTGCTCCTCGATTGGGGTCTCGACCTGAGCTTGCCTATCGGACGTGAGGTTTCGAGAGAGAGAGAGAGAGAGAGAGAGAGAGAGAGAGAGCCGGCGCCGCGCCCACAACGTACTTCCGCATCGCCGACGACGCGCTCATCGCGTGCTTCAGCGAGGAGGTGTCCGCTGATGTGGTCACCGAGATCGCGAAGCGTCAGCCACTTCGTGCGGTGTTCCGCGACTCGGCCTTCGCTTCGGACGCCGATCGCATCAACGCCGAGCAGCTTTTCCGTGAGCTGTCGCCGAACACAGAGGTTAAGACTATATGACCTCGCTGTTCTGGGTGGTGGTGCGTGATGGAGAAGCGCGCACTGCACTCGCCCGACCTGACAGCTCGCAACGTCGAGCGCATCGCCGAACTGTTCCCGCAGGTCGTCACCGAGTCGAGGGACGCGGAGGGCAACGTGACCCTCGCCGTTGACTTCGATCTCCTCCGCCAGGAGCTCTCCGACCACGTGGTCGAGGGGCCGCAGGAGCGTTACCGGCTCGACTGGCCCGGTAAGCGCGCTGCGGCCTTCGCCGCGAACGCGCCCATCGCCAAGACACTGCGGCCGGTACGCGAGGAGTCCGTCGATTTCGACACGACGAAGAACCTCTTTATCGAGGGGGACAACCTGGAGGCTCTCAAGCTCCTTCAGGAGTCGTACCTCGGTAAGGTCAAGTTGATTTACATCGACCCGCCGTATAACACAGGCAATGACTTTGTCTACGAGGACGACTTCGCCGAGTCGAGCGCTGACTACCTCGCCCGCTCCGGCCAGAGGTCGGAGACCGGCGACCGCCTCGTCGCGAACACCGAGGCAAACGGCCGCTTCCACTCGGACTGGCTGAGCATGATGTACCCGCGGCTCAAACTCGCGAAAAACCTCCTCGCTGATGACGGTGTGCTTGTCGTGTCGATCGACGAGAACGAGCACGCGAGTCTTGTTCGCCTCGGTGAGGAAGTGCTTGGGGACGCCTCGTATGTCGGGGAGATCGTCCTCAAAAACAGCAGTAAGAACGATCAGGCGTACGTCTCGATCCAGCACGAGTACATCGTGTTCTTCGTGAAGAACCGGCAAGCTAACGCGGGCGTATGGGTTGAGAAGAAGGAAGGTCTGGACAAGATCTACGCCGCCTTCGACGGCTTTCGGAAGAAGCACGGTGAAGACTGGGCCGCGATCAACGCCGAGGCGAAGGCTTGGTACAAGACCTTCCAACCCAGCGACGCGGTATACGGAAGCAAACACTACGACTGGATGGATGCGCGAGGCATCTACTTCGCAAGCGACATCTCCGGCCCGAACGATGGCCAGTACGTGTACGACGTGACGCATCCGGCAACGGGTGAGGTAGTGAAGATGCCGGCCTCCGGCTGGCGCTACCCGCAGGACGAGATGCTTCGCCGTATTGCGGACAACCGAGTCCACTTCGGGGGAGACCACACGAGTGTCCCGAAGAACAAGACTTATCTGGCGAACACCGAGTACCAGAGCCTCACGAGCATCCGGTACGTCGATGGTCGTGCGGCATCCAAGAGGCTCGCCGCGTTGTTCGGCGAGAAGGTGTTTACGAACCCGAAGGACGAGTTCCTGCTCCGCGATATCTACCGTGCGGTCGGAGTGACTGGTGACGACGTTGTCCTCGACATGTTTGCTGGCTCGGGTTCAGCTATGCAGGCTGTCCTTGAACTCAACCGTGACGGAGAGTCCGCCTGCCGTTTCATTGGCATTCAGGTCGCCGAGGATCTGACTGAGACGCTCAAGACGGCGAAGGGGGCAGCGAAACAGATCACGACGAACGCCATCAAGCTCCTCATGCGCTTGGGACGACCCGTCACCGTCGCTGAGATCACGAAGCAACGGTTGCGACTTGTGCACGAGCAGCTCTCCGGCCTGCTGGTTGACAGCGGGTTCCGTGTGCTGAAGGTCGACACGTCGAATCTGGCCGACACGCTCGCCGCCCCCGACGGTCTTTCGCAGGACACCTTGGAAGGCGCGGTCGAGAGCGTGAAGCCCGATCGAACCGCGTATGACCTGCTGTTCCAGGTGCTGCTCGACTGGGCACTCGACCTCAGCGAACCCGTCGTCAGTGAGCAAATCGACGACCGTGAGGTTTTGTCGGTGGCCGAGGGCGCGCTCATCGCCTGCTTCACCGACGACCTCAGCGATACGGTCGTCCGCGAGATAGCGAACCGCCATCCGCTGCGTGCTGTCTTCCTCGACGCGGGTTTCGCTACCGACGCAGCGCGCATCAATGCCGAGCAGATCTTCCGCGATGTATCGCCCGAGACAGAGGTAAGGACCATCTGACCCGATGAAGCTCCAGTTCAAGGTCCAGCAGTACCAGACCGATGCCGTCGATGCCGTGGTCGAGGTCTTCAGCGGGCAGCCATATGCCGATGGGGTGAAGTACCGCATCGACCCCGGCAAGGACGCCGCGCCGACGCTGCTGGACGATGCAGGGCTGCGCAACACTGAGATTGCGCTCATGCCGCAGCAGCTTCTGGAGAACGTGCATGCCGTGCAGCGAGAGCGAGGGCTCCCGCTTTCGAAAGACCTCAAGGACCCGGTCAAGAAATCCGCGGCACCGATCAACCTCGACGTGGAGATGGAGACCGGCACCGGCAAGACCTATGTGTACATCAAGACGATCATGGAGCTGCACAAGCGGTACGGGTGGTCGAAGTACATCGTCGTCGTGCCGTCAATCGCGATCCGCGAGGGTGTGAAGAAGTCGTTCGACATCACCGCTGAGCATTTCCAGCAGCTCTACGGCACCAAGCCGCGCACGTTCGTCTACAACTCGTCTCGGCTGCACGAGCTGGAGCGGTTCTCGTCCGACGCAGGCGTGCAGGTGATGATCATCAACATCCAGGCGTTTAACGCCACCGGCAAGGACGCCCGCCGCATTTACGAGGTGCTAGACGACTTCCAGTCGCGCAAGCCGATCGACGTGATCGCGGCGAACCGGCCGATCCTGATCATCGACGAGCCACAGAAGATCGAGGGCGCCGCGAAGAAGCCCTCGAAGTCTCTGGAGGCGCTCGGACTATTCAACGCCCTGTTTGCACTGCGCTACTCAGCGACCCACAAGATCGAGCGCACCAAGGTGCACCGTCTCGACGCGGTCGACGCATACAACCAGAAGCTGGTGAAGAAAATCGCGGTGCGCGGTATCACGGTCAAGCACCTGGCTGGCAGCACTGCCTACCTGTACGTCGACGGGCTGGAGATCGGCAAGGGCGCCGACTTCCCGAAAGCCAGGGTTGAGCTGGAAGTACAGACCGCCCAGGGCATCAAACGGCAGGTGAAGCGGCTGAGCCAGGGCATGAACCTGCACGACATTTCCGGGGGCATCGAGGCGTACAAGGGTCTATTCATCCGCGACATCGATGCCAACCGCGACATCATCGAGCTGAGCAACGGCGACATCATCGGCGCGGGCGAGGTCACCGAGGACGTGGCCGAAGACCAGAAGCGGCGCATCCAGATCCGCGAAGTCATCCGCGCCCACCTCAACAAGGAGCGCGAGCTGTTCGCGCAAGGCATCAAGACGCTGTCACTGTTCTTCATCGACGAAGTCGCCAAGTACCGCGACTACGACAGGGAAGACACCCTCGGCGAGTACGCCCGCGTGTTCGAGGAGGAGTACGAGGTCGTGCTCGCCGACTTCCTCGAGCAGCTCGATCTCGACGAGGCTGCTGAGAGGTACCGCGAGCATGTTGGGGCGATCCCGGTGCGTTCCGCGCACGAGGGCTACTTCTCGATCGATAAGAAGACCAAGCAGTTCGTTGACGGGAAGATTGCCGCGCGCGGTGAGTTCGCCGGGCAGTCGGACGACGTCGATGCCTACGACTTGATCCTGAAGGACAAGGAGCGGCTGCTCTCGTTTGAGGAGCCGGTGCGGTTCATCTGGTCGCACTCTGCGCTCCGCGAGGGCTGGGATAACCCGAACGTCTTCGTGATGGGAATGCTGAAAAAGAGCGACAACACCACGACGCGCCGGCAGGAGATCGGGCGCGGGCTGCGACTCTCGGTTGACCAACATGGCGAACGCATGGACAACCCCGTCACCGTGCACGACATCAACGAGTTGACCGTTGTCACCGACGAGTCGTACACCGAGTTCGTCACTGCGCTCCAGAAGGAGATCGTGGAATCCCTGTCGGCCCGACCAAGGAAAGCGACAGCGGAGTTCTTCGCCGGGCGCACTGTCGAGCATCCCACCACGGGCGAGAAGGTCGCCATCACGCTCGACCAGGCAAGGCATCTTCAGCACTGGCTCACCGTCAATGGGTTCATCGATTACGAGCAGCACCTCACTGACAAGTGGAACTCTCGCGCCGAGATCGACATGCCTCCGATGCCTGCCGGGTTGGACGACTACCATTATCAGGTTGCAGAACTCATCGACTCGCTGCAACTCGACGTGCCGCAGCCAACCGACGGGCGCAAGCCGAAGAAGATCCCGTTCAACGAAGCCAACTTCAAGAAGCGTGAGTTTCAGGAGCTGTGGGGGCGCATCAACCACAAGGCCGTCTACCAAGTCGAGTTTGACTCCGCCGAACTGGTCGCCAACTGCATCCGCGCGCTCGACACGTCGCTCAACGTCACGGTGATGCAGTATCTCGTTGAGAGCGGCAAACAGGTCGTCGGCCTCGAAGTCGAGCAGCTCGAGGCGGGTACGGGTTTCAAGGTCTCTGAGACCAAGGTCGAGCATTCGGCCGTGTCGGCCGGCTCGACCGTGAAGTACGACCTTCTCGGCGAAATAGCCGAGAAGACGCAGCTCACGCGGCGCACGTGTGCGGCGATCCTCACCGGTATCAACCCCGGCACGTTCGCCAAGTTCAAACAGAATCCCGAGCAGTTCATCACGGAGGCCGCGCGGCTCATCAACGAACAGAAAGCTACCGTGATCGTCGAGCACCTCACATACGACCCACTCGACCACCGGTACGACTCCTCGATCTTCACCGAGAACCAGACTGCCCAGGATCTTTCGAAGGCGGGTGACAAGTTGAAGAAGAGTGTCTACGAGTACGTCGTCACCGACTCCAAGGTTGAACGGTCCTTCGTTGAGAAGCTGGACGTCAGTGACGAGGTCGTCGTCTACTCGAAGCTGCCGCGTGGTTTCTTCATCCCGACCCCAGTCGGTGATTACAACCCTGACTGGGCAATTGCTTTCCGCGACGACGTCACGAACATCAAGCACGTCTACTTCGTCGCCGAGACCAAGGGGTCGATGTCCACGCTCCAGCTCAAGGGTGTCGAGAACGCCAAGATTGAGTGCGCCCGCAAGTTCTTCGCGTCGCTCAATAACAAGGCTGAGCGCGAAGGCGTGAGGTACGACGTTGTCGACTCTTACGACTCGCTGCTGACGCTCGTGGGGGCGTGACGTCAGTGCTCGAGTATCTGCGATTGCGCGGTGCCCCCGCCTTTGACTCGACGTCCGGGGCGGACATTGGGCCGCTCAAACCAGTGAACTTCTTCTTTGGCCCCAACGGCTCCGGCAAGACGACAATCAGCCGCGCCTTGGCTGACTCGACGCGGTTCGCTGGAACTACCTTGGAGTGGCACCCAACGACAGGCATGCTCGGGATTAAGGTCTACAATCGCGACTACGTCAATACGACGCTCACGCCCGCGGGACACCTCGACGGGGTGTTCCTACTGGGTGAGACGAACGCTGAGATCCAGACCGAGATCGAATCGCTTACGGGTACAGGTGGCTTGATTGCTACAGTCAAGGAGGGGCTCGCTCAGCGCGAGTCTTCGTTAGCAGCAAAGAAGCGTGAAATCGAGGGTGTTCGTACCGCGCTAAAAGAGGCGGCGTGGGCGAAACGCGACGAAGTCCCTGGAGAACTGCGTGAGATGTTCACGGGGTACAACAACAGCAAGGATCGGCTTCTGGATCGATTGCTTGAAGTTGCGGCGGCGAACCTCTCCGCATCCGAGGACTTCGCTGCGCTCACCTCCGAGGCGGCAGCGGTTCTCGCCGAAGATGCGCAACCGCTCCAGGAACTTCCGCTTGGACGTGGCATCAGGATCGAAGACGCCCCCGGCTACTCGCTCTTGGGGGTGGCGGTCGTGGGTAGCGGCGATGTGCACCTCGCGCCCCTTATCCAGCAGCTCGGCAACGCCGACTGGGTACAGCACGGTCGCACACATCTCGAACACGCGAACGGCGTATGTCCGTTCTGCCAACAGGCCGTTCCTTCCGACCTCGGTGAGCAGTTGGCAGCGTATTTCGACCGGACCTACGTTGAGCAAATGCAGCAACTGGCGGCGCTCAACCGGCACTTCGAGACGTGGGCGCAGGAGTGGACGTCCTATCTCGACGATCTGCTTGCAAGACAGGGAGCCACGGAGCACATCAACGCCGAACGTCTTGCAACCGCGCGAGCAACGCTAGAGAGGGTGATCGCTGACGCCCGTGCGCAGATCAGTGCAAAGTTGTCGGGGCCTTCGAGTATTCTGTCGGTGCCTGATCCCTCGCCTCAGGTAGAAGGCGTCAACGCCGTCGTTCGGGAGGCCAACGCGGCAATCCAAGGCTTCAACCTTCTCCTCAGAAACCGATCAGTGGCGAAGAAGTCACTTCTCGACCGCTGCTGGGTCGTGTTCGCACGGGTAACCCTCTTGGCCGAGCTGAGTCGCTACGAGGGCGCGATGCCCGGACATCTGGCGGGCGAGCACAACCTCGAAAGCCAGATTGAGACGGCGAAGACGGACGTCCGAGCCAAAGAGTCGCGCCTCCGCGAGCTTCAGGCGAAGATCACGTCAAGCAAGCCGATCATCGACCGCATCAACCGCCTCTTGGATTCCGTCGGCTTCCATTCCTTCTCACTCGCGGAGTCGACAGCAGTCCAGGACGGTTACACCCTCGTCCGCCCGAACGGCGATGTCGCCACGGAAACGCTCAGTGAAGGCGAGCGGACGTTCATCGCCTTTCTCTACTTCGCCCAGTCGCTACAGGGCTCGCCGCAGGATGAATCCGAGCCGAATGACCTCCTGGCAGTGATCGACGATCCGATCTCAAGCCTCGACAGCGACGTGCTGTACGCCGTCTCCACCCTTGTCCGCAGGATCGTCGAGGATGTCGCAGCAGGCGCTGGTCGAGTGCGGCAGCTCCTGCTTATGACGCACAACGCTCACTTCCACAAGGACGTGACTTATCGCCCGCATGGTGGCCCGAAGCTCGGGTCTTGGAAGTACGGCGTCGTGCGTAAGCGGAGTGGGCAACCGAGCGAAGTCGAACTGCGCGATGACAACCCGATCCAGACCGCCTACGGGGCGCTGTGGGACGAGGTCAAGAGGTCGGCCGAGCGCCCCTCGGAGAGTGCAGTAGGTCTCCAGAACACCCTGCGTCGCATCCTGGAGACCTACTTCAAAGTGCTTGGCGGTGTCGACGATCCTGCCATCATCGCCAAGTTCGAGGGAGACGAGCAAGTCATCTGTCGCTCGCTCTTCACTTGGGTCAATGCTGGCTCCCACTCGATCTTCGACGACCTTGACTACTCGCCGACGCCGAGCACCGTGGAATCTAACCTCCGCGTGTTTCGCCGAATCTTCGAGGAGCACGGCCAGATTGGTCACTACCGCATGATGATGGGCGAGCCCGCCGAGGAGATCCCTGCGGAAGAAGCAGCGGTCGAGCATCAGTCTGGAACCGAAACAACTGAGTGACCGAGACACCCAAATGGTTGACCAGACCGTCGATGGCCGCAAGGTTGCCAAACTCGTCGCCCGCGGTTGCCCGTCTCCTCCGTGAGGGATTCAGATGATGGGGTTGAGCCCGAACCGGTAGTGTCAATAGCGTACCAATACTGGTACTATATTGGAAAGGAGGGGCGATGGGCTACCGGCAAGATCTGTGGGAGATCGCTGCATCCCGCAACGGCGTGGTGACCGTCACTGAGGCCGAAGACGCGGGCGTGCCTACTGTCGAAATGCGGAAGCTTGCCGCCCGTGGTGCGCTCCACGCGTACGGGCAGGGTGTCTACACGCATCGTGACGTGCCGACGAACTCGTTCACCGAACCGACGATCGCCGTGGCCCTCGCGGGTGACGGGGCGTTCCTGCACCGAGAATCCGTGCTCGATCTGCTGGGGGTCGGGCAGTTCAACCCGCCGAAAGTGCGTGTGGGCACGCGCCGCCGCGTGCGACGCGCACTGCCTAAGTGGATGGAGCTGGAGAACCGACTTGACGTGCCCGATGAGGATCTCACTCGCTACGAGGGCATCCCCGCGACGACCGTTCGAAGGGCGCTGGAAGACATGCGGGATCGGATGCCGCCGGATCGATGGGGGGCCGTGGTCGACGAGGCGCTCAGGCGAGACTTGATCGGTGAGCAGGACGCAGCTGCGTGGAAGGCGGTGTCGGCGTGAGTGAAGTGACCCCGCCGCTGAACGTGACGCAGCTCAATGCTCGGCTCGCGCAGGTCGCCGCCGAACTGGGCATCCCGGTCGCGCGTGCGCGGGTGATGCTCTGCACGCTGGTCGTGTCACAGATGCTTCCCGATACTGTCGCCGTCAAGGGTGGCATGGGTGTGAAGTTGCGCTTCGGCGAGCGCGGCACGCGCGCCACCTCCGACCTCGATGTCTCCACCCGCGTCCGCGGTGAGGAGTTCGAGCAGGCGTTCCGCGCGCGTCTGGCCGAGGGCTGGGGAACTGTGCCGGCGTCGAAAGGTGAGCTGCGTCGCAACCCCGATGCGCCGGAACGCGTCGCCTTCACCGCGACCGTCCGGGCAGTGAAACTCTATGACCCGGGGCTTGCTCGGCCGGAGTATGTGATGCACCCGTACCGAGTATCGATCGCGTTCCTCGGCAACGCCTGGGGCGCGCTTGATGTCGAGGTCTCCGATCCCGAGATCGATGCGCATGCGCATACGCGAAAGGAGATCGACGGCGAGCTCGTGCAGTTCGGTGCCTACTTCGGTTTCGGGGATCTGCAACCCGTCGAGCTCGTCGATCTGGAGTACCAGATCGCGCAGAAGCTCCACGCCGTCACCGATCCCGCCTACGAACGAGCACACGACCTGGTCGACCTGCAACTGCTTTGGAGCGCCGACCCCGATCTGCCGGTCTTGGAGAGGCTGTGCGTGCGTACGTTCGACTGGCGCCACCAGCAGGCCTGGCCGCCGCTCCCGTTGCGCCCGATGGACGGCTGGGAACTGACCTACGCGGACGCGCGCTCCGAGACTGAGATCGACGGCCACACGCCCGTACTGCCGGACATCGCGGCGGCACGCCGCTGGCTTGAACAGATCGTCGGCCAGATTGCCTCGGCGCCTGCTCTAGATTGACACCGGTCGGGCACAGGACATGAATGTGACCCCCGCACCCGTCGGCGTTGTATCGTTGCCAGCTGGATCTGTTGGGCGCGGACGCCCTGTCTAGAAGCGCTCTGGTCGCCAACCGGACAAATACTTGTCCGCGAGTTGGAGAGCTTCGTCATCTCCCAGAGCCTTGCGCACGCTTCCCACGACCTCCTCTATTGCGGCTTCAGATCCGAACACCTGGACGAGAAGCTCCCAAGCAAGACGATCTTCCGATCTGACCTGTCGAGAGCCCATCGACTGCGATCGTGCGGTGGACTTGAGCGAGTGCAGCACCGCTCGTAGCAGAACGGGATCGTCACTCGGCTTGAGCGGGACTTCGCCCGTCTCTGTCTGGACAGTGTCATAGATGCGCCAGGCGTCCCATTCGCGCGACGGCTCGGATGGCGGGGTTCCCTGGAGGCGTGCGACAAACTCCGCTTGGATCTGCGTTGCGAAGGCTTCACTGACGAGTTTGAGCCCGGCGCCTTCGCGGTAGCCCATGCTGTGGATGAAGTCGAGTTGAGACGAGTACGTTTCGATGCCGTCCAGGATCTGTGAGACCAGGGCTTCTCGCTCCGCCTCATCCTCTACACGGCGTAGGAGTCGAAGGATGACGCGGCCAACCGTGATGTCGCGGCGTCCGATGTCGAAGAAGCCGCGCTGCTTCCTCTCAGGAATGGCGTCGATGAGGTTCAGCAGTGTGGTTGATGCCGGGACCACCATGTCGGTCGTGAACTTTGCCTCGTACGAGGTGAGGCCCTCGATTACGGTCTCGAGATCCTCAGGGTTCAGGCCGGTCAGATACTCCTTCAGCTTTGCTCCATCGCGCAGAAGCTCAAAGGCCTGCTCGGAGTTTCGGAACGCGACGAGTTCATCTGGCGCGACTCGATCGAAGTAGAGGTTGAGGAAGTCGATGTGAGCCATCCGGTGTGCGGTTCGCCAGGTGCTGAGCCAGTCAGATCCATAGTGATTGTTCTCGATGTATTGCAGCGCGACCGGGAACACACGATCGAACAGTGCTCGAATCACGTCGTCGTCGTCAGGAAACTTCGCGAGCAATGCAGAAATGGCCTTCTGTGCCCGTTCGTCCTTGCGCCCCATGATGTCGCGCGTGCTCGTGAGCTCACTTCGAAGCTTCGATAGTTGCTGGACGAGTTCAGGACGGAAGACGCGAAGTGCCTCCATTGCGAGAAGATCGACAAGATCGACTTCATTGCCGAGGCTCTTAATCGTCGACCTGGCGGAGACCGCATAACGCGTGACATCACGCATGTTCGAGAACAGCGGATCGATCACTTCCCAGTAGACGTCACTCCATCGACTATCGTCGAGTGTGGCGTTCGTGACCGGGGCGAGGATGCGATTCAGCTCTTCGAAGATCTGAGACCGAAGCAACTTTTCTGGGGCTTGCGGAACATCGAAGCTCAACTGGACGATCTTCTCGAGGTACGCCCGCCCTGGGATGCCGTCCTCGGTAAGGGCTTGCTCCACGCGTTCTCTGTCGAAAGCCAGCACGTAGATGATGTTCGGAAAGCTCGCCGTCAGACGAACGAGCTTGAAGATCTCGCGGATCTCCAGAGTGGTGAGCCGGTCGATGTCGTCGATCACGACCACGATAGGTTGTGCGAGTGCCGTGAGCTCCTTGGTGATCTCTTCCCGTACCTTCTTCGCGCTGCGGTCTGTGTTCGTCGTGTCCGCCAGTCCGGTGAGTGCCGCTGCGGTTGCTTCTCCTGCGGCTGCGGCACCCGGGAACGGAATGAACTGAGAGATGGGCTTGAGGATTCCGGCGTACTGAGCGAGCCAGTCCGCGGCCTTTCCGAAACGACTCTTGTTGCGGACATTGAGCTCCGCGCCGATCTCGGTGAAGAAAAAGTTGACGAGTTGGTTCGAACCGGAGAACATCCACGGGTTGAAGTCGATGACGGTGAGAGCAGGCTCGGTCTCAAACTGCTCACGCATCAGGTTGATGAATGAACTCTTTCCGTGCCCCCACGGTCCCAAGATTCCCACCACGAGTCCCTGGCTCGCGTCAAGCTCGCGGATCGACTCCGCGAAGTCGTGCGCAACCGGTGCCCGTCCGAGATCGTCGTCGTCGGATGACGTGATCGGTGCGTCGATCGGTGGCTTCTCTTGAGGATGTTCTGTGTTGCTCACCTGTTCCTACCTATGCGCCTTTGTCGCTAGTCTTGCTTGTTGATTCAGGGTCACAGGAGTATCTCCAAGGATTGCTGGATTGCGGGGCGTGCCTTAGGGAACTCCTCAGCCATCGCGAGCAGCGAACTGGGGCTGTTACCGCGCTTGCGCAACCACTGCTTGAGTGCGCCGAGGGCGAGATCACTGCCCCACGCGTGACGCAGGCGGAACATATCGATGAGGGTTCGCTCGGCGGAGTAGAGGCCGATGGATGATCCGTCCGGTAACGCATGCTCGGTGCTGCCGATGCTGAACGTGTCGGCATCGAAGCGGTGCCAGGCGATAGGCGCGTGGTGAACGGTGACCGGCTGTGTGCCGCGGGGGATGGCGATGTCGCTCCGAGTGGGAATCTCGTCGGTCAGCTCGTGCAGCGACAGCGCGGTCAGCAGGCAGAGCGTGGCGTCGGGTCGCTTGGAGGCGATAGCGATCCACGCTGCCGTTGTGTCGTCTGCGAGTCCTGACCTGAGGAAGAGCCCAGGGGCGATGCGCTCGAACTCGCCGGCCTCGATCAAGCGGTCGAGGCCATGCCGGGTGAGGCCCTGCGCGGCGAGCTCGTCGTAGCTCAGCAGATCGGGCAGCGTCGCGATGTCCATCTTCACCTCCAGTCAGCAGATTCTGTTACAGACACAGCATACCTGTTATGGTTTCTGCTGGACAGTGTGGGTTCGATCGAGGTCATGGCGCCGGCTGCTGGAGAGGATGACGACTGGGCGGGCGGCTTTGGATAAAGACCTCGCACAGTCTGGGCGCGCGTGAGTGGATTACATCCGTGACGGTCCAGCCGACAACGCCGCCCTGACGTCCATGACGAGCCTTCCAGTGGGGTCCGAAACGGGGTCCTAAACCCTCTCGCGGGGTCCGAATGAGGTCGTATCAACCCGCGACAACCCGTAGAATAGTGCTGTAAGAACCGCATGAATACGCGGATCGAGCAGGTTTGCACGGAGCAGCCCGGAGAGCCAGAGCCCGTCAGTTGTTCTTGGTTCGAGTCCAGGTACCCCGGCGGTTTGAAAGTCCCGGTCAGAGAGTAAATCTCCGATTGGGACTTTTTCGTTTCTGCAATCCTGTGCCACCTCGTGAGGTACGCGCTCAGGGTCGCGTCGATGCATCCGTGTAGTGTCGCCATCACGTTCAAGAGTTGTGACGCGAAGTACCTGGCTAGTCACGCGACAACCCGAATCCATCGATTCCCGGGTGTCCCAGGGGAAGAACGGGCTCACGAAACATCGTGATGCAAGTTTCGATGGGGCGATGCCCCGGAGAGGGGCATCCAATATGTCCGACATCAAGAAAGTCAATCACCAACGTGACGGCTGGTGGGACGAACTCGGCTTCAGCGTCCACGGCACCAGGCTGATGAGCCGACACGAACGAGTAATTGAGCAGGCTGCGCTCGCGGTGCTGGCAGCGCATCCACCCATGGGATTCGTTCGGGATGCCGAGGGTGGCATGCTCTCCGCCTCGCAACTTGCTGACCTCATCGAACAGGCTGTCGATGTGGCAGAGCAGGAGGCTGAACGACAGCGAGAGGCGGACGCTGAGGAGCGACGCCGTTTGGGCTGGGCCAAGGTCGAAGCGGCGCTGTCGGGTCCTGACGCCGACCAGCCGGTCGTCGAGGGCGGCTGGGCGGGGTTCACGCGCGGCGACGCGACCGCGTGGTGCTGGAACCTGTTCCAGTACGAACCGCGCGGCTTCGTGCATCCAAATTCGCAGGTGCGCATCGAGGCGATGCAAAAGTTGCGAGCCGGCGAACTGCCTGACGTCTTCGGCTACCCCGAACGTGCTCGCAAGCACGAGGCTCGCGGCCTGACGCCGCGCGAGTACCGCCAGCACAAGGAGGCACTGGGCGCGGACACGTTTACGTCGGCCGATGTGAAGCACAGCTAACGAATTGCGGCGGTGGTCTGGGGTGCCCCGGACCACCGCCGCGGAGCTGAAGCAGCTAGGTGACAATGCCTGCGCAGTCTGCCAATCTGGCATGCCAGGGTGCCTGACTGCACCTTTCCGCACAGGTGCTTAGGCCTCGGTCAATGCAGAATGGGATGAATTTAGTGCTGGGCGAGGATGCCGACCTGCGCATCCGGGCACCGCAAGACGACGTCGCATTCGTGTAAGGAAGCAAGAAGAGTATGTCGAAGTACCGCGTTCAGAACCCCGCAACGGGCGAAATCATCGAGACGTTCGAGGCCGCCACCGACGAGCGGATCGAAGAGCAGCTCGCGGCTGCCGACGCCGTCTACCGCGAGTGGCGCGAGCGAAGCGTGCAGGATCGTGCTGCGGTCGTACTCCGCGTCGCCGAAATCTTTGCGGAGCGCCGCGACGAGCTCGCCGAGATCATCGCCACCGAAATGGGCAAGTCGATCGCCGAGAGTCTCGACGAGGTCGACTTCGCGACCGACATCATCCGCTATTACGCGGTCTACGGCCCGGGCCTGATCACCGACTACGAGATCCCGAGCACGGTTCCCGGCAAGGCGGTCATCGAGCACCTGCCGGTGGGTGCCCTCCTCGGCGTGATGCCGTGGAACTTCCCGTACTACCAGGTCGCTCGCTTTGCGGCGCCAAACCTCGTGCTCGGCAACACCATCCTCCTCAAGCACGCCGACATCTGCGCGCGTTCGAACCAGGTCGTGCAGGAAATCATGGAAGAAGCCGGCGTTCCCGTTGGCGGCTACCAGGCGCTCTTTGCCTCGCACGACCAGATCGCCACGATCATCGCCGACCCGCGCGTGCAGGGCGTCTCACTCACCGGCTCGGAACGTGCCGGCGCGATCATCGGTGCCCAGGCCGGTCAGCACCTCAAGAAGTGCGTGCTCGAGCTCGGCGGCATCGACCCGATGGTTGTGCTCGACGCCGAGGATGTGGCCGCAGTCGCGCGGACCGCGTGGGAGTTCCGTACTTACAACGGCGGCCAGGTGTGCAACTCGAACAAGCGCCTCATCGTCATGGATGACATCTACGACGAGTTCGTCGCCGAGCTCGTGCGTCTCGCCGAAGGCCTGAAGCCCGGCGACCAGCTCAACCTCGGCGAGGGTGAGTTCGTGCCGCTGTCGACGCGCGCCGCTGCCGAAACCGTGAATGCCCAGGTGCAGCAGGCGGTGTCGGAGGGTGCGCGGTTGCTCGCTGGCGGCGTGCTCTCGGAGGGTCCCAGTGCCCACTACTCGCCGGCCGTGCTCGTTGACGTGCCGCGCGACTCGAAGTCGTACCGCGAAGAGATTTTCGGCCCGGTTGCGACCGTTTACCGCGTGAGCAGCGACGAAGAAGCCCTCGAACTCGCGAACGACTGCGACCTCGGCCTCGGCGGCTCAGTGTTCTCGCAGGACGAAGCACGCGCGGCACGCCTCGCCTCGAAGCTCGAGGTTGGCATGGCGCACGTCAACACGATCGCGGCTGAGGCTGCGGAACTGCCGTTCGGCGGCGTGAAGCGCTCAGGCTTCGGCCGCGAGATGGGCCCAGTCGGCATCGGCGAGTTCGCGAACAAGCGCCTGTACTTCGTATCGAAGTAGGGCGTGGCGAAGTAGGGTGTGGCGAAGTAGGGCGTGGCGAAGTAGCGCGTGGCGGAGTAGGGCGTGGCGAAGTAATTAGCCAACCGCTCGGCTGTAACGAAACCTCAGACCATCGACGCGCGCTGTGCGCCGAAAACCCTCGCTAACACATCCAACGAGCGAGCAATGTGACCGAATTCGCCCGAAGCACCGCCCTGCCGTATTTCGAGGCACGCCGCTCGTGCCAAACGAACACCTGCTATCGGCCGCACACGCATGATGCGTTCTCGGTGGGCGTGGTTGACGAGGGCGTTTCGGTCTTCGCTGGCGTACTGACGGGAAAGATCGAGCTGATGCCGGGCGATGTGATTGTGATTCCGGCCGAGCACGTGCACCAGTGCAATCCGGTCGGCGGCGAGTGGCTTTATCGCATGCTCCACATCGAGCAATCGTGGGCAGAACAAGCTGCGGATGCACAGTCGCCGATTGACCCGTTCGCCGCGATCGCTGTGTATCGAGGCGCGCGAATCCGCAGCCTCATCGACCGGTGGCTTGACGAGCTGTTCGAGGATGCACCTGCCAGCCTGCTCGAGGCAACGCGCGACGAAGTCATCCACGCGCTCAGCCACACCGTGCCCGAGCTGCGAGTTACGGTCGATCGCAACGAGCATCTGCTCGACGAGCTTGCACCCGTCTTTGCACGACTGCGCAGCGATGAGGTTAACCCGAGCCTCGACGACCTCGGCGCACTTGTCGGCATGGATCGCTATCGACTCGTGCGCGAAGTTAAACGAGCCACCGGCTTGCCGCCGCTCGCCTGGCGGCAGAACGCGCGCATTGCCGAGTCGAGGCGGATGCTCCGCGAGGGCATGCCAATAGCTGACGCGGCCATCGCCCTCGGCTTCACTGACCAGAGCCACTTTCACCGCGTCTTCCGCGCCCACGTCGCTGCGGCGCCCGGCGGCTACCGCGCCTAGGCGCAAGAACGTGCAAGACGACGACTCCACACGCCGCGAAGCTCGAGTGATCATCATCACTTCGAGATTGGTTGTTCGTACTCGTGGAACAGTTCGTTGCCGTCGCATCGGCGCACTTTCTGGCGCTGCTCATCCCCGGCGCTGATTTCGTACTCATCGCGCGCACCGCGCTGGCGTCTGGACGTCGGCTCGCCGTCGCGGTCGCCTGCGGTGTCGCATTTGCAAATGCGGTCATCATTGCAATCGCGTTCTCGGGCTTGGCGCTCCTTGCGAATGACACGCTGCTCGCAATCATTCAGGTGCTCGGTGGCGGATTTTTGCTCGTCGTAGGTGTCGCGTTCTTGCGGTCTGGCGCCGCCGTCGACCTGGAGTCGGGAGTCGCAGCCGCGCGCGGCGGCGCACCCAGGCACTTTGCGCTCGGTGTGGCGTCAGGACTCCTCAACCCAAAGAACGTGCTCTTCTACGTGAGCCTTGGCGCGCTACTGCCAGCCGCATCCGCCCTCGTGCTTACTGGCTACGGTGCCTGGATGTTCACCGTCGTGCTCGTGTGGGACATCATCGTCGCCGTCGCGCTCGGATCGCCGCAAGCGCTGGCGCGATTCTCGCGCATCCTGCCTCTGCTCTCGCGGCTGAGCGGCGCCGTGCTCGTCGTGATCGGCGGGTTTATGGCCATCGAGGCGATCATCCGACTCGTTTCCGGCGCGTAGCCCCAGGCATCCGCTCAACTCGCGCTCGTAGGGTCGAGCCATGACGCATCCGCTCGCTTCTTCAGACCAGCCGCTCGACACCGCGAACGAAACCGACCCGCGCCCCATCGACTCACCGATCGGCTTCGGCACCTGGCCGTTCGTCGGTGATGAAGCGCAGGCCGCCGTCGAATCAGCTCTCGAGGTCGGGTACCGGTTCATCGACACCGCTGCAAAGTACGAAAACGAGGATGGGGTCGGCCGCGGCATTGCGGCGAGCGGCCTTGCGCGCGACGAGATCTATCTGCAGACGAAGCTGCGCGGCTCCGAGCACGGTGACCCGCGCGCCGCGCTCGAAGCGAGCCTCGAGCGACTCGGCGTTGACTACGTGGATTCGTACCTCATCCACTGGCCGCTGCCGATGATCGGCAAGTACATCGCCGCCTTCGAGACGATGGCCGAATTGCAGCAGGAGGGACTCGTGCGCGAAATCGGCGTCTCGAACTTCCTGCCTGAGCACCTGGATGCGCTCGAGCAAGCGACCGGGCTCGTGCCGGCGATCGATCAGATTCAGTGCGACCCGACGATCGCGCGCGACGAGATGCGGGCGGATATTCGCGCTCGCGGTGTGCGGGTGCAGGCGTGGCGGCCGATGGGCAAGGGCACGGTGCTCGAGTTGCCCGAGATCGCGGCAATCGCGGCGGCGCGAGGTAAGACGGCCGGTCAGATCGTGCTTGCGTGGCACTCGACAATTGGCAATGTGCCGATTGCGCGTTCGGCGAATCCCGAGCGGCAGCGGCAGAACCTTGAGGCGGTCACCGACATCGTGCTTACTGGCGACGAGCTCGCCGCGATCGCCGGCCTGCCGCAGCACGAGGAAGAGCGCTTCGATCCGCGCACTCATGAAGAGTTCTAGCTGAGTGCCCTCGAACGCGGTGTGATCCCCTCATTTCTGCGACGTGGTCTTGCGGAGCTCGCTCCAACGCCCCTCAAGGGGGGGGGGGGGGAGAGAGAGAGAGGTCACGGCGTTCAGCGGTAGTTACGATGAGGATTACTGCTCGCCTTCTTGAGCATCTCGGAGTGCTGTCGCCAATTGCTCCAAGTGAGTGTCAATAACGTCTCGAATCACCGAGAGGTCAACGCCGAAATACTGATGCACCAAGATATTTCGG
This sequence comes from Gulosibacter macacae, assembly GCF_003865375.1. Classification (GTDB taxonomy): domain Bacteria; phylum Actinomycetota; class Actinomycetes; order Actinomycetales; family Microbacteriaceae; genus Gulosibacter; species Gulosibacter macacae. Next base: position 72,313 of record NZ_RQVS01000011.1, on the reverse strand, counting down.
AAGCCTCGTATTTGCGGCCATGCGATTTCGGGATGAGCCTCAGTAACTGAAGGCGGGAGGTGGTTGGCCGCCTCGCCAATGATCTGCAGGTTCCGTTCAATGGCGTCCAGAGCCATTTCAGCAACATGATTGTTGGCGCTGTCCAGCGATTCGGAAAAGCGTTGGCATCGGTCTATGGATCGAAGAATGTCGCTGATTCGTTGCTCGGTTCTCCGGGTCATAGTTCCACCGAGTCAGCCAGCACGGTGTCGGCGATTGGGTGCCGCAACAACTGAATCGGAAATATATCGATGTCCGACCGGCCGTAGAGCTCGCGGGTCTCTTCCATCAGGCCTGAAGCCCGCATCAGGATATTGCCGTCTTCGGGGTTCATCTCGACCAAGATGTCGATATCGCTTTCCGCGCTGGCAGTGCCGCGGGCGATCGAGCCGAATAGGCGAGGATTAGAGGCCGAGTATTTCTTGAGCAGCGCTTCAAACTCATCGCGGCGCAACTCGAGTAGCTCGCGCAGCGCGAGTGATTCTGGAGTCGCAATACCGGCAGACATGTTGGAAGAATACCGAGCGTGCCTGCAACAAGCGAGGATGTCGCGAATCTGAGCGATCTTCAGCTTGGCGATGTTGGGTGGGGACATGACCGCCACCGAGGCCAAGCCGCGAGTCCTTACGATCGGGCATACGACGCATCCGATTGATGAGTTCATCGGCTTGCTGCGGCACCAGGGCGTCACCCAGGTCGTCGACATTCGCACTCTGCGCGGCTCGCGTCACTGCCCGTGGTTCGACGAAGAGGTGCTCGGCCCGAGTCTCGAGGATGCGGGGCTCGGGTACCTGGCAGAGCCGCGCCTTGGCGGGTTGCGGCCGAGGTCGAAGACGGTGGATGCGGCGGTCAACGGGATGTGGCGCGTCGCGAGCTTTCACAAGTACGCGGACTACGCGTTGGGGGAGGAATTCGAGGCAGGGCTCGGGCATCTGCTCGAACTCGCAAGGGCGCCCGCGCTGCCGGTGATCATGTGTGCCGAGGCGGTGTGGTGGCGGTGCCATCGGCGGATTGTGGCCGACCATCTGATTGCGCGCGGCGTGTCGGTCAGCCACGTCATGCCCGATGGGCGGCTCGAGGTGGCGACGCTCACTCCGGGTGGGGTGGTTGGTGCGGGTGGGGAAGTGACCTACCCGGCTGGGTGAGTCGCTTCGAGAGCCTCAGCGCACGGGGTGGAGCCTCAGCGCACGGGGTGGAGCCTCAGCGCGCGGGAGGTGAGTCCTCAGCGCGCGGGAGGTGAGTCCTCAGCGCGTGTCCAACGCGCGGAAAGGTGGGCGTCGTGGACAAGTACCCCACCCATGGGTGGGCCTTTTCGCCACGAGAGGCATCCTTGCGGTGCGGTCAGCCCACAAATGGGAGAAACGGGAAAGCTTCGACGCCGGATGCGGCGCAGACTGCCCGAATCGCCTCGAAGGTGCCGCCCACGACTGTGTAGTCGAAGTCAATCTCGGTCACGATTACCCAGGCCTGGTCATTAGGCCAAATGAGGCTCGGCGAGTAGTCACCACTGAGCACGCCGGCGCGATACCAGGGCATCCGCGATAACCAATCGGCATCCGCGAACTCCGCTAGCCCGCAACGAAACAAGACGTGGTCGCGATGCGGCAACCGCAGGCGCGGCCCGTTCGTCTCGCGCATCGACAGGGCAGCCGGCACTGGCCGCGAGAACGACCCATGTTCATCCCAGCCAAATTCCGCCGCGCCGCTCGAGCCGTCGGCCTGTGGCAAGAGCCCGCCCCAACCTTCCCAGACGGCGGCGTATCCGGCATCGGGAGTCGTGGTGAACGGCAGTAGCGCGCGCACGAGCGCGGCGAGCGGTTCCGCATCCAAGCGCCCTTCGGGTGGCCCGTGAAACTCGCGCCCGTCCGGTGCGACAACGTGCTGACCGCCGTGCGGATCGGCCTCGGCGTGCACGAGCGACGGCCAGGTCGAGTCGGCTTCCAGCGAAGTCCCGAACGCCTCCGCTGCCTCGGCCCAGGTCACCGGCTGCTCAGCATCCTGCATCCAATGCGAGGCCGGATGCAGCACCTTCGCATAGAGCGCAAACCCCGACGGCACCACCCAACGCATCGGGTTGGTCGAATCACTCAGCCGCGACGCGAGCCACGCCCCGGCCGCGACGTCGTCAGTCCACTCCATGCAGCCAGCAGATCAGGCGCGACCGCGGCTAGCAAGCATCGGGCACTCGAACGGGTCGCGTGCGGCCAAGCCCACGCGGTTCAGATACTCAATGACGATGGCATACGAGCGGAAGAGCGAAGTCTCGGTGTAGGGCACCTGCTGGGCCGCGCAGAACTCGCGCACAATCTCACGCGTGCGGGCGAGGTGGGGGCGCGCCATGCTCGGGAACAGGTGGTGCTCAATCTGATAGTTCAGCCCGCCCATGAGCCAAGTCGCCCACCAGCCGCCGCGAATATTGCGCGAGGTGCGCACCTGCTTCGAGAAGAAGTCGAGGCGAGCATCCGGCGCGATCACCGGCATACCCTTGTGGTTCGGCGCGAACGAGGCACCCATATAGACGCCAAACACCGCGAGCATGACGCCGAGGAAGGCGAACGCCATACCGACCGGGAGCAACAAGAACAGCGGCACGAGCACGAGCGCGAACCGCAGCGAGATCAGGCCAATCTCGAGCCAGCGCTTTTTCACCGGTTCGCGGCGCACGAGGTGGCGCAGGCTGTGCCAGTGCAGGTTGAGTCCCTCGAGCGTGAGCAGCGGGAAGAAGAGCCAACCCTGGCGGCGGGTGATCCAGCCACGCAATCCGCGTGCCTTGGCCGCATCCTCGGCAATGAACGAGATGGTATCGACCTCGATATCAGGGTCGGCACCAACCTTGTTCGGGTTGCCGTGGTGGCGGGAGTGCTTCGAATCCCACCACGAGAAGCTCAGACCGCAGGCCGCGGCGAGAACGCGCGCGAGCCGGCGATTACCGGGGCCGGATGCGAGCACCTGGCGGTGACCAGCCTCGTGCGCGAGGAACGCGACCTGCGTGAACAGCACGCCAAGTGCGCCCGCCATGAGCAGCTGCAGCCAGCTGTCACCGAGCAAGAGCATCCCGGTGGCGACGCCAGCGAAGCCGAGCACGATCGCGACGCCGACGAGCGAATAGAACCAGGGCGTGCGGCGCAGCAGCCCCGATTCGCGAATCGTTTGTGAAAGTTGGGTGTAGGCGCGGGCGACCGAGGGGAAGTCTTCGGTGCGGGCGTAGGTGTGGCGGAGCGGACCGAGGGTGCCGGAAAGACCGGCGAGCGAAGTCGAGATAAAAATGCCGTTCGTTGGCCGGCCAAACTGCAGCTAGCGGATGCGGGCAGGCGTCGGAATGCGCCAACCACTCGCCACACTACGCGGCCTAGCTGATTGGACGGGTGCTAATTCAGGTCGTCGAGCTCGAGCACGTCGAACGGCTTGAGGTCGAGGAACTTGCCGCCGTACGACTCGACCGCTTCGCGCAATCGAGAGGCGGCGAGGTCTTTGCCGGCCCGCGCGAGCAGCATTTCATGCACGCCGACTACCGCTCGTGGGCGCACTTCGAGGATGTAGTCGATCGACTCGGCAATACGCATCCACGGCCCATAGGTGGGCACCGCGAGCGCGCCGATGGTGAACCCGCCCGGCGGCAGTTCGTATGAGTCGCCACCGTAGGCAAAATCGCCATCGACGACGACGCCGATGTTGTCGATGAGTGGAATCGAGGAGTGAATCTCGGCGTGCGTGCCGCCGAAACAGGTCACCGTAAACTCACCGAGCTGCACCCGCTCGCCCGGCTTGCCGACGATGACCTCGCCAAGATCACGGATGTCCGCAACCTTGAGCTGCGCCGCCGTCGCCTCGGTCGTGAGCACTTTCACGCCGGGGGAGCGGCTCGCGATGCGCGAGAGCTGCTCAGGGGTCCAGTGGTCATCGTGTTCGTGCGTGATGATCACGGCATCGACGTGGCTGGTCTCGGTGATCGGCGTCGTGAACTTACCGGGATCAACGTAGAGCCGGTTCGGGCCCTTTTCCAGCAGAACGCAGGAGTGCTCGAGCTTCGTGAGGCGCATGGCATCAGGGTAACGAGCAGAAGCTTGCGGCTCGCTCATCACCAGTGAACGCGGATGAACGGCTCAGGTAGGCCGTAACAGTCGGTAACCGTGCGAGCGCGATTTCGATGACCAGGCATACAGTTCGAGTCATTCATCGAACCCGGCGACCCCGCCACCGAGAGATAGGACCACTACATGAGCAAGCGGATTATTCTCAACGCTTTCGACATGACGTGTGTGTCGCACCAATCGGCTGGCACCTGGCGCCACCCCGAGAGCCAGGCGCACCGCTACAAGGACCTCGAATACTGGACCAACCTCGCGCAGCTGCTCGAGCGCGGACGCTTCGACTCGATCTTCATCGCCGATGTGCTCGGCACCTACGACGTCTACCGCGGTTCGGTTGCCGCCGCGCTCATCGACGCCGACCAGACCCCGGTGAACGACCCGTTCCTGCAGGTGCCGGCGATGGCCGCGGTCACGAAGCACCTCGGCTTCGGAGTCACCTCGGCCCTCACCTACGAGCAGCCCTTTGCCCTCGCACGCAAGTTCGCGACCCTCGACCACCTCACCAAGGGCCGCGTCGCCTGGAACGTCGTCACCTCCTACCTCAAGAGCGCCGCGCTCAACCACGGCCTCAAGAACCAGATCGCACACGATGAGCGCTACGAGCTCGCAGAAGAGTTCCTCGACGTCACCTACAAACTCTGGGAGGGCTCGTGGGAAGAGGATGCGGTGGTCTTTGACCGCGAACGCGGCATTTACACCGACCCGTCGAAGGTGCATCCGATTGGTCACGAGGGCAAGTACTACTCGGTGCCCGGCATCGCGATCACCGAGCCCTCGCCGCAGCGCACCCCGGTAATCTTCCAGGCGGGCGCTTCGCCCCGCGGTCAGCTCTTCGCCGCGAAGCACGGTGAGGGCGTGTTCATCTCGCCGGCCTCGCCCGAGGGCGCCCGCCGCGTGAGCGACTCGATTCGCAATTACGCCGAAGACAACGGCCGCCACCGCGACGACGTCAAGATCTTCGCCCTCGTCACGGTCATCGTCGACGAGACCGACGCGAAGGCACAGGCGAAGTACGAGGACTACCTCTCTTATGCTTCCAGCGAAGGCGTGCTCGCGCTCTACGGGGGCTGGTCGGGCATCGACTACTCGCAGTACGAGCGCGACCAGGCACTCGAAGCGGTCGACAACGACTCGCTACGTTCGGCGCTCGCCTCGCTCACCTCGATCGACTCCGACATCAAGTGGACCGTCGAAGACATCGTGCGCCGCCGCGCTATCGGCGGCATGGGCCCGGTCATTGTCGGCAGCCCCACAACCGTCGCCGATGAACTCGAGCGCTGGGTCGAAGTTGGTGGCATCGACGGCTTCAACTTCGCCTACGCGATCACCCCGGGCTCGTTCGAAGACCTCGTCGAGTACGTGGTGCCCGAGCTGCAGCGCCGTGGCCGCGCCCAGAGCGAATACGCGGGCTCGACGCTGCGCGAAGCGCTGCAGGGTGTTGGCCAGGCGCGCGTCAAGAACTCGCACCCGGCTGCCCAGTACCGCGGCGCCTTCGCCGGTGGACCCAGCGCACTTGACGGCACACTGCCCTCGAAGTTCGAGCAGCCCGTAACGGTAGGAGCATCCTCATGACGCTCATCGATACCCTCGTGCGTAACTTGGAAGGGAATGGCAACGTGACCGAACGCACCCACGCAACACCGCTCAACGATGCCGAGTTCCGCAACATCATCGGCCACTTTGCCAGCGGCGTCACCGTCGTTTCGACTTCGTTCGACGGCCAGCTCTACGGCACCACCGCATCCGCGTTTTCGTCGCTCTCGCTCGACCCGATCTCGGTGCTCGTCTGCCTCAACGCCACGAGCTCGACGAACCCGGCGATCACCGGCTCTGGCTACTTCGCGATCAACATCCTGTCGGAAGACCAGGCCGATGTTGCCCGCCACTTCGGTCGCCGCGGCGGCGACAAGTTCGCCGACGTCGACTACCGCATCTCTGACTTCGGTGGCGTGCCCGTGCTCGACCGCGCGCTTGCGACGATTGTCTGCGAAGTCATGGATGCGCCGGTCGGCGGCACCCACACCGTGTACTTCGGGCGCGTGCTCGAGGCCGCAGTTGGCGGCGGCGAACCGCTCGCGTACTACCGGGGCAAGTTCGGACGCTTCGCGCAGTTCGACGAGTCGTAATTTTAGGTTTTTGCAGAAAGGCACGCATCCCATGCGTTTTGGTTACTGGACCCCGACGATGAACAGCTGGCTGCGCAACGTCGACGAGACCTTCTCGATCGAGTTCGACGCGCTCGCCCGCATCGCACAGCGCGCCGAGGAGCTCGGCTTTTCGATCACGCTCGTTCCCGAGCTCAACCTCAGCGACATTCGTGGTCGCGAGGCGCCGGTGCTGGATGCATGGAGCCTGTCGGCCGCGCTCGCCGCGCGTACGACGACGCTGGAGATTCTCGCGGCGGCGCGTCCAAGCTTCCACTCGCCGGTGCAGCTGGCCGCGAAGCAGGCGGCGACGCTGCAGCACATTGCCGGTGGTCGCTTCAGCTTGAACGTCGTGTCTGCGTGGTGGGCTGAGGAAGCGAAGCAGTACGGCGTGGAGTTCCGCGCGCACGATGACCGCTATGCCGTAACCAAGGAGTATGTGGCGGCCCTGCGTGAACTGTGGACGCAGACGCCAGCCCGCTTCGAGGGGGAGTACGTCTCGTTCGAGGAGACCTACCTGCAGCCGAAGCCGACGACGCAGCCGCACATCTACGCGGGTGGTGAGTCGGAGGCGGGTCGCGCGGCGATCACCGACTTTGCCGACTCGTACCTCACGCACGGTGGCACGGTGGAAGAGTTGCGCGAGAAGATCGGCGATATGCGCCGGCGTCGTGAAGAAGCTGGCCGCGAGCCGTTCACGAGCTTCGGTATGGCTGCGTTCGCCATCGTGCGCGACACCGAAGAAGAGGTGCAGGCCGAGATCGCCCGCATCACCGATGTGCGCCCGGGCACCCCTGGTTACGAGTCGTACCGCGACTTCACCTCGAAGTCGCAGCTCAACGTGAACGTCTCGCTAAAGGACTACTCGGTGTCGAACCGCGGGTTGCGCCCGGGGCTCGTGGGTACGCCGCAGCAGGTCGCCGACCGCATCCTCGAGTTCGAAGAAGCCGGTGTGGATGTGCTGCTGCTGCAGTTCGCGGAACCGGAGGCCGACCTCGTGCGCTTTGGCGAGCAGGTCATCCCGTTGGTGAATCGCGCGCGGGTTGCGGTTTAGCTTGGGCTGGGTGCGCTGAGGTTCACCTTCGTGCGCTGAGGCTCTCGAAGCGCCGTCTGACCAGGCAAAACTCCCTGCCGCAAACTTCGGCTTGCGCTGAACATCTCCCTTATGGCAAGATAGACGAGTTGCCAGCACGACGGTAAGTTAGCTGGGAGCCGTCCGGCCCCATCGTTTAGCGGACTAGGACACCGCCCTCTCACGGCGGCAGCGCGGGTTCAAATCCCGCTGGGGTCACAACTGAATCGCCCCGAACAGTATCCTGTTCGGGGCGATTGCGCGTTTCCACTGCCGCTGTTCTCGCGAGCCGCAGCCGCCGATCGCGTGCTGAGGCTCTCGAAGCACGATGCCGTCCCGCGATTCGCATATTTCGGGGTCATGACGCTCCGGGAGCGGGGTGTTCCTCTGTGAGGAAAATCGCGGGACGGCAGTCGGTGGAAGTGAGACCGTCGCGGGTCAAGGTGTTACGAGCACGGAACTCGACTCAAACAGCTCGAACGCAGCAGATTGCGTGCTGGTGGTGACTTCGCCCTGCACGGTGATGCTGCGTCCATCGATGTGCACCACAGCGGAGTAGCTCACGCTGGCGGTGACGACGAACGGACCACGCGAGGTGTAGATGTTGCTCGTCGCGGTAGTACTCAACTCAGGGAACCCGAGCTGCGCCCACGACTCACCAAGTGTTTGCGTGCGCCACGCGTGGCCATCGCCGAAATCCCAGTGCACACCAGTCGGCGAGAAATCAACCGCAACTGGCCGGTCAAAGAGCGTGCCCGTGAGGGTGTGGGGTTCGGCGGTGACCCAGAAGTTCGTGGGCTTGTTGAGGATGCCCCACCCGTTCGGTTCCATGTGGAGGACCGGCGTGGCGGGAGTGAAGGTGGTCAGATCACGACTCGTGATCGTGGTGACCACCGGTGCGGTGTTACCGGTCGGATCCGGTGGCGAGTAGCGACCGGCGAATCCCTGGCAACGATCGGATTCCAGGTAGCGCGGACACGGAGCCGGTGGCCCCGCCGGTGCCGCGTCGTAGTCACTCGAACCGCCACCGTTACCGGTTCCACCGCCCGAATATTCAGTGTGCGACTCCTCGACCGTGATCGATGAACCATCCCCGCAGGCGTTTACTCCAAACATGGTGTTCCCCGCGCAAGCCTGAATCAAGGGTGCTGCGACCGCGGCGTTCGAAGCTGCAATTAAGGGACTAATCGCGAACAGGCCAAGCAACGGCACGGATGCAAGTTTCAGAAGCGGTCGTCTTAAGCGCATCGATCATTCCCATTAGTCGGCTGGATCGAGGCGATCTTGTTGCTGCCTTCAGCGTTCGTCACTTCGACGTCAAGGCTCGACTTGAACTCTGACCCGATTGGCCTCACCGGCTCACCGGCGGAACCTGTAGTAGTCACTGCGCTCGAGTCAGCACAGACGGCGAACCGGATCGTGTAGTTGCCTTCTTCATGGACGAATTCGACAAGTTCGCCGTTGAAGAACGTCGTGTCTCCCGTGACTGTCCAGTCGTCCTTTGCCGCGTCCTGTTTGATGTTCTCAACGTCCTGTTGCCATGACTCAGTTGCAAGCACCGCTAGCCGACCATCGTCGTAACCGAGGTTGACGACTTCCGCCGCGGTTCGAAGGTAGGTGTCAAGAGTTGCGACTCCAACCTCAAGCGCCTCGTCATCCGTCATCCGCGTTGGCTCTGGCTCGGCAATGGCCGTTGTCTGCGGCGGCCAGGGGGTCGGCGTGGCGGTCTCGACTGGTGCGTCGGCAGCGCATCCGCTCAAGCCAACGAGCAGTAGCGCGGCTACCGAAACAACGAATCCTCGACGCATCCTGGCTCCCTCACAATCGCGACTGGCGCGACGGTAACAAGGGGAGTGAAAGGGAGCGCAGAGTTATCCACAGTCGAGCTTCGCGAGCCCCGGCAGACGAGGTGTCGGATTTGCCACAACACCGGTCAGCATCCCGAGCCGCCGGATCAAGATAGAGTTGCCGGGTACTTCAGAGCGAGGGGCCGGATTGAGCACAGACTTTTCGACGACGATCGCGACCTGCGCGGGCGATCTCGAGGTGCGCGGCTCTGCCACGAGTGATGTTGGCGTAGTCCGCATCGTGAACGAAGACGCCTTTTTCGCACGTCCGCCCGTGTTCCTCGTGGCCGACGGCATGGGCGGCCACGCCTACGGTGATCGCGCGAGCCGCGCCGTCGCCGAAGTTTTCGACGAGTGGTTCCCCGAAGCCACCCCGACAACACCGGCCGAAGTGATCGCGGCGATCGATGCATCCAATGACCGTGTGCAAGCGCTCGTGACGGAAGAAGACGGCCCGGGCGTCGTTGCCGGCACCACCGTGACCGGGCTCGCGCTCGTCGAGGTCGACCCCGCTGGCGACGGCGCGGTCGCCCCGCACTGGATGATCTTCAACGTCGGCGACTCCCGCGTCTACGGCTGGAACGGCCGCGACGTCGTGCAGATCACGGTCGACCACTCGGCCGTGCAAGAGCTCGTGCACATGGGCGTGCTCACTCCCGAAGAGGCGCTCATCCACCCCGACCGCAATGTCATCACGCGCGCCGTCGGCTCGGAAGCGCACGTCGACACCGATCTCTGGCTCATGCCAGTGCAGGGTCACCAGGTCTTCATCATCTGCTCCGATGGCCTCACCAAAGAACTCGAGGATGAGGACATCGCTGCGGTTGTGCGGGACTACGTTGCCGAGGAAGAGCCGACCGAGTCACTGAGCGAGGTGCTGGTGCGGAAGGCCATCCAATCGGGTGGGCGCGACAACATCTCGGTCGTGGTGCTCGAGTCGAGCGCGCTCGGGCGCGATGGCGTCGAGGCACCGGCGGATTCGGGCGTCGGGGAGCCGTAACGGTCGCTTCGCGGTCGTCGGCGCACGGAGCTGGTGGCAAACCTGGCCCGTAGTTTGAGCCTTCGCGTCGAACCTGTGCCTTCTTGTGAGCCATTGCGCCAAACCTGAGTCGTACGCGGGTCGGGGATGGCGGGAAGGGTCAGGGATGTCTCGCGCTTCGAAAGCCTCAGCTCGATGGGTCTGGCCTCCACGCGCGCGGGCGCGCGCGTTCGCTGCGAGCATCCGAACTCATGAATAGGCCCCGGTGTACGATGGCAGGCATGCGAATTCGGGTGCGGCGCCTTCTGTGCCGCGACGGGATCTAGCCCTCAGGCGTCTCCCGTCGCGGAGTCGCTCAGCGCCTGCATCCGCCTCACACAGGAGATTTTTACGCATCATGACGATTGAACAATCCACCGCGCCGCGCACCCTGCCCGAGAAGGTCTGGGACGCCCACGTAGTCAAGCGCGGCGAGGATGGCACACCCGACCTGGTCTACATCGACCTGCACATCATGCACGAGGTCACGAGCCCGCAGGCCTTCGACGGTCTGCGCCAGGCCGACCGCCCAGTGCGCCGCCTCGACCTCACGATCGCCACCGAGGACCACAACACTCCGACGGTGAACATTCTCAACCGCATCGCCGACGACACCTCGCGCACGCAGATTGAAACCCTGCGTAATAACGCCAAGGAGTTCGGTGTGCGCCTGCACCCGCTCGGCGACCGCGAGCAGGGCATCGTGCACGTGGTGGGTCCGCAGCTCGGCCTCACCATGCCCGGCATCACGGTCGTCTGCGGCGACTCGCACACCTCGACCCACGGTGCCTTCGGCGCGATGGCGTTCGGCATCGGTACCTCCGAGGTTGAGCACGTGCTCGCCACGCAGACCCTGCCGCTCAAGCCCTTCAAGACCATGGCGGTCAATGTCGAAGGCACGCTGCGTCCGGGCGTGACGGCCAAGGACATCATCCTCGCGGTGATCGCGAAGATCGGTACCGGCGGTGGCGCCGGCTACGTCATCGAATACCGTGGCTCGGCAATTCGCGCGCTCTCGATGGAGGGCCGCATGACGATTTGCAATATGTCGATCGAAGGTGGCGCGCGTGCCGGCATGGTCGCGCCCGACGAGACGACGTTCGAGTACCTCAAGGGCCGCGCGCACGCGCCTCAGGGCGAAGAATGGGATGCGGCAGTCGAGTACTGGCGCACGCTCGTGACCGACGAGGGCGCCACCTTCGACGCCGAGGTGCACATCGACGCGGATGCACTGGAACCGTTTGTCACTTGGGGTACGAACCCGGGTCAGGGTGTGCCGCTGTCGGAGACCGTGCCGAACCCGGCCGAGATCAGCGATCCGAACGAGCGTCAGGCTGCCGAGCGCGCCCTCGAGTACATGGATCTCGAAGCTGGCACCCCGCTCAAGGAAGTTGCCGTCGACACCGTCTTCATGGGGTCGTGCACCAACTCGCGCATCGAAGACCTCCGAGCCTTTGCATCCGTCATCGAAGGGCGCAAGAAGGCCGACGGTCTGCGCGTCATGGTGGTGCCGGGCTCGGCGCGCGTGCGCCTGCAGGCCGAGGCCGAAGGCATCGACCAGATCGTCAAGGACTTCGGCGCTGAGTGGCGGTTCGCGGGTTGCTCGATGTGCCTCGGCATGAACCCCGACCAGCTCGCCCCCGGTGAGCGCTGCGCCTCGACCTCGAACCGCAACTTCGAGGGCCGCCAGGGCAAGGGTGGCCGCACGCACCTCGTGTCACCGCTCGTCGCCGCCGCGACCGCGGTGCGCGGTACGCTGTCGAGTCCGTCTGACCTCGACCCGCTGCCGACAGCATCCTCGACAGCAGAGTCGACCAACCAGGAAGTGAGCGCCGCCTAATGGAAAAGGTTTCCCGCATCGTCGGACCGGCCGTGCCGCTGCGCCGCTCGAACGTCGACACCGACCAGATCATCCCGGCCGTCTACCTCAAGCGCGTCACCAAGACGGGTTTCGACGACGCCCTGTTTGCGGCCTGGCGCCAAGACCCAGAGTTCATCCTCAACCAGCCCGAGTATGCGAACCCGCGCATCCTCGTCGCCGGGACCGACTTCGGCACCGGCTCGAGTCGCGAGCACGCCGTCTGGGCACTGCGCGACTACGGCTTCCGTGCCGTGATCGGCGCCCGCTTTGGCGAAATCTTCCGCGGCAACTCCGGCAAGCAGGGCCTGCTTGTCGGCGTCGTTGACGAGGCCGAGGTCGAGCAGCTCTGGGCCGCCATTGAGGCAGCACCGGGCGAGGATGCAGTGGTCGACCTCGAGTCGAAGACCGTCACCATTGGTGACCTCGTCGTTCCCTTCGAAATTGACGATTACACGCGTTGGCGCCTACTTGAAGGCCTCGACGACATCGCGCTCACCCTGCGCGACGAAGACGCCATCACCGCTTTCGAGGCCACCCGCCCGAGCTGGATGCCGAAGACCCTGCCCGCGCTTGGCAACACCGAGCCCGGCACCCTGTCACCCGACCTTGCTGAGGAGCCCACGGCGTGAACGCACTTAAGGACGATGCGGCCCGCGCCGCAAAGTTTGTCGGCCTCGACGCCGACACCATCACCTTCCGCGGCGGCCAGCCGCTCAACGGCCGCATCCACGTTCGTGGTGCGAAGAATTTCGTGACGAAGGCCATGGTCGCTGCCCTCCTCGGCGACTCACCGAGCGTGCTGCGCGATGTGCCCGATATCTCGGATGTGCGCGTCGTGGCGGGCCTGCTCGGTGCACACGGCGTTGAGATCGAGCGCGATGTTGAGGGCGGCGAGATTCGTCTCGACCCCACCAACGTCAAACAGGCCCACATGGCCGAAATCAACGCGCACGCCGGTTCCAGCCGCATCCCGATTCTCTTCTGCGGGCCGCTACTCCACCAGCTTGGCGAGGCGTTCATTCCCGACCTCGGTGGTTGCCGCATCGGTGACCGTCCAATCGACTTCCACCTCTCGGCACTGCGCTCGTTCGGCGCGGTCGTCGACAAGCTGCCCGAGGGCATCCGCCTCACCGCACCCGGCGGCCTCCACGGCGCGAAGATCGAGCTCGAGTACCCCTCGGTCGGCGCGACCGAGCAGGTGCTGCTCACCGCGGTGCGCGCACAGGGCCTCACCGAGCTCGCGAACGCGGCCATCGAGCCCGAGATCATGGATCTCATCAATGTGCTCCAGAAAATGGGCGCGATCATCTCGGTTGATGCTGACCGCGTCATCCGCATCGAGGGTGTCGAGCGCATGGGCGGTTACGACCACCGCTCGATCTTCGACCGCAACGAGGCCGCCAGCTGGGCCGCCGCCGCACTCGCCACCAAGGGCGACATTTTCGTGCAGGGCGCCCGCCAGCCCGAGATGCTCACCTTCCTCAACGTGTTCCGCAAAGCCGGTGGCGTGTTCGAGGTGCAGGATGAGGGCATCCGCTTCTCGCACCCCGGCACCCCGCTGAAGCCCGTCGTCATCGAGACTGATGTGCATCCTGGTTTCATGACCGACTGGCAACAGCCGCTCGTCGTCGCGCTCACGCAGGCGACCGGGGTGTCGATCGTGCACGAGACCGTCTACGAGCAGCGCTTTGGATTCACCGAGGCGCTCGTTGAGATGGGCGCTACGATCGAGCTGCACCGTGAGTGCCTCGGTGGCCAGAAGTGCCGCTTCGGTCAGCGCAACTTCGTGCACTCGGCAGTGATCTCGGGCCCCACCGAGATGCACGGTGCCGAGATCGAGGTGCCCGACCTGCGTGGTGGCTTCAGCCACCTCATCGCGGCGCTCATGGCTGACGGTGTCTCGAAGGTGTCGAATGTCGGCATCATCGCGCGCGGCTACGAGAACTTCCTCACGAAGCTTCGCGACCTCGGCGCCGACTTCACGATCGAGAGTTAGCGGTGGCCGCCTCGGTGCGGCGCGCGGCACCCGAAAAGCGCCGGCCGTCGATCTTCTGGTTGCTCGCGGGAATCGCGGGCGGCCCGATGAGTGCGCTCTACAAGTACGAGTTCAAGGGCACGCTGCCGCCGACCGGTCCGGTGATTCTCGCGCCGAACCACTACTCCGACATCGACCCCGTGGTCGTGGGCTGGGGTGTGTGGCGGCTCGGACGCCTGCCCCGATTCATGGCGAAGGCGTCGCTGTTCAAGATTCCGGTCGTCGGCTGGTTGCTGCACCGCTCGGGCCAGATTCCGGTCGAGCGTGAGCGCGGCAAGGCGAAGCAGGCCTCGCTGAGCGCTGCGAAAAAGCTCGTCGAGAACGACAGCCTCGTGATCATCTACCCCGAGGGCACGCTCACTCGCGAGCCCGATGGTTGGCCGATGCGCGGCAAGTCGGGTGCGGTGCGCATCGCCCTCGCCGAAAACATCCCGATCGTGCCGGTGGCGACGTGGGGCGCGGATGCGGTCGTGCCGCGGTTCCAGAAGAAGTTCGTGCCGCGCTGGCGCACACCCCTGCAGTTCGTGGTCGGTGAGCCGATTGATCTCAGCGAGTACGAGGGCCAGGCGCATTCGCGCCGCGCGATCGAGGCCGCGACGAACAAGGTCATGGTCGAGATCACGAAGCTCCTCGAAGAGATTCGTGGCGAGCAGGCACCGGATGAGCTCTACGACCCGGTGAAGCACGGCCAAACCGAATTCGGCATGCCGATCGACCCGAAAGCCCAATCGCCTGAAGAGCCACGCGCATGAGCGAGTGGTATCCGACAACCGAACCGATCAGCCTGCCCGACCTTGCCCGCAGCGCCGGCGACGGCACCCGCGTCACCGTGATCGGCGCCGGTAACTGGGGCACCACCTTCGCGAAGATTGTCGCTGACGGCGGGCATCCGGTGACCCTCGGTGTGCGCCGCCAAGAACACGCGGATGAGATCAACGAGTCGCATCGCAACACCGCCTACCTGCCGGGCATCAACCTGCCCGAGAGCATTTCGGCGACCGCGAGCCTCGAAGAAGCCGTCACCGGCGCCGACCTCGTCTTCCTCTCGGTGCCCGCGCAATCGGCGCGCGAAAACATCGAAGAGTTCAAGCCGTTCCTCGGAGGCGATGCCTCGATCATCTCGCTCATGAAGGGCGTCGAACGCACCACCGGGATGCGGATGAGCGAGGTGATCTCGGAGGTCGCCGAGATTCCCTACGACCGGGTGGCGGTCGCTTCCGGTCCGAATATCGCCCTCGAGATCGCGCGCGAGCAGCCGACGGCGATTGTCGTCGCATCCTCATCGCAAGAACTCGCGGTGCGCGTGGCGCGACTCGCGCGCAATTCGTACCTGCGCACCTTCGTGAACCCAGACGTCATCGGCACGGAGTTCGGTGGCGTGCTCAAGAATCTCATCGCGCTCGCGATCGGTATCGCCGACGGCGTCGGCTTTGGCGAGAACACCAAGGCGTCGATCATGACGCGTGGCCTCGCCGAAATCACCGACTTCGCCGTCGCCATGGGCGCCGCCCGCGAAACGATGATGGGCCTCGCTGGCCTCGGCGACCTCATTGCGACCTGTATGTCGCCCCTCTCGCGTAACTTCACGGCGGGGCGCCTGCTTGGCCAGGGCTACAGCTATCAGGATGTGACCGGCCGCATGGCGCAGACCGCTGAGGGTCTGCGTTCGGTTGAGTCGATTCTCGTGATTGCTGGCGAACACCGCGTGCCGATGCCGATCGTGACGCAGATCGCCGCTGTGCTCGAGGGTCGGATGCATCCGGCTGAGCTTGCCCCACACCTTGCCACCGACAACGAGAGCGGAGACCGCGAATGACCCCGACCCCCGAACGCCGCACAGTGATGGTTGTGTTTGGAGGTCGCTCGAGCGAGCACCAAATCTCCTGCGCGACCGCGGCGGGCGTGCTCGGTGCCATCGACCGCTCGCGATTCGACGTTATTCCCGTTGGCATCACCCGCGAGGGTGCCTGGGTGCTCGAAGACGACAACCCCGAGAAGTTCCGGCTCAACCCCGAGAACCTGCCTGAGGTCGTCGACAATGGCACCCGCATCCTCATGCCCGACTCGACCGCGAACCGCATCGTGTCGGTCGTGCGCGAGGGCGTGCGCAGTGACCTCGGCTCGGTCGACGTGGTGCTGCCGCTCTTGCATGGCCCGTTTGGTGAAGACGGCACGGTGCAGGGGATGCTCGAACTCGTCGGGCTGCCCTTTGTCGGCTCGAAGGTGCTCGCCGCCTCGGTCGCGATGGACAAGCACTTCACGAAGCTCGTGCTGCAGGCCGCCGGGCTGCGGGTGGCGCCGGGCTTTACGGTGACTGACCTCGATTGGGCCGCGGATGCTGCCGGCGTCGCCACGCGCGTTGAGGATTCGCTGGGACTGCCGGTGTTTGTGAAGCCGGCGCGGGCTGGCTCGTCGGTGGGCGTGACCAAGGTGAAGTCGGTCGCCGACCTGGCGGCGGCGATGGACGTGGCGTTCGCCGAGGACGACCACGTGCTCATTGAACAGGGCATTGTTGGCCGCGAGATTGAGATCGCGGTGCTCGGTTCGCCGCGCGGTGAGCGGGCGCGGGCGTCGGTGGCTGGCGAGATCGTGATGACCGAGGCCGAGTTCTACGACTTCGCGGCGAAGTACCTCGACGATTCGGCCGTGCGGCTCGACTGCCCGGCAGATGTGTCGGATGCGCAACTCGCCGAGGCGCAGGAACTCGCGATTCGCGCGTTCGAAGCGCTGGGTGCTGAGGGTCTCGCACGGGTGGACTTCTTCCTCGATGACGAGGGCTTCCTCGTGAACGAGGTGAACACGATGCCGGGATTTACGCCGATCTCGATGTTCCCGCGCTGCTGGCAGGCCTCGGGCCTGGAGTATCCGGAACTCATCACCGAGCTGCTCGAGGTGGCGCTTTCGCGTGCCGGCGCGGCCGATGTGCGCTCCGCGTAGCGTAGGCTCGCCACAATCGACATCAGGATGGGGGTATCCCGCAATACTGCGGGATACGCCCATCCTGATGACATTTAGGGTCAGGCGCGAACGTTCGAAGTGAATACGTCGCGATCTGGATGACAGTTAGGGCGTCGCCGTTGTCGTCGGATCGAGGGCCGGCTCTTCCAGATCTTGCGGGCCAACGCATCCACCGGTCACCGGCAGATACCCAATGGCCTCTTCGAGCGCGATGAGCGCTGAGGTGCCCGACACCTTCGTCGCATCGATAACTACCTCCGCCGCGGGTGTGCGCCCATAGGTCGTGTAGACGTAGCGCGGCGCCTCGGTTGAATTCTCGACCCAGTCGACGCCATTGATGCTGATGCAGCGATCTGTCGTCGGGGGTGGCGTCGGCACACCGCAACGCAGCAGCACTGCCGCGGGGTTGCCCCAGGCGCCGGTCGCCTGCGCATTCGTGTCGCGTCGCTCAAGCCCATCCACCACATCGGGGAGCCGCACCGACACTTCCGCGCAGATGGGGTTTCCGGCATCGGCCGCGGGCTGCATCGGCACCGACGGCCCAGAACAACCGGAAAGCGCGATCCCGAGGAGCGCGACGAGCGGGAAGGTGAGGAGCGAGCGTTTCATGTCGCATCCAGCCTAGCCCTCGCCCCAGGCGCGATAGCGTGAAGACCATGACTCTGGCGCACCGACCCCTCACCGTCGAACAGGCAGGCGAACGCGCGGTGCTCGCCGAGGTGCTTGCCCGCATCCCGAATGGCGATGTGTTGCTCGGCCCGGGCGATGATAGCGCCGTGCTCGCGGCCCCCGATGGCCGCTACGTCGTCTCGACCGACACCATGATCGATGGACCCGACTTCCGGCTCGCCTGGTCAGCACCCGAGCAGCTCGGCCGCAAGGCCGTGGCGTCGAACCTGGCCGACGTCGTGGCGATGGGAGCACGTCCGACCGGGCTGGTCGTCGCGCTTGCGCTGCCGCGAGACACCACGGTTGATTTCGTAGCGCGGCTCGCCGAAGGCTTTGCGCAGGGGCTACGTGAACTCTGGCCCGGCTGCGGCATCGTCGGCGGCGACCTCGCAACCTCGAGCACGCTCACGATCGCAGTCACGGCGTTCGGCTCGCTCGATGGCAGGGACGCGGTGACTCGCGCCGGCGCACAGCCTGGAGACACGCTCGCGGTCGCTGGTGAGCTCGGACGGGCGGCGGGCGGCCTGCGGCTGCTCTTCCAGGATGCGGTTGATGCGTCGGGCGCGGCGGATGCGGCGGCGCTCGCTGAGCTTCTGGCGCAGGGCGCCGAGGTTGCCGAGTTGATTTCAGCGCAACTTGCTCCGGTGCCACCGCTCGGGGCAGGTGTTGCGGCCGGAGAGGCGGGCGCGAATTCGATGATGGACCTCTCGGACGGCCTCTTGCTTGATGCGCACCGGCTCGCACGCGCCTCGAAGGTGTCGCTTGAGATCGACTCGGATGCGCTGGCGTCAGACATCGCGGCGCTCGAGCCGATCTTCGGTGCTGACCTGGCACTACGCCTCGCGCTCGGTGGGGGAGAGGACCACTCGCTCCTCGCGAGCTTTCCGGCCGGGGCCGAGCTGCCAGAGCCATTTCGGGCGATTGGGCGAGTCACCAAGCGGCAGGATGCGCGGGTGCTGGTTGACGGTGCGGCGGCCGATCCGGCCGGGTGGGACCCGTTCGCGGCGTAGGGCGGCCCGCGATTTTCCTCTCAGCGGGTCATCCCGCTGGGAGAGCGGGATGACCCGCCAGGATGCAAATCGCGGGACCGAAACCCGGCGGCAAGCTTCCCGCGGGTGGGCTTTCGTGCTTCGAGAGCCTCAGCACGCGAAGTGGCCGAGCCTCAGCACGCGTGTTCACGAGCGCTGAGGTCCTCGAAGCGCCGCTACGGAACAGGTTCCAAGAAGTGCAGCGCGGTGTCGCCATAGTCACGGCGACGCCAAAGCACCAACCCCTCCGGCAGGGGCACCTCGCCCGACCGAGCCGCGCGCTCAACTACGACCAACGCATCCGGTGACAAGCGCGGTGCCAGCAAGGCCAAGTCGATCCCCAGATCAGCATTCGACAGCTCATACGGCGGATCCGCAAACACGAGGTCGAACTCATCCAGCGTTCCCTCGAGAAAGCGCCGCACGGCGCTCGTGACCACCTCGATGCGGGCGGTGGGCACCCGCGCGAGCACGGCATCCGAGTTCTTGCGTGCGAGCGCAGCGGCCGACGCCGCCTGCTCGACGAGCACCGCGCGCTCGGCCCCACGCGACACCGATTCGAGCGCCAACGATCCCGAGCCGGCATAGAGGTCGAGCACGCGCGCACCGTCAAACTCGAACGACGACTCGAGCGACGAGAAGAGCGCCTCACGCACCTTGTCACTCGTGGGGCGAGTACCGCGCCCCGGAACGTCGAGTCTGAGCGCGGCTGCAGCTCCCGCGATGATTCGGGTCATGCGTCGATCGTAGGATGAAGCCCATGACCACGCACACCGATCCCGCCGCTGCGCTCTTCGACCTCGTCACGAAATATCGCGAAGCCGTCGAGAGCGTCGTCGTCGGTAAGTCTGAACAGGTGCGGCTTGCCGTGACCGTACTCCTCGCGGGTGGCCACCTGCTCGTTGAGGATGTGCCGGGCGTCGGCAAGACGATGCTCGCGAAGACCCTCGCCCGCGCGATGGACTCGAAGGTGAACCGCATCCAATTCACCCCCGATATGTTGCCGAGTGATGTCACGGGTGTGGCGATCTTCGACCAGCGCTCCAACGAGTTCGAGTTTCAGCCCGGTCCGGTGTTCGCGAACATCGTCATTGGCGATGAGATCAACCGCGCCTCGCCGAAGACCCAGTCAGCGCTCCTCGAATGTATGGAAGAGCGCCAGGTGTCGGTTGACGGCACGACGCACCGCCTGCCTGATCCGTTCACCGTGTTTGCCACCCAGAACCCCTCTGAGATGGAGGGCACCTATCCGCTGCCCGAGGCGCAGCGTGACCGCTTTATGGCGCGTATGTCGATGGGGTATCCGGCTCGCGACGCCGAGCTGTCGATGCTTGACCACCGCGATAGCGTCGACCCGCTCACTGCCCTGAAGCCCGTGGTGAGCGCAGCCCAAGTGCGCGCGATGATCGCCCAGGTGCAGGAAGTGTTTGTGGCACCGAGCGTGAAGCAGTACATCGTTGACCTCGCGCGCGCGACCCGCGAGCACGAGGCGGTGCGCGTCGGCGTGAGCCCGCGCGCCTCGCTGCACCTGCTGCGCGCCGCGAAGTCGGCGGCGGCGATCGCCGGCCGCGGCTATGTCGTGCCGGATGACGTGCGTCGCCTGCTCGTGCCGGTGTTCGCGCACCGTCTCGTGATTGGATCGCGGGCCGGCCGTCAATCGAGTTCGACCGCCGAGGCGGCTCGCGTTCTCGGGCAGATCGCCGAACAGGTGCCCGCACCCACCGGCGCGTGAGCCTCAGCGTGAGCAAGCGAGCGAATACCGCACCGAACACTGCGGGTAGCACCGCGGCGATCGCTCCCGATGACGCCGCGGCACGATTGCGCCCCACCCCACGCGGTTGGGCGCTATTCGCGTTTGGTCTAGTGCTCATCGCTGCGGGTGAGTTCTTCGGGCTCGCAACCCTGCGCTATGTCGGGCTCGCCTTCGCAATACTGCCGCCGATTGTGTACCTCTTGCGACTGCTGTTCCCACCGAAGCTCGAACTCGAGCGCACCGTCTATCCAACGACCGTCGCAGCGGGCGACCGCCTGCGGGTTGTCGCCGAGTTGCGCAATCGCTCGGTCATCGGCGTCGAGGCGAGCGCCTACGCCGATGTCGTCACCGGGGCTGCCGCGCGCTCGGTCGGGGGCGTGCTCCCCGCCATCGCCTCGCGCCTGCATCCGCGTGAGGGTCGTCGCCGTCGCCGCATCGCTTACGGGCTCTCGGGCCTGCGCCGTGGGATCCAACACGTCGGCCCGCTCAACCTCGAGCACCTCGACGGCTTCGGCCTTACCCGCGCGGTACAACAAATTGGCGAGGCCGTCGAGATCGAAGTGTGGCCGCATCTGCACGATGTCGATCGCCTCGACGTTCCTGCCCTGCGCACCGGCGCCGAAGTCGATGTCGCCCAGGGCCGCTCGGGCGAGGCCGACGATGTGATCACCCGCGAGTACCGCCGTGGGGATGCGATGCGCCGTGTGCACTGGCGAGCTTCAGCACGCGCGGGCGAGTTGCGCGTGCGCCAAGAAGAACACCATTCCGAAGTCGTTGCGATGGTGGTGGTCGATAGCCGCGCCTTCCCGGATGCACAGGGCACCGCGCCGCTCGTTGATGACGGTTTCGAGCTGGCCGTGTCGGCTGCCGCCTCGGTACTCAAGCGACTGCACGAACTCGGCTATGACACTGAGGCGTTTGCGACGCATCCGACCCCAGATGCCGATGGCGCGCTGCTCGATGGCGTGCGCACGCCTGCCGACCAGGGGCTTGGCGCGATCATGCGTCGCTACATGCTCGTGCTCACCGGCGATGCCGAGGATGCGGGCGAGATCGGCGCGATTGTTGACCGGGCGATGCGCGTGGGTTCGGGCCCGCTTGTCTACGTTGGCCGCACGGACCAGCCCGCGGAAGCCATTGCCATTGACCTTGCGGTCGCTGGCTCGCCGCCGATTGCGGTGCTCGTCACCCCGGGCGGGCTCGACGCGGCCGCGACGAAGGAGGCCGAACGCTTCGCCGCCGCTGGCTGGCAGGTCGTCACCATGAATGCCGACGCCCGCGATCCGTGGGCGACCGCGGCTCGGGTGGGAGGTGCCGCATGACCGCCGCCATGATGCTGCGCCCCAACCGCAGCCCGCTTCTGCGCGATCGCGCCGCTGCCGCCGCCGCGCGCGGTTCCTGGCCGCTCATGATTGGCCTCGCCGCCTACGTTGCCGCCGCGGCCCTCCTCATGGCGCCGGTGGTCACCGCAACATCCTGGGTGCCCATCGCGGCAATCTCGTCGACGACGGTGCTCGCCGCCGCCCAGCTTGCCCGCCAACTCACCGGCTCGACCGCGGCAGCCGCGATTGCGAGCTACCTCACCGCATTCATCGCGGCCGTGCTCGTTGCGGCGCCCGAGAGCATCCTCGATATCTTCCCGGTCATCGGCCGCCGCATCGGCGAGTTCGCCGCCCAGGTGCCGAGCGATTTGCCGCCGTTGCGCGAAAGCCCCGGCGTCACGCTCGTCGCGGTGATCGTGGCACTGCTCATCGCCGTGATCACCGACCTTCTCGCCTTCGGCCTCCGGGCACCCGGCGCGGCGCTTCTGCCCGCCGTGGTCTTCCCTGCGATCACCATCGGTGTGGGGCAGCCGCCGGCACCGTGGCTTGAGTGGGTGCTCGTGGTTGGGCTCGCGATGCTCGTGCTCTTTATCGGCGCCCGCTGGCGACGTCGCAATGAGGATGAGGCACGCGCGGCGGTCGGGTACACGGCCGATGGTCGTGGGGCTGGTGGACTCACTGGCGCCGCGCTCGCGGGCATCGCCTCGATTGCGCTCGCGGGTCTCGTCGCCACCCTCCTCCCGGCACCGTCGGGCGCGCTCTGGCAGCAATTCGCACCGGTGTCGACGCTCTCAACGAGCCGCGTCAACCCGATCATCGACCTTGGTGATGACCTGCGTCGCAACGCCCCCACCGAGGTGCTCAAATACGCGACCTCCCAAGTTGAGGGGCAATTGCCCTACCTCTCGCTCATCTCACTGAGCGAACTCACCGCCGATTCGGAGTGGTCGCCAGCGCCGTTCAACGGCGATGGGCCGCTACCGGACAGTCCCGAACTGGGTCCGCCAACAAATCTCGGGCCGAGTGGCCAGGGCTACGAGTTTCGTGGCGGTCAAACCCAGCACGTCAACATCATCCTCAGCCCCGGTGTGACGGCCTATCTGCCGCATATCACCACTCTCGACTACTACGAAGGCGTTAACGGGGAGTACCGCCGGGACAATCGCACCGGCGATATCCGCCAACTCGAGGCTGAGCCGTTCGCGCAGAACTATCACGTCGAAACATCGCCAAACGAGCCGTCGACCGAGGAACTTGCCACGCTCACGCCGCCCGTCGGTGGCATGGATGAATTCCTTGCCCTGCCCGATGACCCGGCGCTCGACGCAATTCGCGCAGCAATGAACCAGATCATCGACCCGAACGCCTCGCCTTACCAGCAGGCGCTGCAATTGCAGCAGTGGTTCACCGGCGGCGCCTTCGACTACTCCGAGCAGGCTCCGGTTTCCGGCGGCTACGACGGCACGAGCCTCGGGGTCATCGTGAAGTTCCTCGAGATGCGCTCGGGCTATTGCGTGCATTTCGCGAGCGCCATGGCGGTCATGGGGCGCCTGCTCGACATTCCCACGCGCATCCAGGTGGGCTTCACGCCCGGCACATTCACGAGCGTGAACGACGCAGGTCAGCCCGTCTACTCGGTCTCAAGCGATGATCTGCACGCCTGGGCCGAGTTCTGGGTCGAGGGCTACGGTTGGGTGGCGTTCGAGACGACTCCGGCCGATGGCCTCGGTGAGATGACGGTGCCGCCGCTTGGCACCGAGGGCGATGGCCCGAACGCCACCGAAAGCGTGCCACCGACTGAGACCGATGCCGCCGGTGGCGAGACGCCCACGCCGACCGACGGCGGCGGCCAGGAATCGCCGACGCCGACCGAAGAAACCGACGATGCCAACAAGACTGACGGCTCAGCTCTCGGCGAGGGAACAAGCGGTCTCTCGAGCGGTGTGCTCATCGCTGTTGGTATCGCCATACTCGCGCTCGCAATCATTGGCCTCACGCTTGCCGCCCCCGGCTTTTTGCGCCGACGGCTCCGCAAGATTCGCCAAGAGCGTGTCGAGCAGGCCGACCTC
Organism: Gulosibacter macacae; assembly: GCF_003865375.1. Classification (GTDB taxonomy): domain Bacteria; phylum Actinomycetota; class Actinomycetes; order Actinomycetales; family Microbacteriaceae; genus Gulosibacter; species Gulosibacter macacae. The sequence goes on along the minus strand of NZ_RQVS01000011.1, from coordinate 48,407 downwards.
GGCGCCGGTGCGTTCGCGGGCCCCGATCGCGAACTGCATCCGGCCGCCGCAGCCTGGCGCGAAGTCGAAGCGACGGCGGTCGACCACGGCCTCGCACTCACCCGCAGCACGGTCGGCGCGACGGTCGCCTCGTTCGCGTCAAAGCTCAAACTCGACGATGAGGATGCTGCGCTCACGGCCCTCGAACGACTCGCGTCCCAGCGTGATCACGCCGCCTTCGGCGATCCGGATGCGGCGCTGCCGGAGCGTCCGGATTGGGCCGATGTCGAGACGGTCACCGCGGCGATCGTCGCCAACGCCACCGCGCAGCAGCAGCGCCGAGCGCGCAATCGCCCGCCCTCGGTGCTCGCCCGCAAGCGTCGCCGCAGGAGACGGGGATGAACCAGCCCGCGCTTGATCGGCCACTGAGTAAGGTTGCGAAACCCGCCGAGGCCGCCGCCCTTGAGAAGGCGTTCGGCATACGTACGGTCGGCGACCTTATCGCCCATCTGCCGCGTCGGCACGTGCACCGGGGTGAACTCACCGCGATCGCTGGGCTCGAAGTCGGCGAGCATGTGACGCTCGTCGCCGAGGTGGTGTCCTCGGGATCGCGGTTCATGCAGCAGCGCCGCGGCAATATCGCCGAGGTGGTCATCACCGACGGCCGCGGGCAACTCAAGCTCACCTGGTTCAACCAAAAGTGGCGGGCCGATGAACTCAAGCCCGGTACACGGGGCCTGTTCAGCGGACAGGTGTCGATCTTCAACGGCAAGCTGCAGCTCACGCATCCCGATTACAAGGTGTTTGACGACCCGATCGAAGCCGAACTCACCGCGCTTGATTGGACGAAGCGACCGATTCCGATCTATCCCGCGACGGCGAAGGTCGCGAGCTGGCGGCTCGCCGAACTCGTTGAATCGGTGCTCGATGACGTGCCGCCTCTGCCTGACCCGGTGCCGGAGTACGTGCGGCGCTCGCGGAACGAACTCGATTTCGACACGGCCATTCGGCAATTGCACCGTCCCGACGGTCAGGCCGATCTCGAGCCCGCCCGCGAGGCACTGAAGTTCACCGAGGCTCTCGAATTGCAGACGGTGCTCGCGCAGCAGCGCGCACGCGCCCAGGAGCGTCCTGCGACGCCACTCCTTCGCCGAAACGGCGGCATGGTCGATGCGTTCGACGCGCAGCTCCCCTTCGCGCTCACCGCAGATCAGCGCTCGGTCGGCGACACGATTGCCGCCGACCTGGGCGCGCACTCACCGATGCACCGGATGTTGCAGGGCGAGGTCGGTTCGGGCAAGACGATCGTTGCCGTGCGGGCGATGCTGCAGGCAGCCGACTCCGGCGCGCAATCGGCGCTCCTCGCGCCGACCGAAGTGCTCGCGGCCCAGCACCTGCGCTCGATCACCGCATCCCTCGGCGAACAACTCGCGCAGGCACTGAAACCGACGCTCCTCACCGGTTCGCTGACGAAATCGCAGCGCCAGCAAGCGATGCTCGCGATCGTCACCGGCGAATCGAAGCTCGTCGTCGGCACGCACGCGCTCCTCGGCGACAAGGTCGAGTTCGACAACCTGGGCCTCGTCATCGTCGACGAGCAGCACCGCTTTGGCGTCGAGCAGCGCGAGCAATTGCGGCGCAAGGGCCGCACCACTCCGCACATGCTCGTGCTCACCGCGACGCCGATTCCGCGCACTGTCGCGATGACGGTGTTCGGCGATCTGGATGTGTCGAGCATCCGGCAACTGCCCTCGGGCCGCGCTGGGATCGAGTCGTTCGTGGTGCCGGTTGATGAGCATCCGATGTGGCTAGATCGCGTGTGGCGGCGCACCTCAGAAGAGCTCGCGAAGGGACGCCAGGCGTTCGTCGTCTGCCCGGCGATTGCGCCTGGTGAGGAAGAGGGCACGCAGCCCGCACCCGACGAGGCACCGGCGCGACCGCTGGCGAATGTGGTCGAGGTCGTCGAGCAGTTGCGCGTGCATCCTGATTTCGTTGGTCGTCGTATTGAGCCGCTGCACGGTGCAATGAGCGCCGATGACAAGGATGCGACGATGCTTGCGTTTGCGGCGGGGGAGATCGATGTCGTCGTGTCGACGACGGTGATCGAGGTCGGTGTCGATGTGCCAAACGCTTCAACCATGGTCGTGCTCGACGCCGACCGCTTTGGCATCTCGCAGTTGCATCAGCTGCGAGGTCGCGTGGGTCGCGGGCAGCACGCGGGGCTGGCGCTACTTGTCACGGCGGCACCGGCAGCGTCGCTCGCCCGCGAGCGGGTGGATGCGGTGGCGGCGACGACCGACGGGTTTGAGTTGGCAGAGCGCGACCTTGAGTTCCGGCGCGAGGGCGATGTGCTCGGCACAGCGCAATCGGGCGGCCGCTCCTCGTTGAAGCTCCTGCGTGTGACTGAAGACCTCGAAATCATCGAGGCCGCGCGCGATATTGCCGTCGAGATCGTCGCTCGCGACCCCGAGCTTCGGGATGCACCGGCGCTGCGGGATGCGGTGGCGCGGCTCGGTCGCGCCGAACGCGACCACCTCGCGATGGGATAGCACCACGCGAGCGCGGCGCGACAGCCCGCCGCATCCAGGCATCGCGCAGTCGCGTACCCTGGTAGGTATGACTTCGCGCGCCCTGACGACTCCCGCACGGGGTCGAGTGCGCGCAAAGGCCGTGCCCGAGCGGCCATCCGGCCGCACCATTCTTGGGCGCGTGTGGGGTATTGCCCTCGTCACCACGGTGCCGGCCGGTGTGCTCCACGGTGTGGCCCACGGGCACACTCCGCCGCTCATCGCCTATGCCGTTGCCTTTGCGATCGCGGCCGCAATCTCCGCGCCAATCGTGGCCTCGGGCGCGGGCACCGACCGTTCGCGCCGCCGCCGTACGGCCGCGGCCATCATCGCGAGCCAGGCGTTCTTCCACGTGTTCTTCGCCATCGCGACCACGCCACTCGGTGCCGCGCTCGGCGGTGGCCACGCGCACCATGGCGACCCCGCCGCCGCTCGCGCGGCGCTCACAAGTTTCGCACCGAGCGAGGCGGCGTCATTCGACGGCACCATGTTTGCCGCCCACGCCCTCGCTGCGGTCGTCACGATTGCCGCGGTTCGCTACGGCGAAGCGCTCCTCACCGGCATCGTTACCGCTGGCCGCCGCGGCGTCTCGCGCCTCGCAGGTCTGCGCACCGCCCTTGCCGGGATGCAGCTGCCGGCGGCCCCGAAGCTCCCCGTCGTTGCGCGGGTGGTCCGTCCACTTCAGGCGCATTGCGCCGGACTCCTGCAGGGGCGTGCGCCCCCAGCTTTCGCCTAACGGCAACAGGGCCGCATTACCGTAAGCGCAGTGAACCGCACTGCGACCTATTGATTTGTTACTTCTGCACTACCTGCACTAGGAGTTCGCGTGATTCGCTCCGCCAACCTCATCCGCATCCTCATCGCGGCCGTACTCGCGGCAATTGCCATCGCGGCACTGCCGGGCATGCCGAGCGCCCAGGCGCACGACCAGCTCATTGACTCGACGCCGGTCGAAGGCGCGAGCCTCGAGACGGCACCGACCGAGGCCGTGCTGCGGTTCTCGGGCAATGTGCTCGATCTCGGCACCGAGCTCGCGCTCGTGCGGGATGCGGATCAGCAGGTGCTCGACTGCCCGGACCCGTTCGCGGTGTCGCCGGCCACCGTCACGCAGCCGCTCCCCGCGCTCGAGCCCGGCGCCTACACGCTGAACTGGCGGGTGGTGTCAGAGGACGGGCATCCGATTACCGGGTCGATCCACTTCGGTGTCGGCCAGGCTGCCGGTGACGGCCAGGCAGCCGGTGACGGACAGGGTGCTGCTGGTGAATCGGCCAACGACGCTGGCACATCGACCGAGGGGCAGGTGCCCTGGACGACGATCCTCTTCGGCATCGGCGGCCTCGCGGTCGGTGTCGCGGCGGTGGCGCTCTTCATCGTGCGCATGCGCCGCGGGCCGGGCGCGCGCTGGGACCAGCAGTAACTCAATCACTAGGTGTGCGCGGCCTGAATTCATGCAACTTCAGGCAAGAAAGCAATCGCACATGAACAGCACATTCAACTTCACCTCAACCAAGCTCATTCGTCGCGCCTCGGCGCTGATCGGCGCGAGCTTGCTCGCCGTCGCCCTCGCGGGCTGCGCGAGCGGCGCGCCGGCTGACACCCCCGGTACCGCGAGTGCCGGTGCCACCGGTGCCAGCGAGCAGGTGCAACAGCTCACGATCACCGACCCCTGGGTGAAAGCCACCGAGGGTGAGATGACCGGTGCTTTCGGCACCATCACGAATACTGGCGATGCCGAAATCACCATCGTCGATGCATCCGCATCGGTCGGCTCAATGTTTGAGCTCCACGAGACGATCGTGCAGTCGGACGGCTCAAGCGTCATGCAAGAAAAGGACGGCGGCTACGTACTGCCGGCCGGTGGCGAGCTCAAACTTGAGCCGGGTCACGACCACATCATGCTCATGGGCCTGGATGCACCAATCATGCCCGGCGACGAAGTGACCGTGACGCTCACCCTCGGCGACGGCTCGACCTTCGAGTACGTTGCGGTCGCGAAGGAGTACACCGGCGGTATGGAAACCTACGCGCCGGACGGATCGCTCCACGGCGGCTCGGGTCACGGCGACCCGCACTCGGGCCACGGCGGTGCTGAGCCGACCGAGAGCGCGCACGAGTAGGCAAACGCGTTGACGAACAACACTGAGTCCCGAGTGGGCTCTGACACTGCAACACCCGAGGTCACCACCGCTCACCCGGTGGTGGCCTCGGGCCAGCGCGGTCCGCGACGTCGCGATGTGCTCGTGGGCGCCGCGGGCATTGGCCTTGGCGCTGCCGCCGCAATCGGTGTGGGTTCGGCGGTACGTGCGGCGGCCGGTGAACCGACCTTCGGCACGAGCCGGGTGGTCGACACTTCGCCCCACCAGCCCGGCATCGGTACCGCTGGCGCCCACGGCGTCTTCATCGCCGTTGACCTCGCCGAATCGGTCGACCGCGACCGACTCATTCGGCTTCTGCGCTTGCTCACTGACGATGCCCTGCGGCTCATGGCGGGGCAGGCGCCGATTGGCGATCAAGAGCCAGAGATGGCCGAGGTACCGGCGAACCTCGCGATCACCTTCGGCTTCGGGCCACGGGTCGTGGAACTTGCCGACCCGGCCGCGATGCCAGAGTGGCTTGGCCCGCTGCCGAGCTTTTCGATCGACCAGCTCGAGGACCGCTGGAGCGACGGCGACCTGCTCATGCTCGTCGCCGGCGATGATCCCCTCAGCGTCGCGCACGCCCAACGCATGCTCCTCAAAGATGTGCGCGCGTTCTCGACGATCCGCTGGCAACAGACCGGCTTCCGCAACGCTCGTGGCGCGCTCAAAGAGGGCACCACCCAACGCAACCTCTTCGGGCAAATTGATGGCACCGCCAACCCGCAACCCGGCACCGCAGAGTTCGATCGCGTCGTGTGGACTGGGGCAGCGCATCCGAGTACCGGCCGTGGCGGCGCCGTACCCGAGTGGCTCGTGGGTGGCACCTCGCTCGTGCTGCGACGCATCCACATGAATCTCGAGACCTGGGATGAAGTCGATCGGCCCGGGCGCGAAGCCTCGGTTGGCCGCCGACTCGACACCGGCGCCCCGCTCACCGGCTCGGCCGAGCACGACGAGCCCGATTTCGAGGCGCGCACACCGCAGGGATTCACGGTGATCAATCCGGTGAGCCATATGCGGCGCTCGCGGCCCGACGACCCCACCCAGCGCATCTTCCGCCAGACCTACAACTACGACCATCCGGTTGCGGGTGTCGGTGGGATGGGAGCCGAGGTGTCAGACTCGGGCCTGCTCTTTGCCTCGTATCAGGCGAATCCGGCGACGCAATTCGTGCCGATTCAGCAGCGGCTCGCCGACGGCGACTTGCTCAACACCTGGACGGTGCCGGTTGGGTCAGCGGTCTTCGCGATTCCACCTGCCGCACCGCCCGGAGGCTTCATTGGTGAGCAACTCTTCCAATAAGTGGGGCAAGATGTGCCAGGTTTTCAACAACTCGATAACTTCTTGCATCCGCGTGCACCTACGATGAACAGCATGAGCAGAGTCGCTGTCGTCCCCGGGTCGTTCGATCCGATCACCCTCGGACACCTCGATGTGATCACGCGAACCGCGGCAGTGTTCGGCGAGGTGCACGTCGTGGTCGTGCACAACCCGTCGAAGAACGCGATGATTCCGATCTCGCGCCGCGTTTCGCTCATCGAGCAGGCTATTGCCGACGCAGTGAGCAATCGCGCGAATATCGTCGTGCGCTCGTGGAGCATGGGCTTGCTCGTCGACTACTGCACCGATGTGGGCGCGAACGTTATCGTCAAGGGCATCCGTGGCTCGGCCGATGTCGACTATGAGACGCCGATGGCGATCGTGAACCGTCACCTCGGCAAGATCGAGACGATGTTCATGATGCCGAACCCCGAGCATGCCCACGTATCGAGTTCGCTCGTGCGCCAGGTCGCCTCGCTCGGTGGCGATGTGAGCCCCTATGTGCCGCCGGTCGTGCGCGAGTTCTTGCAGGGCGATATGGATACGACCATCGGCACCATCAACGCCTAGGGCCGCGTTCGGCCGCGGCAGTGTTCGCCGAGGGCACGGGACGTTCGTATGGCGAGCGCCGTAGAATCGGCGCCATGCCCACGAATCCGTATCTCGTCAATATCGCCACGATCAGCCGAAAGCCGGGCACGATGCGTGAGCTCGAACTCGACCTCACGGTGCCCGAACGCATCGGTGAAGGGCTCATCTACTTCGACAAGAGCGCGGAACTCGAAGTCGATCTGCGGCTCGAAAGCCTGCACGACGGCATCCTCGCGACGGGCGATGTGCACGGCAACCTCGGTGGCCAGTGCGGCCGCTGCCTGCAGGCACTCGACCAGGAATGGGACGGCCACTTCGCGGAACTGTTCGGCTACGAACCGGATGAATCGCTCGAGTACCACGTGCAGAACGACACGATCGATCTCGAGGGACCGATTCGCGATGCGGTCGTGCTCGACCTGCCGTTCCAGCCGCTGTGTGAACCCGGATGCTTGGGGCTCGACCCGGTGACGGGGGAGAAGCTCACCGAGCCCCTGCCCGAAGAGGCCGCGCCGGTTGACCCGCGCCTGGCTGTGCTCCAGCAACTCCTCGACGACGACGAGTAGGTCGGTGGCGTCTGGTTGGTCGAGTAGCGGCGTAGCCGTGTATCGAGACCACCCAAGCCCACCCGTCACCCAACTCGGGGTCGCGCCAAATCCCAATCTCGCGTAAGCTCGTCTGGTGGCTCTGGGGCCGAGACCATCGGTCCGCCGGAGAGTGCGTGCGCGAACCATCGCCGCATGCGCCCGCGAAACCCCATCCATGCAGTTGATCGCATCGCTCGCGATCACCCGTGCCGAGCCCGGCACGAGAACAAATGACGTAGCTCTAGAACAGGAAACCAATATGGCACTGCCCAAGCGCAAGATGAGCCGTTCGAACACCCGCTCGCGCCGCTCACAGTGGAAGGCTTCGGCCCCCACGCTCGTGAAGACCATCGAAAACGGCAAGGTTGTCTACAGCCTCCCGCACCGCGCCAAGCTCGTTGAGGACGCCGCGGGCAACCCCTCGCACTACGAGTACAAGGGCCGCAAGGTCGCCGACGCGTAGTCAGCTCGCGCTGATTTGACGCCGTAGCTTTGGCTCGTCGCAACTCGAAGCACGACCCCGAGGTCACCCCGCCAGCACAGCTGGCCGAGGCCCTCGGGGTCGACTTCGTTCCCGAACTGCTTGAGCAGGCGCTCACCCATTCGTCTTACGGCTTCGAGCAGGGATGCGCCGATTACGAGCGCCTCGAATTCCTCGGTGATTCGGTGCTCGGTCTCGCTGTTGCCGCGATGCTCTACCGCGCGCATCCTGACCTCTCTGAGGGTGACTTGTCGCGCCGGCACCACGCGCTCGTGTCGACGACCTCGCTCGCCGAGATCGCGCGCGGCATTGGCCTCGGGGCCTATTTGCGGCTCGGGCGCAGTGAGCAGCTCACCGGCGGTAACGACAAAGACTCGATTCTCGCGGATGCGGTCGAAGCGGTCATCGGGGCTGCATACCTTTCTGCGGGGGCGCTCATTGCTGACGATTTGGTGCAGCGGCTCGTTGAGCCCTATCGCGGGGATGTCGAACGCTTCGGTGCGGCGATGGACCCGAAGACGGCGCTGATCGAAGAACTCGCACTGCGCGGTGGGGGAGAGCCGAGCTATACCGTGACCGGCACCGGGCCCGATCATGATCGCGTGTTCACCGCCGAACTCGTCGTGCGTCGTGGCGATGCCGTCGTGCTGTCGGCAACTGGTGTTGCTGCATCCAAGAAGCAGGCCGAACTCGCCGCCGCGCTCGAGGCCTGGTACGACCTCACTGGTAACGCGCGCCCGGCGCCGCGAGCGTAGCTGTGCCCGAACTGCCCGAAGTCGAGGTGGTGCGGCGCGGGCTTGGCCCGGCCGTCACTGGCGCGCGCATCGTCGCCGTTGACGTGGTCGATGAGCGTGCGCTCAAGCGTCACGCTGGCACGGCGCTCGACTTCGTTGACAGGCTCGAAGGGCGGATGCTCGCGGAGCCGAGTCGGCGGGGCAAGTTTCTGTGGTTGCCGCTCTCGAATGCTGAGGCGCTCGCCCCTCCGTGTGCTGAGGTTCTCGAAGCACGCCCTTCGAGTGCCTCAGGGCGCCAGGTGGCACGCCCCTCGATCACCTCAGGGCACGAATTGGATCGCCCCACCGAGGCCCTCATCGGCCACCTCGGCATGAGCGGCCAGCTGCTCATCCAACCTGTCGGCAGGTCGGATGAACGTCAGCTCTGCATCCGCCTGCGGCTAGAAGGCCCCGGCGGCGAACACGAATTGCGTTTCGTCGACCAGCGCCGCTTCGGCTCACTCGCGGTCGATGCGCTCATCGCGCCCACCGATGCGCCCGACGAACGTATCCCTACCCAGGTGCTGCACATCGCCCGGGATCCGCTCGACTCGCGCTTCGACGATGCCGCCTTCCGCGAGCGCCTGCGCACGACGATGCGCGGCATCAAGGCGGTCATCCTCGACCAGCAGATCATTGCTGGCGTCGGCAATATCTACGCCGATGAAGCCCTCTGGCGTGCGCGCCTTCACGGTTCGCAGCCAGCCGCCACCATCTCGACGCGCAAGGCGCGAGAACTCCTCGCCCATATCCGTGAGGTGTTTGAGCAGGCACTGCGCGAAGGCGGCACCTCGTTTGACGATCTCTACGTCAACGTGAACGGCGAATCCGGCTACTTTGAGCGCAGCCTCAAGGCGTATGGCCGCGAGGGTGAGCCCTGCGAGCGCTGCGGCACGCGGATGCGGCGCGAGCGCTTCATGAACCGCTCGAGCTACTTCTGCCCCAAGTGTCAGCGGCTTCGAGAGCGGGCGAGATAGTTGGTGCGCCAAGCACGCCGGTCACGACGACAGCGCAGATTGCTCCGCTGAGCAGGATGCCCGCGAGCGCGATGAGTTGAAATAGTCCTGCCTGAAGCGGGCTTGCGACGGCGAACACCGCACCAGTGAAGGTACCAGGCACGGTCACTGGACCGGTTTTTTCACATGAGGGCACGAAGCGCTGAAACGACATTTCGCGCGGCGCAGTGTGCCTGGAAGGTCATTTGTGCCTGAGCGCGCTTCACTCGCTGACTCAGTTGTCGTCACTCGGTTACTCATGGGGCGAAAGCAGGTGACTGACCTACAAGTCGTGAACCTTGCCGCGGCGAATGGATTTCACCGGGCCAACTTCGATGCTGGACTACCTGTGGCTCTGCTTCCGGGTGACCAGCGCTGGATCGCGGTGCGGTCTGGCTGAGCAGGTCAGCCATTACTGAGCCGACACGTCAAACCTGAGCCGTGTTGTGAGCGATTGTTCCGAACCTGACCCATTGGCGGGTCGGGGATGGCGGGAACGATCAGGGTTGTTCGAGCTTCGAGGGCCTCAGCGAGCGAAAGTCGAGCCTGAGCGCGCGAGGGGCTGGGCCTACGCGCGTGAGGGTGCGCTATTCACCGGGCAGGCTGATGCGGGTGGTGACTCGCGGCGTCTCGCGGGTGTCTTCGGCGGGTGGGCCGAACACTGGCGCCGAGACGGTCGGGGTTGCGGTCTCGGTCGGCATTGAGGTCGCATCCGGCGCGATTTCGTTTGCCGGTGCCTGCTGTCGATCGACGGATGCACGATCATTATTCGCGGCGGGCGTGCCGTTCTCCATGATCGCCGACACGATCGGCGTGAACGCGCAACTCGTCAACCCGGCACCCGCGACAGTCGCAAGCACCGCGGCGGCAAGAAAGCGGCGCGCGTTTTTCGGCATCGATTGATGGTAGCCAGGCACTCCGATGTCGAGCGTCCGTCGGGATGGTGATTCGTCTCCATCGACAGGGTGGTATCACGTTGATACTATTGGGAGCATGGCTATGACACTTCGCACGACCCCCGACGACGATGCCATCATCACGCGCATCGCCGAGCGTCAAGGTGTAAGCAAGAATGAGGCCGTGCTGCGCGCAGTCCGCGTGATCGATGAGCAGCAGTCACACAGTGATCAGGTCGGCGAGTCAGCAAGCAAGATGCTTGATCGCTACTCCGGCCTATTCGAGCGGCTTCGCCACACATGACGGTATTCCTCTCGCTGGAAGACGCGCTCGAACTGATTTCGCGGCAGGGTGTCGGGCCGGTTCGCGACCTGGGTCTGCTCGATAGCGCTCTTCAGCGTCCGGCTTCATCACTCTTTGGGCAGGATGCGTACCCCCGGCTTGCCGAGAAAGCTGCCGCGCTCATCGAATCAATTGTGAGAAATCACGCTCTTTTCGACGGAAACAAGCGCTTTGGCTGGTTCGCAATGGCGGTCTTCCTCGACCTCAACGACGTCGACTTTGATGTAGCTGAAGACGATGCCTACGAATTCGTCCTCGCGGTCGCCGCGGGCAAGCTCTCGCTCGAAGAAATCACTTCCCAACTCGAGCGCTGGATCGAACCGGCCGCAAACTAGCCGCGCCGAAACGCCCTAGGCGAGGCGCGCATCCTGGTGCCAAAGCCCCCGGTAGGCTCGCAATATCGCGCAATTCAGCGCATCCGAGAGCCCGTCGAAAGAGTCGCCTATGCACCTCAAGAGCCTCACGCTCAAGGGGTTCAAGTCGTTCGCGAAACCGACGACGCTCGAGTTCGAACCCGGTGTCACCTGCGTGGTCGGGCCCAACGGTTCGGGCAAATCGAACGTCGTGGATGCACTGGCTTGGGTCATGGGCGAACAGGGCGCAAAGACATTGCGCGGCGGCAAGATGGAAGACGTCATCTTTGCCGGTACCGCCACCCGCGGCCCGCTCGGCCGTGCCGAAGTCACGCTCACGATCGACAACAGTGATGGCGCCCTGCCGATTGAGTACGCCGAGGTGACGATCCGTCGCACGATGTTTCGCGCTGGCGGCAGTGAATACGCCATCAACGGCGAGCAGGTACGCCTGCTCGATGTGCAAGAACTCCTCAGCGACTCCGGCCTTGGCCGCGAGATGCACGTCATCGTTGGCCAGGGCCGGCTCGACTCGGTGCTCCATGCCAGCCCCGAAGACCGGCGCGGATTCATTGAAGAAGCCGCGGGCATCCTCAAACACCGCCGCCGCAAAGAAAAGACGGTGCGGAAGCTCGAGGGCATGGAACAAAACCTGCAGCGCCTACGCGACCTCGTCGCTGAAGTGCGCCGCCAACTCAAACCCCTCGGGCGCCAGGCCGAAGTCGCCCGTCGCGCCCAGGGCATTGCCGCGATCGTGCGCGATGCGAAGGCGCGCATCATGGCCGACGACGCCGTAACCCTGCGCGAGCAACTGCGCGCCGCGAACTCCACTGAGCAGGAACGCTCAACCGAGCGACTCGTGCTCGGCGAAAAGCTTGACCAGGCGCTGGTGCGCATTGAGCGATTGCAGCAGGCACAGCGGGGGGATGCGGTTGATCGCGCCCGGCGCGTGAGTTTCGAACTCGAGAGCGTGCGCGAGCGTGTGCGTAACCTGCAGATGCTTGCGGCCCAGCGCGAGTCAATGCTGCGCACGCGCCTGGATGAACCCGTGCGCGCCGTGACCGTCTCACTTTCCGATGTGGCCGATGCGCGTGCCGAGGTGGACGACCTCGAGCTACGCGCGGCCGCTGCCGAGACCACGTGGCAGCAATCGCAGGCGGCGACCGCGACGGCTCGCGCCGAACTCGATGCGCTCGATCGCGAGATCGCGGCGCAATCGGCGCTGCTCTCGAAGCACGATCTCACGCGCACCGAGCTGCAGGGCCGGGTCGATGCGGCTGCCCAGCGCCTCGCCGCCGTGCGCGGTGAAGTGCTCCGCGGTGAACACGCCCGCAAGGCCGCCGCCGAACGACTCGAGACCGCCGAGCGCGAGCTCGAACAGGTCGAATCGACGACCGAGGCAGGCGAGGCTGACTCCTCCGGGCTCGACGATGCCTATGCCGCCGCGCAAGAGGCTGTTGTTGAGGCGCAGGCCGCCGTCGATGAATTGCGCGATGCCGTGCACGATCTCGAGCGTGAACGCGATGCGCTGGATGCCCGCGGCAAGGCCCTCGCGCTCGCGGCCGAAGTGCACGATGGTGCGGCCGAACTCCTCGCGGCAAAGCCCGAGGGTGTCGTTGGCCGGGTGAGCGACAAGTTGCGCGTCACCCGCGGCGACGAGACCGCGATCACGGCGGCGCTCGGGAGTTTCGCGGATGCGATTCTCGCGGCTTCGGCCGACGCCGCGTTCGCGCTCGCGGCAACGGCCGAAGGCATGGGCCGGGTACACCTGGTCGCCGAACTCGCGAGCGTGGATGTTGCTGACGGCCTTGATGCGAGCATCGACGCGCTCGAAACCGAGACCAGCCACAAGTTTGCTCGCGCGGCGAGTTCGGTGAGCGGCGTGCCCGTGATCGCGCAGGCATTGAGCCGCACGCTCATCGTGGATGCGCTGCCGACCGCCGCCGACGCCGCCAAGATTTTCGCTCGCCTCCCGCACGGCGCACGTCTCGTGACTCGCCGCGGAGACGTGCTCGATGCATCCTCACTCACGGCCGGGGGCAGCGGCGAGGGTGACGAAGCGGGTGCCAGCCGACTCGAACTCATTGCCGAGCGTGATCGTGCCGCCACCGATCTTGACCGGGTGCGCACCGAACTTGATGCGCGCGCGCTCGAGCTCGCCGAACGGCGCGGCGCTTTGCAAGCCGCGAAGGATGCTGCCGCACGAGCCCTTGCCGATCTGCGCGGCTTCGATGCCGAACTTGCGAAGCAGCGCGAAGCGCTCAACCGCGCCCGCGCCCGCGTCGAGTCGGCGCGCGGCGAGCTTGGTCGCGCCGAGAAGTCCCACGAGGTGGCCGGCCGCAACGTCGCCGATGTGGAAGAGCGGGCGGCGAAGGCGAAAACTGAACTCGAGATTCATGAGTCGAAGCCGCGGCCGATGCTCGATGCATCCAAGCGCGGTGAGTATGCGGCCGCGGTCGAATCAGCGCGCGATCACGAGGTCGAGTCGCGGCTTGCGCTCGAGACCCTGCGCGAGCGACTGCGCGCCGAGCAACTGCGCATCGGTGAACTCGAGCGGCAGCGCGATGCCGAACGCGAAGCGGCCGAGCAGGCCGCCCGCGAAACGGTGCTGCGCCGCGCAGAACTCGCGCGTACGGAGCGGGTGCTCGCGCGCATACCCGAGCTACTCGAGTCGATCGAGGCGAGTGTCGCGCAGGCGCGACGCGAACTCGAGGCCGCCGAGCGGGCACGTGAAGAGCAGGATCGCGAGCTTGCTGAACTGCGGGCGAGCGAGCAGCAGCTGCGCGGTCGCCTCACTGAAATCACCGAGGATGTACATTCGCTCGGCCTGCAGATCTACGAGCGGAAGTTGCAGCTGTCGAATCTGCTGGAACGTGCGGCAAGTGAGCTCTCGCTGTCGGAAGCGGTGCTCGTGGCGGAGTATGGGCCTGATCAGCCGGTGCCGATTGCCGGGGTCATTGCGCCTTCGCAGTCGATTGCGGGGGACTCAGCGGATGGTGAGCAGACCAAACCCAGCGACGAGATCGAAACCAACGCCGATGACGGCACCGCAGGCGAGGCCGATGACAACGCGGTAACTACCGACCTCGACGACATCGAAACCGAACCCTACGACCGCGCCAAACAGCAACGTCGCCTTGCCGCCGCCGAGCGCGATATGGCCCAACTCGGCCGCATCAACCCGCTCGCCCTCGAAGAGTTTGCCGCGCTCGAGCAGCGCCACACCTACCTCGGCGAGCAGCTTGACGACCTCACCCGCACCCGCGCTGACCTGCTCAAGATCGTCGCCGATATTGACGTGCGCATGCAGGAGGTCTTTGCCGCGGCCTTCGCCGACACCCGCGAGGCATTCCACGAGGTCTTCCCGGTGCTCTTCCCGGGCGGTACGGGTGACATTTCCCTCACGAATCCCGACGACCTCCTCACCACCGGCATCGAGGTTGCGGTGCGCCCGGCGGGCAAGAAAATTGACAAGCTTTCGCTGCTCTCGGGCGGTGAACGCTCGCTCGCAGCCGTGGCGCTGCTCGTCGCGATCTTCAAAGCGCGGCCGAGCCCGTTCTACATCATGGATGAGGTCGAAGCTGCGCTCGACGATGCGAACCTCGGGCGACTGCTGCAGGTGTTCGAAGACCTGCGCGAGTCGAGCCAGCTCATCGTGATTACGCACCAGAAGCGCACCATGGAGATCGCCGATGCGCTCTACGGTGTCTCGATGCATCGCGACGGAATTTCAACGGTCGTGGGCCAGCGCATCCGCGAACTCGCCGATGACTCAACATCTGCGCAAGGTGGCGGTCTATCGTGAGCGCAAGTCTGTCTGCACGGATGCGCGAGAAATACTGACCGATCGTTCACTTTTGTGGGTAGGCTGTCGTCTATCGAGCGCGCGGGCGCTTCGGTCCTGACCACCGACGAAGGAGTCGCAATGCCAGATCCCACCGTTCAGTCTCCGGCTTTTCTCACGCACAAGACCGTGCACTCGGCCGTCGTTCGCGGCATCGACGTGCCGGTTGAAGACATGATCCGCTTCCTTGACGCCGCCTTCAGCGCGCTGCGCGCGGCCTCCGACGCCGCGGCTATTGCGGTCGATGGCTCGGGCTTCACGGTCTACCACACCGAGCTCGAGGGCAATATTCGCGTCGATGCGGGCTACCCGCTCATCGCGCAGCTCGACGGCCCGATCGAATTCAACGGCGTGACGATTGAGCCCGGCGAGCTTGAGGGCGGCGACCTCGCGCGTGCCGTGTTTGTTGGCCCGTACAGCGAACTGCGCGGCGCCTGGCTCGAGTTCCTCGAGGGTCTTGAGGCGCAGGGCAAGACCCCGGCCATGCCGTATGTCGAGGTCTACCGCGCGCTGCCGTCGCCCGTCGCCGACCCCTCGGCGTTGCGCACCGACCTGTTCGCGTACGTCTAAACACGCAATTCTCGCAGCGGCGGATGCACGGGCTCACGGCCCCGCGCATCCGCCGCTTGCGTTTGGCCCGCCTTGCAAGGGTGGGCGTCGTGGCGGAGTACCCCACCCATGGGTGGGGTACTCCGCCACGAGAGGGGTAGTTGCGCGGCGAGCGACACCACTGGCGCGCTGAGACGCTCAAACCCTGAGCGCTCGCGTCAAACCTGGGTCATGTTGCGAGCCTTCCCGCCATACCTGGGCCGCCGATCACTCAGGAATGGCGTCTTCGCCCAGGGATGCGGGCTTCGAGAACCTCAGCACACCCAAATGCGCCCCACCTCGCTGAGAGGGCGACTTGCACGCAACGTCCGGCTCGTTTTCGGGCGGGGCGATTTAGCGTGGAGGCAGCGCGCCCACTGAAGTGCGCAATTGCGCCAGCCCCATCACTGCAAGGAGCTACATCATGGCGAACCTCAGCCCGCTCGAAATCATTGACTTTCCGGGATTTCCCACCGCAGTAGTACGCGACAGAGACGTCGCCACAGCCAACCTTCACGAGTTTATGGACTCGTCATTCGGTGCCCTCGGCGCTGCCATCGGCAACGACGCCTTCACTCCCACCGGCCCCGCCTTCTCGCGCTATGACTCACCGTTCGGCGAACACGTCGACCTCGAGGTCGGCTTCCCCGTCGACAACCCCGTCGACAACGCGAACGAGCCGGTCATTGCCTCCGAACTTCCCGCAGGCCAACTCGCCACGGCAAAGTACACCGGCCCATATGATGGCCTCGGTGAGGCTTGGAGCGAGTTTCTCGCCGCCATCAGAGAAGCTGGCTACGTCACAATGCTCCCGTATTGGGAGGCGTACGACACCGAGCCCACCCCCGAAACCGACCCAAACACGCTCATCACCGGCCTTGCCGTGCGTGTAATGAAGAACGAAGAGTAAGCATGACCGCATCTCGTCGCACTGGATACATGTGGCACGAGCGGTTTGGCTGGCATGACACCGGCCACACCGCTGCAATTTGGCCGCCGAATCCGATGGTGCAACCCATCCAGGCGTTCGAGAACGCCGAAACGAAGACCCGCATGGCGAGCCTCATTGAGGTGAGCGGACTCGGTGACGAACTCACTCGCATCCGCCCGCGCGTGGCGACCGACGCCGAACTCGAGCGCGTGCACGATCGCGACTACCTCGACCGGCTCGAACGCGAGAGCGGGCACATCGGTGGTGAGGGTGGCGACGGCGAGACGATCTTCGGCGCGGGTTCGTACGACATCGCGCGCATCGCCGCGGGTGGGCTCATCGAGTGTGTGGATGCGGTGCTCGACGGCACCGTCGACAACGCGTATGCGCTCGTGCGTCCGCCCGGGCACCACGCTGAACCCGATCGCGGCCGCGGCTATTGCCTGCTCGCGAATGTGCCAATCGCAATCGAGCACGCCCGTGCCGAACGCGGCATCACCCGCGTGGCGATCGTTGACTACGACGTGCACCACGGCAATGGCGCCCAGCGCATCTACTGGGATGACCCAGCGGTGCTGCATATCTCGCTGCACCAAGATCGCCTCTTCCCGGTTGAATCGGGCGATCGCGAAGAGAACGGCGGCGGCGCCGGCGAGGGTGCGAATATCAACATTCCGCTGCCCTCGGGCTCGGGTCACGGCGCCTACTTCGACGCCTTCGACCGCGTGGTGGCGCCGGCACTGCGCAAGTTCCAGCCCGAGCTCATCATGGTCTCGAGCGGCTTTGACCCGTCGATGCTCGATCCGCTCGGATGCATGTCGGTCACCTCCGAGGGCTTCCGTGGTTTCGCGAAGAAGCTCCTCGCGCTCGCTGATGAACTGACCGAGGGTCGCATCGTGTTCTCGCACGAGGGCGGCTATTCGGCGGTCTACGTGCCGTTCTGTGGGCTCGCGGTCATTGAGGAAATGTCGGGCCACCGCACGGCTGTTGACGACGCGTTCGAAGAGGGCTGGCGTGAGAACCCGGCGCACATCCTGCGCGATGAGCAACGGGATGCGGTTGATCTCGCGGCCGCGCTCGTCGAGCGAGTGCCGACGCCGTAACGCTAAGCCCTGCGGCGCGGATGTCGGTCGGGCATGACAAGATCAAACCGACATGGTTTCCTTCTTGCCCGACCTCATCCCCGCCCTTGCCGACGCCGACGCACCCAACGACCCCGACCAGGTGCTCGAGGCATTCCTGGAGTGGACCACCGATCGCGGGATCGAGCTCTACCCCGCGCAAGAAGAAGCGGTCATGCATCTCGCGGCCGGGGCCAATGTCGTGCTCGCGACGCCGACCGGCACCGGCAAGTCGCTCGTCGCCACGGCTGCCCACGCCTTCTGCATCGCCGAGGGCGGCCGCACCTATTACACGGCCCCCATCAAGGCGCTCGTGAGCGAGAAGTTCTTCGCGCTCGTCGAAATCTTCGGTGCTGAGCGGGTCGGTATGGTCACCGGCGACAGCTCGGTGAACCCGGATGCGCCGATCATCTGCTGCACGGCCGAGATTCTCGCGAACAAGGCCCTGCGCGAGGGCAAGGCGGCTGATGTCGATCAGGTGGTGATGGATGAGTTCCACTACTACGGTGACGATCAGCGCGGCTGGGCCTGGCAGGTGCCGCTACTCCTGCTGCCGCGCGCGCAGTTCTTGCTCATGTCGGCAACCCTCGGCGATACCGAGAAGCTCCGCACCGACCTCACGAAACGCACCGGCCGACCCACCGAGCTCGTCGCCGGCGCCACCCGCCCGGTGCCGCTGAGCTACGAGTACGTGCTCACACCCGTACATGAAACCGTCGAACGACTTCTCGACGACAACGAAGCGCCGATTTACATCGTGCACTTCGCGCAGGCCGCGGCCGTCGAGCGGGCGCAGGCGCTGTCAAGCATGAAGATCGCAAGCAAAGAGCAGCGCGATCGTATTGTCGAGGCGATTGGCGGGTTTCGATTTACGACCACCTTTGGCCGCTCGCTGTCGCGGTGGTTGCGCCAGGGCATCGGCGTGCATCACGCGGGCATGCTGCCGCGCTATCGAAGGCTTGTTGAGGTGCTCGCCCAGCGCGGACTCCTGCGGGTGATTTGCGGCACCGACACGCTTGGCGTCGGTATCAACGTGCCGATTCGCTCGGTGCTCGTCACTGCCCTCGCGAAATTCGATGGCAATAGGATGCGGCACCTCAGCGCCCGCGAATTCCACCAGATTGCCGGGCGCGCGGGCCGCGCGGGCTACGACGATCACGGCACGGTGGTTGTTGAAGCTCCCGAACACGTCGTTGAGTATGAGGCGGCGGTGACGAAGGCGGCGGGTGACCCGAAGAAGCAGCGCAAGATTACTCGCAAGCAGCCGCCCAAGGGCTTCGTCAATTGGACCGAAGCGACCTTTGAGCGCATCACGAACGCCGAGCCCGAAGCGCTCACGAGCCACATGCATATCACCTCGGCGATGCTCGTGAACGTCGTCGCGCGCGGGGGAGACGTGTTTGAGCATGTGCGCCAGCTCTGCTTCGACAACCACGAACCGCGCGCCCGACAATTCGAGCTAGCCCGACGCGCTCTCGAACTGGGCCGCACGCTCATCGAGGCCGGCATCATCGAAGTCGACCGCGAGCATCCGGTTGCCCCCGGCCGCCCGCGACTGAGCCTCACGGTCGATCTGCAAGCGAACTTCGCGCTCAATCAGCCGCTTTCGCCATTCGCGCTCGCGGTGCTTGAAGTGCTCGACCCGGAGCCGCAGCCCGATTCGATTGGCACGGGTAACTATGCGCTCGATGTCGTGAGCGTCATCGAATCGACACTCGATGACCCGCGGCCACTGCTCATGCAACAGCAGTTCAAGGCGCGCGGCGAGGCCGTCAATGCGATGAAGGCTGAGGGCATTGAGTACGAGGAGCGCATGGAACTGCTCGAAGAGGTCACCTGGCCGAAGCCGCTCGACGAGGTGCTCGAGCAGGCCTATGACGAGTTCGCCGAAACCCAGCCCTGGGTGCGCGACTTTGAGCTACGGCCGAAGTCGGTGGTGCGGGACATGTACGAGCGGGCGATGAGCTTTGCCGAATACATCGGCTTCTACGATCTCGCTCGCTCAGAAGGCCTCGTGTTGCGATATCTCTCGGATGCGTACCGCGCGCTCATGCACACGGTGCCCGAAGACGTGCGCAACGGCGAGCTCGATGACCTCATTGAGTGGCTCGGCGAGCTCGTGCGCCAGGTCGACTCCTCGCTCGTGGATGAATGGGCCGAGCTCGTTGCGCCCGTCGGTGATGATGGCCTGCCGGTGGTGCCGCCCGCACCACCGAGCATCGTCGCGAACGCGCGGGCGTTTACGGTGCTCGTGCGCAATGAACTCTGGCGACGCGTGCAACTCGCGGCGTTGGAGCGCGACGACGAACTCAACGCACTCGACCCGGCGGTCGACTGGCCCGAAGTGCTCGACGAGTACTACGAGGAGTACGACTTCATTGCCGTCGATGCGGCCGCGCGGTCGCCGCAGTTCTGCCGCATCGACACCGAGCGGCAGGGGTCGGGGTTCTGGGATGTGGAGCAAACGCTCGTCGACCCCGACGGCGACCACGCTTGGCGCATTCGTGCCGAGGTTGACCTGGGTGCATCGGTCGAAGAAGGCACTGCCATCGTGCGCGTCACCGAGGTCGTGCGGCTCTAAGCCACCAGCCCAGTCAATCCCGAGGATGACCCCTCGGCCATTCATGGGCCTCATCAAACCTGCGGATGAAGCTGGTTTGGCGACGCCAAACTGGCTGTGTTTCGTCGTTACAGTGAATCATCCGTGCATTCCGTGCAAGAGGGGACGAGATGGCTGACTTAGATCTCACTGCGGGCGAGTTTACTGAACTGGCCGGCCACCTCGACGATATTTCGGCAGATGCGTCCGGCGCGAATGGCACTGAAGTTGCACTGAACTCCGTCGCGACGGCCATACCCGGCGCGACTGCAGTGGCGAGTCTGTCGACGGCCGGTAGCGGTCTCGACGAGCGAGTCCACGGACTCGTGACGCGTCTCGCAGAGTTCTCGCTCGATGTCATCCTCGCCGAGCAAGCCTTGCACGCAGCCGATTCGGCCGGGGAACAGCGCTTCCGCATTGGTCCCACCGGCCAGTGGGCGGTGTAGGTCGATGCCCGCACGATCATCAATTTCTCGCGCTCGGCTCGGTATCGCCGCAACACTACTCTCTGCCTTTCTACTCACCGGATGCACCTCGACAGGAGACAGCGACATGAACGGATTTCCAAATGTCGATGGTGAGGCACCAGTCTCACAACGTGAATCACTCAACGACTATGCCGATCGGGTGCTACCGGTTGTCGATGATTTCCAGCATGCGGTCTCGGCAGCCGGGGCGGGTGAATTGCGGGTTGGTGAGGCGGGTATCCCGCGCTTCCCGGTGCGTCCGTGTGGTGACGATACGTGGAGCATTACGGCGCTTGCCGCTGTCGGTTCACTTGTACCTCTTGAGACCCTAATGACCCTCGGCAATGAGCATTTCCTCAAGCTCGGGTTCTCTGAGCCGCAGCAATTCGACAACGGCACGGGTGTCGTCACGGTTCGGTGGTTTGATCCGGTCAACGGTGGTTATGTGTCTGCAACTTGGGCGGAGGGTAGCCACACCGGAATGCTGAGTATGTCGGGTTGCCGTCTCGTGACTGAACCGAAGGCGCTTGAAGCCGACCTCGCAGCAAAGTTCCCTTATGAAGCTGGCTTCGCGACACCTGAGCCCGCGAAATAGTCGACATGGTTACCTGGGCTGAAGTTCAGACTTGGCAGCGCGGCCCCCTTGATGATGCGGTTCAGGCGGCACATGATCGGCGGAGCACGCTCGAGCGCGTTGCCGACGATCTCACCACTCGACGCGGTGCGCTCGATGCGCAGGGCCAGACGGCAGATGCCGTCAGGGCGGCGCTCGATCGCGAATCCGATGTTGCTGACGACCTCGTCGCGCAATTCTCGGAGCTCGTGCTCGCATCGGCCGAAGCCTCGGACGGGGTTTGGGAGATTGAAACGGCCGTGCACGAATGCATCACCTACGCCGAGATCCAAGGGTTAGTGATCTCGAGTACGGGTGCCGTCTCGATTGCGGCTTGGAAACAGGCAGACATCGACCTAGACAACGCTGGCGGTGGGTATGGCCGTGTTCAATCAATCGCACAATCGGCGTTGCTTGAACTCGAGAGCGCCATAAGCAATGTGCTCACCTCTGCCGACACGGTCGACAGCAACTACAAGACGCGACTTGACGCGCTATCGACGGTGGATTCCACTGAGGGATCAGGTTCATTCTCACAAGGGTTGCCCGACCGTCCCAACCCAGACTGGTCCGCAACTGAAGTCGCGGCCTGGTGGAATGCCCTCACCGACGAGGAGCGCGCGCTCATCATCGCCAACGACCCTGACGCCATCGGCAATCTCAACGGTATTGACGCCCACTCACGCGATCTCGCCAATCGGAATCGGCTGGCAGGCCTGATCGAAGCAGCCGAAGCGGAAGTGGCTGCTGAATTGGCCGAACTCATTGAGAGTGAAGGCGCGAATTCGAGTAGCTATCGGGATGCGGTGAACAGGCTAAATGACCTGCGGCAAACACAAGAGTCGCTCGAAAACTGGCCAGGCACATCCTTGCTCCTGCTTGATGCGACCAGCGGCGACCAAGTCCGCGCGGCCGTGGCCATCGGCGACGTTGATAACGCGGCCCACGTCGGCACCTACGTGCCGGGGATGACCACGAACGTGCGCGACAGTCTCGACGGGTCAATCAACGACGTGAACAACCTGCGCCAGAACGCAATTGACCGCTCCGGTCTGCCGCCGAGCGACGTCGCCATGATCGCTTGGCTCGGCTACGACGCGCCTCCGGGAGCAATTGAAGCTGCTGGTACAAGTCGTGCCGAAGAAGGGGCTGGACTCCTGTCGGGATTCCTCGAAGGCATCCAGGCCTCGCACACGGCGAGTGGCTCGGGCGACTCACACATGTCGGTGTTTGGCCACTCCTACGGGTCTACGACTTCCGGCATGATGACCACCGAAGTGAACGTTGGAGTCGTTGACGACCTCGTGATGTTTGGGTCTCCCGGATCGGGCGCGCAAGATATTCGCGACTACAACATCGATTCCGGTGGTGCCTATGTGTCGGCGGTCGACTCGTACGATGCCGTACAAGGCATCGGCCCGGATGGCTCATTCGGTGTGAACCCGACAAAGCTCGATGGCGTAGAGCATCTCTCGAATGACACCCCACCCTGGTCGGGCCAATGGTGGAACCCGTTCGCGCGCCACTCCGATTACCTCAAGCTCAACCCCGATGGCACCCCGACGGGCACACTCGACGACTTCGCCGATGTGCTCACCGACCGCAAGTAGTGGCGGAGGGATCCGTCCACTGGCCGACGAGCCAGTTTGGAGCATCCGGGTAAAGTGCTGGGGGCACACGTAACAACCACGGGGGAGCAATGGCAACGCGGTCTGGCGAGGGCATCCTGGCAATGATTCCGGTGACCTTCACGACCGGTGACAGCAGCTACGACATTGCCCTGCCGGCAACGCTGCCCCTGGCTGAAGTCGTGCCGATGGTCGTCGACGAGATGGGCCTACTCACGGCGAATGCCGCATCGATCGGCTTCCGGGTGCGCGATGAACTCGGCGAGGTGATCCCACTTGACCGCACGCCGGAACAAGCCGAACTGGCCGCCGGTGACGTGCTGCGCCTCGAACTCGGCGACAAGCGCGAGGACGAACGCCGCTACGACGACCTGGTCGAGGCGCTTGGCGACGCCGTCGAAGCGCGCGGCACCGGGTGGAACGGCGACGACTCCCTCCGCGTTGCCGTTGCCTCAGCAGTCGCACTCCTCCTCATCGTCGCGATCATGCTCTTCCAACTCGGTGGCATGGTTGCCCTCGCCGCCGGCGCAGGCGCCGCCATCATCGCTATCGCCGCCGCGATCGTCATTGCGCGAGTCGGGCAACCGGTAAGCGCACTCATCGTGCATGCCACCGCGGCGGTCTTGTCTGGCGCCGCAGCCACAGCACTCTTCGACGACCTTGGCACACAACTCATCGCTGCCGGCTCCGCACTCGTCGTTGTCGGCGGTCTCGGTTTCGTGACCTTGCGAGGCCAGCGAGGGCAAGCATCCCCGCCGATCGCTGGACTCGTCGGCGTGCTCTACGCCGGCGTCATGCTGCTGTGGGCCGGGCTCGCACGCGCCGTGATCGGCCTCGACGCCGAATTCGTGGCGATCACCACCGCCACTGTGACCGGTCTCATGCTCATCGTCGCGCCCTGGATTGCCCTCGCGCAGACGCCGATGGGCGTGTTCATCCCGCGCAATGACGAGGAACGCGCGCGCGACACGCACGTCTACACCGACCACCAGGTGCGCGGCCACGAAGCCATCGGTCGAGCCGTGAATCTCAGCCTCAAGATTGCCGGCGGCGTGGTGCTCCTCGTGTGCGTGCCCTGGATCGTGAGTGGCGGCGTTGCTGCGCTCGTGCTGCTCGGAGCGATTGGCGCATCCCTATTGCTGAATACCCGGCAGGTCTACGACCGCACCGAGGTGCTTGTCGGCGTGATCACCGGCGCAGGTGCACTCGTTGGCGGTGCCATCTTCACCGCCCTACAACAACCCCACTTGGCGCAATGGGTTGTCTTTGCGGTCATCCTCGTTGCCGCGCTCGTGCTCGCCATCGGTGCACTCAACCGCGTCGTGTCGGCAAACCTCGATCGCCTCGCCGATCTACTCTCGGTGCTGGCCCTGCTTACGATCATCCCGGCCGCCGTCATCGCCCTCGGATTCGTGTAGGCGCACCGTGGCATCCAGCAAAGACATCCTCGACGCTCAGCGGTTCAACCGTCGCCGACTCGTCGCAGCCTTCAACTCGGGCACTCCGGGCGGCCGTGAAGTCGAACTGCAATCACCCATCGGCCCGCTGGCCATCGGCATCGCGCTCACCATCATCATCCTCGTCGGCGCGTGGATTTTTGGGCGCTTCTCGCCCGCCCTTCCCGGCAACTGGGCAAACGGCATCGTGATCACTGACAGTGATACCGGCGCGCAATACTTCACGATCGACGGCACCCTGCACCCGGTGCGCAATCAGATCAGTGCGCAATTGCTCGCCGCGGGCCCAGGCCTCGACCGCACCACGGTCGACTCGAGCACGCTCAATGACATTCCGCGCGGCCCAGAGATCGGCATCGTCGACGGACCCGCCGCGGTGCCCGCCCCCGAACTCCTCGCAAACTCGGGATGGATTGCCTGCCCGGCCGATGACGCCGCTCACGTGACCATTGGCGGCGAAGTGCCCGCGGGCGCCGCGATTGGCGGTGCGCTCGTGGAGCATCAAGGCACCACCTTCCTCGTCGCCGAAGGGCGCCGCTACGAAATTGCCGAGGCTGATCTCGCGACGGTGCGCATCGCGCTTGGTTGGGAAGCGAACGAGATCACGAGCGTCGGTTCGGCCTGGCTCGATCTGTTCGACCTCGGCTCGCCGGTGGCCCCCTGGAGTTTCGACGGTGCCGGCGGTGCGGCGGAGATGCGCGGTGCGCTCACGACCGCTCAGCTCGGCACCGTCGTTGAAGTGCCGGATGGGCAGAATCTGCGCCGCTACCTCGTGGTGGCACCTGGCACGCTCGCGCAGATTACCGATTTTGATTACCAGCTCTATGTCGTCGGCGGTGGAGCGCAGATGGGCAACGCGTTGCGCGCCTCGCTCGCCGATATCGCGGAACTCACGGTGTCGACCGACCGTTTTGCCCCCGCCGATTGGCCGAGCACGATCCCGGGTCTCGAAGCAGCCGGCACCGTGCCTTGCGCGGTGCTCACCGAATCGCAGGGGCAGACTCACTCGACGCTCATCCAGGCCGTGCCGCCGACGCAGCGCGAAGTCGTTGTCGCGGGCGGTACCGGTGCCCTCGTACGCGCGACCTCGGGCGGTGCCCTCGGTGCCATCTACGTGGTGACCGATGCGGGCATCGCCTACGGCCTCGCCGGCAACGAGGGTGATGTCGTGCAGCGGCTCGGCTACCAGCTCACCGATGTGACGAATGTGCCGGCACCGTGGGTACGGCTTCTGCCAGTTGGGCCAACCCTTTCGGTCGAGGCAGCCTGGGCGACGGTGCCGCTGACATGATTTGTGACCGGAAGCATCGACCAGTCACCTGCCGGGCGCTGGCACTGCTGCTCGCCGGTGGTGTGTGGATCGGCGCACTGAATTCCAGCCCGGCCGAAGCACGCGCGTCACTGGCCCCGGATGCGGTGGTCACGGGCATCCTCTCGGCACCGGCCCCGCAACAGGGCGACGTCGGCACCTGCGAACGCGGCAATCCGCAGTATCTGCCCGATACGCCGCTCGCGTTCCCGCTGCTCGGAATCGAACGCGCCAACCAGGTTTCTACAGGTGAGGGCATCAAAGTCGCCATCGTTGACTCCGGTGTCGACGCGGCGAACGCGCACCTCACCACCGTGACGGCATCCGGCACCGACTTTGTGAGTGCTGGCGGCAATGGCAAGACCGACGCTGAGGGACACGGTACGGCGATCGCCGGCATCATCGCCGCGCAACCGGTTGAGGGGTCTGGCCTCGTCGGCGTCGCGCCCGGCGCCGAGATCCTGCCCGTTCGCGTGTACGAAGCGACTTCCTCGCTCGGCCCCGGCACCAACCCCATCCCGCCCACGCCCGAGACGACTGCCGCGGGCATCCGTTGGGCGTCGTCGCAGGGTGCGCAGATCATTGTGGTCGCGTTGTCGACCCCGGTTGACTCGCCCGAACTTGCCGGAGCTGTGGCCGACGCGCTCGCGGCAGGCTCGCTCGTCGTGGCGAGCGCAGGAAACCGGGCGACCGCGAACGAGGGCGAAGCAGGCGACGGGGTGCGGTACCCCGCGGGCTATGACGGCGTGCTCGCGGTGACTGCCGTAGACAACGCAGGTGCACCGACCGAGGCCTCGATTCACGGGCCACATGTCTCGGTGGCCGCACCGGGTCAGCATGTGCTTGTCTCGTGGTTCGCCGATGGCGATTGCTTCGTGTCGCAGGATGCTCCTTCGTCAAGTTTCGCGACGGCGTACGCTGGCGGCATTGCTGCGCTCGTCGCGGCAAGCCATCCCGACGAGGGCCCGGAAATGTGGCGCTGGCGTATCGAATCGACAGCGCTGCGTTCATCGGCAAGTGACCGCGACGACCTCGTGGGCTGGGGCATTGTCGCCCCCTATGACGCGGTGACGGTCATCCCGTCGGCGCAGTTGCCTGGGCCGCTGATGCCAGGCGGGGTAAGGGAGCCGGCCCCCGGGCACGCCGGTCAGGTACCGCCAGAGGCCGCCGCGAACCCGCTCGCGGTGCGTGCTGAAACCGCGCTCATTGTGACCGGAGCCGGTGTGCTTGTGGTGAGCGTGCTTTGGCTTGTGCGCCGGGCGCGAGAACTTCGAGGCCGTCGCTAAGCGAGCCAGAGGGCGGCGCCATCACCGAGGTCGATGATGTCACCCCGGTCAAGCACGACGGGAACCTGCGGGGTGAGCGGCTCGGGGAAGCGGCCGTTTCGCAACAGCTGGGTGCCATTGGCTGAGTTGAGATCCCAAACGAGCACATTGCCGGCGTCGTAGGTGACGATGCAATGGGACCGCGAAATCTCTTCACGCGGCGAAATCATCGTGAGGGTCTGTGCGCCATGTGGGTTCGGGGCGCGCTCGGCCGAGGGGTGGCGGCCGATGACAACGGATGCGGTGAGCGTTACCAGGTGCCCCTGGTTCGAGACGAGCTGTGGCACGAACGGTGCCGGAGGCTCGGTGGCTGCGGCCGGTGGCGCGGCGGGAGCTGGGGCCGCTGCTGTTGCGGCTGGGGCGGGTGGCGTCGGTGATCCGCTTGATGTCGGTACCGCCGGGGGCATTGCCGCTGGTGGCGCTTGGATCGGTGCTGATGGTGCCACCGGTACTTGCGGATGCGCAGTCGGTGCAGTGAAGCGTTGAGCTTGGAAAACCGGGGGAGCGGTGGGCGCGGGTGCGTCCATCTGCGGCGGCGTCATCGCGGTCTGCGAGATCACCGGAATCGGGGCAGGTGCGGAAGGTGGCTGCGCCGCAGGGGGATTCGTCGAAAACCCCATGCGCATCGGCACATCGTGAACGGTGTAGTCGTCAACTTCGCTCACCGGCTGGGGCGCCGACGGTTGCGGCGCGGGCGATTGTGGCGCCGCTGACGGCGGCGCGGAAGACGGCGGTGCGGAAGGTGGCACATCGTGAATCGTCGCGTCGAGATCTTCGACGGGGGCGGCAGGCGGCCGTGGTGATTCGCGAACAGCTGGCTCAGTGTCGCTGTCGTCCCGTACACCGCCGTTCGACTCCGCGGAATCTGCGTGGCCGGGGTCAACAACGGTGACCGCGGGAGGCGCCTGCACCGGGTCAATCACGTCGATCGCCGGTGCGGCTTCCGGCTCCGTCACCGGGAGTTCGCCCCAGGTAACCTCAGCGGCTGCCGCAATACCAGAACCCAGGGGCCATGCTCGTGCATCCTCGTTCGCCGCGGCGACGTCACCGATGCGTATCTGCCAGCCCAGCGCCTCAGCAACCGCGCCGCCGCGCCAGCCCGCGCGAAACTCGGCAAGCTCGGCAACTTCGCGACTCGGGGTGATGATTCGCCAGTGCACGTCGTCGCCGCGAACGACGAAGGTGGTCGCCTTAGGCGCGACGGCGATGACTGCAATATCACCGTCACGGTCGGCAATGCTTGACATGGGATCGCGCTCCGCGAGCAGTGCCTCGTACACGGCCTCGGCACGATCGGCGAGCGAAGTAGCGAGCAGGATTGTCGTAGAGCCATGACGCACGACGACCCCGGTGCCCGCGCGATAGCGGACACCGGGACCGGCGGGAGAATCACTCATCGCGATCTATTATGCGTACTCCCAAGGCGCCATTACGCCACGGGTGGCCAATTGCCGCCAGGGAAGTGCGCAGTCGCAGCCTCGAGGTTCGACGTCATGGTCTCGAACGCCGCCGCCTGCTGTTGCACGAGCAGGACGCTCTCTTCGATCAGGATGACCACGTCGATGGTGAGTGGGACCACTTCGAGCAGCACCGTCATGATGGCTGCCGGAATGGTGACGATCGCCGCGGCTTCGGCGGCGACGCTGAGAATCGTGAGGATGATGCTCACAATGAGGCCGAGGAGTGCCGTGTAGAAGGCCTGGCCGCGCTCGGCAGCGTCGTCGAGCAGATCGGCCTGCTGGTTGGCGATCGTGCTGCCAAAGAATGCCGCGTCGGTCGACTTGGCCGCGAACTCGCGGTATTTCTGCGCTGCTTCACCCTGCCAGGTGCTGTTGGGAGAGCGTAGTCCGTTCGGCGCGGTGAGCTCAGAGACATCAAACATGAGGTCGGAGATTTCTCGCCACTTGTCGGCGTAGCTCGGCAAAATCCAGGGCATGAAGACGCCCTTGATGAATTCAAAGATCTGTTGCGCGATCTCTTTGAGACTCGAGACAAATTCATTGAATTCGTTCAGCGCATCGCTCAACGCACTGAAAATGCCACCGATGTCGGAGTCGCCAAACACGCTTGAGATCCACTCGAAGCCGTCTGCAATCCAGCCGCCGACGGTGCCGAGTGTGCTCTCGATCCACCCGAGTACATCTTCGGCGGTGGGCAGGAGCTCGTCGGCGCGCACGCAGACCTGATTGGGGGTATCGCTGGTAAAAGCACTCATTTTCCGTAGTCCTTAGTACAGATTCATCGAAGT
Organism: Gulosibacter macacae; assembly: GCF_003865375.1. GTDB lineage: Bacteria > Actinomycetota > Actinomycetes > Actinomycetales > Microbacteriaceae > Gulosibacter > Gulosibacter macacae. The sequence goes on along the minus strand of NZ_RQVS01000011.1, from coordinate 19,254 downwards.
CGGGTTGATCCGGGCTAGGGGAGGCGGATGCGGGGACGTCGGGGACGATTGCCGCGATCTGATCCCGAACTCGGCGAATCCGTGGGTCGGGTTCGGTCGGAATTTCCGTGGTTATTTTGCGTGTTGTTCTGGGTGTTGTTTTGCGTGTTGTTCTGCGTGTTATTCGACGTGGAACTCTGGTCATTCGTCGTCGTGGTGGTGGTCGACGGGGAGTAGGTGATGGGCGGGCTTACCGTGACGTTGGTGTTGCTCGTCGAGTTATCGACATCGCCGTTGTAGATGGTGTTGCCATCACCGTTGACGACGGTGTTGCCATCGCCGTAGCTCGACGGGTAGGAGTACTGCGGATTGGTGTCCACCGTTTGGAAGCTGCCTTCGCCCTGGGCGTCGGTTTGCGCGAACGACAGCGCAATGTCGACCAGTGCGTCATCGGCATTCTCGCTTTCGGCCTGACCCGATTGCGCGAGCTGCTGAAAGAGCTGCGCGATGCGGTTGTTTGGGCCCTGAATGGCAAAGTAAATGCCGGCTTCGAGGCCGTGCCACTCGCATTCGCGGGCGATGCCATCGACGTCGCTCAGTAGATCGGCAACCTCGTCCCAGACCTTCGTTTCATTGCGAACCTCTTCGGGGTTCACCCGAATGTTCTCGCCGGTGGGTGGGCTGGGTGGCGCGCAATTGGTGGCCTGACCATCGTCGTCGGCCCCGGAGTCGCTGCTCCCGCTGTCGCTACTGCCGGAGTCGCTGTTTCCCGTGTTGCCGTTGTTGCCGCCAGGGCCATTAGGGCTGCTCCCGCCGGGGCTGCTGGGGCCGCCGCCGGGGCTCGTAGGACCGCCACCAGGGCTGTGTGGTGTCGGCTGCGGACCAGGCTCGGGCTGGGGCGCCGGTTCGGGTTCGGGTGTCTCAACTTCCGGCTCCGGCTTGCCGGGAGTGCCGGGCGGAGTGGGGAGCTCAGGATCCGCACCGTCATCGCCGGTTTCTTCCGAGTCGTCCTGTTCGGGGTCGTCCTGTTCGTCGTCGCCCGACTCGTCGTCAGCTTCGTCGGAATCCTCGGCTTCGCCAGCTTCGCCAGCTTCGCCAGCTTCGCCAGCTTCGTCAGCTTCGTCAGACTCGTCGCCCTCGCCGCTGTCGGCATCGTCATCGGTTACTTCGTCGGCCGCATCCTCCTCGGCCGCTTCCTCGTCGGCCGCATCCTCGTCATCGCCGACGCCTGGCTCATCGTCAAGATTGGGGAGCCCACCAGTGGCATCGTCACCGCGGATGCTCGCCAAGAACTCCGCGAGGGCGGGCGGCACAGTGTCATCGGGATCGATGATGATCACCGTGTTGTCGTTGTCGTCGACGAATACCTGCGGCACGGTGTCGCCGTCGCCGGCGACAGTTCCCTCGGTGCCCGGTGCGGGCGCCGAGGTCGTTGCTGGTGCATCCGTCACTGCCGCTTCCGGCCGCGTCGCCGGTGCCACGGGGGCAGCCCCGCCGGCACCCGGTGCACCACTACCGGCACCTGCAGCACTACCCGCATCCGCGCCGCCGCCAGCATCCGCACCGCCGCCAGCCTGCTGCGATGCCGCCCCGGGCACAGACCCGTCAACGCTCATCGCCCCGGCTTCGCGCGGCACATCGGTGGTAGCAGGCACGCCCGTGGTTGGCGCAGCACCGGCAGTTACCGCATCATCAAGCCCTGCGAACGCTAGGGTCTCCTGGTCGCCGCTGCCGGGCAACGAGCCCGACATCGGCGCACCGCTGGTAGCCGGGCCCGCGGGCGCGGCGCTCGCCGGGCGGCGCTGTTCAAAGCTCTGGTTGGTCATGCGGAGGTCTCCTTCGCTTGCAACTGCATTGCGCGCAGCGCAGTGATGATGGCCGTGGCCGCGGCGTGCGCCTGCGTACTCGCATCGCGCATTGCTTGAGCGTTCGACCGCTCGGCCGGGTTCACGGCGGAAGATTCAGCGTCGAGGGCATCGGCGAGTGCCGTCGCCAGGGCGGCATTGATGCGTGTCGTCGAGGCGTCGTAGACGAATTGCGGTTCGAGGACGACCGCGACGAGCACGCCAGCGAGCAGCACCACCCGCGCGGGCTTGCGCTGCTGCAGCTCATCGGTCACACCAGCCATCGTCCGTTGCGCGATTTCACGCGCCTCGGGCACGAAGTCATTGGCGGCACCAATCACTTCAGCCGGTGAGTCACCCAGGGCCGGACCTGCTGCATTCGCGCGGGCAAATGCCTGCTCAATGTCTTGGTCAGAAATGTCACTCAGCGCCTCGGGATGCTGGTCGAGATAATCCTGCGCACGCTTGCTTCGGTCGAGCTCGACCTTGCGCGCAACCCCGGCCACGGCAGCACTGAGTTCTTCAGGACTGTAGTGATGCTCCCAACCCGGCTCGACATGAATATCGACGGGCGCACCATCACGATCAATCTCAATGGAGATCACCTCGTGCGGGTCACTCGCAGTGATCGCACCGCCATGTCTACGAATGGCGAGCACGCGACGCATCGAGTCGTAGGAACGACGACGAGCCACTTCCAGGCGCTGACGGGTCGCTTGCAATCCGCGAGCTTGCGCTGCTCGTTCGAAGGCATTCGGCACTTGGCGGTCTCCTTGCTGACTGAGGACATCGTCATCGTATGTACGGGCGGGGCCTGGTGGCGTCGGCCCTGCGGTCGATCCCATTTTGGAACGCCCGCCCAGCGTGCAACTTGAGGATGACGAATCCGAAGCCTCGTTGCTGCGACTCTGGGCGGATGCTCCGAGTTAGACGTACCTGATAGTTTGCAGGGTCGAAGAGTACTGTTCGCCGACCGTCGGATCGAGTGCTGTGGGGAAGCTGTCGCTGCCGTGGTTGTCACGGCCCGCCACTTCCGTCGGCGTGCGTAAGAATCGGAGCCGTCGACTTCCGGTCGTCGTCGCCGTCGCGGCCTCACTCGTGGTGTCAGGTTTTGCCCTCGCAAATCCGGGGATGCCCGAAGCCCGCATCGACCTCAACGAGGGCGGTGTCTGGGTTACGAATGGTGACCGCGGGCTCATCGGGCATCTCAATTACCCCGCGCACACCCTGGAGTCGGGTCTGCAGGTCGACTCCGAGCGATTCGACATCAGCCAAGCGGCACGCGATGTGGTGTACCACGATGCGAGCGCCAACTCGCTCGCGCCGATTGATCTCGCGAATTCTGCACTCGGTTCAGTCACGACACCAGAGTTTGAAGTGCAGGCTGCGCAGGGCGGTGCGCAGGTCGGTGTGCTCGACCCAGAAAGCGGCAACCTCTGGGTCATGCCAGCGGTCGATGTGGGCAATGTCGCGCTCACCGCTGACACCGCGATGACGGTGTCGTTGCCTGACGGCGTGATTGCCGCATCCAAAGATGGCGTGGTGTTTGGCGCTTCCTCGCACACACAAGAGCTCATCACCATCACGCCCGAAGGCAACGGTTATCAGGCCGAACAATCGCAACTCACAAGTCTGACCCCGGGGGCCGAAATCGAGCTCACGGTCGTGGGCAACACCCCGGTCGTTATTGATCGCAGCGCCGGCGCTGTCATCGTTTCGGGCAAGTCACCTGTGCCACTGCCGAACGCCGGGGCCATGCTGCAACAGCCCGGCGACAAGAGCGACGCCGTCTACTTCTCGGATGCGAGCACCCTCTATCGCATGCAACTCAGCGACGGTGCGGTGACCACGATGACCGTCGCTGGCGGTGCCACCGGCATCCCGGCAGCGCCAGTGCGCTTCGGTGCCTGCACTTATGCCGCCTGGGGCGGGAGCGGTAACTATCTGCGCTGGTGTGATGACGAGGCGCACACCGAGACAATGACCGTCGATACGCTCACGACCTCAACCGAACCGGTGTTCCGCACGAACCGTGACGTGATCGTGCTCAATGACGCGGCCGATGGCTCCATCTGGTTGCCCGACGACAATATGGTGCTCGTCGACAATTGGGACGACATCGAAACCGAGCTTCGCTCTGACATCAACGAAGAAGACTCACCGCAGCTCGATGACGAAGTCGCCGACCCCGACCGCACGGCCGAGAACCGGCCGCCAATCGCGACCGATGACGAGTTTGGTGTGCGCCCGGGCTCGACGACGCTCTTGCCGGTGCTCATGAACGACTCTGACCCCGACGGCGATCTGCTCACCGCTTCGATCACTGAGCCCATTGCCGACCTCGCGGTCACCCAGGCGCGCGGTGGTGCGGCCCTGCAGGTGACAATTCCTGCGGATGCGAACGGTACGCGCACCTTCGTCTACCAGGCCGCAGACGGTCGCGGCGGCACCGACACCGCGACCGTGACGCTCGCCATTCGGCAGCCCGGTGAGAACGGGGCGCCTGAGCAGCGGCGCATCCCGAATGTCGTGATCGCCTCGGGCGCGACGGTGACCTACAACGTCATGCCCGATTGGATCGACCCCGACGGTGACCTCTTCTATCTGAAGTCGGTGGCGGCACCCGAGGGCGTGCAGGTGCAGTTCCGACAGGAAGGCATCCTGTCGATCACCGACCTTGGCTCACGCCCGGGCATCGTCGATCTCATCATTGAAATGTCGGATGGTGAGGAGTCACGCACCGGCATAGTACGACTCGATATTCGGGCCAATGGCAATATTCCGCCGGTCGCTAATGGCGACTTCGTGGTGGTGCGTGAGGGCGAGTCGGTGACCCTCGCGCCGCTCGAAAACGATGTCGACCCAAACGGTGATCGACTCACGCTCGTCTCGGTCTCGCCCCCGCCCCCGGGCGTCTCGATCACGCCGTCGCTCAACACCGGCACCTTTGATGTTGTGGCGAGCGCCAAGGGCAGCTACTACCTCAGCTATGTGGTGACCGACGGCCCGAGTTCGACCACCGGCGTGATTCGCATCGATGTGCTGCCACGCGACCTCGATGCGCCACCGGTCGCACAAGACGATTTGGCGCTCCTCCCGAGCGGAGGAGCGGTGCTCGCTGCCGTGCTCGGCAATGACACCGACCCCACCGGCGGCGTGCTCGTGGTGCAGTCGATCGAACTACCTGCTGATGCCCCAATCCAGGTCGCACTCGTTGACCACCACCTGCTGCGCATCACCTCACCACGCCCGCTCACCGAACCCGTGATCTTCGCCTACACGGTCTCCAACGGCGCGCGCACGGCGACGGCGAACGTGCGCGTCGTGCCGGTCGCTGAAAACGACACCACCGTGCCACCCGAACCACAACCCGATCGCCTCAAGGTGCGCGCCGGCGATGTTGGCTCGGTGTCGGTGCTCGCCAACGACCGCTCCGTCAACGGTCTCGCGCTGTCGCTGCGACCTGACCTCGTGCACGAGATTCCGGCATCCGCAGGTCTTGCCTTCGTGACGGGCAATGAAGTGCGCTTCCGGGCCGCCAACGAACCCGGCAGCTATCGGGTTACCTACACGGTCGAGGATGCAGCGGGCAATTTCGCCTCGACAACGGTGCACATCGAGGTCATCGCAGCCGACGCCGTCACGAACGCTGCCCCGCAACCTCAAGACCTCACGGCTTGGGCCGTGGCGGGAGTTTCTGTGCGCATCCCGGTGACCTTGAGCGGCATTGACCCCGATGGTGACTCGGTCGCACTCGTGGGCGTGCGCCAGCCGCCGAGCCTTGGCAGCGTCGAGGCTGGTTCGGCGTGGCTTGAGTACACACCATCACCAGACGCGGCCGGCACCGACACCTTCACCTACCTCGTCGAAGACCGCTTCGGAGCGCAGGCCGAGGCCCGGGTGCGCGTCGGTGTCGCGGCTCCGGCCGCGCTCAACCAGCCGCCGACCGCAATTGCCGATGATGTGCTGGTGCGCCCCGACCGCACGGTCGCCGTCGAAGTGCTCGCGAACGACTCCGATCCCGATGGCGACCCGCTCGCGCTCGTGCCCGACGGCATCGAAGTCTCGGATGCATCCGGCGCCATCGTCGAACAGCGTGACAATCGCATCGTCGTGAGCACCCCGTCAACCGCCGACACGATCACTGTGGCCTACCGCGTCGAAGATGGCCGCGGCGGCGAGAGCACGGGCCTGTTGACCGTGCACGTCGACCCGAACGCACCCTTGCGTGCGCCTGAACCGCGCGATGACATCGTTAGCCAGGCAGAGGTTGATGAACAGGGCGTCGCCGTGCGCGTACCTGTGTTGAGCAATGATGTCGATCCTGACGGTGATCGCGACTTGCTCGAGCTGTTTACCGACGAGGGCGATGTCGAAGTTGAAGGCTCGAATCTGGTGATTCCGGTGCTCGAGCACCGCCGCCTCGTCGTGTATGGCGTGCGCGACGACACTGGGCTCACCGGGTACGCCGTCGTATCGGTACCTGGTAGTGCGGTCGAACGGCCCCGCCTCAACACGGCGGCGGTGCCGCTCGCTATTCGCGGCGGGCAGAGCCTCGAGATTGACCTTTCGCGCGTGGTTGTCGTGCGACCAGGTCGCACCGCCATCATCACCGACGGCTCGACTGTGAGCACGGCCAACGGACTGGCCGCAGCGCCCGTCGAGGCTGGCGCGACGACACTCACCGTCACCGCTCCCGCCGACTTCAACGGGCGAACCTCGGTCACCTTTGAAGTGGCCGATGGTGATATCGCGAGCGACTCAAGTTCACTCTCGGCCCGCATTACTGTCCCGGTCAATGTGACATCCGAGATGAACCAGCCGCCGAAGGTCACACCTTCGCCGATCACTGTCTCGGTGGCCGAAGGACCGGTGACCGTCAACGTGTGCGCCATGGTCGTCGATCCCGACGGCACCGACTCGACGGCGCTGAGCTACCGCATCGGCCGCACGCCGCAGGCCCTGTCGGCCACCCTCAATGGCTGCACGCTCTCAGTGTCGCTCGGCAGTCCGCAACCCTACGGCGCCCTCGGCACGATCGAACTCGGCGTCGACGACGGTCACGGCGAAGTGATCGGTGCCATTCCCGTGTCGGTAGTTCCCTCGACTCGACCGCTCGCGCAGGTGTCGGAGGCGACAATCACGACGGCGCGGCCAGGTGTGACCGAAACGATCGACATCAACCGACACGCCATCAACCCCTTCCCTGACCAGCCACTCACCGTGATCGGTTCGCCGATCATCGTGCGTGGTGAGGGCACCGTCGACGTGCAAGGGATGCAGGTGCTTGTGACCCCGAGCGCCACCATGCTCGGCACCATGATCGTGAGCTACACCCTCGGTGACGCGACCGGGGATGCCGCGCGCCAAGTCGTCGGCACGATTCGACTCACCGTGCGCGACAAGCCCGAGCCGCCGGCAAATGTCGCTGTCGAAGTGATTGGCCCGGGCACGGTCGTCGTGCGCTTCACGGCGGGCGCCAACAACGGCGCGCCGATTTCCGGCTTCCAGGTGGTGTCGGAATCGGGCGCGGTGACCAATTGCCCGGTGACCGAGTGCTCCGTGACGGGTCTCCCCAACGGCCAGGAACACCGATTCCAGGTGATCGCCACCAACGAGGTCGGCAACTCCGAACCCTCGGGCTGGTCGGCCCCCGTGCTCGTTGACGTGCAACCGAACCAGCCGAGCCCACCCGTGCTCACCGCACGCGACGGCGCCGTCGACGTGCAGATTATTCCGGCGGTGTCGCTCGGCTCGCCCGTTGCTGAATACATCGTCACCCTGCATCCGGGTGGCCAACAGCAGACCGTACCCGCCAGCGCGAACCCGGTAACCACATTCACGGGCCTCACGAATGGGCAGTCGTATCGCGTGTCGGTGCAGGCCTTCAACCGAGCCGACAAACCCTCGGCCTCGTCCGACCTCAGCGTCGAAGCCATTCCGTTCGGTCGCCCGAGCGCGCCGACCTCCGCAGCGATCACCGCGCAAGCCACCTCGAATACGAACGGCCGGGTTGACGTCACCTGGCAGCTCGGTGACGGCAATGGTCGACCGGTGACGAGCGTCATCGTGACGCTGAATAACGGCTCGACGCAAACAGTTGGTGCCGGGGTGACCTCAGCCTCGTTCGACGTGCCGCTTGGCGCTGACGTCAATGCGACCGTGGTGCAGGTCACCGAAGGCGGACAGTCGGCCGCGGCGACCACGAACACAGTGCGTCCGCTTGATCGGCCCGCCGCACCGACCGCGCCGACGGTGACCGTGTCGAAACATGATGAGGTCACCGTGCGCGGTGCCCAGGCGCAGGCCGGTGGCGGTTACCGCACGAACGAACTCTCGCTACAGGTGCTTGATCCCGCCACCGGCGGCTGGATCAGCTATTCGAACAATATGAAGCTCGGCGGCTTCACTGTGGGCGAGTTCGCCACAGTCGAGGTGCGTTCGGTCGCAGCCGATGGCACCGCATCCCCAACCGTGTCGGCTACCTCAGCCGAAGTGTTCTACCGCGTACCCACTTCTGCAGCCCTCTCGGTCAGTGTCACCGGTGCCGATGCTGTGTTCACGATCGATGACGCACCGGCCGCCCAGGGGCGCCCCATCGTGAGTTACCAGGTGCGCGAAAACGGCAAGACCACCACCGTCACCGACACCACGCTCGTGCGCACCGGAGCCCCCGGGCAAGCATTCACGCTGGCCGTCAAAGCCTGTGACGATCTCGGCGTCTGCTCGCCCAATTGGGTTGAGCAGAGCGCGAGCATCGCGCCGCTCTACACCTACACGCTCGAAGAATGTGCCCCGGCAGCACCCGATTGCCGCGAAGTCACGGTGACCTACACCGATGCCTCGGCAGCCGGTCAGCAGATCATCTGCACCTTCCCCGGCCAGCCAACGCCCGAGGCATCCGGTCGCGAAGGCCGACCCATCAAGACGAGCTGGCGCACCACCCTCACCGACCCCCTCGCGTTTGAGCAAGCCTCGGGCGCCCAGATCAGCTGCCGGCCCTAGCCGTCACACGAGTAGAAAGCACACGGTTCATGGCACTCAGTGAACAGGATGCACGCGAATTCGCGTCGATCTTCGCCAACCTTGTCGACACGGTTGGCTTTGCGCTGCTGGGTAAGGCGCATGTGGTGCGACTCGCGTTGACGTGCCTGTTTTCAGAGGGGCATCTGCTGCTCGAGGATGCACCGGGGACCGGCAAGACCGCCCTCGCGCGCGCAATTGCCGCGGCCGTCAACGCCCCTCATTCGCGCCTGCAGTTCACGCCCGACATGCTGCCTTCGGATATCACCGGCGTGACGATCTTCGATCAGTCAAAGAACAGCTGGGACTTTCACCACGGCCCGATCTTCGCTTCGATTGTGCTTGCCGATGAGATCAACCGCGCCTCGCCGAAGACGCAATCGGCGCTGCTTGAGGTCATGGAAGAGGCTCAGGTGACCGTCGACGGCCACACCTATGCGACGCCGAAGCCGTTCATGGTGGTCGCAACCCAGAACCCGATCGAGCAGGCTGGTACCTATCGCCTGCCCGAAGCTCAGCTTGACCGCTTCCTCATGAAAACGTCGATCGGCTACCCGCCGCATGAGCAGTTCATTGAGGTGCTCGATGGCGCGGCTGCACCTGATCGCTCGAAGCAATTGCGTCCGGTGATTGACGGCCCGACCGTGCTGCAACTCGCGGCGGCGGCGGCCACCGTTTACACCGACCGTGCCGTCACCGGCTATATCGCGAGTCTCGCCGAAGCCACCCGCGACTCGGAACACACGCGCCTCGGTGTTTCGATTCGTGGCGCCATCGGCATGGTGCGTTGCGCCCGCGTATGGGCTGCGGCGCAGGGCCGGGCTTATGTGTTGCCCGATGACGTCAAGGCACTCGCCGAACCCGTGTGGGCCCACCGAATTGTCATGGACCCCGACGCGCAATTCGCTGGCGTCACGGCCACGAAGGTACTCACCGACGCACTCGCCTCAGTGGTACCACCCGCGCAAGGCCAGGCATGAGTCGTTCCCTTCCAGGGGTGCTCGATACCCGCATCGTCGTGCATCCGGCCGGCGTCATCGCGATTCTCGCGGTGCTTGCGGCCGGCGCATTAGCGCTGGCGTGGGGTTGGCCGGGGGCGCTCGTGTTCGCCATTGTGATTGGCGTGGCGCTCCTGGTGGCCGTGGCGACCATTCTGCGCCCGGTGCACTTTGAAGTGGAGGTGACCACCGACCAACCTCGAGTCGTCGTCGGCACCGTGAGTGTCGCTCGCGTTGAAGTGACCGCGGGCACGCGGGGGAGTCCTCCCGCGGTGATTGACGTGCCGGTGGGTTCGGCGACGGCGTCATTTCTGGTGCCGCGGCTCGGCCCACGCGAACAGTTCTCCGAGCCTTTCCTCATCCCCACCACTCGACGCCAGGTACTTGAGCTTGGCCCGGCGACGGCGGTGCGCTCCGATGCCCTCGGCCTGTTGAGCCGCGACACGGTGCTTTCGGGCAGCGAACGCATCTATGTGCATCCGCGCACCGTGCTACCTGCCTACGATGCCACCGGGCTCTTGCACGATGTCGAGGGTGTGCGCAGTTCGGCGCTCTCACCGGCAGACATCTCCTTTCACGCACTGCGCGATTACGCGCCGGGCGACGACCGCCGACACGTGCACTGGCCGTCGTCGGCGAAGGCCGGCAAGCTCGTGGTGCGACAGTTCGAGCAGACTCGGCGTAGTGCGCACCTCGTCGTGATCGATTTGCGACGCGACGCTTATGAAGACGAGGCGGCGGCCGAGCTCGCACTCGGCATGGGCGCCTCATACGGGGTCGAAGCGGTGCTTAACGACCGCGACATCATGCTGCGCTGTGGCGATGAAGTGATGCCCTCGGCAACACCGATGCGCTTGCTCGATGCGGTGACCACGCGCGAATTTGTCGACGCGGGCGAGTCACTGCCCGAACTCGTGCATGCGGCGGTGCAGGCAATGCCGCATGCCTCGGCCTGCACCATCATCACTGGCACCCGGCTCGACGACGAAGAGGTGCTTCGCGCTACCCGCGCGCTGCCCCTGTCGGCCACCGGGCTGGTGCTGAGGGCGACGACCGATGGTCGCATTGTGCGCAAGCGCCTCGGCGGCGCGGTGCAATTCACCTGTTCGTCGCTCGAGCAATTGCGGCGCGTATCGGCGGCGGTGCTCGCATGAGTAGTTCGGTAACGCGGGCTAGCTTGCGGCGCAATCGTCGGCAGGCGGCTCGCTCGGGGAATCGTCTGGCGATCGTGCTCGGATTCGTTGTGCTCCTCTTCGCCTTTGGTGTGGTCGCACACGAACCAGTATTCGGGAACGGCTTCGGTCTGCAAACTGCCGGCGCCGGCGCGGTCATTGGCATCGTGATCGCGACACTCGCGAGTCTGTTCGGCTGGCGTTGGTACGTCACCGCGGCCGCGGCAGTGCTGAGCTATTTCGCACTTGGTGGGCTCATCGCGCTGCCGAGCACGACGATCGCGGGCATCGTGCCGAGCTTGCAGACGCTGCAATTGCTCATTGTGCAGCTCGCGAACTCGTGGAAGGACCTGCTCACGCTGGTGCCGCCCGCGCATCCCTTCATCGGCCCATCCGTCTTGCCGTTTGCGAGCGGCATCGTTGCCGCAATCGCGACGACGCTGCTCGCTCTCGGCGGCCGGTGGCTACTCGCGCTCTTGCCTGCGGCACTGTTCGCATTCATTGGCGCGGCCTGGTCGGTGCCGTATGCGCCGAACGAACTGTGGTGGGCGCTCGGGTTTGCCGTCGTCACTGGTATTTGGTGCGCCGTGAACACCGCGTGGGATCGCGCCGATCGCGGCGAAGACGTAGTGATCGGCGCGGAGGCCAGCGCCGCAGCGCGAGCCGCGGGTGGAGCCGCCTCCCGCACCGAAACCGGTACCGGTCGCCTGCGCCAGCGTCAGCGCGTCGCCAATGCCTGGTGGCGTCGCGCCCTCGGCGTGGCGGGGGCGCTCGGCATCGGCGTGCTTATTGCGGCGGTGCTCGTGCCAATGTGGGCCGATGGCCGCGCCCGCACCGTGTTGCGCGAATACGTCGCGCCGCCGTTGCAGGTGCACGACCTGCCCACGCCGCTCGAACAATTCCGGCACCTGAGTACCGACCTCATTGACGAAGAACTGTTCTCGGTCACCGACCTGCCCGAAGGCGCACGCGTGCGCATCGCGACGATGGATGAATACGACGGCGTGCGCTGGGGCATCGCGCCACCGGTGGGCGAAGCGCCGGGATTCGTGCAGATCGGCGAAGTGGTCGCGAGCGCATCCGAGGCCGTGCGGCCCAATGGTTCACTCGACTACGAAACCTCACTCATTGCGCGGCAGCCGGTCGATCGCTGGGTGCCGACCATCGGCCACATCGAGCACATCAACGTTGGCGATGAAGCCGTCGCGAATGCGCTGTTCTATGACGTCAACGGTCAGACCGCGCTCACGACGGTCACCCCACCGGCCGACCTCGCCATCGATGTCGCAGGTTGGGTCGAACCCGTCTGGAGCGAATCCCAACTCGCTGGTCTGCCGCTCGGTAGCGCGCCGGTTGGCACCCCGCAGCTCGTACCTGAAGCGGTCACCGCCTTGGCGCTCACGGTCACCCAGACCGCCGCCTCGCCGCTTGATCGTGCCCGCGCGCTTGAGCGCTACTTCCGCGACACCGGCTACTACGCGAACGGCATCGAATACCCCTCGCGGCCCGGGCACAGCGCGGCCCGCATTGCGCAATTGCTTGAAGGTGAGCAGCTCATCGGTGACGATGAGCAGTACGCCACGGCGATGGCTCTCACGGCCACCTCGCTCGGTATGCCGGCGCGCGTGGTGATCGGGGCCTATCCCGAGCACTACGCCGAGGGCACGATTTCACTGCGCGGTAGCGATATGCACGTGTGGGTTGAGATTCAATTTGACGGCGTCGGCTGGGTGCCGTTTGACCCCACCCCGCCGAAAGATCAAGTCCCGCAGACCGAGGTGCCCGAGCCTCGCTCGGTGCCACAACCGCAAGTGTTGCAGCCGCCCGAGCCGCCGCAGGAACCCCCGCAGCTGCCGACCGATGCTGATGATCGCGATGCCGATGATCCGCTCGAGGCGCCCGTGCCTTTCCCGTGGCTCATCGTGGGAAGCGGGTCGGCGCTCGTGCTGCTCTTGCTCATCCCCCTCATTGGCGTACCGCTCGTGAAGATCTTGCGTCGGCGCCGTCGTCGCAAGAGTGAGGGCCGCGACGGGGTGCGGGGTGCCTGGCACGAGGTTACGGATGCGGCCGTTGACTCGGGCCTGAAACTCGGCACTGCAAGCACCGCGCTCGAAGACGCCGAGCTCCTGGAGCTGCAACAGCCACTCGACGGTGCCGCAGTCACACTCGCACGGCAGCTTGGTGCCGCCGAATTCTCTGGTGCGCACGTCTCGCCCGAGTCGGTGCGCGAGGCGTGGGATGCTGAAGCGCAGGTGCGCCGAGCACTGTTCACCGATGGACGCTGGGCGCGAATGCGAGCACGATGGTCGTGGCGCACACTGCGTAGGCGCCAACGCAGCACAAGAAAGGGATAGGCATGGATCAGTTCTCCGCAATCGGTCCGCTCATCCCCGGATATCGCTGGCAGGGCTTGCTCGGTACCGGCGGGAGTGCCGATGTGCATCTCTACCGGCAAGAAATGCCCGAGCGTGAAGTTGCGATCAAGGTCTTGCGGCTGCAATCGGGAGCTGCCGGCGAAGCGATGATGCGACGCGAGGCGAATGTGCTCGCGCAGGTGTCGGCGCATCCGGGCATCGTGTCGCTCTATGCCACCGGTCGCACGACTGATGGTGCCTCGTGGATGGCGCTCGAACCCTGTCAACCGCCGCGCTGGCATCGCGGGGGCGCAGCGCTCTCGGTCGCTGAAGTACTTCGCACCGGGGTACTGCTCGCCGGTGCCCTCGCGAGTGTGCACGCGCTCGGTCTCGTGCACCGCGACGTGAAGCCGGCGAATGTGCTCATCACCGGCTTCGGTGCCCCGGTACTCACCGACTTTGGCATCTCGGGCGCGATTGGGTTGCCGTTGCGGCAGGGCGAGGGTGGGCTTTCGGTGCCGTGGTCGGCGCCCGAAGTGCACCTACCGAATGTGACCGTCGATGCTGCGCAAGACGTCTATTCGCTTGCGGCCACGATGTGGACCTGGCTTGTCGGTGCCTCGCCCTTTGAACTGCTCGGCGGCGATAATTCGCGTGAGGCGATGGTCGCGCGGGTGCTTTCGGCACCCGTACCCCGCACCGGTCGCCGCGACGTGCCCGAATCGCTCGAAGCAACGCTCGCCGCGGGGATGCATCGCACCCCGGCCGAGCGCCCCGCGGCGGCCACGTTCGGTCGCCTCTTGCAGCAGCATCAGCGTGAGCTCGGGCTACCCGAGACCGCCCTCGAAGTGCTCGCGCCGACGACTGGCCAGCACGCAGCCAACAGCTCAGCGCTCGCCGAAGACGACCCCGATGCGACGAGGATGCGGACAGTGACCGTCGTCGACGGCGCCACCGCACAGCGTTCATTCGAGTTTTCGGAACAGACCCAGGCTCGCCGCGCGGCCACTGATCCGGGTGCGAATGACTCGAATGAAGTCACTGCGGCGCAAACCCTTGCGCCTCGTCGGGGCACGATCGGCCTCGTTATCGCGCTTCTCGCGGTGCTCGTGATCGCAGGCGCGATCGCCCTCACGGCTATGCGAGGTGGCGGCTGGACAATAGCGCCGGTCGCGGAAACAACTGGCGGTATCGCCGAACCGGTGAGCACGGCGATTCCCTCGGTCACTGATCTCACTGTTGAAATCGTTGATGGCCAGTTGGTGGCATCGTGGCAGGCTCCTGATCCGTTACCAGACACGGCCACGTCGCCGTTCGGGTACTCGATTCAGCGAGCCGGTGAGCGCGAGATCTTTGACGTGACCTCGACGACCTCGGTGCAGGCCCCCGCGGTTGCCGGGTCGAATTGCATTGAGGTGTGGGTGCGTGGCGCGCAAGGGCAAACCTCGGCGATTCAACGTGCGTGTGTCACGGCCTAGGCTCGCCGAGCCCGAGAATCAACTTCTGATGTATTGGGCCGGAAAGGTCCAATTGGTAGCATGACGACGGTCGTCGACTTGGTCGAGACTCGGATGAATGTACTTGTGTGAGAGGGATTCGGCACGTGACCGGCAATGCGACCCATGTGAGTGAAGCCGGCATTGCGTCGGCCCAAACGCGGCTTGATGATGTTGGGCTTCTGAGCGAGCGCGGTGCCACCTATGTGGGCTACTTCAGTGATCGGCAGGACACGTCGAAGTGGACAACTCTGACCGAAGCATCCGATTCGCGAACAGCGTCGTCTGATACTTCGGCAGAGCTCGTGGAGGCAATCAACGCCGCGGCCTCTGCTGCGAACGACTTCTGCCGGCTTGTCATTGAGACCCGTGACGCATTTAGCAACGCGGATGAGGCCGGTCAGGCAGCGCTGGCGTCCCAGTATTCGGCGCTTGAAGACGCCTTTTCCGAATTTGATCGATCCGCTGCCATTCCACCTTTCATGGCCCCGCTATTGCAGAAACTCGGCCTCATGCCGGTCTAACGATTACGAATAGCGACTTCGACGACGAATGGAAGATCGGACACCGTGGGTTACTACGTAGATCAACTGCAGCAAGCGACCACAGCCAGTTTGGGCACATTTGATGTGGACTCGACTGACTTGCAAACTGCCATCGATCAGCTCGACGACAGCAAGGCAGAGCTCAACTCGCTTCAATTCATTGACACGATGTTTGGCGGCGAAGTCGATGGTGCCATTCGTGACGCCGCAGGTCGATTCGTAACCTACCTTGATGACCTACGCGACGCCGCGGACCGGCTACGTAGCGAAGACGGTGCCGCTCGCGGTGCGTTTGAGGCCGCCACAGTTGCCTATGACTCACTCCCTTCGGGGCAACCAAACTTCATCGAATCCGCATTGGGTTCATTGCCTCAGGTCGAGATTCCGTTCCTCAATGTCGTCGTGACGGGCCAGGAGTACCTCAATGGCGTGATTGCTCGTCGTGAGCAGGAGCGCGAAGAGCAAGCGCGTGAAGCGATGCGCACGCTCAGGGAGGCGCTGACGACGCACGCGTCAACGATCGAAAAGCTCTCGGTTACGGCCATAGTCCCCTTCGGTGCGGAGAACCCGGTCGACCCGCCGATCACGCCGCCGGGCGAGAAAGATGGGAACTCGACCTCCAAACAGGGACCCACTCCGCCCGGTTCACGCAGTCCGATACCTGGTCACGGATCGGACAACACCGTCGCATCAGTGCCGTCTGGCTCCACGGGTACCGCGACTCCGGTGCGTTCGCCTGACACTTCCGCCGGCCCCTATCCGACCAACCCCGGTCCGATTGGCGGCATTGATCCGACAGTTCTAGGTCATCATGCGGGTACGCAGCCTGTCCCGGGCGGCTTTCCCCCCGTTGAGTATCCGCCTGTAGAGGTGCCCGACACGGTGATTCCGCCGGTGTCTGAATGGCCGCTCAAGGTATATCGCCCGGGTGATCTCAGCGTCGACGGCCCCCTCGATGGCGGATATTCGACGCCGCGCGACCCTTCGCACGGTTCGATGCCGCGTGACCCGTACTTGCGTCAATTTATTGAGGAGCGTCAGGGTCTAGCCCAGGGCGGCTTCGGCGTATTGGGGGCCGCCAGCCTCGCGGGCGCAGCTCTTGCGGCTCGCGGTGGCATTGGCGGTGGTGCAGCAATGGCATCAGGCATGGGCGGCGGTGCAGGTGTGAGTGGCGCTGCTCTCCCCGGTGCCGCGGGCGCGGGTAACGCTGGAGCATTTGGTAGCTCTACCGGTGGCGCCGCCGGTGCCAGTCCGGGCGGTGTCGGTGCCGGAGCTGGTGGTGCTGGCGGCGCAGCTCAGGGCGCGGGCGCTCGCGGTGGCGGTGCTGGCGCCGGCATGATGGGCGGAGCCGGCGGCGGCGCTGTCCAGCAAGAAGACGCGAAGTCGAAGCGCCGACGCAAGTATGGTCGCTCTGGTGTCGAGTTCTTCGATCAAGCCGGCGTCGTTGATCCGGGTGTTGCGGGGGCCGCTGGTAGCGCGACCGACGCTGTGATTGATGTCAACTTTGACGGAGGCGAGCGTTGGTGAGCTTGCCGAAAGCCGTTCGTTCGGCGGTTTCAATCGTTGGGTTGTCGTTGTTGGTGGCTGGTGGTCTGGTTGCTGGTCACGGTCCGGTAGCCCCGGGTGCGGCCCATGCGCAGGAGTATGCGCCTGGGCCGCAGCCGCCGGGCCTGGTGGCGGGTGATCCGGTTGGTTGGTATATCGGTGAGTATGGTTATGACCAGTTGCATGCGCAGGGCATTGATGGTGCCGGTGTGACGATCGCAATTGCGGAGCAGGCGTTTGATCCGAACTCGCCTGATCTTGTGGGTGCGGATGTGACGTATATTCCGTTGCCGGAGGAGTGTTCGTATCTCAATGAGTTTGTGAGTGACGAGACGATTAGCCATGGCAATAATGTCGCCGCGACCATCGTTGGGCAGGGTGGGCCGGGGCAGATACTCGGTGTTGCTCCGAAGGCGAAGTTGCTTGTCTACCAACTCCAGACGATTAATCTAGGCGATCACCGTTGGCAGGATGGCCCGTGCGACGATGTCTTGCCAACGTCGAGTCAACGATTTGTCGAGGCGCAGGTGGCCGGAGCTGACATCATGTCGCTTTCGGTGTTGTCTTCTGGTGAGCCTGATGCGTGGAACATGGCGCTCATGATGATGCGCGAGAAGGCGTATTTTCGTGGTGGCGGTAACTGGGGTGAAGTGTTCGGCGCCGAAGCTGTTCCTATGGGTGCTGGTGTGGTGACGGCGGTGGGGTATGACGGGGCTGTGCTCGACTGGGCAGCAAAGGGCCCGGAGGTTTCGCTGGCCGCGCCGGGGAGTTGGATCCCTTTTCGTGATGTGACGACCGGTGAAATTTCTTATACGGTTGGCACAAGTTTGGCGACGCCGATTGCGGCGGGCACGTTGGCGTTGGGGATGCAGAAATGGCCCGATGCCACGACCCATCAGCTCACTCAGTCGATGGTGCACAATACGCGTGGCGGTAATCCGAATCTGACCCATAATGAGGTGACGGGTCTGGGCATTATTGATCCGGTGGCGTTCGTTGCTGCTGATCCGTCGCAGTATCCCGATACGCCGGCGTTTACGCAGAACCGTGGGGTTGATGATTGGGCGGTGGTCCCGGAGCTCCTCGACGGGTACCCCTCGAACATGTCGATGCACAATCCACCCTGGTATCAGCAGGACGCGGGTGTTGATCCGGCGGAGATTCAGTGGTTGCCGCCAGGGATGGAAGATCTGGTTGGCACGGCGCCGAATGCGGATTATTGGGAGACGGCGGGTGCGTCGCCTGGCCCGAGTGCGGGTGCGTCGCCGTTGCCGTCGACTGGTGCTACTGCCGCGGATGTGCCGGCTGGCTTGATTTTGGCGGGGCTGGTTGGTGTGCCGGTGGTGTTGGTTGGTGTGGTGGTTGCGCTGGTGGTGGTGGCGCGTCGTCGTGGCCGGTCGAAGGAAGCTGCGACTGGTGGGCCGCCGGTTCCGCATGGGTATGCGCATCCTGGTGGGGTTCCCCCGCAGCCGGGTGGGTTCCAGCAGTATCCGTACCCGCAACAAGCGACGCCTCAGCAGCAGGCTCCGCCGAATTCTGGTGCGCCACCGGTGCCGCCGGGTTCGGGGCCGTGGCCCCTGCAGCATCCTGGTCCGGGGCCGCAGTCTGGTCCGCCTCAAGACCCGCAGGATTAGGCATGATGCGTCGAATGGTGTGGTCAACCGTAGCGGTAACGTTGGCGATGGGCCTCGCGGGGGTTTCGCCGGTTGCAGCAGCCACGGTTGCGTCATCGTTGCCCGCGCAGGGTTCAACTGTTGACGGGGTCGGCTGGCACATCAGCGAATATGGCTATGACCAATTGCATGCGCAGGGCATTGATGGTTCCGGCGTCACCATCGCGATCGCCGAGCAGGCATTTGATCCAAACTCTCCAGATTTCGTTGGTGCCGATGTCACGTATGTACCGTTGCCGGATGAGTGTGCCTATATGAATGAGTTCGTCACCCCGCGACAGTTGTCGCACGGCAATAGCGTTGCGGCGGCGATTGTTGGTCAGGGTGGCCCGGGGCAGATTCAGGGGGTCGCGCCGGGGGCGAAGCTTATTGTGTACCAGCTGCGCACGTTGAACAGCACCAGCCCGCATTGGCGGAAGGAGGGGCCCTGTGTGGACGCGCTACCAAGTTCTGCGGATCGGTTCCTCGAGGCGGAAGCAGCTGGCGTGGACATCATGTCGCTTTCGGCGTTGTCTTCTGGCGAACCAAATTACGTCCAAACGGCCTTCTTGATGATGCGTGAGAAAGCGTACTTCCGTGGCGGCGGCAATGAAGGGCCTTGACCCTTGATCGTGGACACGGTTTC
>NZ_RQVS01000010.1 GCF_003865375.1 Gulosibacter macacae | reverse complement strand
AGCCTACCTCTGACTGCCGCCAATCTTTGCAACAGAGCCCGCAGACACGCCGTTGACCAGCACGTATACCCTTGGCGTCTCATCGGATGCATCATTGACTCATTGGATGCAACCGCGGAACGAGGTGTCGGATGCACGTCGACGGTGTGGGTCGGGTCTCGGTGGTGCCCTCGCTGCCGGTCCTTCGGCCCGAGGAGCAGGTGCTCCAGCTCATGCTGGACGGCTGGCGCAACCAGCAGCTCTCCAGGAACCTGCAGTTCGCGACGATCGAGCAGCGGCTGCGCTGTGTGCGCCGGTTCGTTGAGCACATGAACGAGGATCCGTGGAACTGGACGCCGGCGATGGTCGAGGAGTTCTCGGCCGACCTGCGCACCGTCCGACACGTCTCTCGCTCCACGCTGCGCAGCTACCACTCTGCGCTTCGGGCGTTCACGAGCTACGTCAGCAACCCCGACTACGGATGGGACCGGGTCTGCGAGCAGTACTTCGGCACCCACCCGGCGCAGGTCTTCTTCGACTGGAACTCCGCACCGCACGTCCAGGAGTACGACGGCGGACCCACGAAGCGTCCCTACACGCGGTCCGAGCTCGATCGACTCTTCGTCTACGCCGACGATGAGGTCGAACGCATGGGGCGGTCGGGACGCAAGGGCTGGCAGGCGGCCTATCGCGATGCGGTCATGATGAAGATCGCCTACGCCTACGGCCTCCGCTTCAACGAGTTGCGACACCTGCAGCTCGTCGACTTCGCCCGCAACCCGCATGCGCGCGAGTTCGGCCGGTTCGGCGTCTGCAAGGTCCGCTACGGCAAGTCAAAGCGCTCCTCGCCCTACAAACCCCGCAGCGTGCTCACCGTCTGGCGATGGACGCCTCCGATCCTCGAGGACTGGCTCGCCAACGGTCGCGGTGAGCCCGACACACTCGACCTGTTCCCCAGCGAACGCGGCGGCCTGGTCGGAGAACCGGCGCTGCTGCGCCGGCTACGCCGCTACTGCGACGAGCTCGGACTTTCGGACGGGCTCGATCTGCACTCGTTCCGACGCTCCTACGCTACGCATCTGTTGGAGGCTGGCTGGGACCCACGGTTCGTCCAGGACCAGATGGGGCACGAGTACGCCTCGACGACCGGCATCTACCAGTTCGTCGGCGACGAGTTCCGGCGCAGCACGCTCCGCAGCGCTCTCGACAGGACCGTCAACGAGGCCCTGGCCCGCACCACGAAGGATGGAACACCATGAAACGCAAGGTCGACTACCAGTGGCGCCTGGCCGAGCTGATGGCGGCCAGAGGTCTGCACAACACGACCGATCTCATCCCGCTGCTCGGCGAACGGGACATCACGCTCTCCCGACCGCAGGTCTACCGCCTCGTCAATCAGCGGCCGGAGCGCGTCTCGCTCCAAGTTATCGCCGCACTCTGCGACATCTTCGAGTGCACACCAGCCGATCTGGTCACGACAACCGCCGCGGACGTCCGGCGCCGGAAGACCGCGACCGAGCCCGGCTCCAACGTCGTCAGCCTCGACCGATCAGTTCGACCCCGGCGCGCGAACATTCTCGACGAGTAGGGATGGCTGCCGTGGCGAGTCGAGGACCAGCAGGCCTGTCCCCCCGCTCCACCATCCAGGGTCGTCCACGCATCACCTCGACGACCGGGAACCCGTGCGCACGCTGCGGCCGCAAGATCCCGCGGGTCGCCGTCACATGGCCGGAGGGCCGGCTCTGCAACATCTGCTACTACAACGCCGTCCACACCCGAGGCGTCTGCCCGGAGTGCCTCCAAGACCGCCTGCTACCAGGACCCGCAAGCGCCGGCGGCGGTCCGATCTGCGCGACCTGCGCGGAGATCCCCCACGACTTCCATTGCGACAGCTGCGACACCGAAGCCGGGCATCACCGAGGGCGGCTCTGCGCCCGATGTGCGCTTCGCGCCGACCTCCACCAGGTCCTCGGCGGCGAGCCGGAACACCCCGCTCTGCGCGGTCTGGTCGACGCGCTATGCGCATCCGAGCGACCCGAGTCGATCCTCGTCTGGAAGCGATCCCCCAAGGTCCAGACGCTCCTGCGTGGCCTTGGCGACGGCACGATCCCGATCTCCCACGAAGGCCTCGACGCCGTTCCCGGCAAGCCGACCGAACACATCCGAGCACTCCTGCAACATCACGGCCTACTCCCCTACCGCGATGCCTACCTGCACCGATTCGAGGAGTGGATCGCCGTCAAGTTAGAAGGGCTCCCCGCCGAGGTCCGTCAGCCCGTCCAGCACTTCGCGACCTGGCACCACCTACGCAACATCCGCGCCAAATCCGAAGCAGGCGCCAACACGCGCGGCCCGGTGCACTCAGCGAAGCAAGAGATCACCGAGACAGTCAAGTTCCTGACCTGGCTGCACCAGACACACCACCGCACCGCCGCGACCTGCACCCAGCAAGACGCCGACGAGTGGCTGGCAGGCGGACCGACCACTCGCACCATGATCAGGAACTTCTTCCAGCTCGCCAAGAAGTCCCGCTTGAACACCGGTGTCACGGTCGCGCATCGCACTCCCCGATCGAGCCCGTCCCTGAGCCAGGAGCAGAGACTTGCCTGGATCCGCGAATTGCTCACCGGGACCAGCGAGTCACTCCCCTACCGCGTCGCCGGCATGCTCCTGCTCCTCTACGCGCAACCACTGGTCAAAGTCGTCACTCTGACGACCGAGGCCATCGCCGAGAGCCCTCACGGCATGAGAATCCAGCTCGGCCGCCATCCAGTGGACGTGCCTGAGCCGTTCGCCAACATGATCCGCCAGCACCGCGATGCTCGGCCCAACCTCCGGACAGCGGCAGGGACGGACAGCCCCTGGATGTTCCCAAGCATCCTCGCCGGACGACACCTCCACCCCAACACCGTGATGGACAGACTGCGAGCCCTCGGCGTGAACCTCCTCGGCGCCCGCAACAGCGCCCTCGGCGAGCTCGTCCTCCAATGCCCACCGTCGCTAGTCGCCGACGCACTCGGCTACAGCCACCACGTCGCCTTCCTCCACGCCGAAAAGTCCGCAGAACCGTGGGCCCGATATGCGGCCCGCCACGCGGGCGACCAGCGATAGCCGGCGACCACCACGATCTGCCCAGCCATGCTCGCGTTCAGTTACACCAGGATGGTCTGGCCGTCGGCCTGCTGGATGTCCAGCAACAGATGCCCGCGCCCGCGGCTCGTCCTCACCACGGAACCGAACCCAGGGCACGACATGCGCCCGGGCATGCCGCCGCGGTCAGCGCGCTCCGGTGGCACGAAGTGGTGGCCACCGGAGCGCACTGGGTCAGTGTCTGCTGTCCTCGATAGGTGTCAGCATGACAAGTACGGCTGCGGCGGCGCAGGAAGATGCGGGTGCGGACGCTGGCGTTCCACAGACGCTGCATGAGATTCATGATGGCCTCACTTTTCACACGGGAGCACTTCGATGTGGCTGGTCCTGTGTGGTGAGTGCCCCGAGGCTTCTTGGGGCGGTCTGCTCCGCCCGACGTCAGGCTTCGCGCGTGGTCTGTCCTGCCATTTCGCAGTCTACGCTGCTCGGTTGGAGTGCGGAAGAGCGGTGGAGTTCCGCTTGCGGATTGGAGTGGAGAAGCGTCAGAAGGAGGAGCCCAGCGCAGCCTTTTGCTCATGGGAGGTTTCGTGCCAGGTGTCGGCGATGAACTGCGCGACTGCAACAGTCGAGTTGAACACGAGGCGTGCATGTCGTGGAGTCGCGGGGCTCTCGTTGACGGAGCCATGCCCGTCGCCGATTGAGTTGCGTGCCTCCGCGACGGACTGCACGAGAGTGGAGAGGGCGCGCATCGCTTTGCGGAGGGCGTCGCTGCCGCGCTTGCTGCCGTCTACCGCGTCGGCATTGATCGCGAGTGCCGATGCGGTGCTTGCGAAAAGAGCCGGGAGCTCGTCTCGTTCGGAGAACTCGATATCCAGATCCGTGAGCACGATCTTGCACTGGCTCTCGAGGAGGTTCTTGCAGGAGGAGATCGCCGCAGCGGGATCTGAGCTGAGGTCGCGGTTGATTAGATCGAGGTGACGGCGCAGCACAGAGTTCTCGGTGAGGTCGGGCGTCTTGGCGAGCGTTAGCTCGGTTGGGGCGTAATACGCGGAAATCTGACGCCAGCCATAGATGATGCGATCTCCGAAACGGTCTGTCTCGATGAGCTCATACCCATCTCGGCGGAGGGTGTCATTGTAGGCAGCGACCATCGCGGCAGCGGCGTCTGGATCGTCGCGGACAATGGGATGGACTGTCTCGGCTAAGAAGTTGAGGAACGTCTCGTCGCTGCCGTTACGAAGCTGGAAACGGTCGTCGTTGAAGACCCAGTCATCCTCCCAGTCCCAGTTGTTCACCATGTGCTGGTAGATGTCGCCGCTGGCAGTGCGGTACCTGTGGTCTCTGCTCGGCAGCTCCTCCAAGTCGTAGAGCCGGGCGAGGAACTGCGGATGCTGCAGCCGCCCCGACCAGTCGTACTCGGAAAGCGAGAGCCAATCGAACACGTTTGAGCGCGTCTGGCGAGAGATCCGCGCGCGGTTCGTTGGCGTCATGCACTAAGAATATCGGCCGCATACATCAGGAAATCGACCGCCTCTGACTCCGTCTGGACCGCACTTCCTCCGGGGAGTGCTCGGTCTGCTGAAGGCTCACGAGCACGCCCTGGGCGCGTTCGTAGTCGACGCGCTGAGCATCGTCGCCGGGCACCGCTCCGAGTGGGCTGCTCGAGGTGACGCCCCACCGGTCGCGGTACGCAATGACCGCCCGTGCCGCAGCCTCACCCTCTGCGGGAGCGGTCTCGTCGAGTCCCGTCAACCAGGGCTCTGGCTGCTTGAGGAGCTTCTCGACCAGGGCATCGATGCGCTGCTCCATGAGCTGCTCCCGCTCGTCGAGGGCTTGCCTCATCGCGGGATCGGTGATCCCGGTCGCGCGCGGGACCAGGCCGGCGATCATCCTGGCGGTCCGCTGCGGAGCAGGCTGGTAGGCCGCCGTGATGCGCTGGAGCCTGTAACGCAGCAGCGACCCGAGATCCTGCACCTCGTCCAGTCCTCCAACCTGGATGATGCGCGGGAGAAGACTGTCGATGTCGTGCCCGTCGGCTTCGAGCCTGCGCAGCTCGGTGGTGAGGATCCCGAAGGCGTCTGTCTCGACGAGCTCGTCGATCGTCTCCGCCGTGAGGCCTCCGGCGTGCAGGAGGGCGATCCAGCGTTCCTGTCCGGCGACTTGTGCGATGGTGTCGTACTCGGCCGCGAGTTGCTCGAGTGAGCCCCAGAAGTCCTGCTCCACGGTGATCGTGTCGTGTGCGGAGAGCTCTGCGCCAGGGTGCTGCAGGATCCCGTAGAGGATGCTCCGGGCGGTGTTCTGCAGGTCCTCACGGTGCTGATGCTCCTCGAGGTGATGCTCGTCGGTGGCGACGTAGACGCGGTTGGATTCGCGGCCGCGGGTCATCGCGACGTAGAGGGATTCTCGGGTCACTTCCGGTGAGTGGACGACCGCGTGTGCGGTGTCGACGGTGGCCCCTTGGGCACGGTGCGCGGTGACGGCGTAGCCGAGGTCGACGTGCTCGGCGACGTAGCTCACGGGCAGCGTGATCGTGGTGCGCCGCTTCGATCCTGCCCGCCGCACGGTGAGGGATCCGTCGTCGTTCGCATGGGCGACGTGCCAGCGGTCGCCGTTTTTCACCCAGCTTCGCCCGAGCGAGAGGCGCCGATTGTTCTCGCGGGTGATGATGAGATCTCCGCGGGAAACTTCGTTGCCGTCATGGAGTTTGACGCCGTCCACAGCGACGTCGCCCTGGAGGATTCGGTCGGTGCGGGCGCGGGTGTTGAGCGCAGAGACCGTGTCGAGGGTTTCCGCGATCAGCACCGTGCTCTTTCCCGCTGCGAGGTCTGTGCGCCAGGCTTGGTAGGCGGCTTCGAGAATCTCGTCATATCCGCCCGGCGTGACGCGCTGGTGCGCAATGTAGGTATCGATGACGTCGGTGTCGCCGATCCGCAACTGCAGGGACGCCTGCTTCTCCCAGTCGTTTCGGAAGCGACGCACATCGACCAGTTCCGGGGCGTCGCCGCGGTCACGCACGAGCATCCCGAACGCGCCGCCCGCGTCCACCGCTGCGAGTTGCGCCCAATCGCCCACGAGCAGCACTTTCGCGCCGACCTGCTGGGCGTGACTGGTGATGGCATCGAGCGCGAACGTGCCACCCAAGGAGGCTTCGTCGATGATGACGAGCTGTCCGCGCGTGAGGTTCCATTTCCCGAGGCGATGCTCATGCAGCCACTTCGCCGTGTTCTCCGTCCCGATCTCCAGATCCCCGGCGAGGACGTCGGCGGCAGCGGCCGAGGGCGCGAGCCCGGTCACCGAGCCTGGCCCGTAGCGTCGCTCCCAGGCTCGGCGCAGGGCACGCATCGTTGTGGTCTTCCCAGTCCCTGCGGGGCCGACGAGTACGTCGAGGACGCGGCCGGAGACGCCGATCTTCGCGATCGCCTGCTCCTGGTCCACCGACAGGGTGTGCCCGTCGCGGTTCTTCGTTCTGGCAGCGTCCTCGATCCATGCCAGCGGTACGGTCGGCGCCGACCGATCATTCGACGCGCCAAGGAGTCGGTCTTCTGCCGCGAGCACCTGCTCGGAGGAGAACACCGTTCCGGCTTTGGGTCGGAACACGCTCGACCCGTCCGCGCGACGAAACAGCGAGGGGCTCTTCGCGAGCTCGGGCGGAGTGAGGCGCAGCGAGACCCGTTCTGCGGCATCGACGATCTGCTGGGTGATGACGTCCCGGTCGTTCGCGGACGCGAAGCGGAGAGCCATCGTCTGTCGCACGGCCTCCGCGTGGAGGTTCCACCGTTTCCACGTCGCTCGCCGGTCACCGACCTGCTGCACCACGACCTCGGCGACCTCCTCGAGATCCTCCAACGGGATATCGTCTGCCCGCAGCAACGGTTCGTGCTCACTACCGGCGAGCAGTGCCGACGCCCAGGTTGGCGCGTCCTCACCCAGCAACGCGGTCGCGCGTTCTCGCCACTGGGAGGTGAGATCGCTGAGAGAGTGCTGCTGCTTCGGGGGCCGAGTCTCGAGCGTGGCCTGCTGCCGGAACTGCCACACCAGCTTCGGGGACGGCTGCCTCCCGTGCTTCGAGACGTAGTCGTCGACCAGCCGGTCTTTGACCTGCTCGATATCGCGAGTACGGGAAGAGAACTCGTCCATCAGCTCCTGCGGCACGCCAACGATCTCCCACGCCGTGGAGCGCCCCGCACCGCGCTCACGGGCTTCCCACCCGACGCCGAGGATCTGAGTGAGATGGTCCGAGAGGACCGCGTTGTAATGCTCCGATAGGCCGGTGACGGCGGCGTGGATAGCGCGAGAATCGAGCGTGCGCCACTTCCCGTCATGAGCTGCTTGCACGCGGTTGGCGACGACAATGTGCGTGTGGAGTTGTGGATCCGCGGCCCGAGAATCGTAATGATCGTAGGCAGTCGCAATCACACCCCGCACGTCGACTTGCGCGACGGCGCCACGCGCCCCTTTCGCGCCGACCCTGGTCATCGCGACGTCGCGCTCGAGTAGGGCGATCATGTCTCGGATCGCTGCGTGGTGAGCTTGGGCAATGAGTGCTTGCGTGCCGCCGTCGGCAACTGCCCAGAGGGTCGAGACGGACTTCGGGACCGAGAACGTGAGATCGAACCCTGCGACCGGCGCATTCGTTGGCTTCTGTGCTTCCTCC
The DNA here is from genome assembly GCF_003865375.1 of Gulosibacter macacae. Lineage (GTDB taxonomy): Bacteria > Actinomycetota > Actinomycetes > Actinomycetales > Microbacteriaceae > Gulosibacter > Gulosibacter macacae. The sequence continues at coordinate 111,044 of NZ_RQVS01000010.1, read as the reverse complement.
GCCTCGATCAGCGCTTGCTGCGCGGTACGCTCACCTGCGGTAAGGGACTTCGGGAGCTGATCGAGGCGGCGCTGCGTCCGCTCGCCCGCGGTGGCAAACTTTCGGTACGGACGCCCCAGTTGCTCGCCGCTGTTCGGATCCTGCCCGTGCCCCATGAGGCGCCGTAACTGCTCCTCGCTCACCGAGGCACCGACGGCGATCTCTCCGGCGAGTCCTGGGAGGCCGGCCCCGAGCCAGATGCCGGGAGGCGTTCCTGCTTCAAGGTAGTACCTTGTCAGCGCTGACGACGCATCGCGATCCCCGTCGCCAGCGACAACTGCGTTCAGCAGGTACCGGTACCCGTCCCCAGCGGTCATGACCCTGATCGAGATCGTCACACTGGGCAGGTGCGCCGCAGATCTTGGGATCTACCCTCGGAAGGCGGAGAGCGCGATGTTTGCGTCAATGCAGGGAGATAGCGAAGAGCGCGCTTCAACGGAGATGCTCGAATGGGTCCACGACGGATTGGACTCCGTGGTCGCGGCAGACGTAGACGATTCACACGCCGTACCCGTCGGCGCCGCTCGGCTCGGGGTCGCATTCTGCGCGGCAGACGTTACAGAGCCGGTGCTCGTTGCTCCCCCAGACCGTGACCTCGATATCGTCGGGGATCTCCATTCCGTCGAACTCCATATGCGGAGGTTAGCTGTCGCGGATTGAGTCGTGTCAAGATGCGGCACCGATGCTAAACCGCCGTTACCTATGGTCATCGCGCCGGTCACGCACTCGACGCTTAGTTCTTGAGGTACTCGAGGACGGCGATGACGCGCTTGTTTCCTGTGCGCTCGTTAAGGTCGAGCATGGTGAAGATGCTGCTGATGTGCCGTTCCGCGATCGCGACGCGACATGCATACGGTCCCTGATTTGCTCGTTAGTGAGCTCCGTAGCCATGAGCAAAACGTCAGTATCGCGGAGGAGCTGCTGCGGGAGCGGGAAAGGATTGACCTTACTGACGCAGAGACCCAAAGCGCGAGCATCCCTCATCGCTTTGATGCCAGCCCTTCAACCATTGCAACTAACCCGAACTCGAAATCTAGGTCTTGATCGACAGGCTCACATCCGTTGTCGAGCGCTGTTTGTTCTTCTAGTACGAAACCGACCGTATAGCGGCTGATAGCCATGAGAGCTCGGACCGCAGAGACCTCAGCGAATCCTTCGGACACGAGAAACTCGATCTGACTTTCGGGGGCATCCGAGCCCGCTGGCATCTGGTCACTCTTTTGACGGTGAAACTCTGCGTGCAGCCGTGCTCCATCCCGGACTGCCAGAAGCGCTGTCCGGAAGCTCCGCGCGTTGCGCAGGAGAAAGTCGTCCCAGCGCTCCCCTGACTCTGGGAGTGAGGCGTGGTGTTCGCGATCAAGCACATCAGCTGCGAGCGATCCGAGCAGGTGGCCCTTTGTCCGAAAGTGCCAGTAGAGCGCTGGCTGCTGCACCCGCAGATGCGCAGCCAGCGCCCGCGTGGTGAAACCGTCGATCCCCGTGTTATTGAGCACATGCCTCGCACCGCGCAAGACTGCTGCACGATCGAGTCGCGCTTGTTTCTGAGCCATGCTTGCACTTTATCATCGATAACTTTATCGTTGATAAGGTGTCATCTCTCACTTCCGCTCGTGGCTCGTTGGCCACGGTCCTCATCACGGCTAGCCTCGACGCCGCCGGCATGGGCCTGGTGATGCCGATTCTCCCCGCACTGCTACACGAGGCAGGGGTCACCGCTGATGCGGTTCCGCTGAACGTCGGAGTGCTGATCGCGCTCTACGCGGTAATGCAGTTCATCTTTGCCCCCGTACTGGGAACACTGTCGGACCGATTCGGCCGCCGCCGGGTGCTGCTTGTTTCCCTGGCCGGTGCGACCGTCGACTATCTCGTGCTCGCCACGACATCCGCTCTGTCGGTGTTCTATATCGCCCGTGCAGTGGCTGGGATAACCGGAGCGACCAATGCGGTCACCGCCACCGTGATCGCCGACATCACGCCACCCCACCAGCGCGCCAAGCGTTTCGGTTTACTCAGTGCCTGCTATGGCGGCGGAATGATCGCGGGGCCAGCCATGGGTGGACTGTTCGGTGCCATCTCGCCACATCTGCCGTTTTTGCTCGCTGCTCTTCTCTCAGCGAGCAATCTGGCACTCACCTTTATCTTGTTACGCGAGACCCGTCCTGATTCCCCTGCGCGCTCTGCGTCGCTCGCTCAGCATCGTGGTCGCCCCGGCCTCAGCGCGGTGCCTGGGATTACCTTCCTATTAGTCGCATTCGGCCTTGTTCAATTCATTGGGCAGGCTCCAGGTGCGACCTGGGTGCTGTTTACTGAACACCGCCTCGACTGGAGTCCCGTCGAAGTTGGAATCTCCCTGTCCGTCTTCGGGATCGTACAGGTTCTCGTGCAGGCCCTCCTTACTGGCCGCATCGTGGAGTGGATCGGTGAGGCAAAAACAGTCATCATCGGGTGTGTTACCGACGCCTTGGGTCTCGTAGGCCTGGCGATTGTCACTGACGCATTTTCCATGGCGCCTATCTTGGCGGCACTGGGGATCGGTGGCATCGGCCTCCCCGCTCTGCAAACCCTTCTCTCCCAGCGCGTCGATGAACAGCACCAAGGGCGCCTCCAGGGTGTGCTCGCCAGCATCAACAGCGTCACATCGATCTTCGGACCGGTCGCTTTCACAACGATCTTCGCGCTCACTTACATCAACGCCGACGGCTTCCTCTGGCTCTGCGCCGCAGCACTCTACGTGCCCTGCGTGATTCTCATCATGCGTGGTACAGCAGCGTCCCCGAAGTTCGGCTCATGGGCGAGCGGCGACTCGATGTGAGTTGTGAGACGTGAGCAGGAGCAACACGGCGGCGACACTGCTTCGCCATGGCCGACTAGCGAGACGGCGCCACCGGGAAACTCGGCATCATCTACCAAGGACAGGTCAGCTGGGAGCCTGATAGACCCATCGAAATGTGCGTGCCGATCGCGGAGAAAGGCCGGGCGCATCGGATCGAGCCATAGCACCATGAGTCTTCACGGAAGTGCGTTGACGGAGACTTCGTTGTGAACCGGGCCAAGGGAGAGCTGGAGGCCCTCTCCGAGTGGCTTGCCGATGACATGAGCTGGACGCTCATCGAGAAATCCACACACAGCGGCCCCAGTGCAGCCCGAGAGGTGCGCCCGCCGTTCTCCCGAGCGGGTGGAGGTCATTTCTGTCGTCACCCACGGACGACGCGCTTCCTGCGACGGCTACCTCGAGGCTGGAGGAATGCGCGTCCGTTTCAGCCATGCGTTCCGCTTCGTCAGCACCCCCAAGACCGCGATGATCGCAGAACTGCGACGCTACTGCATCGAGACGCAGGTTGACTGAGGCCTGTGCGGACAGCACGAACGACCCTTAAGCCCGTAATCTGGGAACCGCAGAAACTACCCGATCGAAACGCAACTACTTTGCCGGCCCTACGGGGTTGGCTCGCGGTCGTCGTCCTTGGCCGCGACCGTGCGCAGGAGGTGCTTGTAGCCATCCCTCGCGATCATCACGCGCATCGAAACCGTCACGACGCTACTGCCTTCGACGATCAGGGGAGCGGGGACTGATCGCGGACGCGCTGTCCACTTTGGTTAAAAGATTGCGCCGCTGTAGACGACCGCCATCTAGATGCCGACGATGACCATGCTCTCGAGTGCGCCACTACCCACCATTAGTGTGGTCAGGGTCGGCTTCAGGTGATGAGTCCATGTCGGTAGGCGGTGATGGCGGCGTGGACACGGTTGTCGATGCCGAGGGTGTTGAAGAGCTGGGAGACGTATTGCTTGACGGTGCCTTCGGACAGATGCATGGCCCTGCCGATCTGGGCGTTGGAGAGTCCGCGAGCGATGTGGGTGAGGAGCTCGATCTGGCGCTCGGTGAGCAGGGCAGTGAGTTCGTCTCGCGCGGTTCGGGTGCGGTGGCCCGCTCGTTGCTCGGCGGCGAGCCAGCGGGCGACTCGAGGGGAGAACGCGCCTCCGCCGTGCGCGAGGGCCCTGACGCCGGCAATGAGTTGCTGAGGTTCGTCGGACTTGAGGAGGAAACCGAGGGCGCCGGCGTTGATCGCATCGGCGATGAGATGGTCGTCGGAAAAGGTGGTGAGCATGGCGATCGGAAGCTCGGGCAGTCGGTGCCGGATCTCACGGAGAGCTCCGATGCCGTCGAGTCGTGGCATCTGGATATCCAGCAGTGCGACGTCAACGCGGTGTGTTGCCGCGGCATCGACGGCCTCGTGGCCGTTGCTGGCGAGGGCGGTGATGTCAAGGTCAGTGGCGGAGGCGAGAATAGCGGCGACGCCGGTGCGGACGAGCTGGTCGTCATCCGCGATCAGGACACGGATCGGCGGGGTGTCGGTGCGATCCTCCGGGGTCATGGCGCGGGAACCGTTCCGATCCTGCTGACCTGGTCGGAGGCGAAGCAGACGACGTGGACGTCGACTCGTTCGAAGAAGCTGATTTCCGCCTCGTAATAGTGACAGGTCTCGTCGGGGCGAGGCGGGAACTCATCGCGTGGAGGATCGAGCATCTCCAGGGCGGCCACCGCGTCCTGTCCGGCGACTCGAGGGGCAATGGCAGTCTGTGTGGTCTCGGTGACGACCGTAGTGGTGCCGACTAACCCAGCGACCAGGTACAAGTGGACCATGGTCAGCGAGTCCAGTGCCAGGGCAGTGATCACCGTCGCCAGCAGCATTGCTCGGACCAGGCCAGAGCCAGCGAGCAGCCGCACCGTGGGCGAGCGGTCGACCAGGACCCCAATCGGGATCCCCAGCACGAGGAATGCCAGTGTTCCGATGGCGTTGAGCAAACCCATCTGCGCAGCACTGGCTCCAAGAACCAGTACCGCCAAGACATCAGTTACGAAGTCGACACCCCGACGCCCAGCGGCATCCAAGGCATTGGACAATAGCAATGGCCACCTGGGCCGTGGTAGCGAGGATCGCAGAGAAGAAGAGGAATCGGTAGAAGACATGAACTTCCCTCAGGAATGAGCGGGCGAGTGGGCAGAACAAAGGACCGCGCGACGTTCCAGCGCGGTCCTGTTACTCGCCACTTACAGGCTGGCCCGAGCCCTGAAGAACATGTCCCAACCTTCCTGGATGGATCGACCAGGAGCGTGGACAACCGTCCCCGCTCAGTGCTGAGTCTAGGCCAGCGCCAGCGCAGACCCTCAGTCGCATCCCCACATGCCGCCGAGCACGCGTCCTCGATTCCCTCCCCCGCGTCGCTCTGAAGGCCGGAACTGACTGCCCCAGCCCTTCGCGGGGGAACATGCCCGAGCCGGATGCGCAGTGGTGCCGGTGCCGCGCTGCGTTCTCCGACAGATGAAGCAGCACGGTCCCGCTGCGCGCCCCTGGCCGAGCAGATCGGCGCACGCGCCATGGTGCCCGCGATCGGCGTTGCTGCCAAGGCCGTGACCACGCTCGCGATGTCAGGCCCCTCGGCTGAACCACAGCCTGACTCAGCTCGTATACGCCCAACCTTGATACGCAGGGTTACCAGTAGTTGTTGCTTGCCAGCCCCACTGCCGACGAACGCGCCTCACAAGTCAGATTCCACGTTCTGCGTTCAGTGCCGCAGCTACCAGGTCGCGGATAGCCTGTAGCGGAATCTCATCTATGCGGATCTCCCACCCCTCGTCGGCATGGCCAGCGAGGAGGGCGATTCCCTGCGGTGAGGCGGTCCAGAACATAGATGAACCGAGCAGTGCACCGGCTGAGATCGGCACCGTCGCAGTGAAGCTGGCGCGTGACTCCCCTGAGACACTGTCGAGCAACCCGGTCAGTCGCGACGCTTCACCGCGGTCAAACTCGATCTGGATGGCGAGATTGGGCCTGCGCAGGTCGACATTGACGTAGCCACCTTCGGGCCGCTCGTCGTCGAGGTGCCAGTCTGCTGCAACGTGCCACATGACTTCAGCGTAGCCGGGCGCGATCTCGATCCGTCGCTTCGCTCCTACTCGACCACCCATGCGAAATTGGCTGGTCGAGCGGCGCGCTGAGGCCCTCGAAGCGTGGACCGAAGGCTGTACCGAGACCAATGCGTATCCCGGGAGTAGGCTGACGCAATGACGGTGCTCATTGACCCGCCGTATTGGCGCGCGCACGGCACGATCTGGAGCCACATGGTTTCGGACAGTGACCACGCTGAGCTGCACGCCTTCGCGCAAGCGCTCGGACTCCCCCGCCGCGCCTTCGACCTCGATCACTACGACGTGCCCGAACGGCTGCACGGAACCGCCGTTGCTTCCGGCGCCGAGGCGGTCTCGGGGCGCGAACTGCTCTCGCGACTCGTCGCATCCGAACTGCGAGTGCGTCGCGCAGATCGGCCCGAAGCCGCCCGCCGACAGCGCATCGCCTACCTCCACGACGAGTGGGCGCGGCTTGGTGAGCGGCTCGAGATCGAAACTTCGCCGTGGGGGCAGCTCGGTGCATCCCTCATCGATCGCTGGAGCGAACCGCACCGCCGCTATCACGATCTCTCGCACCTGCACGATGTGCTGCTCGCGCTCGACCAGCTCTCGCTCGAGGGCTCCGCTCCCCTGGCCTCGGATGCGTTTGCGCCGACCGATGTCGAGGTGCAGCTCGCGGCGTGGTTCCACGATGCGATCTATCAGGGCACGCCCGACGATGAGCATGACTCGGCGGAGCTTGCCGGTGCGGAACTGCGTCGATTGGGGCTGAGCGAACGTCGCGTCGATGCCGTGGTGCGGCTGGTGCTCGCGACAAAGCCCGGCAGCTCGGATGCGGAGAATCCGGATGCCGCTCCCCTGCTCGATGCTGACCTTTCGATCTTTGCCGCGGGACGTGCCCACTATCAGCGCTACACCGAGGCTGTGCGGGACGAGTATGAGTTTGTTCCCGAGGAGGATTTTCGTCAGGGTCGGGCGCGCATCCTCGAGAGCTACCTGCAGCGGGAGTGGATTTACGCGAGTGCGCGGGCGCGGGAGCTGTGGGAATCGCGGGCTCGGGCGAATCTTGCGGCGGAGATCGCGGCATTGCGGGCGTAGCCGGTAGCCAATCTGCACCGAAGTGCCAAATTGAGGGTCTTGATACCTCACGGAGCATCATCGGGGCCAAATCGGCACTTCCGTGCAGATGTGTGCTTCGCTTCGAGCGCCTCAGCACGCCAGCTGTGGCGTTTCGGTTGCCTCGCGCACGGCCGAGTCGGCTATTCCGCGTGCTTCCGACTAATCCGCGCGCTGCAACAAGCGGATTAGTCGGAAGCACGCGGATTAGCGCGAGAGGTAGGGCTTTGCGTGCCTCAGCGCGCGAGCGGGAATGCCCCAGCGCGCCGGAAGCCGCGACGCATCGGTCACTCCCCCGACACGAAATAGCGGCGGTGCATCCGAGAACCGGATGCACCGCCGCTGGAATTCGCGCAGAAGTTACTTCTTCTTCGACTTCTTCTTGGCCTTCTTGGCCGCCTTCGCCTTGGCGCCCTTCTTGGCCTTCTTTGCCGCAGCAGCAGCCTTCTTCGAGGCCTTCTTGGCGTCAGCCTTCTTCGCCTTCGCCTGCTTCTTGTCGGCCTTCTTCGCAGCCTTCTCAGCCTTGAGCGCTGCCTTCTTCGAAAGCTTCTCGGCCTTGTCGGCCTTCTTGTCCTGCTTCTTCGCCATGGTGTTACCTCCAGTGGGTCATGGTTCCGGGAGTTTCCCGGTCGAACAACACGAGTCAACCAGCTATTGACCACTTCGTCAACTTCGGGTTGCCGTTTGTTGGTATGGTGATGCTATGTCGACGCCACCGCACCACCGCGAACTCGACGAGCTTCGTCGCGAACTTATCGAGTCGCTCGTGGCGCTCGAACGGGCGGACGCACCCCTCGACACCCTCGATAAAGCCCGGCAGATCCGCGAGATTGCCGAGCAACTCGAGCTACTCGCGGTAAGCAATGCCCGAGCCGAGAAGGTCTCATGGGCCAAGATCGGCACGAGCTTCAAGCTCACGAAGCAGGGTGCGCAGCAACGGTTCGCGGCCTCAATTGCAGCGCTCGCATCCTCAGAAGATGCTGAGAATTCGTCAACAGAAGCTGACCCCGACAGCTAGCCCAGTGCATCCATGTAGATTCGCAGAGATATTGCCGCATATCTAAACCGATCTATTCAGGTCGATCGCCTACTCTGCCCTCATGCAGGGACGCCTCTACTCCCCCGGACCTGGCCGCCGACCACCGCTTCTCGCCGGCCGCGACGACCTCATCGCCGATTGGGCATTGCAGCTCAACGAAGTCGCCGCTGACGGACGCAATGCCGCCGACGACTGGCTCCTCGTCGGCCCGCGCGGTGTCGGTAAGACGGTGCTCCTCGCAACCCTCGCCCACCAAGCGGAAGAAGCCGGGTTTGACCTCCTCAGCTTTCAAGCCGTCGCCCATGGCGAAGGGCTCATGGCCTCACTCACCGCGCAGGCGATTGATCGTTCCGAGAAAGAACCGCTCTGGGATCGCCTCACCGGGTGGCTCGGCGGCCTCGAAGTCGGCTTCGCCGGGATGCGTGCCGGCATCGACCTCAACCACCGCGAACGTCCCGCGCGGGGCGAGCCGCGCGATGCCCGGATGCTTGCGAAGCGACTCAGCGAAGTGGCCGAGGCGATCCGCAAGAAGCGTCGCCGCGGCGGCATCCTGATCACCCTCGATGAGATTCAGGTGGCCGACCCACGCGATCTCGCCCTTCTCGCGGCAGTCCTCCAGCAAGCGAGCGTGCACCACGGCACCGCTCCCCTGCTGTTCGCCGGCTGCGGCCTGCCGCACACCTTCGCTGCGCTCAAGGCCGCCGGGGTGACGCATCCTGACCGCCTCTTTCGCGTCGAAACGCTGCCGGTGTCGCTGAGCCCCACCGATGCGAAGCTCGCGCTCGTCGCACCCGCGCAACAGCGCGGGGTGCACTGGGAACCCGCCGCGCTCGACCGCGCGCTCGCCTTTACCCACGGGTATCCGGCCCACCTGCAGCTACTCGCCGCCGAAGTGTGGAAGCAGGCGCCCGGGCCCGAGCAACTCACGCTCGCCGATGTCGAGGCGGCGATTCCCGTTGTCGCTGACCGGCTTGAAACCACCACCCTCGAGCCGCGCTGGGATGAACTCAGCGATCGCGAACGCGAATATCTCGCCGCTGTCGATCTCTGCGGACCCGAAGCTCGCACTGCTGACGTCGCCGAAGTGCTCGGCCGCACCCAGAAGCAGCTCAGCGTGGTGCGTGCTGCCCTCATCCGCGAAGGCGACCTCGTGGCAGTGCGACATGGCCGCATCCGCTTCGCCTCGCCGCTATTTGCCCAGTATGTACGCGCGAAATATCCGCAGGTCGACGACGAACTCGTACCCATTGAACGGATGCGCGCGAAGCTCCCGAAGGAACTCTCGTGAGCACACCCATCTCAGCAGTGGTATTTGACCTCGATGGCACGCTGCACGACCACGATGCCTCGGCAACTGCGGGCTTCGGTGAGTGGATCGGTGCGCTCGGAAGTGCCACGACTGCGGAGCTTGCCGCAGAATGGCTGCGCATCGAGCACGAGTGGTTTGGCCGCTGGGAACGCGGTGAGATTGATTTCGCCGCGCAGCGACGCGGGCGGGTGCGCGAGTTCCTGCCGCTCATCGGCGGCTTGCCCGGTGACGATTGGCAATTGGATGCGCAATTCGCCGAGTATGTTGCGGCGTATGAGCGGCATTGGCAACCGTTTCCCGACGTCGCGCCGTTCCTCGAGGCGTTCGCGGAATTGCATTTGCCGGTAGCGGTGCTCTCGAACGGGATCCGACCGATTCAGCGGGCGAAGCTCGATGCAATAGGTGTGGGCGATCGGCTCGGCCGGCTGATTACCGCCGACGACGTCGGCGCGCCAAAGCCGAGCCCGCGGATGTATGAGGCTGCGTGCGCTGCGGTGGGGTTTGCGCCGGAGCGGGTGCTGCATGTGGGTGACCGGCCAGATATCGATGTGGCGGCGGCGCGGGCATTCGGGATGCAGGCGGTGCTCGTTGATCGGGAAGGACAGCACGGGGATGCGGATGCGCTACGGAGTTTGATGGAGCTGCTGCCCACGCTGGCTGATCGGGTAGGCGCGTAAGGCGCAGCCCCCTTTGGCTGGTCGAGTAGCGAAGCGGATCGAGACCCGCGGCCTGGGGGTCTCGATCCGGCCCTACGGGCCTACTCGATCACCCAGGTTGTTGGTTGGTCGAGTTGCGAAGCCAAGCGAGACCCCGCCGCAACTCGACCAACCAAAGTGGGTGGGTTGCCTCGACCAACAAGGCGCTGAGCCGCCTACGCTCGAGGCATGAGTACCGCTGTTCCGCCGTTTGTTGACTGGGCGTGGGTCGAAGCCCGCCGTGTCGACACCGCACTTCCCCAGCCGATTCTCGCCGATGTGCGTTGGACCCTCGCCGGCCCGAAACACGAGGAATACCTCGCGGGCCACCTCCCCGGTGCCGTCTTCGTCGACGTCGACACCGACCTCTCCGACCCGGCCTCCCCCGAACGTGGCCGCCATCCGCTCCCCGACCCAATCCACTTCGCCACCCGCATGGGCGAACTCGGCATCGACGGTACGCGCCCCGTCATCGCCTACGACGACGAAGGCGGCGTCTACGCGGCGCGACTCGTTTGGCTCCTGCGCGCCCTCGGGCATCCGGCTGCCGTACTCGACGGCGGCATCGCTGCGAGCCCCGAACCCCACACCATAGAGGTGCCGACGCCAGCGCCCGTGAGGTTCCGTGCATCCCCGTGGCCCGCCTGGCTCATCGCCGAGGCCGACGAGGTGGCCGATCTCGACGACGAGACGGTACTCATCGACGCCCGGCCCGCCGAGCGCTTCCACGGCGAAGATACCGTCGATCCGCGGCCCGGGCACATCCCCGGCGCCCGGAGCATCCCCACACGCGAACATTTGGTCAACGGCGCCCTCGCCGACCTCGACACCCTCCGCGCCCGCTTCGCCGCCATCGGCATCGAACGCGGCACCCCGGTCGTCTCGTACTGCGGCTCAGGTGTCACCGCTACCCACAACCTTCTCGTGCTCGAACACGCCGGCCTCGGCGTTGGCCGCCTCTATCCCGGTTCGTGGAGCCAATGGTCGGCCGACGCATCCCGCCCCGTCGTACGCGACTAGCTGGCCATTCCCTTACCCTGGTTGGTTAGCGGTAGTTCTCCGCACTAGGACTCGAGAAAGCCCCCACATGATTCCCAACGTGCTCACCATCGCCGGATCCGAGGCGAGCGGCGGCGCGGGCGCGCAGGTTGATCTGCGCACCTTCCACCAGCTCGGCACCTTCGGTTCGGCCGCGCTCACCCTCATCGTTTCGTTCGACCCGGAAGACGGTTGGAAGCACCGCGTCCACCCGATCCCGCCGGAGGTCACCGCCGCACAGGTCGAGGCGGCGTTCGGCGTGCACGAGCAACTCGACACCGTGAAAATCGGCATGCTCGGCTCAGTGCCCATGATCGAAACCGTCGCCCGCATCCTTGACGAGCGCCAGTTCCGCAACGTCATCGTCGACCCGGTGCTCATCTGCAAGGGGCAGGAGGCGAGCGAAGCGCTCGACGTCGATAATGCGCTGCGCGAACTCATCCTGCCGCGGGCGACGGTCGTCACCCCGAACCTCTTCGAGACTGAGGTGCTTTCAGGCCACAAGGGCATCACAACCGTCGACGAGCTCATCGAAGCCGCTCGCGCGATCGCCGACCAGGGCGTGCCGCACGTGTATGCCAAGCTCGGCATCGACCAGCCAGGCACCGAGGCGACCGACGTGTTCGTCTCGAACGGTGAGGCGACGATTCTGTCGGCCCCGAAGTTCGGTCAAGACAAGGTCTCCGGCGCCGGATGCACGCTCGCCGCAGCGCTCACCGCCGAGCTTGCGAAGGGGTACTCGCCGCTCGATGCCGCGCGTGCCGCGAAGCAGTTCACGACCGCGGCCGTAGCGAAGCGTCGCCACGGCGGTGCGCCGTTCTCGTGCGCATGGCAGGGCGAGCCGTAAGCCAGCACCAGCACTAGCAACCCCGACGCCAACAAATTGGGCCGCCGCGAGAATCTCGCGGCGGCCCAATTTGGTTCTGATCCCTTGTGTAGTCCCCCAACTGCGCAGGACACCACCAAAGATATGCCGCCCGCGCCGTCGGATGCTGGGATGCCCGGGTGCGCCACCTGAGTGTTGCCCGAACGTTGACGGATCTCAGCCGCCGGGCAGTGCCAATTCAGCCCGAATGCAGGCCGGATTCAGTGGGCTTACAGCGCCGAAGGTGCACCGTTAGCTGGTGACCAATTCCGATGCACCAACTCCGGGCCCCGATGAAACGGCGGACCACCAGTTTCCCTGGCAGCTTCAGGGAGCCCACCGGCCAGCCCAAGGGATGCCGCCGCTTCCGCACCTCCCGCAGCCACCCCAGCACTCGGATGCAGTTCCACCGCCGGTCTCAACGTCACCGCACCCGGGAGCGCGCGAGCAGAGCGAGTATGCGCCGTCGGAGCCGTACGGGTCGACCACCCAGGCTCACCCGGCCACAGCCGAGCCCGGGCCACGAGACGCACCCGCGACAACCGCGTCAGCGCGAGCAATACTTCGAACGAGCCCTCGCGGATCTTCCCGTGCGCCGCATCCGCGTGACCGCCAGGCTCGCACACCGTGGACCGCGATCATCGCCACGGCAGCCGCTACCTCACTCATCGTCGGCGGCGGCACGGCAGCCGCGTTCACTGCGATGGGCATCGGCGAACCCCCGCAGCCCGCTGCCACGAGCCAGTCGAGCGACGGCGGGTCGAGCCTCGCCGAGGGCTCCGGCGGCGATTGGACCGCAGTCGCCGCCACGGTCGCCAATTCAGTCGTCGCCATTCAGGTTGCCGGGAGCGATGCTGGCGGCGGAAGCCAGGGCTCCGGTGTCGTCTGGGACGACGCCGGCCACATCGTCACGAACCACCACGTCGTCGAGAACGCACCGGAGGGCCGCGTCTCGGTACTCGTCGATAATCAGGTCTTCGCCGGCACGGTAATTGGTAGCGATGCACCGACCGACCTCGCGGTGGTCGTGCTCGACAATCAGCCCGCCTCGCTCGTGCCCCTTGCGCGAGGCGATGCTGACGCGCTCCGAGTCGGCGACGAGGTCGCGGCGATCGGCAACCCGCTCGGGCTCTCTGGCTCGGTGACGACCGGCATTGTCTCGGCGCTTGACCGGCCAATCGCCACCGGCTCGGGTGCTAATCAGGCCGCCGCGATCACGAATGCCATCCAGACTTCGGCCGCCCTCAACCCCGGCAACTCCGGCGGCGCCCTCGTGAATCGCGCCGGTGAGCTCGTCGGCATCAACTCGGCCATTGCGACCCTGAATGGCTCGCAATCGGGCAATATCGGCATTGGTTTTGCGATCCCGGTCGATCTCACCAATCACATCGTCACCCAGCTCATCGAAACCGGTGACGTTGCCCATGCCCTCCTCGGCACCACCAATGGCGACGGCACCGCAATTCTCAATGGCGTGGAAACGCTTGGCGCCCAGGTGCGCACCGTCGAGCCTGGCGGCCCCGCTGAACAGGCCGGAATTCAGGTCGGCGACGTGATCATCGAGGCCGACGGTGAAACGATTTCCAGCTCCCGCGACCTCGTGGGTACCGTCCGTGGTTTCTCTGTTGGCCAAGAAGTTGTCTTCAAGGTGATCCGCGACGGCACCGTGCACGAGATCACCGTCACGATGGGCCAGTCGCCGAATCTCTAGTTCACTGACGAAGTTCGGTGGCGCTCGACTCATCGACGCGCCACCGATCGCTTTTCCGGAATGTCACCCGGCTCGCGTAGGCTTCCTCACCATGACGCACGCACAGCTCACTACCCGCGATGGTTCACCCGCTGTCCGCCTGTCCGCACAACTTCCCGTTCCTGCCGGGCGCCTGTGGTCACAATCACTCACCCCGCTCGGTTTGAGCGCCTGGTTCCCCTTCGCCGTCGACTTCGAGCCGCACGAGGGCGCTGAGGTCACCTTCACTGATGCCGAACAAGGCATTGAGTTCACCGGCACGATCACCAAGTTCGTCGACCCTGAAGTGCTCTCGTTCACCTTCGGTGGCGGTCACGAAGTAACGATCACCCTGAGCAACGATGGCAAGCACACCACCTTCGCCCTCGTTGAAAAACTCATCAATGACAACGAGGCCGCGCGCTCAGCCGCCGGATGGCACCAGTGCGTCGCAAAGCTCGAACGCAGCTATGGCGTCGACTCCCCCGAACTCGATTGGGACACGATCTACGACCGCTACGCCGCAGAAGGCTTCCCCGTCGGCGCCCCGGTTCCTGGCCGCGACGACGAGACCAGCATCGTCTAACCGCTCGCTACCTAGGATCACCGTATGCCCATCCGCAACATTATTTGGGATATGGGCGGCACGCTCATCGACACCTACCCGGCCGTCGATCGCACCTTCGCCAACGTCGCCCGCGCCCACGACATTGACGTGCCGCTCGACGCCATCGAACGGTCCACCCGCACGACCTCAATCGCCAACACGATGACGGCGCTGGCAGCCGAGCACAGCATTGAACGTGCCGAGTTCGAGCGTGCTTACGCCGCACTGAAGACCGCCTGGCGAGCATCCCCGCCGCCAGTCATGGCTGGCGCCGAGGCCGTCATTGCGGCGGTGCAAGCGGCCGGTGGCAAGAACATCATCGTCACGCATCGCGATCGCGAGAGTGCCCAGGCCCTGCTCGATGCCACCGGCCTCGATATCGACGGGCTCATCTGCGCGCCGGATGGGCACGCGCGCAAGCCTGATGCATCCATGCACCGCCTTGCGCTCGAGATGTTCGGGCTCGACCCGGCCGAAACGATCGCCATCGGCGACCGTGAGATCGACGCGACCGCCGCGCTCGGTCTCGGCGTGCAGCCGCTGCACTTCGATGCGACCGGCGCGGCGTCAGCCGCTGACCAGGATGCGGCGAGTCAGGATGCTGCGCAGGTGCGTGAGATCAGCTCGCTCCTCGACGCCCTCGAATGGATCGATCGTGACTCGGCGCGCGTCGGTATGCTCGCCACCGAGCCCTACCTGGATAGTGATCCGGCGCTCCTCGCCGAACGCCACCGGGCACGCCGGCTTGCCCATCAACTTGACCTGCTCGATCCCGATGACACGGATGCGGCGACCACGCTTCTGCAACAACTCTTCGGTCGTCTCGGTGATGGCACTCGCATCATCCCGCCGTTCCGCTGCGACTATGGACCACACATTCGGTTTGGTGCCGGTAGCTTCGTCAACTTCAATTGCGTGTTCCTCGACGTGGCGCCGATCACCATCGGCAAGCGCGTGCTCATCGGACCGGGTACGCAGTTGCTTACGGCTGGGCATCCGCTGCATGTTGAGACTCGTGCCTCTGGGCTTGAATGGGGCAAGCCCATCACCATCGGCGACGATGTGTGGCTCGGCGGCGGCGTGCAGGTGCTCGGTGGCGTCACCATCGGTGCTGGCACCGTCGTTGGCTCGGGTTCGGTCGTCACGAAGGATTTGCCGGCGGGCGTCATTGCGGTTGGGAATCCGGCTCGGGTTGTGCGCGAGGTGCCGAGCGAGCCGGATATCTAGGCGCATCCAGAGCCCCAGCGCGCGAAAACGCCGAGAGCCCCGGTAGCCAGGTCTGGCTACCGGGGCTCTCGAAGCTTGAGCTACTTACCGGTGAAGGTCGGCTTGCGCTTTTCTTGGAAGGCCTTGAAGCCCTCGGCGTAGTCCTCGCTCTTGCAGAGTTCTCCCTGCGCGACGTTCTCGTCAGCAATCGATTCCCACATGCCGATGCGACGGTCGCGGATATCCTGCACGAGCTTCTTCGACGTGGCGAACGCGAGCTGCGCGCCCTCCGCGACGCGAGCCACCCGCGATCGAGTGAACTCATCGAGCTCGTCATCAGCAACCCAGCGGCTGAACAGCCCCTGCTCGACGGCTTCGCGACCCGACATGAACTCAGCCGTGTAGATGAGGTCAAGGGTGCGGTGCGTGCCGAGACGCTCGGTGAACAGCCAGTGGCCACCCGAGTCGAGCGTGGCACCGAGGTTCGCGAACGGCGAGCCGATCTTCGCGCTCTCGGCGACGTACACCACGTCGCAGGCGAGCGCGAGGCCAAGGCCGACGCCGAGGCAAGCACCCTGCACCGCCGCGAACGTCGGCGCCGGGAACTCGCTGATCTTCTTGAGCACGCCGGTGACCTTGTTGCCGAGGAAGTCGGCAACGTCGTCCTCAGCTGGCACCACACCAGCGATATCGCGACCAGCGCAGAACGCCCGGCCCTCGCCGCGCAGGTAGAGCGCCTTCGCGCCCGCCGCCGCAGCCTCGTCGAGCGCCGCCGCGAGGTCGAGCAGATCCTGCTCGCCAAGCGAATTCAGCTTCTTCGGTGCGTTGAGGACGACCTCGGCGACACCGCCGTCGATCTTGAGTTCAATCATGCTCATCGGATGCATATCTCCCGCTCGTCAACCAACGCCTAGGCGTCGAAGTCGACCAGCACCTTGTCGGTGGTCGGACGCGCCTGGCAGGTGAGTACGTAACCGCGGTCGACCTCATCCTTCTCGAGTGCGTAGTTCTCGGCCATGTCGACCGAGCCCTCAACAACCTTGGCGCGGCAGGTACCGCAGACGCCACCGGCGCAGGCGAAGGGCACATCGGGACGCACGCGCAGGGCCGCGTTGAGCACGGTCTCGCGGGCCGACTTCGGCGACTTCACGTCACCCGAGAGACCGTCAAGAACGAAGCCGATGTCGAAGTTCTCACCCTCGGGGTCGACCTCGACGGGGCGGCCGGCCTGCGACTGCTGGCCATCGCCCGGCTGACCGGTCGAGAAGAGCTCGAAGCGCACCTTCTCAGCGGGCACCTTGCGGGCGTCGAGCTCGTCACGAATGAGCTGCACGAGCTCAAACGGGCCACAGAGGAACCACTCGTCGATCGCCGGCACATCGATGATGTGCTCGAAGATCTGCTTGAGCTTTTCGTCGTCGAGGCGGCCCGAGTAGATCGGCGCCTGACGCTGCTCGCGCGAGAGCACGTGGTGCACGGCGAGACGGGTCGGGTAGCGGTCCTTAAGGTCAGCGAGGTCCTCGAGGAACATCACATCGCTCGCGGCGCGGTTTGCGTAAATGAGATCGACGAAGGTGCCCTCGTGTGCGAGGAGCGACTTCGCAATCGCGATGACCGGGGTGATTCCCGAACCGGCGGCCGCGGCAACGAAACGAGCGCCACCGTCTGAAACAACCTCATCCGAGAGCGCCTCGGGGTTGTTCATGCCGGTGAGCTGGTGCTTCGAGACGAACGCACCCTGGGGGCTCATGACGTCCATCTCAAAGCCGGGCTCGAGGTTGTCGTTGGCCCAGTTCGAGAACAGGCCGCCGAAGTCACGCTTGATGCCGACCTTGATGGTTCCGGGCGTCGGGGCCTCACAGATCGAGTAGCTACGACGCACGTCCTGGCCATCGATCGTGGTGCGTAGCGCCACGTACTGACCGGCGACGTAGTCGTACTCGTCGCTGAGTTCTTCGGGAACGGCGAACGAGACTTCGATCGCCTTGTCGGTGAGCTTGCGGACCTGGCTCACCTTGAGGGTGTGGAAGGTCGCGCGGCGCTTCGTGGGTTCGCTGGCTTCGTTGCCGGCGACGTTGTCGATGTTGGCTTCGTTCGTCACTAGTGCACCTTGAAGTAGTCGAAGGGCTCCTTGCATTCAGCGCACTGATAGAGCGCCTTGCAGGAGGTCGAGCCGAATCGGCTCAGTTCGTTGGTCTTGATGGAGCCGCAGCGCGGGCAGCGCACGGCGAGCGCGAGTCGGGTGGGACCACGCTGTGATCCGACAGCAGAGTTACCGCTCGGGGGCGCGATGCCGTACTCCTCGAGCTTCTGCTTGCCGTCTTCGGTCATCCAGTCGGTCGTCCACGCCGGTGAGAGCACGAGGCTGACCTCGATGTCTTCGTAGCCAGCAGTGCGCAGCGACTGTTCGACATCGGCCTTGATCGTGTTCATCGCGGGGCAGCCCGAGTAGGTCGGCGTGATGATCACCTGAGCGGTGCCATCCGAGCCCACGAAGGCATCCCGGAGGATCCCGAGATCGGCGATGGTGAGCACCGGGATCTCGGGATCGCACACGGTGGCCGCGATATCCCAGACGCGCGCGGCGTCAGCCTGAGCGGGTCGGTGCGCGACATCTGGGTGTGTGTTGGTCGACATGTTGATTACCAGGTTGCGCCGGGGTGCTTGCGTGCGAGCACCTGCATCTCGGCCAGGATGTAGCCAAGGTGCTCACGGTGCTCGCCGCGACGACCGCCGGTCACGGCTTGCGGATCAGTGGGAAGGGTGAGGTTCGAGCGCTCGACGACGTCGGTGATGCGAGCCATGACGGCATCGCGCAGCGACGAGGGACGAACCGCGACGCCCTCAAGGCGGTCGTGGAGGTCTTCGTCTTCGAACAGCTCGTCGACATAGGGCCAGACATAGTCAAGGCCGGCCTGCAGACGACGGTTCGCCTCTTCGGTGCCAATGCCGAGGCGCAGGTACCACTGCTCGGCGTGGTCGAGGTGGTAGTCGACCTCCTTGGCCGACTTCGCCGCGATGGCAGCGAGGGTCTCGTCGCTCGACTCGGCCGCGAGGCGCGAGTAGAGCTCGAAGGCGTAGGCCGAGTAGATGAGCTGACGGGCGATGGTCTGACCGAAGTCGCCGTTCGGGAGCTCCACGAGGTGGAGGCTGCGGAAGTCTTCTTCCTCGCGGAAGTAGGCGAGGTCATCCTCGGACTTATCCCAGGCGCTTCCCGCGTAGGTGAGGAGCACACGAGCGTGGCCGAGAAGGTCGAGGGCGACGTTGCCGAGGGCAATGTCTTCCTCGAGCTCGGGCGCGCGTGACACCCACCAGCTCAGGCGCTGCGACAGGATGAGGGCATCGTCACCGAGGCGCAGTGCGTACTGGGCGACATCTTCGGATGCCTTGACACCCTTCTGCTGGATCTCTTCAGAAGTAAGTGCGTAGCCGGCCGAAATGAGGGTCGCGGACTCGAATCCCTGACCGCTCACAGGTGCTTCACCCCTTCGGACTGGGTGTAGTAGGTGGCGTGGCGGTAGTTCTTACCCTGCGAGGACTCGAAAAAGGCGTCCTTGTGGTCCGGGTCAGACGAGTTGATGTCTTCGCTCTTGACGACCCACAGCGACACACCCTCGTTGCGGCGGGTGTAGAGGTCGCGGGCGTTGCGCAGTGCCATGGTGGCGTCGGGGGCGTGCAGTGAGCCGGCGTGCACGTGGCTCAGGCCGCGCGACGATCGGACAAAGACCTCCCAAAGAGGCCACTGGTTGCCCTTTGCGGGGGCGACGTTGTTCTCGCTCATTCGTTCTCTCCGTTGAGACGGGCGGGCCGACGGGTGCGGCCCGCCCGTAAGTTGATTGAAATTGTGAAAGTGGATGTGGAGCTACGCGACAGCCGCGTCGGCGGCCTGCTGCTTCTCGGCATAGGCCGCAGCGGCCTCACGCACCCAAGCACCGTTGTCGTGTGCCTCGCGGCGACGGGCCATGCGCTGCGCGTTGCAGGGGCCGTGACCCTTGATCACGCCGAAGAACTCTTCCCAGTCGAGCTCACCGAAGTCGTAGTGGCCGCGCTCTTCGTTCCACTTGAGATCGGGGTCGGGCAGGGTGAGGCCGAGCGCCTCGACCTGCGGGACGATCATGTCGACGAAGCGCTGACGCAGTTCGTCGTTCGAGAAGCGCTTGATGTTCCACGCCATCGACTGCTGCGAGTTCGGCGAGTCGGCGTCCGGCGGGCCGAACATCTGCAGGGCGGGACCGTAGAAGCGGTTCACCGCATCCTGGGCCATTTCCTTCTGCGCGGGGGTGCCGTTCGAGAGGGTGTAGAGGATCTCCCAGCCCTGACGCTGGTGGAACGACTCTTCCTTGCAGATGCGGACCATCGCGCGACCGTACGGACCGTACGAGCAGCGGCACAGCGGCACCTGGTTCGCGATGGCAGCGCCGTCGACGAGCCAGCCGATGGCACCCATGTCGGCCCAAGTGCGTGCCGGGTAGTTGAAGATCGACGAGTACTTCGCCTTGCCATCCAGCAGCTGCTGGTTGAGCACATCGCGCGGGGTACCGAGGGTCTCGGCAGCCGAGTAGAGGTAAAGACCGTGACCGGCCTCATCCTGCACCTTGGCGATGAGGATCGCCTTGCGCTTGAGCGACGGGGCTCGGGTGATCCAGTTCGCCTCGGGCTGCATACCGATGATCTCGGAGTGCGCGTGCTGCGACACCTGTCGGGTCAGCGTCTTGCGGTAGGCGTCCGGCATCCAGTCGGCCGGTTCGATGCGCGAGTCGCGAGCGATGATGTCATCGAAGTACGCCTGGGCGCGTTCGAGGTCGACGTCATCTCGCTGCGGGAACTCGGTCACATTGTTCGTCATGCGGGAGGTCTCCTTCGACGGACTTGCCCGGGGTGGGCGTTGATTGGTGTGCTCGTTCGACGGCAACACTGCCGCCGAGAATAACAGAACGTGCGTTCAGTATATGTGCACCAGTCGGCACGTCAACCCCATCCTCACCTACACGCTTGGAAATCAGCCTGGATGCGGAAAAGTGCGTGAAAGTGCCGGAATGACTAGCGCACGACCGGGATTCGGTCTATTTTCTGTAAGACTGTTCAGGAAATCACAAAGGAGTGACTTTGACCGACTCCCCCACGCGCCCGTACGGCGATCTCGCTGCGCAACACCGCATCCTCAAGGACGATTTCGCCAGCGAATGGATGGGCATCCGCGTCGTACGCACCGCGCCTGGCGAGGCAGTTATTGAGATGGAACTGCGCCGAGAAATGCTCAACGGCTTCGGCATCGCACACGGCGGCATGATTTTCGCATTCGCCGACTCTGCCTTTGCGCTGGCTTGCAACTCACACGAGGACAATGGCACCATCACCGTCGCTTCGGGCGTCGATGTGAACTTCCTCCGTCCCGCTATGCAAGGTCAAACGATCACCGCGCACGCCAAGGCTGTCCACGAGGGCCGCAGTGGTGTGTACGACATTGAAGTCACCGCGCAGGGCCCGAATGACCCCGAACCCGTTTTGATCACTCTCTTCCGCGGCCGCAGCCGGACCATTCCGAAGCCCGCGAAGTAGCTCCACCACATTTCACCTCATCCACACCCGAAGAAGAAGAAGGCAGAGTCGCCATAGTGAACACCACCCCGTTTGACCTCAACCAGCTCGACCCAGAAGAACTCATGAGCCGCGAGGAGCTCGAGGCCCTCCAGCTCGAGCGCCTCCAGTGGACAGTCCGCCACGCCTACGAGAACGTCCAGATGTACAAGGAGAAGTTCGACGAGGCCGGTGTCACCCCCGACGACCTGCAGACTCTTGCCGACATCGCCAAGTTCCCCTTCACCACGAAGGACGACCTGCGTCGCAACTACCCCTTCAAGACCTTTGCCGTGCCGATGGACCAGGTGCGCCGCATCCACGCCTCGTCAGGTACCACCGGCCGCCCGACCGTGGTGGGCTACACCGACCACGACCTTGACAAGTGGGCCCAGGGCTTCGCGCGCGTGCTGCGCCTCGCCGGTGCTCGCAAGGGTGACCTCGTGCACAACGCCTACGGTTACGGCCTGTTCACCGGCGGTATCGGTGCCCATGACGGCATCGAGCGCGCTGGCCTCACGGTCATCCCCATGTCGGGTGGCCAGACCGACCGCCAGATTCAGATGATCCACGACTTCAAGCCGCGCATCATCACCGTCACCCCCTCCTACCTCCTCACGATTCTTGACAAGATGCGTCAGGAAGGCCTCGACGCCCGCGACACCTCGCTCGAAATCGCCATCCTCGGTGCAGAGCCGTGGACCGAAGAGATGCGCCGCGAGATTGAAGAAGGCTTCGACCTCAAGGCCGTTGACATCTACGGTCTGTCGGAGCTCATGGGCCCCGGTGTTTCGGGCGAATCGGTGGAGTTCCAGGATGGCTCGACCATCTGGGAAGACCTCTTCCTCCCCGAAATCGTCGACAAGGACGACCTGACGAAGGTGCTCCCCGACGGCGAAGAAGGCGAGCTCGTCTTCACGTCGCTCACCAAGGAAGCGATGCCGATCATTCGCTACCGCACCAAGGACCTCTCGGTGCTCCTGCCCGGCGACGCCCGCCCGAACATGCGCCGCATGCGCAAGGTGCGTTCGCGCACCGACGACATGATCATCCTGCGCGGTGTGAACATGTTCCCCTCGCAGATCGAGGAGCTCGCCCTCGGCCAGGCCGCCCTCAGCGCGCACTACAACCTCGAGCTCACGCGCCCCAAGCGCATGGATGAACTCACCGTCGTCATCGAGCGTCGCCCCGAGTTCACCATGGAAGAGGCCGAGGCCTGCGGCCGTGCCCTCCAGCACGACATCAAGATCCGCATCGGCTCGTCGGTGCGCATCCACGTTGTCGACCCGAACACGCTCGCGCGTTCGGAAGGTAAGGCCAAGCGCGTCCTTGACTTCCGCGACCGCCCCATCGCTGAATACCCGCAGCGATAGCCATCGGCCGGCGCGCTGGCCTCCCAGCGCACAATTCGGCTGATTCTTCGCGAGGCGGCGCACGTTCTTCGGAACGGCGCCGCCTCGTTTTCTCATCATTGCCTAGGCTGGAGGGCGATATGAACACCAACGCCAACTCCCCCGCTCGTCGCGGTCGTCCGGGTAACGACCGCCGCGACGTCATCCTCGTTGCCGTGAGCCTGTTCAACCAGCACGGCTACGAGGCCACTTCGGTTGGCATGATCGCCGACCGCCTCGGGGTGTCGAAATCGGCGATCTACCATCATGTTTCGAGCAAGGAAGAGTTGCTCTCGGCAGCGCTCGATCGGGCGCTCTCAGCGCTTGAGGCCACGCTCGACACCATCGACCACAGCGCCGAGCGAGACCACGTCGCGAATCTTGAGCGCATTATCCGCGCCACGGTCGACGTGCTCGTCGAAGAAATCGAGCCGGTGACGCTCTTGCTGCGCTTGCGCGGCAACACCGAGCTTGAGCGCGCTGCCCTCGGGCGACGCCGTGAGTTCGACAGGGCGGTCGCGGGCCTCGTGCGCGACGCCGATGATGCTGGCGCCTTGCGCGCCGATCTTGAACCGCGCGCCGCCACCCGACTCATCTTCGGCATGATCAACTCGATCACTGAGTGGTACCACCCGAACGGCCCGCTCAACGCCGATAGCCTCGGCGATCTCGTGGTCGGACTCGTCTTCGGGGGCCTACTCCCCCGCGCGGTGAAGTAGCGCACTTCGAGGGCCTCAGTACGCCAATCGAGCCAGGGCCTCAGCACTCAAACGACCGAGGGCCTCAGCCCACGATTACCGTGTGCTGAGGCCCTCGAAGTACCTCCGACAACTATTCGCCGCCGAGCGCCTGCTCCTCGCGCTTACCGGCGAGGGTAAGCACGTCGTAGTTCGCGATGACCTCGTCATCCTGGTTAAGCAGTAGCGCATCCCAGACGACCTCGCCGTAGTCTTCCGACTCGCGCGGGGTGATCTTCTTGGCGGTGAGTTCGACACGAATCGAGTCGTCCACGCCGATCGGACGCACAAAGCGCAGACTGTCCATGCCGTAGTTGAGGTAGACGGCACTGCGGCCCGGGGCCACGAAGAGACCGGCAGCCCAGCTTACGAGCAGGTAGCCGTGCGCGACGATGCCGGGGAAGAACGGGTTCGCCTCAGCCGCCTCAGGGTCGGTGTGCGCGTAGAAAATGTCACCGGTCGTGTTGGCGAAGTCGGTGATTTCCTGCAGGGTTGCCTTGCGCAGGTCAGAGACAAATGCATCCCCGAGCTTGAGCGTCTCAAGCGACTTACGGAACGGGTGCACCGCACCGTTGACACCCTCGGGCGTGCCGCCGTACTTCTCCGAACCAACGCGATCCTGGTCGGCACCGAGGTGCCACACGCCGGTGACCGCGGTGAGGAGGTTCGGCGAACCCTGAATCGCAGTGCGCTGCATGTAGTGCTTCACCGCACGGATACCGCCGAGCTCTTCGCCACCGCCGGCGCGACCCGGACCACCGTGCACGAGGTGCGGCATCGGCGAGCCGTGACCGGTCGTCGTGCGCTCATCCTCGCGGTTGAGCATGTGCACGCGGCCGTGGTGACCCGAGATACCGAGCACGAGTTCATTCGCGACCTCGTGATCGTTGGTGCAGACGGTCGCGACGAGCGAACCAGCACCAAGTGCTGCCAGCTCAACCGCCTCGCCGAGTGAGTCGTAGCCGAGCACCGACGTGACCGGGCCAAACGCCTCGGTAGAGTGCAGCGCCTCGGCGCGGTTATCGTCCCAGCGCAGCACGACGGGCTCCATGAAGGCACCCTCGCCGTCGGTTGCGTCGTTCGAGCCAACGGCGATTTCGCCGCCGCCAGCAACGAGCGCGTCGACTGCCGCCCGCACATCGTGCAACTGGTCGATCGAAGCAAGCGCACCCATCGTGGTGCCTTCGGTGCGCGGGTCGCCGACCTTGACCTTTTCGGCAATGCGCTCGCCGACGGCCTTGACGACATCATCAACCAGCGGCGCGGGTACGATCACGCGGCGGATCGCGGTGCACTTCTGCCCCGCCTTTGCCTGGATCTCCTGCACCACGGTGCGCACGAACGCGCTGAATTCCGGGGTGTCGGCCGTTGCATCCGGGCCAAGAATTGCCGCGTTGAGCGAGTCGGCCTCGGCAGTGAACCGCACGCCGTTCTTCGCAACGTTCTCGTGCGCCTTAAGGCGGTCAGCCGTCGACTTCGAGCCGGTGAAGGCCACGAGATCGCGGTAGTCGAGGTAATCGAGCAGATCGCGGGCCGAACCCGAGATGAGCTGTAGCGCGCCATCGGGCAGGATGCCTGACTCGACGATCATGCGCACGGCCGCTTCGGTGACATAACCAGTCGGCGTCGCCGGCTTCACGATGGTCGGCACACCGGCGATGTACGCGGGCGCGAACTTCTCGAGCATGCCCCACACCGGGAAGTTGAACGCGTTAATCTCGACGGTGATACCGGGGATGCGCGTGTAGATGTGTTCGCCAACGAATGAGCCGTCCTTCGAGAGCACCTCGGGCTGGCCGTCGATGATCACGTTCGAGTTCGGGAGTTCGCGGCGGCCCTTCGAAGCGAACGTAAACAGCACGCCGATACCGCCATCGATGTCGATGAAGTTGTCGACCTTGGTCGCGCCGGTCTTGTTCGAGACGGCGTAAAGCTCGGCCTTGCGCTCGGTGAGGTACTTCGCGAGTTCTTTGAGGTGGAGGGCACGCTGGTGGATCGTGAGGGCCCCGAGGTTGTCGCGGCCAACGGTGCGGGCGTAGTTCACCACAGCAGCGGTATCGAGGCCTTCGCTCGACACGCGTGCGACGAGTTCATCGGTCGAGGCGTCGAGCACATCGGTGCCCTTCGCGTCAGCGGCGGGGGTCCACCACTCCCCGAGCACGTAGCTCGGAACGAATCCGATCGACTGGCCCTCGGCGTCGGTCTGTACAGGGGTCTGCTCTGCGGTCATCACTGTCCGTTTCGTCATCCACCGCGCTTCCTCGCGCGGACCATGCGGGAATACCCGACCGATTGGTCGGGAATCATGACTACACTACTTCAATAGTCTCGCCTGCGGCATTGTGGCCGCGCTGAACGTTTCGCGGCGCTGCCGCCTGATCGAGTGGAGCCTCATGCGCTACCAGCCCTGGACCATCACGCTCGGAGAACTCGACGAGCGGATGGGCGTTGAAATCGTCGAAGAGTCAATCGATCGCGTCATTGCTCGGATGCCCGTAGCCGGCAACCGGCAATCGCATGGTCTGCTGCACGGTGGCGCTTCGCTTGCGCTCGCTGAGGCCGTGGGTTCGTGGGCGGCGGTCATTCACGCATCCACACTTGGCAAGGTTGCCGTGGGCGTGGATGCATCGGGTACCCACCACTCATCAGCTCGCGAAGGCTGGGTGCGTGCGACGGCAACGCCCATTCGTCTCGGCCGCACCCTCACCTCGCACGATGTCGTGATTGAACACGAAGAAACGGGCGAGCGGCTGTGCTCCTTCCGCATCACGAACGCCGTGATCGACCGGAAGATCCCCGGTTTCGAGTACCTGCCGGTCGACGAGGCGTAGGCACGCAACGTCCCGAAACCCGAGGCCGCTACCCGCTCTGGTCGACTAATCCGCGCGTTTCCGCCTAATCCGTGCGTTGCAGCGCGCGGATTAGGCGGGAACGCGCGGATTAGCGCACGCGATCTCGCTAGCCGAGCATCCCGGTGATTGCCGTGCGCGCAAAGTAGGCGACGAATAGCGCCGAGACGAGCCACATCAGCCAGTGGATCTCACGCTCCCGACCCGTGAAGGCCTGCACGACAACCCAGGCAATGAAGCCAACGCCGATGCCATCAGCAATCGAATAGGTAAAGGGCATCGTGACGATCGTGAGGAAGGCCGGGAGCGCCACCGCGAAACGCGTCCACTCGATGTCGACCACCTGCGCCATCATCATGGCGCCAACGACCACGAGTGCGGCCGCACCAACTTCGAGCGGCACGATATTGGCAAGCGGCGTAAGGAAAACCGCGAGCAAGAAGAAGAGTCCGGTCACCACCGAGGCGAGTCCGGTGCGAGCGCCCTCACCAATACCCGAGGCAGAGTCGACGTACACCGTGTTCGACGAAGTCGAGGTCGCGCCGCCGACCACCGCACCGAGACCCTCGACGACGAAGGCCTGCTTGAGTCGCGGAAAGGTGCCGTCGGCGTTCGCGAGGCCAGCGTTCTTTGCGAGGCCAGTCATCGATCCCATTGCGTCGAAGAAGTTCATGAACAGCAGCGTGAACACGAGCATCGATGCGACGAGCGGCCCCACGCGGAAGAACGCGCCGAAGGGGTCAACTGCACCGACCAGCGAGAAATCGGGGAGCGAGAAGAGCGTGGTCGGAAGGGCTGGGATGGTGAGGCTCCAGCCGCCAGTGTTATCGACCACCGAGCCAAGCTTGAGCACCGCCTCGAGCACGATCGCGAGCACGGTACTCGTCGCAATACCGATGAGAATTGCGCCGGGCACGTGGCGGGCCACGAGGATGCTAATGAGCAGGAGCGCGACCACGAAGACGACCGTGGGGAGCGTCGAAATCGATCCGTCGCTGCCGAGCTGTACGGGCGGACCACCCTCAGTGCGGGTGACGAAGCCCGCATCCACGAGACCGATGAACGCGATGAACATGCCGATACCGACGGTGATCGCCGATTTCAGCGCCGCCGGGATCGCGTGGAAAATCGCGGTGCGAGCGCCGGTGGCCCCAAGCAGCACGATGAGGAGGCCGTTGATGACCACCAGCCCCATCGCCTCGGGCCAGGTCACGTCGCCGACAACTGTCACCGCGAGGAACGAGTTGATGCCGAGACCCGCGGCGAGCGCGAAGGGCAGGTTCGCAACAATGCCGAAGAGGATCGTGAGCACCCCGGCGGCAAGGGCCGTGGCAGCAGCGATCTGGCCGCCGTCGAGGGTATTCCCCACTGCATCCGGTGTATTGCCGAGGATGAGCGGGTTGAGCACGACGATGTACGAGATGGTCACGAAGGTGACCAGGCCACCGCGGAACTCCTGAGCGATCGAGGTGCCGCGGGCGCTCAGCTCAAAGCGGCGGTCAAGCATGCCGCGCCAGCCGGTGGCAGGCTCACGCTCAGCGGTGGTCGAGTTGTTCGTGGGTTGTTCGTTCGACAACGCGCGCTCCATTCTGCGATTGCGGCAAATTGCGGATCACGCAGTGCCGACCAGAACACGATAGTGGGGATGCCGGGATGCCGCGGACCACGGCATCTGCACGGAAGTGCCGAATCGCCGGTATTGATGCCGCTCACGGCATCAACAAGTGCGAAATGGCACTTCGGCGCAGACGCAACCCGCGGCGGGCCGTCACGCGATCTGCGTTTTCCAGGCCGATGACGCCGCCACCGACGTTGAAGGCCCGGAAATTGCAGATCGCGCAACATGAGATTGACCCCCAACGCAAAACCGGCCACCCCGAAGGGATGGCCGGTTCCGCACACAACTAGCTGTAGTCGTAGAAGCCCTTGCCGCTCTTGCGACCGAGTTCTCCGTTTGCCACCTTGTCGCGCAGAATCTGCGGCGGCGCGAAGCGCTCGCCGAGGTGCTCGTGCAGGTACTCGGCAATGCCGAGACGCACATCAAGTCCAACGATGTCGGTGGTCTTGAGTGGCCCACTCGGATGCTTGTAGCCGAGTTCCATGGCAGCGTCGATGTCCTGGGCGCTGGCGACACCCTCTTCGACCATGCGCATCGCCTCGAGTGCGATGGCAACGCCGAGGCGCGAGGATGCGAATCCGGGCGAGTCCTTCACCACAACCGGCGTCTTACCAAGCTGCTCAACCCACTTCGGGGCGGCAGCGGCAATGTCGGCGTCAGTCTTCGGGGCAATGACGACCTCAATGAGGGTTGAGGCCGGCACCGGGTTGAAGAAGTGGAGGCCGAGGAATCGCTCCGGACGCTGCAGCTTTTCGGCGAGCGTCGCGAGCGAGATCGACGAGGTGTTTGAGGCAAGCACGCCCTCCGGTCCGAGTTGTTCCTCGGCGCGGGTGAGCGCGTCAAGCTTCACGTCGTAGTCCTCAAACACCGCCTCAACGATGAGCTCGCAACCGGCAAGCGCGGCGTAGTCAAGCTCCACAGCGAGTCGCTGCACGACCTCGTCGAGGTTGGCATCAGTGGCACCGCGCTCGATCGACTTCGCCACCGACGACTCGATGCGTTCGCGCGCGGCGGCGCCAGCCTGAGCTTCGCGCTCAATGACGGTCACCTGCGCACCGGCCATGAGGAAGGCGTGCGCGATGCCGCCACCCATGCGGCCGCCGCCAATCACACCGACGCGGGCGGGAATGTTGTTCAGATCAGTCATTCGCTATTCCTCTTATTCCTTTTCGGTGTTGGCCGCAGCGGCTTTTTCGGCGTCACGCTTGGCCTTGCGCGCGGCGCGCTGGTCAAGGAAGCCCTGCATCCGCTCGAATTTTGCTTCCGATTCAAAGAGCATGCCCTGGGCGAGCGTGTCGATGAGCGGGTGCACTTCGCGCGGTGTGTGGAACACGGCCTTCGAGATGCGCACGGCAAGCGCATCCTGGGCGCCAATGCGGTCGGCGAGCGCGTGCGCGGCCGGCAGCAATTCATCGACCTCGTGTACCTCGGTAATGAGGTGGCAGGCGAGCGCCTCGGTGGCGTCAAGCTGACGACCGGCGAGCAGGATCTCCTTGGCGAGCGGTTCGCCAATGAGTTCGCGCAGTCGCCAGGTGGCGCCGGCGGCCGCGAGGATGCCGAGGGCCGTCTCGGGGTTACCGATCTTCACATTCGGGGTCGCGATGCGGAAGTCGGCCGCGTAGGCGAGTTCGGCACCACCACCGAGGGCGTAGCCCTCGAGCGCGGCGATGACGGGCATCGGCAACTTCGCGATGCGGTCGAAGATGGTCGAGTTGATGCCTGCCAGGGCGTCGTCGCGACGACGTTCCTTGAGCTGAGCAATATCGGCACCGGATGCGAACAGACCATTCGCACCGGCAAGGATGAGCACGCGCGGGGCACGCTCGAGTTCGGCGCACACCGCGTGCAGCTCATCAACCATCTGCTGGTCGATCGCGTTACGGGTGGGCTTGTGGTCGAGTACGACTTCAACTCGGTCGTCACCGACGGTGACGCGGATGCGCTCCCACGGCCCTTCGAGACCGGCCATGCCCGTCTGCCCCGCCATACCAGTCTGCCCCGCCATTAGGGGCGCTCCAGCAGCACCGCGGTGCCCTGGCCGACGCCAACGCACATGGTGGCGAGGCCCTTGTCGGCGCCCTCCTGCTCCATGCGGTTCATGAGGGTGATCATGATGCGGGCGCCCGACGAGCCGAGCGGGTGACCGAGCGAGATTGCGCCACCGTTGCGGTTGACGATCTCCTGGTCAATGCCGAGGCGTCGCATGCTTGCGAGCGACTGCGTAGCGAATGCTTCGTTGAGTTCCACCGCACCGAGGTCGTCAACCGACCAGCCGGCGCGCGCGAGCACCTTCTCCGACGACGGCACCGGGCCAAGGCCCATGACCTCAGGCGCGAGTCCGGCACTACCGCCTGCGACGATGCGGGCGCGCGGCACGAGGCCGTAGCGCTCAACTGCGGCGTCCGAGGCGATGACCATGGCCGAGGCACCGTCGTTGAGGGTCGACGAGTTACCGGCGGTAACGACGCCGTCGGGCTTGACGACGCCGCGGAGCTTGGCGAGCACCTCCATGGTCGTGCCCTCACGCGGGCCTTCGTCGGTGTCGACGACGGTGACGGCGCCTTTGCGACCGGTCACCTCAACGGGAACGATTTCGTTGTTGAAGCGGCCCTCACGGATCGCTTCGAAGGCGAGTTCGTGCGAACGAACGGCGAATGCATCCGCGTCTTCGCGGGTGATGTTGTCGACGATCGCGACTTCCTCCGCCGTTTCGGGCATCGAGTAGGTCATCTTGCCGTCGCGCGAGAGATCGCCCGAGACGAAGCGCGGGTTCGGGAAGCGCCAGCCAATCGACGTGTCAAAGGATGCACCGGGCTTGGCCCATGCGCTGCCGGGCTTTTCGACGACCCACGGTGCGCGAGTCATCGACTCCACACCACCGACGACGACGATGTCGGCGTCGCCCGAGCGGATCATCTGCGAGGCCATGATGGCGGCCGACATACCGGATGAGCAGAGTCGGTTCACGGAGTAGCCGGGAACTTCCTGCGGCAAGCCCGCGAGGAGCCAGGCCATACGCGCAACGTTGCGGTTTTCTTCACCGGCACCGTTGGCGTTACCGAAGACGACCTCTTCCACCGCGGCGGGGTCGATCTTCGAACGCTTGACAACTTCGCCAATGACCAGGGCAGCAAGATCGTCGGGACGAACCCCGGCGAGTGCGCCACCGTAGCGGCCGACCGGCGTACGTACGCCATCGATGATGTATGCCTCAGGCATAGACAACTCCTTTGTTCCCAGACAGTCGGGACCACTTTACTGTGGACTCGGTCGGGAAATCGACCCGCAAAAGTTGCCGCGTTCGAGTCCCGTGCCAAAAAGATAGTGGCCGAGCATCCGAAGATGCCCGGCCACTAGGAAACGGCAGGGGAACTACCTGCGGTTATGCGCGTCGTCCGCGCGTAACCGCCTCGTAGATCGCTGTCACGATGACAGCACCAAGAAGGGCAAACAACCACACCCAGATGTTGAAGAAGCCCTGAAGCGCTTCGCCACCAACAACGAGTCCGCCGATCCAGCCGCCGACGATTGCGCCGACGATACCGAGGATGATGGTGAGCCACAGCGGGTGCTTGGCCTTGTCCTTCGTAATAGCTTGGGCGATCAGGCCAACAACGAGGCCAATAATGAGCCAGCTAATCCAGCTAAGTGACATGAGCTACTCCTTTGGTTTGAGCCGCGATTGCGGCAGCCGCGTTTGACGGCAGACACAAACTACGCGATTCCCATGCGTCATCACGAATCCTGGCGACGTTTTCAGAAAAGCGCCGCCGACTCGTTACCGAGAATAAGTCGAATCGTTACTTTCGCTTTGCCGCTTCGTCTAACCAATTCGCCCGATATCGCGGCATAAGGATGGCGAACCCGAATAGCACGCCAATCACCATGACCCAGGTGAACATCATGAACGGCACAGCGGTGATTGAGAGCGGCACGAAGCCCAGTGCGAAGCCACCGCAGGCAGAGAGGAACGCATCCCCCAACGCGAGCCTGGCGACCTCGCGCTCGCCGAACTCTTTAGCACCGCTCGCGAATCGACGCAGCACCAAGTAGCCGAGTGCATATCCACCGACGACAATCGCCGACATCACTACCCAGCCACCAAACATGGGCATAAAGCCGCGCTGAGATAACTGTTCGCGGCCAGTATCCGTAAATGAACTAAATAGAAGGAAGGACGCAATCCAAGCAACAAATGTTGCTAAGGCAATTGCAATCGTGGTCGCGCGCACCTCAGTGCGAATACCCCAGGCGGTAACACGCAAACTCCCGTCGCCGGAGCGACGGGAGTTTCGCTGACTGTCAGCCATTCGGTAGGTCGACGCTTATTCGCCGAAACCGGAGTCGACGAGCGCCACCAGTGCGTCAATCGCGGCGTCGGCGTCATCGCCATTGGCCACGAACTCAACTTCGGCACCCTTGCCAAGACCAAGGGCCATGATGCCAAGGAGGCTCTTCGCGTCGGCACCGTTCACGGTGATCGACGACGAGAAGGTGCCGGCGGTCTTCACCAGTTCGGCAGCGGGACGGGCGTGCAAGCCGGTCTCGTTGTTGAGGGTGACGGTGCGGCGCGCTTCAGACATTGGGACTCCTTAGTTGAGGTGCCTTGCGGCGTTGAATAGGGGAAGTAAGCGGACGCGGCTAGGCGTCGGTGTTGTAGCGACGCGTCGCGGCGATGAACTTATCGAGATGCGCAATCGCGCGACCCGAGTCAATCGTCTCGCGAGCAATCTCGATTTTCTCGGTGAGCCGATCACGAATCGGCCGCTCTACCGAATCGGGCAACTCCGCCAGGTCATACGCGACCATGCCGGCGGCCGCATTCAAGAGCACGATGTCACGCACGGCACCCTGACGTTCCCCGGCAAGCGTGGCTCGAGCAATACGGGCGTTCTCTTCGGGATCGCCACCGAGGAGCTCTTCCATCGGATAAGTACCGAGTCCAAGATCGCGCGGATGGATGTCATGCTCAGCGACATCACCACGGGCAACTTCCCAAATGTGCGAGTAGCCGGTGACGGTGAGTTCATCCAGCCCATCGTCACCACGGAACACGAGCGCAGCCGCGCCGCGGGTACGGAACACGCCAACAATGAGCGGAATCGCCTCACGCTTGGCGACGCCGACGGCAGTCGCCTCAGCACGCGAGGGGTTAGTGAGTGGGCCGAGGTAGTTAAACACCGTCGACACGCCAAGCTGCTTCCGCACCGGACCGGCGTGCGCGAATCCAGGGTGGAAGAGCGAGGCGAAGAGGAAGGTCATCCCCGTCTCTTCAAACACCTTGACCAACGACTCCGATGACGAGCCATGCACCACGCCGAGTGCCGTAAGCACATCCGAGGCGCCTGAGAGTGCAGATGCCGCGCGCCCGCCGTGCTTAATGACCGGCACGCCCGAGGCGGCAATCACCATCGACGCCATCGTCGACACATTGACCGTGCCGACCATGTCACCGCCGGTGCCCACGATGTCGAGCGCCCACGAGGTGATGTCGATCGGCTTCGCGTGCGCGAGCACCGCATCCCGGAATCCCACGACTTCTTCGACAGTTTCGCCCTTGGCGCGCAGTGCAATAAGCCAGGCCGCAAGCTGCGCTTCCGTGACCTGCCCCTGCATGACCTGTTCCATGGCCCAAGTCGCCTGGGCGACCGAGAGCCCTTCGCCTTCAAGCAGTGATTCGAGCATTTGCGGCCAGGTCTGCAGTTCGGTCATGCGGCAAAGCATAGTGGGATGCGGAACGGCACGCGGAACAGCCCGGCAACTTGGCGAACCTGGGAAATCGGTCATAATGGGGACTGTGACTTCACTAACTCCTGCCTCGAGCGCCCCACGGGTGCACCGTCCGAACACCGTCGCCATCGGAACGATCGTCTGGCTCGGCTCCGAAGTGATGTTCTTCGCGGGCCTGTTTGCGATCTACTTCACGCTTCGCGCAATGGCGCCGGAGCAGTTCCAGGCCGGTCACGACATCATGAACATCCCGTTCTCGACGATCAACACTGTGATCCTCGTTGCGAGCTCGGTGACGTGTCAGTTTGGTGTCATGGCCGCTGAGCGCGGCCAGAAGAACCGCGAGAACGGCAAGTGGGGAACCATTGAGTGGTTCTACCTCTCGGCCATCCTCGGCGCGATCTTCGTCTCGGGTCAGGTGTGGGAGTACGCCACGCTCGTCAGCGAGGGCTATGTCTTCAACCTCAATGCCTTCACGAGCGCCTTCTACATGTCGACCGGCTTCCACGGTCTGCACGTGCTCGGTGGCATCATCGCCTTCCTCATCGTGATCGCTCGCCTCTACGCGGTGCGCAAGATGGGTAAGCGTGAGGCGTCGAGCGCGATCGCCATCTCGTACTACTGGCACTTTGTTGACGTGGTGTGGGTTGGCCTGTTCTTCGTCATCTACATCCTTCCGTTCATCTCGTAGTCGTCACCAGGAGAAGCTCCACATGTCCCTTGCAACGAAGCACCGGTCGACCGCGAAGAAGTCACGCAAGCGCGGCCGCCGTAATCCGCTCGCCACGGCAGCTCTGCTCGGTATCGGTCTGCTCCTGACCGGTGGTGCCTACGCCGCCGTCGACACCGTCGCTGCCACCGCCGCTGAAGAGTCGACTCAGGTCGACATGCTCAGCGCCGAGACCATCGAAAAGGGCGAGGCCCTGTTCGCTGCCAACTGCGCCACCTGCCACGGCATGGATGCAGTCGGTACCGAGAACGGCCCGAGCTTGATCGGTGTTGGCGCCGCCGCCGTCGACTTCCAGGTCGGCACCGGCCGTATGCCGATGCAGATGAACGGTCCGCAGGCGCAGAAGAAGGAACCGCAGTTCGACCAGACCGCGACCCTGCAGATGGCCGCCTACGTCGCCTCGCTCGCCCCCGGCCCGGCTATCCCGGATGCAGAGTTCCTCGCTTCCGAGGCCGACCTCGCGAACGGTGCAGAACTCTTCCGCATCAACTGTGCGATGTGCCACAACGTTGCCGCCGCTGGTGGTGCACTCACCGAAGGTAAGTTCGCTCCCGAGCTGCAGACCGTTTCAGCCGCACACCTCTACGAGGCCATGGTGACTGGACCGCAGAACATGCCCGTGTTCAGCGACACGAACCTCTCCCCCGAAGACAAGCGCGACATCATCGCGTCGATCGAGTGGATGACCGACAACACCTCGATGGTCGGTGGCTACAACCTCGGTTCGGTTGGTCCGGTTGCAGAGGGTCTGTTCATCTGGATCTTCGGTCTGGGTGCCGCGGTTGCCGCTGCCATCTGGCTCACCTCGCGCCCGAACTAGCGCACAACTTTTGACGATTTTTTTGCTGCTTCACAATCCAGAAAGGGATACCCATGGCTGAAGACGAACACGGCGGGGAGCTCCGAACCGCCAATTCGTCGGACCGCTCGGTGAGCGCCGGCTCGGCTCTCCTGCCTGCCGACGGCTTCGAGAACCCGGGCATGGCGGAACACCACGAGCGTGTCACCGACAAGGACCCGAAGAAGGCGAAGAACGCTGAGCGGGTAGTTGTCCTGCTGTTCTGGATCTCGCTGGCCTTCACGCTGTTCGCCGTTGTGGCGTACTTCATTTGGCCGATCGATCGCGCCGACATCACGACGGTCCGAGCGAACAACTTCTTCCTGGGTATCGGCATTGCCTTCGGCATGCTCACCCTCGGCATTGGTGCCGTCGCGTGGGCCAAGTACCTCATGAAGGACACCGAGATGGTGGAGGCCCGTCACGAGACTCGTGGCACCCCAGCCACCCGCCAGCGTGTGGCCGAGATCTTCGCGCAGGCCGACGAAGAGTCGGGCTTCTCGCGTCGTAAGCTCCTGCGCAACTCGCTCATCGGTGCCGTGCTCGCACTGCCGCTGCCCGGCATCGTCATGCTTCGCGATATGTACAACGCGAACAACGAGAAGCCGGTCAAGCTCCTCCACGAGACCAAGTGGGCTGAGGGTGTCCGCCTCGTGCGCGACCCCTCGGGCACCCCCATCCGCGCCTCGGATGTGACGATCGGTTCGGCGTTCCACGTCATTCCCGAAACGCTCATCGAGATGAAGGAAAACCACGAGCCCGGCTTCCTCGACGCGAAGGCCAAGGCCGTCGTGCTGCTCATGCGCCTCCCCGAGGACCGCCTTAAGGAGCGCGAGGACCGCAAGGACTGGTCGTACCACGGCATCGTGGCCTACTCGAAGGTCTGCACCCACGTGGGTTGCCCGGTGGCGCTCTACGAGCAGCAGACCCACCACCTGCTCTGCCCCTGCCACCAGTCGCAGTTCGATGTCACCGAGCACTGCAAGGTGATCTTCGGCCCGGCCGGTCGTCCGCTACCCCAGCTGCCGATCGCAGTGAACGAAGAGGGTTACCTCGTCGCCCAGAGCGACTTCCACGAGCCCGTTGGACCGACTTTCTGGGAGCGTCGTCATGACTACAACGTATAAGGCACCCGTGGCCGAAGGCAGCGCAATTGCCAAGGCCTCCAGCTGGATCGACGACCGCACGAGCATCTCTGGCGCGGTCAAGGAATTCGGTCGCAAGATCTTCCCCGACCACTGGTCGTTCATGCTCGGTGAGGTGGCGCTCTACAGCTTCATCGCCATCCTGCTTTCGGGAACCTTCCTCACCTTCTTCTTCGACCCGTCGATGGCGCACACGACCTACCACGGCTCGTACATCCCGATGAAGGGGATGGAGATGTCGGCGGCGATGGCCTCGACGCTTGACATCTCGTTCGACGTGCGCGGTGGCCTGCTCATGCGTCAGGTGCACCACTGGGCAGCGCTGCTGTTCGTGGCCTCGACCATGCTGCACATGGCCCGCATCTTCTTCACCGGTGCGTTCCGCAAGCCGCGTGAGCTCAACTGGATCATCGGTCTTGTGCTCTGGATCATCGCGATGCTCGAGGGCTTCTCGGGCTACTCGCTCCCCGACGACCTGCTCTCGGGTAACGGTCTGCGCATCGTTGACGGCATGATCAAGGGTGTGCCGGTCCTCGGCACCTGGATCTCGTTCTGGCTGTTCGGTGGCGAATTCCCCGGCGACATGATCGTTGGCCGCCTCTACTCGCTACACATCATGATCCTGCCGGCACTGCTCATCGTGTTCCTCGCGATGCACATGCTGCTCATGGTGATCAACAAGCACACCCAATGGCCGGGCCCCGGTCACACGAACCAGAACGTCGTCGGCAACCCGGTGCTCCCGGTCTTCGCCACGAAGGCAGTCGGCTTCCTGTTCATCGTGCTCGGCATCATCTTCGGTATCGCCTCGTTCTTCCAGATCAACCCGATCTGGAACTACGGCCCGTACGACCCCTCCCCCGTGTCGGCCGGTACCCAGCCTGACTGGTACATCGGCTTCGGTGATGGCGCGCTGCGTCTCATCCCGCCGGGCTGGGAGATGCCGCTTGGTGACTACACGGTCACCTGGGCGATTCTCGTGCCCTTCCTCATGATGGGTATCTTCGTGATCGGGTTGTTCGTCTACCCGTTCCTCGAGGCGTGGATCACTGGCGACAAGCGCGAGCACCACATCCTCGACCGCCCGCGTAACGCTCCGACGCGTACCGCGCTCGGTGTGGCCTGGATGAGCTTCTACGCCACCATGTGGGCTGCGGCTTCGTCTGACCTCATCGCCACGCACTTCCACATGGCCATGGAGCACGTGATTCACGCGCTTCAGTTCTGGCTCATCTTCGGCACCATCATTACCTTCTGGGTGACCAAGCGCGCCTGCCTGGCACTGCAGCGTGCCGACCGCGCCGTTGCCCTGCACGGCACCGAGTCGGGCCGCATCATCCGCCTTCCGCACGGTGAGTTCCAGGAAGTGGAAATCCCGGTTGAGGAAGACGAGCGCTGGAAGCTCGTGTCGTACAACTCGTACCAGCCCATCGTTGCTCAGCCCGACCCGGCCACGGGCAAGGTCAAGGGCAGCGAGAAGTTCCGCGCCACGCTGTCGCGCTGGTTCTTCGCCGACCGTCTCGAGCCGCTCACCCCGGCCGAGATCGAGGCTGCGCACCACGAACACCACGGTGAGCTGAAGCACTAGTTCACCGCACGAAAGACCCCCGGATGGAATACATCCGGGGGTCTTTCGTTGTCCCGATGAGTTCAATCTGGATGCGGATATTCGCAGTACGCGGCCGCGAACTCCCGTAGCGCGACAGCAGGAAGTTCGGCGAAGGGGATGAGCGGCACCTCTCCCCCAGGCTTGGATGCGCTCGGCTTCCAGATACCGACCACTTTTCCATCGCGATGCGCCGTTGCCTGAAAGACGCCGTTGTTGCCGGGCACGAGCTTCGGGTGGTGCTCGGCCTCGACGATGAGTTCGCGATCGGGATACCCGAGCACCACCTCGTCAAACGCCGGGAGAAGCCTGCCACGCCGCACGGCAGGTCCGAGTGCACTCCGACGCTCTACGAGCCCTGACGGGCCCCACAGCGTCTCTCCGAGTGCATCCTCGCCGTATTGCACGAGTGTTGCTGTCGCTGCCGCTTCGAGCTTGCGCAAGCGACCAAGCGGTAGCTTCGTCCACCAGCTGAAGTCACGCAGCGTCGCCGGGCCGTGTCCAGCGAGGTACCGTCTGAGCCATTCGGTGATCGCAGCATCCTCGTCACCATTGAAGCGTGCTTCGAGGGTGCCGTCATCGGGGAGCCACGCATGCGCGTCGACAAGCAGTTGGTCTCTGCCACGCAGCGGGCCGTACGCGAGATCGCCACGCACCATGAGGGTGACGAGCAGGTGATAGCGCTGTCCGCTGTCAAGAGCGATACCTGCGGCGCCAAGCGCCTCGGCAACCGCCTCGCGACTCAGGCTCCCACCAGCGACTGCGAGGGCGGCACGTGCGGTCTCAGCGGCCAGCTCGAGGATCTCCTCCGTGAAGCCATGCTCCACGAAGCGTTTCGCCGCGCTCGCGCGCTGACGGTCGCGGGTGAGCTCCGTCATCCACGCAAGATCGCTCGCTGCCGTCATGAACACCGTGCCGCGCATTGGGTAACCGCGCGCGAGTTCACCCCGATTGCACGCCTCGATGACTTGCTGGCGGGTGCCACCGGCGACACGTAGGGCAGGCGCTGCGAGCACGCCCGGCAGATGCTGACCCTGAAGACACACGAGGTGGGTCACCGCCTCGAGCGGCGTAGCGAACGGTCGATCGACAAGACCCTGGTTGACGAGTCGCAACTCTGCGAGTTCCCGACGGCGGGATGCGGTGAGGGTGCCCATGCGCCGAGCGTATCGGCCTCGACAGGCTCGCTTCTAGGAAACGAAACGGCCCCGCTCCGAAGAGCGGGGCCGAAACAGGGTTTATTCGCTAGTGTCCGAACTTGCCGCGGTAGAACTCAAACATCCAACCGAGCAGGGCCACCAGCGCGACCGGGGCGAACCAGAAGGCCGGCCACCAGCCGAACGCGATGCTCATGAACACGGCGCTAATGCCAGCGGCAAGCAGTAGCGGCCACATCGAGTGCGGCGCGAAGAAACCGAGTTCTTCATCCGCGTCGCTGATTTCAGCATCGAGGCGGTCTTCCGGAAGCGGCTTCCTCGCAAAAGGCTTGTTCTCAAGGCCGAGGTAGAAGGCAATGAACGCAGAGAACGCGAACATCAGCGGGAAGCTCACCGAGCCAACCCACTCCGGGGCGCCGTCGTTGATCGTGGTCCACGCGATGTAGAACACCGACACTGCAGCATAGAAGCCAGTGAGCCACCAAAGAATCTTGCGAGTGGTATTCATCGGAGCTTAGGCCTTTCCGCCAACGGTCGCCGGCTCATCGTGGGCACCGGGAACGGCGAGTTCAGGGTGGTTGAGGTCGAACGCCGGGCGTTCCGAACGGATACGCGGGATCGACGTGAAGTTGTGACGCGGAGGCGGGCAACTGGTCGCCCACTCGAGCGAGCCACCGTAGCCCCACGGGTCGTTGACCGTCACCTTCGGTGCACGACGCGCGGTGATAAACACGTTCAAGAAGAACGGGAGCATCGAGACCGCGAGCACAATCGCTCCAATCGTCGAGACCTGGTTCATCCACGTGAAGTGGTCTTCAGCCTGGTAGGTGTAATAGCGACGCGGCATGCCCATGACGCCGAGCCAGTGCTGCACGAGGAAGGTGAGGTGGAAGCCGATGAACAGCAGCCAGAAGTGCACCTTGCCGAGGCCTTCGTTGAGCATCTTGCCCGTCCACTTCGGCCACCAGAAGTAGAAGCCCGCGAACATCGCGAACACGACGGTACCGAAGATGACGTAGTGGAAGTGTGCGACCACGAAGTAGGTGTCCGAGACGTGGAAGTCGAGCATCGGCGACGCGAGGATGACACCGGTGAGACCACCGAAGACGAACGACACGAGGAAGCCAAGCGACCAGAGCATCGGCGTTTCGAAGGTGATCGAACCGCGCCACATGGTGCCGATCCAGTTGAAGATCTTCACGCCAGTGGGTACTGCAATGAGCATGGTCATGAGCGCGAAGAACGGCAGGAGCACCGAGCCGGTGACGTACATGTGGTGTGCCCACACCGAGGCGGACAGTGCGGCAATTGCGATGGTCGCGAGCACGAGCGTCTTGTACCCGAAGATCGGCTTGCGGCTGAACACGGGGAAAATTTCGGAGACGATACCGAAGAACGGCAGCGCGATGACGTACACCTCTGGATGCCCGAAGAACCAGAACAGATGCTGGTACAGAATGGTGCCGCCAGCGTTCACGTCATAGATGTGGGTGAGGAACACGCGGTCCATGAGCAGCGCGAACCAAGCCACAGTAAGCACCGGGAAGGCGAAGAGCACGAGGATCGAGGTGATGAGCACATTCCAGGTGAAGATCGGCATACGCCACATGGTCATACCCGGGGCACGCATCGTGATGATGGTCGTAATGAAGTTCACCGCACCGAAGATGGTGCCGTAACCGGTCAGTGCCAGACCAGCGATCCAGAGGTCACCACCGGCGCCAGGTGAGAAGGTCGTGAGCGAGAGCGGTGTGTAGGCCGTCCAACCAAACGAGGCCGCACCCTGTGGGGTGAGGAAGCCGAGCACGGCGATGATCGCGCCAAAGGTGTAGAGCCAGTATGCGAAGGCGTTGAGTCGCGGGAAGGCGACGTCAGCGGTACCGATCTGCAGCGGCAGCAGCGCGTTCGCAAACCCTGAGAACAGCGGCGTCGCGAACATGAGCAGCATGATCGTGCCGTGCATGGTGAACAGCTGGTTGTACTGCTCCTTGGTCGCGATCATCTCCATGCCGGGAGCAAAGAGCTGGCCACGGATGAGCAGCGCCATCACGCCACCGATGCAGAACCACACCACCGAAGAGATGAGGTACATGTACCCGATCTTCTTGTGGTCAGTCGTGGTCAGCCAGTCAATAATGACGCTGCCCTTGCTGCCGGTCGTGTTGCGGTTTGCGTCGACCACTGTCGCCGACTGCTGTGCCTCGGCGGGCCGATTCAGCGTTGAAGTCATGATTTCACCCTGCCTTGTTGCTTAGTGCTCTTCGTCGGAGCCGTGGTCGATGACCGGAACCTTGGTGCCGGGGCTGTGCTCGTTGCGGTTGAACTCGTCGCCACGCGCACCGATATTGCCCTGAGCTGCGAGGTCAGCAATGTGGGCGTTGTATTCCGCGGCCGACACCACGTGCACCTCGAAGAGCATCATCGAGTGGTACTCACCACAGAGCTCGGCGCACTTACCGATGTAGACGCCCTCTTCGGTCGGGGTGAACGAGAAGGTGTTCGTCTTGCCCGGGATGGTGTCTTCCTTGTAGTGGAAGGCCGGAACCCAGAACGAGTGTGCCACGTCGCGCGATTTGAGTTCGATGGTGACGTTCGCGTTAACCGGCACGTAGAGGTGCGGCAGCTGCGAGTTGTCGATATCGCCGGTAGTTGCGCCCTCTTCGTCACGCAACTCGATGGCCTGCACACCCTGGTAGTAGACGTTGCCGGCGTACTGCGAGCCGGGCACGTCGAGGTAGTTGAAGTCCCAAGCCCACTGCTTGCCATAGACCTCAATGTGCACGTCCATCTCATCCGCGGTGAAGTTCTCTTCCGCAACCGCTTGGTCGCGCGCGGTGAAGGCAAAGAATCCGAACACGAGGATGACCGGGATGACGGTGAACATGATCTCGATCGGCATGTGGTAGCGCATCTGAAGCGGCATGCCGCTCTCGTTCTTGCGGCGACGGTACGCAACCGTCGCCCAGATGATTAGGCCCCAGGTGAGGAAGCCGATAGCGAGCAGCGTGACCCAAGAGTTGACCCAGAACGTCGCGATGGAGTCACCCAAATCGCTCGTTCCAGGGGTACCCGGCATGTAGCCGTTCAGCTCCTGCGCTGTGCAGCCCGAGAGCACGAGAGTGGCGACCGCGCCAAGTGACAGCGCCGCCCACTTCTTCCGGTGGTTCTTCCGCACGGTGGACCTTTCGAGAAGACTCATACAGATGATTCACAGTGTAGCCACATTCCCGGGGCGGGTACGGCCCGACGGCACGTCATACCCCGGGAAAAACCAGGAAGGCACGCAATCGCCAGTGCTCTGCGTGCCTTCCTCTCGGCGTGTCGTCGCCGGGTTTTAGTGGAACGAGTCGCCGCAAGCGCAGCTTCCGCCGGCGCTCGGGTTGTCGATGGTGAAGCCCTGCTTTTCGATGGTGTCGGCGAAGTCAACGGTCGCACCCTCGAGGTAGGGCACGCTCATCTCATCGACGATGAGTTCGACGCCATCGAAGTCGACGGTGGCGTCGTTCTCGAGCTCGCGCTCGTCGAAGTAGAGCTGGTAGATCAGACCCGAGCATCCGCCGGGCTGCACGGCGACGCGCAGGCGCAGGTCGCTACGACCCTCTTGGGTGAGCAGCGCCTTCACCTTGTCGACCGCGGGCTGGGTGAGCTTCACGCCGTGCGTGAGCTCGGTCATGGTGATTCCTTCGAGGGTTGCCGTCATGTTTCCTCCTGGCTGCGAACCGGCGCAGATTGCGCCATTGCGATGAGCAACGTTGGGCCATTGCCCGCTATTCCCATGAATATGGGCGAAAGCCTACGCCGCTTTTCGGATGATTAGTCACGAGTCGGTTGATGTTCCGCTACGAGCTTGCCAAGAAAGAGCGCTTCGGCTGCGATTGCTCGACGCAACACACCCAGGTGCTGTGATTCGTTAGGCGAGTGTGCGCGGGTGTCAGGGTCTTCGACGCCGGTAACCAAGATCTGTGCATCCGGGAATTGGTCGACGAGCTGCGAGATGAACGGAATCGATCCGCCAATGCCCGCGAGTTCGGGCGCGACGCCCCAGCCTTCGGTCATGGCGTCGGTCATGCGAGTGACGCCCTCCCCCGCCACGTCGACAAGGAACGCCTCCCCCAGGTCGACATCGTCGATGATGACGTCGGCGCCAAACGGAGCGTGCGCCTGCAGGTGTGCGCTGAGGTGGTCGAAAAAGTCTTGCGCCGATTGGCCTGGCGCGACGCGACCAGACACGCGCACCTTCACTTCGGGCAAGAGGGTATTGGATGCGGTGGCCACCGTCGGTGCGTCGATACCGGTGATCGTGATGGAGGGTTGGTACCAGGTGCGCGCCCGCACCTCGCCGCGGCCAATGAGTTGCCCACCAACGACGCCGGCCTGCTCGGCGAGTTCCGCCTCGGACATCGCGGGCACCGGGGCATCGTGCGTCTCGAGGCCGGCGACGGCAATCGCGCCATCCTCATCCCAGAGCGAATTAAGCAGGCGCACCATGCCGAGCATTGCATCCGGTACGGCGCCCCCAAGCATGCCTGAGTGCCAGGCGCCCTCGAGCGTGCGCACCGTGAGGTTGAAGGCGCACATGCCACGCAGGGCGACCGTGAGCGTCGGGGTGGTCGTCGAAGCGTTGTCGCTATCGGCCACGACGATGTAGTCAGCGGCGAGTGCATCCCGGTGCTCGGTCAGGAAGGTGCCGAAGCTATTGGAGCCGTTCTCCTCTTCACCCTCGATGAATAGCGAGATACCGATCGGGAGCGCAAGGTTGTTCGCTTCGACGACGTCGCGCAATGCTTCGAGCGCGGCGAGGTGCACCATGATGCCGGCCTTGTCGTCGCTCGCACCGCGACCGTAGAGGCGCTCGCCAATCACGGTCGGCTCATACGGAGGTGTGTCCCACTTCGCTTC
This sequence comes from Gulosibacter macacae, assembly GCF_003865375.1. Taxonomy (GTDB): domain Bacteria; phylum Actinomycetota; class Actinomycetes; order Actinomycetales; family Microbacteriaceae; genus Gulosibacter; species Gulosibacter macacae. Next base: position 67,213 of record NZ_RQVS01000010.1, on the reverse strand, counting down.
ATCACCTTCCGGCTGCACATCGTGGTGGGCGTAGAGCAGCACGGTCGGCGCGCCGCCTTCGGCCGGGCGCTTCGCGATCACGCCGGGCTGGCCGTAGATTCCGCGCTCGGTTTCGTATTCGTGCACTGAGACATCGTCGAACAAGCCAGTCCCAGCAACGTACTCGCGCACCGCTTCGGCGCTTCGGCGCACGTGCGCGCGGTCAAATGCATCCCAAGAAACCGAGGGGATGCGGACCAGTCGCGCCAGCCGGTCAACCGTGCTCGGCATGCCGAGGTCGACGCGGTCGCGCAGTTCGGGGGCAAGGGTGTCGTCGTAGAGATCACTCATGGGCACATCGTACGACCGCAGCACTTGGACAACGGCAATTGAGTCAACGGTGCTTAAGGCAACCGCCTAGAATGGGTACTTACGACTTGAGCGCAGTGCGGGTGACGCCTGGCGCTCGTGAATTTGAATGCTCGTGAACTAAAGGACGACATGGCAAAGCAGCAGCCCGCCCCCGAAGAGGCCACCCCCGAAGACGCGCAGGCGATCAGCGGGAAGAAGGGGCCGACTCCCAAGCGACGGGAGCGCGAAGCTGAGAACTTCAAGCCGCTGGTGCCGGAGGACCGCAAGGAAGCGCGTCGTCAGGCCCAGGCAAAGATGCGCACCGAGCAGGCGAAGGCCCGCGAGGGCATGGCTCGCGGCGATGACCGCTACCTGCGCCCCGGCGAACGCGGTCCGCAGAAGCGCTTTTTGCGCGACTTCGTGGATGCCCGCATCACGCTCGGCGAGTTCCTCATCCCGGCGATGTTCCTCGTGATCTTCGCAACCATGTTGCCGCAGTCGATGAACGCGGCGACCTACGCGATGATCGCAATCTGGGCGTTCCTGCTCCTCTGCGTCGCTGAGGGCATCCTCTACGGCGTGATCACGCGTCGCAAGGTGGCCGAGGTGGTCGGCGAAGACAAGGTCGAAAAGGGGTTCATTATGCAGGCGCTTTCGCGTTCGATGCAGATGCGCTTCTTGCGGATGCCGAAGGCGCAGGTCAAGCGCTTTGAGAAGGTGGAGTTCACCGGCCGCTAGGTCAGTTGCGGGCGTGGTCTCGATACGCGCTCCGCGCTACTCGACCAACAAACTGGGGAGCGCTCCGCGCTACTCGACCACCCAGGAATCTGGGTGGTCGAGTAGGAGCGTAGCAACATATCGAGACCACCGTCCCTGAGACACCTACCGCCCAGTGCGGCGCAGCCGCTCCAACCCACGGTTGATACTCGCCGCCCAGAGCGGGCCCTCATAGAGGAATGCCGTGTAGCCCTGCACAAGCGTGGCACCAGCGTCAAGGCGTGCCTGCACATCGTGGTGGTCGCGCACTCCGCCGACGGCAATGATGCACATCTCCTCCGGTACGGCGGCGCGCAACACCTTCAGCACTTCGAGCGATCGCGCACGTAGCGGGCGACCTGAGAGCCCACCGGCGCCATACGCCTCAACGATCCGCGCGCTCGTGGTGAGCGGCGTACGCGCAATGGTCGTGTTCGTCGCGACAACGCCAGCAAGTCCGACCGAGGTGGCGAGCTCACCAATCTTGCGAATTGCGTCGTCCTCGAGATCGGGAGCGATCTTTACGAGGAGCGGCACATCACCGGCGGCGTCCTTCGTCGCGCGCAAGATTGGCTCGAGTGAATCGAGTTCCTGCAGTCCGCGCAGACCCGGCGTATTCGGTGACGACACATTGATGACGAGGTAGTCGGCCTGGTCGCGCAGTGCGACAGCCGCCTTCACATAGTCGCTCACCGCATCCTCGACCGGGGTGTCCTTATTCTTGCCGATGTTGACGCCGACGAGGGCATCGCGGTGCTGTCGACCGGCGAGCGCCACGTGCGCGGCCTCGGTGCCCTTGTTGTTGAACCCCATCCGGTTGATGAGGGCGCGGTCGGGAACGATGCGGAACAGTCGTGGCTTCGGATTACCGGGCTGCGCGAGCGGCGTTACCGTGCCGATTTCGACGTGGCCAAAGCCGAGGGCGCCGAGTCCGTCGACCATGTCGCCGTTCTTGTCAAAGCCTGCGGCGAGACCGAAGGGCGATGCGAAGGTGCGCCCGAGGGCGCGAGTCTGCAGGGATGCGGCGGGGCGCGAAACGGCGAGTGCCGCCGCACGCAACATTCCGCACTGACCAACCGTGCGAATGACCTTGGCCGCGAAGCTGTGCGCGGCTTCAGTGTCCATCCGGCGGAAGACGAGGTCGAAGACGATGCCGTATCCGGCGCGGGCGATGTTGGTGATCATGCGGGCTACTCCCCTGTCAGGATGCGTCGCTCGAGTGCGAGCGGTGTGCGCTAGTCGTCGACGGGCTCACCATCGACATTTTCGTCGGCGTACTTTGGCGTTATGTCGTCGTTCTTGAGCGCGTCAATGGCCTGCTCGAAATCGGTCACCGAGGCGAAGCTCTGGTAGACGCTCGCGAAGCGCAGGAAGGCGACATCGTCGAGCTCGCGCAGGAACGGCAGAATCGCGAGGCCAATCTCGTTGGTTTCAACCTGGGAGGCACCGGTCGCGCGAATAGTCTCCTCGACCTTCTGCGCGAGCTGGGCGAGATCAACATCGGTGACTGGTCGGCCCTGGCAGGCCTTACGCACCCCCGAGACAACCTTGTCGCGCGAGAATGGCTCGGCGACACCCGAGCGCTTGATGACACTCAAGCTCGCGGTCTCGAGGGTCGAGAACCGTCGCCCACACTCCGGGCATTGGCGCCGACGACGGATGGCATTGCCGTCGTCGGTATTGCGTGAGTCGACGACGCGGGAGTCAGGGTTGCGGCAGAACGGGCAGTGCACGTTAGTTCGCCGACTCTTCTCGCGCAGTGCCGTCGAAGCGAGCATCCACCGATTCGCCGTGCGCCGGCAGGTCTTCGTCAACGGCAATGGCGCGGATGCGGTCACGCACCTCAGCGAGCGCCTCGCGGTCGTAACGAATGAGCTGCTGGGCACGCAGGAAGGTGTAGGCACCGAGTCCCGAGGCGTGGGCCGAGGAGCCACCGGTCGGGAGCACGTGGTTGGAGCCGGCGACATAGTCACCGAGCGGGACCGGAGCGTAGGGGCCAACGAAGATCGCGCCGGCGTTGGTGATACCGGCGAGCGTGGCCTCGTCATCAGCGGTCTGGATCTCGAGGTGTTCGGGACCATAGGCGTTCGATACGCGGCAAGCGGTGGCGAGGTCGTCGACGAGCACAATCGCCGATTGCTCACCGCGCAGCGCCGTCGCCGCCCGCTCGCGGTGCTTGGTGGCGTTGGTGCGTCGTTCGACGGCCACAAGCACGCGTTCGGCGAAGTCGGCATCGGTCGTGACGAGCACGCTTCCGGCGAGTTCATCGTGCTCGGCCTGGCCGAGAAGATCGGCGGCGACGTATTCGACGTCTGCCGTGCCGTCGGCAATGATCAGGATTTCGGTGGGTCCAGCTTCGGCATCGATGCCGACGACCGATTGCACGGCTCGCTTGGCCGCCGCGACCCAAACATTGCCGGGACCCGTGATGACGTCCACCGACTCGAGTCCGATGCCCGGCACACCGTAGGCAAGCGCACCAATGGCTCCAGCACCACCCATAGCGTAGACCTCAGAGACGCCAAGAAGGCCCGCGGCCGCCAGAATCGTCGGGTGGATGCGACCACCGTGGTCGGCCTGGGGCGGCGAGGCAATCGCGATCGAAGCGACACCGGCGACCTGGGCAGGAACGACGTTCATGACCACACTCGAGGGGTAGACCGCCTTGCCACCGGGCACATAGAGGCCAACACGGTCAACCGGCTGCCAGCGCTGCTCGATCACCGCACCGGGTGCCACCTGCGTCGTCGCCGGCGGCGGCACCTGGGCTGCCGAGGCTTTCCGCACGCGGGTAATCATCTCTTCGAGCGCCGCGCGCACCATCGGGTCGAGCCCGGCCACCGCATCGGCAATCTCGGCTTCGGTCGCACGCACGTACTCCGGCGTGACCCCGTCAAAGCGCGTGGCCTGATCGATGAGTGCCTGCTCACCATGGGCGCGAACTTCGTCGATGAGCGCACTCGCACCGGCTACGGCGGCAGTGACATCGAGTTCCGGACGGGGAAGGGCTGCCCGCAGCTCTGCGCCCGAAAGGGTGCGGCCGCGCAGGTCGATCGTCTGCATCATGATGCAACCAATTCTAGTCGCTCACAACTGCGCCCAAGCGCCCGCTATTCGAACGACCCTGGCCCAAGCAGCGCCTGCAACTCGGAGTACATCGCGCCCGACGACTCCACCCGGTGCGGCAACTCAAAGCGCCGAATCGCAGTTGGTGTGCGCAGGTGCAAACGCACTTCGCTCTCCCCCGGATTTCGCCGCAGTAGCTCGTCGAGTTCATCCACCAGGCCCTCGGTTGCCTGACGGTCACGCAAGATGATCGTTACCGGCTTCACATCGCCCACCGAAAGCTGCGGGATGGAGATGCCCTGCGCTGTGATCGCGACTCCGTCATCTCGTGATTGCGCCCGGCCCCGCACGACCGCGATGGTGTCGGATTGCAATTGCGTTGAGAACTCTTGATAGGCCTTACCGAGGAACATCACCGTGATCTCGCCGCCGAAGTCTTCGACGGTGATGATGCCGTAGGGGTTGCCGGAATTTCGCGCGATGCGATGCTGCACTGTCGTGATCAGGCCGGCCACCTGCACCTGCTCGCCGTCACGCACGCCGTCTTCGGCCATGAGGTCGAGAATCTGCGTCGATGAGAGCTTCGACAACTCCATCTCGAGACCCTTGAGCGGGTGATCAGAAACGTAAAGCCCGAGCATCTCGCGCTCGAACGCGAGCTTGTCGCGGCGAGTGAACTCGGGGCGTTCCGGCACGACTGATTCTTCTTCGGCGAAATCCATGAGACCGGCAAAGAGGTCGACCTGACCGTGAGCTTCATTGCGCTTCCGTGAGACGGCAGCTTCCACCGCATCCTCGTGAATGTCGAGGAGTGATCGGCGGGTGTACCCCATGGAGTCAAACGCACCGGCCTTGATGAGCGACTCGATGGTGCGCTTATTCGCAACACCAATCGGCACCTTCTGCAGGAAGTCGTGGAACGACGTGAATTCGCCCTCGCGTTCGCGCGTCTCGACGATTTCGGCAACGACCTGTTCGCCGACATTGCGCACCGCACCGAGGCCAAAGCGAATGTCGTTGTCGACCGCGCGGAAGCGGAGCGTCGACTGGTTCACATCAGGCTGTAGCACCTGGATGTGCATGCGGCGGCACTCGTTGAGGTACTCGGCGAGCTTGTCGCGCGAGTCGCCGACCGAGGTGAGCAGCGCCGCCATGTACTCGGGCGCATAGTGAGTCTTGAGGTTCGCGGTCCAATACGAGACGACGCCGTACGCGGCCGAGTGGGCCTTGTTGAAGGCGTAGTCCGAGAACGGCAGCAGGATGTCCCAGAGCGATTGCACGGCGGCCATCGAGAAACCGCTCTGTTGCATCCCCTCAGAGAACTTCGAGAACTGCTTCTCTAGCTCTTCTTTCTTCTTCTTGCCCATCGCGCGACGCAGCAGGTCGGCCTGACCGAGCGAGTATCCGGCCACCTTCCGCGCGATCGCCATGACCTGCTCCTGATAGATGATCAGGCCGTACGACTCGGCAAGAATCTCTTGGAGTGGTTCTTCGAGCTCAGGATGAATCGGCGTAATCGGCTGCAGACCGTTTTTACGCTGCGCATAGTTCGTGTGCGAGTTCGCACCCATCGGGCCCGGGCGGTAAAGCGCGATCGTTGCCGAGACGTCTTCGAAGCTGTCGGGCTTCATCATGCGCAAGAGCGACCGCAGGCCATTGCCATCGAGCTGGAAGACGCCGAGCGTGTCACCGCGCGAGAGCAATTCGTAGGTGGCCGGGTCGTCGAGTGTCATGCGCTCGAGGTCGATTTCTTCGCCCCGGTTCGTCGCGATGTTCTCCACCGCGTCGGAGAGGATCGTGAGGTTTCGTAGCCCCAGGAAGTCCATCTTGATCAGGCCGAGCGACTCACAAGCCGGGTAGTCGAACTGCGTGACGATCTGGCCGTCTTGTTCGCGTTTCATCACCGGAATGACGTCGATGATCGGATGCGATGACATGATCACACCGGCCGCGTGCACGCCCCACTGGCGCTTCAGCCCCTCGATGCCTTTTGCGGTATCGAAGACCTTCTGGAAGTCGGGCGTCGATTCGATGACCGTACGCATTTCTGCGGCTTCTTTGTAGCGCTCGGAGTCGGGGCGATAGACATCGGCAAGCGGGATGTCCTTGCCCATGATCGCCGCCGGCATCGCCTTGGTGAGCTGGTCACCGACCGAGAAGGGATAGCCGAGTACGCGCGAGGCGTCCTTGAGTGCCTGCTTCGACTTGATCGTGCCGTAGGTGACGATCTGGGCGACGTATTTCTCGCCGTACTTTTCGGTGACGTAGTTGATCACCTCAGCGCGGCGGCGATCGTCAAAGTCGATATCGAAGTCGGGCATCGACACGCGATCGGGGTTGAGGAAGCGCTCAAAGATGAGGCCGTGTTCGATCGGGTCAAGGTCGGTAATACGAAGGGCGTACGCACACATCGAACCGGCACCAGAGCCACGGCCCGGCCCCACGCGGATGCCGTTCTCTTTCGCCCAGCGAATGTAGTCGGCGACGACGAGGAAGTAGCCGGGGAACCCCATCTGCTTGATGATGCCGGTCTCGTAGTCGGCGCGCTCGCGCACATCGTCGGGGATGTGGTCACCGTAGCGATAGTGCAGGCCGCGATCGACCTCCTTGTCGAGCCACGTTGCCTCAGTCTCGCCCTCGGGCACCGGGAACACCGGCATGAAGTTGGCCGACTCGTCGAACTCGGCCTGGCACCGCTCAGCGATCAGCAGCGTGTTGTCGCAGGCGTCGGGGAACTCCTTGAACATGTGCCGCATCTCGGCCGGCGACTTCAGGTAGTAGCCCTCACCGTCGAATTTGAAGCGGTTTGGGTCATCGAGCGTCGACCCCGATTGCACGCAGAGGAGCGCGGAGTGGTGCACCGCATCCTCTTTGCGCGTGTAGTGCAGGTCGTTCGTGACCACTCGCGGCAGGCCCATTTCTTTGCCGAGCCGCAGCAGATCGTCACGTACCCGGCGCTCAATCTCCACACCGTGGTCCATGATCTCGAGGAAGAAGTTCTCTTTGCCGAAGATGTCTTGGAACTCGGCGGTCGCCTGCTTCGCGAGATCCCATTGGCCCAGGCGCAGCCGCGTCTGAATCTCACCCGAAGGGCAGCCAGTGGTGGCGATCACGCCCTTCGCGTAGTTCTGTAGCAGCTCGCGGTCCATGCGCGGCTTGAAATACTGACCCTCGATCGAGGCGTAGCTCGAGAGCCGGAAAAGGTTGTGGAGCCCCTCGGTGGTCTCGGCGAGCATCGTCATGTGCGTGTAGGCGCCACCACCCGACACATCGTCACCGCCGCCGTTGCCCCAACGCACTCGCGAGCGGTCACTGCGATGCGTGCCTGGAGTGAGATACGCCTCGGTACCCAGGATGGGTTTGATGCCGTGCTTCCTCGCCGTGCGGTAGAACTCGTAGGCCGAGAACATATTGCCGTGGTCGGTCGAGGCGATGGCGGGCATCCCCATTTCGGCGGCCAGGGCGCAGAGCTCACCGATCTTCGCCGCACCATCAAGCATCGAGTACTCGGTGTGATTGTGCAGGTGAACGAACGAATCGGTCGACGCCACGGCGGCCTCCTTGTGCGAGCGCGGATGCGAACAGGGGTCGTGCCCCAACCGCCTCATCCTAGACGCGACCTCCGACACCGGTTCGGTGCGGCAGGTGCTATGCGGGCGCTAGTAGTCGATGCCCTCGCGCATTCGCTCGAGCGCAATCGCAAGATCAGTCGGGTACTCCGACTCGAACTCGACGTACTCCCCCGTCGAGGGATGCAAGAAGCCAAGCCGCACCGCGTGCAGCCACTGCCGCTCAAGGTCGAGCGCTGCGGCGAGCTTCGGGTCACTGCCGTAGAGCGGGTCACCGACGCAGGGATGCCCCTGGGCTGACATGTGCACGCGAATCTGATGCGTGCGCCCGGTCTCGAGGTGAATCTCGAGGAGTGAAGCGTGTCGGAATGCCTCGACCGTCGTGTAGTGGGTAATCGAGTGCTTGCCTTCGGCAGTCACTGCGAACTTCCATGCCGAACTCGGATGCCGTCCGATCGGCGCATCGATGGTGCCGAGGAGGGGGTCCATCAGCCCCTGCACGACCGCGTGGTAGGTCTTGTCGACGGTGCGATCACGGAAGGCCTGTTTGAGCACCGAGTAGGCGTGCTCGGTTTTTGCCACGACCATGAGCCCGGAAGTGCCCACATCAAGTCGCTGCACGATGCCCTGGCGCTCGGGCTGACCCGAGGTCGAAACACGAAAGCCACCGGCGGCCAGCGCGCCGAGCACGGTCGGTCCGGTCCAACCCACCGAGGGATGGGCGGCAACCCCGACCGGCTTCATCACAACAACGAAATCGGGTTCGTCGTGCACGATCTGCAGTTCGGGCACCTCGATGGGTTCGACCACGAGCGGTGCATCCGGTTCCCATTCGACCGCGAGCATGGCGCCACCGATGAGGCGATCAGATTTATCGACCGAGACTCCATCCAGGAGCACGCCGCCAGCAGCAGCGATCTCAGCGACGCGCGTGCGGCTCAACCCGAGAATCTTCGAAACCCCGGCATCAACGCGCGCGCCATCGAGACCGTCTGGCACCGGCAACATCCGTGATTCGGTCACGGTTGCCGCTCTGGCTCGTCGTTCGCCTCAGTCGACTCAGTGACGTACGTCTTCGAGCCATCGGTGACGATGCGGATCTCGCCGGTTTCGGTTTCGTCGGCCACGAGTTCGCGCGGCGCATCCTTGCGACCGCGGGTACCATCGAGCCTGATGTCGAGCAGCGTGATGAGCACGAAGGCCGCCATGCCGCCGACAATCGCTATGTCAGCAATGTTGTAGATCGCGGGCATGAGCCACGGCGTTGAAATGAAGTCAACAACGTGCCCCTCACCGAAGCTCGGTTCGCGGAAGAGCCGGTCGAAGAGGTTTCCGAGCGTGCCGCCGAGCACCGCGCCGAGTACCGCGGCCCACCAAGTAGAGCGGATGCGGCGGGAGACGACCAAAATCACGACCACGACGACTGCGGCAACGATTGAGAACACCCAGGTCATGCCCGAGGCCATCGAGAAGGCTGCCCCCGGATTGCGGACAAAGTGCCATTGCAATAGTCCGCCGAGCACCTCGATGCGCTCGCCCTCGACCATCGTGGTGACGACGAGTTGTTTGATCGCCTGGTCGAGCGCGAAAACGCCGACCGCGACCGACGCGAGCAAGGCGATGTGGCGCAGGCTCAGGATCGGTCGCGGTCGGCGTTCAGCGTTGGTCACGCCGTTACTGCTGCTCAGCGTCGCCGTCGAACTCGGCAGCCGAGCTGTTGAGCTCGTTCAGCTGGGTTTCGATGTAGCCGCGGAGGTTGGTGCGGTAGTCGCGCTCAAACACGCGCAACTCTTCAATGCGCTCCTCGAGCTTGCCCTTGGTCGCTTCGAGACGCGAGATGATGTCGCGTTCCTTGGTCTCGGCGTCGTGGACCAGGCTGTGCGCACGGTTCTCGGCGTTGGTGACGAGCTCGTTGGCTTGGGCCTGCGAGCGCTCGGTGATCTCCTTGGCCTGGTTCTCGGCGTCACCGACGAGCTGGCGGGCAGTGGCCTCGCCTTCGGCGATGAGCTGGTCGCGCTTCCGCGCACCTTCGGCGACGTGCTCGTCGTGCAGACGACGGGCGAGCACGAGGAGCGACTGCGAGGAGTTCGCCTCATCGTCGCCGCCGAGTACCGGAGCTGCCTGTGGCGCGGGGGCTGCGAAGGCAACTGGCTCAGCGGGAGCCTCAACCTCGGGCTCAGCAACAACCTCGGGCTCGGACTCAACAGCTGCCGCAGGGGCAACCGGAGCGCCAGCGCGAAGCTGCTCGTTCTCGGCGCGAAGCTCTTCGTTCTCAGCAGTGAGTCGACGCAATTCAACGACGACCTCGTCGAGGAAGTCATCTACCTCGTCCTGGTCGTACCCTTCACGGAACTTCGTCTGCTGGAAACGCTTGTTGACGACGTCTTCCGGCGTAAGTGCCATGGTGGCCCTCTCTCTGCGGCGTGTGGTCGGTTCGGCTACTGTATCGCGCCAATCCGCGACATGTCTTGTTGTCACATTACGGCACTCAAGCCCCAATCGTCACATCCGTTTAGAAAAACAGGATGCGCACGCCGGTCGACAGCAACGAAAGCCCGATGATCACGATGAGCCAAGCGAGGTCGAGTGCAATCGAACCAACGCGAAGCGGTTTCACCCAGCGGCGCAGGAACTTCAGCGGCGGGTCAGTCAGGGTGAACACGAGCTCAGCGATCACGAGTACCGGCCCCTTGGGGCGGAAGCTCGGTACGAGCACCATCGCCCAATCGAGGATGAGTCGGGCCCACATCACCATCGTGTAGATGTTGATCGCGAACAGCAGGACGACGCCGATAAGTTGCACTGGGTTCCTTCTTGCTCAGAGCATGCCGCCCACTCGGGCGAACCACTATTGTCGCAGGCCGCTCAGCCTTCGCGTGGGTTAACGCGGCCGACGGCGTGCTGAACCAGCACGCCGTCGGCGAACACCGAACTTGCGGAAGCTATTAGGCGAAGAAGGTGGGGTCTTCGTTATGCTTGCCCGACTCATCGCCGTGCACGTTGACGTGTTCGGGGCTGAGCAGGAACACGCGGTTGGTGACGCGCTCAATACGACCGTTGAGGCCCTGGGCGAGGCCCGAGGCAAAGTCGATGATGCGGCGGGCGTCGCCGTCACTCATCTGCGAGAGGTTCATGATGACGGGCACTCCGTCACGGAAGTGGTCAGCGATCACCTTGGCGTCGTTGTCGAAAGCCTTCGGGTGGACGGTGAGGATCTCGTTCATCTCCGGTGCCGCGGGGGTGGTGGGAACTGGCGTCGCGTGCGGCACGGACGCCTTGTTAATGGGAGTTACGGGTGCGGGCACCTCGCGCACCGGAGCGGGGCTCTCGATGAGCGATTCGACGCGGTCAGTCGCAGCGGTGCGGCTCGACGCCGTCGACGGGTGACCCTGCTCGTCCTGTTCTTCGGCGAGGCCGAAGTAGACCATGGCGTTGCGTAGCGGGTTGCCCATGATGGTTCCTCCTGGGATTCGGTGTGTGTCCACGCTACGGCGCGGTCGGCCGATTTCCGGTGATTGCCGTGCCGATTCGAAGGTGTGTCGCACCCTGTGAAATTGCTGAACGGAAGTCGTGCGACATCCCTGCCGAAATCCAATCCGCATCCGGCACCACAGTGCGCACGCGCTCGCTGGTCTCGCGCACGGTCGCGAATGCCGCATCCGTGTCGGCACCGATGGGCGCAACGGCCATGACCCCGCGCAGGCGAAGGGTTGGGGTGGCAGCGACCTCTTCGGCGAGCGCGACGGCCTGATCAAGCGGCACCCCGCCACGCGAAGTGTCTCCGTCGAGCGAAAGCTGGAGCGCCACATCCAATGGCTCGGTACCCTCGCGCTCGAGGGTGGCGAGGGCCTGCACAAGCTCACTGCGGTCGATGGAATGAATCGCGTCGGCGTAACGGCCAACCTGGCGCGCCTTATTGCGCTGCAATTGTCCGATGAAGTGCAGGCGCGCGCCATCACCCAGGGCGTGGATGTGGGCGGCCTTGTCACGGGACTCGGGGTGTCGGTTTTCACCAAAGTCGCGCACTCCGGCCTCGAAGAGTGCCTCGACGAGTTCGAGCGGGTGGTACTTGGTCACCACGATGGTGGTGATGTCTTCGGGATCGCGCGAAGCGGCCCGAGCAGCATCCGCAACTTGCGCGCGGATGCTGTCGAGCCGCTCGACAAGGGCCTGGCGGTCGACCACGTGGTTACCGCAGGAACGACGGGATGTCGAGACCGAGGTCGTCCTCTTCGTCGTAGGGCGATTCGGTGCGGCGCGGCACCACGGTCGGCTGCTCGGCAGTCGTCCACGCGGGCGTTTCGCCCACGCGCGGAGCTGCGGCCTCGGCTGTGGATGCGGTCTGCGCGGCCTCTTCCTGCGGGTCGGCATTGATCGTACGGGCCGTGACCTCCGCGAGCGAGGGCAGCGCGGGTTCGGCCGCCGACTGCTGGGCACCGACCTGCTTCTGGCCGCGCTCGAGGAGCTTCGGCTCGCCACCCTCAAAGCCTGCGGCAATCACCGTGACGCGCACCTCATCGCCGAGGGTGTCGTCAACGGCGGTACCCAGGATGATGTTGGCGCCCTCATAGACCGCGTCCCGAACGAGCTGAGCAGCTTCAGCAACTTCGAACATGCCGAGGTTCGAACCGCCCTGCACTGAGAGCAGCACACCGTGCGCACCCTCGATTGACGCTTCGAGCAGCGGCGACGCCACCGCGAGTTCCGCCGCCTTCACCGAGCGGTCGGCGCCGCGAGCGGTACCGATGCCCATGAGCGCCGAACCCGCCCCCTGCATGACCGACTTCACGTCAGCGAAGTCAACGTTGATCACACCCGGGTTGGTGATGAGGTCGGTGATGCCCTGAACACCAGCGAGGAGCACCTGGTCGGCCGTCGCAAAGGCCTCAAGCATCGAAATGCCGCGGTCGCTGATTTCGAGGAGGCGGTCGTTCGGCACGACGATGAGCGCGTCAACTTCGTCCTTAAGTGCGGCGACGCCCTGTTCGGCCTGCTCCATGCGGCGGCGGCCCTCAAACGAGAAGGGCTTGGTGACCACACCGATGGTGAGTGCGCCGATCGACTTTGCGACACGGGCGACGACGGGCGCGCCACCGGTACCGGTGCCACCACCCTCACCGGCGGTCACGAACACCATGTCGGCACCGGCGAGTGCCTCTTCGATGTCTTCGACGTGGTCTTCGGCGGCGCGGCGACCGATTTCCGGGTCGGCGCCAGCGCCGAGACCGCGGGTGAGCTCGCGGCCGATGTCGATCTTGACATCGGCGTCGGTGAGCATGAGCGCTTGCGCATCGGTGTTCACCGCGATGAATTCGACGCCGCGCAGACCGATTTCGATCATGCGGTTGACGGCGTTCACGCCGCCGCCGCCGACGCCGACAACCTTGATGACGGCGAGGTAGTTGTTCGTACTAGCGGAGGTGGTGTTCGACACTGACAGACCCCTTGTCGTGGTCGCGCCCCGGCCCCTCGAACGAACGCCAGCAAGTTAGGTCGACAGCGTGCCAGTTCGGTTCGGGATGAGAGCGAAGAGTTGGTGGTGGTTGCTTGCGTGCAACGTTATTGCCGGGTTGAGTTCCTGCCGCCTCCGCGTTGCGCGTGTTGCCCGACGAAAGCAATTCGTCTCAACCCCTGGTTGAGAGTTCGACTCGGGCTGGCTCGCCCCAGTTTTTGGCGAGATGCGCTACTGGCGCGTGATCGGATTGTCTGGGCTCGAGACGTCGTAATGGCTGGCCGCGCCACCGGTGGCGGCGACGAGGGCGGCGAGCACCTCGGCCTTATGCGGCGAATGCTCGGCGCTCCCCCACACCACCTGGGTGCCGTCGCGCAGGGCGAGCTTCACATCATCCATTGATGCGGCGGTGATCGTGGCCACCTGCTGACGGAACTCCGGGGTGAGGGCCAGCGAAACCGCCGCGGCCGCGGGGAATCCCGCGCCACTGATGCCTCCGGATTCGAGCACCGGCAAATCAGCCGGCGCCGCTGGCTCCTGCCAAAGCTCGACACCCGCAGCGTCAACGACCGTGACCGTCGACCCGGCAGGAACGACTCCGATCGGCACTCGCTCGACAATCTCGACGTGAATCGTCGACGGCGGAATCACCTGCAGCGACCAGCTCTGGATGAGCACGAACGACCGCAAGCGTTCGGCAATATCGGCCTTTCCCACCTGGGCGATGGGCCGGCCGTCGAGATCAGCAAGCGCTTCCTGCACCGCGGTGGCGTCAAGCCGTTCGATGCCCGACACGCGAATGTCGCGCACCGACATGAGCGGTGAAAATACCGCGCCGACGACAAAGAGCACGACAAAGAGCACGAGCCCGCCGGCAAAAAGCCAGCCGTTTCGGCGATTGCGGCTGCGCCGGGTAAACCGACGCACCTCGTCCCGCTCATGCTGCCGCCGCGCCCAGCCTAGACGTAACGCCGAGAAACGGCTCCCAGTTGTGTCGCGAGACACGCTTAGGCCTCGCTACCGCTGGCCTGTCCGCCCGAACTGTCGTCGAGTGCGGCAAGCAATTGCGGCACGATGAGGTTGACGTTGCCGCAACCGAGGGTGATGACAAAGTCTCCGGGCTGTGCCCAGCGCGCGACCGCTTCGGCCGCCTCGCCCCAATCGGGTTGGTACTCAACACGGCTCGGGTCAACGAACTCGCGGGTGACATACTCACCGGTAACGCCCGGCACCGGGTCTTCGCGGGCACCGTCGACGTCGAGCACGATGGTGTGATCGGCCAGACGCTCGTAGACCTCGGCGAACACATCGCTCATGGCCTGAGTGCGCGAGAAGAGGTGCGGCTGGTGCACCGCGAGGATGCGGCCTTCGCCAACTACCGTACGGGCCGCGCTAAGCGCAGCCTCGACCTCGGCCGGGTGGTGGGCGTAGTCGTCGTAGACCGACACACCGTCGACAATGCCCTGCAGATCAAAGCGGCGTTTGGTGCCGCGGAAGGCTCGCAGGCCATCGAGCGCAAGTGCCGGATCAACACCGAGTTCGCGCATCACCGCAACGGCACCGGCCGCATTGATGGCGTTGTGGTGGCCGGGTACCGCGAGCTCGCCCGGGTAGCTACGCCCGTCGATGACGAGGGTGAAGCTTACGCCGGTGCCGCTCGGCGCAACATCACGCAGGCGCACGTCGGCTGAATCGGCCTCGCCGAAGGTGACGATGCGGCGATGGTTGATCTTCGGCGTGAGCGCGACGGCCATCGGGTCATCGCTTGAAATGACCACGGCTTCGGATGCTCGCGAGGCAAACTCGACGAACGCTGCGTCAAATGCTTCGGCCGTGCCGTAGTGGTCAAGATGGTCGTTGTCGACGTTAGTAATGAGCGCGATTGCCACGTCGTAGAAGAGGAACGAACCGTCGGACTCGTCAGCTTCGACGAGGAAGGCCTCCCCCGCACCGCGATGCTCGTTCGTACCGAGCGAGGAGACCACGCCGCCATTGACAAAGCTCGGGTCGGCGCCGATTTCAACGAGTGCCGAGGCGAGCATCCCAGTTGAGGTGGTCTTACCGTGGGCGCCGGCGACCGCGACAAGGCGAGCGTTGCGGGTGAGCCAGACGAGCGCCTGCGAGCGGTGCAAAATGTTGAGGCCGCGTTCCTGCGCAAGCACGAGTTCGGGGTTGTCGGGCCAGAGCGCCGAAGTCACCACGACCGTGTCGACATCATCGGCCAAGTTCGCAGCGTCGTGGCCGATGGCCACCTCGGCGCCAAGTTCGCGCAGGGCGCGGGTGTAGTCCGATTCCGAGCGGTCAGAACCGCTCACGGCTACCCCATTGCCGATGAACATGCGCGCAATACCGCTCATGCCCGAACCACCGATACCGATGAAGTGAGCCTTGCCAATGTGCTCGGGAATCCGCGCCGTCGCGTCGGGCTTGATCACCACGTTGCCTCCTCATGGTCCGGACGCGCTCGCGCCGATCATCCAGCGTAGGCCCTGTGCCCGAGCTAGCACAGCGGGCGCGCTCAGCGAGTGGCGATTGCGCGGTCGATCATCACGACCATTTTTTCGGCAGCGTCACTCACGCCGATGCGGCGAGCATTGCTCGCAAGTTGTTCAAGGCGAGCGCGGTCGGCCATAAGTGGCACGAGCGTGGTCGCGACCCACTCGGGAGTGAACTCGGCGTCGGCGACGGTGAGTCCTGCATCCGCCTCGAGGACCGAGGCAATGTTCTTTGCCTGTTCGCCGTTACCTACGGCGTAGGGCACGTAGACGGTCGGCAGGCCCACAGCCGTGAGCTCCGAGACCGTGGACGCGCCCGCGCGCGAAACGACGAGATCGGCGACGGCGAAGGCGAGATCCATGCGGTCGCAGTAGTCGACGACGTGATAGTTCGGGATGCCCGGGTCGTCGAACGGTGAAAGTCGGCCCACAACGTGCACAACTTGCCAAGGCGTGCCGCCGTCAGCCGGCGTGCCGACGAGCAATTCGCCCTGGGCCCGGATCGCTTCGTTGATGCGCTTCGCGCCCAGTGAACCGCCGGTGACCAGGAGCGTGCGTCGGTCCGGGTCGAGGCCGAAGAACTCGATTGCTTCGGCGCGACTCGCCGCGCGGTCGAGATCGGCGATTTCGCGGCGCAGCGGCATGCCGACGGCCTGCGCCTTCGGGAGCACTGTGTTCGGGAATACGACCGCGACACCCGCTGCCCAGCGCGCGCCGAGTCGATTGGCGAGCCCCGGCATGGCATTCGCCTCGTGCACGATCACCGGCACTCGGCCGCGGGCGGCGACATACGCCGGGGTAGACGCGAAGCCGCCGAACCCGACGACTGCGTCAACGGCGCGCTCACGCATGAGCCGGCGAACGCGTCGCACCGCCCGCACGAAACGCACCGGGAATCGAAGCGCCGCACCATTGGGTCGGCGCGGGAACGGCACCTTCTCGATGGTGACGAGTTCGTAACCACGCTCGGGCACGAGGCGTTCTTCTAACCCGCCGCGCGTGCCAAGCACGATGATCTCGGCATCGGGATGCGCCACCCGAATGGCGTCAGCAGTTGCGAGTAGCGGGTTCACGTGTCCGGCAGTGCCGCCACCGGCGAGAAGATAGGTCGTCATCGGCGGGTTGCCTTTCGCTTGGCTGCGGATGCGGTCGGCGCAGCTGTGGAGGTTGAGCGCGCAGTGCGTTTGCTCGCCGCCGCCGTGGCTGCACCTTCGCGCGCACTATCGCGCGCCACGGCAAGCACGATACCCATGGCCACCAGGGTGGTCACAAGCGCGGAGCCGCCGGAAGACAGGAACGGCAAGGGCACGCCGAGCACGGGGAGAAGGCCGAGCACCACCGCGATGTTGACGAACGCCTGGTACATGATCCAGCTGAAGACGCCACCGACGACGACGCGGCCCGCCGGGTTCGTCGTGCCTCGCCAAATGCGAAGCAACACGATTGCGAGGGCGACGAACAGCACGACCACGGCGAAGGCACCAATAAAGCCGAACTCTTCGCCGATGATCGCAAAGATGAAGTCGTTGTCGGCCTCCGGCAGCCACGACCACTTCGCCGTCGAGTTGCCGAGCCCGACCCCGAAGAAACCGCCGCGGGCCAGCGCGAAAAAGCCGTGCGAGGTCTGCCAACAGAGGTCTTCGTAGTCGCAGTGGCCCGAGAAGAACGTCGTGATGCGATTGACACGGTTGGGTGAGATCGCGGCCATGGTGATGGCGCCGATGACGGCAGCGACTGCCACGACAAGGAGAAAGCGCTTGCGCATCCCGCCAAACCACATGGCACCGAGCACGAGTACGCCGAGCACCATCACGGTACCGAGGTCTTCACCGAGCAGGGCCAAGCCGATCACGATCGCGACGGGCAACCCAATCGGTAGGATCACCTGACGCCAATCTTCAAGCTTTTCGCCCTTGCGTTGCACCATGAATCCGAGCCAGACGCAGAGGACTACCTTCGCGAACTCGGCCGGCTGAATGGTCGTGACACCGAGGTCAAGCCACGAGCGGTTGCCCTGCACCTCGATGCCGAGTGGCGTGAACACAAGCGCCTGCAAGATGACCGTGCCGCCGAGAAAGAGCCAGGTCGCTGATCCCGTCCAGAACGCGAGCGGGACACGCGAAGCGACGAGCATGAGTGGAATGCCGACGACGGCGAAGAGGAGCTGCTTGAGGAACTTCGAGGAGAACCCGTTGCCGGCTGCGAACTCCTCAACTGCCGAGGAGGAGAGCACCATAACCAAACCGAAGCCGACGAGCAGCAACACGATACTGAGGAGCAGCGTGGCATTGAGATTCGCCGGGGTCGACGTGGAGAACAGCTTCACCCGGTAGGCACTCCCGCCGAGGTGCTCGCCGTTCGCCGCCGTCGGCTCTGCGGTCGGCGAGTCAGCCTTGAGCGTCGTCGTCGGAGGTCGGCTGCTGCGCCCGCGCATCTGCTTCCTCCTGTGCCCACGCCCGCACGGCCGCTTGGAACTTGTTGCCGCGGTCGCCGTAACTGTCGAATTGATCCATGGATGCCGCCGACGGGGCGAGCAACACCGTGTCACCGGAGCTGGCTCGAGCGGCGGCCTCGGCCACCACCATCGGCATGACCTGATCAGTGTCGCCGGTGTCGATCTCGACGAGCGGTACTGACGGCGCGTGTTGCCCGAACGCGGCAATTACGGGCGCTCGGTCGATCCCGATGACGATCACAGCCTTGAGACGGTCGGCGTGTTCGGCGACCAGCGGCGAAATGTCGACGCCCTTGAGGAGACCACCGACGATCCAAATCACCGAGCGATAGGCACCGAGCGAGGCATTAGCCGCGTGCGAGTTGGTTGCCTTCGAGTCGTCGACCCAGAGGCAGCCGTCGTGTGAGAGCACAAGTTCGTTGCGGTGTTCATCGGGCGAGAACGTCGTCAGGGCATCGTGGATGTGTTCCGGGGTCACGTCGATCGCGCGGGCGAGCGCGGCCGCCGCGAGCACATCCTCAACAAGGTGTCGGGCCGCCAAATTGCGCTCGCGCAGTTCATCAACGGTTGCGAGTTCGAGTGCGCGACTTCGGCGGTCATCAAGGAAGGCGCGGTCGACGAGCACCCCGTCGACGACACCGAAGTCGCTTACGTCAGGCACATTCGTGCCGAAGCCGATCGCCCGGCAACCTTCAATGACATCGGCCTGCTCAACGAGCAGCCGAGTCGTCTCGTCAGCCTTGTTGTAGACGCAGGCAAGGCGAGTGCGCGCGTAGGCGCGACCCTTCGCATCCCGGTACGCCTCGTACGAACCGTGCCAATCAAGGTGATCGGGCGCGACATTGAGCACCACGCTCGCTTCGGGCGACACGGTGTGCGTGAAGTGCAATTGATAGCTCGAGATCTCAACGACGAGTACGTCGTAGCCGAGCGGGTCGCGCACGGCGTCGAGCACCGGGATGCCGATATTTCCGGCCGGTGCGACGCGCACACCACTCGCAGCCACCATATGGGCGGTGAGCTGAGTGGTCGTAGTTTTGCCGTTCGTGCCGGTGACGAGTAGCCACTTCGACGGCGTGCCGGTCTTATCGCGGAGTCGCCAGGCAAGCTCGATATCTCCCCACACGGGAAGGCCCGCGGCGGCCGCCCAGCGGTGCATCGCGTGGTGCGGCGGGTAGCCGGGCGAAGCGACGATGAGCTCGGCGCCGAATTCGCGCACTCGCTCGGGCACCTCGTCTTGGTTCGCGGCAACGACGACGGGCACGCCGAGCACCTCGAGGATGCGTTCGCGGTCGGCATCCGGGGCGCCGGCAACCACGAGCACCTCACAGCCAAGCTCAGCGAGCGTATCGGCGACCGAGAAGCCGGTCATGCCAAGGCCGAACACGGCCACACGCAGGCCTCGCCAATCGGCGTGCCAGCTCGTGAGGCCATCGAGTCGAGTGGCTGCTTCTCCCCCGGTCATTGCGCCGGACCCCGTCATTGCAGCATCCCAGCAGTCACCGACCACTCGGCGTAGAAGATGGCGAGGGCGATGACGGCGAAGAGCCCACCGACGATCCAGAACCGCACGACCACGGTCTGTTCTGCCCAACCCTTGAGCTCGTAGTGGTGATGAATCGGCGACATGAGGAAGATTCGCTTGCCGCCGGTGGCCTTGAAGTAGGCGCGCTGCACGATGACCGAGCCGGTGTCGATCACGAACAGACCCGCGACGACGAGGAGTAGCAATTCGGTGCGGCTCAGGATTGCGAAGGCGGCGAGCGCGCCACCGAGGGCGAGCGAGCCGGTGTCGCCCATGAAGATTTTCGCCGGCGAGGTGTTCCACCAGAGGAAGCCGACGAGGGAGCCGACAATGGCAGCCGCGACGATGGTCATATCGAGCGGGGCGTTCGTCACATAGCAGGCTTGGGCGACCTCGTTTGAGAGCCGTGCCGCGCCACATTCCTGGTTGAACTGCCAGTAGCCGATGACGCCATAGGTGCCGATGGCAAAGATGGATGCGCCGGTCGCGAGGCCATCGAGGCCGTCAGTGACGTTCACCGCATTTGAAGTGGCGGTGGTGATGAGCACGATCCACAGCACTACCAGAATGGTGCCGACGATGGCACCGAGTGCCATGAAGTCGATCGAGGTGTCACGAATGACCGAGACCGCGCTCGAGACGGCGGGCGTGCCCTGCTCGTCGACAAATTGCAGGCCGATGAGCGCGAAGATTGCTGCGACGACGATCTGGCCAAACACCTTCTGCCAGCCGCCGAGGCCGAGAGATTGGTGCTTGCGCACCTTGAGGAAGTCATCGATGAAGCCGATGATCGCGTGGCCGAACATCATGAACAGGATGAGCAACCCCGACGCCTGCGGGCCATCACCAACCGTGTAAACGGCGATGAAATAGGCAACCAGCGTCGAGAGCACAAAGACGACGCCGCCCATCGTGGGCGTGCCGCGCTTGGCGAAGTGTTCCTTAGGGCCGTCTTCGCGAATGTACTGGCCCCAGCGCAGTCGGTTAAAGCCCTTGATGAACGCAGGCGTGAGGAACAGCGTAAATAGCAGGCCGATCGCTCCGGCGAGCAGAATGGCGATCACTCGGCGAGTCCCTTCACGTAGTCACCCAGGCGGTCGCCCAGGGCACGAAGCCCGGCAGACTTCGATGATTTCACCAGCACCAGGTCTCCAGGTTGGAGCCACTCGCGCAGGAACTCAAACGCCTCATCCGTGTTTTCGACAAAGTTGGCTTCGCCGTCCCAGCTACCCTGGGCAATTGCGCCGAGAAAGAGCGCCCGGGCGCCGCGGCCGACGACGAGGGTTTGGGCGATACCGAGACGCACCGCGAGCTCGCCGAGTCGATCGTGTTCGGCGATGGACTGATCGCCCAGCTCGCCCATTTCGCCAAGCACGGCAACGGTGCGCTGGTCGGGATTGGCGATCTGTGCGAGCGTGCGCAGGGCCGCGCGCATTGAATCGGGGTTGGCATTGAATGCGTCGTTGATCACCGTGATCGGTTCGCGAGCGACTACCTCCATGCGGGCGCTTTCGGCACGGGTGACCTCAGCGAGCGTCGCGGCGATCTCGGTCGCCGGGATGCCCTCGACATGCGCGGCAGCGGCCGCGGCAAGCGCGTTCATCACGTGATGCTCGCCAATGACCGGGAAGTGCACCGGCACCGGTGCCTCACCCGGCAGCGAGAGCAAGAAGTCGGTGCCGTCCTGCGAGACGGTAACCTCATCGGCGCGCACTTCAGCGTTGCTGCCGCGCCCAAAGGTGAGCACGCGCGCCTTCGTGTGTGCAGCCATCGCGGCAACGCGCGGGTCGTCGGCGTTAAGCACGGCGACGCCGTCTTCGCGCAGCGCCTCGACCATTTCGGTTTTCGCGCGCGCGGTCGCTTCGATGCCACCGAAGACGCCGACGTGCGCAAGACCGACGGCGAGCACGATGCCGATATCGGGGCGCGCCATCTCGGTGAGTCGGCGAATCTCGCCTTCCGAGCTCGCACCCATTTCGGCAATGAGCGTGTCGGTCGACTCGCTCACGCGCAAGAAAGTGACCGGTCCGCCAACTTCGTTGTTAAACGACTTGATGGGTGCGACGACCTCACCGCGGCGCGAAAAGATCTCGCTGAGGAGGTTCTTCGTCGTGGTCTTGCCGTTTGAACCTGTTACCGCGATGACACGCAACCGGCCCTCCGCCCGCACCCGCTCGACGACCTCGTGCGAGAGCCTGCCCAGCGCGAGCACAACGTCGTCAACGACGATCTGCGGCGCGGCGAGGTCAAGTTCACGTTCGACGATGCACAGGGCTGCGCCCTGCTCGACTGCCTTGGCGGCGTAGAGGTGGCCGTCGGTAGTGTCACCCGGCTTGGCGAAGAAGATGTCGCCGCTGCCGATATTGCGAGAGTCGGTGTCGCAGAGCCCAGCCACCTCAGTCTCCCCCGAGGTATGGGGAGAGGTAATGAGCCGACCTGACACCGCACTTGCAATGTCGTTCAGGGTCATCGGAATCATTCGCTACCAGCCTGCCTCTCGAGCCACATCTTCACTCACCGTCACGGCGGGTAGGTGCTCGGCCGCGGTGAGATCAATTCCACCTGCGCGGTCGAGCGCCTCTTGCACTTGTTCCAGATCGAGTCCGGCTTCTTCGAGCATGACGATCGCAAGACCAAGGTTCGCGACGGCAAACTCGTCGTCACACCATACCGTCGCGCGCACCTGTCGGCCTTCGTGTCCGACAACGGTGACGAGCAGTTGCTCATCGAGGTGTTCGGCGGTGACGTGCCAGTCCGCAGCCCTGTCGGGGCGGGTGGCCACGGTGGTGACCGGGATGCGGGTCTCTTCGACCACGCGGCGCCCCCATTCGCCGTCAATTGAGACGACGCCACGCCGGGCGTGTTCAGGTGTGAATAGCTCGATCATGGTGGTGATGGTTGCCTCGGCGTCAACTCCGGGGGCAAGCATCTCGGGCGCGAAGCTCACAAAGCCAATGACTTCGAATTCGAGTCCCGCAATGCGGCGTTCGTGCACCGAATGGGCCGTCACTTCGACCGCGCCGAAGCGCACGCCGGTCTCGCGCATCCGGGCAATCATGGCGTGAAGTTCATCAGCCTCTGGCGTCGTGAGCACCGCCGGTGCGGTCTCCTCACCAACGCGGCGACCGAGCGTGCCCGAGGTGGCCGCTTCATCGCCGAGGATGCGCAGGAGCGCCGCAATTGTCTCGACCACTGAGGTCTTGCCGCGGGCACCGGTCACGCCAAGCAAGCGCGCGGCTTCCGGATCGGTGCGGTGCACCCAGCCGGCCAGGTGGCCGAGCGCCAGCCGAACTTCGTCGACGACGATAAGCGGCACCGAAGCATCCCGAACCAGGGCAGCACCGCGACCATCGGTGAGGATCGCCACCGCACCGTTGTCGATGGCGACCTCGGCAAATTCGGCGCCGTGCCGCTGACGCCCCGGGAGCGCAGCAAAGACGTCACCGGCAACCACGCGGTCGGAGTGACTCGAGACTCCGGTGACTTCGATCTGGTCGACATCGCCACTGGGTTCGAGGCCGAAGGCGGCACACAGTTCTGAGAGTTCGCGCGCGAACGGATGGTGCGGGCGAATGATCGATTCGGACATGATTTCCTGGGCGTTCCTAGTGGAGCACCGTGAGCTCTGGCCACGGCTGCGGAGACGGCGCCACCTGGTTCGCAGTGAGCACATACGCCATCGCCTGCTGCCAGGCGGCCGCCGTCGAACCGCTCCCAGTGATGGTAACCGGGTTCGCCATCGTGGCGAGAACGACGTACTGAGGATCGTCGATGGGAGCCACACCAACGAGCGAGGTGTAGTAGCTCCCCTTCTCGTAGAGACCGGTGTCAGGATTCACGATTTCGGCCGTACCGGTCTTGATGCCGACACGGTAGCCCGCAACCGCAACCTCATTCGCGAGCCAGCCCTCTCGAGCTGTCGCTTCCATGCCTTCGAGGGTCAGGTCAGCGGCCGTTGCCGATACCGCTTGCACCGGCGCGCCACCGGGCGCCTCGACCACCGTGCCATCTTGGTTCTCGCAACCGGTCACTAGCCGCAGGGGCAACCGGCTGCCATCGTTTGCCACCGCTTGGAATGCGCCAACCATTTGCGCGGCGGTCGTCGTGAGTCCTTGGCCAAACATGGTGGTGTAATTCGTCTGCGAATCCCATTCGTCTGCGGGCCGCACGATGCCTGGTTCCTCACCGACAAACTCCACCGCGGTCGGCTCGGCAAGCCCAAACTTGAGCAAATACTCGCGGCGTTGCTCGGCCGACATCCGCTCGCCAAACATGGCGATACCGACGTTCGAGGATTCGGTGAGCACACCGTTCATGTTCATGGTGAGCGGTTCGTGGGGCGTGTCGTCACCGAAGGTGGCGTCGTCGTTCTGCCAGTGGTCGGGCACCAGGATGGTTTCGGTCGGTGACACGGCACCCGCGTCATAGAGGCTCGCAGCGGTGATGGGCTTGAGAATCGAACCCGGCTCGAAGGGCGCGGTGAAGGTGCGCGCACCACGGTCGCCCGCATCCACACTCGCCGGTGAATTCGGATCAACAGTTGGGTACTCGGCGGCGGCGACGATATTGCCGGTCTTCGCCTCGACGACGGTGATGGTGCCGTAGCGCGCCCCCATCGCAATGACCTGCTCAGCGATAATCTGCTGGGTTCGCCACTGGGTGTCGGCATCGATGGTAAGCCGCAGCGTCGCACCCTCCTTGGGTTCGGTCACCGTCACCACCGATCCGGGAATCGGCACACCGTCCGCCGAGCGCTCGTACATTTCTTCGCCGGTGACGCCGGCCAGGCACGAGTCGTACTTGAGTTCGAGCCCGGCCAGCGGCACACCGTCAGAGCCCGTGAACCCAATGAGATTGCCGCCGACCGAGCCGCCCGGGTAGGTGCGCATCGGATGCGGCTGCGGATACACCCAGGGGATGCGCATGGCTCGGATCTGCTGGTATTGCTCGAGCGTCACCATCCGGGCGATGTAGGCGAAGTTTGATTCGGGATCGGCGGCAAGTACCTCGTTGATCGCGGCGCGCAAGGCACCCGCATCCTGATTCGTGATGGTGGCAAGTTTGGCAATCGCCTCATCAACGGTGACTTCGACGTACTTATTCGTGTCGGGGTCGAGGTAGCGATAGTTCGACATGTTCACCGGCGCCATGGTGATGTCGAAGCGGTCCACCGAGTTTGCGAGGGTGGCGCCGTGCGCGTCGACGATGGGCCCGCGGCTCGCCCAAATCGACGCCGTCACACCGCGGCGTCCGTCGGCTTCGGTGTTGATAGCCGATGCGCTGACGACCTGCAGGTCGAACAAGCGCACGCCGAATACCACCATGATGAGCGTGACGATGATGATCGGAACGGTCGCGCGCAATTGCCGGTCTGAGCGGCGGGTGCGGGCCATGTCGTTCCTCTCGGATGCGGGTGCCGCGCACCCCGGGCGCGAGCGGGAATCCGCTAGCGGGTGTTCGGCGAGACGAGTTCGAACTCCGAAGGTACGGCAGGTGCCGCCGAGTTCGGTGCCAACCCACCGGGTGTCGCTGGCTTCGTGCGCTCAGCGGCATCCCGCTCACCATTGGTGATTGAGTTGGGCACGAGCGCGGGGTTGATTGGGCCGCGGGCGGTAGTGCCCTCGGTCGAGCCGGTTACCGCGCCAGTGGCGAGGTCGAGCGTGTTCGTGCCCGAAGAGGGCACCATGCCGAGTCCAGTCGCGAGTTCGGCGAGGTGCTGCGGGGATGCGAGTGCGTCGACCTGCTCCTGAGCGGCGGTGCGCTCACGCTGCAGTTCGATGCGTTGGCTCTCGAGGGCGTCCTCGGCGTAGGCGCCCTGGATGACCACGAGGCTCAGCGCGAGTTGCACGCCGAAGATCACGCCGAGCACGACGAGCGCGATCACGACGCCGCGGCCCGAGACCAGGCTGCGCGGCTGGAGTCCCTCAATGAGGCGCAGGCGCGGGCGTGCTGCGGGTTCGCGCGCGGGAGCGGTGGCGGTGGTGCGGGGTTGTGCGACAGCGCTCATGCGTTGTTGCCTCTCCGGATACGTTCGACGGCGCGAAGCCGTACTGGCTTGGCACGGGGATTGGTGTCGACCTCGTCGACGGGGGCTTGCTCAGCACCGCGCGTGAGCAAGCGGAACTCAGCTTCGAGTTCCGGGGGGATGAAGGGCAGGTCTCGGGGCGCGTTTGCCGTGGTCGCGGCTGCGAAGGTGCGCTTGACGAAGCGGTCTTCGAGCGATTGGTAGGCCTCAACTACGACCCGGCCCCCGGTGCGCACCCGCTCGAGGGCTTGCGGGATGGCACTCTCAAGGGCGTCGAGTTCGCCGTTCACCTCGATGCGCAGCGCCTGGAAGACTCGTTTGGCAGGATGCCCGGCGTTACGAAACTTCGCCGGAGTCGCCTGCTGGAGCACCTCGACGAGTTCCCCCGTCGTGGCGATCGCCTGGGTGGCCCGGTGGTCGACAATGGCACGGGCGTAACGCGCAGCAAGCGGTTCATCGCCGTAGCGTTGGAAGAGTTGCCGCAGTGCGCGCTCATCGAGTTCGGCAATGAGTTCCGCCGCCGTCACGCCGGCCGAGCGGTCCATGCGCATGTCGAGCGGCGCATCCTGCATGTAGGAGAAGCCGCGCTCGGCTTCATCCAATTGCAGCGATGAGACGCCGAGGTCGAAGAACGCGGCGTCGAACTCGTCGATACCAAGCTCGTCGAGCTTGTCGGCGAGTTGGTCGTAGACGGCGTGCACGGTGGTGACTCGGTCACCGAACGGCGCAAGACGCTGGGTGGCAATGGCGATGGCTTCGGCGTCGCGGTCGAAACCGACCAGGCGCGCATTCGGGCAGGCGGTCAGCACTGCGGCGGCGTGGCCGCCCATACCGAGTGTGCCGTCAACGTAGATCGCGCCCTGCTGCTGGAGTGCTGGTGCGACGAGTTCAACCACGCGGTCGGGCATGACCGGGGCGTGGATGCTGTTGAGGTCTCGAGATGCGGGAGTCATGGTTTTCCCTGTTGTTCTTTCCTGTTCCCTGATCCCGGGCTATTCGGTCCCGGCACCGGGGAAGGTGAGCCGGGGCGTTCGTTCTGCTGCCGGGGAAGGTGCCTCAGAGCGACGAACAGCGCGAGATCGCAGAACAGGATCAGAACAGGCCCGGGATCACCTCCTCTGCCGTCTCGGAGAAGCTCGCCTCGTTGGCGGCGACGTACTGCTGCCAGGCCTCGGCGTCCCAGATCTCGGCGCGGGTGCCGGCACCGATCACTGCGAGTTCGCGGTCGAGCCCGGCGTATTGACGCAGCTGGGCCGGGATGGTGACGCGGCCCTGCTTGTCGGGGGTTTCGGCGTGAGCGCCCGAGAGCAAGAGGCGCAAGTAGTCGCGCGCCTGCTTGCTCGTTACGGGCGCCTGGCGGATGCGCTCGTGGAAGCCCTCGAACTCACTGGTCGAGAAGACATAGAGGCAACGGTCTTGGCCACGGGTGAGCACGATGCCGTCGGCGAGTTCGTCACGGAACTTCGCTGGCATGATCAGCCGCCCTTTCTCGTCGAGCTTGGGCGCGTATGTGCCGAGGAACATGCGGCGCCCCCTCTCAAACCACCCGTCACCATTTGGCCCCACTTTACTCCACATCCATCCACCGGCAACCCATCGGGAACGAATTTCCGCGAGTTTTTCCTGGGAACTTCCTCGGTTTTAGGCCGAACTTGCGAGGTGGAGCGAGGTGGAGGAAGAAACCACAAATCGCCCCACCTTGCGGCCGAGTCGGCAGGCAAGTGGGGCGGAAAATAGCGAACGGGCCGATCTGGCGATCGACCCGTTCGTGAGTTTGGCGGGTGGTGGGGAGTGAAGTGGAGGTGGTCGTGAACCGAGCCTCAGCTCCCTATCTCCCAGCGACTAGTGGTCGCCGTCTTGACGACGCTCCCATCGGTCTTCCATGCGATCCATGAACGAACCTCCGCTCGAGGGCTTCGACTTCGGCGGGCTCGTCGGGCGGGGACCTGCGGCCACCGGCTGCTCGTCGGCAGTAACTTCGTCGCCCTGGCGACCACTGCGCAACGCCCAGGCGATGCCGCCAATCATGGCGACGAAGCCGGCCAGACCAATGAGTGGAATTGACGTCGCCATGCCGACGACAATGATGGCGAGCCCAACCGCAACCGCAAGCACCGCGATCGTGATTGAGCGCGCTGAGATAACCGTGTTGCCTGATGGCGTGGTCGACACGATGTCGGCCTCGTGTTGATAGAGACTCCGCTCCATCTCATCGAGCAACCGCTGCTCCTGCTCAGACAGTCCCATGGTTTCCCTCGCTTCGCGGGTGCATCCCGCCCCTCGGTGTGTGACACAACAGTCTAAGCGGGTCAGCCTGCGTAAAGTAGGGCCGTGCCTGAAAGTCTTCCTCTCGTTAACGCTGTCAACGAACGCATTTCCGCGTTGCTCACCGAGCGACGCGCCATGCTCGAGCAGCTCGGCATCGAGCTTGCCCCGGTGGTCGATCAGCTCGACGCGTTCACTAGTGGAGGGAAGCGCTCGCGCGCCCGATTCCTCGCTGCCGGTGCTGCCCAGGCCATCGGCACCACCGACGCGAACACTGATGACGCACTCGCGACTGCGGTGGTCGACGCGGCAGCCGCCCTCGAACTGTTTCACGCCGCCGCACTCGTGCATGATGATCTGCTTGACCGCTCCGACACCCGCCGCGGCCTTCCCGCCACGCATCGAGTCTTCGAACAACTCCACGCTGATTCTGGCTGGGTGGGCGATCGTGAGCACTTCGGCCTGTCCGCTGCGATTCTCGCCGGCGACCTCCTGCTTATGTGGAGCGACGACCTCTTCATTAACGCCACCGTCGCTATTGACGAGTCCTCCGCCGCTCGCGCTCGCGCTGAGTACACCAGGATGCGCACCGAAGTCACCGCGGGTCAGTTCCTCGACATCGTCGAAGAGCTTGCCTGGTCGGTCATTCCCATCACCGAGTGGGCCGATCGCGCCATCGCCATCGCCACCTCGAAGTCGGCGCGCTACTCGGTTGAAGCACCGCTCGTGCTCGGCGCGCTCCTCGCCGGGGCGGATGACGAACTCATCGCGACCATCCGTTCATTCGGACTCCCCCTCGGCCTCGCCTTTCAGCTGCGCGACGATGTGCTCGGCGTCTTCGGCGACTCGGCGGTCACCGGCAAGCCCGCCGGCGATGACCTTCGCGAAGGTAAGCGCACGCTCATCGTCGCGGAAGTCGAGCGCCTCGGCGATGCTGAAACGCGCGCCTTCTTCGACGCTCGACTCGGCCAACCCGATCTCACGAACGACGAAATCGCCAGGATGCAGGAACTCATTCGTGCCACCGGCGCGCTCGACGAGGTCGAGGCACGCATCCAGGCATGGCTTGATGAGTGCCTCGCCGTGCTCGAGGCAACCCCGCTCGAACCCGAAGTGCGGGAACTGCTCATCGCCCTCGCCGAGCTCTCGGCGCGCCGCGACGCCTAGATCGCGAGGAGCTGCACCGACTTGCGCACGGTCGACTTGTGGCCCTTGCGCAGTGCATCCACCGGCGCCTCACCGAGCATCTCGTCGTTCGACAGCAGCCACTCCATGGCCTCATCGTCGACGACGCCGTGGTCGGCGAGCAGAGTCAGCGTGCCGCGCAGGCCCGGCAACGGCTCGTCGTCCTTGAAAAAGTCCTGCGGGATGCGCCGCTCACCGTCGACACGCACGTCGAGCAGGTACTTGTCTTCGATCAGGCGCGCGAGACGACCCGACGAGACGCCGAGGAGGGCTGCCGCTTCCGGCAGCGTGAACCATTCACGAGTTGAATACACCGTTGTCACCCCTCCATGGTCGCAGATCCTGTGGGTGGTCGTGACCGCCGGAGTTTCACCACCGGATTGACCACTTGCCGCATTACCCTGCGGAGCGTGGCATCAGCGAATCCCGACACCATCATCGGCCGTCTCATCGACGGTCGATACCAGGTGCGTTCGCTGATCGCTCGCGGCGGCATGGCCACGGTGTACGTGGCTACCGACTTGCGCTTGGAGCGCCGAGTCGCCGTCAAGATCATGCACGATCACCTGGCTGCCGACGAAGCGTTCCGCGCTCGTTTTATTCGTGAGGCGCGCGCGGCGGCGAAGCTCGCGCATCCTAATCTCGTCAATGTCTATGACCAGGGTGAGGACAACGGCCTCGCCTACATGGTCATGGAGTATGTACCGGGTATCACCCTGCGTGATCTCCTCCACGATCACCACCGGCTTACCGTCGAGCAGACGATTGACATCATGGATGCGGTGCTCGCGGGTCTGCAGGTCGCGCACCGCCAGGGCATCGTGCATCGCGATATCAAACCCGAAAATGTGTTGCTCGCCGACGACGGGCGCATCAAGCTTTCTGACTTCGGCCTCGCTCGTGCCGCGACGTCGAACACGGCTTCAGGATCGGTGCTACTCGGCACCATCGCCTATCTCGCGCCGGAGCTCGTGACCAAGGGCACGGCCGATGTGCGCAGCGATATCTACTCGGCCGGCATCATGATGTTCGAAATGCTCGCCGGCGAGCAGCCCTATCGCGGCGATGAACCGGTGAATATCGCCTACCGGCACGCGAACGACAATGTGCCGCCGCCGAGTGAGTTGCAGGCCGATGTGCCACAAGAACTCGACGATCTGGTGATTTGGTCGACCGAGCGTGATCCCGAAGATCGACCCGCCGATGCCGGCGGCATGCTTGCCGCGCTGCGCCAGGCCGAGCGCGATATCGCCGCTGGCGGCGGCACCCGCGTGCCACCGAACTCGGCCTCATTGCCGGTCGCCCCCGATCCGTCAACGCGTCTGCTCGCTGTGGCCGATGATGAGCCGGTTTCGTGGGAGTTGCCGACCCAAGCAAGCGACTTCGTCGAATTGCAGGCGGCGGCGACGCAGGCGAGCGTTCCAGCGCATCCAGATGTGCTCGTCCCGAAGCCTGCCGGATTCGCGCCGGTGGCCGTAAGCGGCCTGCCGCCGACGGCAAATCGACTCGAACGCATCAATCGGCAGAAGCGCCGCTCAGGTTTCGTCGCGGCCATCGTCGTCGCCATGCTCGTTGCCATTGCCACCGGTATCGGTTGGTGGCAGGGCGTTGGCCCAGGATCGTATGACCCGAGCCCGCAGCTCGCCGGGCTCGCCCAAGCCGAGGCCGAGTCGACCATCACCGCGGCCGGGTTCACCGTGGGCGAGGTGATCGGTGAGAATTCGCTCGAGGTACCGTCGGGCGTCGTCATCCGTAGCGACCCGGATGGGGGCATGCCGCTCGCACCCGATTCGGCCATTGACCTCGTGGTTTCGACCGGTCCACGCATCCTCACCGTGCCCGCCGTGGCCGGGCTCGATCGGGATGCCGCGATCGAAGCCATTACGCAGGCCGGGTTCAACTACGACCCCGAAACCGACCGCAGCCAATTCAGCGGCGAGCCGGCTGGCACGGTGCTCTACGGCACCACGTCGAGCGGTGAGTCACTCCCCCAAGAACTTGCTGAGCAGGAACACATCCGCCTCGTCGTGTCCCTCGGACCGGTGCCCGACGTCGAGGGCATGAGCGAAGGCGATGCGGTGGCCACGCTCGCGAACGCCGGACTCACCGGTGTCGTGGTCGACTCTGCCTACTCAAAGACGACGCCCGCGGGAGCGGTGCTCTCGCAATCAACCACGACCGACCCCGTCGTGCAGGGTGACGAGATTCACCTCGTCACTTCGCTCGGACCCGACCTCGTCGAGGTGCCGAACGTCGTCGGGAAGCCACTGAAGGAAGCAATCGCCACGCTAGAGTCGGCGGGCTTCACCGTGACGCACGAAGTGCCGAGCTACCTCCAAGACATTGCGCTGGTGCTACGCACTGAACCGGCGGCCGGCGAGAAGATCGATCGCGGTGCGAGCGTGCGGGTCATTGTCACGGTGACGGTGTAGCGGCTAGCTGGTCGTCGAATCAGCAAATTGGCCCGATCTGGAGATCTCTCCAGATCGGGCCAATTTGCTGACAGCTACGGTTGCCGCCTACCAGGCGTCGTTGTTCGGGAACTCCGGCAGCGGGAAGTCCTGCAGCAGTTCCGCCACAAGGAACGCGAGTTCGAGCGACTGCATGTGGTTGAGACGCGGGTCGCAGAGCGACTCGTAGTTCGTCTCGAGCGCCGCCTCGTCGATCTGTTCCGAACCGCCGAGGCACTCGGTGACATCGTCGCCGGTGAGTTCCACGTGGATGCCGCCCGGGTGGGTACCCGCCGCCTGGTGCGACTCGAAGAAGCCCTTGACCTCATCCACGACATCGTCAAACGAGCGGGTCTTGAAGCCGCGCTCGGTGGTGAAGCCATTTCCGTGCATCGGGTCGGTCACCCACAGCGGAGTCGAGCCTTCGGCCTTGACCGTCTCGAGCAGGTTCGGGAGCAGGTCACGAATCTTGCCGGCACCCATGCGCGTAATAAAGGTGAGGCGGCCGGGCTCGCGCTCGGGGTCGAGCTTGTCGAGCAGGCGCAGCACCGTGTCGCTGTCGGTCGTCGGACCGAGCTTGACACCGATGGGGTTGCGCACGCGAGAAAGGAAGTCGACGTGAGCGCCCTCGAGCTCGCGGGTGCGCTCGCCGATCCAAATGAAGTGCGCCGAAGTGTCGTACGGCGTGCCGGTGCGCGAATCAATGCGCGTGAGCGCGCGCTCGTACTCGAGAAGCAGGCCCTCATGGCCGATGTAGAACTCGACCTCGCGCATTGCTTCGAAGTCGGCGCCGGTCGCAGCCATGAACTTGAGGGCGCGGTCGATATCGCGCGCCATCGCGTCGTAGCGCGAGTTCGCCGGGTTCTTCGCGAAGCCCTGGTTCCAGGAGTGCACCTCGCGCATGTCGGCGAAGCCCCCGGTCGTGAAGGCGCGGATGAGGTTCAGCGTCGACGCCGAGACGTGGTAGCCCTCGAGCATGCGCTCAGGGTTCGGCAGGCGCGAGGCTTCGGTGAAGTCGAAGCCATTGACGATGTCACCGCGGTACGCGGGCAGTGTCACACCCTCACGCGTCTCGGTGTCATTCGAACGGGGCTTGGCGAACTGGCCGGCCATTCGGCCCATCTTCACCACCGGCATCGATGCACCGTAAGTGAGCACGAGCGACATCTGCAGGATGGTCGACACCCGCGCACGGATCTTGTCGGCGGTCGCTGCCGAGAAGGTCTCGGCGCAGTCGCCGCCCTGGAGCACGAACGCGTTACCGGCTGCCGCCTGGCCGAGGCGGTCGCGGAGTCGGTCAACCTCGCCGGCGAACACAAGCGGCGGGCGCTTCGTAATCTCGGCGGCGATTTCGCGGGCGCGCAATTGATCGGGCCACGTGGGCTGCTGCTTGATCGGCAGGTCGCGCCAGGCGTCAAGGCCGGCGGCAGCAGCGAGCAATTGGTCTTGCGGATTGGTCATCATGATGTGCTGTATGTCTTCTTCTTGAGTTGGCGTAGTCGCGTGCGGTGAGAACTCGTTAGTTCTTTGCCGCATCCAATTTCTTGCGCAGAGTTGAGGCGTACACATCGGCATACTCCTGGTCACTCAGCGCGGCAATTTCGCTCATAATCTCGTCGGTCATTGCCCGGAGGACGAAGCGGTCGGCGTGCATAGTGCGATATCGAGAAAAGTCAATTGGCTTGCCGAAGACGACACCGGTGCGGCCGGGCTTGGGCCGACTGGCACCAATCGGCATAACCTTTTCGGTGTCGATCATGACCACCGGAATTACCGGCACCGATTCTTTGGCCTGCAAGAGCATCCGCGCGATACCGGTACGGCCGCGATAGAGACGGGCGTCGGGACTGCGGGTGCCCTCGGGATAAATACAGAGCCAGCGGCCGGTGTCGAGCACCTCAACACCGGTGTCGAGCGAGGCCTGTGAGGCCGCACCGCCGGAGCGATCGATCGACAATTGACCGACCGACTTCATAAACCAGCTCGTGAGCCGGCCCTTAAAACTCTTGCCCTGGAAATACTCGGCCTTGGCGAGAAAAAACACCTGACGCTTGACGACCACCGGCATGATGATCGAATCGATCACCGAAAGGTGGTTTGACGCAAAGATCACCGGGCCCTTGGCGGGAATGTTCTCGGCTCCGATGACTTCGGGACGGAACAAACGACGCACCGCAGGACCCACAACGGTGTTCTTAAGCAGTGAGTACATCATGCGGAATCCCTACCTCCGAGTTGGGCGACTCACATCCTATCCCTAGGCAGCGACACTGTTTGTTTCCGACAGTCAGCCCGGCGCGAATGGTCTCGAGTTCATTGCGTACCGACGGGTCTGCATCCGATGCGCATGCATGAGTGACTAGCATGGGCGCAGACGCGGCAATGGTGCTGCGGCCGTTTCTGGTCGAGTCCGTGCCGTCATCAACGCCCATCAACCGGAAGCCGAGCCATCATGACCGACTCCCCCGTGTTGCCCCGCCAGGGCAGCGTTCGAACTGAAATCACCACGCCCGCGGTTGTCGAAGCCGACCCGAGCCTGAACACCACCGACCTCTTGCGTCGGCGAGTGCGCTTGAGCGGCGCGGATGCGCTGTTCTCAGTGCCTGAGGGCGATGGCTGGCGCGATATCAGTGCCGCCGAGTTCTCGGCCGATGTCGACCGCATTGCCAAGGGCTTCATTGCCGCCGGGGTTCAGCCCGGTGACCGCATCGCCTTCATTGGCCAGACCTGCTACGAGTGGTCGCTGGTCGACTTCGCGCTGTGGACGGCGGGTGCCGTCATGGTGCCGGTGTACGAAACCAGCTCGTCAGAGCAACTCAAGTGGATGCTCGAAGACTCGGGTGCGAAGGGCCTGCTCACCCAATCGGAAGACCACACCGCAAAGTACCGTGACCTCGGCGACGAGGCTCCGCAGCTGCAGTGGCGCTGGACCATGCACGATGGTGCGCTCGATGAGCTCCGCTCGAGCGGAGCATCCGTGAGTGATGAAGCGCTCGAGACCGCGCGCACCACCGCAAACGCAGACGACATCGCCACGCTCATCTACACTTCGGGCTCGACCGGTCGGCCCAAGGGTGTCGTGCTCACGCACGCAAACTTCGTCGAACTCTGCCGCAACGTTGAGGGCCCGCTCTCACCGCTGCTCGAAAAGCCCGGCGCCTCGACCCTGCTCTTCGTCACGCTCGCGCACGTGTTCGCCCGCTTC
The DNA here is from genome assembly GCF_003865375.1 of Gulosibacter macacae. Lineage (GTDB taxonomy): Bacteria > Actinomycetota > Actinomycetes > Actinomycetales > Microbacteriaceae > Gulosibacter > Gulosibacter macacae. Next base: position 32,435 of record NZ_RQVS01000010.1, on the reverse strand, counting down.
ATCTCGGTGCTCGCCGTGTCGTCGGGTGTGCGCGTCGGCCACCAGCCCGACACCACCCAGCTCGTGCCCTCGCTCGGCTCGTTCAAGCCCACCTTCTTGCTCGCGGTTCCTCGTGTCTTTGAGAAGGTCTACAACTCGGCGGGCCAGAAGGCCGCTGCCGGTGGCAAGGGCAAGATTTTCAAGAAGGCGGTCGCCACTGGCGTCGCCTACTCGAAGGCAGTGGATGCGGGCAAGGTGCCGTTTGGTCTCAAGCTGCAGTACAAGATCTTCGACAAGCTCGTCTTCTCGAAGTTGCGCGAAACGCTCGGCGGCAATGTCGAGCACGCGGTGTCGGGTTCGGCGCCGCTGGGCCTATTCCTCGGCCACTTCTACAAGGCCCTCGGCGTGCAGGTGCTCGAAGGCTACGGCCTTACCGAGACGACCGCCCCGGTGTCGGTGAACCTGCCGGGTGCGTTCAAGATCGGCACCGTTGGCCCGCCGCTGCCGGGTTGCGCCGTTAAGCTCGGTGAAGATGGCGAGATTTTGACTCGCGGTGTCAACGTCTTCCGCGAGTACTGGCAGAACCCCGAGGCTACCGCTGAGGCGTTCACCGAGGACGGCTGGTTCCACACCGGCGATGTCGGCGAACTCGACGCCGACGGCTACCTCCGTATCACCGGCCGCAAGAAGGACATCATTGTCACCGCGGGCGGCAAGAACGTCGCCCCGGCAATGCTCGAGGACCCGCTGCGTGCTGATGTCATCGTCGGTGAAGCGGTTGTCGTCGGCGACCAGCGCCCCTTCGTCGCCGCGATTCTCACGCTCGACGCCGAGATGCTGCCCAAGTGGCTCGAATTGCACGGCCTCGATGCGAACATGTCGGTCGAAGAGGCTTCGACGAACGAGGCGGTGCTCGCGCACCTGCAGGGTGTCGTTGATCGCGCGAACGCGCGCGTGTCGCGCGCCGAGTCGATTCGTAAGTTCAAGGTGCTTGACCACGTGTTCACGATCGCCGACGGCACATTGACCCCGAAGCTCTCGATCAAGCGCCATGTCGTGCTCGACCGCTACTCGGCGGAGATCGACGAGATTTACGGCGGCCCGGTCGAGAAAGACCAGTAACCGAGGCAAGGATCTCGATACGGCCTTCGGCCTACTCGATCACCCAGAACGTCTGGCTGGTCGAGTAGGCACAAGTCGCAACATCGAGTGCTGAGGCCCTCGAAGCACGTGCTTCGAGGGCCTCAGCACTCGTTTTCCCTAGAACCAGTCCGACGCGCGAATCTGGCGCATCGCCTCGCGGCGATGCTCCTTCGCGAGCGTGTCAACGTACACCGTGCCGCGCAGGTGATCGCACTCGTGCTGGAGCATCTGTGCCATCAGCCCCTCCCCTTCGACAACGACCTCATTGCCATCGAGGTCAATGCCCCGCACGCGCGCATTCGGGTAGCGCTTGGTCGGGAACCACAGCCCCGGCACCGAGAGGCAGCCCTCACCGATTTCTTCGGGCTCGCCCCAGAGTTCATCGATCACTGGGTTGAGCACATAGCCGAGCCCGCCGTCGATGTTCCAGCTGAACGCCTGCAATCCCACACCGATCTGCGGCGCGGCCACTCCGGCGCGGCCTTCCATATCGGTGGTCTCGAGCAGATCGCGCACGAGCGCGCGCACCTGGTCGTCGATCTTCGTGATCGGATCAGCAGGTGTGCGCAGCACAGGGTCGCCGTAGTTCCGAATTTCGCGAACGGTCACTCGCCTGCCTCCGCCATCGCCTCATCCTGGTCAAGAATCTCTTCGGCCTTGAGCAGTGCGTTCTCGACAATCTCGGTGGCGGCCGGATGCGGCCAGTACTGTCCGCGGGCAAGGCCGCGCACCGTTTGCCCAAAACTCGCGGCCTGCACGAGCGTCTGCACCAGGATCGCCGCATCCGGGCCAATGATCTGCGCGCCGAGGAGTGCGCCCGAGCCACGTTCGACCACGATCTTGCAGAAGCTCGTGTCGTCGTCGAGGGCCCAGCCCCAGGCGGTCCAGCCGTAGTTGTGGCGCACTGCGAACGCATCGTAGCCCTTCGACTCGGCGTCAGCGAGTGAGTCGCCGAACGACGCCACCTCGGGCGAGGTGAACACCGCCATCGGCACGGGGCCGAGCGTGTTTGCCTCGAGCGGCTCCCCCGCGGCCGAGGCGACGAGGTTCGCGGCGACGATGCGAGCATCCTGGTTCGCCACATGCTTGAGCTGATGCTCAGAGCTGATGTCGCCAAGCGCCCAAATGCCGTCGGCGGGAACGCCACCGCGCAGCACACGCTGATAGACGTCGACCACGAGGCGTCCGTCGGCATGGTGGTCGAAGCCGCCCGCGTAAGTGTCGAGGGTGTCGGTGTTCGGGATGCGACCAGCGGCCGCGAGCACGAGATCAGTCTCGAGTTCGGTGCCGTCGCTGAGTTCCAGGCGCAGTCCCGACTCGGTCTCAGTAGCCGACTCAACCGTGACGCCAAGGCGCATCGGCCAACCAGCTGCCGCGGCGTATGCCTCGCTCAGCTCCTCGTCGACGCCACGCAGTGGCGTCGAGCGCACGAGCTGCTCGACGGCCACGCCAAACGCATCGAAGACCGCCGCAAACTCGCAGGCGACCGCGCCGCCGCCGATGACGACCATTCGATCAGGCAATGACTCCAGGCGCAGCGCCTCGGCATTGGTGATGACGCGCTCGCCGAAGGGCAGCGCGGGCAATTCGCGCGGGCGCGAACCGCCGGCAATGACGATGTTGTTCGCGCGCAGGCGGCGTCCCGACGCGGTGATGAGTTCGTGCTCGGCAACGAACTTCACCTGCTCGCGCACGAGGCTGATGTTCGGCTCGCCCGTGGCGCGATATTGCTCGCCGCCCGAGGAGATCGGATCGATGCGGCCGAACACCCGGTCGCGCACTGCAGCCCAGTCGAGGTCAACGTGGGCATTGCGCAGGCCGAGGTGCTCCCCCGTGCGCAGTTCGCGGGCGAGGTCGGCCGGGCGCACAAACATCTTGGTGGGGATGCAACCAACGTTGAGGCAGGTGCCGCCGAATCGCTCACCGTCGTCGACGATGGCGATTCGACGGTCCGCGAGCATCGGCGACGGGATCGAGTTACCCGATCCCGCGCCGATGATGATGAGGTCGAACTCTTCGACCTGCGCTTGCGGCGTTTCGGCAGTCATCGGCCCTTCACTTCCTCCGCGCATCCGCGCGGTCCGGGCCGACGGCGGCTACTCGGCGCCGACGAGCCCGCTCGTCTCGTCGGGTCGGATCACAACGAGCAGATCGCCGTGATCGACCTCTTGTGGTGCGGCGAGCACCACGCGCTCGATGGTACCTGCCAGCGGTGCGGTGATCGCGGCCTCCATCTTCATCGCCTCGATCGTCGCGACCTGGGCACCCTGCTCGACTCGGTCGCCCTCGGCTACCCGCACGGTCACGGTGCCCGAGAAGGGCGCTGAAACGTGGTTCGGGTTCTTCGGGTCGGCCTGCTCACGCTCGACGGTTTCGACCCGCACCGAGCGATCGCGCACGAGCACCGGACGCAGCTGACCGTTGAGGTTGGCCAGCACCGTGCGCATCCCCTCATCATCGGCGGGACCAATGGCCTCCATCTGCACGAAGAGATCGATGCCGCGCTTGAGTCGCACCACATGCTCTTCACCCGGTTCGAGGCCGTAGAGGTAATCGAGGGTATCGACGTTCGAGAGGTCACCGAAGAGCTCGCGAATGTCGTCGAAGATCGCCGTCGGCTGCGGGAAGAGGAGGCGGTTGAGCATCGTTCGTCGCGTTGCCGCTTCACCGTCAAGCGCCTGTTCCTGCTCGGCGGTAAGCGCCTTCACCTCAATGTTCGGCGATTTGCCGGCGAGCGCCTTCGAACGGAAGGGCTCGGGCCAGCCGCCCGGGAGTTCGCCGAGTTCGCCCGCAAGGAAGCCAATCACTGAGTCGGGCACATCGAAGCGCTCGGGGTTCGCCTCGAAGTCAGCCGGGTCGGCACCCACCGCGACGAGGTGGAGCGCCAGGTCGCCGACGACCTTCGACGAGGGCGTCACCTTCGGAATGCGACCGAGGATGCGGTCGGCCGCCGCGTACATATCTTCAATGCGCTCGAAGTCATCGGCGAGGCCGAGGGCGATGGCCTGCTGGCGCAGGTTCGAGAGCTGACCGCCCGGGATCTCGTGGCGGTAGACGCGACCGGTCGGACCTGGAAGCCCCGACTCGAACGGACGGTAGATGTGACGCACCGACTCCCAATAGGGCTCGAGATCGGTGACCGAATCGAGGTTGATCAGAGTGTCGCGCGGCGTGTTCTCGAGGGCTGCCACGAGCGCCGACATGGCCGGCTGGCTCGTCGTGCCGGCCATCGGTGCCGACGCGACGTCAACCGCATCCACACCCGCTTCAGCGGCCGCAAGGAGCGTCGCGAGTTGGCCACCGGCGGTGTCGTGGGTGTGGAGGTGCACGGGCAGATCGAAGCGCTCGCGTAGGGCGGTCACGAGGGTCTTCGCGGCGCCCGGGCGTAGCAGGCCCGCCATGTCCTTGATCGCAAGGATATGTGCACCGGCCTCGACCATCTGCTCGGCCAGGCGCAGGTAGTAGTCGAGGTTGTAGAGCTTTTCCTCGGGGTCGAGGAGGTTGCTCGTGTAGCACATGGCGACCTCGGCGACTGCACTATTCGAAGCGAGCACCGCGTCGATGGCGGGGCGCATCTGGTTGACGTCATTGAGGGCGTCGAAGATGCGGAAGATGTCGACGCCAGTGCGGACGGCCTCGTCGATGAATGATTCGGTCACCTTGGTCGGGTACGGCGTGTAGCCGACCGTGTTGCGACCGCGTAGCAACATCTGCACAGGGATATTCGGCATCGCCGCGCGCAGTCGCTCGAGACGCTCCCACGGGTCTTCGCCGAGGAAGCGCAGCGCCACGTCATAGGTCGCACCGCCCCACGCCTCCACCGAGAGGAGCTCCGGCGTGAGGTGCGAGAGGTAGGGCGCAGCGATGAGCAGATCGCGCGAGCGCACGCGAGTGGCAAGCAGTGATTGGTGCGCATCGCGGAAGGTCGTGTCGGTGACGAGCAAGCGATCCTGCTCACGCAAACGCTTCGCCCAATCGGCAGGGCCGAGTTCGAGCAGCTTGTCGCGCAGGCCCGCAGGCGGTGTGCCCTGCGGCAGCGGTGGCAACTTCGTGCGCGGCTCGGCCACCTTGGGGCGCTCGCCATGCGGTCGGTTCACGGTGACATCGGCAAGCCAGTTGAGGATCTTCGTGCCACGGTCGCCGGGCTTGCGGTAACGCAAGAGCTCGGGCCGCTCTTCAATGAATCCGGTCGACAGGTCGCCGCTGAGGAATGCCTCGTCGTCGAGCACTGCCTGCAGGAATGGGATGTTCGTGGCGATACCGCGCACCCGGAATTCGGCGAGCGCTCGGCGGGCGCGCAGCACGGCACCCGGGAAGTCACGGCCATAGGCAATGAGCTTGAGGAGCAGCGAGTCGAAGTAGGGCAGCACTTCAGCACCCGTCGAAATCGTGCCACCGTCGATGCGGATGCCGGCGCCACCGGCAGAGCGGTACGCGGTGATTGTGCCCGAGTCGGGTCGGAAGTTCTGCGAGGGGTCTTCGGTGGTGATGCGGCACTGCAGTGCAAACCCGCGGATCGAGATCTCGTCTTGGGCGAGGCCCATCCCGGCGAGCGTCTCCCCCGCGGCAACGCGCATCTGCGATTGCACGAGGTCGATATCGGTGATCTCTTCGGTGATCGTGTGTTCCACCTGGATGCGGGGGTTCATTTCGATGAACACGTGCTCGCCGGCCCGCTCGCCGGCGGTGTCAACGAGAAACTCGACGGTGCCGGCGTTGGCGTAGTTGATCGACTTCGCGAAGGCAATGGCATCGCGGTGAAGTGCCTCGCGAATCGAATCGTCGAGGTTCGGTGCCGGGGCGATTTCGATGACCTTCTGGTGACGACGCTGCACCGAGCAATCGCGCTCGTAGAGGTGCACCGTGTCGCCGGTCTCATCGGCGAGGATCTGCACCTCGACGTGGCGCGGACGCAGCACGCACTGCTCGATGAACATGGTGTCGTCACCGAAGGCGCTCTTGGCTTCCTTCATGGCCGATTCGAGCGCGGCGCGCAGGTCTTCGCGGGTCTCGACCCGGCGCATCCCGCGCCCGCCACCGCCTGCGACTGCCTTGGCAAAGACGGGGTAACCAATCTCGTCGGCGGCGCTAATGAGGTAGTCAAGATCAGTTGATGGCTCGGATGAACGCAGCACCGGAACACCGGCACGAATGGCCTGTTCCTTGGCGTGCACCTTATTGCCGGCGTTCTCGAGCACCTCAGCGCTCGGACCGATGAACTTGATGCCATTTTCAGCACAGGCGCGAGCAAGTTCGGCGTTCTCTGCGAGGAAGCCGTACCCCGGGTAGATCGCATCGGCGCCGGACTCCAGCGCCACGCGGATGATCTCGTTGATGTTGAGGTACGCCTGAACGGGCGACCCCTCACTGCCAATCTCGTAGGCCTCGTCGGCCTTCAAACGGTGGAGCGAGTTGCGGTCTTCGAATGGATACACCGCGACGGTGCGGGCTCCGAGTTCGACCGCGGCGCGAAAACCCCGGATTGCAATTTCCCCACGATTGGCAACAAGGATTTTCTTGAACACACCTGCCCCCTTTGGCGTCGAACTACGTTCGCGTCCAGCGTAGACGGCGAGCGATATGAGAAGTACCGACGAAAGTCAGTTGTGCAATATTTGGACACAAAAAGCACACCGCCCGCGAGGTATTCCTCACAGGCGGCGGCAGGTCAGACGAGCGATTTCGCCCGATATATTGAGTTGAAGCTAGCTGGCACGGTGCTTGCGGCGGGCGGCAAGCTCGTCGCGGGGGTCGACCTCATTGGTGTCGAAGTCGACAAGATTGTCTTCAACTTCGCGGAGTACCTGGCCAACAAAGATGCCGAAGACGCCCTGGCCGCGCTGCACGAGGTCAATGACCTCATCGTTCGAGGTGCAGAGGTAGACGCTCGCCCCATCCGACATCAGCGTCGTCTGGGCAAGATCGGTGATGCCGGCGTGGTGCAGTTGCTCCACGGCGACGCGGATCTGCTGGAGCGAAATGCCGGTTTCAAGCAGGCGCTTCACAAGCTTGAGTACGAGCACATCGCGGAATGAGTAGAGACGCTGCGAGCCAGAACCTGCGGCATTCTGAATCGAGGGCTCGACGAGCTCGGTGCGAGCCCAGTAGTCGAGCTGGCGATAGGTGATCCCAGCAACACGGGCGGCTACTGCGCCTCGGTACCCAACATTGGGGTCGAGGTCGGGCAGACCATCCGTGAACAGCAGCTCTGCGCGGGGTTCTTGGCTGTTCGCCTGCCCGGTCGCGCCGTCTCCTGCGCTCATGTCGTCACCTTTCTTCGCGAATCGCGGTCGCTCTCGATCACGCTAACCGCCACCGGCCCCGAAATAATCGAGGCGCGCGGACGGCGCGTCGGGAACTGCCGTAATCGGCCAAGCCCAAGTCTAGGCGAGGCTTCGTCGGACTTCGAGATCGAAATCACAACGATGTGATCGTGCCACGTACCGTGCTTCGCGCCGCGCGACGCGCCGAAACATTCAAGCTCAACTTCAACCTGAGACCGGAACGTTATTCGCGACGCCCGGGACCCGTGCGAACTACGAGGAGCGCTCGCGCATCCCCTGCCGCACCAGCGCACGACGCACCCGCTCAAGCTGATCAGCAATCTCGCGACCCTGCGCTTCGGCACGCGCCCGAGCCGCGGCATCTCCGCGTCGCGAACCAGCCGCCGTCGCCTGCTCGATGAGGCCGAGCTCGTGCTGCGCGGCGGTGCGGAAGGGCCGCAGGTGTCGCGGGCCGATGCCTCGACGTTCGAGTTCAACGAGCGAGGTGAGCAACACCAAATCGTCTTCGACATAGCGCTTCGCGCGCGGCAAGAGCCCCGCAACATGCGCCTGCTCAAGCAACTCTTTCGTGGCACCAGCGCGACGAATCAACTCATCACGGCTGAGGTCGACACCGTTCGGCAACATGCTCGGCGCCGCACTCGGTGCAACCGAAACCACCACGGCGGCAGCACCGGGACGCTCCGGGCGTTCACCGCGATCAATGGCGTCGAGGTACTCGCCGATCTTCTTCAGCGGGAAGTAGTGGTCGCGCTGGAGTTCAAGAATCGTACGGATGCGCTCGACATCGGCATCAGAAAACTTGCGGTAGCCAGAAGGCGTGCGCGCCGGATGCAGCAACCCCTGTTCTTCGAGGAAGCGCAGTTTCGACGGCGCGAGCTCCGGAAAATCGCTACCGAGGCGCTGAAGCACCTGGCCGATCGAAAGCTTCGGCACCGCCCCTGTCTTACGGGCAGTGTGAGAGGCAACCATGCCGGTTACTGCTCCACCGTGGCAGCAGAACCCACATCGAGCGGTGAGGCATAAAAGGTCAGGCGGTATTTCCCGATCTGCACTTCGCCACCGTTCGAGAGCGCGACCTGGTTGATGCGCTCACCGTTGTAGTAGGAGCCGTTGAGTGAGCCGAGGTCGCGCACCTGGAAGTTCCGACCCGAACGGGTGAACTCCGCGTGGCGGCGCGAGACGGTGACATCGTCAAGGAAGATCTCGGCGTTCGGGTGACGACCGGCGATCTGCAGATCGGTGTCGAGCAGGTAGCGGGCACCAACGTTGTTGCCACGACGCACGATGAGCAGCGCCGAACCCGAGGGCAACGCGCTAATCGAGTCCATCTCTTCCTTCGACACTCCCCCGGCAATGAGCGCCGCCAACTGGGCACTGAAATCACCGGTGAACGACATCGTCGACGACTGGTCCGCCTCTGGGGCGCCATCAACCGCGCCTGGACCGTCGTTCTGCGCCATGTCTTCCTCCTGCTTGATCAAGATGCACCAGCCTACCGCAAGGGGTCTGGCCGTCACACTCGGCATTGTTGCGCAATTGGCTGAGACGCACCTGCCGAACGCCATGCATCCACGGTCATGACTACACTCGCGGCGTGACCCACGATGACCGCTACGACAGCGACCCCATTGCCCGCATGCGCGCCGACCGCCGACCGCGCGCGCCCCGACAGGTAACCGCATCCCGCGGCATGTGGCTCGAAGATGCCGTCACCTCTTTTTATGGCCAGCTCGTTGCCGCCGACCGCGACACCATCACGCTCCAAGATGCCGATGGTGGGCGACGCGCCTTCCCGCGCCAGGGCACGTTCCTTGACGACAATGGCGCGGTGACCCTCGTGTTCCGTACCGCGAAGCCGAAGGGCCCGGTGCGCAGTGCCTCGGGTTCCTTTCTCGTCAAGGATGCTCCGGCTCGCGTCGCGCGGGCCGGTCGCATCTTCGTCGAGGGCCGCCACGATGCCGAACTCGTCGAGAAAGTTTGGGGTCACGATTTGCGCGTTGAAGGCGTCGCGGTGGTCTACCTCGAGGGCGCCGATCGACTCGACGAGGCGCTCGCCGAATTCGAACCGACCGGCACCCGTCGCGCCGGTGTACTCCTCGACCACCTGGTGCGTGGTTCGAAGGAATCGCGCATTGCCGAAGGCACCATGCAGGCTTTCGGCACCGACGCTGTCCGCATCACCGGCCACCCCTATGTCGACGTCTGGCAAGCGGTGCGCCCTGAGCGCCTCGGGATGCGGCAGTGGCCGGAAATTCCACGCGGCCAGTCCTGGAAACACGGTATTTGCGCCGCCCTCGGCTGGCCCAACGACGACCAGGCCGATATTGCCAACGCCTGGCAACGCATCCTTGGACAGGTGCGAAATTGGAACGATCTTGAACCCGCGATGATTGGGCGTGTCGAAGAGCTCATCGACTTCGTCACCGAACCCGACGCCGGTCGCGAATAGCGACGCTCGGGTTATCGGCGCTTCCGGCTCGCGAACAGGTGCGAACCGCGATCGAGGCGTGCCACCCCAGGTGCGTGCCTTGGCGCGAGATAGCGGTAGCCGTAGAGCACGGTCGTGAGTAGGTGCAGGCCGGTGCCGATCGCGAGCACGACGAGCGCGATGGTGCGCATCGGTTCGGTCGCCACTTCGGGCGCCGCCGAGAGCAGGATGAGCGGCATGCCGACCATGATGAGCGCCGTGCGCACCTTGCCGATCCCGAGCACATGACCGTCGCGCACTCGCTCGAGGCGCAAGAGCCCGATGATGCCCAGGGCGAGGTCGGTGATCGCAATCACGAGCACGATGTAGGCCGGCATGATGCCGGTGAGCGTGAGCGCAATGGCAATGGCGATGACACCAATGCGATCTGCAATGGGGTCGAGCACTTCACCGACTCGACTTGCCTGGTTGAGTCGGCGCGCGAGAAAGCCGTCGATCCAGTCGGTTGCGCCAAAGAGCACGAGCGAAACTGTGGCGAGCAATTGCTGGTCGGGCTGGGCGATGAGCCAGATCGTGAGCGGGATGAACACCACCAACCGCAGCAGCGACACGAGATTTGGCACCGTGCGCCAACGCATCGGCAGCGGAGCCGCCGCGGTGTCGTTGGCGTCGTCAGTCATGTTGCTATTCGTAGCAGTCGAAGACGTCGCAATCGGGATGCTCGTGCGGCTCGGCGGCTTCTTCGCCTGCCGCCAAATATCAGCGAGGAGTAGCCTGAAAGCATGTCCACTCGCCTTGCCCTCGCACTTCGCCTCATCGTTCCAGCCGTTTGGATCGGATTGATCATCGCCATCGATTTCATCGAGGCGCCGCTGAAGTTTCAGGCACCGGGCATCACTATCCCGCTGGGGCTAGGTATCGGCCGACTCGTCTTTACGGCCATGAATATCGTCGAGGCGGTGCTGCTCGTCGTGCTTGCCATTGCACTGTGGCGGTCGGCCGCGCAGCGACGCGAGCGGTTCTTGCTCGCTGGGCTCGCGGCAATCATGGTGCTCAAGCTCGCCGTATTGCGCCCCCTGCTTGCCGGGCACACGGATGCGGTACTCGCCGGCACTTCCGACGGCGGCTCCTCAGTGCACTACTTCTACATCGCCGCCGATGGCGTGTTGACGGTACTGCTCGTCTGGTTCCTCATTGTGCAGGTGCGCCGAATCGTGCCGACGCAGCTCGATGACGTCGTGTTGGCGGCGACCGAGCACGCTCGTGTCGGAGGCTCCCGATAATCTGCGCTCATGCGCATCCTGCACACCTCTGATTGGCACATCGGCCGCACCTTTCACGGCGAGCGCGTGCTCGACCACCTCGGCCTCGCGCTTGACGCACTCGTTACGGCAGTGCGCGAGCACGCCGTCGACGTCGTCATCATTGCTGGCGATGTCTTCGACTCGACGATGCCGAGTGCCGAGGCGTTCGACTTCCTCGACGACTATTTAGCTCGCATCCATGAGGCCGGTGCCGCGGTCGTGATGACGAGCGGCAACCACGACTCGGCTTCGCGCCTTCGCTTCCAATCGCGCTGGGCGAAGCTTGCGGGCATTCACATCTTTGCCGACGCTGCGACGCCGGCGGCGTTCGTCGATCTTGATGACGAGTTCGGCACGGTGCGGTTTACCGGCATCCCCTATCTCGAACCGGCACTTATCCGGCGCCACGAAGGCGCTGCTGAGGTGCACAGTCAGGCCGAGGCAATCGCGTGGGCAATGCGCGCGGCAGAAGCGGCGAATGCCGAATTCACTGGCCGATCGGTGATCGTTGCACACTGCTTCGCCGCCGGTGTTCCTGCCGCTGCCATGGCCGACGACCTCGAGCGAGACCTCACTGCTGGCGGGCTCGATGTGGTGCCGATTTCACACTTTGGTGACGCCGATTATGTCGCCCTCGGGCACATTCATGGTCGGGCCGAGCTATCTGAACGTATTCGTTATTCGGGGGCACCATTGCATTACTCATTTGGTGAAGCCAACTCCCCCCGAGGTGCGTGGCTGGTCGATCTCGACGCGGCCGGGTTTGCCGGGGCGCGGTGGCTGGCACTGCCAATTCCGCGCGAGTTGCGTGTGCTCAGCGACGAGCTCGTGGCACTGCTCACGAGCGACGACTACATGGATGCGGTATCGGCCTGGGTGGCCGCGAAACTCACCGATCCGGGACGGCCAATTGATGCGATGCGCCGCTTGCGCGAACGGTTCCCGCACGCAGTGCACGTGGAGTACGCACCGCGGGCGACCACCACTACGGCGAGCTATCAGGCCCGCCTCGCTGCAGCCACCACGCCAGAACAGCGTGTGGATGCTTTTCTCGAGCATGTGCGCGATGGCCGCGGCCTGCAGCCGATCGAACGCGAGGCGCTCGGCGAAATCATGGCCGAATTGCACGAAGTGGAGGCAGCGCGATGAGAATGATCACCCTCGAACTCGCGGGCTTTGGTCCGTATCGCACCGCGCAGCGCGTCAACTTCAGCGCCTTCGACGAAGACGGATTGTTTCTCATCGGCGGTCGCACGGGTGCAGGAAAGTCGAGCGTGCTCGATGCGGTGGCGTATGCGCTCTACGGCCGGGCACCGCGCTACGGCAATGAAACTCCGGCAGTGCGGAGCAATTTTTGCGCGCCCGATGAGCCGACCGAGGTGGCGCTCGAGTTCGAGCATGCGGGCGAGCTCTATCGCATTGAACGCTCGCTCGACCGCCAGGTGCCGAAGGCCAATGGCGAAGGGATGCGCAATGTCCTCGGCAAACAATCCCTCGCTCGCCGAGAAGGCGACGACTGGGTTGCATTGGCGACAAAGAAGGGTGAGATAGCGAACCAGCTCGCCGCGATATTTCCGCTGACTGCCGACGAATTTCTGCAGGTCGTACTGCTTGCGCAAAACGAGTTCCAGCGCTTCCTCACGGCATCGTCGGATCAGCGCCAGAATCTCTTGCGAAAGCTCTTCCGCACGCATGATTTTCAGCGGCTCGGTGACCTGGCCAAGACGATTGCCGATCGCCGTCGGGCGACGCTGACGGCAGAGTCGGAGCGGCTCAACGATGCGCTCGCAGAGTTGCATCGGCTCAACGATTCGATGGCGACCACCGAGCTTGCAGGTGAACTCGAGTCGGCGGCGGTCAGCACCGAACACGACGGCAAGGTACCGACCGTCGCTCGCCTTAGCTCACTCCGCGATCACATTGCCGCCGTCGCCGAGTCACGCGCCGCGGAGGCCACGACGCGCCAGCTCGCCCACGACCGTGCCCGCGCAGAGTTGAGCAAAGCCGAGCTCATGCTCGGGCGTCAACAACGACGACAGACCGCGCAACAGCAACTCACCAAGCTCGAAGCCGAAACCGAGCAAATTCTCAAGGCAACCACCGTGCGGATCGACGCCGCGACCGCCGCGGCACCACTACAACCCCTGCTCGTCGCTGAAGCACGTGCTGAAGGTCGAGCAAAGGAAGCTCGCAAAACGGTAGACACCGCAACGCGCACCCTCACCCGGCTCCTCGAGCGAGAACGAGATGCCGCAAGAAAGCCGCTACTCGACAGCGCTGACGACCTCGACGAGTCGAGCATCAGCGAACTGCGCGACCTGCGCGGCACGCTTCGGGCCGCGGGCAAGATTGACGCCGAAATCGTCACCGCCGAGAGCGGCGTGCGTACTGCTGAAGCCGAGGTGACTCGCCTCGAAGCACAGCTCAGCAAGCTCGACGAGCGCATGCGTGCGCGGCCGCTCGAGCAGGAGCAGCTGCAACAGCAACTCGACTCCGCGCGCCTGCGCGGCGCCGCCCTCGAATCTCACGTCGAGGCTGAGGATGCGGCCAAGCAACGGGCGCGCGCGGCGAGTGAACTCGAAGCCGCCCGGGCCGCCCTGGACGCAGCAGCGAGAGCACTCGTGGCAGCCACAAGCCGCAACAAGTCGGCAGCCGAGCACGAGCAGACCATCGTTGCCGCTCGCTTCGCAGGCTTTGCCGCCGAGTTGGCCGAGAATCTCAGCCATGATGAGGCATGTCCGGTCTGTGGTTCGCTCGAGCATCCGATGCCGGCACACGAACAGCGCACGGATGCTCGAGTTACCGAAGTCGACCTCACGAGCGCCCGCGCCGAGTCGGCAGCCGCCAGCGAGGCGGTGAGTGCTGCCAACGATCGCGTGCGCGAGGCTGAGCGTACGACCGCAGAGCTGGAGGCGCGATCGGGCGGTCTCACCTCGGTCGAGGCGAACGAGGCACTCGCACAAGCCGCCGCCACGACCACGGCCGCACGTGAAGCCAACGAACTTGCCGCAACACTCGAACGTCAACTGCGTGAGCTGCAAGCCGCTGGTGACGAGGACGCCGCCGCACACCGCACCATTTCCGAAGCCCGCAACGCCGCACGGTCGACACTGGTATCGGCGATGACCGCAGCCGAGTCGCTCCGTGCACGGCACGATCTCCTTCGTGATGAGCACAAGTCGGTTGCCGCCCGCCTTGCGAACGTTGAAGCCTTGGTCGAGGCAGCCGAGCGTCTGAGTGACGCCCGCGCCGCACACGAGCGCGCCGCATCCGAGCTTGCCACCACTTCAACCGAACTTGCGGAGCTGCTCGCCGCATCCCGCTTCAACGAGCGGTCCGAAGTGCGTGAGGCACTCCTTGACGACGCCGCCCGCACGAGGCTCGCCGACCAGCGCGATGCCCATTTCGCTGCCCTCGCCGCGGTTCGCGGTGTGTTGGCCGAAGCCGAACTCGCCGGGCTCCCCGACGCCGCCATCGACCTGGAGCCGTTCAACGAGGCACTGGCACGAGCACTTGCGCGCTCGACCGAAGCGCATCGGGCCTCGGGTGCGGCGGCGACGGCGCTTGTGGACGCCGAACGGCAAGCGAACATCGGTCGCGCTGCACTCACGCAGGTGACGAGGCTCACGCCGAGCACAGAAGCCGCAGCAGAACTCGCAGGCATGCTGCGCGGCCATAACGCCCGAAAGCAGAACCTGGAAGCCTTCGTCCTCGCCGCATCCCTTGAAGAAGTCATCGCCGCGGCGAATGCGCGGCTCGGCGAAATGACCTCGAACCGCTACACGCTTGAACTTGACGACGACCTTGAGGGTCGCCAAAAGCAATCGGGCCTGGGGCTTGCCGTGCTCGATGCGCACACGGGGGAACCGCGCAAACCCGAGTCACTTTCGGGCGGCGAGACGTTCTTGGTGTCGCTCGCGCTTGCCCTCGGTCTCGCCGACGTCGTCTCAGCGAACGCCGGCGGTATCTCGCTCGACACCCTGTTCATTGACGAGGGGTTCGGTTCACTCGATCGTGACACCCTAGAGATCGCGATGCGCACACTTGACCGACTTCGTGATGGCGGCCGCACCATCGGCGTGATTAGCCACGTCGAAGCGATGCAGGACCGCATCCCAGCCATACTCGATGTGATCGTCGTCGATGACGGGTCGAGCGCCTTGCGCGAGACCACCTCAATTCCCTAGGCCATCGCCCAACCCGCGACTGCCGACACACGAACAATCGGAAGATCTCTGGTCTTCAAAAGAAACAGAACCCCACATGGCTGACAGCACGAACCTGCAAATCGATCACTCCACGCCGTGGCATGCCACATCGGTCGAAACGGTCATTGGCGAATTGGCGGTCGTCCCCGACGCTGGGTTGAGCGCGAGCGAAGTAGCTACGCGACGGGAGCGCTGGGGCGAAAACAAGTTGCGGGCGGCGAAGACTGTCCCAGCGTGGCAGCGCTTTCTGCGGCAATTCGCCGACCCGCTCATTTACCTGCTCATCGCGGCCGTCATCATCTCGCTCATTGCCTGGATCATCGAAGGCGCCACCGGCATCCCCATCGACTCGGTCGTGATCATTGCCATCATCGTGCTCAACGCGATCATCGGATTCGTTCAGGAAGAACGAGCCTCCAAAGCAGTCGCAGCGCTCCAAGATATGACGGCGCCCACGGCCAAGGTCATCCGTGCCGGTCAGCGGCACGAGGTGCCGAGCGCCAGCCTCGTCCCCGGCGATATCGTGCTCCTGGAAGAGGGCGATACCGTACCGGCTGATGCGCGCCTCCTCAGCGCCACCAACTTGCTCGTCGGCGAGTCGTCGCTCACTGGCGAGTCGGTGCCAGTTGAAAAAGTCGCCGGTGAGGTCGAGGCGGATGCGCCGCTAGCTGAGCGGACCAACATGGTATTTGCGAGTACCGCGGTCGCCCAGGGCGTCGGTCGCGCTGTGGTCTGCGCCACCGGGATGCGCACCGAAGTTGGGCGCATCGCCGAGCTCCTCGACTCCACAAGTTCCGAACCGACACCCCTAGAACGCGAGATCGCGGGCGTCGGCAAGGCGCTCACCGTGCTCGTCATCATCGTCGCGCTCGTGGTGATGGCGACGGTGTACTTCATCACGCCAGATCACTCCGCGGCGAGCCTCATCACCATCCTCCTGCTCGGTGTTTCGCTCGCGGTGGCCGCCGTTCCCGAAGGACTCCCCGCCATCCTCTCAATGGTGCTTGCGCTCGGGGTGCAGCGCATGGCCGGTCACAACGCCATCGTGAAACGACTCAATTCGGTCGAGACGCTCGGCTCCGCAACCGTGATCTGTTCCGATAAGACCGGCACGCTCACCCGCAATGAAATGACCATTGAGGAAGTGGCAACCGTCGATGGCTCACTCGCCCTGTCGACACTCGAGCAACTCGATGATGAAGTCGGTGGTGATGTCGACGAGTACCGCAAGGTGCTCGTCCTCGGCTCCATCGCGAACAATGCCGAGGTTCGCTCGAGTGATGTGACCTCAGATCGTGCCGAGATCATCGGCGACCCGACCGAGGCCGCCTTCCATCTCGCCGACCGGCGCCTGGGCCTAGCGCTCCCCGAGTTTGATCGCGTACGTGAAGTGCCGTTCTCCTCCGCGCGCAAGCGAATGACCGTGGTCGTGCGCACTCGCAAGGAACTCGCACTCGTCGACGATGCCTCTGGAGGCAATGATCCGAGCTACGAATGGGTTATCGCTAAGGGTGCCCCCGATGTGCTCATCGAGCGTTGCACTCGAGTCCGCACGAACGG
This sequence comes from Gulosibacter macacae, assembly GCF_003865375.1. Lineage (GTDB taxonomy): Bacteria > Actinomycetota > Actinomycetes > Actinomycetales > Microbacteriaceae > Gulosibacter > Gulosibacter macacae. Next base: position 15,526 of record NZ_RQVS01000010.1, on the reverse strand, counting down.
CAGCATCATGCCGCTCACCGATGAACACCGCGAGCAGATTGCCGAGCAGGTCGAACACCTCTCCGCCCTCGCCTATCGCACACTCGCAGTTGCTGCCCGGCCAGCGCAGGCCGCCGATCTCGACGGTGATGACGAACAGGTCGAGTCCGACCTCATCTGGGTCGGCGTGGTCGGCATCGTTGATCCACCGCGCGCAGAAGCTGGTGAAGCCGTCGCGGAAGCGCATGCGGCGGGCATCAGAGTGGTGATGATCACGGGCGACCACCCGACTACCGCAACGCGAATCGCCACTGACCTCGGCATCATCGAACCCATCACGGTCCCAGACCCTGCCACAGCGACCGCCGACCTCACTCGCCCACCCCTCGCGCTCACGGGCCGAGAACTCGATGCGCTCAATGCCGATCAATTCGCCGAAGCCGTGCGTACGGTCTCGGTCTTCGCGCGAGTTGCCCCCGAACACAAGCTCCGCATCGTCGAGACTCTGCGTGAACAGCGCAATATCGTCTCAATGACCGGTGACGGTGTGAACGATGCGCCGGCGCTCAAGACCGCCGACATCGGTGTCGCGATGGGTATTACCGGCACTCAGGTGACCCGCGAAGCCGCCGACATGATCCTCGCCGACGATAACTTCGCCACCATCGTGTCGGCCGTGCGCGAGGGCCGCGGCATCTTCGCCAATATTCGCAAGTTCCTCCGCTACCTCCTCTCATCGAATATGGGCGAAGTGCTCACGATGCTCTTGGGTGTTGCGCTCGGTACCGTGCTCGGCTTGCGACTCGAAGATGGCACTGTCATCCTGCCGCTACTCGCGACGCAGATTCTCTGGATTAACCTCCTCACTGATTCTTTGCCCGCCCTTTCGCTCGGTGTCGACCCAGTCCCCCGCGACGTCATGTCGGCAAAGCCTCGCCGACTCACCGACCGGGTCATTAACGGTGAAATGTGGTCGACCATCGTGTTCGTCGGTGTCGTCATGGCGGTTGCCACGCTCCTCGCCTTCGACTGGTTCTACCCGGGTGGCCTCCTCGATGGCCCGCACACCACCGACGAGGCGCACGCGCGCACGGCGGCGTTCACCGTGCTCGTGTTTGCGCAGCTGTTTAACGTGCTCAACTGCCGATCCGAACTCGATAGCGCGTTCGTCGGCATCGCGCACAATCGCTGGCTCTGGGGCGCGGTCGCGCTATCGATCCTGTTGCAGGTGCTCGTGATCTACGTGCCCGTCCTCAACCACGCCTTTGGCACTGTGCCGCTTGATCTCGAACAGTGGCTCATCGCCATCGTGCTCGCCTCGAGCGTGCTCTGGCTCGACGAGCTGCGCAAGATCTGGTTGCGCGCTCGTGCCCGCAAGCAAGTGGCCACAGCATCGGCAACTCACGTGGCGACAAATGAATAGCATTCGGCAATCTGTGCGACGATAAATCAACTGCTTTCCAACTGGGAATTTCGCCGCAGATCGCGACAGGCGAGCCAATGCGCGAGTCACTTTCCGCTTGCCGAAGTAGTCTCAATTACCGAGGATCCACACGCATAAATTGCGTGTTTCGCACCAGCACTGCTGCGAACTTGAGAGGACGACACCATGACCGACGACCTCGTCGTACTCGTCGACACCGATGGCACCCCCATCGGCTCCGCACCGCGCGACTCCGTGCACACCACGGATACGCCCTTGCACCTCGCGTTCTCGTGCCACCTGGTCGACAACCGCGGCCGGATGCTGCTCACTCGCCGAGCGCTCACCAAGGTCACCTGGCCCGGTGTGTGGACGAATGCGTTCTGCGGCCACCCTCGCCCCGACGAACTCAATGTCGACGCCGTTCGCCGCCGCGCCCGCCAGGAACTCGGCGTCGAGATCCGCGGCATTCGCCCGCTCATCCCGGAGTTCCGATACCGCGCCGTTGACGCATCCGGTGTGGTCGAGCAGGAGATCTGCCCGGTATTCATCGCCGAGATCGACGGCGAACTCAACCCAAACCCAGACGAGGTCATGGAGTGGGCGTGGGCTGATGTCGCCGAAGTTCGCCGCGCGGTCACCTCGACCCCATTCGTGTTCAGTCCGTGGCTCGTCGAGCAACTCAAGCAGTGGCCACGCGACCCGGTGGGCTAAGCCAATAGTTCGCTGTGGGGCGGCTCCTCAGCCGCTCCAGACCAGGTGGTGAGCTACTCAGCGAGCAATTCGTCGAGCAGTGTGCGCACGCGCGCGAGCTCCGCATCCCGGTCGGTTTCGAAGCGCCCGCGGAGCAGTTCGTAGGTGTCGATCGGTTCACCAGCCGCCGTGGCCGCACGCTCAAAGCGCTGGAGCTGTTCGTCGAGGATGACCGCATCCTGCACCGCGCCGAAGTCTTCGGCGACTTCTTTCCACGCCTGCCGCGTCGGTTTGGCGTCCTCATCGCCAAGCTGTTCCAACACCTCATACGAGTAACGCACGCGCTTTGCGCCCTTGCGCACCTCGTGCCAGGCATCAAGATTCGTCTCGTCGGCTCGCGCGGCATCCGTGCGCTCTCGCACGAGATCAATGGTGTCAGCCGCTAGCTTCGGCAACACCCCGAAGGCGGGGCGCCGTCCGCGTCGCGAGGTCGGCGAGTCGAGAATGAACTCCGAGGCAAGCAGATGTAGCGCATCCCAGCGGGGTGAAGCCACGACCCGGCGCAGGTGGGTGAGCGCCTGCGCATGCCGACGCCCGAGCGAGCCCTCCACACGCTCACGAATCGCCCCAACAATCTCGCCCTCAGCACAGGCGTCGAAGAGCTCCGCAAACTTTTCGACGAGCACCTCAGCATCGCGGGCCTCACCGAGCTGTTCCCCTGCCCAACGCAACTCCCCGCGCAAGCGCACGGCGTCCTGCCGGTCAAATACCCTTCGGTAGCCCTGCACCAGGCTGCGCATGCGACGCAACGCCACGCGCGATTGATGTACCGCATCCGGTGCGTTCGCTATGAGGTCGCCCTCGAGCGATTGCAGCTTGCCGAAGTGGCGCGCCATGATCGACACGACCGCGTCGGCAGCCGCATCATCAAGATCAACGGCTGGTGTCGGCGGCACAGTTGCCAGGATGTGGGCAAGTTTCGACGGTGCGTCGGTGCGCTCAATGCCCGCTTCGGTGAGCACCGGTTCAATGAGACCGAACGTGGCGATAGGCTCCCCTGCGGGAAGCTCGATCTCGACCTCATGCCAGTCGAGATCTAGGTCAACATCGCGTCGGAGGACGACGGCGCTCACTCGATCACTGCAGATTTCCGCGCGCACCCGCCCCTCATCGTCGAAGTGCTCGGTGGTCGTGCGCACGGTCGTAAGTTCGACGATCGGCAAGAGCGGTTTTTCCTCGAGCACCTCGGCAAACTCCGCGCGAAATGCGAACGGCACGCGCCGTCCGACCTCGAGCGGCAGCCGGTGCTCACCACGCACATCGCCGGTGCCGGGCGTCTTGAGATGCCAACCCGCATCCTGACCACCGGTGCGGCGGCGCAGGGTTGCGCGCGCCGCAAGCAGCGCAAAGTCGGGGGTGTCGTAGTACGTCGCGACGAGGGTGTCGATGCGCGGCACGCCAATGGGGCCGATGCTCGCAAGATCCGGCACCTCGACCCCCGCGGGCACACGGTACTTGCGTTCGGTTTCCGTAGTGACTACCCCGGTGCCGGTCTGCGCGTCGTTGTCCATGACGCCAACGCTAGAAGATGGCGCTGGGCGCCGACCGCGCTAGCTCTTCGGAATCGGCGGGCCGAGCCAGAGGAGCGTGACGAAGAGCACAACGACGAACGCAAGCAACAGCAGTACTGCGAGCAGCGGGCGACGCAGCACCCAGGCCTGCACGTGCTCGACAAAGCCCTTCGGCTCGTCGCCGCCGGGTGCCAAACGCCAGCCACCGGCCAGGAGGCCACGGCGGTCAACGGCGATTTCAAACGGTACGGTCACGAACGGCACGATCGCGAGGAGGAGTCCGGTGACGCCGACCTTGGCCGGCCACTTCTGATTCACCCAGACGAAAATGGTCGTCGCGCTGTAGCAGAGGAAGATAAAGCCGTGGATGCCTCCGGCAATAGGCGTGATATTGGTCACGTCAAGCGCGCGCAGAATGAGCGCGGTGATGAGACCCGCCCAGGTGACCATTTCGGCGAATGCGAAGGTCTTGAACAAGCGACGAGGGCTGATTCCGCGTGCGGCGACGTCAGCCTCGGCCGACGGAGTAGTCGTGTGGGTGGTCACTGGCGCTGATGCTCCATCTCAATCTCGAGTGGCGGGGTATCCGCCACTCCCCAATCTAGGTTTCGAGCTGAACCGCGTCCTCCGCCAAATGGACGGATTGCGCCAGTGACCTCCCGCAGGGTGCGACGTTGACTAGACGCCCGGCTCACTATTGCCGTCGCGCAGGCCCTTGGCGATGGCCTCGCCGGTGCGCTCACCCTGCAGACCCGATTGCACGAGGGCGGCAAGGTCGATGCCGGTGGCGGCCTTCATGGCGTCGAACGGCGCCTTGAGCGTTGCCGCCGATTCGATCGCCTGGTGCTCGGCGACGCCGCCAGTCGAGATCACCGTGTAGCCGCCGATCGCGGCCTGCGCCTTGGCGAACTCGGCCATCATCGGCACGAGCTGGTCGATGAGCTTCTGTGTGACGAGCGCCTGCTCGTGCTTTTCAACGGCCTCACCGAGTGCGAGCTGGGCGGCAGCCTCGGCTTCACCGGCCTGCTGAATCGCGAGGGCCTCGGCCTCGGCCTCGACGCGACGGGCGTGGGCATCGGCGTCAGCCTTCGCGCGACGCGCGGTGGCTTCAGCCTCAGCCGCGGTGGTGCGGGCGGTGGCTTCGGCTCGGGCCGCGGTGGTGCGCGCCTCGGCGTCGGCCTGTGCGACCTGCTGGCGGGTCTCGGCTTCCTTGGCTTCCTTGTAGGCCCTGGCGTCGGCGACACGCTGCTGCTCGTAGAGCGTCGCGTCGGCAACCTTCTTCACCTCAGCGTCAAGCTGCGATTGCTTGTTGTCGGCGTTTTGGTCAAGCACGGCCTTCTCGAGCTCGGCACGACGCAGCGCTTCGGCCTGTTCCGCCTCAGCATTTGCGCGACCAACGGTCGCCTTCGAGGCCGCCTCGTTCTCCTGGTAGGAGGTGCGCTCAGCGAGGGTCTCAGTGTCGGTTTCGATCTGACGCTTGGCAACGGCGCGAGCCGCATCGATGCGAGCCGTCTCAGCTTCGCGGTGCACGCGCTGAATTTCGGAGGCACCGAGGGCATCGATGTAGCCGCCCTGGTCGGTGATGCCGAGAATCTGGAACGAGTCGAGCACGAGACCCTGACGGTCGAGGTCGCCCTCGATACCCTCGGCGATCTGCTCAGCAAGCGCCTTGCGGTCTTTCATCAGCGTCTCAACGGTGAGCGTCGCCACCACACCACGAAGGGCACCTTCGAGTACCTCGGTCGTGAACGCTTCGATTGCCTTGTCTTGCGAGAGGAATCGCTCGGCGGCGCGGCGAATGAGGTCGGGGTCGGAGCCGACCTTGACGAGCGCAATGCCCTCGACATCAACGGTGACGCCGTTTGCGGCCTGCGCGGTCGGCTTGATCTCAATCGAGCGCGAGCGCAGCGAGAGCTTCGCGGAGCGTTGCGTGAAGGGGTTGATGAACAGACCTCCACCCGAGACCACATTGATCTTCGAGGCCTGGCCCTTCTTGGCCTTTCCAGTGATGATCAGGGCTTCGTCGGCACCCGCGGTGCGGTACCAGGTACGCGAAATGATGAGAAACACCACCGCGAGGGCAATCAGAATGATCACTGCGACGATGATGCCAATCGTCGCGAGCGAAGAGGAGAAGAAGTCCATGCGTGGCCTTTCGATACTGCATCTGGCAAATAGTCAGGGGGTTCTACCCTGCCAGGCCACAGCAACATGTTCATCGCCCGCAGGTTGCATCCTTGGTTGACGGCGAATCTGCACCCGCAGCCTGGCACGCTTGAGGCGTGGAGCCTACCGAGCAACAGCAGAGTTCGCGGATGTGGATTGTCACCGGAGCCGCCGGTTTTCTCGGCAATGTGCTCGTGCGCGAACTCCGCGCGCGTGGCGAGCGAGTGCGCGCGGTGTTGCGGTCCTCAATCGATCCGGAGTCACTGCGCGGTGTCGATTGCGAACGCATCCAAGGGGATGTGCTCGACGCAGCCTCGCTCGAGCAAGCGTTCGCGACTCCCCCGGGCGTGACCCCGATCATCGTGCACGCGGCCGGACTCGTCTCGATTGAGCGCAAAGTACCGCTCAAAGTGCGGGAAACCAATGTCGAGGGAACCCGTAATGTCATCGCCGCCAGCCGCAAGATTCCCGGGGCTCGGCTTGTCTATGTGAGTTCGGTGCACGCGCTGCCCGAATCGACAGCGGGCCCAATTCGCGAAACCCTCGACATTGACCCTGAGCGGGTCGTTGGCGAATACGCGAAGACGAAGGCCATCGCCACCTCGCTCGTACTTGCCGCGAGCGCGCCGGGAGCTGACCTGGATGCGGTGGTCGTGCATCCGTCGGGCATTATCGGCCCGGGTGACTACGGCCAGGGAGCACTGACTGCCTTGGTCGACAGCTTGGTTCGTGGCCGACTGCCATTTGTTGTCGAGGGCGGGTATGACTTCGTCGATGTGCGGGATTTGGCTGGCGGAATCATCGATGCGGCCAGGTTCGGTTGCCGGGGACGCAACTACATCCTCAGCGGTGGTTTTCACTCGATCGGCGAGTTGTCGGGCATTGTGTCACGTGCCGCCGACCAGCGCCCGCGGGCGGCGGTGCCGATCTGGTTGGCTCGGTGCTCGGCGCCGTTTGCCGAACTCTGGGCAAAGATCACCCGCACGCCCGCGCTCTTCACGAGCTATTCATTACACACGCTTTCGAGCAATGGTGCCTTTGACCACAGCCGCGCCACGAGCGAGTTCGACTACTCACCGCGACCCTTCGACGAGACGATTCGGGATGCGGTCGACTGGGTTCGTACGCGCGATCAGGCTGCTGAGTCGGCACAGTGACGGGCCTCGTTATCGGTACCGATGGGCTCGCGCGCACGGCCTGGGCCGAGTCTCATCCACTCTTACGCGAGTACTACGACACGGAGTGGGGCATGCCGGTGCGCGATGAGCGCGGTATGTTCGAGCGTCTCAGTCTCGAGGCGTTTCAATCGGGCCTCTCGTGGCTCACGATTCTGCGCAAGCGTGACGCGTTCCGCGCCGCGTTCGCGAACTTTGACCCCGCTGTCGTGGCGACGTTCGATGAGGGCGAGGTTGAGCGCTTGCTTGCGAACGCAGGCATCATTCGCCACCGCGGCAAGATCGTGGCCACGATCGGGAATGCCCAAGCCACGCTACGAATGCGAGATGAAGGCGGGCTCGACGAGTTCATCTGGTCGTTCCAGCCCGAGGAAACGCCGATGCCGCGTACGCTCGAGGAGGTGCCGACTCAATCGCCCGAGTCGGTGGCGCTCGCTGCCGCATTGCGAGCGCGCGGTTTTCGCTTTGTCGGGCCGACGACCATGTTCGCGCTCATGGAAGCGACCGGCATCGTCGATACCCATGTCGTGGGCTCGCATCGACGTGGCGCCGCAGGCGTGTGTCCGCAATAGCCTGCGGCACGGTTTGGGCGCGTGATTCGCGTCGGTTGTGTGCGACCGGCGAAACTGGTGGGTATGACGCTGTTTGATCTCGAGGCGATTGGCCGAGGCTTGCCCGCTGCGGCGCTCGTGCCGAAGCTCGAAGCAGCGTTGCGCAGCGGTCGCCGCGCGGTGATCGAGGCGCCACCGGGATCGGGCAAGACAACGCTCGTGCCGCCGACGCTCGCGAATGTCGTCGCCGCTATCGGGCCGCATCCCGGCCGCGTCATTGTGGCGCAGCCGCGACGCATCGCGGCCCGCGCTGGTGCGCGTCGGCTCGCCACGCTGAGCGGCACGCGCCTCGGCCAGGAGGTGGGCTTTTCGGTGCGCGGCGAATCGCAAACTAGCCGCAGCACGCGCGTCGAATTTGTCACCGCGGGGTTGCTCTTGCGGCGACTCCTCTCCGAACCCGACCTCCCCGGAGTCAGCGCGATCGTGCTCGATGAGGTGCACGAACGAGATCTCGATGCCGATCTGGCTTTTGCCCTCGTACGTGAGGTAGCTGACCTCCGCGACGACCTCGCCGTCATTGCGATGTCGGCGACGCTTGATACGGCACGCTGGGCAACACTCCTCGGCGAAGGCACGCCGGTACTCTCGGTGCCGATGGTGCCGCATCCGCTCACAGTTGAGTGGGCGCCCGCGGCTGGCCCACGTCTCGATGCGCGCGGAGTCACTCGTGCGTTCCTCACGCACGTGGCTGAGACGACCGCGCGGGCGATGGCAGCGCATCCCGAGGGCTCGGCGCTCGTCTTCCTCCCCGGCGCCCGCGAGGTCGACGAGGTGACGAACAAGCTGCGCGCCTACGGCATTGACGCGCTACCGCTCACCGGTTCGCTCGGGGCCCGCGAGCAGGATGCGGCGCTCACGCCACCTGCCGACGGTCACCCCCGGGCGATTGTCGCGACCTCGGTGGCGGAGTCGTCACTCACCGTGCCCGATGTACGGCTCGTCGTCGACTCCTGCCTCGCGCGCGAACCGCGCCTTGATCTCGATCGCGATCTCTCGGGGCTCGTGACGGTGTCAGTCTCGCGCGCCGCCGGTGATCAACGCGCTGGTCGCGCAGCCCGGCTCGCGCCGGGCAATGTGGTGCGCTGCGTCAGCCAGGCCGAGTGGGCTGCGTTCCCGGCAGCGGCACGACCCGAGATCGCCACAGCCGACCTCACCACCGCGGCGCTCACACTCGCACTTTGGGGTGCGCCCGGTGGTGAGGGGCTCGCCCTGCCAGATGCTCCGCCGCCGGCCGCCCTTGGCCGCGCCCACGCGACGCTCGCAGCCCTTGGCGCGATCGCACCCGTTGAGTCAACACCAGCGGCCAACCGCATCGAGGTGACCGCTCGTGGCCGCGCACTTGCGCAAGTCCCGGCGCATCCGCGTCTGGCCCGAGCGCTACTTGACGGTGCCGAACAAGTCGGCTCGACCCTTGCCGCCGAACTCGTCGCGGCCATCGCGCTCGACGAACGCGCCGATGGCGCCGATCTCACGGCGCTCCTGCGGCGTTTGCGACAGGGACAGACACCTGCCGCTACTCGCTGGCGTCAGGATGCCCGACGGCTCGCGTCGCTCATCCCACCGCAACCGTCGCAGCACGATCTCACCGGCGATGCGGCCCTCGCCTATCTCACCGCGCTCGCTCATCCCGAGCGCATTGCCCGGGCGCGCGGTCAGCACGGGTCATATCAGCTTGCGGGTGGCACGGGCGCAGCCCTACCAAAGGGGTCGTCGCTTGCGGGGCAGCCGTGGCTCGCCATCGCCGATGTCGCCAGAGGTTTCGCCTCCGACGGCTCTGGCGCGGTGATCCGCGCGGCCGTGCCGATCAGCGAGTCGCTGGCACTCGACGCGGCCCGTCCGCTACGCCGCGAAGTCATCGAAACCCAGTGGCACGAGGGCCGAGTGAGCGCCCGCAAGTCGCTGCGACTCGGGGCGATCGAGCTCAGTTCGACCCCGGTACCGGCGCCCCCACATGCCGCCCGCGAGGCCGTCGCTGCGGCACTCGCCCACGATGGCCTGGCATCCCTGCACTGGTCGCCCGCCGCCGAACAATTGCGCCGACGGCTCGCCCTCGTACACCGAATGCTCGGTGACCCCTGGCCCGCCATGGACGATGCGGCACTCCTCACCCAGGCGGAGTCGTGGCTCGCACCAGAACTCGACGCCCTCGCGAGCGGCAAACCAGCTTCACGCCTCGACCTCCACGGTGCCCTCCAGCGGCTCCTCCCCTGGCCCGACGCCGCATCCCTCGATGAACTCGCCCCCACACACCTCGAGGTGCCGAGCGGTTCTCGTATCGCGGTCGACTATCCCGAAATTGACGAGACGGATGCGCCGCCGGTGCTCGCCGTGAAATTGCAGGAGTGCTTCGGCTGGGAGGATACGCCGCGGCTCGTGCGGGGACGCGTTCCCGTGCTCCTCCACCTGCTCTCCCCCGCGCGCCGTCCCCTCGCCGTCACCGACGACCTGAGCTCGTTCTGGTCGAATGCCTATGCGCAGGTACGTGCGGAGATGCGCGGTCGCTACCCAAAGCATCCCTGGCCCGAAGACCCCCGCACAGCCCCTGCGCGACGCGGCACCGCCAAGTCGGGCAAATAACAGAAATCCCCTGAATACCTCGGGGAACCGCCCAGGCTGGCCGCGTAGCGTCGCCCCATGAGTATTGACGTACTGACCCAACATGACCTTGCTTCGCTTTCGAAGCACCGCCACCCGGCCAGCGTCTCCATCGCCTTGCCGGCTCCCACTCCCCGCAATGGCTCGGGGTTCACTTCCATTGCTCACGACACCGAAGCCGCGCGCACGGCATTCCGCACCGCGGTGAAGTCAGCGCAAACCGAACTCGGTGAACTCGGCGGCAACGTTGCCGACATTGAGGCGATTGCCGCGAACGCTCGCGCTCTTGAGACCGATCGCGATTTCTGGGGCACTCAGGCGCGTAGCATCGCGCTGTTTATTTCGCCCGAGGACGTGCGTGCGTTTCGTTTGATGAACCAGTTGCCCGCCTCAGTCTCGGTGGGCGATCGCTTTGACCTCGGCCCGCTCTTGCGTGCGGCGACCTTCCCCCACGATGGCTACCTGCTCGCGGTGACCGAGGGTGAAACGCGGTTGCTCTTCCTCGACACCGACGCGACCGCGCGCCGGGTGCCGTTGCCGACACTCGCCGAAGATGTGGCCGATCTTTTGCACGTCGACTTCCACGGCGGTGGACAACTCGACCGGCACCGCGCCGATGGGACGCTTGGTCCGAAGGTGCAACAGCGCAACTTCGCGTCGGCGATTCAGGATGCTGCCCTCGCCGCCATTGGTGACGACACCCGACCGCTCGTGCTCGCCATCAGCAATGATCTCGAACCCGCCTATCGCGCCGTGAATCGCTACGAGCACCTGCTCGAGGCCTCTCTGCCGGTGAACCCGGCGTCACTCAGCGACGATGAGTTGGCGCAGCGTGGCCGAGAGCTTCTCGAGAGCCATTACGCCGCCGAAGTGAGCGAGTGGGCGGAGCGCTTCGAGACGCGTCGTGCGCACGGTCGCGGGAGCAGCCAGCTCAGTGATATCGCCGCTGCGGCAGTGCGCGGCCAGGTCGAGTCACTCGTGTTCGATTTCGAGCACCGTCAGGAAGGCACGATGGACGAGTTCGGCAACCTCACGTTCGCCGACTCGCCCGGGCCCGAAAGCTACGCGCTCATCGACGCCGTTGCGAACCAGGTACTCAGCAACGGCGGGCGAGTTTACGCGCTCCGAAGTGCTGAACTTCCGGATGCAAACTCGCCCGCCGCGGCAATCTTCCGTACTGCAGAGCCTGCGTAGCTCTGCGCGATCGGCTTAGCCCGTAAAGAGGCGCGAAGCCGTGATCGCGGTCATGATGACGCCGTAGGCGAGAATGCCGCCGACGATCAGCCACGAAATGATCAGGCGGCCCATACCCGGCAGCGCGCCCTCACCGGCACCCTCGAGCTCTTCGGGGGTGCCGTTGAGCTTCGCAAGGGTTTCCTTGACGACGTCTTCCTTTTCGAAGTGGCGTTCGTTGACGCGGCGCACGAGCAGGTTCGCAATGAAGCCGATGGCAAGCAGGCCCACAATGATGAACAGGGCTGGCTGGTAGGCCTCGGCACCGAGCGCACCCGAGTCACCCTGGGCATCCAGTACGCCGTTGATGATGAGCGGACCCGCGATACCGGCCGCCGACCAGGCGGTGAGCAGTCGACCGTGAATGGCGCCGACCTGGTAGGTGCCGAACATATCGCGGAGGTACGCGGGGATGGTCGCGAAGCCGCCGCCGTAGAACGAGATGGCGATGGCGGCGATGAGCACGAACACGGCGATCGAGGTGTGTCCGAACAGCGCGAGCGAGAGGTAGAGGACGAGACCGACGCCGAGGTAGATCATGTAGATCGGCTTGCGGCCGATCTTGTCGGAGGTCGACGACCAGACGAAGCGGCCCGCCATGTTGAACAGCGACAGCAGGCCCACAAAGCCAGCCGCAGCACCCACACCGATGGCCGAGACTCCGCTCGAGTCACGGAAGAAGTCCTGCACCATCGGGCTTGCCTGTTCGAGCATGCCGATACCCGCGGTGACGTTCGTGAAGAGCACGATCCAGAGCAACCAGAACTGCGGCGTGCGAATGGCGCCATTAGCCGAGACCGAACCATCGGTGACCATGCTGTTCGCGGCCTTGGCCGGCGGGGTCCAGCCCTCGGGCTTCCAATCAGGATGCGGAATGCGCACGTTGATCACGCCAATCGACATGACCACGAGGTAGATCGCGGCGAGCGTGACGAACAGCAGCGCGAGTGCCGAGCCATTGGCCACCGAACCGGAGTTCGCCGGGTCGTAGCTCGGGTCGTAGAAGCTCATGAGCTGACGCGAGATGGGGCTTGCCACCATGGCGCCGCCACCGAAGCCCATGATCGCCAGGCCGGTCGCAAGGCCCGGACGGTCGGGGAACCACTTGATCAGCGTCGACACCGGCGAGATATAGCCGATGCCAAGGCCGATGCCACCGATCACGCCATAGCCGAGGTAGACGAGCCAGAGCTGGCCGGTCGAGATGCCGAGGGCACCGATGAGGAAGCCGGTGACCCAGCAGCACATCGCCACGAACATCGACTTGCGCGGGCCGTTACGGTCAACCCAGGTGCCGAAGACGGCAGCCGAAAGGCCGAGCATGACAATGGCAATCGAGAAGATGATGCCAATTGCCGTTTGCGAAGTCTGAAAGTGTTCCACCATCGAGGTCTTATAGACACTCGTGGCATACGCCTGTCCGATACACAGGTGCACGGCCAGGGCTGCTGGCGGAATGAGCCAGCGGTTATATCCCAGCGGTGCGATGGTGTTCTTACGGTCGAGGAAATTACCCCGGGTAGTTTTGGCCCGGGAGGAATCGGCCGTCGTTGTCATGTAACCACTCCAATCGACAATTCGTACCCGAGCACCCTATATGTTCATTCGCAATCGAGTAGCAGATCCCCGCACAACCGCACCCAGCACGCATTCGAATTTGCGCGAAAAAATGATTGCAGTTCACCCGCCGAATTAAGGAGTGCTTCATGTCGCGTACCTACATCATTACCGGCGCTGGTTCGGGGATCGGCCTCGCCACCGCCAACCTCCTCCGCGCCGGAGGAGAAACCGTCATCGGTGTTGACCTCAAGGGCGCCGATGTGACCGGCGACCTCGGCACGCCCGAGGGCCGCAAGCAGGCCGTCACCGACGTCCTCGAAGCCGCCGGTGGCAAGGTCGACGCGGTCATCGCCTGCGCAGGCATCTCCCACCCGATTCCCGCGACTGCCGCGGTGAACTACTTCGGTATGACCGAGTTTCTCGAGGGCCTGCGCCCCGCGCTCGCCGAGTCGTCGGCGCCGCGCGCTGCGCTCGTCTCCTCCATGTCATCGTTGCAGCCGAACTTCCCGCCGCTCGTCGACGCCCTTCTCGCGAACGACGAGACGAAGGCGCTCGAGCTGGCAGGCGAGCTCGCCAACCACGAGAACCCGCAGATGGGCTCGCTCATCTACGCTTCGTCGAAACGGGCGATCTCGCGTTGGGTGCGCCAGCAGTCGGTGACTCCAGAGTGGGCGGGCGCAGGCATCCCGCTCAATGCGGTGGCTCCCGGTGTCGTGACGACGCCAATGACCGCAGACCTGCTCGCGGATGCGCAGACGACCGCGTTCGTCGACGCGGTCGTGCCGATGCCCCTCAACTACCACCAGCCCCCGGAGTCGATCGCGAAGCTCCTCATCTGGCTCACCTCAGTCGACAACACCCACTGCGCCGGCCAGACCATCTACTGCGATGGCGGCGCTGATGTCGTGCTGCGCGGCGAGGATGCGTTCACCTGGGCAGACGAAACCGTGGGCAACTACTTTGCCAAGCTCTCGGGCGGTGCCGAGTAGTCACGTGCCAAGTGCATTGGGGGTGTCGCGGTCCACGCGACACCCCCAATTTCGTGCGTCTGGGCTTGACTAAAACCCGAGGTCGTCGTCACGCTTCGGGAAGCGATCCCGGTCATAGGTGATCGAGTCGTAGCCGTGTTCTACCGGCTTGCCGTGCTCATCCAGCCCCACAAACACGATCTTGTCGATCGTGAGGATGCGCTGGCCGGTGATGATGTTGCGCACCTCGGCGCGCATGGTGATTGAGGTGCGGCCGAACTTCGTCGCGCGGATGCCCATCTCAATCATGTCGCCCTGGATGGCCGAACTCACGAAGTTGATCTCGGAGATGAACTTCGTCACCGCCCGACTGTTGCCGAGCTGGATCATGGCGTAGATCGCCGATTCCTCGTCGATCCATCGCAGCAGGCTGCCGCCAAACAACGTGCCGTTCGCGTTGAGGTCTTCGGGACGCACCCAGCGACGGGTGCTGAAAGTCACATCGGAATTCGTGTCGAGTTCAACTTGATTGGTCAATGGTCTGCTCCCTGCAACGCACTTCGCTGTGCACGCTGTTGTGTGCTTCGGTTCGGACGCGATCGCGTCAATGCGACCCGAGAGCACACATTACCGTCCGTGCGTTCAGTTATTCGGTGACTTAGTTGCTCAGGATGCACATCGCACTAATGCTCGGCCGTGACTTGTTCCGCCCCAAAGCGGTCAGCCAGCTCAGAAATCGCGCGCGCGAGGCGCACATCGCGTGCCGTAAGCGCCTTGACGTCGTGACTCGAGAGGGTGAAGAACACCCGGTTGTAGCGGATATCGATATCGGGATGGTGGTTGTGCGCCTCGGCAATCGCCGCGACCTCATCCACGAAACCGATGCCTTCGACGAAGTTCGCGAAGCGGTATCCGGCTGAGAGGGTTGCTTCGGCGGCCTGCCACGTCGGCACGGCACGGGCGACCTCATCGGCACTGAGCGCGATTCGATCCTGCGGGTTTTGTGTCATGACCACAGTTGAGCATCCGCGACTGCGAAACTCTCGAATCGATCGCGCTAGGGTCGGGCGAGATGGCGCAATTGCCGCGAGATTCGCGGTGCACACACTCTGGGGGATGCATGGCTCGCTCAACCGCCCTCGTCACCGGCGCTTCGCGTGGCATTGGCGCGGCAATTGCGCGCGGACTCGCGACCGATGGCATGCGACTCATTGGCCTGCACTTTGGTCGGGACCGGGCTGCGGCCGAGCAGGTCGCTGCCGAGGTGCGCGCTGCGGGTGCGGTGCCGGTGCTGCTGCAACACGACCTCAGTGGCGGCGCGGATGCAGCCAAGGAGCTTGCTGCGGCCTGGCAGGCGGCCGTGGCAGAGGCGGGCCACCACGGCACCGATGTACTCGTGAGTAACGCCGGGATCAATGCCGCGGCACCACTTTCAGCCCTCGAGTCGGCGGAGTATGACCGAGTGATCGCCATCAATCTCACGGCACCGTTATTTCTCATTCGCGAACTTGCACCGCATTTCAACGAGAATGCGGCTCATCGCATTCGAGGG
>NZ_RQVS01000001.1 GCF_003865375.1 Gulosibacter macacae | reverse complement strand
AGAACGGGGGTGTCATCCACTCTTTTTGGCCTATAACCCCATGTTCCACCTCATTCCTACGGAGGCGTTCCTGGCAACTCCCGCCACCCCCAAGCTTGCGCACCGTCTCGGTGCTGAGGCACTCGGCACGTTCTGGCTCGTGTTCGGCGGCGCCGGCTCGGCAGTTCTCGCCGCGAAGTTCGTCGGCGACGACATGATCTCGGTCGGCATCGGCCACCTCGGAGTCTCGCTCGCATTCGGTCTCACCGTGCTCACCATGGCCTACGCCGTGGGTCACGTTTCGGGAGGCCACTTCAACCCCGCAGTCACGATCGGCCTCGCCGCCGCAAAGCGCTTTGAGTGGAAGGATGTGCTCCCCTACATCCTCACGCAGGTCGTCGCCGGTACTGCCGGTGCCGGTGTGCTCTGGCTCATCGCCTCGGGTGCACCTGACTTCGAAGCCTGCGGCTTCGCCTCAAATGGCTATGACGCACTCAGCCCGGGCGGCTTCTCGCTCATCGCGGTGCTCATCGCTGAGGTCGTGCTCACCGCGTTCTTCCTCTACATCATCCTTGGTGCCACCGACCGCCGCGCGCCCGTGGGCTTCGCGCCCATCGCAATCGGTTTCAGCCTGGCACTCATCCACCTCATTTCCATCCCGGTGTCGAACACCTCGGTGAACCCGGCCCGCTCGACGGCCACCGCAATCTTCGCCGGCGGCGACTATGTGGGTCAGCTCTGGCTCTTCTGGCTCGCACCTATCGTCGGTGCTGCCATCGCGGGGATCACCTACTCGATCGTCACCGGAGTCAACCGGGAAGCACTCGACGTGTCGGGCGAAGCTGAAGTCGACGCGAAGTAGTTCTTCGCAGTCGTCATTCGACGAAGTACGAGCGCCCCCGCAGCCGTGTCTGCGGGGGCGCTCGTGGTCTTGTTGGCGACTACGCGGCGCGGGCGTAGGCGCGCTCGCCGTGAACCGACTCATCCACGCCAGCGATCTCTTCTTCGCTCGTGATGCGGAAGCCGACCGTCTTCTGGATGAGCGTGCCGATGATGAAACTCACGACGAACGAGTAGACGAGCACCGCGACCGAGGCAATGACCTGCACGATGAACTGCTCCGGGCCACCGCCATTGATGATGCCGGTCTCGTGGGCGAACAGGCCCGGCCAGAGCGAACCGATGAGACCAGCGGTGAGGTGGATGCCAACGACGTCGAGCGAGTCATCGAACTTCGCGAGCCACTTGAGATCGCAGGCGTAGTTCGCCGCGACGCCGCAAACGAGACCGAGTAGCAGCGCCCAGCCCGGCGCAATGTCAGCGCAGGCAGGGGTAATGCCCACGAGACCAGCAATGGCACCCGAAGCAGCGCCGATGGCGGTGGGCTTCTTTCCACGCAGGCGCTCGAACGCAAGCCAGCCGAGAATACCGGCGGCCGGAGCGACGATGGTGTTCACCATGATGAGTCCGACGACCGAGTCGACGAGGTTGCCATTGCCCTCGGCGCCAGCGTTGAATCCGAACCAGCCAAACCAGAGAATTGCCGTGCCGATGAGCACCAGTGGCACCGAGTGCGGCGCGCTCAGCGAGCGGTCAAAGCCCTGACGACGACCGAGTACGAGCGCCAGAGCGAGCGCTGCGGCACCGGCGTTGATGTGGACGGCCGTGCCACCGGCGTAATCGATCACCTCAACGCCCGAGAATCCGAGGGCCGTGCCGAGCTGCATGATCCAGCCACCACCCCAGACCCACGCGGCAACCGGAAAGTAGACGACGGTAGCGAAGATGCCGGCGAACAGCAGCCAGGAGCCGAAACGGGCGCGGTCGGCAATGGCGCCTGAGATAAGCGCGACCGTAATGATCGCGAACGTGGCCCCGTAGGCCGAACCGAGCATCCCGACATTGTCGTCAGCGAGCCCCGACATACCGAGCCCGGTGAGAGGGTCGCCAGCGAACTGGAAGAACGAGCTGCCGTCTACTGCGGTCATGCTCCAGCCATACAGCACCCAAAGCACCGCGACGAGTGCGAGCGCACCGAACGACATCATCATCATTGAGATGACGCCCTTCTCACGCACGAGGCCGCCGTAGAACAGTGCCAAACCGGGTGTCATCAAGAGTACGAGCGCGGTTGCGGCAAGCAACCAGGCAGCGCCGCCAGTGTCCATGGGGTCCTCCTCATCGCACCGGTCGCCGGGTTGGCGAGCGTGGCCGATGCGATCTGAGGCCATGCTGTCGCGGCCCCGTCACAGAGCCGCGACGCGAGCGTTTCGAGGAAATTTCAGAACGACGTTCGGAATTTCCAGCGCGTTAATTCGTGAGGCGCGGCGGGCTCGATACGCGCTTCGTGCTACTCGACCACCCAAAGTTGGCTGGTCGAGTAGCCGCAGGCGTATCGAGACCTCGCTCGCAACCCCTAAGCCGGTGCCGAGTCTGCGGCCGCGCCCGTAGAAGCGATGAGTCGCGAGACCGAGCGCAGGTACTTCTTGCGGTAGCCGCCATCGATCATGCCGCCACCGAAGATCTGGTCGAGCGGCGTACCCGAGGCAATGATTGGAATCTGTGCGTCGTACACCCGGTCGATGAACGCCACGAATCGCAGCGCTTCCGATTGATCAGTGAGCTCGCTCACGTCATCAAGCACGATTGCTTCGACGCCATCGATGATCTTGACGTACTTCGAGGGATGCACTTTCGCCAAGTGGTCGATGAGTGCACGGAACGAGTCGCGCGCCACAGTGTCGCCACGCTCGGTGCGTCCGGAAGCCTGACGGTCGAGTTCGGCAGCGTCACTCACCACGGCGCGACCCTCGACCGCACGACGCCGGTAGTCAACGCCGTCGATGCGAACGGTTTCAAACACATCCGCAAGCTTGGTGATTTCGCGCAAGAAATCTTGCGCCGCGAACCGACCCTCACCGAGCGCATTCGGCGGCGTATTCGACGTTGCGGCAATCGAGGTGCCGGTCGCGACGAGTTCGCCGAGGAGCTTCGACATCACCATGGTGTCGCCCGGATCGTCGAGTTCGAACTCGTCGATCGCGATGAGGGCGGTACCAGTAAGTGCCTTCACCGCGTTCTGATAGCCAAGTGCGCCGACGAGGGCCGTGTACTCAATGAACGTGCCGAAGTACTTGCGGCCCTGGTAGGCGTGCCAGGTCGCCGCGAGCAAGTGCGTCTTACCGACACCGAAGCCACCGTCGAGGTAGATGCCCGGTTTCGTGGTGCGCTTGTGGCGCTTGAGCCGCGAGAGGAATCCGCGGCCCGTGGAGTGCACGGCCGTGCCGTCGGCAGCGAAGCGGCGACCAATCTCGACGGCCTCCGCCTGCGAGGGATAGTCGTGGTCGGGTCGGTAGTTTTCGAAGCTCGCATGCGCGAACTGCGGCGGCGGCACCAGCGCCCGAACCATGTCATCAGGGGTCATCTGCGGGACCCGGTCGGTGAGGTGCACAATGTTGCCAGCGGCCACGTAAAGATCTCCTGCATGAAACGGGATGAACTTCTTTAGCCTAGACCGCGCGAGCGGTCATCGGGTGTCATGTTTCTGCATGCTCTGGGCGCTGGTTGAGTCGAATGTGGCACTGTGAAGTGTCTTCGCGGAGCACCGCCTCCGCGCATCACGAGCAAGGGAGTCACCATGGCGTTCGAAACCGACCCGCAACCGAAGTTTGCCGAGTACGCGCACCCCGAGCGATTGGTATCGACGCAGTGGCTCGCAGACCACCTCGCCAACGCGCAGAATCCGGAGTCGGGGCTGGTCGTTGTCGAATCGAATGAGGATGTGTTGCTCTACTCGACCGGTCACATCCCGGGCGCAGTGCACATCGACTGGCACACCGACCTCAACGACGAAATCGTGCGCGACTACGTTGACGGTGAAGCATTTGCGCGCCTGCTCAGCGAAAAGGGCATCAAGCGTGACGACACGATCGTGATCTACGGTGACCGCTCAAATTGGTGGGCCGCCTACGCCCTGTGGGTGTTCACGCTGTTCGGTCACGACGACGTGCGTCTCGTTGACGGCGGGCGCGATAAGTGGGTCGCCGAGGGCCGCGAACTGAGTCGCGAGGTACCCGAGCGTCCGGCGACCGAATACCCCGTGGTCGAGCGATTCGACGACGACATCCGCGCCACCCGCGGCGATGTCTTCGTGCAGCTGCAGACCGCGGGCAAGCTCATCGACGTGCGCAGCCCCGAGGAGTACTCGGGCGAACGCACGCACATGCCTGACTACCCGCAGGAGAGCGCGCTGCGCGCCGGCCATATTCCGACGGCGAAGAGCGTGCCCTGGGCGAAGGTGGCCGACACCGACTCAACCTTCAAGGGTCTCGACGCGCTTCGCGAAATCTACTTCGACGATGCTGGTCTTGCCGAGGCCGATGAAGAGGTCATCGCCTATTGCCGCATCGGTGAGCGCTCGAGCCACACCTGGTTCGTACTGACCCACCTGCTCGGTCTCGAGGGCGTGCGCAACTATGACGGCTCGTGGACCGAGTGGGGTTCGCTCGTCGGCGCGCCGATCGTGCGCGGCACGGAACCTGGCGAAGCTCCGGCGCGCTAGCCTGGGCGGCATGACCGAACTGCCCGAACAGCTCGCTGAGATCCGCGACGACTTCCACGCGATCCCAGATCGTGAACGCCTGCACCTGCTCCTGGAATTCTCTGACGAACTTCCCGAGGTGCCCGAGCGCTATGCGGATGTGCCGTTCGAGCGAGTGATCGAGTGCCAGTCCCCCGTGTTCATCACCACCGAAGTGGTCGACGGACACGTGAACATGTACGCCAAGGCACCCGCCGAGGCTCCCACGACTCGTGGATTCGCGTCAATTTTGGCGCAGGGCCTCAGCGGGCTCACCGTTGACGAGGTACTTGCCGTACCCGGCGACTTCCCCTTTGACCTCGGCATCACGCAGCAGGTCTCACCGCTCCGGCTCAACGGCATGGTGGGCATGCTCGCGCGCGTGCAACGCCAGGTGCGCGACCACCTCGCGAACGCCTAGGCCATGGTCGTCTCGCCTTCGGCGATGCCGAATCCAACGTCGCTGCGCATCCTCAGCACTGTTGGCAATGTGGATGCGACTGAGACGCTCGTGCTCGGAGATGAAGTCGACGAGCGCCTGCGCGAGCTCTACGCGGCCCCCGAACCCGATTGGGTTCGGATGAACATGATCGGTTCGCTCAATAGCCGCGTCACCGGGCCCGACGGCACCTCTGACACGCTCTCGAATCGTGCCGATCGGCGCATCCTGCGACTCATTCGGGAAATGAGCGACGCGGTCGTTGTCGGTGCGCAGACTGTGCGGCAGGAGCAACACACCTCAACTGGCTCGACCTGGCTCTGCGTGGTGACTGCATCTGGTGATCTCAGCGGCCATCGTATTTCTCGCGAGGATGCGGTCGCCTCGGTGCTCGTCTGCTGTCCCGCGGATGCCGTGGCGCGGGTGAACGAGACGATGCCGGGTGCGAACACGGTGGCGATCGAGCCAGTCGACGGACGCCTGCCGCTTGACCAGGTCGTTGCGACGCTGCACGAACGTGGCCTGCGGCAACTCGTGGTTGAAGGCGGCAATCAGCTGATCAGCCAGTTTCTCGATGAGGGCCGCATTGACGAGGTGTGCCTGACTCAGGCACCGGTGTTTGCGCCCGACTCGGCGCCGTCGCTGCCGGGTTCGGGTCACGGCACCTCGTTTGCGCGGGTACTGCTCGCCGAAGACTCACTCGGGTACATCTATCAGCGGCTGTTTGCCCGCTGAGAGATGCGCGCGGGGTCTCGATACGACTCCGCTGCGCTCCGTCTACTCGACCAACCAGGCTTCCTTGGGTGGTCGAGTAGTAGCGAAGCGACGGATCGAGACCCCCAAGCATCACCGCCTGGCGTCGAGCCAGTCGCCGACTACGCGCTCCCAAGTCTCGCGGTCGACATTCCACAACCTGGTGTGTCGCGCCTTCGTGAACTCCTCGAAGGTGACGAGATCGGGCCGTGCCTGCGCGAAGCGCTGACTCGCCTCAATGGGCACCATCGTGTCGCCTAGCGAGTGCAAGAGCAGGATCGGCACATCGAACTCGTCAGCGCGCGCGACGAGATCGAGCTCATCCAAATTGATGGGTTCTTCGACTCCAAGTAACTTGCTTGCGAGCGGCGAGCCGAGCAACCACATCCCAAGATTTGCGACCGGCCGCGGCACCCGCATCTGCGACGCTTGCTCCACGAGAATCGACCGCCAATCCATCGCGGGCGACTCGAGCATGATGCCGTGGATGAGCGCGCGCAACTTCGAGCGCAGATAGGTCTGGGCAACAATCGCGCCGCCCATCGACCAACCCGCCAAGAGGATGCGCTCCGCACCGCGCGAGCGCGCCCACTCGATTGCGGCGTCAACATCGCGCCACTCGGTGAGACCGAGGCCGTAGGTGCCGCGGTGACCGGCCGGCGCATCCGGGTCATTGCGATAGCGAATGACGAGCGAGTTCCAGCCGCGCGCCTCGGCGACCGGCACGGTGCGCAACGGCTCGGTGATTGTGGCGCCGCGACCGTGCACGTGGATGATCCAGTCGCCCGGGCGACCTGCTCGGGCAGGCAACCACCAGGCCGGTGCCGGGCCTAACTCGGTGGGAATCTCGACGTTCTCCCACGGCAATCCGAGGTCGTCGACATCGCGCTGTGGCGCCGAGGCAATGCGCACGCTTCGCGCCTCAAGAATCGAGGTGCCAACGGCCGCGTCGTAGCGGCGAGTGACGGTGTCGAGCGTGGCGGTGACGATGCCCGAGATGCGCGCACGGCCGCGATCGTGATCCCAGAGTGCCGTGTACTCCCCCGCGACTTCCGATTCGGTCACACGTTCGAGCGTGATTGCGCCGCTGGCGTCGCTGCCCGGGTCGGGTACCACCTTGAGCACTTTGATGGGATCGCGAGTGCGGGTCGCCGGGGTCACCACCTGCTTTGCGAGCAGCAGTGCTGCGGTGCCAGCAAGCGAAGCCAGGAACACAGATCCGCCTGCAGTTGCCGCCACGGCGGCCCGGCCTGCCCGTACGAGCTGTCGGTTCATCCCTTGCCTTTCTGCGCCGAACCCATTTCGCTCGGCGCACTCACTCCCCTCCAGTATTTCCTATGCGGATTGCGGCGCGCCTGGCATTCCCGGTGAGCCGCCTTGCCTACGCTCAAACGCGTGGTGGTCAGTCTGCATCCCGTACCAGCGGAGTTCGACAGCGCAGCGGAATCGATCCGCGCGGTCGAGTTCCGAAGCGACTTGCGCGTCAACGAGATTCGACCGCCCGAAGGCCTCGCCCCTAACTCGATGGCTCTCGCCGCTGATGTGAGCCCGGGAGATCTCCACGGCGACTCGCAACTCGGCACTGGCCGGTTCATCCTGCTCCACGATGTGAGCCGCCCCGAGGCGTGGCGCGGCGAGTTTCGCGTCGTCTGCTTTGCACAAGCCCCACTCGAAACCGATATTGGTGGCGACGGCATGCTTCCCGAAGTGGCCTGGTCATGGCTCACGGATGCACTCAAGCAGTGCGGGGCGGAATACCTCTACGCTTCCGGCACCGTCACCGTCGTGAACTCGAAGGGGTTCGGCGAACTCACCGACCAGGGCGAGGGTTCGCAAATCGAAATGCGCGCGTCATGGACTCCGCAGACTCCCGAACTCGGCCCCCACGTTGAAGCATGGAGTGAATTGCTCTGCATGCTCGGAGGTCTGCCACCGGTCGATTCGAGCGAAGTGCCAGTGCTTCGTGCAAGGCGGGCGAATGGCCGCCGCTGACGCCAACCGCATCGATCGCGGCGATCTCGAAGTCATCGACACGATCGATGGCCTCGACGAAGCGATCGGGCGCCTCGCTGCCGGTGAAGGTCCAGTGGCGATCGACACCGAGCGCGCCTCGGGCTATCGCTATTCTGACCGCGCCTATCTTGTGCAGATCTTCCGCCGCGGTTCGGGCACGATGCTGCTCGACCCGATTCCATTCGGCACGCTCGCCCCGATTGCCGAGGTCATCGCCGATGAGGAATGGATTCTCCACGCGGCAACCCAAGACATTCCGTGCATGCGCGAAATTGATCTGCATCCGAAGCGCCTGTTTGACACCGAACTTGCCTCGCGTCTGCTCGGCAAATCGCATGTCGGTCTCGGCGCGGTGGTTGAAGAGCTCCTTGGCATTGAACTCGCGAAAGCGCACTCAGCCGACGACTGGTCGCAACGCCCGTTGCCGGAATCTTGGCTTGCGTACGCCGCCCTCGATGTTGAACACCTCGTCGATGTGCGCGATCTGCTCGCGGCAGAACTGCTTGAGGCCAATAAGGCCGAGTGGGCGGCGGAAGAGTTCGACGACATCCTCGGCCGCTCCTTCGAACAGGATCGCAGCGAACGCTGGCGTCGACTGTCTGGGCTCCACGCGCTGCGTTCGCCGCGGCAATTGGCGGTAGCTCGCGAACTTTGGCGAGCCCGGGATGCGTACGCACAAGAAACCGACATCGCGCCGGGGCGTCTCGTCCCCGACCGTGCGCTTACGGCGGCCGCGCGGATGCTCCCACGCACGAAGGCGCAATTAGCGGCGAGCAAAGAATTCACTGGCCGCGCATCCCGTTCTGAACTCGATCGCTGGTGGGCGGCGATTGAACTTGGCCGCGAAACGACCGATCTGCCGCCGCGCAGCCTCAACGATCCCGATCGACTGCCGCCGCCGAAGGCCTGGGCGGCGAAGAATCCCGCCGCGGATGCACGCCTCAAGGTCGCGCGCCCAGCCGTTGCCGAGATTGCCGAAACCATCTCGATGCCGACCGAGAACCTGCTCACGCCGTCGTTCTTGCGGCGCGCGGCCTGGGAACCGGCCGGGCTCACCACTGACGCGCTCGCACGCCAATTGCGTGATCTCGGCGCCCGTCAGTGGCAAACCTCACTCACCGCGCCGGTCATTGCGACCGCATTTGTCGAGGCTGACCAAGCAGTTCAGGACTCTCTGCCGAGCGACGGATAGGCTCCCGGACGTTCAACGTTCCGCAGACGCGGGCGACATTGCAAGGAGGCAACGTGGCCACCACGGACGCGTATTTTATTGACGGCGCACGTACACCCTTCGGCCGTGCCGGCGAAAAGGGCATGTACTGGCGCACCCGCGCCGACGACCTTTCCGTCAAGACGATTCGTGCGCTCATTGAGCGCAACCCGAATATCCCCACCGACCGCTACGACGATGTCGCCATCGCCGCGACGACGCAGCAGGGCGACCAAGGCCTGACCCTGGGTCGCACGACCGCTATTCTCGCGGGCCTGCCCATCACCGTGCCGGGACTCGCCATCGAACGCATGTGTGCCGGTGCCCTGACCGCCGCGACCACGATGGGTTCGGGCGTCGCCTTCGGCGCCTATGACGTCGTCATCGCCGGTGGTGTCGAACACATGGGCCGCCACCCGATGGGCTTCAACGCTGACCCAAACCCGCGTTTCCTCTCGGAGCGTCTCGTCGAGGGCGATGCCCTCAACATGGGTAAGACCGCTGAGCGCCTGCACGACCGCTTCCCCGAACTCACCAAGGAGCGCGCTGACCGATTCGCCATGCGCTCGCAGCAAAAGGCCGCCGCGGCCTATGAGAACGGCAACTTTGCGCGCGACCTCGTACCAGTCGCCATTGAATCGGATGGCGGTTGGGGCCTCGCAACCCGCGACGAACACCTGCGCCCCGACACCAATATGGAGGGCCTCGCCGGCCTCAAGACCCCCTTCCGCCCACACGGCAAGGTCACCGCAGGCAACGCCTCGCCGCTCACCGACGGTGCCACCGCATCCATTCTTGCCTCGGGCGACGCGGTCAAGGAGTTCGGTCTCAAGCCGCGGATGCGCATGGTCTCGTTTGCGTTCGCAGGCGTGCAGCCCGAGGTCATGGGTCTCGGCCCGGTGCCGTCGACCGAGAAGGCCCTGCGCAAGGCTGGCCTCAAGATCGATGACATTGGCCTGTTTGAACTCAACGAGGCTTTCTCGGTGCAGGTGCTCTCCTTCCTCGACCACTTCGGCATCGACGATGACGACCCGGCCGTGAACCAATACGGTGGCGCCATTGCGCTGGGCCACCCGCTCGCCGCGAGCGGTGTGCGCCTCATGATGCAGCTCGCCAACCAGTTCGAAACGCATCCGGAGGTGCGCTACGGCGTCACCGCCATGTGCGTTGGCCTCGGCCAGGGCGGCACCATCATCTGGGAGAACCCCAACTGGAACGGCAAGAAGCACGCGCGAGCGGGAAAGTAGTACGACGATGAAGATCCCCACGTTCGACCGCAACGCCTACGCAGCCCTCCTCGACAGTGCCGAGGGCGAGGTCATTACTGAAGCGAAGGTGCGCGATGTGACGCTTCGCTCCGGCAAGACGCTCGCACTCATCACCCTCGACAACAACCTCGACTACAAGCGTCCCAACACGCTCGGACCCTCGACTCTCGCCGCGCTCGGTGAGGTGCTCGAGCAGCAGCGCGGTCGCGCCGCCGCCGGTGAAATCGATGCGCTCGCGATTACTGGCAAGCGCTTCAGCTTCGCGGCAGGCGCCGACCTCTCGCTTGTTGACCAGATTCCGAGCCGTGAGGTCGCTCGCCTCATGGCTGAGCTCGGCCACCACGCCCTCGGACTCCTCTCGGACCTCGGCGTGCCCTCGTTTGCCTTCGTCAACGGCCTCGCGCTCGGCGGTGGCCTCGAGATCGCACTGAACAGTGACTACCGCACGGTGGATGCTTCGGTACCCGCCATCGCGCTGCCCGAAACCTATCTTGGCCTCATCCCCGGTTGGGGCGGCGCGACCATCGTGCCGAACCTCATCGGCATCGAGAATGCCCTCAAGGTCATCATCGAGAACCCGCTCAAGATGAACCGCACCCTGAAGCCCGGGCAGGCCACCGAACTTGGCCTATTCGACCGACTCATTGAGCCGGTGAACTTCCTCGAAGAGTCACTCAACTTCGCCGACGAGGTGCTCGGCGGGCTCAAGGTGAAGCGCCCCAACGAACCCGGTCGTATTGAGCGCGCGGTGAAGTGGGATGTGGCGCTCAAGATCGCTCGTAAGTCGCTCGAAGAAAAGCTCGGTACCGTGCCGCTCGCGCCGTACCGGGCACTCGAAGTGCTCGCGGTCGCCAAGCACAATGACCGTGCGCGCGGCTTCGAAGCTGAGAACGAGGCTCTTGCCGACCTCATCTCGGGTGACCAGTTCATCGCATCCATGTATGCCTTCGACCTCGTGCAGAAGCGTGCCAAGCGCCCCGCCGGTGCCCCCGACAAGGAGCTTGCCCGCAAGATCACCAAGGTCGGCATCGTCGGTGCTGGGCTCATGGCGAGCCAGTTCGCCTTGCTCTTCGTACGCCGCTTGCAGGTGCCGGTTGTCATGACCGACCTCGACCAGGCGCGCGTCGACAAGGGCGTCGCGTCGGTGCATGAAGAACTCGACAAGCTCGCCGAGAAGGGCCGCCTCGACTCGGACAACCACTCGCGGCTTAAGGCGCTGGTGACCGGCACCACCGACCGTTCGCAGTTTGCCGATTGCGATTGGGTCATTGAGGCCGTGTTCGAAGAGGTGGGCGTAAAGCAGCAGGTCTTCGCCGACTTCGAAGACATCGTTGCCGAGGATGCAGTGCTCGCGACCAACACCTCCTCGCTTTCGGTCGAGGAGATCGGTTCGAAGCTGCGCCACCCCGAACGTCTCGTTGGCTTCCACTTCTTCAACCCCGTGGCAGTGATGCCACTCATTGAGGTCGTCAATGCGCCGGCAACGAATGACGTCACCCTCGCAACCGCGATGGCCGTCGCGAAGGATCTCAAGAAGACCGCAGTGATTACGCGCGACCGACCCGGTTTCGTGGTGAACCGCATCCTCGCGAAGGTGCTTGGCGAAGCAATGCACGCCGTCGAAACTGGCACGCCGATCTCCGTCGTCGACCACGCACTCGACCCGGTCGGCCTGCCGATGACGCCCTTCGAGCTGCTCGAACTCGTCGGCCTAAAGGTCGGCGCGCATGTGCTCGAATCACACCACGCGCCGTTCCCTGACCGGTTCTTCGAGTCGGAGCACCTCAACGCCCTCGCTGACGCCAACGCGAAGCTCATCAAGCGCGACGGCAAGGGTCGCCCGGGTGGCTACACCAAGGAGTTCGAGGCGATCGTCGGTACGAAGGGGAAGACACCGCTTTCGGCAGCGGAGTTCCGCGAGCGAGTGGAGACGGGTCTTGCTGAAGAAGTGAAGATCATGCTCGACGAGCAGGTTGTGGCCGCCGCGGAAGACATTGATCTCTGCCTCATCCTCGGCGCTGGGTACCCGCTTATGGACGGTGGCTTGACGCCGTACCTTGACCGCGTGGGTGCCTCAGAGCGGGCGTTCGGTGGCAGCTTCCACAACCCGCCGATTCGAGGCGCCGCGCACCGCTAGGCGCGGTGGGGGGGTCTCGATACGCTTCGCTTCTCGACCAGCCAGATTTCTGGTTGGTCGAGTAGCGCGTAGCGCGTATCGAGACCCCATCTGACGTTTAGGGTGAACACTCAGCATCCGATCTTGTCACCGGCAAGTTGCCAGTGGCAAGATTAGGGCATGTCTGAGAGTTACCACCACGGCGACGTCCGCGCCGCCTTCCTTCGCCGCACTGCCGAGATCATCACCGCATCCGGTGTCGCTGCGGTTTCGATGCGCGCCATCGCCGCCGATATTGGCGTCTCGCATGCGGCGCCGCGACATCACTTCGGCTCGCGCGATGGCCTGCTCACCGCACTCGCCGCCGAAGGCTTCAACCTTATGGCCGCGAAGATGCAGGCCGTGCGGGAGCGCGAGGGCAGCTACCTCGAGATCGGCGTCGCCTACGTTGAATTCGCCCTCGAGCATCCCGGACACTTCGCGGTGATGTTTGATACCGACCAGCAACTTGACGATGATGCCGAGCTACGTGCCGCTCAGGCACGTGCCTTTGGCGAACTCACCATCTGCGTTGAACGGTTCGACGATGAACGCGCCAAGGCCGATATGGCGGCCGCCACGATCGCTGGCTGGTCGATGATGCACGGGCTCGTGGTGTTGCATCGCTCGGGCTCGCTCGATCGCGCGCACGTCACGGCGCTCCTCGGGAATCCCTCGATGGCCGAACTCGCCGAGCGCGTCGGCAACATGCTGTATGGCTCCCCACCCGAACCCTCGAACGAATAAGGCGAAAGGCACCATCATGACCGAGTTCAACCAGCTCGCCGCTGGCATCGTCCTGCTCACCGTCATCGGCATCGCCTACGGCGGTACGTTCCTCCTGACTGTGGTGAACGGCGCCGTGCCCGCGAACACACTGCAACGCAATTACTTTCGTGCCGGCCACGCACACGCTGGCGTCCTCGTGACGCTCGGCCTCCTCGTGCAGGTGGTGATTGCCACCCCGAATGTGCCTAGCTGGGCGGCGACACTCGGCTCTGGCGTGCTCTGGTCGGCCATCCTCATCCCCGCTGGTTTCTTTCTCTCGGTGATCGGAAAGGATCCCGAGAAGCCGAATGCGTGGAAGTACAGCATTTGGCTCGGTGCTGCGGCGCTCACGGTTGGCCTCGCGGGCGCTGGCGTCGGGCTGATTACCGCCAGCGCGAGCTAACTGACCGGCGGTCGGTGCGCGAAGTCAGAACAGGCCGAATCTCTTTGGCCGCTTGCCCGCAGCCAGCGATGCGAATTCGGCGGCTTCTTTGGTGTTGTCCTGTCGAACCGCATCCTCATGCAAGGCGTCATGCAGTGCTTTCGCCAGCGATGATTGCGCACTAAGAGACTTGCCGGTGCGGGCATCCTTGCGAATTCGAGTGCCCAGCGGCGCCCCTGTCGTTGCCCCCATCGCCTCGAGTCCCCGCACATAGGCGAGCGCGGTGGCAGCTTGGTCATCAAGTAGACCGCGTCCCTCACAAATCTCGTACAGCCAATCCAGACTCTCGGAGGCGAACGCCCAGGCATCTTCACGAGCGACGTCGTTGGCACCCGGGAGTGCGTCAACAAGGACCGTTGCGGCTTGGGTCGACTGCGTCGGCGCGCCCGGGTCTGCCGCTGAGACGCGCTCATTGGCGAGCGAGAGCGCCCGCCGTGCTTGCAGCAGAAGCAGTTCATTTGGATGCGTCAGCTCAGTTTGCGGAAAAATGCGTCGCTGTATCTGGGTGATTTCTTCGGCGCGTTGCGGATATTCATCCGGTGCATTCACCAGCTGCCACAGCAACAGCTGATAGCGCTCCTGCTGCGTACTCGAGAAGT
The DNA here is from genome assembly GCF_003865375.1 of Gulosibacter macacae. Classification (GTDB taxonomy): domain Bacteria; phylum Actinomycetota; class Actinomycetes; order Actinomycetales; family Microbacteriaceae; genus Gulosibacter; species Gulosibacter macacae. Next base: position 323,494 of record NZ_RQVS01000001.1, on the reverse strand, counting down.
AGTTCATGAACGGCGCGATTTGATCAAGCACGCGCAACCATCTCTCGACGTCCCCGGCCTCATAGCGCTTGGTCGCCGTCCAGAGACCCCAAGTCCCGACCAGCGAGTGGAAGTCATATTGCTGATACTCGTCGCGGGGGTAGGCCAACACGGCTGCCTCAACGCCGGCGAAGGCGAGCGGCCACAGCTCGTCACCTTCAGTTGACGACGCAAGTCCCAACAGAACATCAGCCCGCACACAGGCATGAGCATCCGAGTCGATCTCTGCAGGCCCCATCCTCTCGAGCAACTTGCGCATTTCTCGTCGCCGGTGTTCTTCGTCGGGAAGCTCTACAGCGAGCTCCTGTTGCGCCAAAAGTCGCGCACGAATCAGCGCCGGTTCGGTGGCATCCTGAGTGTCCCTGACGATTCTCGCCGACCAAGCCCGCGCGAGATCAGCCTCATCGCGATTGCTTAGGCCGTAGATGATTCGGCGCCCGAGAATCACGGAAGCAGCGCGAACTCCTGTGTCAGGGTCGGCCATGCCAGTTTCGTAAAGCTCCCGGAGGAACTCGACATAGGCATAGAAGGCATCGCCCCACGACTCGTCAACGCTGCGAAAGGCAGGGCTCTTACGTGCCTTGTAGTAGGCAACTCGGCGCATCCCAGCGTTGGGAGAAGCGAGTGCAGACCGGATTTCCAGTTCGTCGATCGTCACCTCCTGGGCTAGCGACAGCGCCTCATCGAAGGCCGTGTTGCTGGCGCGAATGACAGCTTGATGCGAACTCGGGTCCATGCTGCCCAAGCATTGCGCGACCTCACTCACGTCGATGGGGTTGTCATTGCTCGAGTCAGCCACGAGGGCTGCGGCCCGCAAGAACGAGGCGGACTCCCGACAGACTTTGGGCAATCCACTCGATCGCAGCGAAAGCTCCGCGGCCGTCTCACGCATCGCTGCCGCAAGATCTGGCCGCGCCGGCTTCAACAGCACCGGATGGCAATACAACAGTCCCAGTGCGGCGTGCTCTTCACCCGCCACGACATGACGCACGATCTCGCGATAGGCCTGGAGTATTTGCAATTCGCCGTGTGCTGCGCTGAGGTATTCAGCAGTGTGTGCGCCAACGTAGAGCGAACGCACGGCTTCGAGCAGACTCGACAGCTCGGGGTCACCGAGTTGCAGGTTGAAACTTTCCTGCAGACCCGCTTCCGTCGGCGTCAGGAACTCACCTGAGGTCAGTTGCTCGCCCCTGTTGACCAGTACACCCATTAGGCTGGCGGCAACCCCGCTCCGATGCGATGGGCCAAACACTGGGTCTGAACTTGCTGCCCGATAGGCCGCAGCATGGAGGTCAAGATCGTCGAGTAGCGACATGCCGATCCTGTCGGTAGTGGCAATTCTGCATCCGGTTGTTGGCGGCGTTCACATCGTAGCGGCGAGCCCGGGCGACGACTATGTGGGCCTACTTCAGCCCGAGGCGCTCGAGGATGCTTGCCACCGGCTCATCATCGAGGTCGGGTCGCTCCGGCCGCGCATGGGGTACTCGCGAGCCGAGCACTTGCGCCACGACGTCACGGGCGATCTGCTGGGGCGTGAGCCCTGCATCCTCGAGAATCTGCGAGCGAGTGGCGTGGTCGATGAACTCATCCGGCAAACCGAGTTCGGTCACGGTCGCCTCGACCCCCGCGGCGCGCAGATCCTGGCGGATGCGCGTCCCGATACCGCCGACGACAATACCGTCCTCGATTGAGACCACCAAACGGTGATGACGTGCGAGTTCAATCACACTGACCGGCACCGGCACTACCCAGCGCGGGTCAATCACCGTGACACCGATACCCTGCTGTTCGACGAGCGCGGCAACTTCCATAGCCATCTTCGCCATTGGACCCACGGCCACGACGAGCACGTCGGATCGACTACCACTGCGAAGCACATCGACGCCGTCGACCGTGTGGTGTTGCGCCTCGATCTCGTCGCCGACCTTGCCCTTCGAATAGCGCACGACCGTCGGCGCATCCGCGACCTTGACCGCTTCGCGCAGCTCTTCGCGTAGGCGCGTGGCATCGCGCGGTGCGGCAATGCGGATGCTCGGCACCACCTGGAGGAGTGCGAGATCCCAAATACCGTGGTGGCTAGGGCCGTCAGGGCCGGTGACGCCAGCGCGGTCGAGCACGAAGGTGACCCCGGCACGATGCAGGCCAACATCCATGAGCACCTGGTCGAAGGCGCGGTTCATGAAGGTGGCGTAGATGGCCACAACCGGATGGAGTCCCCCGTAAGCAAGGCCGGCCGCGGAAGCGACGGCGTGCTGCTCGGCGATACCAACATCGATGACTCGCTCAGGGAACGCTTCGGCGAGGGGCGCGAGGCCCACCGGCCGCAACATCGCAGCTGTTACGCCAACGATGTCGTCGCGCTCTCGCGCGATCTCAACGAGCTCTTCGCCGAATACGCCGGTCCACGATTGGCCGGTGGATTCACTCACCGGTTCGCCGGTTATCGGGTCGATCTGGCCGACGGCGTGGAATTGGTCGTTGCCATCATTGATGGCTGGCTGGTAGCCGTGGCCCTTTTCGGTGATCGCGTGCACGATCACCGGCTGGCCATACTCTTTTGCGAGTTGAAACACCTCTTCCATCGCGCGCTGGTCGTGCCCGTCGACGGGACCGAGGTACTTGATGTCAAGGTTCGAATAGAGCTCGTCGTTATTGCTCAAACGAGATGCGAACCCGTGCAGTGCACCGCGCAAGGCACGGAAGAGGCTGCGCCCGTACTTGCCACCAAATAGCGAGAACGCCTCCCCCGATTGGCGTTGCAGGCGCGTGTAGTTGCGGTCAGTGCGAACTCGGTTGAGGAAGCGTGCCATGCCGCCGATGGTCGGCGCATAAGAACGGCCATTGTCATTCACGACGATAACCAGGCGGCGGTCATTGTCATCGCTGATGTTGTTGAGTGCTTCCCAAGTCATGCCACCGGTGAGCGCGCCGTCGCCGACGACGGCGATTACCGTGCGATCGTCTTCGCCTGCCAGTCGCCAGGCGCGTGAGATGCCGTCCGCCCAGCTCAACGAGCTCGAGGCATGAGACGACTCGACGATGTCGTGTGGCGATTCACTGCGCTGCGGGTAACCAGCCAGTCCCCCGCGTTCCCGTAGCTTCGAGAAGTCTTGGCGGCCGGTGACGAGCTTGTGCACATACGACTGGTGTCCCGTGTCAAAGACCACTGCATCCCGCGGAGAATCGAAGACCCGGTGAATCGCGAGCGTAAGCTCGACGACCCCAAGGTTGGGGCCGAGGTGCCCGCCAGTGCGCGACACGTTCTCAACGAGGAAGGACCGGATTTCGGCGGCGAGCTGGCGCATCTCCTCCGAGGAGAGCTTGCGCAGATCGGCGGGTTCGCCAATCGTCGACAGGATCTCACTCATTCGTCACCTCCGAATTCGATCCGTTCAAGACAGGCTGTCGAGAACATAAACAGTGATCATACTGCGCGCACACCGGCGGGGAATGCGGGCCAGCCGAACGACGAGGCGATTGCGAAGATGATCGCCGCGAGGCCAAACCCGATGAGGCCGAGCAACGTTTCGAGCACGGTCCAGGTCTTGAAGGTCGTCTTCACATCCATGTTGAAGAAGCGGCCCACGAGCCAGAAGCCCGAGTCGTTGACATGTGATGCGATGACCGATCCTGCCGCCACCGTGGTCACAAGCGCTGCAAGCTGCCACTCGTTGTAGCCGGCCGCGATGACTGGACCTGCGAGCAAGCCCGCGGTGGTCGTCAGCGCCACGGTTGCCGAACCTTGAGCGATGCGCAGCGCACCGGCAATGAGGAACGCCGCGAGCAGGAGCGGTACGCCGATGCCATCGAGGCTGTCGGCGAGTGCGTTGCCAATGCCTGAGGAGCGCAGAACGCCACCGAACATGCCACCGGCTCCGGTAATCAGAATGACCGAACAGACCGGCCCGAGCGCCCCTTCCATGAGGCGTTCGACCTTTTCGCGGCTCGTGCCACGCGCGAGCCCAAGCACCACCGCAGCGAAGATCACCGAGAGCAACAGCGCTACCGGCGTTTCACCGAGCATGCGCAACAGCTGGAACCAAGTTTGGTCGGCTGTTCCGTCACTGAGCGCACCGCTGCGGTTGAGGGTGTCGAGACCAGTGTTGAGGAAGATGAGCACGAGCGGAAGCAGCAGCGTGAGCACGACGGTGCCGAACTTCGGCGGGTTTGCCTCGGCCTGCTCATCTGCCTGTCCGAGAATTGTCGGAATCGGTAGCTGCCACTTCTTGCCGGCCCAAATACCGAAGAGATAGCTCGAGAGGTACCAGGTGGGCAGGGCCACGATCAGACCCACGATCATGACGTAGCCAACATTCGCTTCGAAGAAGGTCGCGGCGCTCACTGGACCGGGATGCGGGGGCAGAAAGACGTGCATGACCGAAAACGCACCAACGGCAGGCAGACCGTAGAGCAGTAGCGAGCCGCCGAGACGTCGAGCAACTGCGAAGACCACCGGAAGCATCACGACGAGGCCTGCGTCAAAGAAGATCGGGAAGCCGAAGATGAGTGAGGCGATTCCGAGGGCAAACGGCGCGCGTTTCTCGCCGAAGACACTCACGAGTTTGTCGGCGAGCACTTTCGCACCGCCCGAGGTCTCCACTATTCGACCAAGCATCGCGCCGAGCGCGACCAAGAGGGCGACCGACCCGAGTGTTGAACCAAAGCCCGAGACCGCGGTTGGCACAATCAATGAGGCGGGAATGCCAGTCGCGAAGGCCGTGATGAGGCTCACCAGCACAAGCGCAATGAATGCGTGCACTTTGAGCCAGATGATGAGCACGAGCAACAACGCAATCGCGGCGAGCGCGATCCCAAGCAGTGCCCCGGCGGGCAGTGTTTGGGTCCAATCATCGAGAGTCATTGATCATCCTACCCGTTACAGCTCAGCGTGCGGAAAACCCACCGCGGGGTAGCGTTCGGCGAGGATCGCGAGCACCCGCGCAGCCACGAGCTCGGGTGCATCCTCGTTAGAAATCTCAACCGCGGCCTCGTCAGGTTGGAGGTCTTCGAGCGTGTCGAGTTGGCTTTGGAGTAGGCCCGGCGGCATGAAGTGACCCTTGCGCGCTGCGAGGCGGGCGGCGATGACCTCATACGGGTCGGTGACGTGCACAAACACCACTGCGGGAGCGGCAGCTCGCAACACGTCACGATAGCTGCGCTTGAGCGCCGAACAGGTGGCGATGGAACTTGAGCCGAGGTTCTCTTGGTTGCTCAGCCAATCTCGGATGCGTTCGAGCCAGGGCCAGCGATCGTCGTCATTGAGCGGATGGCCGGCCGACATCTTCGCAATGTTCTCGGGCGGATGCAGTTTGTCACTCTCGACAAACGGAAACGACGTTCGCGCTCGCACGAGTTCGGCAATGGTCGTCTTGCCTGAGCCCGACACCCCCATAAACACCAGATGAACGCGTTGAACCGGGGAAGGTATTTCGGGCATTGCAACTCCTAGGCCGCATCCGCACGGCGCAGGGAATTTACTCGCCGCTCAGCGTCAGTTTACCCATGCAAATGGATGCGAAACGCGCAAAAAAGTCTGGCCCCGCAGCTCGCGCTACGGGGCCAGACTTTAGGACTTGCTACTACTTCGTGACGAGCGAACGCAGCACATACTGCAGGATGCCGCCGTTGCGGTAGTAGTCGGCTTCACCGGGGGTGTCGATGCGCACGATCGCGTCGAACTCGACGGTCTCCTTGCCCTCCGGCGAGTCGGCGGTGGGCTTGGCCACCACGCGCACCGTCTTCGGGGTGACACCGTTGTTGAGTTCGGTGAGGCCAGTGATCGAGAACTCCTCGGTGCCGTCGAGGCCGAGTGAGTCGACGGTCTCGCCTGCCGGGAACTGCAGCGGCACAACGCCCATACCGATGAGGTTCGAGCGGTGAATGCGCTCGAAGCTCTCGGTGATGACGGCCTTGACACCGAGCAGGCTCGTGCCCTTGGCAGCCCAGTCACGCGAGGAACCGGTGCCGTACTCCTTGCCAGCGATGACGACAAGCGGCGTGTCCTGCGCCGCGTAGTTCTGCGCCGCGTCGTAAATGAACGACTGCGGGCCGCCTTCCTGGGTGAAGTCGCGGGTGTAACCACCCTCGACGCCGTCGAGGAGCAGGTTCTTCAGACGGATGTTCGCGAAGGTACCGCGAATCATGACCTCGTGGTTTCCACGGCGCGAGCCGTACGAGTTGAAGTCCTTGCGCTCCACGCCCTTCTCGGCGAGGTACTGGCCCGCAGGCGAGTCAGCCTTGATCGAACCGGCCGGCGAGATGTGGTCGGTGGTGGTCGAGTCGCCGAGCTTCGCGAGCACGCGGGCACCGGCAATGTCGGTGACCGGGGTGAGCTCGAGCTTCATGCCATCGAAGTAGGTGGGCTTGCGCACGTAGGTCGACTCATCGTCCCACTCGAAGGTGGCGCCGGTCGGAGTCGGCAGCGAACGCCAGCGCTCGTCACCGTCGAAGACCGAACCGTACTCGCTCGTGTACATCTCGGTGTCGATCGACTCGTCGATGACCCGCTGCACTTCGGCGGCGTCGGGCCAGATGTCCTTGAGGTACACATCGTTACCATCCGAGTCCTGACCAAGCGGCTGGGTCTCGAAGTCGAAGTCCATGGTGCCAGCAAGGGCGTAAGCAACGACGAGCGGCGGCGACGCGAGGTAATTCATCTTCACGTCGGGGTTGATGCGACCCTCGAAGTTACGGTTACCCGAGAGCACCGAGGTGATCGCGAGGTCGTGCTCGTTGATGGCCTCCGACACCGGGGTGTCGAGCGGGCCCGAGTTACCGATGCAGGTGGTGCAGCCGTAACCGACGAGGTAGAAGCCAAGCTCATCGAGCGACTCGGTGAGACCCGACTTGTTGTAGTACTCCGTGACGACCTTCGAACCGGGCGCGAGGGTGGTCTTCACCCACGGCTTGGTCTTGAGGCCCTTCTCAACCGCGTTGCGCGCGAGAATACCCGCGGCCATCATCACCGAGGGGTTCGAGGTGTTGGTGCACGAGGTGATCGCAGCGATGCCGACGTAACCGTGGTCGAGGTCGAAGACCTCACCGTTGTTGTCAACCGAGACCTTGTTCGACGGGATGCCGTCGACCGGAGCGTCTGCGGTGAACTTGGTGAGGGTCTCGCGGAACGAGTCCTTCGATTCGGTGAGCTCGATGCGGTCCTGCGGACGCGAGGGGCCGGCGATCGAGGGTACGACGGTCGAGAGGTCGAGTTCGAGGTACTCCGAGAACGAGGGCTCGACCGAGGGGTCGTGCCAGAGCTTCTGCTCCTTGGCGTAGGCCTCAACGAGGCGCACCTGCGACTCCGGGCGACCGGTGAAGCGGAGGAAGTTGAGGGTCTCGTCGTCGATCGGGAACATCGCGGCGGTCGAACCGAACTCGGGCGACATATTGCCGATGGTGGCGCGGTTCGCGAGCGGCACCTGACCGACACCCTCACCGTAGAACTCGACGAACTTGCCGACGACGCCCTGCTGACGAAGCATGTCGGTGATGGTGAGCACCACGTCGGTCGCGGTCACGCCGGCCGGGATCGAACCCGAGAGCTTGAAGCCGACGACCTTGGGGATGAGCATCGAGACGGGCTGGCCGAGCATGGCGGCCTCTGCCTCGATTCCGCCGACGCCCCAGCCGAGCACACCGAGGCCGTTGACCATGGTGGTGTGCGAGTCGGTGCCGACGAGCGTGTCGGGGTAGGCCTGCAGCACGCCGCCGACCTCGCGAACGAAGGTGACGCGGGCGAGGTACTCGATGTTCACCTGGTGCACGATGCCGGTCCCCGGGGGGACGACCTTGAAGTCATCGAAGGCGCCCTGGCCCCAGCGCAGGAACTGGTAGCGCTCACCGTTGCGCTGGTACTCGATCTCAACGTTGCGCTCGAAGGCGTCGTCGTTACCGAAGAGCTCGGCAATCACCGAGTGGTCGATAACGAGCTCAGCGGGTGCGAGCGGGTTGATCGACTCGGGGTCGCCGCCGAGGTCCTTGACGGCTTCACGCATGGTGGCGAGGTCGACGATGCAGGGCACGCCGGTGAAGTCCTGCATGACCACGCGGGCCGGGGTGAACTGAATCTCGGTGTCAGGCTCAGCGTTCGGGTTCCAGGCCCCGAGCTTGCTGATCTGCTCGGCCGTCACGTTCGCGCCGTCTTCGGTGCGAAGCAGGTTCTCGAGCAGCACCTTCAGGCTGAAGGGCAGCTTCTCGTAACCGTCGACCTTGTCGATGCGGAAAATCTCATAGTCGGTACCGTCGACGTTGAGCACGTCCTTGGCACCGAAGCTGTTCACTGCGCTCATGCAGATGCTCCTTTGATCGAATCTCTCTCGATATCGAGAGATCTTAGCTGACTTCGGTTCGGGATTGTTGAGTATCGGTTGTTGAGTCGACGACGGTGTCGGATGCGCTCGGCTCGCCGCGCAGGGCAACTCGGGCGAGCAACGCGGTAATGACAATGACGAAAGCGTAAAGCGGTACGCCCATGATCAGCCGAGCGCTGGCAAGTGCCTCGACCGCTCCGGCTTGATAGAGCGGCACTTGCACCACCAGGCGCGCCACAAACATGAGCACCCAGAGTCCGGTGAGCGCCTGCATCCACCAAAACAAGCGCCGGCTCCGGCGCCACGACATGCCTTTCCCGCGCATGAGGCCAATGATGACGCCGACAGCCGGCCAGCCGACCAGCATGGTCAGGCTGAGGCCCGCGGCGTAAAGCAGGTTCGTCCACAGCCCCACGAGGAAGTAATCGACTCCGGAACCAGTCGACAGCGCAATGAACCCGCTCACGAGCATCCCAAAAAGCCCCGCCAGCGCACCTGCCGTCGGCTCCCGACGAACGAGCCGCACGATCAGGGCGATGACGCCGAGTGCGGCGGGCACCCCCACCGAGAGCCACAGATTGCCCGTGAGCGAGTGGAGGATGAGAAAGGCAATGCCTGGAACCACGGCCTCAGCGAGTCCGCGCCAGCCGCCCATGGCAGCGAGGAATGTGCGCCAGCCTGGTTGCTCCGCTGTAGCACGCCCCAAGGCTGAACCCCGTGCGGCCTGTTCAAGCCGTTCGCGGAGTTCCGCTTGGTCGTTCGCCTCACTTGGCGGCGCAGATTCACTCACGATGCATCCGGGTTGGCGCGCTGAGCAGCCGCCTGCTGCAATTGGTCAGCCATCGCCTGCGGCATGGTGAGTGGGAGCAAGTCGCGCGGTGGCACCGGCTTGTCGCCGCGGACCACGATGATGCCGCGGAAGAGCTTGATGAGTTGCTCGAGCTTCTCCTCGTCAACTGTGGCCTCGCCAGTGACGACGCCACGAAGGAACCAGCGGGGGCCATCGACACCGAGGAACACCACTTGGCGTTCGGGAGCACCACCGGCCACAACCGGCACCGCTGTGCGAAGTGCCGTGCCGATGGCGTGCTGCTCTTCCTTGGCCGTGCCACCCTGCTTACCGAGTTGATCGGCAAGCTGGCGACGCACATCAGCCCAGAGTCCCGCTGAGCGTGGCGCGGCAAAGGCCTGCACCTGAATTGTTGACCCTTCGAGATCGAGCGCGACGGCGACAACGCGCTGTGTCTTGTCTTCCATTTCGAGGCGCAGCGCGAGTCCCTGCTGTGCCGGAACGCGCAGGGCACCAAGATCGACAAAGGCGCCGTCACCGGCGTCTTCGCCATCGTCAAAGGGACCGGCTTCGGCGCGGTCGACCGGAGCTTCCTTGGCGTCGGGCTCTTCGTCCTCGAACTCCGCGTCGTCCTCGGGCTGGGGCTCATCGTCGAGCACGAGCTTGTCGGCTTTGGCGATGTCTTCCTCGCGGCGGAACAGATCGAAAAATCCCATGGTCAGCTGACCCCTCCTTGAGCATCCTGCTCACCATTGTCGCCTGCGGTGTTGGCCGCAGTGCGGGTCTCATCGACAGTTCGATACCCGGAAGAACCGAACCCGGCTTCTCCGCGCACGCCGGCGGGTAATTCCGCAACGGCCACGAACTGCACGGGCGGAATCGGCAGCACGAGCAATTGCGCGATGCGATCACCCGCCTGCACCGTGTAGGGCTCAGTTTGATCGGTGTTGAGCAGGCACACCTTGAGTTCACCGCGGTACCCAGCGTCGATGACCCCGGGTGCATTCACGATGGTGATGCCGTGCTTCGCGGCGAGTCCCGAGCGCGGCGTCACGAGCCCCACCGTGCCCAGCGGCAACGCGATCGCGGTGCCGGTACCGACGAGTGCGCGCATACCGGGCTCGAGCACCACCGTTTCGGCGGCCACGAGATCAGCACCCGCATCCCCTGGGTTCGCGAAGTGCGGCGCGGGGCCGGTGTGGGGCACAGAGATCTCGACAGTCACCTTCTGAGGCTATCGCGTGAATTGCACAAGCGATCTCAGCGAGCATCCGGGCACACCCCGAGAGAATGTAAGGGTGACATATCGCGAACGAGTGACTCCGGGTTGGCTCACGTTCTTGGCCGCGGCCATGATTGTGCCGGCCGTCATCGTGGTTTTCCTGCCGATCAACCCGATCGTCGGGATCATCCTCGCCATCGTGTCGTTCGCTGGCCTCTGCCTATTCCTCTACAACGGATCGCCGATTATTGAGGTTGATGCGAAGACGCTACGGGTGGGTTCTGCGCGCGTGCCGCTTCGCGATTTGGGTGAGCTCGAAGCCTTCACCGACCGCGCCGCCGCTCGTGAGCAGGCCGGGCCGAAATTGGATGCTCGCGCCTGGACTTGCCTGCGCGGCTGGGCACCGCAATCGGCGCGAGTCGAAATCACCGACGAACACGACCCCATCCCCTACTGGCTCTTTTCCACCCGCGACCCCGAGGCCGTCGTCGCGGCGATTCGAAGCGCAAAGGCACGCCTGAACTCGTAGCAGCTCGTCGCATCCCGAATACCAACGACGCGCCCCGGAGAACTCCGAAGCGCGTCGAGAAGTGTGCATTCGCACGAGCTACATCATGCAATCCTTGCAGACCGGGTTACCCTCGGTCGACTCAGGCGAAAGCTGTGAGCGGTGCTTGATGAGGAAGCACTCCATGCAGGTGAACTCGTCGGCCTGCGGCGGAATGACCACCGTTTCGAGTTCAACGTCAGTGAGGTCGGCGCCCGAAAGGTCGAAGCCGTGGACGCCATCGCCCTGGTCAATGTCCACATTTGAGGAGCTCGAGGCCGGCACTCGGTCCTTTAGCGCCTCAATCGATTCGGTTTCTTCCTCGTTCTTGTTGCGAGGTGCGTCGTAGTCGGTCGCCATTGCCATCCAAAGCTGAAAGATCGTCCGGGAATCTCATCCCCTGTCGGCGCGCTAGTCTGCACTATGAACGCCCAGAACGCAAATATTGCCTGAGATTCGCGCGGCGCGCGGCGAAATTGCGGCGGCTGTGCGGCCCGGTCTGTGAGGATCAGCTTCATTGGTTGGCGCTGCTTCACCAGGATGCGGGGCAACCGGATCGCTGTCCCAATTGCGGCACGAGGAGGCAAGATGCAGGAGCTTCGGTTCGTCGGAATCGAGCACGGTGATGTCATTGCGACGAGCAGTGATGGCACCCGCTACCGCCTTGTTGTCGATGAAGCTCTGCGCGATGCGCTTCGCCCGCGTGCCGCGGCTCGATCCGTCGGCCCGAAGGTGCCGCCGCGGGTGATTCAGCAGCTCATTCGCGCCGGTCGCACGGTCGATGAAGTGGTCGACTCCACCGGCGCCGAGCGCGAGTTGGTGGCGCGGTTCGAAGGCCCCATCCTCGCCGAGCGCGGCTACATCGTTGAGCAGGCTCGCAGCGTATCCGTGCGCGTGCAGCAGCCGCTCGACCCGCTGGCCGGCGAGGGCGCCACGTTCGGGAGCGCGATCGACGATCGCCTCGAACAGTTGGCCGCAAACAGCATTCGCTGGGATGCGTGGAAGGACCCAGAGACGGGCTGGCACGTTGGCCTCGACTTCGTCACCGACGATGTCACCCGAAATGCGCTGTGGAGCTTCGATGCGAAGATCCACTCGCTCCAGGCCATCTCCCCCGCCGCGATCACGCTGTCGCAACAGGGCGAGCTCCCGCCGCTCGGCGGTCCGCACCTGCGAGCTGTTGATGTGCATCCGACCGATGCGGTGATTCCCGCTCCCCCGACCGAGCGACCCCGCGATCACTTTGCCGAGACGCAATTGACGCAGACGACCGCGAACGAAACCGCCGATCTTCTGGATGCCCTGCGCCGCCGCCGCGGGGAACGAAGCGCCGCACCCTATGACGAAGAAGCCGAGTACGGTGACGACGAATTTGAGTTCAATTTTCAAGCTGGTCTGAGCGACGTGTCGACTGTCGATGACGCCGAAGACAGCGCTCCGCAGGCGCTCGTGACGCCATTTGCCCGCACGCGTCCCGAGCATCCTTCGGCAAATCTCGAGGCGAACCACGACGAGCCTGACGACGAGCCTCAGGCTGAGGTCACGCCGGTGGCCGCCGAACCTGAGCAGCATGACTCTGGTGTGGTGCCGCTTGACGGTCTCGAACGAACCGACGCCGAGCGGGCTGAAGCCGATCGTGCCGATGACGCCCGCCAACAGCGACGCAAAGGCGGTCGCCCCTCTATGCCGAGTTGGGACGAGATCGTCTTCGGTACAAAGACCGACGACGACTAGTAGCGCACTTCGAGAACCTCAGTGCACGAGGTCAGGAGAACCTCAGGGCTCCAGATCAGCGGGCGAAGGCGCCGTGCCGAATGAGCGGCACGATCGTTTCGGTGTCGGTGATCGACCCGTGCTGACCGATGACCGAGCGGACTTTCGCGTCAAAGTGAGCGGTGTAGTAGGTCACCCGCTTGCGAGCCGCGAGCACGATATCGCCAATGCGTTCGGCGGCCTCGGGCACGACCACCGGCCCGTACCAGCCGGCCGCAATTGCCTCTTTCCGACTGAGCACCTCGGCGCGATGTCCTTCGGCGGCGCGGTAGCGGGCAAGCACATCGGCGAGCAGATCGGCTGATTGTTCTCGCAAATAGAGGTGCCGCAATCGCGGTTCGCCGGCGAGCGCAACGAGATCGTCGAGCAGCTCGCCCTCGAGGTCGACCTGCTCGTGTTCACGAATGTCGAGCATCCCGTGGTCAGCGACGACGAGCACGCCAATATCGGCGGGAAGAAGCGCCAGCAGGTGCGCAAAAGCGGCATCGAGCTCTTCGAGTCGAGCCAGCCACTGGTCTGACTCCGAGCCGTACTTGTGCCCGGCCTGGTCGAGCTCGGCGTGGTAGAGGTACACAAGCGGATGCGCCCGGTCAGCAGAGATTTTCGCCGTAAGTTCGACGCGCTCACGCATCGTGTCGCCGCCCACATAGGTGGCACCGCGTAGCGATGCCGCCGTGAGCCCCGAGTCACGATAGGTCTCTACCGAAACGACAAAGGGTTCGATTGCCGAGCGATCAGCCACCAGCTGTTCGAAGACGGTCGGCCGCAGCTGCCAGGTCGCCGGTTCCATCCCCTCGCCCCAGCCACTGAGCTGGTTGCGGTAAGTACCCGCGGCGCGATCGAAGACCGAGTAGCCGACGAGTCCGTGTTCACCCGCGCGAGTCGCGGTCGTAAGCGAGGTAATCCCGGCCACGGTCGTTGACGGAAAAGCAAACCCGGTTTCGCGCTTGGCCCACCCGCGCACGAGGTGACGAGCGTGTCCGGCGCGAGCGCGCAGGAGTTCGGCACCGAGTCCATCCACGAGCATGACGACCGCACCGCGCACGGGCGGCAGTTCCATCGACCCGCGTTCACCACGAATTGCGGCCAGGCAATTCGGCAGGACTTCGGCGAGGGACGGCCGTCGCTCGCCCGCGCTCAATACGATGGGGCTCATCCGATCCATCTTTCCATAGGCAGAGCACCGATCCACCAATGAGCACGTCGACCGAGTCAGGTAACCAGCACCGCGACGTCGAGCGCATCGACGACGTCGATGTCTCGACCGAAATGCGAGGGTCATTCCTCGAATACGCCTACTCGGTGATCTATTCGCGTGCCCTGCCCGATGCTCGTGACGGACTCAAGCCGGTGCAGCGGCGCATCCTGTTTCAAATGACTGAGATGGGCCTGCGCCCAGACCGCGGCCACGTGAAGTCGGCGCGCGTAGTTGGCGATGTGATGGGCAAGCTGCACCCGCACGGCGACACGGCCATCTACGACGCATTGGTGCGTTTGGCCCAGTGGTTCACACTGCGCGTGCCGCTCGTCGATGGCCACGGCAACTTCGGCTCCCTCGACGATGGCCCGGCTGCGGCGCGCTATACCGAAGCGCGGCTCGAAGCCTCGGCGCTCGCGCTCACCGATTCACTCGACGAAGACGTCGTCGACTTCGTTCCGAACTACGACAACTCGCTGCAGCAACCCGAAGTGTTGCCAGCAGCCTGGCCGAATCTGCTGGTCAATGGTGCAAGCGGCATCGCCGTCGGTATGGCGACGAATATGGCGCCGCACAACCTTGGTGAAGTTGTGTCTGCGGCGCGGCATCTCCTCGCGAACCCCGAGGCATCGCTCGACGACCTCATGGCGCACGTGCCCGGACCCGACCTGCCCGCGGGCGCGCGCATCGTTGGTCTCGAGGGCATTCGGGATGCATATGAGACCGGCCGTGGCTCGTTCCGCATGCGCGCTACCACGCAGATCGAGTCGGTCACTGCGCGCCGCAAGGGCATCGTCGTCACCGAACTCCCCTATCTCGTTGGCCCCGAGAAGGTGATCGACAAGATCAAGCAGGGCGTGCAGTCCAAGAAGCTTGCCGGTATTTCTGACGTCATCGACCTCACCGACCGCAAACACGGTCTGAAGCTCGTGATCGAAATCAAGACCGGATTCGCGCCGGAAGCCGTGCTCGAGCAGCTCTATCGGCACACACCGTTGGAAGAGTCGTTCCACATCAACAATGTGGCGCTCGTCGATGGTGGACCGCGCACGCTCGGGCTCAAGGAACTCCTGCAGGTCTACCTCGACCACCGCCTGAGCGTGGTGCGCCGCCGCAGCGAATTCCGCCTTGGTAAGCGACGCGACCGGCTGCACCTCGTTGAAGGCTTGCTCATTGCGATCCTCGACATTGACGAGGTCATCCAGATCATTCGTTCCTCCGACGACTCGGAAGAGGCCCGGGGGCGACTCATGCTCGTCTTCGATCTCAGCGAGATTCAGGCCGAGTACATCCTCGAATTGCGTCTGCGTCGACTCACCAAGTTTTCGCGCATTGAGCTCGAGGGCGAGGCCGACAATCTGCGTCGCGAGATTGCGGCGCTCGAAGAGCTCCTCGCCTCCCCGACCTTGTTGCGTGAGCAGGTGAGTCGCGAGCTTGAAGCCGCGGCCGATGAGTTCGCCACTCCGCGGCGAACGCTTCTGCTCACCGAGGGTGCCGTGGAGGCGCCGGTCCGCGGTGCCAGCAAGCTCGTCACTCCCGATGCGCTCCAGATTCCAGATGCACCGACGCGCGTGCTGCTTTCGGCCACCGGCCGCATCCTGCGCATTGACCTGGATGAGTCGGGCCAGCTCCCCCGACCCCGTCGCCGATCGAAGCACGATGCGGTCGCCGCCGATGTCGAAGCCTCGACGCAGGGTGATATTGGCGCGGTGACGAACCTGGGTCGGGTGTACCGCATGACCGCGGCCTCGCTTCCTGTGGCACCGGCCGCATCGGCACTGCTCTCGGCCGGTGTCTCAGCCCGCGAATACTTCAACATCACCGAGAAGGGTGAGCGCATCGTCGGGCTCGTGGCCCTTGGCGCAGAAGTGCCGCTCGCGCTTGCCACCCGCGACGGCGTGGTGAAGCGGGTCAATCCGGCCGAGTGGGGCCGGGCGCACGAGCTTTCGGCGATCAACCTCAAGCCGGGCGATGAGGTTGTCGGAGCGGCCCGCGCCAGCGACGACGACACACTCGTATTTGTCACCTCGGATGCACAATTGCTGCACTACTCGGCCTCGCTCGTGCGTCCCCAGGGGGCAAATGCAGGTGGGATGGCCGGGGTCAAGCTCGCCTCGCAGGCTCGAGTCATCGCGTTCAACGTTGTCGCCGCAGCCGATATCGCTGACGCCGTGGTGGTCACAATTGCCGAGCCCCCGAGTGATGAAGCACTGTTCAGCGATGTGAACGGCAGCGCTAAGACGAGCGCCCTCGGTGAGTTCCCCGCCAAGGGCCGTGCGACTGGCGGTGTGCGTGCGCAACGATTTGTACGTGGCGAGAGCCGTCTGGCGACCGCCTGGGTAGGTGCGGCACCGGCGCGCGCAAATGCGAAGGATGGCGCCATTCGAGAGCTGCCCGAGGGGCTCGCCAAGCGCGATGCCTCCGGCGTCCAGCTCGATTCGGCAGTCGCTTGGGTCGGTCACGCCATCGGTGACGACACAAGTGACACGGAAAGCTAGGTCTGTCCTAACAAGTTGTCCGTTCTGCATCACGTTTTTCTGTCGATCGGTAACGTCAGCAACATGATCGGTCAGCTATTCGCTATGCTCCTAAGCCAGGGTGATGAAAGTCGCTCATTTACAGCACTGCTGAATCACTAGTCCGTTGCCGAGCACAGCCGCTCGGCATGACGAAAGCGAGTCGCAACGATGCACTCCAACTCCTCACGATCACCACGTCGCCTGCGCTCGGGCCTCGGCTTCCTCGCGATTGCCGCCTCGGCTGCACTCGTCCTCACCGGTTGCGTACAGAACAACGAAGGTGGCGCACCGGGCGGCACTGATGCGGCACCGGTCGCTGAAGTCACAAAGTCGGATGCGGCCAGCGCGCTCGTCCCTGAGGACATCGCCTCGGGCGGCGTACTCAAGGTCGGCACTGACGCCACGTACGCCCCCAACCAGTACGCCGGCCCCGACGGCAACCCGATTGGTTGGGAAGTTGAGCTCGTTGACGCCGTCGGCGCAAAGCTTGGCCTCACCGTCGAGTGGTCGAAGGAAGGCTTTGACCAGATCATTCCCAAGGTCGACGGCGGCACCCTGCACATGGGCTCGTCGAGCTTCTCCGACACCGTCGAACGCCAGGCGTCGGTTGACTTCGTCGACTTCTACGAGGCCGGTCTGCAGTTCGTGCGCGGCGCTGAGGTCGACCCGCTGCCGGCCGAGCTTTGCGGCCTGACCATTGGCGCGCAGGCAACCACCACCTCTGACGACTACCTCATGGCGAAGAGCGATGAGTGCGTCGCCGCCGGTAAGCCGGCCGTCGAGATCCTCAAGAAGGACGGCCAGGATGAGGCCACCAACGATGTCGTGCTCGGCAACGTTCCGTACATGCTTGCTGACTCGCCGATCGCCCAGAACTCGGTGAAGCTCTCGGAGGGCAAGGTCGTGCTCGAAGGCGACATCTTTGACGCCGCCCCGTACGGCCTCGTGTTTGCCAAGGACTCGCAGCTCACCGAAGCCGTGAAGATTGCGATGCAGGAGCTCATGGACGAGGGCGTCTACACGACGATCCTCGAGAACTGGGGCGTTGAGGCCGGTGCTGTGACGACTGCAGTGATCAATGGAGTCAAGTAACACTCGTACGACGGCCGGGGCGCAGTCCCCGGCCGTCATCGATGGTGAGCCCATTGCCGCCATCAAACTGCGGCATCCGTGGCGCACGGCCTTTGCCATCATCCTGGTGCTCCTGCTTGCGCTGTTCGTCTACGACGCGGCAACGCGTGAAGAGTTCCAATGGGGCAGGGTCGGTCAGTACCTCTTTGACGCGCGCATCTTCCAGGCTGCCGGCGTCACCCTCGCGCTCACCGTCTTTTCGATGGTGCTCGCGGTGGTCATGGGCTTGATCCTGGCGGTGATGCGTCTCAGCGACAACCCGGTACTCAAGGCCATCTCGTGGCTCTACCTCTGGCTCTTCCGCGGTACCCCGGTCTACGTGCAGCTCGTGTTTTGGGGACTGCTCTCGACGATCTACCGCCAGGTCAGTGTGGGAGTGCCGTTCACCGACATCGAGTTCTTCTCGTTCAGCCCGTTCACCGGCATGGACCTCTTCTGGCTCGCGGTGCTCGGTCTCGCCTTCAATGAGGCCGCGTACATGGCCGAGATCGTGCGTTCAGGCATCCTTTCGGTTGATCGCGGTCAGGAAGAAGCGGCCAAGGCGCTCGGCATGAGCTGGCGCGCGACGATGCTCCGCATCATCGTGCCGCAATCGATGCGCGTGATCATTCCGCCGACGGGCAACGAGCTTATCTCGATGCTCAAGACCACTTCGCTCGTGACCGCGCTCGGATTCACCCTCGATCTCTATGCGCGCTCGCGTGAGATTTCGGCGGCACTCTACGCACCGGTGCCGCTGCTCATCGTGGCGAGCATCTGGTACCTCATCGTGACGAGCCTCCTCATGGTCGGCCAGCACTATCTCGAGGCCTACTACGCACGCGGCATCGCACCAGTGAAAGAGAAGGCCGACAACCGCACCGCTGCGCAACTCGCGACGGGCACGGTTCGCACCGTCGATCCCACTGCATCCGCGAGTAACGACGAAGCCATACCGCCAGCCGGCCCACCGAAGGGAGACGGCGCATGACGCGCAAACACGACCGCGGCAACCCCATGGTCCGCGCCGAACACGTCGTCAAGCGGTTCGGCTCCAATGTGGTGCTCAAGGACATCTCGCTCACCGTGAATCACGGCGAAGTGATGTGTCTGATCGGCCCCTCTGGCTCGGGCAAGTCGACTTTTTTGCGGTGCATCAACCACCTCGAATCAATCGATGGCGGTCGGCTCTGGGTAGAAGACGAACTCGTCGGCTACCGCCAGCGCGGCGACAAGCTCTATGAGCTGAGCCCGGCCGAGGTCTCGAAGCAGCGCCAAGATATCGGCATGGTGTTCCAGCGCTTCAACCTTTTCCCCCACATGACGGTCGTCGAGAACATCATCGAGGCACCGACGCGGGTAAAGGGTCAGAAGAAGGCCGCGGCAACCGCCCGCGCGATGGAACTCCTCGACAGGGTCGGCCTTGCCAACAAAGCGAAGGCCTACCCCGGGCACCTCTCGGGTGGTCAGCAGCAGCGTGTGGCGATTGCTCGTGCGCTCGCGATGGACCCGAAACTCATGCTCTTTGACGAGCCCACCTCGGCGCTCGACCCCGAGCTCGTGGGCGATGTGCTCGAAGTCATGAAACAGCTCGCCGAGAGCGGCATGACCATGGTTGTCGTGACGCACGAGATGGGCTTTGCCCGTGACGTCGGTGACCACCTCGTGTTCATGGATCAGGGCGTCGTCGTCGAAGAGGGCGACCCCCGCGAGGTGCTCACGAACCCGCAGCGCGAACGCACCCGCTCGTTCCTCTCGCGCGTACTCGCCTAGGCATTCATTCCCCTAGATTGGTCGCATGACCACATCGGCAAGCCGCACCCCCGCAACTTCGCAACGAAGTAGCGCGTGGGTGCGGCTTGCCGTTTGTTTGGCGCTTGGGGTTGGCGCGGGGGCGATTGGCGCTGTGCTCGGCCTTGACCTTGGCGCGGTCGCGCTTGGCTGGGCCGTGTTCGTGGTGAGCATGCTGGCGTGGATCTGGCTTCCCATCGCGAAGATGTCTGCCGCGACCACGGCGGCTGTCTCCCAGCGTGAGGATCCGAGCCGGCGCCTCGCAAGCATCATTACGGTGCTCGTTGCGGCCGTGAGTGTCGCGGCCGTGCTGGCGTTTCTCGTGAGTTCAGCGACGACGACCGGAGCGATGAACGCGCTGGCGGCACTTGTGACGCTTGGCACGATTGGGCTGTCGTGGTTACTGCTGCAGACGGAGTTCACGCTTCGCTATGCGCACCTCTACTACCAGGATGCGGCGAGCGGCGGCTATCAGCGCGGACTCGATTTCAATCAGGATGAGGACCCTGACTATCTCGACTTTGCCTACTACGCCTTCACCATCGGGATGACCTATCAAACGGCCGATGTGAACGTAACGCGCTCGCCGATTCGGCGCGTGGCGTTACGTCAGGCGCTCCTTTCGTTTGCGTTCGGCACCGTGGTGCTCGCGGCAACCATCAACCTCGTCGCGGGCATTGGGCAGTCGCTCAGCGGCTAGCCGTGAGCCGTGCGGGGTCTCGATACGCGGCCTGCGGCCGCTACTCGACCAACCAAACCTTCTGGTTGATCGAGTAGGAGCGAAGCGACGTATCGAGATCCCCTCGCTCCCCCTCCTAAAGCCGCTTACGCAAGAACACCACGCTCAGCGATCGACCAAATTTCTCGCCCACATCTGAGAACCTACCGACCTCCTCAAAGCCACGACCCTCATGCAAGCGGATGCTTCCCGCATTGCCGCTTTCGACGCAAGCGATCGTGTTGCGGTAGCCCGCTTGCGCAATGCGCTCAAGCAGTGCATCCAGCAGCGCCCCGCCAAGGCCGCGGCCACGCGCATCCTGATGCAAATAGAGCCAGTGCTCGGCGCTCGGGCTCCACGCCTCGTGTGGTCGAAATTGCCGGAACGACCCGTAGCCGAGCACGACTCCCGCCTCTTCGACGACGAGAATCGGCAGGCCAGCGGCCTGCGCAGTGGCGAGTTTCTCAGCCCACTGTTCGATTGATTCGGGTTCGATGCCCCAGTTCGCGGTGCCATTGGCCCGCTCGTAGTTTTCAATCTCGGCAATGGCAGCAAGATCTTGGTGCGTTGCTTCCCTAATCTGCATCCCGGAAGGCTACTCCCCCGGCAACTTCAAGAACGCTCAGTAGCGCCACTTCGAGAACCTCAGCGCACGGTCGCCTACATGTCGATGAGTTCGGGCACGACCTGGCTCGCGCCTTCGACAATGAACTCCTTGCGCGGCGCGACCTCATTGCCCATGAGCAGTTCAAACACCGCTTCAGCCTCCGCAGCATCCGCCATGGTCATGCGGCGCAACAGCCGGTGTTCGGGGTTCATCGTCGTGTCCCAAAGCTGGTCTTCATCCATTTCGCCAAGACCCTTGTACCGCTGAATCGGGTCCTGATACTTCCGCCCCGAGCGGTCAAGCTTCTTGAGCAGCGTCTGCAACTCGGCCTCAGAGTAGGTGTAGATCGTCTCATTCGGCTTCTTGCCGGGATGCAACACCACTACGCGGTGCAGCGGCGGCACGGCCGCGAACACGCGGCCAGCATCGATCATCGGCCGCATATAGCGGAAGAAGAGCGTGAGCAGGAGGGTGCGGATATGCGCGCCATCGACGTCCGCATCCGACATGATGATCACCTTGCCATAGCGCGCCTGCTCGAGGTCAAACGTGCGACCCGACCCGGCACCGAGCACCTGAATGATGTTTGCGCACTCGGCGTTCTTGAGCATGTCGGCAAGCGAAGCCTTCTGCACGTTGAGGATCTTGCCGCGAATCGGGAAGAGCGCCTGGAACTCACTATTGCGCGCAGGCTTCGCGGTGCCGAGCGCTGAGTCACCCTCAACAATGAAAAGCTCGGTGCGATCAACCTCGTTCGAGCGGCAGTCAACGAGTTTCGCCGGCAAGGAGGAATTTTCAAGCGCATTCTTTCGACGCTGCGTCTCTTTGTGTGCGCGCGCCGAGATGCGGCTCTTCATCTCGTTGACGACCTTTTCGAGCACCATGCTCGTTTCGGTCTTGTCCTGGCGCTTGGTCGAGGTAAAGCGCTCCTTGAGTCCGGTGGTGAGCGCCTGCGCGACGATCTGTCGTGCCTGCGGCGTGCCAAGCACTTCCTTGGTCTGCCCCTCGAACTGCGGTTCGGGGATGCGCACCGTGATGACTGCCGTGAGACCGGCGAGCACATCATCCTTTTCGAGCTTGTCGTTACCGACTTTGAGGCGACGGGCGTTTTTCGTTATTTCGTCGCGTACGACCTTGACGAGCGCCTGCTCGAAGCCAGCGACGTGCGTGCCGCCCTTCGGGGTCGCAATGATGTTGACGAAACTGCGAGTTTCGGTGTCGTAGCCGATGCCCCAGCGCAGAGCGATGTCGACGTCCATATGCCGTGCGACCTCGCGCGACACCATGTGGCCGGTGCGGTCATCGAGCACCGGAATCGTCTCGCTGTAGTCGCCACCGCCCTGGATGCGCCAAGTTTCGGTCACGGGGCCGTCGCTCGCGAGGAAGTCCACGAACTCGGAGATGCCGCCGTCGTAGCGGAAAGCTACTCGCTCCGGCTCGGTCGGATCACGCTGGTCCTCGAGTACGATTTCGAGCCCCGGCACGAGGAAAGCGGTCTGGCGGGCACGTTCTTGCAGCTTATCGAGGCTGAACTCGGCATCCTTGATGAAGACCTGTGGGTCGGCCCAATAGCGGACGCGGGTGCCGGTAACGCCGCGTGCGGTCTTGCCGATGATGCGTAGCTCGGCTTGCCCTTCATCGGGGGTGAACTCGGCATCCGGGCCCGGCGCGTTCTTGCCATCGGCGAAGACACCCGGGACGCCGCGCTTAAAGCTCATGGCGTAGGTCTTGCCGCCGCGATCCACCTCGACGTCGAGGCGAGACGACAGGGCGTTGACCACCGAAGCACCCACACCGTGCAGGCCACCGGCTGCGCCGTAGTTCGAGCCATCGAACTTTCCGCCGGCGTGCAGCTTGGTGAACACGACCTGCACACCGGTCATTCCGGTACGCGGTTCGATGTCGATCGGCACGCCGCGGCCGCGGTCGGCGACCTCGACCGAACCATCGGACTCGAGTCGGATGGTGATTTCGCTACCGAATCCGCCGAGCGCCTCATCGACCGAGTTGTCGATAATCTCCCAGAGGCAGTGCATGAGCCCGCGCGAATCGGTCGAGCCGATATACATGCCGGGCCGCTTACGCACAGCCTCGAGTCCTTCGAGCACCTGCAGATGCGCGGCAGAGTATGCCTGCTCAGTCGAGGTCACTGGTGACCCTCCCCTTCGCTCGAGAACTGGTGAACCTCGATAGTTTACGAGGTGGGGTGGCGGCCGGGCCCGCTGCCGCGCCGCCGAGTAGAGTTGTCTCGCCCTAGCCGACGACAGAATTGCGAGCGAATACCGTGGCAAACCTTCGCCTCAACTACCTACTTGACCGCGCCAAGGCGATGGACCTGCCGCGCGTCTGGCGGATGGCAGGCAATATTGGCCGCGACTTCCGCAAGCCCCGTGCCGTCATCTTCGCCGATATGCTCTGGTCGGCAACCCGCTATGAGTGCGCCTTCCAGGACTATCAGGACTGGGATTTTGCGATCCTCTCCCCCGCCGAGCGCCGCACGTTCGCGACGCATCCGAAGTCGAATCACTATTCGCTGATGCTCAACACTGACAAGACTGCCAACGCGCAGCTCTCGAACAAGCTCAACTTCAATGTGCGCTTCGAAGACGTGCTCGGTCGCGAGTGGCTCGATATTCGCGAAGCTGATGACCAAGCACTCAAAGACTTCCTTGACCGCCACGCTGATGTCATGGCGAAGGTGCCTGACTCGCTCGGCGGCAAGGGTATCGAGCGCATTCGTCGGCACGAGGTCACTGACCTCACGGCATTCCGTCGTGACCGGATGCGCAACCGTCAGTTCTTGCTTGAAGAGTTCCTCGTGCAGCATCCCGATCTCGCGAAGTTGAACAGCTCGAGTGTGAACACCATGCGCATCGTGAGCTACAACGACGGCACGAAGGTGCACATCCTCGCGACTGCCCTGCGCATCGGCGCGGGTGGCGACGTCGACAACTTCTCGGGCGGCGGCATGTACACGATGCTCTCGCCGGAGGGCGTGGCACTCTATCCGGCGTTCGACGACAACAACGCGACCCACGGCATCCATCCGCTGTCCGGCGTACCCATCGTCGGCTTCCGGGTGCCGCTATTCGCCGAGGCGCTTGACGCGGTGCAAGCCGCGGCCCAGCGCATCCCGGAAGTGCCCTTTGTCGGCTGGGACGTCGCCATTGCGCCCAACCGTCCCGTGCTCATTGAGGGCAATTACAACACCGGCGTGTTCCAGGCCAAGCCCACGGTCTCGGGGCTGCGCAAGGGTCTATTGCCGGTGTACCGCGCAGCGATCGGCCGCTAACGCGCGCACGGCAACGGGGGGTCAGCTCGACAATTCGTCAAGCTGACCCCCGTCGGTGTCACAGCGAGTTCGCTGCGGCTACTTCACCGGACGAATAATGCCCATCGGCGTCGATTGGGTGCCCTGACCGAGCGGGTTATCGCTGAGCACGCGCACCCAGTGCTCGTTGCGTGCCGGATCCATGGTCGAGCCGAGGATGTTGCCACCAATGTCGTTAATGTCGACGATGAGCACCTCGAGCTTGCCGCCAAGGAGCGTCTTGAGATCGCGCGCCACGCGCGTCGGCTCCTTGGGTCCGAGCACCACCGAGCGGTCATAGGGCGGGATCGTCCCGGAGGTCGGGCCATCAATCGCGCGCGCCTTCATGCCGGCGATGCGGTAGAAGTCGCCCGAGCGTCGTAGCACCTTCTTCGAGAACGCCGACACGCCAGCGGCCAAGAGGATGCGTGGGGTGCCGCACTCCTGCAACGCCATCTCCATGGTCTCAGGCATGCCAAGACCGATACCGTGCGGGGTACGGGTAACGTACTTCGAGAGGAAGTTTGCGAGCGGGCGCGGGTGAATGTCGTCGAGCAACATCGACCGGCCCTGCGTGATCGCCACGATCTTCTCAGTGACGAAGAGCACATCGCCATCTTGCACCACCGGCTGCGCGTACTTGCGCACGATCTGGTGGAGGTCGTCGTCAGCGAGCACCAAGTGCGTGCGGATGGGAAGTCGCTGGTAGGCAACGCCATCGATGGTGGATTCGAGGGCCTTGCCCTCGTTAGCCTGCAGATCAGTCATTCGTATGTGTCCTAGGGAGTTCTGTGCTTAGGCCGCGAGGGCGGCGTCGACTGCGGCGCCAAGGAGGTCGAGACCACGAACGAGGGTAGCCTCGTCACCCACGAGCGCGGGCATGACCTTGACGACCTCGTCGAAGGCGCCGCTGGTCTCGATAATGAGGCCGAGCTTGAACGCTTCCTTCGAGATACGACCGGCGAGGGCGCGATCCTGGATGCCCACAAGACCCTGGAGCAGGCCGCGGCCGCGGGTCGAGAAGTGCTCGGGGTACCTTGCGACGATCGAGTTCAGGCGCTCAGTCACGAGTTCGACGCGACTGGCAATCTGCTCATGGATGGTCGGGTCGGCCCAGAATTCGTCGAGCGCAGCGGCACCCGAGACGAAGGCGATGGAGTTACCGCGGAAGGTGCCGGTGTGCATTGCGGGCTTCCACACATCAATTTCGGGGCGAATGAGTACGAGCGCCATCGGGAAGCCATAGCCCGAAATCGACTTCGAAATCGTCACGATGTCAGGCACGATGCCGGACTCTTCGAAGCTGAAGAAGCGGCCCGAGCGCCCCACACCGATCTGAATCTCATCGACGATGAGCAGGATGCCGAACTCAGTAGTGAGTTCGCGCAACTCCCGTAGCCACTCGTTGCTCGCGACGTTGACGCCGCCCTCACCCTGGACCGTTTCGACGATGACTGCGGCAGGCAGATCGAGCCCGCTCGAGGGATCCTCGAGGTGCTGACGCAGGAGCGCGATGGTGTTGACGTCGTCACCGTAGTAGCCGTCGAAGGGATGGAAAACGACGTCGGGCAGGCTCGTGCCAGCGGCCTGACGGAACCACTGGTTCCCCGTCGCTGCGAGGGCGCCGAGCGAGAGTCCGTGGTAGCCGTGGGTGAACGCGACGACCGTGCTGCGGCCAGTGGCCATGCGGGCCAGTTTGAGCGCTGCCTCAACAGCATTGGCTCCGGTGGGCCCCGGGAACTGCAGCTTGTAGTCAAGATCGCGTGGTTCAAGAATGACATCGCGGAAGCGCTCGAGGAATTGACGCTTGGCACCGGTGGCCATGTCGAGGGCGTGCTGAATCTTGTCGCCTGCGAGGTAATCGATCACGTGCGACTTCAGCACAGCCGGGTTGTGGCCATAGTTGAGCGTGCCAGCACCGCAGAAGAAGTCGACGTACTCGCGGCCGTCCTCATCGGTGAGCAGGGAGCCTCGAGCCGTGTCGAAGACCGTCGGGAATGCGCGGATGTAGCTGCGCACCTCCGATTCCATGCTGTCGAAAACGGACAGATCCATAGCGGGCCTTTCTGATCGGGAAGGTGCTTGGGCGCGGCCGGAAAGCGTCAAGCCGCGAGGCACGATAACTCACAGATTATAGTCGCCGGCCTCCGTCGAGCCTGAGCGGCGCGGGGAGGGCGGCGAAGAATGAACTGCGGGTGCTGTCCTACTCGAGGTAGTCGCGCAGCGACTGCGAACGCGAGGGGTGGCGCAGCTTCGCCATCGTCTTCGATTCAATTTGGCGGATGCGCTCTCGCGTTACACCAAACGTCTCGCCGATCTGGTCGAGCGTCTTCGGCATGCCGTCGCCAAGACCAAAGCGCATGCGTATCACGCCCGCCTCACGCTCCGAAAGAGAGTCAAGGAGCGACTCGAGCTGACGCTGAAGCATGGTGAAGCTCACCGCATCGGCCGGCACGACCGCCTCAGTGTCTTCAATGAGGTCACCGAACTCGGAGTCACCGTCTTCACCAAGCGGCGTGTGGAGCGAAATCGGTTCGCGACCATACTTCTGAACTTCGACGACCTTTTCCGGCGTCATGTCGAGCTCGTGCGCGAGCTCTTCCGGAGTGGGTTCACGGCCGAGATCCTGCAGCATCTGGCGTTGCACGCGAGCGAGCTTATTGATGACTTCGACCATGTGCACCGGGATGCGGATGGTGCGGGCCTGGTCGGCCATGGCGCGGGTAATTGCCTGACGAATCCACCAGGTGGCGTAGGTCGAGAACTTGAAACCCTTGGTGTAGTCGAACTTCTCGACCGCACGGATGAGGCCGAGGTTACCTTCCTGAATGAGGTCGAGGAACTGCATCCCGCGACCCGTGTAACGCTTCGCGAGCGAAACGACCAGACGCAGGTTTGCGCCAAGCAGGTGGCTCTTGGCACGACGGCCATCGCGCACGATCCACTTGAGTTCGCGAACGAGCTTCGCCTCGTGGCCCTCTTCGCGCGCGAGCTTGTCTTCTGCGTAGAGGCCAGCTTCAATGCGCATGGCGAGGTCGACCTCTTCGGCCGCGTTAAGCAGCGGTACCTTACCGATTTGCTTGAGGTAGTCCTTCACCGGGTCGGCGGTGGCGCCAGTGATCGTCGCCGAGTAGACCGGCGCCTCGTCGTCATCCTTGTTCGAAAGCACGAGCGCGTCAGCGGCCTTGACCGCCGACTCAGCCTTGTTGACGTCTTCGTCGGGGTCGTCCGACTTCTCGTCGCGCTTGCCGAGTTCTTCGTCGCTCTCGGCGGCTTCTTCGTCATCGGCCGAGATTTCGAGGTCGTGCTCATCCACCTCGTGGTCTTCGTCGAGGTCGATTTCCTCCTCGTCCTCATCATCGTCGTCCTTGGCGCCAGCCTTCGTCGCCGTTGCCTTCTTGGCAGGAGCCTTCTTGGCAGGCGCCTTCTTCGCGGGTGCCTCGGCGGCCGGCGCTACGGCCGACTCCCCCGACTGCGCACCGAGGATGGCGTCAATGAGGTCGTCTTTGCGCAGACCCGAGAATCCGTCAACGCCGAGTTCCTTCGCGAGGTCGCGAAGTTCAGCAACCTTCTGCTTGGCCAACGTCGACTTCGTGTGCGTGGCTACGGCCGGTGCCTCACTGGCTGCAGCTGCGGCCGGAGCGGCGGTGCCACCGGCCAAGATCTGCTCGACAAGTTCACCCTTGCGCAGGCCCGATCCTCCGGTGATCCCAGCGTTCTTTGCGATTGCGCGCAGATCGGCAACCTTCATCGCGTTGAGTTCGGCCTCGGTGTGGAGCGCGGTACTCGTCTGGTTCGCTGCCATGATCAACCCCTTCGCATGGTGCGGACATAACTAAGGCCCATGTCAAGCCCCCAAATGGGGACCGGCTGGGTCCGACACTAAATACTACACGCGGCGATTCCGAAACATTCCCGAATGCCGCAGGCACGGCGCATCCAATTAGCCGCGGCGGCGGCGGCGACGGCGACGGCGACGGCGACGCATGATGGCCGTCCAAAGAGGCGCGACGGTGATGCCCTCTTCTGAGGCAAGTCGAGAACGCGTACGGCGGCGCTCAATGATGAGTCCGATGAGCCCCAGCGCCATGACGAGCGGGAACGCCCAGAGCGCCACCTGGAAGGAACTCCAGGGCGTCGTGCCGTCGCCCGCGCGCCCGGCAAAGTCAATGCCAAGTCCGACCAGGAGGAAGGTGACGGAACTTGCCGTGAAGCCGCCCACGTTGACAATGCCGGAGGCTGATCCGTAGCTCGAGGCAGGGTTGAACGTGCGCGCGAAATCGAAGCCGATCGTTGACCCCGTGCCGCCAACACCGGTGATCACGAGCGTCAGCAGGAAGAGCCACATTGGCGGATGATCAGGCCAGGTGATGCAGGCGATCCAGAATGCCGCCTGCACCAACACAATGAAAATGACGAGGTTGGAGCGGCGCAGTGGCCACCGCGCCGTCGCCAGGCCGATAAACGGTCCAATCGCCATTCCGGCAATAACTGGCGCAATCACGAGCACCGCGGCGAGCTCGGTGGGATACCCGAGCCCCTGCACCATGATCGGGAAACCCCAAAGCAACCCGAAGACAGTGCCGGGGAACTGGGTCGTGAAATGGGCCCAGAAGCCCAAGCGCGTACCGGGTCGAGCGAACGCCTGACCGAGCTTGTCGAACGCACCTCGAATCGACAGTGGCTCGCCAGCGAAGCCCCGGTACGGCGTGTCGCGAAGCCACACGATCGAGGCGATGACAACGATCACCGAAAGTGACGCGGTGGTGAAAAAGGCTGTCGTCCAGCCGCCGAGATGCAACAGTGTCGAGAACGGCACAGCCGACAAGAACTGACCGATCTGCCCGAGATTTCCGTACCACTGCTGCATGATCGGCACTCGTCGAGGTGGGAACCAGGCCGCAAGGATGCGCAGACCCGAAACGAATGTCGTCGCATCCCCCGCACCAACGAGCACGCGGCCAATGACCGCGACCTCGATGCTTGGGGCGAGAGCCACGATGCACTGACCGATTGCCATGAGCACGGCACCGACCATGATGAGCTGGCGCGCGCCGAATCGGTCGAGCAACATCCCCACGGGAATTTGCATGATCGCGTAGACCGCGACCTGCATGACGCCGAGGGCAGAAAGCTCGGTGGCGGTTGCCATGAAGCGATCAGCAGCGTCTACGCCGGCGACTCCGAGCGAGGAGCGCTGCGTCACCGCGACGACATAGGCGAAGAGCGCAACGATGAAGATCAGTCGTGGGAGCCGAGGTGGAAGTAGGCGTAGAGCTTCAGTGGTGGGCGGCGGCTCGTTCGAGCTGGGCTTGGTGCTCACTTCTCCTCGTCCGCGCGCGTCTTCAAATAGCGTTCTAGTTCAGCGGCGATGGAATCCGCGCTCGGCAGTTCACCATCGGCATCGGCGAAGGGATTCTCAAGCGGATTTCCGCGCAAGAACCCATCGTGCTGCGTCTCGAGCACCGAAATTAGGCGCTGAGCTTCTTCGTTCTCCTCGAGCGAACTCTCGAATTCAAGTCGGAACTCGCGATCGCGTTCCCGCAATTGCTCGGTTGCGAGCAGTAGTCCGCTCGCAGTCCCGATCGCCTCAATGAGTCGCAGCGCCGTCGCCGGCAACACTCCATCGGCCAGGTAGTGCGGCACGAGCACGACGAGGTCGACAATTGGGAAGCTCTCGGCCGTCAGCTCGAACTCCAGTTCATGCAGCGCGTGGGCCGGCGCTTCGACCGTCGCATGCCAGACCGAAAGTTGCTCAATAAGGTCTTCACGGGTGCCGGTGACCGCGAGGCGAATCGGTCGGGTATGCGGCACCGGCATCGGAATCGCGTGCGCCCACGTCACGGTCGAGACCTCGAAGTGCGAAATGAGTTGGCGCAGGGATGCGGTGAACGCGCTCCAGCGGAAGTCGGGTTCGAACCCTGAAAGCAAAAGAAACTGTTGCCCCATCGAGTCGCGCACAAGTCGCAGATCAAGCCGCGGCAAACGGTACTCGGTAATCTGTGTGCCTTCGACACGGATGATCGGTCGTCGAGCGCGGTAATCGAAGAGCGAGTCGATGTCGAAGCCCGCAACGATTTCGGCGTCACCTTCGTCGAGCAGTGATTCCACCGTTTGCAACACCGTAGAACCGGCGTCGCGGTAGCCAGTGAGGAGCGCGACCAGCGGCAGTCCCGCAGGTACACGAGACCACGCTTCCCCCGGAAAGAAAATCGAGTCGCGCCCAGTCATGCCGGCAATCGTACGCGGATGAGGGAACGGCAGGCGGGCAGGTTCGCTCCCAGCGTGCTGGGCATATGGTCGATGATCATGCAGATTCCAAATTTCACATTGGTTCCCTCGCCCGCTGACGCCGAAGGCGTACTCGTCCTCCCGATTCTCGCTGGCGACACGCCGCAGATTCTTGCCGCCGACGACTACGGCCTCACGGCTGAGCGTCTCGCCGCACTTGACTTCACTGGCAAGGCTGGCGGGACCGCCCGCATCCTCGTTGCCAACGGTGAGGAGCGCGCTGCGCTCCTCGTTGGAATTGGCAAGGAGCGCACCCTTGAGGCCCTGCGCCGCGCCGCTGGTAGCGCCGCTCGTGCCCTCAAGCGCGAAGCGCACGTCGTCATTGAGTTGAGCGACGCGACCGCTGAGGAGCTCGAGGCACTTGCCCTGGGCTTTGCTCTTGGGGCACACCAACTCGACATCTATAAGAAGGCCGACGAAGAGCGTCCTGAAGAGCGGTCGGTCGCGCTCGTATCAACCGAAGATGCCGCGCAGGAGGCGCTCGATCGTGCCCGCATTCTCGCCGAGGCGGTCGTGTTCGCCCGCGACCTTGGCAACACTCCCCCGAATGAGCTCGTACCGGAAGAGTTCGCGCGTCGCTCCACCGACGTCACCGCGGAGCTTCCGATCGAGGTCGCGGTGTGGGATGAAGCCAAGCTCGCCGATGAAGATTGCGGCGGCATCCTCGGCGTTGGCCAGGGTTCAGCGAACCCGCCGCGCCTCGTGCACCTCAGCTATGCACCCGAAGGGGCCGCAACTCACGTGGCACTCGTCGGCAAGGGCATCACCTTCGATACTGGCGGCATCTCGATCAAGCCCGCCGGCAGCATGCTCGGCATGAAGTTCGATATGTCGGGTGCCGGCTCGGTACTCGCAACGATCGTTGCGGTCGCGAAGCTCGGTCTGCCGGTGCGCGTATCGGGCTATTGCTGCCTCGCAGAGAACATGCCTTCCGCCGACGCACTCAAGCCCGACGATGTGCTGCGGATGCGCGGTGGCACGACAGTCGAGGTGACCAACACCGATGCCGAGGGCCGTCTCGTGCTCGCCGATGGACTCGTGCTCGCTTCTGAAGCGCAGCCGGATGTCGTCATCGACATTGCCACGCTCACCGGCGCTCAGGTCGTCGCGCTCGGAAACCGCACGACCGGACTCATGGGCAATAACGATGAGTGGCGCGACCGCCTGGTGGCGGCCGGTCAGCGCACCGGCGAGGTCGTGTGGCCGATGCCGATTCCCGAAGAAATCGCGGAGCGTCTCGAGTCGCCCGTTGCCGATCTCGTCAACGCCAAGCCGGGCGACCGTTCGGCAGGCATGCTGTTCGCCGCTGCCTTCCTCGAGCGCTTCATTGGCAAGGATGCGGAGGGCGAGCCGATTGCGTGGGCTCACCTTGACATTGCCGGTCCGGCCGAGAATGGCGGTGGCGCCTACGGTTACACGCCGAAGGGTGCGACCGGCGTGCCAGTGCGCACGCTTGTCGAAACCATCGCAGCACTGAGCTAGTTGGGATCTGAAAGTGCCTCGGCGCGGTTTCGATGTTCGCGCCGAGGCACTTTCGCTCCAGCCGCTACGTTGGTGAACCTGCCGAGGACCGTCGGACACGCGGTGTAGGCTGACGCGAGGCTTTAGCCAACGGTCGCACGAGTCGCCGTGCCGCATCCGGTACAACTACGGCCGGGCCACCAGCACCGACTTCCAGACAACACATCAGAGGGAGCATTCCGGGTGTCAGAACACAACTTCGACCTCGTCATCCTCGGTGGCGGTAGCGCAGGCTACGCCGCCGCGATCCGCGCCAAGCAGCTAGGCCTCTCGGCCGTCGTCATTGAAAAGGACAAGCTGGGCGGCACCTGTCTTCACCGCGGTTGCGTGCCCACGAAGGCCATGTTGCACAGCGCCGAGGTCGTTGAGGCCGTCGAAGACGGTGCACGCATGGGCATCAGCCTGAGCCTCGAAGGCGTCGACGCCGAAAAGGTTGCGGCGTTCCGCGATGGCATCGTTTCGACCAAGTTCAAGGGTCTCCAGGGCCTGCTCAAGGCCAAGGCCATCGACGTGGTTGCCGGCGAAGGCAAGCTCGTCTCGAACAACACCGTTGAGGTGAACGGCGAAAAGTACGTTGGCAAGAACGTCATCCTCGCCACCGGTTCGTACTCGCGCTCGATTCCGGGCCTCGAGATCACCGGAAATGTCATCACGTCTGACCAGGCCCTCCAGATGAACTGGTTGCCGCAGCGCGCTGTCGTGCTCGGCGGTGGCGTGATCGGCCTCGAGTTCGCGAGCCTCTGGCGTTCGCTCGGTGCTGAAGTCACCATCATCGAGGGCCTCGACCACCTCGCCCCCGCCGAAGACGTCGCCATCTCGAAGCAGCTTGAGCGCGCCTACAAGAAGCGCGGCATCAACTTCCAGCTCTCGACCAAGTTTGATTCGGTCACGCAGGACGAATACGGCGTGCACGTGAAGACCGACAAGGGCGAGACCATCGACGGTGACGTACTCCTCGTGGCCATTGGCCGCGGCCCGGTTACCTCTGGCATGGGCTTCGAAGATGCTGGGGTACAGCTTGACCGTGGCTTCGTCGTCGTCGACGAAAACCTGCAGACCTCGGTTCCCGGCGTGTACGCGATCGGTGACATTGTGCCGAGCCTCCAGCTTGCTCACCGTAGCTACGCCCACGGCATCTTTGTTGCCGAGCACATTGCTGGCCTTGAGCCGGTGCTCGTCAACGACGCCAACGTGCCGAAGGTCACCTATAGCGAACCGCAGATCGCTTCCGTTGGTCTCAGCGAGGCGAAGGCGAAGGCTGAGCACGGTGATGACGCGATCCAGAGCTACGAGTACAACCTCGCTGGTAACGCCAAGAGCTCGATTCTCGGTACCGCCGGTATCGCCAAGGTCGTGCGCGTGAAGGATGGTCCTGTCGTTGGCATCCACCTCATTGGCGCTCGTGTTGGCGAGCTCGTCGGCGAAGCACAGCTCATCGTCAACTGGGATGCTTACCCGGAAGACGTTGCCCCGCTCATCCACGCCCACCCCACGCAGAACGAGGTGCTCGGCGAGGCCATGATGGCCCTCGCAGGTCGCCCCCTGCACGGCGTGTAGTCACCAGTCCCACACGAAGAGAACACAGTCTTAGGAGAGCTTCGAAATGAGTCAAGACGTCACGCTCCCGGCGCTCGGTGAAAGCGTCACCGAGGGGACCGTTACCCGCTGGCTGAAGAATGTGGGCGACCGCATCGAGGTCGATGAGGCCCTGCTTGAGGTGTCGACCGACAAGGTCGACACCGAGGTGCCCTCGCCGGTGGCCGGCGTGGTTGAAGAGATCCTCGTGAACGAGGATGAGACCGTCGAGGTCGGTGCCGTGCTGGCCCGCATCGGTGACGGTTCGGGCGCCGGTAGCGCGCCGGCCGAGGCCGAGCCCGCCGCCGAAGAAGCCGCGCCTGCCGAAGAAGCAGCCCCTGCAGAAGAGACGCCTGCTGAAGAAGCAACTCCGGCAGCGGAAGCTCCGGCAGCGGAAGCATCCGCTTCGGGCGACAGCACCGACATCACCCTGCCCGCCCTCGGCGAGTCGGTGACCGAGGGTACGGTCACCCGCTGGCTCAAGAAGGTCGGCGACCAGATCGATGTGGATGAGGCTCTGCTCGAAGTCTCGACCGACAAGGTCGACACCGAGGTGCCCTCGCCCGTCGCCGGAACCATCCAGGAAATCCTCGTGAACGAGGATGAGACCGTCGAGGTTGGCGCCGTGCTCGCACGCGTCGGCTCGGGCGCGGCTCCTGCTGCCGCCCCCGCGGAAGAAGCCCCCGCGAAGGAAGCACCCGTCGAAGAAGCGCCTGCCGAGGAGGCCCCGGCCGAAGCGGCTCCCGCTGAAGAAGCTCCCGCCGAGGAGGCCAAGGCTGAAGCTGCTCCGGCTGCACCGGCACCAGCAGCTGCGCCCGCTCCAGCAGCAGCTGCGCCCGCCGCAGCCGCACCAGCCGCTCCGGCTCCGCCAAAGCGTCCGGCTGCGAAGAATGACCCGCGCTATGTCACTCCGATCGTCCGCCGCCTGGCCGACGAAGCTGGTGTCGACCTGTCGCAGATCAGCGGCACTGGGGTTGGTGGTCGCATCCGCAAGGAAGACGTTGTCGCGGCTGCTGAGGCACTCCGTGCCGCCGCTGCGGCCGCGCCGGTTGCTGGCGCACCGGCTGCTGGTCCGACCCCGTTCGAGGTCTCGGAGCTCCGTGGCACGACGCAGAAGATGTCGCGTCTGCGCAAGGTCATCTCGACTCGCGCCGTCGAGTCGATGGTGCAGACCGCTCAGCTCACCACCGTGGTCGAGGTCGACGTCACTCGCGTGGCGGCCTTCCGCGACGCCCACAAGGTGAAGTTCCACGAGCAGACCGGTTCGAAGCTCTCGTTCCTGCCGTTCTTCACGCTCGCGGCGGTCGAGGCCCTGCAATCGCACCCGATCATCAACTCGACCGTGCAGGACGACGAAATCGTCTACCCGGCTCACGAGAACATCTCGATGGCGGTCGACACCGAGCGAGGTCTGCTCACGCCGGTGATCAAGGATGCTGCGGGCAAGACCCTGGCCGACATCGCCAAGGCGATTGACGACCTCGCGACCCGTGCTCGCGACAACAAGCTCGTTCCTGACGAGCTTGTTGGCGGCACCTTCACCGTCACGAACACCGGATCGCGCGGTGCGCTGTTTGACACCCCGGTTGTCTTCCTCCCGCAGGAAGCAATCCTCGGCACCGGTGTCGTTGCCAAGCGTCCCGCAGTGGTCAAGACGGCTGACGGGCAGGAATCGATCGCTATCCGCTCGATGGTCTACCTCGCGCTGAGCTACGACCACCGCATCATCGACGGTGCCGACGCCGCGCGCTTCCTCGCGCAGGTCAAGGCACGCCTCGAAGAAGGCGCGTTTGAGGGGAACCTCGGCCTCTAGTCGGGCAAGCCCCGGCACGAGCCAAGACGAATCGGGTGGTCGGCCTTTGGTCCGGCCACCCCTTCGTTTTCCGCGCCTTCTTCAATAGTGTTCGACCCACACCTCACGGATCCTCCATCCGTCGGCCGTGCGCTCGAGCGAGAGCGAACCGATGCCACCACTCCCCTGCAGAATCTCAATATCACCCAGATCGGCCGCGAGAATCCAGCTCGTCGCCGTAGTGACCCGGTCGCCGGCCGTGCCCGCCCCGATCGCCGTGAGGTCTGCATCCAACCCAGGGGCACCTGACGCATAGACCTGGTCCAGGCAGGCGGCGTCGGCCAGCACGAGGCATTCGTTTCGCGCGGTCGCTAATTGGTCGGCACTCTCGATCGCTGTGGCGCTCGCACTCGACGTGAACGTAGGCTCGGATGCAGTCGGCTGTGGCTCGAGCGCAGGCGCGGCACCGTCGGTGCGCTCTGGCAACGTTGCGATGGGCGTGGGCTGGCTCGTGGCGCCAGTATCTTCGGCGGCTGCCGAGCCTGAAGTCAGCGCTGGCAGCAGCAGGCCGGTGCCCGCGAGCAGGGCACCGGCGATCGCGAGCAACGCCCAGGTGCGCGCATTGACCTCGCTGGCAAACGCGATCATCCGCGCTTGCAGCAGCGCAAGCTTGCCGCCCGGCACACCCCGAGGAACCGGCCGTGACATGTCGCCGTCGTCGCCCAAGAGGGTTTCGACACCGAGCTGATCGGATGCGGTGCCCTGGTCATCG
This sequence comes from Gulosibacter macacae, assembly GCF_003865375.1. Lineage (GTDB taxonomy): Bacteria > Actinomycetota > Actinomycetes > Actinomycetales > Microbacteriaceae > Gulosibacter > Gulosibacter macacae. The sequence continues at coordinate 287,610 of NZ_RQVS01000001.1, read as the reverse complement.
GCCACGCGCATTGTCGGCGCGAGCGACGCTGGCGTGCGTTCCGGGATGATGTCAGGTACCCGCCAGTTGAAGAGCTCGTCAATGAGTCGGCGAGCAGCGTCACGGGGTGGCGCGCTGCCCGTGAGCGCGCTGATGAGACGGGCCAACTCTTCCGAGGGGGCGTCGACAACATTCGCGAGTACCGCATCCGCGAGGCGCCCGAGCGCCCGTAAGTCGTCGGTTCGAAGGAGATCGCGCCGCACGGCAGGTAACTCGTCGACGCGGATTGCCGCATCCCATCCTTCAATTGAAGGGCGGCCATGTGCGTCGATACGGCAGCACTGCAGGGTGAGTGCGGTGTGCACGATGCCCGATTCGTGAGCCAACGCAAGCGTCTCGGCGAGCGGCACCAAGAGTGACACCGCCGCACCGGCATCGAGCTGCGTGCCTTCGGCAATGAGTTCGGCGTAGCTCCAGCGGGGCTTCAGCGCATAGACCGCGAGTTGCCATTCGCCATCGCTGAGCACCTCCTCCGCGCGCTCAATGAAGTCGGCTGCAAGTTGCTCGCGCAGGGTGCACTCCCGCGCGAGCGCACCGTCGCCAAGATCAGGCATGATCACGATCCGCCGTTGCAGGAGGGGCTCTTCCGCCACAGCACCGAACTCACGCCAGTGGTCGCTCGCCGTGGCACGCGTGGGCACAGGAGCCTCACACACGCCAACAAACTCGCAACGGGCTCCGTGATGGCCGAGCGGCCGAACCAGGCGCCAACCACTAATCACCTGGCCCACAACCGGTGCGCGTGCGGGTTCGCCGCCACGAGATCGACTAAACATGCCCGCATCCTGGCCTGCACGATCGTCAAGAAGGCGAGAACTTGCGCGGGCTGTGGATGAATCGAAATTCGTAGACCTGTGCACAATTGCCGCGGTCACTCGACGGTGCCGCAACGTTCACCAGCCGGTAGACTGGTGCGACTATGGCGAACACCTCTTCTGCGCAGAACGAAAAGCAGCCCGGGCGATTCCGACAGGTCATCGATGTCTTCAAGATGACCGCGAAATACGACAAGCCCGGCGTTGCCCTGATGATCGCTGCGTTCATCGTGCCGGTCGTGCTGGCAATCGTCCTCTGCCTCATCTTCTACGCAAACAACGTGATCATGTGGATCATGTTCGTCTTGCTTGGCGTGCTCTTCGGTGTGTTGCTGTTCATGTTTGCCCTGAATTGGCGCGCCGAGAGGGTCGCCTACTCGCAACTTGAGGGCCAAAAGGGCGCCACCGGTGCCGTACTCACCTCGAGCCTGCGCGGTCAGTGGAAGACGAGCGATATGCCCGTCGCCTTCAACCCGCGCACCCAGGATGTGCTCTTCCGCGCAGTTGGCAAGCCGGGCGTTGTGCTCTTCACTGAGTCGGCGAACGCCCACTCAAAGAAGCTGCTCGCTGACGAGCGCCGCAAGATTCAGCGCTTGTTGCCGACTGTGCCCGTGCACCACCTCCAGGTTGGTGGCGAAGGTGGCATCAAGCTCGGCCAACTCAAGGGTGCCGTTGGCAAGCTACCGAACAAGCTCACGAAGGCCGAAATTCTCGCGGTTGATTCCCGCCTCGCCTCGCTGCAGGGCAACCAGATGCCAATTCCAAAGGGGATTGACCCGAACAAGGTTCGCCCCTCGCGCTCGCAGATGCGCTAGCCCGAACTCGCATTGACGACGATGGCCCCTCGAATCTCGAGGGGCCATCGTCGTTTCCAGCTGCGCAGTTTCGGTGAGCACGCTAGCGACGGAACCGACGCAAGACGAGCCCCGAGAAAATGTCGTGGCCACCGCGATTGTCTTGGTCCCAGACCACGGCTGGAAGCACGAGCATGAGGAGCACCTGGCGCAGCAGCGGACGCCACCAGCCCGGTGCCGTGCCCGAGACGGTGTTGAGCCGCATCCCAAATACGAGGTGACCGATGGTGCCGCCGAGGAGCGAAATCGTGAGGGCGGTGAGGACGACGAAGACCACGCTCGTGAGCAGGGGGTGGTAGTCAAAGAACAACCAGGAGATGAGGACTGCGATCCCCCAGTCGACGGCGAGGCCGCCAATGCGCTGGCCGAAACTGGCGATTGACCCGGCGCCCTCGCGCGGCAAGCCCAGGCGCTCGCCCGGGTACGACGACTGCGGAGGGGGCGTGGGCGCGGACTTAGCGGGCATCGATCCAGTCTACGCGGCTCACTCAGGTGGGCACGCGTAACATCGGCGAAACACAAGGGTCACGGCCAAGCAACGAATGCTTCGTACTGTGAATCCGAGGCCACACCGTCTCACGTCTCGACCGACTGGAGCATCATGTTCAAAGATCCCGCCGAGGTCCTCTCCTACATCAAGGAAAAGGGCATCGTCTTCCTCGACATTCGATTCACCGACATGCCGGGTGTCCAGCAGCACTTCAATATCCCCGCATCGACCGTCGATGAGGACTTCTTCTCGGTGGGGCAGCTCTTTGACGGGTCGTCGATCAAGGGCTTCGCGCAGATCAATGAATCCGACCTGCAGCTCATCCCCGATGTCTCGACCTGCTACGTCGATCCCTTCCGCGCTGAGCCGACGCTCGTGATGCTCTTTGACATCTACAACCCGCGCACCGGTGAGATCTACCACCGTGACCCGCGTCAGGTCGCCAAGAAGGCCGAAAAGTACCTCACCTCGAGTGGTATCGCCGACACCGCATTCTTCGCCCCCGAGGCCGAGTTTTACATCTTTGACGAGGTGCGCCACGAGGTCACCGCGAACCGCAGCTTCTACGAGGTCGACTCGATCGAAGGCGCCTGGAACACCGCTCGCAAGGAAGAGGGCGGCAACCTCGGCAACAAGACTCCCTACAAGGGTGGCTACTTCCCGCTTCCGCCCGTCGACAAGCAGGCAGACCTTCGCGACGCGATCTCGGTGACGCTGATGGACACGGGTTTCCACCTCGAGCGCTCACACCACGAAGTGGGCACCGGTGGTCAGGCTGAGATCAACTATCGCTTCGACACGCTCGTGCACGCCGCCGACGACATCCTTAAGTTCAAGTACATCGTCAAGGGTGTGGCCGACGACTGGGGCAAGGTTGCCACCTTCATGCCGAAGCCGCTCTTTGGTGACAACGGCTCAGGTATGCACACGCACCAATCGCTCTGGAAGAACGGCGAGCCGCTGTTCTACGACGAGGCCGGCTACGGCTCACTCTCGGACACCGCCCGCTGGTATATCGGTGGCCTGCTCGCCCACGCCAACTCGCTCGCTGCTTTCAACAACCCCTCATCGAACTCGTACCACCGACTCGTGAAGGGCTACGAAGCGCCGATCAACCTCGTCTACTCGCAGGGCAACCGCTCGGCGGCAATCCGCATCCCAATCACTGGCTCGAACCCGAAGGCAAAGCGCATCGAGCTGCGCTCGCCGGATGCGACGGCGAACCCCTACCTTGCCTTCGCGGCCCAGCTCATGGCGGGTCTCGACGGTATCGAGAACCGCATTGAACCGCTCGCGCCGATCGACAAGGACCTCTACGAGCTTCCGCCGGAGGAAGCGAAGGACATTCCGCAGCTGTCGACCTCGCTCATCCACTCGTTGCGCGCACTCGAGGCCGACCACGAGTACCTGCTCAAGGGAGGCGTGTTCACCGAAGATCTCATCCGCACCTGGATTGATCTCAAGATCGAAACTGATGTCGCGCCGCTCGCAGCGCGCCCGCACCCCTACGAGTTTGATCTCTCGTTCGGCTGCTAATTAGCACCGCAAACTGACCGGCCGCTGTCGAGATTCGACAGCGGCCGGTCAGGCTTTTTCAGGAAGCATGCTGAATCATCGATGCATGTCGAACGAACACATCGATTCCGAAATCGCCGATGCCGCCGATGGAACGCCGTTTGAGTTCACTGGTGACTGGAACTCGCGGCTCGTCGCCACCGCGGTGCACGCTGGCACCGACTTGCGCCCATCACTGCAACCGCTTGCGGCACTTCCCGTCGACGAGCGATTTCGTGAAGAGGTCCGTACACCGATCGACTCGCCGCTGGGTTCCCGGCCGTCGCGGTGATGCATCGCTCTCGCTTTGAAGTTGACCTCAATCGGCCTCGTGACGGCGCGGTCTACCGTTCCCCCGAAGAGTGCTGGGGGCTAGAAGTCTGGTCGACGGGTGAACTCCCTGCCGACGAAGTAGACCGCAGCCTCGAGGTCTATGACGAGTTCTATCGTGAACTCGCGCAGCGGCTCGACGTGCTCGCCGCATCCGGCCCATTCGTCGTCTACGACGTGCACAGCTACAACCATCGCCGAGACGGGGCCGACCACGACCCGCAACCGCGCGTCGAGAACCCCGAAATCAATGTCGGCACCGGCTCGCTTGACCGCACCCGGTTCGCACCCGTTGTCGATGCCTTCATCGAATCACTCCGTGCGGCACCGGGCTTCGGTGCACCGCTCGATGTGCGCGAGAACGTGCGTTTCCGTGGCGCCAATGTCGCTGCGTGGGTGCACGAGCACTACCCCGGTCAGGGTGCCGTGCTCGCGATCGAGTTCAAGAAGACATTCATGGATGAGTGGACGGGCGAGCTCGACGAAGCCCGAACCGATCGGCTTGCGGAAGCGCTCGCCGCAACGGCTGGTCCAGTGCTTGCCGCACTCGCCACAATTGCCGAAGCTGACGCATCCGCGAGTAGTGCGAATGGGTGACCGGATGCGCACCGAAACTATTCCGGCCATCGCAACATCGGCACTCTCCCCCGTTGATCTTGCTGTCGACCACACGCTCGCGGCCCTCGCTGGTGGAGTCCGTTTCTTGCTCGGAATCACCCCCGCGAATTCCACCGAAGAACGGATGGGGTTTCTCGCAGAAGGCACCGAACCTGAGTTTGTCTATCGCCGCCTCGAGGTCGATCCGGCTGTCCTCCTCGCCCAACTTGCGATGGTTGACGTCAATGCGGTCGAAGATGAGGATGTCGCGGCGCTCGTGCGCGCGAAGCGGCGCGAACTCGTGCTTCAGGCCGAGATGCTTGCCGCGCGCGGGAGTGCGCTGTTTCGCGAGTTGAGCCTGGAGTTGCACGGTGACATTGGTGACGAGCTACTGGCCACCGCTGAGGGGCTACTCGATGCGTTGCCGCCGAGTTCGTCGAGCGGCGAGCGGCTCGACGCCGAAGAGTTCTTGGCACTGGCGGATGAAGAGATCGCGGCCTATGCCGAGATTGCCCCCGATGTTGAGATGCATGCCGAGGTGCGCGATGGCATTGCCGGCATCGTTGTTGAAGGCGACACGCTGCTCATTTCGCCTAAAGCGACCGTGGAACGCTCGCGCGCGATGGCCCTCATCCATCACGAAGTTGGTACCCATCTTGTGACACGTGCGAACGGTGCCGCACAGCCGCTGCGACTGCTCGGCTCAGGGTTTGCTGGTTACGACGAGACGCAGGAGGGTCTCGGTGTGCTTGCCGAGCTGCTCTGTGGCGAACTCACGTCGAATCGCCTTCGCCAGCTCGCCAGCCGGGTCGTCGCCGTTCGCCTCATGCTCGACGGCGCCGATTTCGCCGAGACACATGCAGAGCTCGTGCATCGAGGCCTGCCGCGTGGCTCTGCTTATACGACCACGATGCGGGTACACCGCAGCGGCGGCTACACGAAAGACGCCGTGTACCTGCGCGGCTTCATCGGGCTCCTGCGCCACGTCGAACGCGGTGGGTCACTCGAGCACCTCTGGCTTGGCAAGTTCGCCCTCGACGATCTGCAGGTGGTTGAACGACTCGTCGCGCGCGATGCCTTACGTCCTCCGCGCCTGGTGCCGAGATTTCTCGAGCCGAAGGTTGCAGCTGAACGGCTCGCGTCTGCGGTCGATGCCCTGCCTCAACTCGCAGAACTTGCCGTCGACCGGCCCATGCAGGCGCGCGCCTAACGCCCGCTCTCACTTCCCTCAACGTTGTACCCGCAGTACCCACCATTCCCACGACTCTGAACTTGAACGGAGCTTCATCGTGAAAATTGGATTCGTCGTCAATGACGTGCTTACCGAGAAGTCGGTGTACACCACTGTTCGCCTGGCCATGGCCGCGACCCAATTGGGTCACGAAGTGCGCATCATGGGCGTAGGTGACTTTGCCTACCAGCCCGATGGCTCGCTCGCCGCTCGCGCGCGCGGCGGAGCCGCCAAGAACTACCGCTCGCTTGAGCGATACCTCGATGATGTGCAAAAACCCGAGAGTGACGAGCACATCGAGGTGGGCGATTTCGATGTCATCATGCTTCGCAACGACCCAGCTGACGACGCCGCCGAGCGGCCCTGGGCACCGAACGCGGGAGTCGCTTTCGGTCAGCTCATCGCCTCGACCGGGGTGCTCGTCGTCAACGATCCGACGAGCCTTGCGAATGCACTCTCGAAGGCGTACTTCCAGCACTTCCCCGAGGTGGTGCGCCCACGCACCCTGATCTCTCGCGAAGAGAACATCATCCAGGAGTTCATTGACGAGCTTGGTGGCCGCGCCGTGCTCAAGCCGCTCCAGGGCTCGGGCGGTTCGGGTGTGTTCCTCGTCAACGATGAGGAATCGCCGAATCTCAATCAGATCGTTGAAGCGATCTCGCGCGATGGCTACGTCGTTGCGCAGGAGTATCTGCCCGAAGCCAAGAACGGCGATGTGCGGATGTTCGTGATGAACGGACGGCCGCTCGAGCGCGCGGGACGCATCGCGGCATTCCGTCGGCGTTCGTCGACGAAGGACATCCGCTCGAATATGTCGGCTGGCGGCAAGGCTGAGGCGGTCGAGGTGACCGACGAGATGCTCTCACTCGTCGAAGCCGTTCGTCCGAAGTTGATCGCCGATGGGATGCATTTGGTCGGCCTCGACATCGTGGGCGACAAGCTCATGGAGGTGAACGTCTTCAGCCCGGGTGGTCTCGGCAGCTGCCAGGAGCTCTACGGCGTCGACTTTGCACCGGCCGTGATCGAGGATCTCGAGCGGAAGCTCGGCATCCGTGCGCAATATCAGGGTGAGCTAAGTAACGCGAACCTCGCGACGCTGTAGTTGGCGGTGCTTCGAGGGCCGCGCCCAGGTGGCGCGGCCCTCGAAGTGCCTGTGCTGAGGCCCTCGAAGTACGCGCTAATCGCCGTAGAACAGCTTCTCGAAGGAGTGGCGCGCGCGGCGGGTCACTGTGAGGTAGTCGTTTTCGAGATCGACTCCGTGCCCGGCCTGATAGCCGAGGATGCGCGCCACACCATCGAGCTCAACGGGGTCGGTCGGCAACACATCGGTCTGGGTATTTGCGTAGAGGTAGACCGCCGAACGGATGCGCGACGACATGAGCCACGCTTCGCGCAGCACGCTCGCATCCTCAGCCGGAACATACCCCTCGGCAACCGCGACCTCGAGGGCCTCGAGCGTCGAAGTCGTACGCAACGCTGGCGATTCGTGGGCGTGCTGCAATTGCACGGTTTGCATCAGCCACTCGACGTCACTCAATGAGCCACGACCTAGCTTGAGATGCCGCTTCGGGTCTGCACCGCGCGGTAAGCGCTCCGACTCAACACGCGCCTTAATGCGCTGAATCTCCACAAGATCGGCCTTCGAAAGCCCGCCCTCGCGGTACCGCACCGGCTCGGCGATCGCGTTGAATGCGGCACAGACGCCATCATCGCCGACCACCGGGCGAGCACGCAATAGCGCCTGTGCCTCCCACCCGAGCGACCAGCGTTGGTAGTACGCCTCGTAGGCAGCAAGCGAACGGGCAAGCGGACCGGACTTCCCTTCGGGCCGCAGATCCGCATCCAATTCAATCGGCAAGCGCGGGTCGGCAACGACGTCGACGAGTCGGCCCACAAGCTGCTTTGATCGCTGACTTGCGACTTCCGTGGCCATCTCGCCCGGGTCATAGACATAGAGCACATCGAGGTCGGAGCCGAAGCCGAGTTCTGCTCCCCCGTATCGGCCCATCGCGATCACCGCAAAAGCCGGGTAGTCCACGTCGTCGGTCTGCAACACCGTGGCAAGTGCCGCCCGCCCGGTCGCGGTCGCGAGGTCGCTCAGGCCCGTTGCGGTGTCGTCAATCTCGTTGACACCGAGGATGAACCCAATCGCGAGACGCAACATCTCACGTCGCCGCATGGTGCGGATAACGCGGCGCAACTGTTCTTCATCGTCGTACCTGCGCAGTGCCCCAGCAAACTCGACTTCGAGTGCTTCGAGGCTCGTCGGCGAAAGCCGGTCATCGTCATCAAGCCATTGCACGGCCTCGGGGAAAAGCTCGAGGAAGGTGGCACAGAAGGCGCTCGAAGAGAGCAGTTCGCACAGGCGCCGGGCGGCGATATTCGAGTCGCGCAAGAGCCGCAAATACCAGGATGCATCGCCATTTTGCTCGGACAGCTTGCGGAACGCGAGTAGGCCCCGGTCGGGCATTGCGCCGCGGCCGAGCCAGTCGAGGAGGATCGGCAGGAGATTGCGTTGCATGGTGGCGCGCCGCGACACCCCGCGGATGAGCGCCTCGATGTGGCCGAGGGCCCCGCGAGTATCGCGATAGCCAATCGCCCGCAAACGTGCCTCGGCCTGGGCACTCGTGAGCTGGAACGAGTCGCTTGGTAGTGAGGCCACTGCACTGAGTAGGGGCCGGTAGAACACCTGCTGGTGGAGCCCGCGCACGCGTCGCCGAACCTCGCTGAGCCGTTCCTGCAGCGCCGCGGTCGTGTCGACTCGAGCGGCACGCGCGAGTGAGCGCAACTCATCGCGTGCATCCGGAAGCAGGTGTGTGCGCCGCAGGTGCCGTAATTGCACGCGGTGCTCTAAGAGTCGTAAGAAGCGATAGTCATTGGCGAATGCTGCCCCGTCGTCGCGGCCAATGAATCCACCGGCGACGAGCGCCGAGAGCGCCTCGAGGGTCGAGCGCACGCGCAATTCTTCGTCGACCTGACCGTGCACGAGCTGCAGCAATTGCACGGTGAACTCGACATCGCGCAGCCCGCCCGGCCCAAGCTTGAGCTGACGATCAACTTCATCGGCGGGGATGAGGCTGATGACTCGTTCGCGCATCGCCTGCACCTGGAGCACGAAGTCATCGCGACCGGCGGCACCCCACACGAGCTTCGATGTCGCTGCGGTGAACTGTTCGCCGAGTTCGAGATCGCCGGCGATCGCGCGAGCTTTGAGTAGCGCCTGGAACTCCCAATTCTGCGCCCACCGATCGTAGTAGCTGAGGTACGAGTCGAGCGTGCGCACCAGCGCGCCGTGCTTGCCCTCGGGTCGAAGATTTGGGTCGACCTCCCAGAGCCCTGGCTCGAACCCGGGTTCGTGCACGATTCGCATCGTGGCGGTAGCGAGACGGGTGCCGATTTCGATGGCTCGGGGTACGGAGACCTCGCTCCCCTCGCGCGGTTCGGCGACGAACAAGACGTCGACGTCCGACACATAGTTGAGCTCTTCAGCACCACATTTGCCCATGCCAATGACTGCCAGCTGCACCGCAGCGACTTCATCGGCGGGAAAGCGACCAAAGCCAGCCGGCGGCGAGGAGATCTCGCGCCGTGCCAGGGTGAGTGCCGTGTCGATTGTGGCGCCCGCGAGGTCGGCAAGTACGCCCGCGACGCGGTGAAGCGACACAGCGGGTTCGTCGAGCAGCACGTCGTAGAGAGCGATGCGGGCAAGTTGCGTGCGGTAGGCAACGCGCATCGCGCTGATGGCCGCATCCCCGTCGAACCCGTCGATTGACGCGGCCATCGCCGCGCCGATCTGCGCCTTCGAGGGCAATTCGTGCGCCTTGCTGTGCACGAGCGGCAGCTGCTCTGGGTGGCGACGGAAAAACTCGGCGAGCGCCGGTGATGCGCCGTAGAGCGTCAGCGCCGTGCGCAGCAAATCAGGGTCGTTGCGCCAAGTCTTCGCGAGTTCTGGGCTCCGCTCGAATTGCTTACAGAGCAACTCGAGTGCGCTATCGGGATCGGCATCGAAGGGATCGATGAGGTCGAGCACCTCTTGGCGAGTGAAGTCGAGGTGCTTACTCAAACTCTCAATGTACGCGAACGCCACCGAGGGCTCGCGAAAGCCAATTCGGATGAGCTCAGTGCGGGTGCCTGAGGTCACGTCAACCGCCCCCTAGAACTGCGTCAAACCGCTACGCAGTTCAAACTCGGTCACCTGCGCGCGGTACTGCCGCCACTCGTTGTGCTTGTTGTCGAGGAAGAAGCTGTAGAGCTGTTCGCCGAGCACTTCGGCGACGAGTTCCGACTCTTCCATTGCCGCAAGCGCTTCATCGAGGCTCGTCGGCAGCGGCTCGTAGCCGAGCACGCGGCGCTCCCGCTCCGAAAGATCGCGCAGGTCGCCATCGATCTCATCCGGAATCTCGTACTCGTGCTCGATACCGCGAAGCCCCGCCTCGAGGAGCACCGCATAGGCCAAATAGGGATTCGCGGCAGAGTCGAGGGCGCGGTATTCAACGCGCGCCGAGCCGCCCTTATTGGGCTTGTAGGTCGGTACGCGCACGAGTGCCGAGGAGTTGTTGTGTCCCCAGCACACATAACTCGGTGCCTCATCGCCACCCCAGAGGCGCTTGTAGGAGTTAACCGTCTGGTTGGTGACCGCGGTGATCTCACGGGCGTGCTTGAGCAGGCCCGCAATGAAGTGCTTGCCGGTGCGCGAAAGCTGGTGCGGGGCACCGGCTTCGTAGAAGGCGTTGGTGTCGCCCTCGAAGAGCGACATGTGCGTATGCATGCCCGAACCCGGCCAATCCCAGCGTGGCTTCGGCATGAAGGTGGCAAAGCAGTCCTGCTCGAACGCGACTTCTTTGACAACCGAGCGAAAGGTCATGATGTTGTCGGCGGTGGCGAGTGCGTCCGCATAGCGCAGGTCGATCTCGTTCTGGCCGGGGCCACCCTCGTGGTGGCTGAACTCCACCGAAATGCCGAGGTCTTCGAGCAGCCGCACGGCGCGACGGCGCAGGTCGTGGGTCGTGCCACCGGCGACATTGTCGAAGTAGCCAGCGTTGTCGATGGCTTCCAGGCCATTCACGCCGGGGTGCCGAGACTTCAGCACATAGAACTCAATCTCCGGGTGAATGTAGAACGTGAAGCCGAGATTCGCGGCGTGATCGAGTGCGCGACGAAGCACGCGACGCGGGTCCGAGACCGCAGGCTGCCCATCCGGAGTCGAGAGATCGCAGAACATGCGCGCCGTGGCATCGACATCACGCCACGGCAGCACCTGAAAGGTCGAGGGGTCGGGATGCAGGAGCATATCGGCTTCGGACCGGCGGGTCAGGCCCTCAATCGACGAGCCGTCAAAGCCAACGCCCTCGTTGAACGCGCCCTCAACTTCAGCCGGCGCGAGCGCAATCGACTTGAGTGAACCGAGCACATCGGTAAACCAGAGTCGGATGAACTTGATCTCGCGCTCATCGATGGTGCGAAGGACGTAGTCCTGCTGCTTGTTCACGGAGGTTCCTTCCGACGTGGCTTCCCGATTAGGCTACCGTCGCGCCGCCTACAATGACCCCCATGGCTGACCAGACACCGCGCAAGCGCATCCGTACCCGTCACTTCGCCCAGGCGAAGGCCGATGGCTTGAAAATCACGGCGCTCACGAGCTATGACGCGCTCACGGCGCAGATCTTCGACGAGGCCGGCATCGACCTACTGCTCGTCGGCGATTCAGCCGCGAACGTCGTGCTCGGTTACAACTCGACGCTGCCGATCACCACGGATGAACTAATCACCATGGCTCGCGCCGTCTCGGGCGCGGTGACGCGATCGTTCGTCATCGCCGACCTCCCCTTCGGGAGCTATGAGCGTTCGGCCGATCAGGCGCTTGACACTGCGGTGCGCTTCATGAAGGAATCGGGCGCTTCGGGTGTGAAGCTTGAGGGCGGCGTGCGCATGGAGCCGCAAATTCGCCGCATTACTGAGTCGGGCATCCCCGTCTGTGGTCACGTTGGCTTTACCCCGCAATCGGAGCACAACCTCGGCGGCCACGTCGTGCAGGGCCGCGGTGCCGCTGAGGAGCAGCTGCTCGCCGACGCGCTCGCCGTCGAGCGCGCGGGTGCGTTCGCGGTCGTCATTGAGATGGTTCCGGCCGATGTTGCCGAGCGCGTTTCGGCAGCGCTCAAGATTCCGACCATCGGCATTGGCGCGGGCGCCGGATGCGATGGACAAATTCTCGTCTGGACCGACGCTTTTGGTCTCAGCCAGGGTCGTACGCCGAAGTTCGTGCGCAAGTACGCGAACATCGCCGAGATGTTGCGGGATGCCGCAAGCCAGTATGCCGAGGACGTGCGCGCTGGCACCTACCCGGCCGAAGCCGAAACGTACGACAACGTCGTGCCGGAATAGGCCGAAGGCACCCTGGTTGATCGAGCGGTGCCCTGAGGCTCTCGAAGGGTAGGCCGAAGGCACCTTCGGCTACTCAACCAACCAGAGTGGCCTACTCGTCGTCTTCAGCGGCCTCTTCTTCGGCCCAGGCACGGGCGTTTTCGGCGAGCTTCTCGTTGGCGCGCTCGGCCTGTTCAAAGGTCGGGAAGGGGCCCAATCGCTCGGATGAGATGGACTGCTTGCCCTGCTCAACCTCGCCGGTGCGGGTGTTGTACCAGTACTCTTCGGGGGTTTCGTTGTAGTCGCTCATGCGCACAGACTATTGCTCCCCGCCTAAGATCAACCGCATGCCCAAAGACTCGACCGGCCTCCTCATCCCCGGCACAGTGACGCCAATGCGTCCCGTGCCCGCGCACATTGCTCGACCCGAGTATGTCGGGAAGGTCCGACCGAATGAACCCGATGGCACCGGTGATCTGTATTCCGCTGAAGAGCTCGTGCGCCTTCGCCGCGCCTGCCAGATTGCGGCCGATTGCCTCGAGATGCTTGAGCCGCACGTCGTGCCCGGTGTGACGACCGAGCGCCTCGACCAGCTTGCCCACGACTACCTCGTCGCGCACAATGCTTATCCGTCGACCCTCGGCTATCGCGGCTTTACGAAATCGTCGTGCACCTCGCTCAACGAGGTGATCTGCCACGGCATCCCCGACGACACGGTGCTCGAGTCTGGAGACATCCTCAACATTGACGTCACCGCCTACTTCGAAGGGATGCACGGCGACACGAATCGCATGTATCTCGTCGGAGATGTAGCTGCCGAATCGCGACAGCTCGTCGAAGTGACGCACGAGGCCACGATGCGGGGCATCCGGGCCGCGAAGCCAGGTCGCGAGGTGAACGTGATCGGCCGCGTGATCGAAAAATATGCCGGCCGCTTTGGCTACGAGTCGGTGCAGGACTATACCGGGCACGGCGTCGGCCGCGCGTTCCACTCGGGCCTGATCATCCCCCACTATGACGCGAAGCAGTTCACCGATGTCATCGAGGTGGGCATGGTGTTTACGGTCGAGCCGATGCTCGTGACTGGCTCACAGCAGTGGCGGCTCTGGGACGACGGCTGGACCGTGGTCACCCGCGACGGCTCACGTTGCGCCCAATTCGAGCACACGATCTACGTCGGCGAAGACGGCGTAGAGATCTTGACGCTGCCCTCATCACAGCGCTGAACCAGTGCCAGTAGGCTGACCGCATGGCGAAACACCGCAGGCTCGGCATCGGCATTGACATCGGCGGCACCGGCATCAAGGGAGCGCTCGTCGACCTTGATCGCGGCAAGGTAATTGGCGACCGCATGAAGGTGCCGACCCCGACCGGCGCGCCGATTACCCCGGTGCGCGACGCGGTCGTTGAGGTCGTCGACCGCATCCGCGCCCAAGAGAAGGCCGGAACCGACCCGCTGCCGATTGGCATGTGTATGCCCGCAATTGTCACCCACGGCATCGCCCGCTCGGCCGCGAATATCGACCAAGAATGGATCGGCTTCAACGCCCGCGACCTGTTCTCGAAGGCCCTCGAGCAGCCGGTCTCGCTCGTCAATGACGCGGATGCGGCGGGCTTCGCCGAGGTGCGCTTCGGAGAAGCCAAGGGACACGCGGGTTCGGTGCTCGTCGTCACGCTCGGCACCGGCATTGGTTCGGCGCTCATTCACAATGGTCGACTCTTCCCAAACACCGAGCTAGGCCACATCGAACTCGACGGACACACCGACTATGAACGTTTCGCCTCGGCGAAGGTGCGCGAGCGCGAAGATCTCGACTTTCCCACCTGGACCGCGCGGCTTACCCCGTTTTTCCGCAAGCTCGACCTGTTGTTTGCTCCCGATATGTTCATCATTTCGGGCGGCATTTCGAAGCGCGCGGATGAGTTCCTCCACCTCATTGAGGTCGACACACCCCTCATCGTCGCAAAGCTGAAGAACAACGCCGGCATCGTCGGAGCGGCCCTCCTCGCCTCGGAAAGCTGGGACTAGTCCCCGAAGAGTAACTCCCCTCCAAATGGATGAGGCCCGCGGGTGCTCGCAGGAGGACACTGATCGCATGACCACAGAATCAGTGCCCACCACGAGCGCCCGCACCCGCTGGCTTGGGCTTATCGCGATTGCACTTTCGGTCTCGCTCATCGTGGTCGACGGCACGATTGTCGCCGTCGCCATGCCGTCGATCGTGACCGACCTCGGGCTGTCGAGCTCTCAATTGCAGTGGGTGCAGGAGTCGTACACGCTCATGTTTGCCTCGATGCTGCTCGTGTTCGGCGCCATCGCTGACCGCTTCGGGCGGCGACGGCTGCTCGTGCTCGGCCTCATCCTGTTCGCCATTGCGAGTATCGGCATCTCGCTGTCGACCGATGGCAACGTCATGATCGCCTGGCGAGTGCTCCAGGGCATCGGTGGTGCGATGATCTTGCCAACGACCCTGTCGCTGATCAACGCCAACTTCACCGGCCGCGACCGCGCTATTGCCTTTGCCGTCTGGGGCGGCATGATCGGCGGCATGTCGGCACTCGGCCCGCTCCTCGGCGGTTGGCTGACGACCGCGTTTTCGTGGCATTGGGCCTTCCTCATCAACCCGCCGCTCGTGCTCCTCGTGATCGCTGCCGTGCTCGCCTGGGTGCCCGAAACGCGAAGTGAACGCGGCGGGCGTCTCGATCTTGTCGGGGCGGGTATCTCGACGGTAGCGATGGCTGGCCTCGTCTTCGGGCTCATTGAAGGGCGCACCTATGGCTGGTGGATGCTCGAACGACCGTTCTCGATGTTTGGCCTCGACTGGACCTTTGCCCTCTCACCTGTGCCGATTGCCTTTGCCGTCGCCGCCCTTGCGCTCACGCTGTTCCTCGCGCGCTCGGTGCGCCGCACCCGAGCCGGCAAACCGAACCTGCTCACCCTGTCACTGTTTGGCATCCCCTCCTTCCGCAATGGCAATGTCGTTGCGATGCTGGTCTCGCTCGGCGAGTTCGGCATCATCCTCACCTTGCCGCTGTGGCTACAGAACGTGCTCGGATACGACGCGCTGCAGGCCGGGCTTGCGCTCCTCCCGCTCGCCATAGGTTCATTCATCGCGTCAGGTGCCGTCACTTCGCTAAGTCAGCGGATGCCGGCCGTAGCGATTGTGCGCCTCGGCCTCGCCCTTGAAATCGCGGGCCTACTCGTGGTCGCGCTCTCGGTCGGCACCGAAACACCGTGGTGGCCGATCACTATTGGCCTCGGGCTCTACGGTGTCGGCGTGGGCTTTGCCACTGCGCAACTCACCGGCACGATCCTCGCCGATGTCCCGCGCGAGCTCAGCGGTGAAGCATCGGGTACACAATCCACCGCGCGCCAGCTTGGTTCCGCGCTCGGCATCGCAATTCTCGGCTCGCTCCTGTTTGGCCTCACCGGCACAAACCTGAGCAATGCTTTGACCGACCATGGGGTGCCGCCCGAGCAAGCGACACCCATCGTTCAGAGCGTGACCGATTCGGCCGGTGCCGTCATTCCTTCGCTTGAACAGCGGGCACCGGACGACTATGCGGCCGCGACCGAAGCCTTCGCCGCCGGGACCCGCGCCGCGGCATTCGCTTCGGTCGGCGCGCTGACAATCGCCCTGATCGCGACCTCGTCGCTCGGGAACATCTCGCGGACTTCAGCGCGCAAGAGGTAAGCCTCCGTGCATCCGGAGTGCGTCAGCACGCGGCGGACTGTGACGAGCGGGTCGGCCGATACGCCGGGTTCTGTACGGATGTGCATCCGTGGCGGCCATCTTTCTCGGCGACGCGTTACCGCGCCGCTCTAGCAGCACACCCGGGAACTCGACGAGCAGCGTCATCATTCCCTGTTGGCCTTGCTCCGGACGAGGTTTACCGTGCGACGACTGTCACCAGCCGACCGGTGCGCTCTTACCGCACCCTTTCACCCTTACCCTTGCGGGCGGTTTGCTTTCTGTGGCACTTTCTCGCGGGTTACCCCGGGTGGGCGTTACCCACCGTCCTGCTCTGTGGAGCCCGGACGTTCCTCGGACCGCTCACGCGGCACGCGACCGCCTGGCCGACCCAACTCGTGTCGACCAGTCTACGCGTGTCGACCGGTCTACTTTGGCGGCACTCTAGCCGGGGAGCGACGACCTCGCCGTGCGCACGAGAATCGCACCCGACACCGGGCAAAAGGCAAGTTCATCCGGCGCCAGTGCGCGAATGCGCGTGAGTTCGGCCGGGTCGAGCACTTCGTTTGTCGCGCTCGAGACGGTGCCAACAAGCTCTGCCGCACCAACACCGCCGGCGGCGCGTCGCTGCTCGTAGAGGGTCACGAGTTCAACCGGGATGCTCGCCACCACACTCTGCCGGCGCTCATGCAATTGCTTCGCCTCGTCGCGCAGGTGGTTGCGGGCAAGTTCGCGGCGCTCGAGGAGGTCGGCGGCGAGCGCTTCGATTTCGGTCATCGCGTCGCGGGCGACATCGTGTTCACCGGTGAGTCGCTCAACCTCGTCGAGTTGCCCAAGCTCGCGGTCTTCGAGTTCGCTAAACCGGCGCGCGAGCGCCTGCAATTCGGTGTCGAGGGCCGCGATATCTTTCGTGCTCGTCGCCGTCGAAAGCCGTTGCTCGTCAATCGCGCGGCGTTCGGTGACGAGCTTCGCGTCGTTCTGGATGCGGTGGAGTTCGGCTTGCGCATCCTCGAGTGCCCCGAGCGCCGCGGCCGCAGCCGCACGCTTCACGCGACGATCCTCTTCGATCTGCACGAGGTGCTGCTGTTCGGGCATGTTCTTGGCGACGTGCTGAAGCCGCTGGTGGTCAGCGTCGAGCTGGGCGAGTTCGAGCAATTGCAATTGCTCATTGGGGTGTGCGTGCATCTGTGGGCCTCCGAACTCAGGCTTCATCGGGCAGGAACGAGGGGATGACAGCATCCCAAGGATCTGTGCTGTGGGTTGACACGCGCACTTCAACATCGGGATGCGCTGCCCGCAGTTGCGTCGCCGCACCTTCAAGCCACAGCGACTCGCCGACCGAGTGCGCAATATCAACGAGCGCGGGTTTGCCATCGTTGAGGAGCGCTTGCTCTCGCGCCTCCGAGGCCGGATGGTGGCGGAGGTCGCTCGTGAGGTACACATCAGCGCCGGTCACTGCCGGATGGCTGAGTAGCGAATCGCCCGAACCGGAACAGCACGCCACCTTCTTGACGATTTGGTTCGAGTCACCAGCCACGCGCACGCCCTGCGAGGTGGGTGGAAAGATCTGCGCCACGAGCGTTGCGAATTCACCGAGCGTGATCGCCTCGGGAAGTTCGCCCACCAATCCAATTCCGCGAGCGGGGTCATCGGGGAGCGGTTTGATTGGGGTGCGTGCCTGCGGTCCCGCGGGAATGCCGAGCCGGTCGAAGATGACGCCGGTTGGCCCGGACTCAACCACATCTGCATTCGTATGGGCGGCATGCAGAGCGCAGCCGCCGCGAATGAGGCGGGCAATAAGGCGACCTTTGTAGGTGTCTTCGGCAACCGAGGTCACGCCACGAAGGAGCAGCGGGTGATGCGTAAAGAGGAGATCTGCACCCCACTCAAGGGCCTCATCGACAGTGCTCGCAACCGGGTCAACGGCAAGGAGCATCTTCGTCACTGTGGCGTCGGGGTCGCCGGTTACCGTGCCGATCGCATCCCAAGATTCTGCGCCGCGCTCAGGGAAGAGCGCCTCAATCGTGGCCTGCAATTCGCGCAACGTCGTCATATCGTCAGCGTACCGGGGGCCTCGTCGCAACGGCTGATGCGTCACTTGACGCGCAGGCACCACAATGGAGTCATGGCTCTCCCCCGCAAGTTCCTCGGTAACGACGAGCAGGTCATCTTTCACCTGCGTACGCACATCAAGCGCATCATCGGCTGGCTCGCGCTCGGGGTTTTCATCCTCGCCGCGGCGGTCGTCGGCACACTCATGCTCGTGCCGCTCGTCCCCGAAACTGCGCGTACCGCAGTCACCATCAGCATCTGGGTCGTCGCGGTGTTGCTCATCATTCCGGTGTCGATCGTGCCGTGGCTGCGCTGGGTCACCTCGACGTTCACGATCACCGATCGCCGCATCATTACTCGCACCGGCATTCTCAACAAGAAGGGCCACGACATTCCGCTCGCCCGCATTTCGAACGTCTCGTACGACCGCTCATTACTCGATCGAATTTGGGGATGCGGCACACTCATCTTGCAGACCTCGGCCGAGGTGCCCCTGCATCTCGATGACATACCGCGGGTGGAGCAGGTGCACGTCACGATGACCGAGTTGCTGTTTACCTTGGACAGCCGTCAGCAGTCCTGAGCCTCGAGGAGAACCCGTGACCGAGTCACTTGCCCGAGCCGAAGCGCTCATCGCGAGCATTCCCGACTACCCGACGCCCGGCGTACTCTTCCGGGACATTCTGCCGTTGCTCGCTGACGCGGATGCGCTGCGTACGGTGACGACCGAGCTCATTTCGCCGTTCGCGGGCGAGTTTGACGTGGTTGCCGGCGTTGAAGCGCGCGGGTTCCTACTCGCGGGGTGCGCCGCAATCGCGGCCGGTGTCGGTCTCGTTCCCATCCGCAAGGCTGGCAAGCTACCGAGACCGAGTGAAGCGGTCGATTACTCGCTCGAATACGGTACGGCGACACTCGAGATCCAAAGCGATATCGCACCCGGCAGTCGAGTGCTGTTGATTGACGATGTACTCGCCACCGGCGGCACGCTGGCGGCGGCGATCGAACTCGTCAAGCGCATCGGTGCCACACCGGCGGGCGTAAGCGTGCTGCTCGAAATTGAATCTCTTGGTGGACGATCAAAGCTCAAATCGCTTTCGACGCACACCGTATTCGCAGATCGCTAGTGCCGAACCGACCATCCTGGACGATGCGTAACGGGCTCCCTAACCTGGGAGCCCGTTAACCTTTTCCACAAAATCCCTGGTCACCTCATGCGCTTTCCGAATAACTGAACTGGCGTTCAGTAAATGATTGGGAATAGACTTCGAAGCGGACCGAGCTACTCGCTCGCGGGGCCCCGACCCGGTCATGTTCACCTGCAACGACAGGAGTACAAATGTCCAAGATCGATGAGGTCCTCCAGGGTCTCGACGGCATCACTGAGTGGCAGAAAGAGCTGTACAAGCACCTGCACAAAACCCCGAACTCTCCTTCCAGGAGGTCGAGACCGCCGCAGAGATCACGCGCCGACTCGACTCCTACGGTTACGCCACGCAGCAGATCGGCGGCGGCGTTGTGGGAGTGCTTGAGAACGGCGAGGGCCCCACGGTCCTGTTCCGCGCCGATATCGACGCGCTCCCCGTCAAAGAAAACACCGGCCTCCCCTACGCCTCGACCAAGACTGGCGTAGACGCTGAGGGCAACACCGTTCCGTTCATGCACGCCTGCGGTCACGATATGCACATCGTCGCGGGCCTTGGCGCCGCGAACCTGCTCGCCGAGAACAAGGATGCGTGGAGCGGCACCTACATCGCCCTCTTCCAGCCCGCTGAAGAAACTGGTGGCGGCGCCCAGGCAATGGTTGACGACGGCCTGGTGAACAAGATTCCGAAGCCCGACGTGGCGCTCGGCCAGCATGTGCTCACCGTGCCCGCGGCCGGCGAAGTCGGTACCACCGCTGGCCCCATGCTCTCGACTGCCGCATCGCTCAAGATCACGGTCTTTGGCAAGGGAAGTCACGGTTCGATGCCGCACCTGGGCGTTGACCCGGTCGTGCTCGCCGCCTCGATTGTGACGCGCCTGCAGGGCATCGTCGCGCGTGAGATCGCACCGAGCGACTTCGGTGTGGTCACCGTCGGGAGCCTCCAGGCAGGCAGCAAAGCAAACATCATCCCCGACCGAGCGACCCTCCTCGTGAACGTCCGCGCCTACGACACTGACGTGCGCGAACAGATTCTCGCCGCGATCGAGCGCATCGTGAACGCCGAATGCGAAGCATCCGCCTCGCCGCAGCCCGCCGAGATCGAACAGTTTGAGTCGTACCCACTCACCGACAACGACGCTGACGTGAACGATAAGGTCACCGCCGCGTTCGTCGACTACTTCGGTGCTGACCGCGTGAAGCAGCTCGCCCCGATCACCGCATCGGAAGACTTCAGTAACGTTCCGCGCGCCTTCGGCATCCCCTACGCCTACTGGGGCTTCGGCGGCTTCACCGCCGACCAGCAGGTGTTCCCGAACCACAACCCGGGCTTCGGTCCGGCCATGCAGCCTGCGCTGCGCACCGGCACCGAAGCTGCGGTCGCCGGCGTCCTGGCCTACCTCGGTAAGGCGGAATAGAAGAAATGATGACTACTGCAATTCCCGACAAATCGATCGGATTCAAGGGCAACGAAAAGCTCCTCTGGGGCATCGTGCTCGGTGTCGTAACATTCTGGCTCTTTGCTGGCACCGTCGGCACGATCGCCCCGAATGTGATGAACGACATCAACGGTGCCGACGGTAACTTCGTTGACGCCGCCTCGATGAACTTCGCGGTGTCGATCACGGCACTCTTCTCGGGTCTGTTCATTGTGTTCATGGGTGGTCTCGCCGACCGCATCGGCCGTGTGAAGATCACGCTCCTCGGCCTCATCCTCGGTGTCGTCGGTTCGCTGCTGCTCATCTTCGCCGCCGGCCCCGCCGCACTTCCCCCCCCCTGCTGCTTGTGGGCCGCGCCATCCAGGGTCTTTCGGCCGCGTGCATCATGCCGGCCACCATGGCCCTGGTGAAGACCTACTGGGACGGTAAGGACCGCCAGCGCGCCGTATCGATGTGGTCGATCGGCTCGTGGGGTGGCTCTGGCCTCGCCGCCATCTTTGGCGGTGCGGTCGTGCAGTTCACTAGCTTCGGCTGGCGAGGCATCTTCATGGCCTCGATCGTCATCTCGGTGATCTCGTTCCTCATGATCATTGGCACCCCGAATCGAAGGTCGAGCAGAAGGGTGAGAAGAAGCCGTTCGACGTGCTTGGCCTCATCCTGTTCATCGTCAGCACCCTGGGCTTGATGATCGTGCTGCTGTTCGGTTCGCGCCTGGGCTGGCTCAGCCCGACCATCATCATCCTGGCGATCGTGGCAATCGTCGCCTACGTCGCATTTGTGATGTGGGAGAAGAAGCAGGCAAACCCCTTCATCGACTTCGGCCTGTTCAAGAACACGACCTTCACCGGTGCGACGATCTCGAACTTCCTTGTCAACGCCACCATCGGCCTCATGATGGTGTCGCAGCAGCTCATCCAGATTGCCGGGTTCAAGGCCGATGGCACGAACTACACGCCTTGGGATGCGGGGCTGCTTACCCTCGGCTACGCGGTCTTCATCATTGCGTTCATCCGCATTGGTGAGAAACTGCTGCAACGCTTCGGCCCGCGCAAGCCCATGATCTGGGCAAACCTCATCGTCATCGCTTCGTGTGTGTTGCTCATGCTCACGCACCTGCTCATCGGTGAGTACGTCATCCTCGCGATCATTGCCTACTCGCTCTTCGGCCTCGGTCTTGCGTTCTATGCGACCCCGTCGACCGATGCCGCGCTGAGCAACTTGCCTGCAGACCAGGCAGGTTCGGGTTCGGGTATCTACAAGATGGCTTCGTCGCTCGGTGGTGCCATCGGTGCCGCGATCTCGCTCGCGGTGTTTACCGGACTCTCGCAGGCCGACGCGCAGGCGATCGGCAACGTCATCGACTGGACCGGTCGCACCGACAACGTGGCGATTCGCCTCGCCGGCATGGTCGCGATCGGTGTGAACATGCTCTTCGCGGTGCTCGCGATCCTCTCGATCGTGATGACCGTGCCGAAGGGCGGCGGCAGCCGCGACAAGGGCAAGGTCGAAGCTACCGCCGACCCGAAGCCGCAGCTCACGCCAGACGAGGAGTCGAAGACGCAGGTGCTCGAGCAGCTGCGCGAGCTCCCCGTCGACGAACTGCAGCGCCTCGCACAGCAGGCACTCGGCAAGAAATAGCACGACCATTGCAATTGAGGGCGCTCCGGCATCGGCCGGGGCGCCCTCTTCGCTGCTTGACGCATCCGCGAAAATACGGCCCCCGACGGACTGCCGACGCCTTGTCGATCAGCGAGGATTGAGATTCTGGTCGTCGATAAGGAGCGAGATGTTCTATCCCGAACACGAGTACAAGCGCAAGTCATGCGGCCCGGTCGCATTGATCTTCGCCGGATGCGGTTGTCTCGCGCTGGTCGTGCTCGTCGTCATCCTGGTGTTGGTGTTCGGCGGAATCGGAATCTTCGCGAATGCAGTCCGCACTTCGATTCCCGACACGACCTACCCGGCGAACACGACCTCGACCTCAGCTGCATCTGAGCCGATTGATTGGCGGCAGCGTCCGCGCGGGCCCGAGTTCGAGGAACTGCTCAACCGACTCTGGGACACCTACGACCCTGCTATCCGCAGCGGCGAAATCTACGCGATGCTTCCAGACGGCCAGGCTGTCGGCAGTGTTTACGTGAACACCTTCCGACTTGTGCTCGCTGACATCCGCGGCGCCGTACGTTTTGGCCTGTATGGCGGCACGATCGCGGATGAGGCCGACGACCTCCTCGATGGCAAGATCACCTACCTCAACGAGCTCGAGCGTCAATTGCTCGCGGGAGAAGACCTGACAGTTCCGCACATCGAAGTCACACAGTCTGACGGCACGGTGTTTGTGGGCAACGGGGACAATCCTGCAAACAACACGTCAACGGCACCGCTACCCGAGCCAAAGGCTCCCATGGATGCGTACGAGTTCTCAAAGAGTGTGCCGTACGACCCTGGTAGCGACGGCGACTTCCGCGAGGAGGGCGAATCGATCGCTGCGTCATTCAATATGACCGTGAACTACAGCTACGCCGAAATGGGGCAGCACTGCACTCGCGGCAAGAACTACGTCGACTCGGTGGGGGCGTTCTGTTCAGCCACTCCATCAGTGATCTACATCCCGATGGATGTTCCTGACCACTATCCGGCCTACCTCAGCGAGCCGCGCTACCTCGACACTATTCGCCACGAAATCGCGCACATGATCATCTTCGACAAGTGCGACAGCACCGCTCCGCCGATCGCTGGGCAGGAACGCTACGAGGGCCTGACGAACTCCTACGCGGTGCTCTACCTCGGTGCCTCGTATGAGCTGCTGCAGCCCAGTGACTCGTCGAGTGACTATTGGATGGATGCCAGCACCGACGAGATGGCACACGCCGTGCACAGCGGCCGTTGCGCCTAGTCCCGGCAGGCACGGGCGAGTACGAGCTATCGCCATCGCGTATCGGCGAATCTACGCCGGAGCTGATCCCTGAGCCCGCCAAGACTAATTGCTACAAACACATCACGGCCATCGACAGTGCCCCCAACCAGTGTCAATCTTGAACCCTGTACAACGACGTGCATGCTGATCGGAGGCTTCTGATGTCCCGTTTCAAATTGAGTCTTGCGGCGCTTGCGGCCGGCTTGCTCTTGCTCACCGGATGCGCCGGTGCGAATTCAAATAGTCCCGCACCGGATGCCACGGGTGCAGCCACGACGTCCGAAACCACGGCGGCCGAGCCCACGACAGCCGCACCTGCGGAGTCTGAACCAGAAACCTCATCTGGTTTCACTGTCGTCGTGGGAGACAAGGACTACTCAAACCTCGAGTGGATCGGGCGTTCCGGCGAGCGTGCTTTCGTCATCGAGGCCATGGACGACAGCGGTGTCGCGTACGAGGTCGGTGTCCAGCCTCCGGGTGAAACGGCCATCTCGAAGACAACGCTTCGCCTGAACATGCAAGACGTTGTCATGCGCTGGGAGGCTGAGCTCGGCGATGACCCGCTCAGCGAAGAATCGCTTGACCCGGCGAATGTGGTGGCCGTGGGCGTCGGTAAAGATCCTGATGGAAACCCGGTGCCCTTCGAGTTCCGATTCTCCTGCCAGGAGTAGGCCACTCGGTCGACGCGCCGCGTGGTCACTGTGCAGTTCCTCGTGAGGGCGCTGCATAGTCTGGTCCGTTCGAGAATTAGGAGTGGGCCCTGCCGGGCTCGAACCGACGACATCCACGGTGTAAACGTGGCGCTCTACCAACTGAGCTAAAGGCCCCTGGCAGGTGAGTCTAGCGGGTCTCGACGCGCAGATCTGACACATCGGTCGACTCGGTCGGCGTTCCGGCCGCCCACTCGATCCCGCGCGCATGCTCAGCAGCATCTCGCGGCAAGCCTGGTGCCGAGGATGCGACAAGCTTGCGCGTACCGTCAGCGCGGATTGCCCAGGTGCGCCGGAGAGCGACCCCAGCATCCTCATCAAAGGCATCGCAGAGTCGCGCCAATTCGCCGTGCGGCCAGTGATCAGACACACCGGTCACTCCCCCGGTCGGGTCGGCGTCGCGCAACCAGGCAGCAAGCGTCGCAGCGGCATCGCAAGACACCACCAAGATACGCACGCCGAGCACCTCAGCGCGCGAGGCAAGTGCTGCCAACTCACCGACTTCGCCCGCGCAGACAGGGGTGAACGCAGCCGGCACGAACACCACCAGCCGCGGCGTGCCGGCACCGAGCACGCGCACACGATCGCCACGATGCGTCATCGCCGTGCGCGATTCATCTGCAGGCAGCACCTTGGAGTTCGTCATGGCCCCATCCTCGCCCACGGCACGCCAGAACGCCCTGAACATTGCGCCACGTGACCTTTAAATTAGTGCCATTCATTCGACTGTGAACGAAGGCTGGGCAGAATCGTTGTGCGTAATCGCTAGTATTACAAGGCGTTTGCATTGAGACCCGATGCACGCATCCGAATCATCCTTATGCCCTTTGACGAAAGAGGTCACCGGTGGCTGTCAACATCCAGGATCCGTACTCGGAGGACTACGTCGACACCGATCCGCAAGAAACTGCGGAATGGAAAGAGTCGCTCGACGCGGTTATCGATGAGCGGGGCCACCAGCGCGGCCGCGAGGTAATGCTCTCGCTGCTCGAGCGCTCACGTGAACGGCACCTCGGCGTCCCGATGGTTCCCGTCACCGACTATGTGAACACCATTGCTCCCGAAGACGAGGCACCGTTCCCCGGTGACGAGTCGACCGAGCGCACCTACCGTCGCTGGATCCGCTGGAACGCGGCCATGACGGTGCAGAACGCCCAGACCGCTGATGTCGCGGTGGGCGGCCACATTTCCTCGTATGCCTCGCAGGCCACCCTGTACGAAGTTGGCCTCAACCACTTCTTCAAGGGCTACGACCACCCCGAGGGACCAGACCAGGTCTTCTTCCAGGGCCACGCCTCCCCCGGTAACTACGCCCGCGCCTTCCTCGAAGGCAAGATCACCGAAGACAATCTGCGTGGCTTCCGCCAGGAGGCTTCGAAGGCCCCGAACGGCATCCCGTCGTACCCGCACCCGCGCCTGATGCAGGACTTCTGGCAGTTCCCGACCGTGTCGATGGGTCTTGGCCCGATGAACGCGATCTGGCAGGCCCAGACGAACAAGTACCTCACGAACCGCGGCATCAAGGATGCGTCGGGCTCACACGTGTGGGCATTCCTCGGCGACGGCGAGATGGACGAGCCGGAGTCGCGCGGTCAGCTGCAGTTCGCCGCGAACAACGAACTCGACAACCTCACCTTTGTCGTCAACTGCAACCTGCAACGTCTCGACGGTCCCGTGCGCGGTAACGGCAAGATCATTCAGGAACTCGAGTCGTTCTTCCGCGGCGCCGGCTGGCACGTGATCAAGGTCATCTGGGGCCGCGAGTGGGACGACCTGCTCGCCCGCGACACCCACGGTGCACTGCGCAAACTAATGAACGTCACCCCCGACGGTGATTTCCAGACCTACAAGGCAGAGTCGGGCAAGTTCGTGCGCGACAACTTCTTCGCACGTGACCCCGAAGCCCTCAAGCTCGTCGAAAACTACAGCGACGACCAGATTTGGGGCCTCAAGCGCGGTGGCCACGACTACGAGAAGGTCTACGCCGCCTACAAGTCAGCCACTGAGCACAAGGGCCAGCCGACGGTCATCCTCGCCCACACGATTAAGGGCTACGGCCTCGGCGCCCACTTCGAGGGCCGCAACGCGACCCACCAGATGAAGAAGCTCACGCTGCAAGACCTCAAGCAGTTCCGTGACCTGCTGCACATCCCGGTCACCGACGCGCAGCTTGAAGACGACATCTACAACGTGCCGTTCTACCGCCCCGATGAGAACGACCCGACGCTGCAATACATGCTCGAGCGTCGTCGCGAACTCGGCGGTTCGGTGCCCGAGCGCCGCTCGAAGTACACCCAGGTGGAGCTGCCCGAGCCGAAGACTTACGAGATCACCCGTAAGGGCTCGGGCAACCAAGAAGTCGCCACCACGATGGGCTTCGTGCGTCTGCTCAAGGACCTCATGCGCTCAGGTGAGTTTGGTCGCCGCATCGTGCCGATCATCCCGGATGAAGCACGCACCTTCGGTCTCGACGCGTTCTTCCCGACTGCGAAGATCTACAACCCGCACGGTCAGCACTACATGGCCGTCGACCGCGAGCTGCTCCTCGCCTACCGCGAATCGCCCCAGGGCCAGCTCATGCACGTGGGTATCAACGAAGCCGGTGCCACTTCGGCGTTCACCGCAACGGGTACCTCGTACTCGACGCACGGTGAACTGATGGTGCCCGTGTACATGTTCTACTCGATGTTCGGGTTCCAGCGCACCGGCGACAGCTTCTGGGCTGCCGCCGACCAGATGACCCGCGGCTTCATCATTGGCGCCACCGCCGGCCGCACCACGCTCGCCGGTGAAGGCCTGCAGCACATGGACGGCCACTCGCACATCATCGCGAACACGAACCCGGCCATCGTGGCCTACGACCCGGGCTACGTGTACGAACTCGGCCACATCATGCGTGCCGGTATCGAGCGGATGTACGGCGGCGAACACCCGGACCCGGACGTCATGTACTACATCACGATGTACAACGAGCCGATGCAGCAGCCGGCCGAGCCCGAGAACCTCGATGTCGAAGGTGTCGTGAAGGGGATTTACTACCTTTCGGCTCCCGAGGCTGGCGAGGGTCCCGAGGCACAGGTGCTCGCCTCGGGTGTCGCAGTGCCGTGGGCACTGCACGCCCAGCAATTGCTGCGCGATGACTGGGGCGTGCGCGCGCACGTCTGGTCGGTCACCAGCTGGTCGGAGCTTCGCCGCGACGGTCTCAAGGCTGACGAGCACAACTGGACCCACCCGAACGAGGAGCGCAAGTCGGCGTACCTCACCGACAAGCTCTCGGGCTCGAACGGCGTGTTCCTCGGCGTGAGCGACTACAACCACTCGCTGCCCGATATGATCCGTCCCTTCGTGCCGGGCGACTACGTCACCCTTGGCGCCGATTGGTACGGCATTTCGGACACCCGCGCGGCTGCCCGTCGCTTCTACAAGATCGACTCGCACTCGATCGTGGTGCGCACGCTCGCCGAGCTTGCCCGCCGCGGCGAGGTCGACCAGGCGGTCGTCCAGCAGGCGATCGACAAGTACGACCTGCACAACCCGCGTGCGGGTGAGTCGGGCAGCGCCGGCGGCGACGCCTAAGCGCTGAAGTAACCCACCGCATCCAATTGGTCGCTTCGGCGACCCGAACGAGAACCAGGAGGGGCGGGCGGCAGTCATTCGCCGCCCGCCCAAGTTAGATGGCCGATACCACCGCCGAAAAGTCCCGCACCGTCGCTTGGCTTCGTAGCATCACCGGTGACCTCGCAACTTCTGTGCTCAAGCGCATGGAAGACCACCTGCCGTGGTTCTCCGAGATGCCGCCGGGCCGCCGCTCAGCGGTGGGACTCGTCGCGCAATCGGGCATCTCCTCGTTCGTCGACTGGTTCGAAGACTCGGATGCGGCAACCTGGGTCGCGAAGGACGTCTTCGCGGCTGCTCCGCGCGAACTCTTGCGATCGGTGAGTCTGCAGCAGACCCTGCAGCTCATCCACGTCGTCGTCGATGTGTTCGAAGAACGCACCGCAACGGCGACCCCAGAGATTCGCGAGGGCGTGTTGCGCTATTCGCGTGACATTGCCTTCGCGGCTGCTGACGTGTATGCGCGCGCCGCCGAACAGCGCGGTTTGTGGGATGCGCGCCTCGAGGCGCTCGTTGTCGACTCGATTCTTACGGGCGAGCACGACACTGAGTTGCCGAGTCGCGTGGCAGCGCTCGGCTGGCATGGCCACGGCGAAGTCGCGGTACTCGTCGGCACTACCCCGCGGGTGCTTGAGATTGATCAACTGCGTCGCACTGCCCGCCACAACCAAACGGACTTGCTCGTCGGAGTGCAGGGCAATCGCCTCGTGCTCGTCGTGGGACGGGCAAAACCCAACGAACCTACCGAAGAAGACCCGGTGCCGTTCCTTGAGATCGCCCGGCAACTCGAACCCGGATTCGGCGAAGGCCGACTCGTGCTCGGACCCGAGGTGCCGTCGGTTGTTGAAGCCTCGCGCAGCGCCCGCGCGGCGCTCGCCGGCTTCTCAATTGTCGGCGCCTACCGCCGCGCTGAACGACCGATTCTTGCCGACGACCTCCTGCCTGAGCGCGCACTTGCTGGGGATCCCCTCGCCCGCCAGACCCTCGTCCAGCGGGTCTATCGACCCCTCGCCGATCACCAATCTGATCTCCTCACGACGCTTTGGTGCTATCTCGACAACGGTCGCTCGCTCGAAGCGACCGCGCGCGAGCTCTTCGTGCATCCGAACACCGTGCGCTACCGGCTGAAGCGCATTAGCGAGGTCATTGGTTGGGATGCGACCGGTGCCCGCGAAGCGCTCATCTTGCAATCGGCGCTGATTCTCGGCCGCATTGCCGACTCGGGTGGAACCGAAGCACGCCGACCGGTGCGCTCGCCGCGTAAGCGCCCGTAACCGCGCGCTCAGCCAATCGCACAACGATTCGCGGGATTCTCTGGCGATTTGCGCCAACGAAAACCCGTAGTTCCTGCGAAGATGGAAGTTATGACTATCGTCGTGACCTTCCCCGGGCAGGGCTCGCAGAAGCCTGGCTTCCTCGCCGAATGGCTGGAGCGACCCGAATCTCGCAGCACCCTTGAACGCCTCGCCGACGCCAGCGGAGTCGACCTCGTCGCCCACGGCACCGAGTCGGACGCCGACACGATCCGCGACACGGCCATCGCCCAGCCGCTCATCGTTGCCGCCGGCATCCTTTCGTGGGATGCCCTGGCAGAGCGCCTCGGCGAACGTCTCGATGGCGTCACGGTCGCGGGTCACTCGGTCGGCGAGATCGCGGCGGCGTATGCGGCTGGGATCTTCGACGCCGAGACCGCCATTCGCTTCGTCGCCCGTCGCGCGAACCTGATGGCCGAGGATGCGGCCAAGCACACGACGAGCATGTCTGCCGTCATTGGCGGCGACGAGGCCGACGTTGTGGCCCGACTCACCGAGCTTGCGCTGGAACCCGCCAACTACAACGGCGCCGGTCAGATCGTGGCCGCTGGTGAACCAGACGCCCTCGAAGCGCTCAAGGCCGAGCCAGTCGCTGGCACCCGAGTCATCCCCCTCAAGGTCGCCGGCGCATTCCACACGCGCTACATGGCCGACGCGCACGACGCGCTCGCTGCATCCGCCGATGAATTCGCGGTGAGCGACCCGGTGCGACCCATCCTCACCAACTTCGACGGCACCGCAGTGACGAGCGGCGCCGACTACCGTCAGTTGCTCGTCGACCAGGTCAATCGCCCCGTGCGCTGGGACCGCTGCATGGCGAACTTCGTCGAGTCCGGCGTCACCGGGCTCATCGAGGCCGCTCCTGCGGGCACGCTCACCGGGCTCGCCAAGCGTGCGATGCGCGGCACCGAGCTCATCAACCTCAACGCGCCGAACGACTTGGATGCCGCCGTAGCGCTCTTCGACTCGGCAAACTAGCGTCAGCACCTTCGAAAGGAACCGCATGACTGCCTCCCCTACCCTGCAGCAGGCAATTGGCGCAAAGTACACGCGCATCCACGGCCTTGGCGCCTATCGTGGCGACAAACTCGTGACGAACGACGAGCTCGCCGGCCCGATTGACTCGAGCGACGAGTGGATTCGCCAGCGCACCGGCATCGTCACCCGCGCCCGTGAGCACGGCGGCAAGAACATTGTCGACATGGCCACGATTGCCGCGAATGAGGCAATCGCTGAAGCCGGAATCGAGCCGCAGCGCATTGGCGCCGTGATTCTCGCGACCATCACGAATATGGTGCAGACTCCGGCCGCCGCCACTCGCGTATGCGAGGCCGTCGGCGCCTCCCCCGCTGCCGCCTACGACATTTCTGCCGGATGCGCGGGCTACTGCTATGCGATCGCGCAGGCCGATGCCCTCATCCGCGCGGGCGTTGCCGAGTATGTGCTCGTGATCGGCGCCGAGAAGCTCTCAGACATCGTCGACCCAACCGACCGTTCGATCTCGTTCCTCCTCGGCGACGGTGCCGGCGCAGCAGTCGTTGGCCCGGCCGATGAGCCGGGCATCGCCGAGTCGATCGTCGGCTCTGACGGCGGCAAGTGGGATGCCGTGGCAATGAACCACGAGCTCCAGGAGTACCGTCGTGGTGAGGTCGAATGGCCGACACTGCGCCAGGACGGCAAAGCGGTCTTCCGCTGGGCCGTGTGGGAGATGGCCAAGGTCGCTCGCGAAGCGCTCGACAAGGCCGGAATTACCGCCGAAGACCTGAGCGCGTTCATCCCGCACCAGGCGAACATGCGCATCATCGACGAGTTCGCAAAGCAACTCGGCGTGCCCGAACACGTCGTCATTGCCCGCGATATTGAGGACACCGGCAACACCTCGGCCGCGTCTATTCCACTCGCCACCCACCGCCTGCTCAAGGAACACCCGGAGTGCTCGGGCGGTCTTGCCCTCCAGATCGGCTTTGGTGCCGGCCTCGCCTACGCGGCGCAGGTCGTGCGCCTTCCGTAGCTCCGCATCCGCGGCGCGCTCATAGCCCCATCAACGAACCCGACCCGCGCACTAATACACTGGGCAACGGTCACAACCAAACAAGGAGTATCAAATGGCATTTTCGAAGGATGAGATTCTCGCCGGCCTCGCCGAGCTCGTGAACGAGGAGACGGGTATCGCCGCTGACACGGTTACCGCGGACAAGTCGTTCACCGACGACCTCGACATCGACTCGATCTCGATGATGACGATTGTCGTCAACGCCGAGGAGAAGTTCGACGTAAAGATCCCCGACGCTGAGGTCGAGAACCTCAAGACCGTGCAGGACGCGGTCGACTTCATCGACGGCGCCCAGGAGGCGTAGTCGATTCGGTGGGCGGGATGCGTTTGCTCCCGCCCACCGACGCCAGTTGTACCCACTTGTGACCGACCATGAATGAGACTCCGTCTATGACCAAAAAGATCGTCATTACCGGCATCGGCGCCTTCTCGCCGCTCGCGGCCACTGCTCGCGACACTTGGGAGGCCCTGCTGCGCGGTGAATCCGGCGCCAAGCCCCTCAAGCGAGAGGGTGTGTTCGCCGAGAACGAGCTCCCGGTAAAGTTCGCGGCCACGGTCGCAGCCGACCCCTTTGACCACCTCACGCGCGTCGAGGCCAAGCGCCTCGACCCCTCGAGCCAGTACGCACTGATCGCCGGTCGCGAAGCGTTCGCTGACGCCGGCTTTGGCGAGGGCGGCACGAGCACGGTAGCACCGGAGCGCTTGCTCGTTGACTGGGCCACCGGCATTGGTGGCGTCTGGTCGCTCCTCAATGCCTGGGATGTGTTGCGCGAGCGCGGCGCTCGCCGCGTCATGCCGCTCACGGTGCCGATGCTCATGCCGAACGCGCCGGGTGCGGCCATCGGTATGGATCTTGAAGCGCGCGCGGGTATTCGCACGGCCGTGTCGGCGTGCGCGTCAAGTACCGAGTCGATCATCCAGGCCTACGAACACCTGCAGTCGGGTGAGGCCGATGTCGTGATCGCTGGTGGCTCGGAGGCCGCCGTGCACCCGCTGCCGATTGCCGCCTTTGCCGCAATGCAGGCACTCTCGACGCGCAATGACGAACCGACGCTCGCCTCACGTCCCTACGACGTCGACCGCGATGGCTTCGTGCTCGGTGAAGGTGCTGCGGCACTCGTGCTCGAAACCGAAGAACACGCGCTCGCGCGCGGTGCCCACATCTACGCCGAAATCGCTGGTGGCGGCGTGACCGCGGATGCGTACCACATCACCGCCCCCGAACCCGAGGGCGCCGGTGCGTCCCGCGCCGTTGAGGCCGCCCTTGAGCAGGCTGGTGCGGCACCTGATGAGGTCGTGCACATCAATGCGCACGCTACTTCGACTCCAGTTGGCGACATCGCCGAGTACAACGCGTTCAAGCGGGTGTTCGGCGAGCGCATTGACTCGATTCCAGTGAGCGCCACGAAGGCCTCGACCGGCCACCTGCTCGGTGGCGCCGGTGCGATTGAGGCGATGTTCACCGCGTTGGCCTTCGACGAGGGCGTGTTGCCCCCGACGATCAACGTCGACAATATGGATCCGGAGATCGGCCTCGACGTCGTGACCGAGCCGCGCCCAATCGAGCTCAAGAAGGGCGACCTCGCCATCTCGGCCTCGTTCGGGTTCGGTGGCCACAACGCGGTGCTCGCAATCCGCAAGTACTAGTAGGTGGTCTCGATCCGTCGCTACGCTCCTACTCGACCAACCAATTGGTCTGGTTGATCGAGTAGCGGCCATCCCTGGCTGGTCGAGTAGCGAAGCGTATCGAGACTCCCACCACACAAGAAACTGCCCCCGCACCGAATCGGTGCGGGGGCAGTGCCGTGTTCTCTTACGCGTGCTGAGGCACTCGAAGCATTAGCCGACCCGGTGCATCCAGACGACCGGGCTCTCGTCGCCCGCGGTGCGGAAAGGCTCAAGCTCTTCGTCCCAGGCCTGGCCGAGCGCCAGGCGCAGTTCGCGGTGCAACTCGGTCGTGTTGCCCCCGGCGACCTCAAGCGCGTATCGCACTCGGTCTTCGGGGACGACGACGTTCCCGGCAGCATCCGTCTGCGCAAAAAAGATGCCGAGGCCCGGCGTGTGCATCCAACGACCGCCGTCGACGTTCTCACTTGGGTCTTCGGTCACCTCGAAGCGCAGGTGCTCCCAGCCGCGCAGCTGCGAGGCAATGGCGGCACCGGTGCCGGGCTTGCCTTCCCAGGCGTACTCGGCGCGTACGGTGCCAGGAATCACCGGCTGTGCGATCCACGGCAGGTGGGCGGCAACGCCGATGGCGCGCCCTAGCCCCCATTCAACGTGCTGGCACAGTGCGCGTGGCGCGGAGTGCACATAAAGCACGCCGCGCGTGGTCGGTGCAGTCATGATTTCCTCCAGTGTTACGGGTGGTACGTCTTCCCCTACGACCATTCCGTGACTGCGAGTTTCAGCTGACACCGCGTTATTCGATTAGCGACAAATCAATGCCGTCACCGGAATTATGCCTGACGTTAGTGCTAAACGACAAGGGTGTGATTCATCCGGCGCGGCGTGTTTCGGCGAGCGACGTAGTTGACGGCGAAACTCATCCAGCCGCCACCCTCCCTGTACGAATCTGTGCCTCACAGGGCGCTATGTACCCTCTCAGCGGGAGATGAGCTCGTGTGTGGCACAGATTGGTACGCGGCCACGGAAGAGCGATGCGGTCCCGAGCCAACTGCCCGAGACCGCATCCCTATCTAGCTGTGAACCCTACTTGCGAGGCAGCTGCACGAGGCCCATTTCCGCAGGCGAGCGCAGTAGCGCATGCTTCGGCACCGCACGCACGGTGTAACCGAAGTTGCCCGGGTCGTCGATCTCAATTGAGGCGCCCCAGCGGTCGTCGTCCCAACCGTTGAGTGCCATCTCGACCGAACGCGGGGCAACCAGGTTGCCCGCCTCGTCGACGCGACCGATGATCGCCTCGACCTTGACATCCTTCGCCTCGAGGTCGCCGAGGCTCACCTTCGCGGTGATCTCGACGTTGCCACCGGCGACGGGCGATGCGGTCTCGTTGCGCACATCGTGCACGACAACGAGCGGCCAGGATGCACGCACCTTCTGCTGCCACTCAGCGAACTCGCGCGCGGCGCCCTCGTTCAGTGCGGCGCGAGCTGAGCGGCCGGCCGGCATGTAAAGCTCGGTGCAGTAGTCGCGCACCATGCGTTCGGCGCTCACCTGCGGGCCGACGATCGACATCGAACGGCGAACCTTCGACACCCAGTCTTGCGGGATGCCCTGCTCGTCGCGGTCGTAGAACAGCGGTGCGATCTCGTGCTCGAGGAGGTCGTAGAGCGCCTCCGATTCGAGCAGGTCACGCTGACGCTCATCGTTGGTGACAGCCTCGGGAATGGTCCAGCCGACGGTGTCGTCGCGGAACTCATCCCACCAGCCGTCAGAGATCGACAGCGTGAGGCAGCCGTTCATGACGGCCTTCATGCCCGAAGTACCCGAGGCTTCCTGCGGACGAATCGGGTTGTTGAGCCAGATGTCAGAGCCGGCCACGAGGAACTTCGCGATCGTCACGTCGTAGTCGGGCAGGAAGATGATGCGGTCGCGCACGCCCGCCTCATCGGCGAAGCGCACGAGTTCCTGAAGGAGCTGCTTGCCGCCCATATCGGCCGGGTGCGCCTTCCCGGCGATGATGAACTGCACCGGACGGTCAGGGTTCGTAAGAATGCGACGCAGACGCTCGGGGTTCTGGAGCATGAGCGTGAGGCGCTTGTAGGTGGAGACTCGACGGGCGAAACCGACGGTGAGCACCTTGTCATCGAGGATGTTGTTGGTCCAGCCGAGCTCGGCTTCTTGCGCACCGCGGGCCACCCACGACTGACGCACCAGGCGGCGCGCCCGGGTGATGAGGTCGCTGCGCAGTTCATTGCGAATGCGCCAGAGTTCGGGGGAACCGACTGCGTCAGCCTCGCGCCAGTGGTTTGCGGTGGCGAGGTCGCGGCCGCCCGACATAGCCGCGACGACCGACTTGATCGGGCCACGGGTCCAGGTGGGGATGTGGACACCGTTGGTGATCGAGGTGATCGGCACTTCGCGCTGGTCGAAGTTCGGGTAGAGGTCGCGGAACATGCCGCGCGAGACCTTGCCGTGCAACTTCGCGACACCGTTCGCATACTGTGCCGAACGCAGACCCAGGTGGGCCATATTGAAGCGCGAGAGGTCGTCTTCGGCGCCGAGTTCCATGACGCGAGCTACCGGCACGCCGGGGGCGAGCTTGCTCAAGCCCTGCTCGTCGGCCTGCAGGTAGCGGGCCGCAAGGTTCATGTCGAATCGGTCGATACCGGCCGGCACGGGGGTGTGCGTGGTAAAGATGGTCGAGGCACGCACGACCGCGAGGGCGGTCTCAAAGGTCTCGCCCTGGCGGATCAGCTGGCCGATGCGCTCGGTGCCCGAGAAACCAGCGTGGCCTTCGTTCATGTGGTAAACGTCGGGCTGGCTGAGGCCCTCGATCTCGCAGTAGGCCTGGACGGCGCGAACGCCACCAACACCGAGGACGAGCTCCTGCTTGATGCGGTGCTCGGCGTCGCCACCGTAGAGACGGTCGGTGATCGAACGCATGTCTTCGTCGTTCGCCGGGATGTTCGTGTCGAGCAGCAGCAGCGGCGCGTTGCCGACCTGTGCCTTCCACACCGCAATCTGAACTTCGCGGTCACCCGGGAAGGTGACGCTCACGTGGAGCTGCTCGCCAGTCTTGTCAAGCACCGGAGTGACGGCGAGGTCTTCGGGTGCGTGCTGCGTGTAGCGCTCCTGCTGCCAGCCTTCGCGCGAGAGCGTCTGCGAGAAGTAGCCGTAAGTGTAGAGAAGGCCGATACCGATGATCGGGGCGCCGAGGTCGGAGGCCGACTTCATGTGGTCGCCCGAGAGCACGCCGAGACCACCCGAGTAGATGGGCAGCGACTGGGCGATGCCGAACTCCATCGAGAAGTAGGCGACGATCGTGTCAGCATCTTCGGTGCCGCGGGTCTGCTTCTCGTACCAGCGGTCGAGGGCAAGGTAGGTCTCGAGCTCTTCGACCTCCTGCTGCATCCGGTGGAGGAACTCGGCGTCGTTTGCGAGTTCTTCGGCACGCGAGGCCGAAATGCGCTTGAGGAGAACCACCGGGTTGTGGCCGGTTTCACGCCACAGGTGGTCGTCGATCGACCGGAACAGTCGCTCCGACTCGGGGCGCCAAGACCACCGAAGGTTCTTCGAGATCACCTCGAGCGGGCGCAACGCTTCAGGGAGGATGGTCTGCACGTTAAGAGAATCAAATGCCTTCACCCCGCCAGCCTAGCCAACTAAGTAAACATCAGTTGACGCGCGGGGCTAGGTGTGGCGCCAGGCGTTGCCGAATTCGATGGGCCGCCGAAGGGATTTCATTGCCAGCGACGATGCCTCGGCCAGCGACGTTGAACGTTCAGCCTTTGCGCCCGACCATGCAGATGCGCGGCGCCCGAAGTTGCGGTCGCTTCGGGCACAAGTATGTGGTGGGCCATCCCAGAACCTCTCGTCCAACATCACGTCTCGTCGAGTAACGCACGCACGAAGATCTAGCGCTCGAGATGAAGTCGAACTGACTTGTCACGCGCTGGAATGTCCGCCCCGCGAGCTGGTGGAAACACCGCGAGCCGGCCATTCAATTGAATGACCGGCCCGGTGATGTGGCGTTATCGAGCGCTAGTTGTGGTCACGCTGACCACGTCGGCGTGCGGTGAACAGCAGCGCAGCGCCGGCGAAGGCGATCGGGGCAGCGAACCAGACGAGACCGGATGCATCGGCACCGGTACTCGCAAGGCTTGAGCCTCCAGCGGCGGGGGCAACCGAAGCAGTCGTTGCCGGGTCGGTGCCTACCGGCGGAACGGGCGCCACCACAGTGATCACTGCGGTGATCGTGGCGGTGCTGCCATCCGGGTAGTTGACAAGGACGTTCACCGAGTAGTCGCCGGGGGCGACATCGGTTCCGGGCGACGCGGTGAGCGTGCCGTCTTCGTTCACAGCGACCCAGCTCGGCACGTTGTCGCCAGGAGCATACGTGGTGCCCTCCGGCGGCGCCGAACCATCAGGGTTCGCCGGGGTTGGAATGGTGATGGTTTCGCTCTGCTTGACCGTGCCATTCTCGTACGCGGGAGCATTCGGGTTGACGACAGTGACCTTGGCGATGACGGTCGTGACCTCGCCACTTGGCAACGTCACGACGACCGGGACCTCGTAGACATCGGCGGGAACGGTGGCGTCGGGCGACACAGTGATGGTGCCGTCGGCGTTGACCGTTGCCCAGGCGGGAACATCGGTTCCGGGTGCGTAGGTCGTGCCCTCGGGCATGGCGTTGCCCGCCTGGTCGAGCGGCGCCGCAACGGTCGCGGTTTCACCCTGGTTCACCGTCGTATCCAAGTAGGCGGCAACGGGGAGAACGTTGATGATGACGTCGACAATCTGCGAGGTACCGTCACCGTAGGTGATCGTGACCGGCACGGTGTAAGTGCCCGGGACCGCATCCGCGGGAACTTCGGTCGTGAGTACGCCGGTGGCCGCGTCGATGGAGACCTCGCCGGTGGTCGTACCGGTGGTCGTCGCCCAATCGATGCTGGCAGCGGTGACG
This sequence comes from Gulosibacter macacae, assembly GCF_003865375.1. GTDB lineage: Bacteria > Actinomycetota > Actinomycetes > Actinomycetales > Microbacteriaceae > Gulosibacter > Gulosibacter macacae. Next base: position 249,822 of record NZ_RQVS01000001.1, on the reverse strand, counting down.
GTGGTCTCGGCGGGAGTCGTGCCCTGCGGGATGACATCGCCGACATTCGGCAGGCTCACTGAGGCGCCCGGGAAGTGCGAGGTCTCGTCCCAGCGCGGTGTTGGCATTTCGCATCCGAGGTTCGGGAAGCTTGCGGTCGCTGCCGACCACGAGAAGAGTTGGCCGCCCGCCACGTATGCGTCAGCTGGCACGCGCCCGTGGAAGGTAATGGTTGCCCAGGTGTCGGCCGGGATCGTCGTGGCTTCGACGATGGCGTAGGTGACGCCGTTCGAGACCTCGTACGTGACCGTGAAGTTCGCGCTCGGGGCCTGCGTGTAGCCGGGAGCCCACCAACCGGTCCAGTTGTTCATTGCGGTGACCGAGTGGTCGACGTCGGTGACCGAGTCAAGGCGGAGCACCAAGCGGAAGTTGTTCACGTCTTCGGCCGTGGCGATGCGCAGTCGCGAGCTCTGGTTCATCTCGCCGATGGCGGCGTTGACGTAGTAGTGGTCGCCCCAGCCGTCCATGGCGAGGGTGAAGTATCCAGCGTCGGCGCCGACGACCTGCACGCGACCCGATTCAGTGAGCGCGTCAGCCGCATCGGCCGTTGTTGCCGGGCGAGTCAGCATGTAGCCGTTGTCGAACTGGGGCTGCTGGTCGTAGCGCGTCTGAGCGACGAGGGGTGTGGTTTGCGCGAAGTCGCGGGTGACGTCGCGGTAGCTACCAACCGCCGTCGGCGACGTGCGCACGATGTTGAAGCCCTGTGATTGCCCCATCATGGTCACGGCACACATGCCAACTTCACCGTCGGCGATCGGCGTGACCGGCTGAATGTTGAAGCTGTCGTAGACATCGCCCGAGGGCCAGATGTCCATGTCTGCCGGGCGCGGCACATCGGCAGCGGCACCCTCGTACAAGAAGGCAACGGTGTCGTTGCCAGCCTGGCGGAGCTGCTCGATCGTGACGGGGTTGCCCTTTGAGTCGACATACGCACTTGCCGTCTGCGCCACGGCCGAGCCTGCCAGCGCCGTGGGCAGGATGCCGGCAAACAACGCGAGTGCGAGGCCGCTGACCCTTGCTCGCATCGCGCGGCGGCGCGAAAACTTCTTTTCCTTCAAGGGACCCCATCAGATAGATCGACCCAAGCAAACGGACCGAACACGACCACCCGAGAGAGCCTAGTTTGCATGAAAACGAATTGCACGTTTGACGGCGTCCACATCTTGGTAGGGCGGACGGGACTTGAACCCGTGACCGATGGATTATGAGTCCACTGCTCTGACCTGCTGAGCTACCGCCCCGAACAGCGACATGCTACCGGCTTGACCGCCGCGGTTCCGCTCGCACGCAGGCTTTGGTCGCTTTCGTTTCAGAAGATGGATGAACGCCGCGCATCTGTGCGGTCCTCACCCAACGCAGGAGGAAGCATGACCAACCAGACGTTCCCCGTTCTCGAAGGCAAGGTCGCCATTGTCACCGGCGCGGCTATGGGCATGGGCGAGGCAACCGCCAAGCTCTTCGCATCCGCTGGTGCCAAGGTCGTCGTTGCTGACTTTAACGACGAACTCGGCCAGAAGGTCACCGAAGAAATCAAGGCGAACGGTGGCGAAGCATCCTTCGTGCACGTCGACGTCTCGAACGAAGCCGAGGTCGAGGCAATGGTGAAGTTTGCCGTCGACACGTATGGCGAACTCAACGTTGCCGTGAACAACGCCGCCCGCGCTCCCGATCAGGCTCCCATCGCCGACTTCGACGCGAACGTGTGGGACGGCATCATGGCCGTTGACGTCAAGGGCGTCGCGCTCGGCCTCAAGTACCAGATTCGCCAGATGCAGGCCCAGGGCAAGGGCGGCTCGATAATCAACATCTCGTCGGTCTCGGGCTTCCGTCCGCAGCCGTACACCGCCGCCTACAACTCGGCGAAGCACGCGGTGCTCGGACTCACCAAGACCGCTGCGGTCGAGGTCGGCACGGAAGGTATCCGCGTGAACGCGGTCGCCCCTGGCGCCGTCGACACACCAATGCTCCGCGACGCGCTTGAGCGCTTCAACTTCGACCCCGAGGCTTACGCGCAGCAGCTCTCGACCCTTGGCCGCTTCGCGCAGGCTGACGAGATCGCACAGGGCAGCATGTGGCTCGCCTCCGACGCCTCGTCGTATGTGCATGGCACCTGCCTGCAGATCGACGGCGGTTACATCAACCGCTAGTTCCGCGCACGAGAGGGGCCCGCATCCAATTGGATGCGGGCCCCTCTCGTCTCGCTACGGACGCACTTGGCCTTCGCCGTTGACGATCCACTTCGTGGTCGTGAGTTCGGCGAGACCCATGGGGCCGCGCGCGTGCAACTTCTGGGTCGAGATACCGAGCTCAGCGCCGAGGCCGAACTCTCCCCCATCGGTAAACCGCGTCGAGGCGTTGACGGCGACGACCGCCGCATCGACCTCAGCGACGAAGCGCTCGCTCGCCGCGAGTGACTCGGTGAGGATCGCCTCGGTGTGGCCCGAGCTGTAGGTGCGGATGTGCTCGATTGCCTCGTCGAGCGTCGCAACGGTTTTCACCGCGAGGTCGTAGTCGAGGTACTCGGTCTCCCAGTCTTCTTCGGTCGCCGCGGCGATCGATGCACCAGCCGGCACCGCGTTGCGGCTTCGGTCATCAGCGTGGAGCCGCACGTTCTTCTCGACGAGCGCCGTAAACACACGCGGCAGGAACTCTTCAGCGACGTCTTCGTGCACGAGAAGCGACTCGACCGCATTGCACACCCCCACGCGCTGCGTCTTGGCGTTGAGCACGATCGGGAGCGCCTTGTCGAGGTCGGCCGAGGCATCCACGTAGATGTGCACGTTGCCGGTACCGGTTTCGATGACCGGCACAACCGATTCTTCCACCACGGTGCGGATGAGCGAGGCGCCACCTCTGGGCACGAGCACGTCGACGAGGCCGCGGGCGCGCATGAGGGCGACGCCGCCGGCGCGTCCGTATTCGTCGACCGTCTGCACGAGGTCGCGGGGAAGCTGCTGCGCTTCGAGCGCGTCGCCGAGCACGCGCACGATCACTCGGTTCGATTCGAGTGCGGCTGCCCCGCCGCGCAGAATGACCGCGTTGCCTGACTTAAGTGCGAGTCCGGCGGCATCGACCGTAACATTGGGGCGCGCTTCATAGATCATGCCAACAACACCCATCGGCACGCGCACCTGCTTGAGGCGCAGGCCGTTTTGCAGCGTCGAACCGCGCACGATTTCACCAACCGGGTCGGGCAGGCCGGCAACTTCGCGCAGGGCTGCGGCGATGGCGGCAATACGCTCGGTGCTGAGCTGGAGCCGGTCGAGGAGGCCCGAGCTCAGGCCGTTTGCCTCACCGCGGGCCATGTCCTCGGCGTTGGCGGCGACAATCTCGTCGGCGTTAGCCTCAAGCGCATCGGCGGCCGCGTGCAGGGCCGCATCCTTGACCGCGCGGGTCGCAGTCGCGAGCGTGCGGGCGGCAATCTGGGCGCGACGCGCGACGGCACGAACCGCGTCGTCGATCTCGCGGTCAGTCTCAACAGTGTTCGAGGCAGTCATGCCTCCGAGTCTAGTTCGCCCGATTCCGCGGTGAGGTGCGTCACAGCTAGTCGGCCACCTGCATGCCGCCAACCGAATGCACATCGGTCACCGTCGCACGCACGAGCACCATGTCATCGCGGTGCACAATTGCCCGCACGCGCGATTCGCCGAACTCATCACGAAGGTCATCGCTCGAGCGGCCAAGCATCTGCGGCAACTCCCCCGCGTCATAGGCTGAAATGCCGTGCGCAATGCTCTCGCCGCGCTCGGTGATGATCTCTACCGGGTCACCGGTGACGAAGTCACCCTCGATGCGCCGGATGCCCGCCGCAAGCAACGATGCGCCGCGATCGCGGAGCGCGCGAGCCGCGCCTTCGTCGACCACCAGCCGGCCGGTCATCGCCGCGGCATGTTCCAGCCACACTTTGCGGCGGCTCGTGCGATTCGCCGAGGCGACAAACCACGTGCCGACATCGTCACCCGCAAACGCGCGACCGACATTCGCCGCCTGCGTGAGCAGCACCGGAATGCCGGTCTGCGTCGCCATCTCGGCCGATTGCAGCTTCGTGATCATGCCGCCGGTGCCAAACGAAGAGCCGCGACCGGTCACTTCCACATCGGCAACATCCGCCATGTGTTCGACCAATGGGATGCGCTGCGCGCCCACCTGCGAGGGCGGGGCGTCATAGAGTCCGTCGACGTCGGTGAGGAGCACCAGCGCATCCGCGCGGATGAGTTGGGCAACCAGTGCCGCGAGCCGGTCGTTGTCGCCGAACCGCAACTCGCTCGTCGCGAGTGCATCGTTCTCGTTCACAATCGGCACGGCACCGAGTTCAAGCAACCGCTCGAACGCCTGCACGGCGTGGTGGTAGCGCGAGCGGCGCACCGTGTCGGCGGCAGTAATGAGGATCTGGCCGACCGGGATGTCGTAGGCACCGAACGCATCGGTGTAGGTCGACATGAGCGCCGATTGGCCGACTGCGGCGGCGGCCTGTGCGGTGGCGACATCGGTCGGACGGCGATCAAGGCCAAGCGGCATAAATCCCGCCGAAATCGAACCCGAGGTGACAAGCACGACCTGCTTGCCCTGCCCGGCAACTTCCGCGAGCACATCCACGAGCTTCCGCAGCGCTGGCACATTGAGACGGCCGTCGGCGCGAGTGAGCGACGACGAGCCGATCTTCACCACGACGCGACGCGCACCGAGGAGATCGGCACGAGGGTTGCGGCTGTGGCCGGTGGTGGGCTGCGAAAGAGAAGCGGAAGTCACCAGTCCATTGTGCCGTGGATATGCGCCGTGGATGGCCGTCGCAGGTGCATTCGCCATACTGGCCGCATGCTTGCAGCCTTTTCGATCGCTCCCTCCGGCCCGCCCTCAGATCCGAGTGTCGAGGCGGATGAACCGGGCTCGTACCACCGCGCCGTTGCTGCGGCCGTCGAGGTGGTGCGGGCGTCCGGACTTCCAAACGAAACGACCGCCATGTTCACCACCATCGAGGGCGATTGGGATGAGGTGATGGCGGTTGTGAAGGCCGCCACCGAAGCCATCGGTCGCTATGGGTCACGGGTGTCGCTCGTGCTCAAGGCCGATATTCGGCCGGGTGTGACGGGTGATCTCGCGGGCAAGGTCGAGCGGGTCGAGGCTGAGCTGGAGCGGCGCGCGGAGCACTCGGACGGGTGATTTCGATACGGCCTTCGGCCTACTCAATCCACCAATGTGGCCCTTCGGCCTACTCAATCCACCAACCGTGGGTGGTCGAGTAGCGAAGCGGATCGAGACCGCCGCCAACTACTCCGCGGACTTGTCGCGGCGAACGGTCGGGATCGAGCCGGTCACGGCCTCAACCACGAAGTCGAGCGAGTGGTCCTGCTCGTTCGCCGAGTCCTTAGCGACATCCTGTGCCGACTCACCGCGATAGAGGCGCTCAAACAGCGCCATCGTGGCATCAATATCGTGCGCATCCACGAGGCGATAACCCTCTTGGCCAAGACGCACCCGCTCTTCCTGCGGGGCCGTAAGTACGCGCTCAAGTGCCACTCGACATTCCTCGACGTTCCCCGGCGCAAACAAGTACCCGTTCTGACCGTCATGTACGAGGTGCGGTAGCGCCATCGCGTTCGCTGCCACGACGGGCAGGCCCGAGGCCATTGCTTCCATCGTCGCGATCGACTGCAACTCGGCAATCGAGGGAATCGCAAAGACCGTTGCGTTCGTGTAGAGGTTTCGCAGTTCCTCATCCGACACATAGCCATAGAACTTCGTGCGGTCAGCAACACCGAGGTCGCGCGCGAGCTTTTCGAGGTGCACCTTCTGGTCACCACCACCCGCGATTTCAAGACGGGCACCGAGTGCCGGGTCGAGTTTCGCGAAGGCCTTGATGAGCACGTCGATCTGCTTTTCGCCGGTCACGCGACCCACAAACAGGATTCGCGGCGCATCCTTTTGCGCCCAATCGGCCGCGTAGTCGCTCTTGCGAATACCGCAGGAGATCGCGAGCACGCCTTCCAGATCGCCGTTGTGCTCAAGGAAGTCGGCAGCGCGACGGGTCGGTGTCGTCAAGGCGGCGGTCGCGGCGAACGTCTTGTGCGCATCGCGCCACCACACCTTCGAGGCCCAGGTCTGCACCGGCGCCGGGAGCATGGTGTGCTCAAGCATGTTCTCAAGCATGAGGTGGTTCGTGCCGATGATGCGAATATCGCGTCCTTCCGCCTCACGCACCACGGCGCGGCCAAGCACCACTGCCGATTGATAGTGCACGACATCGGGCTGCACCTTATCGAGCACCTTGCGCATGTAGTGGCGTGCCATCCACGGCTTCACGTAGCGCAACCAATCGTGGGGCCACCAGCGGTCAGACGGGAGGCGGTGCACGGTGATGCGCTGGCCATCGTAGGTTTCCTGCCAGGTGCCGTGGCGACGGGATGCGGCCGGAGCCACGACGTGCACATCAAGACCGCGCGCGGCCATGCCGCTTGCCAGATTCACCGTGAACTTCGCTGCCCCGTTGATGTTGGGCGGGAAGGTGTCTGCGGCGATGAGCAGTCGCAGCGGACGCGGGGCGTCGGTCGTTGCGGGGGTCTGATCGGGCACGAGTGAGGAGTCCTTAGATTGGCTAACGTCCGCACCACTCTAGTTCGGGTTCGGCCTGAACACCGCGAGGCTATCCCCCACTAAGGTCGCAATTATTGATCCGACTCGGGTCGGAGGTGCTCGCTCCCGAGTGCGCGTGAGCGCACCGCGGCGACTTCGTCCTCATCCTGGTGGGCCGCAAGAAGGTACACGCCGAACGCACTCACGGCACCGAACACGACAAAGGCGATGAGTGCCCAGGCTGGTGCGCCCGCAGTTTCACCAAGCACGACGATGCCGATTGCGACGGCGACGAGTGGATCGATGACCGTGAGGCCGGCAACCACGAGATCAGGCGATCCCGAGGCGTAGGCGGTTTGCACGAAGTAGCTCCCGGCAGCGAGTGCGAGCGCGAGACTCAACACGCACAGGATGGTGAGGCCGCCAAAGTCGCCCTCACGCAGGCGCCCAATGACCACGCGGGCGAGGGTCGCCACAAAGCCATAGAGCGCCCCTCCAGCGACGATGTAGTAGAGCGAGCGAAAGCGGCTCTGGCGCGCGGCGAGAAAGCCCGCAACGAGCGCAACAATCACGACGAACAGCACGATGAGCACTGTGAACAGTTCCATCTGCGTGATCGGCGAATCGACCGCGACAAATGCCGCCACCGTGACAAAAGCGGCGATGCCGAGCACAGAAATGAGCACGGCGGCGAGCTTGATCCGAGGCATGCGACGGCCCGATTGGTGCGAGGTAATCAGCGTCGTCACGACGAGTGAGATCACGCCGAGTGGTTGCACCACCACGAGCGGCGCAAAAATGAGTGCGGTGATCTGCAGGCAGATTGCGACGATGATCAGGCCCGTACCGGCAAGCCACACCGGTTGCCGCAAGAGTGCCATGAGTTGACCGCCGCCGAGTCCACTGCCGCCGGCACTGCCCGATGCCGCATCCACGCGCGCGACGCCGCGGTGCTGCAGCATCGCCGCCAGCGACATGAACACGGCCCCCACGACGGCGATGGCGACGCCAATGAGTTGCACCGGCCCGAGGCTCGGATGCGAGGCTGCTGCGAGTAGTTCGGCCAGCGGAGTGTTCACGCAGGCATCGTAACCGCCGAGGATGCGCGGCCACGCGGATAACCTGGACGCTATGACGATTCTTCCCATCCAGATCTACGGCGAGCCGGTGCTGCACCACGTGGCAGAACCCGTTGGTGAAATCACCGATGAGATTCGCACGCTCGTCGCCGATATGTTCGAAACGATGGATGCGGCGCCCGGCGTCGGTCTCGCAGCCCCGCAAATCGGTGTGAACAAGCGACTCTTTGTCTACTCGTGGGAGAACAATGAGGGCGAAGAGTTGCGCGGAGTCGCGATTGACCCGGTGCTCTGGCTCGCCCCATCGGTACCCGAATCGTTCGAGGAGACCGATGAGGATGAGGAAGAGGGTTGTCTCTCGTTCCCTGGCGAACGCTTCGAGTTGCGTCGCTCCCCTGCCGTGCTCATGCGCGCCCGTGATCTCGACGGCAATGCCTACGAGCTCGAAGCGGAGGGCTGGTTCGCGCGAATTCTGCAGCACGAGTACGACCACCTCGATGGCGTGATCTACATTGACCGGTTGCCGGTGCCGCTGTGGAAGACCGCGCAAAAGATCATGCGCAAGCAGCGCTGGGGCGTGCCCGGGGTGTCCTGGACGCCCGGCGTCGATCACCTCGAGGGTTAGCGAGCCTGGCGCGAAGACGAGTGGCCCCCTGCGCTGGAGGGCCGCTCGTCGTTGATCAACGGTCATAGGGGGTTTTAGGGTTATAGGCCCCCCAACCTGCCAGCCACAAACGAAAACCCCCGCACCTCGGTGCGGGGGTTTTCGGGTTTCGCTCCCCGAGTTGGACTCGAACCAACAACCTGCCGGTTAACAGCCGGCTGCTCTGCCAATTGAGCTATCGGGGATGACAACTCGAAGAGACTACCACCACTCGAGCCGCAACGCGAAATCGGCCAGTCACGGCAAACACAGCTCAGTAACCGACGCGGGGATCGGCGACCCCGACGAACTCCCCAGTGTCGAGGAACCCGCGCACATTTGAGGCGACACGCACCGCCATGAGCGGGCGCGTCATCTCGGGAGTGTCGGCGGTGTGCGGCGTAATGATGCAACGATCATTCGTCCACAGTGGATGCCCGTCGGGCAAGGGCTCCGGGTCGGTGACATCAAGTCCCGCGCCGTAGATCTCACCAGCGTCAAGGGCCGCGACGAGCGCATCCGTGTCGACGAGCGGGCCACGAGCAATGTTCACGAGCACGGCCGTCGATTTCATCGCGGCGAGCCGGTCGGCATCAATGAGGTGGCGGGTGTCGTCGGTCGCGGCAGCTGCGAGCACCACCACATCGGCGTCGGCGAGCACCTCAGCGAACTTGTCGGTGGTGACCGTGCGATCAGCACCAGCAACGGCGCCCTCGCGGCGACGCACCACCGTTGTGGTCACCCCAAAGGGCTGCAAGAGGTTGAGCAGTGCCAGGGCAATACCGCCCGCCCCGACGATCACCACATTCGCGCCGAAGAGCGAACGGCCGCCGCCGCGATGCCAGCCGGTCGCACGCAAGCGCACCGGCAATTGCCGCTGCGCCGCGAGTGTGAGCATCAACGCGTGTTCGGCCACGGGTTGCGCGAACGCACCCTTCCCTGAGGTAAACACCACACCGCGCTCAGCGTGCGGCGCCAGGCGCTTCGCATACACATCAATGCCCGCAAATGGCAGCTGCACCCAGCGAATCTCGGGGTACTGCTCGAGCGCTTCGATGAGGGAGTCGACGTCGCGGTACGAGGTGTAGACGATGCCACGGGTTTCGGGGCCGAGCGGGGCAAGCGTGCCCCCTGCTGACTCCACAACTTCACGTTCGGGCTGCGGCTTCTCAGTCACTGGCAGCACGGCGATTGGGCCGGGCGTTGGTCGCGACTCCCCCTCAAACCGGCGCGGACCGTCTGCAAGCACCGCCTGGTGCGTAAACCCCGACATCTCTACTCCTTCGCATCCTTCGTCGTCGCATCGGTCGACGCCTCGGTCACTTCGTGATGAAACCGCGCGAACTCTGGTCGGTCTTCAATCAAACGCTGGCGGTCCTGCTCGGCCGCGTCCACCGCTTCCGCCTCAAGGTCTTCATCGGCAAACAGGCCACCAACCACACGCTCCGCAGCCGCAATCGTCTCGCGGTCGACGAGCCCCGGCAGCGGCGCTCGCGCAAACTCGCGTGCATCCCGAAGTCGACGCAGGTACTCGTCGTCGGGGTCGCGCAGCACCTCGTCAATATCGCCCTGGGCAAGCACGACGCCGCGATCAACCACGAGCACTTCGCTCGTCAGCCGCTCGATCGTCGCAAGGTCGTGGCTGATCACAATCATGGTGAGATCACGCGCGCGGTTGAGGCGCTCAAGCAACGAGAACAGCGCCGGGCGAGCAATGATGTCAACGCCCTGCGCGGGCTCATCGACAATAAACACGGCGGGCTCCACGATGAGCGCCTTCGCGAAGGCAACACGCTGCCGCTGACCGCGCGAGAGCTCAAATGGGAAGCGGTTGAGCATGCCCAGTTCGAGGTCAACCGCGTCAATGAGCATTGCCGCAGCGCGGCCGAGCGCCCGCTGGTCGAAGTCGCGATCGCGGCTCAGAATCGGGTCGGCAATGTTTTCGGCGATGGTGAGGTCGTTGCGCAACTCATCGCCCGAGGTCTGCGAGAGGTAGCCAATGTCGAGCGTGAGCCGCCGCAGATCATCGCGGCTCGGGCGACGCAAGTCGATGCCAGCCACCTCGGCCTGACCACCCGAGATCCACGGGGTCTCGCCCTCGTGGCTGACGAGTCCGCGCCCCGAAAGCACCCGGCCGAGCGCCGTCTTGCCACTCCCGGCCGTACCGACAATGCCGAGGATGCGGCCCTTCGGCACCGAGAACGAGGCGCCCGAGAGCACCCGCTGACCGGCATCGCCACGCTGGGGCCCGTACGAGACCGAGAGATTTTCGACCCGAATCGCCGTTGACAGTGCAGTACCGGTAACCATGCGTCGAGCCTACTGCTCTGCGACTTCGCGCAGTTCGCGCTTTCGCCGCTCGGTGGTCACGAGCAACTCGCTGAGTTCGCGATGCCGGAGCGGATCGGTCTCGATATCGGTGCGCTGTAGCTCGCCGAGAAGTTCCGCCTTGCGACGGAGGAGGTCTCGTTCAATCAGCGCAGCGGCCACTGAGCGCACATAGCTCGCGATTTGTTCATCGCTTGGCCCCGCGGGAATCGGTGCCATCGAAAGTTCGGTGACAAGTGGCAAGAAGGATGCGGGAGCCTCATCCTGTACGGCTGGGAGCCAATTCTTCGTACCGAGTTGGGGTCGGGTCGCGATGATTGCGTCGCGCACAGTCATGAGTGAGGCGTCGGAGAAGTTCGCGGTGAGCACCGCATCCAATTGCGCCTCGGGCAGCATGCGCGGGTATTGCAGGAGGGCCGCGAGCGTGTCGCGTTCGAGCCTGGTGACCGGGTCGTTCGGGAGATCTCGCAGGCGCACTGAGGGGATGCTGTACTCCCCCGACGGCCCCACGCCCGGCTCGCCACCCTCATACGGGTCGGGCGGCGGCGCGGCTGCGCGGCGAGCCGCCCCTTCGACGGCCTGACGCACGACACCGAGTTCCATACCGAGCCAACCGGCGAGCTGGCGCGAATACTCCGGCTGAAGCGCGCGGTCACGGATCCCGGCAACGATTGGTGCCGCTTCGCGCAGTGCCGCCACGCGCCCCTCCGCGGTGCGCAGCACGTGCCGTTTGAGCTGCTCGCGAATGACGAACTCGTACATCGGCACCGGATGCTCAACAAGCGCCCGCACGGCCTGGTCACCCTTGTGGAGTCTCAGGTCGCAGGGGTCGAGGCCGTCGGGCGCGACGGCAACGAACGTCTGTGCGACGAAGCGGTTCTCTTCGGCGAAGGCGCGCATCGCGGCCTTGCGACCAGCCTCATCGGGGTCGAAGTTGAAGATCACCCGACCGCGGTGCGATTCATCGTCCATGATGCGCCGAATGATCTTGATGTGGTCGACGCCGAACGCCGTGCCACAGGTAGCCACCGCCGTGGTGACGCCAGCGAGATGCGCCGCCATGACATCGGTGTAGCCCTCCACCACAACCACCTCGTGCCCGCGAGCAATATCCCGCTTCGCAAGATCGAGGCCGTAGAGCACCTGCGACTTGCGGTACACCTCAGTCTCGGGGGTGTTGAGGTACTTCGGGCCCTTGTCGTCATCGAGGAGGCGCCGCGCGCCGAACCCGACGGTCTTCCCCGTGGTATCGCGGATTGGCCACATGAGCCGACCACGGAAACGGTCGTAGCTCGAGCCGCGATCATTCGTCGACACGAGCCCGGCGGCCTGCATTTCTTCGAGGGTGAACCCTCGGCCGCGCAGGTGCTTCGTCAGTGCATCCCACGATTGCGGCGCATAGCCGACACCAAAGTGGGCGGCTGCGGCAGGATCGAAACCACGCTGGCCGAGAAAGTCGCGCCCGGGCTGGGACTCGGGGGCGGCGAGCTGCGATTGGAAGAACGCTTCGGCGGCCTCGTTCGCCTGCAATAGACGCACGCGCTTCGAGTGGTCGGGCGCTTCACCGCCATCTTCATAGCTGAGCTGGAAACCCACACGCGCGGCAAGCCGCTCGACCGCCTCAACGAAGGTGACGTGCTCAATCTTCTGGAGAAAGGTGTAGGCGTCTCCCGATTCACCGCAGCCAAAGCAGTGGTAGTACCCGAGTTGCGGCCGTACGTGGAACGAGGGCGTGCGCTCGTCGTGGAAGGGGCACAGACCCTTCTTTGAGCCGACCCCTGCTGATTTCAGCGTGACGTGCTCACCGATGATGTCCTCGATATTGGTGCGAGCCCGCACCTCATCAATATCGGACTTTCGAATGCGCGCCATGCCCGAAGTCTAGATCGTGGTGACTCGGGAGCCCGTGACGATCGCGTGGAGCGCAATTGCCGATTGATCGGTGAGTTGCGCCACCTGGTCAACGATGACGCGCTTGCGGGCGGCATCAGAGCCAGCGGCGACGAAATCAGCGGCGAGAGGGGCTTCGAGAAATTGCTCGCCGCTCGACCAAAGCCCCTCGAGCAGTTCGAGCAGAAGTTCGCGCTGGCGCGCGTACACCGGCTGACGCACTGGCAACGACATCACAAAGCCCGCGACTGCGCCCTTGAGGAGCGCAATTTCGGCGGCAATCGGCCGCGGCACCTCAACATTCGCGCGATAGCGGATGAGGAGCTGCTCGGCTTCGTAGGCCGCCAGCGTCGCGGCCGTGGCAGCCTGCGCAAAGCGGCCGATGAGCTGTGAGGTGAGGTTCTTGAGCGCCGCCCGGTGCCGTGCAGAACCGTCGTAGTCATGCACCCAGAACGGTGCCGAGGTGAGGCGATCGAGCGCCTCGGCGAGTTCATCCTGGTCGTAGCGGCCGCCAGACCAATCCGCCGCGGCGAAGCAGATGGCTTCGCGGTTCAGCGGGTCTTCAAACTCGGCGAGCGGGATGAAGCCTTCCACCACCGCGTCTTCGAGATCGTGCACGGAGTAGGCGATGTCATCAGACAGATCCATCACCTGCGCTTCGATGCACTGGCGCTGCGCTGGGGCGCCCTCGCGCATCCAGTCAAAAACCGGTCGGTCGTCGTCATAGACACCAAACTTCACGGTGCCCTTTTGCTGGGCGACTGAGTAGTCCCACGGGTACTTGCAGGTCGCGTCAAGCGCCGCGCGGGTGAGGTTGAGGCCATACGAAGCACCGCTCGGACCAAAGACCTTCGGTTCAAGCCGGGCGATCAGGCGTAGCGATTGCGCATTACCCTCGAAGCCACCGATATCAGCGGCCCACTCGTTGATTGCGCGCTCGCCATTGTGGCCAAAGGCAGGATGCCCGATGTCGTGGGCGAGGCAGGCGGTGTCGACAATGTCAGGGTCGAGGGCAAGCGACTCGGCGATTTCGCGACCGACCTGGGCGACTTCGAGCGAGTGGGTGAGCCGGTTGCGAGCGAAGTTGACGCCCGCGGTCGGTGAGAGCACCTGCGTCTTCTGCGCGAGTCGGCGCAGACCCGATGAGTGGAGCAGGCGCGCGCGGTCACGCGCGAACTCGCTGCGCCGCCGGTTTTCGTGATGCTCAGGCAGAAAGCGGGCGGCATCGGCCACGGAGTAGGTCGAGGGTGGGCCCTCGAGCGGGATGCTCTGCACGCCTTAGCCTCCCGAGACGTCGAGTTCAGCGGCGGCGATACCGCCGCGCTCGGCCTCATTCAGGAATGGCGAGTTGAGCCAGCCGTCGGGAAGTGCTGCGCGGCGCGGTGTACCAGCGCGACCGCGCGGACCCTCAGCGCCAATGCCCGGCCAGGGCGCATCGGCGAGTTCGCCAACGAGCTCGCGCAATTCATCGAGCGAGTCGATGAGGGCAAAGCGGCGGCGCACCTCGCCACCCACCGGGTACCCCTTGAAATACCAGGCGACGTGCTTGCGGAAATCGCGGCAACCGTGGCCTTCATCGCCGAAGAACTCGACGAGCAACTCGGCGTGGCGAATCATGGCCGCACCCACCTCACGAAGGCCGGGCTGGATGCGGTCGGCACGCCCCGCAAACGCCGCTTCGAGATCGCCGAAGAGCCACGGGCGCCCAAGGACTCCGCGGCCGACGACAATGCCATCGCATCCGGTTTCGGCCATCATGCGCACGCCATCTTCACCTTCAAAGACGTCGCCGTTGCCGAGCACCGGAATCGAGGTGATCGTCTCTTTGAGCTTTGCGATCGACTCCCAATCGGCCGTGCCCGAATACTGCTGTTCAAGCGTGCGGCCGTGCAGCGTGATCGCGGCGAGCCCCGCATCCTCGGCAATGCGCGCGGCATTGAGGTAGGTGAGGTGGTCTTCGTTGATACCCTTGCGCATCTTCATCGTCACCGGCACATCGCCAGCACGGCGCACAGCTTCGCGGCAGATCGCCTCAAGCAGATCGGTCTTCCACGGCAGCGCCGATCCCCCGCCACGACGCGTGACCTTCGGCACCGGGCAACCGAAATTGAGATCGATGTGGTCAGCACGATCCTCGTCAACGAGCATCGCCACCGCGTCGCCGACCGTCTCGGGATCGACGCCGTAGAGCTGAATGGAGCGAATATCTTCGCTCGGGTGGTGGCGGATGAGACGCATCGTCGCCTCGTGGCGTTCGACCAGAGCCCGCGTCGTCACCATCTCGGTGACGTAGAGCCCAGCCCCGTATTCGCGACAGAGCCGTCGGAATGCCTCGTTCGTGACCCCGGCCATCGGTGCGAGCACGACGGGCGACGCAAGCTCGATCGGACCAATGCGCAGCGCGGGTGCGGGCGCGGTGGACTCGTCGGTTGCGTGGGTCGGCACAGAGACGGCAGTAGTCATAACCGGCCTATTCTCTCAGCTTCGCGCGCTGGAGTCACCTCCCGCGCCCACACGCTGTGAGCGCAACGCCTGCACCGCTTCGCCCACACCGATGCCCGGCAGATAGGCGGCCGAGATGGCGAGTCCAATGTTCGGCAGTTGCGCCGCATCCGGGTAGGCCATGATGAGCGGCCGCATCTGCGGCTGGAACTTGCGTTTGAAGCCGAGGAGCGAGCGGAATCCGTATACCGGCTCGAGCAAACGACCCACCTGGTCCAGCAGGCGGTCGATGGTGGCGACATTTGCCGCATCTTCAGCCTTCGTCGTTGAGGCAAGTGGCGCGCCCGAAAGGGAAAGCCACTCGAGCCCCTCATCGCGGAATCGTTCGGCAGCACGGGCGATGAGCATCTCCATCACACCGTTGCCGCCATCGGGATTGCGGCGCATGAAGTCGAGCGTGCGGCCCACGAGCTGACCATCGCGCCAGGTCGGCAACCAACTTGTGACGCCCTCGATGGTGCCATCGGGTGAGGTGGCGATGCCGAGGAGTGTTTCTGGTTGCGCCAACTCGGCAACTCCGCCGAGGGTGAAGCCCATTTCGGGCAACGGCTTGTCTCCCACCCAACGGTCATTGAGTTCCCGGATCTCGCGTGCGCGGCGCACGGTGAGGTCGTCCCAGCTTGACCACTCGACTTCGATGCCCGCGCGGTCGGAGCGGTTGATCGCGGTGCGGATGTCTTGCCACTTCTTGCCGGTCGTTGACCAACTCGCGAGATCAACGACCGATTCTTCGGCAACTTCGAGGGTGCTCCAGCCAATCGATTCGAGCCGTTCGCGCCACTCACCCGGCACGCTATAGGCGCAGGGCTCAAGGCCGGCACGTTCGGCGGCTCTGGCGAACCGTTGTAAGACGTCGACCGGGTCGGCAGCGCCGCCAAACGGCCCGCCGACGGTAATCGCCACCCCCTGCACATTGCGGAAGGCGACACAAACTCCGCTTTCGTCGACCCAATACTCATTGCCGTCCCAGATGCCGAGATACGACATTGAAGTGCCACCGCGTTTCAGGGCAGCGAGCACCTCGGGCTGCGGCTTACTCGCCAATTGCGGGTTGCCGCTTTGCAGCGTTCGCCACATGGCCACGATGCAGATCACGTTGAACACCGGCGAGAAGAGCGTCGCAACTACCTCGGCCGTCGCTGACGTCGGCCACATCGCACTTGGATTCACGGCGAGTGCGAGCGGAGGCAGCAATCGTTCAGGGCCGGCGAGGAGCGCTTCCCAGAAGGTCGGGTGCGGTTCGAATGGCTCCATATCGGAGCTCGCGAAGATTGCAAACGCGATCACCAGCGCAATCGCCGCGCCAATAACAACGCTGCTGAAGCGTTTGACCGCTCGCGGCGTTGGCCGCACGGGGAAAGAGTGTCGAGCGGTGAACAGCGCAATCGCCGCCGCCAGGTGGATGAGCACAATGACCACCAATTGCAGCACCGTCTCGACCGCATCCGCGCGGGCCGCAATCGGGTTCGCACCGAACATGCCCCGGAATTGCAGCGGTGCGATGCCCCAGAACCAGATGAGGAGGGCCACGACGAGCAGATTGAGCAGCACGCCAATTTCGGCCGCGAATCGCTGACCGCGCGCGAGCCCCCAAGCAATCACAATTAACGCGACCCAGGGCAGCGAGGAGATCACGAGTTCAAATGGATTGAGGTGGATGAGCGAAGCACGTTGGCTCACACATTCAGCGGTCACTCGCCAGATATCGCAATCGGTGCCCTCGAATTGGCTGATGGGGAGGATCGACGTGAGTGGCGCGGCGAGTGAGTGCGAGTGTGGCACGAGCAGAGCCAGCATTGGCCCGATGCCGAGCGCGGCGATTGACCACGCCAACAACGCCCGAGTTTCGACGACGGTGCTCGGTCGCCAGCCGCGACGGCGCTCGGTGGGATGCGCAAGCTCGCCAACAATGAGGCCCACGATCGCGGCACCCACCTTGTAGAGCACCGAGACATTGCCGACGTAAACGAGGAGTACCAGTACGCCCACAAACAGCAACACGCGGGTGCGACGCCGGCCGATGGGGCCGAGCCAGGCGCTCCCGATCGCGCAGATGCCGATGACAAGCGTGATCGGATCAGCCACGAATCCCTTGGAGGTGCCGCCAAGAAGCGGGAGTCCAGTGGCAACTCCGATCATTTGGAAGCCGATGCCGATTGCCGCTCCTGCGAGCGCCGACAGCGGAATCGCAGCCAAAAGCATCCGCCGCGGCATTCGCCCCTCAAAGAAGCCGATGGCGCCGAAAATGAGCGCGAGCGAGGCGAGAAATTGCAGCCAGCCCCAGCTCATGAACACGTAGCTGAATACTGTCCACCAGCGGCCGTTAGTGATGACTGCGTCGTGTCCGGTGGCAAGCCACGTCAGCGTCGGTGCCGGATGCGCGTGCGTGGTGCGCTCGACGATGAGGGTCACGATAAAGAGCACAGTGATGAGCGCGGCAATCGCGATCGTGACCGGCCGGGCTACGAGCCAACGGCGGATGCGCGCGAGTTCGTTGGTCATGCGGGCACCATCCCTGATCTGACGACCACCTGCGGCAGCACATGTTCGAGTGCGTACGACACCGTGCGGAAGTCGTGCCCGGTACCGGGCGAGGTGAGCGAGACGACGGTGATGCCAGAATCCTTCGCGACGCTCGTGAGTTGGTCGGCGAAGTTCTGGAACCACGAGTCATTGCCGCCGACGATGTGGAAGAGCGTGACATCACGGTAGGGAGCGTGCGACTTCATGATGGAGGTGGGCTTCGCCTGCTCATATTTCGCGGTGTCGCCACCGAATCCTTGGACAATTGTGTTCGCCTCATTGCCGAGGCTCGGAGTGAGCTCCCCCGCAATCGAAATCACCGAGCCGTAGCGATCGGGTTGATCGAGACCGATCTGGTAGGCGCAGGTGCCCCCTTGAGAGAAGCCACCAAAGGTCCACGCAGTGCGATCGTGCGCCACCGGCAGGTTGGCGAGAATCCAGGCCGGCACATCCTGCTCCAGATAGGTGCGCGAGTTGCCAGCGGGGCCGTCAACGCAGAGCGGATTCACCTCGGGCGTGCCGAGTTGATCGGGAACGACCACGATTGGAGCGAGACCATTGTGCGCGGCGGCGTAGCTTTCAAGGATTGTTTGGAACTGGCCAGCAGTAAACAGGTCGCCCGGGCCTCCCGGTTGCCCCGCAAGCATGACCATGACCGGGAGCGCCGGGGGTTGGGATGTTTGGGCCGCCGGTGGCAACCAGATGTACGCCGGTCGTGCCGGAAATCCGGATGTGGTCGCGGGAATCTGGGCCTGGTAGAGCTTGCCGCTGTCGGGTTGGTCGGCGGGCTTCTGCCACTGCGCCTCGGTAATTGGCGAGGATGCTGCGGGTCGCGCAGACTCGGTCGCGCCAGCCTGCGCGGTGAACGTGGGTACAGGGCCCTTCGGGAACAGGTCACCCACGGTGTGCACCGCACCAGCGTCGAGGTTGATCGCGAGTGCCACCGCGAGTATCGCGGAGACCAATGTGGCAGCACCGAGCGCACGCCGCTTGCCCGGTCGCAGACGCCGCGATTGGAAGAGCACGGCAGCGCCTGCTCCGGCAAGCCCCAGTCCGAGCGACCAGGCGATTCTTGTGCGCCAGCCCACCTGAATGCGGAAGATATTCCACACATCCATGAGGAGCCAAAACGCCAGCGTCGCGAGGAGTGCGGTGACGATGCCCGCGATAAGTGCCACTAAAACTAACTGCCGACGCGGGCGCGAGACATCCGGCACTGTCGAATCTCGCGCATCCTGCTTCGCCGACGCTATATGCGCGCGTTTTGGCAACAGTGCGAGTTCTAACGCAAGTATCGCCACGACTGCGATAGCAATGAAGAGCCAGAGTGAATCGAGGCGGATGGAAGCTAGCCAAGCTGGCATGAAGAGGACCATTCAGAGTCGCCGCGCGAGGTTCGTGCGGGCCCCGTTCATCCTGCACCCACTGAGCGCCCGCGTGATCAGCGGGCGCTCAGCTTAGGGAGTTTTGGCCTGGCTCGGTGTTAGCAGCCCTTGAGGCGTTCGGCCAGGTAGCCGTAGAGACGGTCGATCGAGACGCGTTCCTGAGACATTGAGTCACGTTCGCGCACGGTGACCGCGCGGTCCTCAAGCGAGTCAAAGTCGACGGTGACGCAATAGGGCGTACCGATCTCGTCCTGTCGACGGTAACGACGGCCGATGGCGCCGGCATCATCGAAGTCGATGTTCCAGCGGCCACCGCTACGAATCTCGTCGGCAACCTCACGCGCGAGCGGCGAGAGTTGCTCGTTGCGCGAAAGCGGCAGCACGGCGGCCTTCACCGGCGACAGACGCGGGTCGAGACGAAGCACCGTGCGCTTGTCGACGCCACCCTTCGCGTTCGGCGCCTCGTCTTCGTTGTACGAGTCAACGAGGAAGGCCATGAGCGAGCGGGTGAGGCCGAACGAAGGCTCGATGACGTACGGCGTGTAGCGCTCGCCCGAGGCCTGGTCAAAGAAACTGAGTTCGGTGCCTGACGCCGCGGTGTGGGCGCCGAGATCGTAGTCGGTGCGGTTCGCGATCCCCATGAGTTCACCCCAGGAACTCCCCTGGAAACCGAACTTGTACTCGAAGTCGATGGTGCCGGCCGAGTAGTGCGCGCGCTCATCCTCGGGCACGTCGAAGCGACGCATATTGTCGGGGTTGATACCGAGGTCGACGAACCAATCCCAGCACGCCTCGACCCAGCTGCGGAAGTGCTCGTCGGCCTCATCGGGCTTGACGAAGTACTCAATCTCCATCTGCTCGAACTCGCGGGTGCGGAAGATGAAGTTACCCGGGGTGATCTCGTTGCGGAAAGCCTTACCCACCTGACCGATGCCGAACGGGGGCTTCTTGCGTGCGGTGGTAACGACGTTGTTGAAGTTGACGAAAATGCCCTGCGCAGTTTCGGGGCGCAGGTAGTGCAGGCCCTCTTCGTCATCGACCGGACCGAGATAGGTCTTCATCAGGCCCGAGAAGAGCTTCGGCTCAGTCCAGTTGCCGGGCTGGCCAGTCTCGGGGTCGCGAATGTCGGCGAGGCCGTTCTCGGGTTCGCGGCCGTGCTTGGCGACATAGGCCTCAATGAGGTGGTCGGCACGGTAGCGCTTGTGGGTGTGGAGCGATTCGACGAGCGGGTCGGTGAACGTCTCGACGTGGCCCGAGGCCTTCCAGACGTCGGTCGGCAGGATGATCGACGAGTCGAGCCCGACCATATCGGCGCGGCCGCGCACGAAGGTCTGCCACCACTGCTGCTTGATGTTTTCCTTGAGCTCGACACCAAGCGGACCGTAGTCCCAAGCCGACCGAGAACCGCCGTAGACCTCACCCGCCTGGTAGACGAATCCGCGGCGCTTTGCGAGGGCGATGACTTGGTCGAGCGTTGAGGCTGCCATCTGGTTGTCACTCCTGAAGATGAGTTCGGGCCCAGCCGGATGCGGGGTCCGTGTGATCAACGGCCCATCCTACCGGCGGCACACCACTTGGGTGACCCGCCCAACACCCGCAATTACAGCGCGACATCCCCCGCGGGGTTCGCACCCGCAAACTCCGGGCGACGAGCCACGATCGCCGACGCCTCCTGGCGTGCCGGTGCTTCACCGGCAAGGTGCGCCAACGCTTCAGGAATCTCGCGACCCTTGGCCACCATCGCCTCGGCCCAAAGCTTCCCGGCCCGATACGACGAACGCACGAGCGGCCCCGCCATCACACCCGAGAAGCCGAGCTCGCGACCGAACTCGGCCAGGTCAATAAACTCCTGCGGCTTCACCCAGCGGTCGATCGGGTGGTGCAGCGAACTCGGGCGCAGGTACTGCGTGAGCGTAAGAATGTCGACCTTGTGGTCACGTAGCTCGCGCATCGTCGACTCAATCTCATCGCGCGTCTCGCCCATCCCGAGGATGAGATTTGACTTCGTAATCATGCCGAGTTCCGAAGCGCGGGCGAGCATCTCGAGCGAGTTGTCATAGCGAAAGCCCGGGCGGATCTGCTTGAAGATGCGCGGCACCGTCTCGAGATTGTGTCCGAACACCTCGGGCGCGGCCTCACAGACTGCCTCGAGTGCCCCATCCTTACCGCGGAAATCATCGACGAGGAGCTCCACACCGGTGCCGGGGCTGAGTTCGCGAATCTGCCTGCAGGTTTCGGCGAAGAGCCAGGATGCACCATCGGGCAGATCGTCACGGGCCACACCGGTGACCGTGGCGTAGCGCAGTCCGAGTTCGCGCACCGACTCGGCGACGCGACGCGGTTCATCCCGGTCGTAGCCGAGCGGCTTGCCGGTAGCGATCTGGCAGAAGTCACAGCGACGGGTGCACTGGTCGCCGCCGATGAGGAAGGTCGCCTCGCGGTCTTCCCAACACTCATAGATGTTTGGGCAACCCGCTTCTTCGCAGACGGTGTGCAGGCCACCGCCGCGGGCAAGGTTGCGCACATCCTCGTATTGCTTGCCAACGGCAGCGGTCGTGCGAATCCAATCGGGCTTGCGCTCGATCGGCGTCTGCTGATTCTGCGCTTCAATGCGCAGGAGGCGGCGGCCTTCGGGGGCTGGTGCAGTCACTTTGTCGCTTTCATAGACGTAGTCGGTGCTTCGAGAACCTCAGCACACTCTATGCGGGCGCATCGATTGGCGCACGAAAGCGGGCCAATTCGCGCTCGAGATGGGGCACGAGCCGCGCCGCCACATCCTCGAGTGTGGTGTCAATGCCGAGCGCTTCGAGGGACACGACCCCAGCATCCCGGATGCCGCAGGCAACGACGCGCTCGAACTCGGCGAGGTCGGAGTGCACATTGAGCGCGAGCCCGTGCATCGTGGTGCGGCGCGCAAATCGCACGCCAATCGCGCAGAGCTTGCGATCTTGTTCTCCCGGGCGCACAACCCAGACGCCAGAGCGACCCTCAACCCGCTGGGTCTCAAGCCCGTACTCCGCGGCCGTGGCCATTACCGCAGCTTCGAGGGCACGCACATAGGCGACGACATCTTGGCGGCCATGCACGTGGATGAGCGGATACACGACGAGCTGACCGGGCCCGTGATAAGTCACCGAGCCGCCGCGATCGATGCGCACGACCGGCACCTCATCATTGGGAATGTCTTCGGGCTGGGTGCGGCTACCGGCGGTATACACGTGGTCGAACTCAACCAGCATGAGCGTGTCATCATGCGCACCATCGGCGATTTGCTCGTGGAGATCGCGCTGTCGGGCGTCGACTTCTTGATAATCAACCGGGCCGCGACCGAGCAAGTTCTCCAAGTGCATGCGGGCGAGTCTACTCAGTTGTCGCTCGTAGGCTCTGTGCCATGACGCAGACTCAGCCCCTCATCCTGCTCCCAACCGATCTTGATCGCCTCCACGCATTTGAGCAGGAGGTGCACTCGCTGTTCAGCCACGCCACGACTCCGCCGAAAACTGAGGTGGCGCTCGGGGCCGAGCTCGCGAGCACCTCAGTAACCGTCGATGCCACTGGCGTGCGGATCTCTGGGGACGAAGAGGATCCGCGTGGGGATATCGCTGATTTCGTGGCCGTGGACCGCGAAGCCGATCAACTGGGTTCGTTCAAAATCAGCGGTCGCCCGGCCATTGTGAGTGCCACGGCCATCGAGTTGGACGGCGAACTTGAAGTCTCGCTCGATCTCAACCTGCGCGAAGTGCCGGTCGAGTGGCAAACGGATGCGGCCGGTCGCCTCGCCCTCGCGTATGCCGGCTCGAAAGAGCGCCACCTCCTCGGCTCAGCGCGAGTGTCCACCTCGAAAGCAAAGCTCATCGAACTCGTGCGGCAGGCCGCAACGAAGGCAGCGGCTGACGAGGGATTCGGCATTGAGATTCGCGAAATCGATCTCACCTCGGTGGGACGCTCGGTCACCGCCACCCTCGACGCGAAAGTGAAGAAGGGCATCATTTCGGCCGGAGCAGCAGCGCAGGTGAACGTCGATATCGATCGTGACCTCATCGCTCGCATCGGTGAGATTCAAGTGACGAGCGGCAACCCCGTGGTCAAAGCCGTGCTCATGGCGCTGAAGTCAAAGATTGCCCGCTACGAAGGCAAGAGCGTCGATATCAATGACCGGTTGCCTGCTGGCGTTTACCTCACCGATCTGCAATTTCGTTTCGGCAATGACCTCGACGTCGAAGTGACGCTCGGCTAGTGGCCATCGCTACGCTGGGGCCATGACCCCCTCGCCGCATCCAACTGAAGTGCAGTTGCGTCCCATCGATTGGACGGGGCTCACTCCCCCGCCATTGCCGCAGCGAGCGGTTCCCGATCATGTCGCGATCGTCATGGATGGCAATGGTCGGTGGGCAAATCAGCGCGGGCTTCCTCGAACGGAAGGGCACCGTGCCGGTGAGTCGGCACTCCTCGATGTCGTGGCCGGCGCACTCCAGGTCGGCGTGAAGCACCTTTCGGTCTACGCGTTTTCAACCGAGAACTGGAAGCGTTCTGCCGATGAGGTGCGCTTTCTCATGGGCTTCAACCGCGAAGTGTTGCATCGGCAGCGCGACCAGTTGAACGCCTGGGGTGTGCGTATCGTGTGGTCAGGTCGCACGCCGCGGCTCTGGAAGAGCGTGATCGATGATCTGCGCCAGGCCGAAGAGCTTACGAAGCACAACACCCGCATGACGCTGAATATGTGTGTCAATTACGGTGGCCGCATCGAACTCGTGGATGCGGTGCGCGAGTTGGCTGCCGAAGCGAAAGCTGGGCGCCTGGATCCGAAGCGGATTAGCGAAAAGTCAATTTCGCAGCGGCTGTACCAGGCGGATTTGCCGGATGTGGATTTGTTTGTGCGGTCTTCCGGTGAACAGCGCACCTCGAACTTCTTGCTCTGGCAGTCGGCCTATGCCGAGTTCGTGTTTCTCGACACACTCTGGCCAGACTTTTCGCGCACTGATCTTTGGCAAGCGATTGAGATCTACGCCGATCGAGACCGCCGATTCGGCGGCGCGGTCGACAAGCCGGTGGCCTCGGCGTAGGAGGGTCTCGATACGGCCTTCGGCCTACTCGACCAGCCAAGATGTGGTTGGTCGAGTAGCCAGTTTTTGGTTGCTCGAGTAGCGGAGCGTATCGAGACCCCCGCCTACGGCCGCCGGTCCGCTGCCCGCACACCGAGCGAGCGCAGGGAGCGGTCGAGGTGAAACTCCACGTACCCCGCCACAATCTGACTCGCGCGATCACGCACCGACGGCTCCGCCGCATCCGCCACTCGCCAGCTGCCCGCGAGCAGCGCCCAAAGGTGCCGCATCACATCGATATCGGCTACCGTCGTCGCCCCGACGGCAATCGCGCAGTCATCGCACACGGCGCCACCGGCACCGAACGAAATACGCGAATGCGGCCCTGGACGATCGCAGCGCGCGCAGTTCGCGAAGCTCGGCTCCCAGCCCGCAAGCGAGAGCGCCCGCAATAGGTACGAGTCAAGCGCCAGCTGCGGTTCACGCTCCGCCCGGGCCAGCGAACGCAACGCGCCAACTAACAGCGCCCACTGTTGCGGTGCGGGTTCGGCGTCGATGATGCGTGCGCAGGTCTCCACCATGACCGAGGCGGCCGTGTATGCGGCGTAGTCCTCGACGATGCGCGCGGCATAGGCATCGATGGTGACCGCCTGCGTCACCGTCTCGAGCCCGGAGCGCTCAAGCGGATTGCGCGTGAATAGCTGCACGTCAACCACCGTGAATGGTTCCAGCCGCGCCCCGAACTTGGATGAGGTGCGCCGCACGCCGCGCGCGACTGCCCGCACCAATCCGCGTTCCTTACCAAATAGAGTGAGGAGGCGATCGGCTTCGCCGAGCTGCTGCGAACGCAGCACCACCACTTCATCCCCGTATACCGGCATTCGTCCAGTATCCCGCTCCTCGCTTCGAAGGCACAGATGGAACCGACAGACGCCATTCCGGCGATTCCACTTTGGCTCGACCTCACCGCAGTGGCATTTGGTGCGTTGAGTGCCTCGGCGACCGCAGAAAATGTGCAGAGCCGCGGCCGCCGCATTGACTGGCTCGGCATCGCCATCCTCGGCATTGCCGTAGGTCTCGGCGGCGGTTTCTTGCGCGACCTGCTCATCGGCGTGCCGTTCGCGACTATCGGGTCGAATTGGTACATCCTCACCGCGGCGAGCGCCGCACTGATCGGCATGTGGCTCTCGCACGCGCTACAGAAGGTGAATGCGCTCGTCACTATCCTTGACGCAGCCTCACTCGGATTCTTCGCGGTGGTCGGCACGGCCAAGGCCATCGCCCACGGCATCGACCCACTCCCGGCCATCATGATCGGCACGGTAGCCGCCGCCGGTGGCGGTGCGATTCGCGATTTGCTCGTGCAATTGCCAGTCGGTGTGCTGTTCGCTGGCACGTTCTATGCCGCGGCCGCATTCATTGGCACCGCGGCATTCGTGGTCGCCGACCTTCTCGGGGCCTCAATGATCACCGGGATGCTCATCTGCTGGGTTATTACCGTCGGCATCCGACTCGCGAGTGTGAAGTGGGGATTGAGCTTGCCCGAGCAAATGTCGTTACGACGTTCTGAATCCCGTCAGCGTCGCGACCAGCGGCGCCTGCTCAATTGGTGGCCGGTCAAGCGCCGCCACCTCCGCGCCTCTACCCACGAACCCGCCACCTACACGGGTTCGCTGCCGATCATTGACAAGCGGCGCGGCGACGAGGATGCGCAACCCACCGCCTAGATCGCAGCACTGACACAGCAACGGGCGCTGGCCCTCGAATCGCTTCGAGGCCAGCGCCCTTCGTGTTGAGATGAGCCTTAGGCGACCGGAACCGGGTCAGCGGCGAGCTGGCCATCGCGGATGGCGCGGTTTACCGAGGACACGATCGCCTTGAGCGAGGCGGTCGAGATATCGGGGTCGATGCCGACGCCCCACAGACGCTTGCCCGCGACTTCGAGTTCGACATAGGCCGCGGCGAGCGCGTCGCCCGATGCCGAGAGCGTGTGCTCGACATAGTCGAACAGACGCACCTCGTAGCCGCGCTCGTTGACCGCGTTGAGGAAGGCGTTGATCGGGCCGTTCCCTGCCGCATCGACGAGCTTCGTTTCTTCGCCGTCGCGCAGCTTCACCTGCAGCGTCGTCGAGCCGTCCATCTCAGTGGCGGTGCGGGTGCCGAAGATCTCGATGCGGCCCCACTTCTCGTCGTCGGCCTTGGCGGGCAGGTACTCGTCAACGAAGATCTCCCAGATCTCTTCAGCCGAGACCTCGCCACCCTCGGTGTCGGTCTGGTGCTGCACGATCTGCGAGAACTCGATCTGCAGGCGACGCGGCAGGTCGAGGTTGTGGTGTTCCTTGAGCAGGTACGCCACACCACCCTTGCCCGATTGCGAGTTGACGCGAATCACAGCCTCGTAGCTGCGGCCGAGGTCCTTCGGGTCGACCGGCAGGTAGGGAACCGCCCAGACCATGTCGTCGACGGCAACGCCGGTGGCCTCCGCTTCGGCGGCCATGGCTTCGAAGCCCTTCTTGATCGCATCCTGGTGCGAGCCCGAGAATGCGGTGTAGACGAGGTCGCCGCCCCAGGGCGAGCGCTCGCCGACACGTAGCTGGTTGCAGTACTCGACAGTGCGACGCACCTCGTCGATGTTCGAGAAGTCGATCTCAGGGTCGACGCCCTGCGTGAACATGTTGATGCCGAGGGTGACGAGGTCGACGTTGCCGGTGCGCTCACCATTACCGAAGAGGCAACCCTCGATGCGGTCCGCGCCCGCCATATAACCAAGCTCGGCTGCGGCGACCGCGGTGCCGCGGTCATTGTGCGGGTGCAGCGAGATGATCACCGAGTCGCGGCGCACAATGTTGCGGTGCATGTACTCGATCGAGTCGGCGTAGACGTTCGGCGTGGTCATCTCGACCGTGGCCGGTAGGTTGAGGATGAGCTTTCGCTCGGGCGTCGCGTCGAACGCTTCGATGACCGCGTTCGAGACCTCGAGCGCGTAGTCGAGCTCGGTGCCGGTGTAACTCTCCGGCGAGTACTCGTAGTAGATCTCGGTGCCTTCAGCGATCGACTCGAAGCGCTTGCACATGTGCACGCCGTCGAGCGCGATCTGCTTGATGCCCTCGCGGTCTTCGCGGAAGACGACCTTGCGCTGCAGGGTCGAGGTCGAGTTGTAGAGGTGCACGATGGCGCGCTTTGCACCGCGCAGCGACTCAAAGGTGCGCTTGACGAGGTGTTCGCGGGCCTGGGTGAGCACCTGAATGGTGACGTCGTCGGGAATCAGCCCTTCTTCGATGAGCTGACGCACGAAGTCAAAGTCGGTCTGGCTCGCCGAGGGGAAGCCAACCTCGATCTCCTTGTAGCCCATGCGCACGAGGAGTTCGAACATCACCTTCTTGCGTTCGGGCGACATCGGGTCAATGAGGGCCTGGTTGCCATCGCGCAGGTCGACCGCGCACCAGCGCGGGGCCTTGTCGATGACCTTGTTCGGCCAGGTGCGGTCAGGCAGGCGAATGCCGAACTGCTGGTCGTACGAGACGTAACGGTGGACGGGCATGCCGGACGGCTGCTGGAAGTGCTCCATGATTGCTGCTCCTGTGGTGCAAAAAGTCGGTGCTCTAGCTCAAGAATGGTTCTAAGCCAACGCTGCACTCCGCGACGAGGAAGGCTTAGTTTCTAAGCCTCGTCGCGGCACAGAAGGAGGAGCGCGCCGAACGGGAGCATGCAAACATCGTAACACCGGCGTGACCGTGTCGTGATCATCAGTCGGCCATCCCTCGCAACTTAGGCCCCCGCAACTTAGGCAGCTCGGCTTGCGAGCTGTACTTCACTCGCACCGCGCAGATCTGCCGTCACTTCGCCGCGGCGCACCACGATGACGTGTTGTGCCCTCGCTGCTACTGCGACGTCGTTGGTCGCATGCACGACCGCGATCCTGCGTTCATCCGCGATCACGCGCAGGATGCCTTCAAGCATGCTCGAGGCTCGTGCGGCCAGGCGCGAAAACGGTGAGAAGGCCGCAATTACCGGTGCGCCGGTGGCCACTGCTCGGCCGAGCGAGACCCGCTGCTGCAATTCGGCAGACAGTTGCTGCACGGGTTGCCCGACAACGGTTTCGAGCCCGAGTGAATGCAAGAGCTCAGCCTGCGAGGGCGCCCCAATAGCCTTGTCACAGCGCAGGTTCTCAGCAACGGTCTGCGTCGGGATGACGATCGGTTGCGTGTCGAGCACTGCAACGGCACGCGGTGACAGCGAACGCGGCACACGACTCGCGAACTCACGGCTCCCAATGCGCGAAGAGCCAGCATCAACGCCCTCAATGCCAAGACTTGCGCGCAAGAGCGCCGCACCCGAACCGTCATATGACAGCAGCACGGTCGTCTCGCCGGCGCGCGCATCGAAACCTGCGTCAAGGAGCGGTGCCACCCCGCCACGGCGCAGGCCGCGCACCGTGAACAGCAGGCCAGAATCACTCATGCACCAACGTTACGAAGTCGCCAATCATATTGGCGTCCACGCGACTACCGATGCGCGATCATCCTTTCGATGGATGCGCAAACTGACGGCGAGTGCGGGCAAGGTTCACCAGTGAACTAGATGAGCCCGTGCTCGTACGCGAACACCACCAATTGCACGCGGTCACGCAGCGAGAGTTTCGCCAGGATGCGCGAAATATGCGTCTTGACGGTTGCCTCCGAGAGAAACTCCTGCTTCGCGATCTCGCTATTCGACATGCCCTTGGCGGCGAGGAAGAACATCTCCCGCTCACGCTCAGTGAGCGCGGCAAACTCTTCCGGCTCGCCCCCGAGGCGATCGGGCGATTGTGAGAAGCGGCGAATGAGATCGGCAGTTGCCTGCGCCGCGAACACCTCAGCGCCCGAGTGCACGGTGCGGATGGCAGCGAGCAAGAACTCCGGGTCGGCATCCTTAAGCACAAACCCGGATGCCCCGGCAGCGACCGCGCGCGCGACCGCCTTGTCGAGGTCAAAGGTCGTAAGCACGAGCACACGCGTGTCGAGCCCGCGTGCGGCGATCTGCTGGGTCGCCTCGATGCCATCCATCACCGGCATGCGCACATCCATGAGCATGACATCGGGCTGTTCCATCGCCGCCAACCGCACCGCTTCGGCACCATCCGAGGCCTCGCCGACAAAGGTCATGTCCGGCTGGCTATCGATGAGCATCCGGATGCCGCCGCGGAAAAGCTGCTGGTCATCAACAAGCGCAACACGAATAGCGGCTGCGTCGGTATCAGGTGCGGTCACGATGATCTCGTTTCGTCGGTTGGGCGGGCGACGGTCGGTCACCAGCTGTCGCTTCCGCTTCCACAATAGGCGTGTCGAGGCTGGCCGGATGCAACATACCGGGTTGTGCCGTCGCGCAATTGTCCGCGGCGTACGGCACCCGCACCCGCACTTCAAAGTCACCGCCGACCGGACCCGCCTCAACCTGGCCACCGACGACGAGGATGCGTTCGCGCATGCCGATGAGGCCGTGACCGGAACCCACAGCGATCGCGGGCTTAGGTGAGATGCGATTGCGGATGCGCAGGTGCAGCGCGTCGCTCCAAAAAAATTCGACAATGGTCGGCGAGCGCAGATCGGCATATTTGAGCGCGTTCGTGAGCGACTCCTGGATGAGTCGGAAGACCGCGACTTCAGCTGCGGTGCCGAGCGACTGCCGCTCGCCGTTGCTGGTGACTCGTAGATCAAGACCGGCGGCTCGGATGCGGTGGAATACCTGGTCGATGTCATCGAGCGACTTCTGCGTGGCATCGCCTTGCGAGTGCCGAAGTTGCGCGAGGAGCGCCCGCACATCAACGAGTGCCTCGCGAGCGGTCGTTGAGATGGTTTGCAGCACCGGCTCGGATTGGGTGGGGTCGGCCTTTGCGAGATAGCGTCCGCCATCCGCCTGCGCGACTACGACCGCGAGGGAGTGGGCCACGACATCGTGCATATCGCGCGCGATTTGTGTGCGTTCCTGCTCGACGACAAGCTGCTCCTGCGTGCGCTCATATTCGAGTTCGGCCAGCTCTGCCGCGTGGGCTGCCTCGCGGGTGCGGCGCTGCATCCGCTGTACGAGCCCGGCGAGCCAGAAGAGCACCGTGATGAGCGCGAGGATGAGGGCGAGCCACGACCACTGCACGATGAAGACGCCGAAGCCGCTAAAACCTCGCCCCATGTACTCACTAAAGAAGGGAAACTCGCGCGGGAAGAGGGCAAGGTTTGCGGCCATGACGCAAGGCAGAATCAGCGAGGCGGCGCCGCTCACCTTGAGGAGCAGGCGTGACCCCTGGGCCGCCGAGCTGTAGATGATGAGCAGTGCACCGAGGTCGACGCCGTGCGGCGCGGTACCGAGGAACAGCTTGATGACGAACGCCAGCAGCATGAGCATGAAGGCATACCAGGGCGAATACCGCCGCAGCGCCAGCCCGAGGGTCAGCGGCACCCAACTGGCAACGACTCCCCAATCAAAGAAGTAGCTGTAGTCGGCGCGCAGAGAGAACGGGAAGCCGACGATCCCCATGACGCCGAGGGCAACGAGGAGATCGGTCAGCCAAATCTGCCGTGTTTGCTGCCTGCATGACGAGGTGAACCAGCGTCGCCAATTGGACCACGACGCCGGTGTGACCTCAGAAGCCGAGTCGACCGAGCTGCTTAGGGTCACGCTGCCAGTCCTTAGCCACTTTCACGTGCAGGGCGACGATGACGCGCCCGCCGATGATGCTCTGGATTTCTGCGGCGGCCTTTTCGCGCACTTCCTTGAGACGTGATCCGCCGCGCCCGATCATGATGCCCTTCTGGCTATCGCGCTCGACAAAGACATTGGCGTAGACCTCGCGCGTGGTGCCGTCATCGCGCAGGACGATGTCGTCGATGGTCACCGCGAGCGAATGTGGCAGTTCCTCTCGCACACCCTCAAGTGCAGCTTCGCGGATGAGCTCAGCGGCGCGCTTCTCAAAGCCCTCTTCGGTGACCATATCGGCCGGGTAGAGCGGTTGTGAGACCGGCATCAGCGCAATGAGTTCGTCGGTGAGTGTCTCGAGGTTGATGTCATCGAGCGCCGAGACCGGCACAATCGCATCCCATTCCCGCAGCATCGAAATCGCGAGCAACTGATCACCAACCTGCGCCCTCGGCACTGTTTCTGCCTTGGTGACGAGCGCGATTTTCTTCGCGTTCGGCGCGCGGTCAAGCTGCTCGTTGATGTAGCGGTCTCCGGGGCCGATCGGCTCGCCGGCGGGCACACAGAACCCAATGACATCGACCTCGCCGAGCGTGTCTTCGACGAGCTCATTCAGGCGCTTACCGAGAAGTGTGCGCGGGCGGTGCATACCGGGGGTGTCCACGATGACGAGCTGGCCATTGGGGCGGTGCACGATGCCGCGCACCGCATGCCGGGTGGTCTGTGGCTTCGACGAGGTGATCGCGATCTTCTCACCAACGAGCGCATTCGTCAGGGTTGATTTGCCCACGTTCGGGCGGCCAACGAAGGTGACGAAGCCGGCACGGTAGGCGCCCTCGTCGGGGCCCTCTTGCTCGTTAAGGGCGGTCTCGTCGCTCATGCGTGATCCCTTTCGCTGCGAGTGCCACGCCGGGTGGGCCGCCGGTCGTCGAGCACGTGGTCTATCGAGTCTGGCACCTCTCCCCCAAACTCGTCATCTTCGGATGGGAGGGCGATGGCGCGCACCGTGACGGCCGTCACCCGACGTCGGCGACCGATGCGGTCAGCGGTGAGCTGCAAACCGTGCGTTTCGACGACGTCACCGAGTTCGGGAATCTTGTCGAGTTCCTTGGCAAGCAGGCCACCCACGGAGTCGACATCGTCGAAGTCGAGGTCGATGTCGAAGAGTTCGCCGAGTTCATCAATTGGCATGCGCGATGACACGCGCAGGTCACCATTCGCGAGCAGCTCCACTGACTCGACGTGGCGGTCGTACTCATCTGAGATCTCGCCGACGAGCTCCTCGATAAGGTCTTCCAGCGTGACGAGACCGGCAATGCCGCCGTACTCGTCAACGACCATCGCGAAGTGGCGCGATTGCCGACGCATCCGCCGCAGGAGTTCATCCGCGGTGACTGACTCGGGCACGAAGTCAACCGGCCGCGAGACGAGTTCCACGCGAGTTTGCGGGTTACCGGCGTCAAGCTGCAGAAACTTCGCGAGGTCTTTCACGTAGACGATGCCGCGCACATCGTCGCTATCTCGGCCAATGATCGGGGCGCGCGAGTAGCCGACGTCAATAAGCACCGCGAGGGCGTCGGCCACCGTGTCATCCACATCGACGGTAACCATGTCGGTGCGCGCCACCATCACTTCCCGCACGAGCCGATCGCCGAAATCAAACACCGAGTGGATGAGTTCCCGATCACTATCGTTGAGCACCTCGAGTTCGGTGGCCTCATCGACGAGCGAGAGCAATTGTTCTTCGCTCGTAAAGCCGCTCGAGCGGGCCGGCCGTCCAGGCGTCACGGTGTCACCGATCGCCACGAGGAGATCGGCGATGGGTCCAGCGGTGACTCGCGTCACGCGGATCAAGCCGGCCATGGCACGCAAGGTGGCACGCGGATGCGCCCGACCGATCGAGCGCGGGCTCGAGCCGGTGAGCACGAAGGCAGCGACCAGCATGATCGCAACCGCAACGAGGAAGGCGAGCCACGCTTGGTCAAAGGTGCGGGCAAAGGCGACACCGACGAGCACCGCAGCGATGGTGTCGAGGGCAACGCGAGCAAAGTTGAGCGCCACCGCATGCGATTCGGGGTCAGCAGCGATCGCCCGCAGCGCTTTCGAGCTGCGTCCGTCGTCGGCTAGTTCGTCAATGTCGGCGCGAGAGAGCGCACCGAGCGCCGCATCGGCGGCGGCAAGCAGCGCCGCACCGATGAGCAGCACCACCGCCGCGACGATGACTCCGAACCAAATCACTTGCGTCGCCCCGCCTTGCGCTCAGCCATCGCGAAGCCGACGAGCAGATCACGTTGCAGGTCGAACATTTCCTTGTGTTCGTCAGGTTCGGCGTGGTCGAAACCGAGCAGGTGCAGGGTGCCGTGCGTCACGAGCAGGGCGATTTCGTCCATCGTCGAATGACCGGCCTCGGCGGCCTGTGACTCGGCCACCTGCGGGCACACGACGATATCGCCAAGGAGCCCGGGCGGGGTGCGACGTTCAATTGAGCCCGGCCGCAACTCATCCATCGGAAAGCTCAGCACATCGGTTGGACCCGGCTCATCCATCCACTGCACGTGGAGTTCTTCCATCGGTCCGACATCGACGAACACGATATTGAGGTCGGCATCGGGATGAATGAACATTTCGTCGAGCACGTGCGTCGCGAGGCGCAACACCTTCTGCTCGTCGACGTCGAAGTTGGATTCGTTGTTGATTTCGATGCTCATCGGCGGTGTCCTCGTGAAGTGGGCCGTTGTCCTCGGGATTGTTCGCGGTCGTCCCATGCGGTGTAGGCGTCGACGATCTCGCCGACGAGCGTGTGACGCACCACATCGGCACTCGTGAGCGTGGCGAAATGAATGTCTTCGATGCGGCCAAGCACTCGCGTGGCTTGGCGCAGGCCCGACACACCGTTCGGCAGGTCAACCTGGGTGATATCGCCGGTGACGACCATTTTCGAGCCAAATCCGAGGCGGGTGAGGAACATCTTCATCTGCTCGGGGGTCGTGTTTTGTGCTTCGTCGAGTACGACAAAGGCGTCATTGAGCGTGCGGCCACGCATATAGGCGAGCGGCGCGACTTCGACGACGTTCGAGGCCATGAGCTTGACGACGAGATCGGGGTCGAGCATCTCTTGGAGCGCGTCAAAGAGCGGGCGTAGATATGGGTCGATCTTGTCGTTGAGGGTGCCGGGCAGGAAGCCCAAGCGCTCCCCCGCCTCAACCGCGGGGCGGGTGAGAATGATGCGGGTCACTTCTTTGCGCTGGAGCGCCTGCACGGCCTTCGCCATCGCGAGGTAGGTCTTGCCGGTACCGGCCGGGCCGATGCCAAAGGTGATCGTGTGCTCTTCGATGGCGTCAACGTATTGCTTCTGCCCGAGTGTTTTCGGCCGGATGGTCTTGCCGCGCGACGAGACGATTGCCTCACCGAGCACGTTGGCCGGCGCAGGCGCGCCCGGCGTATCGAGTAACCGCTGGCTGCGCTCAACCTGCTCGGGTTCGAGGTCGACGCCGCGCTGTGCCATTTCGGTGAGTTCGCGCACGAGTGCCTCGGCGGCCGCGACATCCTCGCGCTCACCTGAGAAAGTGATTTCGTTGCCGCGGGCAAGCACGCGCACCCGCGGGTGCTCGCGCTCAACGGTCTTGAGCAGTCGGTCGCCGGGACCGAGTAGCCGCACCATTGAGATGCCCTCAACGGTGATCGTGCGCTCGACGAATTCGGCGGGGGTGGATGCGGGGTTCACCATTGGGTGATCAGGCAAGGTTGCCTTCCTCGAGGCCACCGGCGAGCACGTGCGCGTGCACGTGGAAGATCGTTTGCCCGGCGGTAGCACCGTTGTTAAAGACGAGTCGGAACTCGCCATTGGCGTGTTCGGATGCAAGGTTGTTCGCGGTGTCGACCATGTGCGCGAGCAGGGCCGGGTCGCCCGCGGCAAGCTCAACAACATTGGCGTATTGCTCGGTTTTTGGTACGACGAGCAGGTGCACCGGCGCCTGCGGCGCGATGTCACGGAACGCGATTACGCGGTCGTCTTCGAAGACGATGTCGCTGGGGATTTCGCGGTTGATGATGCGGGTGAAGATGCTCGGCTCACTCATGCGTCGAGTCTACTGTGGCGTTACTGCAACGCACTTCGAGTGCCTCAGTGCTCGGTTGAGCTCGTGTGCTGAGGTTCTCGAAGCTCGTGTGCTGAGGTTCTCGAAGCTCGTGTGCTGAGGTTCTCGAAGCACTCACCAACGCCCGAGCCGCGCCTGCAAGACGGCAAGTGCGGCCGGACCAGCCGTTGAGGTACGCAAGACATTGCTGCCCAAGCGCACCCGGGTCGCCCCAGATTCGACGAGCTGGTCAAACTCACGCGGATCGATGCCGCCTTCCGGCCCGACCACGAGCACGAGGTCGTTCCCAAGCAGCGGAACTTCGCTGAGGGCCTGCTCGCCGACTGGGTCAAGCACGAGCACCTGGGCACCAGCGACGACCCCGCCGAGCGCGGCCGCATCGCTAAGTTCTGCCACCTGCGGCAAATGGGCGCGCATTGATTGCTTCGTCGCTTCGCGGGCAATCTGTTGCCAACGCTCGCGTTGCTTGGTGATCTTGTCGCCGCGCCACTGCGAAATCGAGCGACGGCTCTGCCAAGGCACGATGCCGTCAATACCGATTTCCACGGCCGCCTGCACCGCCATCTCATCGCGGCCGCCCTTGGCGAGCGCCTGAGCAAGGTGGATGCGCGTGGTCGGCGCATCCTCGACTCGCGCGTCGTGGAGGGCGCGCGCCGAAAACTCCCGAGGCGCGGTGGCGATGGTCTCGCACCTTACCTGCATCCCCCGACCATTGCCGAGCAGGATCTCTTCGCCAACGGCGAGGCGCGCCACCTTCACGGCGTGATGCGCCTCATCACCCGCAACGACGAGCACCTCGCCGGCGTTCACCGGTTCGAGCGATTCGTCGAGGTAGAAGTGTGCCACTAGCGGCCGAATCGTCCGCGCATCCGCGAGAAGAGCCCCTGCTTTTCGCTCGCGAGCTTCGGTCCCTCCGGATGCTTCTCGCGCTGCGCGAACTCACGCAGGAGGTCCTTCTGTCGGTTGTCGAGCTTCGTTGGAGTGACGACCTGCAGGGTGACATCGAGGTCACCGCGCTGGGTCGAACGCAGCCGGGTGATGCCGCGGTTTTTCACCGTGAGCACGTCACCTGCCTGCGCACCCGCGGGAATCTCAAGTTCGACATCGCCGTCAAGACCCGGCAGCGTCGTCGAAGTGCCGAAGACGGCGTCAACCATCGACACTTCGAGCAGGCACTGCAGGTCATCACCATCGCGCGAGAACACATCGTGTTCGCGCACGCGCACCTCGAGGAAGAGGTCGCCATTCGGTCCACCGGCGGGACCAGCCTCGCCCTGGCCTGGCAGGTGCAGGCGCAGACCCGAGTCAACGCCAGAGGGAATGTCGACCGGGATGGTGATGCGGGCGCGCACGCGGCCCTGTCCGTGGCAGGTGGTGCAGGGGTGTTCGATGACGGTGCCGTAGCCCTGGCAGCTTGAGCAGGGCGAGGTCGAGATGACGGGGCCGAGAATCGAGCGCACCTGGCGGCGTACTTCACCCGTACCACCACACTGCGAGCAGGTCACCGGCGAGGTGCCCGGGGCGCAACAGGTCCCGTGGCAGTCCTCGCAAACCACTGCGGTCTGCACTTCAACGTCACGGTGGGTGCCGAAAATGACCTCGCCGAGGTCGAGCTCGATACGCACGAGCGCGTCCTGTCCGCGTTGCGCGCGCGAACGCGGACCGCGGCTACCGCCCGCGGCGCCAAAGAAGGCGTCGAAGATATCGCCGAAGCCGAAGCCGCCCTCTGCCGGACCAGCGTCATACTGACGGCGCCGCTGCGGATCACCAATGGTGTCGTAGGCGGCGGTGACTTCCTTGAAGCGTTCAGCGGCCTCTTCAGACGGGTTCACGTCGGGGTGCAACTCGCGGGCGAGCTTGCGGTACGCCTTCTTGATGTCGTCTTGCGAGGCGTCGCGGGCGACGCCGAGCGTTTCGTAGTGGTCTGCCAAGAGGCACGCTCCTTGTGGATGCGGTGTGGTCGAGGACAAGCGGATTGGTGGCGGCTGGCGGTTCAGCCGGTGGGTTCGTCGAGCACTCGCGAGAGATAGCGCGCAACCGCACGCACCGCGGCGATATTGCGCTGATAGTCCATGCGCGTAGGACCAAGCAGCCCCACCCTCGCATCGCCACCATCGGCCGTGTAGCCGGTGGCGACAATACTGGTTTCTTCGAGCGGTGTGCCATCGTGTTCGTGGCCGATCGACACAGCGACATCGTGATCGCGCACTTCGAGTTCGGCGAACAGTCGCAGGAGCACGACCTGCTCTTCGATGGCTTCGAGCACCGGCAAGATCGACGAAAAGTCTCCCTCGGTGCGGGCGAGATTCGCCGCCCCGGCGATGACAAGCCGGTACTGCTTGTTTGCGAGCACCTGGTCGATCAGTGCCTCGGCAATTGGGGTGACGAGGTCGTGGTGTTCGGGCGCAGCGATCTCATCGACATCGCGCAATACTTCCGCCGCATCCTGGAGCAGCTTGCCGACGAGCCGCTCGTTGAGGTCGCGGAGGAGTTGTTCCAGCGTTTCAGTGTCGAGCACCCGCGGCAATTCGGCAATGCGTTGCTCTACGCGGCCGGTGTCAGTAATGAGCACGGTGAGCACGCGCCGGTCGCTCAGCGGCACGACTTCAATGCGGTGGATGCAGGAGCGCAGGAGCGAGGGGAGGTGACCGATCGCCACCGAGCCAGTGAGTTGCGCGAGAGTGCGCACGGAACGGTCGAGCAATGCATCCGGCTCGTTCGTACCGGCCATGAACTCTTCAATGGCGCGGCGCTGGGCCTGGCTCAGCGGCCGTACTTCAGCGAGACGGTCGACGAAAACTCGGTATCCCTTGTCGGTGGGGATGCGGCCCGAAGACGTGTGCGGCGCGGTGATGAGATCGGCCTCTTCGAGGGCCGACATATCGTTGCGGATGGTGGCCGCCGACACCCCGAATCCGTGCCGCTCGACGATCGCCTTCGATCCGACCGGTTCACGGGTCGCGACGTAGTCGCCGACAATCGCACGAAGCACCTCGAGGCTGCGTTCGCTCACCACTGCCGCTCACCGTGCCTTTCATGCTGTTTGCCGGAACCTACCCGCCGGGCGTGGTTGGCACTCCCGGCAATCGACTGCCAAGTCTACGCGCGATTCCGCATTTGGACCGTTGGCAACGAGCCACCAGCGTTCATCTCGAAGCGAACAGCGAAGCCCTAGCTCAGCGTGCGTGCCACGACATCGGCGAGGAGCCGCCCGCGCAGACTGAGCACAACGCGACCCTGCAACGCCGCTCGCGCGTCGACGAGACCATCGGCGATGAGCTCAGCGACGCGTTCGGGATGCTCGAGCTCGCTTGTCGCAAGTCCCTCGCGCAGGCGTGTGCGCAGAAGCACGCGCTCGGCAAGTTGTTGTTCGGCATCGAGCACCTCGCGGCCGTGCGCGGGCGACGAGCCTGCACGAAGTCGCTCGGCATAGGCTGCTGGATGCTTCACGTTCCAGAACCGCACGCCGGCGATGTGGCTGTGCGCCCCGGGTCCGAAGCCCCACCAATCGGTGTCGTGCCAATACGCGAGGTTGTGCCGCGAGGGGTGCGCGCCGCCAAGCGACCAATTCGAAAGCTCGTACCACTGGTAGCCAGCGGCGCTGAGCATGCCATCGGCAAGCTCGTACATATCGGCCTGCAGATCATCGTCGACCGCGGCAAGTTCGCCACGGCGGATGCGCCGGGCGATGGCGGTGCCCGGCTCAATGATGAGGGCATAGGCCGAAATATGCGTCGGTTCAAGCGCCAGCGCGGCCTCAAGCGAAGTGCGCCAATCATCGAGCGACTCCCCCGGTGTGCCGTAGATGAGGTCGACCGACACCTCCAGACCCACTGCCTTTGCCGCAGCGACGACCTCGGGAACTCGGCGGGGGTCGTGGGTGCGATCGAGCGTCGCGAGCACGTGTGGCACCGCCGATTGCATCCCGAAACTCACGCGGGTGACGCCACCGTCAACCAACGTCTGTAGCGATGCCCGATCAACGGTGTCGGGGTTGGCTTCAACGGTGATTTCGGCGCCGTCAATGATGCCAAAGGTCTGACGCAAGCGCGCGTGCACGCCCGTGAGCGCGGATGCGGGCAGGAGTGTCGGTGTGCCGCCGCCGAAGAACACGGTCGACAGCGGCGCGCGGTGATGAGCGTCGTCGAGCACCCGCCTCGCGAGCGCAATTTCTTGCCCCAGCGCATCCGGGTATGAATCGTGCGTCACCCCGCGCAATTCGGTGGCCGTGTAGGTATTGAAATCGCAGTAGCCGCAGCGCACCGAGCAGAACGGGATGTGCACATAGGCACCGAACTGTCGGGGCGCGGCCGCGTTCGCGAGTGCCAAGTGCACTGACTCGGGCAGGGCACCGTTTGCCGGTACCGGCTCACCCTCGGGTAGCGCGCTAGGGGGCAACGCGACCGTTGGAGTCGAAGGCGGCATGCGTTGCGGGCATGAGTTCTTGCCAGGCCGCTTCCATCTTCTCGGCGCACATTTCGATCTCACGCTGCGGGAACGACGGGAAGTGCGAGTCATCGCGCTTCGTGCGCAACGAGAGGAAGTTCATGAGCGAGCGCGCATTCATCGTCACGTACATGGAGGAGTAGATGTTGAGCGGCAGCACCATGCGGGCAACCTCACGGGCGACGCCGGCGTCAAGCATCCGCTCGTAGGCGGCGTAGGCCTCGGTGCTCGTGCGGCGCACCTCAGCGTCGATGAGATCGTGCTGCTCGTCGGTGCCGGGGAAGAATTCATACTTGCCGGGGCGGCCCTCCTGTACGAGCAGGCGGTCGCGGCCGGGCACGTAGAACACCGGCTGCAGCTGGCGGTAGCGCCCCGACTCTTCGTTGTAGCTCGCCATGCGGTGACGCTGGAACTCGCGGAAGACAAAAATCGGTGCCTGCACGTAGAAGGTCATCGAGTTGTGCTCGAACGGGGTGCCGTGGCGGTCGCGCATGAGGAAGTTGATGAGGCCGAGGTCACGCTTGGCGAGATCGGTGCCTTCGCTGGCTTCTTGCGCGCGGTCGGCGTCTTCGAGCGTCTGTTCGCCGACTGTCGAGACTCGCGCGGAGTAGAGCACATCGCGATCGGAGGCCTGTGAACGAACGAGTTCGACGGTCACATCACTGCGGAATTCCATCTGGTCAGTCACTCGGCAACCCTATCGCTCTTCTCGGGCTCCGCCGGCCCGCCCGTGGAGCCTGCGCGCTCGAGCGCAATTGCCTGACGCATCGCCTTGCGCGCGCGTGCGGCATCGCCCGAGGCTTTGTAGCCGAGCGCCAGGCGCGCCCAGGCACGGTAATCATCAGGATGCGTTTCCACGTCGCGCTTGAGCTCTGGGAACTCGGCGTCAGCAGCTTCGAGCACCGGCCGTCCGCTCGGACGTCGCGGCAGATCGTCTTCGGGCAGCTCCCCCGCTGCCGCCATTCGTGCGAGCAACTCATTCCCGCGCAGGGCAAACAGGAGGTCGCGGATGACGAAGACGACACCAATGACGGGGAAGATCACGAGGAACACGCCCATGGCGATCGCAATCGGCTCACCCGAAGCCACCAGTCCCCAGGCAAGCTGGAATACGGCGACGACGTAAATCAGGGTGAGGATGGTGAGGACCACCACACCGATTTTGGCTCCGGGCCAGCGTTTCATGCGGCCGCTCCAATGCCGAGCAGTGCATCGAGTCCGACGGTGAGGCCACGTAGCTCGGGCGCGGCTTCGAGCGCCAGGCGAATGCCCTGAGCGTAGGCGTCGCTCGAGAGCGTCTCGTGGCGAATGGTGAGGGTCTCGCCAACGCCACCAAAGATCACCTGCTGGTCGGCGACCACACCGCGCAGACGTAGCGAGTGCACTGGGATGCCGGCCACAACTTCGCCCCGTGCCCGTTGCTCGCCGAAGGGCGCCTCAAGCGCATCCTCGCGGGCGGCGGCGATGCGCTCGGCGGTGCGCACGGCGGTACCCGAAGGTGAATCGATCTTGCCCGCGTGGTGCGCTTCGAGGATTTCAATGGAGTCATAGAAACGTCCGGCAATGGTGGCAAGGTTCGTCGAGAGCACTGAACCGATCGAGAAATTTGGCACGACAATGACACCGCGCTCAGCTGGGATGCGATCGGCGAGTTGCTCGAGCCGATCGGCGTTCCAGCCGCTCGTGCCAACGACGACATTGATGCCATTGGTAATCGCGTGACCGACGAGTTGCTCGCTCACTTCAATGCGGGTGACGTCAATGAGCACATCGGCGCCGTCCATGGCCGTAGCCGGCGACTTGCTGTCGAGGAGCGCGTGGAGGCGCAGACCCTCGGTCTCGTCGATGATTTGCTGGATGAGCCCGCCCATCCGTCCCGTTGCACCGCTGAGCGCTACCGAAATCGTCATACGCTCCAGCCTACCGAGGCCCGCCGAGGCCAGTTGCCGCGCGCATTGTCGGCCTTGCGGTCTCTCAGACGTCAGGGAACCACGAGCGGCCGGTACGGTCGGCCGGTGCGAGGTGGCTCGCATCCCCAAGCAAGACGACTTCGGCCGGTCGCACCGAGCGCAGCCGCAGCACGGTGAGTGCCGAGTTACAGGTGCCGAAGGTGAGCCAGCGCCAGGCCGGGAGATCGAGCACGGCGCGAATGAAGTCGCCGATCACGAAATTGTGCGTCACGAGCAGTGTGTGCTGGTCTTCGCGCGGCCGGGTAAACCAGGTGGCCTGTGCATCACGCATC
The DNA here is from genome assembly GCF_003865375.1 of Gulosibacter macacae. Classification (GTDB taxonomy): domain Bacteria; phylum Actinomycetota; class Actinomycetes; order Actinomycetales; family Microbacteriaceae; genus Gulosibacter; species Gulosibacter macacae. The sequence goes on along the minus strand of NZ_RQVS01000001.1, from coordinate 208,367 downwards.
TGCGCCTCGCCGGCTTCGATCGCCTCAGCGTGGACGCCCGAGAAAAAGCTCTCATAGACCGCCGGCGCACCCTCGCCTGAGGATGGGATGCAATCGAAGAGCAGATTGCTCGGCTCAACCGGCGGGCCCTGCGTGTAGGTGTCGATGATTGCAGCGGTTTCGGCAGCGCGATCGAGCAGCGAGGTGAAGGCTGCATCAAACGGCACCTTGGCGAGCCGGGCACCGATGGCGTGCGCCTGGGCCTTGCCGCGCTCCGAAAGTGGGCCGTCGGTGATGCCGTGCTCAGCATCCTGTTGCTCACCGTGACGCACGAGGTAGAGGTAGTGACTCATCGCAATGCCTCCAATTCGGTACGAGCTTCATCAGTGAGCGGACCAATCGCCTCGATCGTGTGACCCGAAGTCACCAGCGTCTGCGCGAGCGAACGCAATTCATCCGCCGTCACTGCATTCAATCGCGCCACACTGCCATCAAGGTCAATGAATTCTCCGAGTACCAGTTCGGCGCGAGCCAAGCGGTGCATCCGAGCGACATTTGATTCGAGCGCGAGCGCGCCCGCACCCGCTCCGGCTCCGCGCGCATCCGCCATTTCTTCGTCGGTGACCCCGTCGGTAGCGACGCGTTCGAGCTCCGCGCGAATGACCCGGATGGCTTCGGCCGCCTTTGACGGCAGACAGCCGGCGTAAACGCCCGCGACGCCGGCATCGGCGTGCGTCGCGCTGAAGGAGTACACCGAGTAGACCAGGCCGCGGCGCTCGCGCACTTCTTGGAAGAGTCGCGATGACATGCCACCGCCGAGGATGTGGTGCAGCATCCCGTTCACATTGCGGCGCTGATCAGTCGCGTTAATGCCGGGCATGCCGATGATGAGGTTCGTCTGCTCAAGCGGACGATCGAGCGTTTCAAAGCGCTCGCGTGCGGGGCGCGCCAGCACCGTGGCATCACGACGAGGCGTTGGCGCCCGCGGCGTGTCGAGATCCCAGCCACCGGCGCGCAGGCCCGCTTCCAACCGAATCTTCGCCGCCTCGTGGTCGACACGCCCCGCAATCGCGACAACGAGCGTGTCGGGGCGATAGTTGCGGCGATAGAACTCAACGACGCCGTCTCGCTTGGTCGCGCTGATCGACTCGCGCGTGCCAGCGATCGGGCGGCCAAGCGGATGCTCGTCAAAGTGGGTCGCGTAGAACCGCTCCCAGAGCACATCGATCGGATCGTCATCGGTCATCGCAATTTCTTCGAGGATGACCCCGCGCTCGGTCTCAAAATCGTCGTGCTCGATGAGCGAGGAGGTGAGCATATCGGCGAGCACATCGATCGCGAGCGGCAGGTCGTGATCGCGTACGCGTGCGTGGTAGACCGTTTGTTCGCGGGAGGTCGCCGCATTGAAGTCGCCGCCAACGCGTTCAAACGCGAGAGCGACATCACGGGCACTGCGCGTGGGCGTGCCCTTGAAGAGCAGATGCTCGAGAAAATGGCTCGACCCGTATTCCGAATCGGCCTCGTCGCGCGAGCCAAGCGGCACGAAACAGCCGATGGAGACCGATGCCGCGCCCGGCACATCCTCGGTGATGAGACGCACACCGCTGGGAAGAACCGAGCGACGAAATCTTGCACCTCCCGCAACTTCGAGGTCGAGTTCGGGCAGGTCAAGCGGCAACGGAATCGGTTCAGACATATCCGCGACAGCCTACCCGGGGCCTGCGACCCCTGCCTGCGCACGCAGCTCGTGCTGACGCGATTACACTCCCCTCAACACCAGCGGCAGCCAGGCCCCAACGCCAGCGGCAGTCAGGAGCAGCAATTGAGCACCCCGCTTCGCCTCGTGATTTCGGCCGAACGAGCCGCACGGGCAAGACGCGCAAGAACCAAGCTCGTGGTGCTCATCGCCGTCTTACTCGCGCTCGCGATTGTTGCCCTCGTGTGGAATCCGGAGGGCTCTCGAATCAAGTTCACGGCGCCGATTCTGGCGGCGCTCGCCCTGCTACTGGCACTGCGGGTCTTCCTTATTCATCGGAAAGCAATGCGATTCGTCGCCCCCGATGGTGCGGTACTCGAGTTCACCAACTCGCACCTCATCATTGGTGGTCGTATCGCCATACCCTGGCACCAGGTATCGAGGGTGCTGAGCTATGACGGCGTGCACAAGATCGAAAACTCCCGCAACATCGCAAACGGCATCATGCGCGATATCGGACTCAATTTCATTGAGCTTGCGTTCTACGTCGGCGACCGGCGAGTCATCAATGATCCGCGACACGAAGTGAAGGGCTTTGACGGCGGCGACGGCCCAGCACCCGGCCGCATCGAAGTGCCGTTCGGTGCCTGGTTTGATTCCGAGCAGCTCCGCCAGACGCTCGCCATTATTCGGGCCCAACTGCATCCGAATGTGCCGATGGAGCATTTTGCTGAGCCGCTCGATTACGCGGCCAAATGGGTCGGCTTGAATGACGACGAAGCGTAGTTATCGGCACGCACCCGCGCAGGCTGTACGCATCCGCTCGTGGCACGCTTGGCGTCAAGACCGATCGTTGCAATGGAGGAATTGATGTCCCTGCCGCAGAACAATCCCTATGAACAGTTGCTTCCGGCCGAGCCCCTTGAGGTGCGCGCTGCCTTCTCCGATGGTGATCAATTGCCGCTCACGAACGTGGCTGAATCGCACGGTGGCGAGAACCTCTCCCCCGCGCTGAGCTGGGATGCAGTGCCGGGCGCGGTCTCGTACTCGGTAACCTGCTACGACCCGGATGCACCAACTATGTCGGGCTTCTGGCACTGGGTGCTCTACAACCTGCCAGCCGATTGCACCTCGATCGACGAAGGAATCGGCACGGGCGAGTTGCACCTGCTCCCCGAAGGTTCGGCGGCAGGGTTCAATGAGGTGCTCGAACGCAGCTATCGCGGTGCCGCGCCACCGGCGGGCCACGGCCCGCACCGCTATTTCTTCACGGTGCAGGCCCTCGATACCCGCCTCGATCTGCCGGGAGATCTCACTGCCGCCCGCGTGCACTTCATGATGCGCGAGCACGTCATTGCCCGCGGCCACATCATGGCGGTGTTTGAGAATAAGGAATAGCAGGCCACGCAAAAGCGCCCCTCCAAGTGGAGGGGCGCTTTTGCGCGAGGTGAGTGACTACTCGTCGTCACCCGAGATGTCGATGCCAACCTCTTCGACCGACGCCTCAGCGGGAGCCTCGGCAGCATCCTCGTCGAGCACCGGCTCGAGCGAGAGCTTGCCGCGGTTGTCGACCTTGGTGATGCGCACGAGGAGCTTCTGGCCCACCGAGAGCACCGACTCAACGTCGTCGACGCGCTTGCCACCGACGAGCTTGCGCACCTCGGAGATGTGCAGCAGGCCGTCCTTGCCCGGCAGCAGCGACACGAACGCGCCGAAGCTTGCGAGCTTCACGACGGTGCCGAGGTACTGCTCGCCAACCTCGGGGGTCTGCGGGTTCGCGATCGCGTTGATCGCGTCACGGGCAGCCTCAGCCGAGGGGCCGTCGGTCGCACCGATGTAGACCGTGCCATCGTCCTCGATCGAGATGTCCGCGCCGGTGTCATCCTGGATCTGGTTGATGATCTTGCCCTTGGGGCCGATGACCTCACCGATCTTGTCGACCGGGATCTGCACCGCGATGATGCGCGGAGCGGTGTCGGCCATCTCGTCGGGCTCGGTGATGACCGCATTGATCGCCTGGTCGAGGATCTGGATGCGAGCATCGTGTGCCTGCTGGAGCGCGGTGTCGAGCACGTGCGAGGGGATGCCGTCGAGCTTCGTGTCGAGCTGAAGCGCGGTGATGAACTCGGCGGTACCGGCAACCTTAAAGTCCATGTCGCCGAGCGCGTCTTCGGCACCGAGGATGTCGGTGAGCGCCTGGAACTTGGTCTCGCCGTCAACTTCGGCACTCACGAGGCCCATCGCGATACCCGCGACCGGGGCGCGCAGCGGCACACCGGCGTTGAGGAGCGAGAGCGTCGAGCCACAGACCGAACCCATCGAGGTCGAACCGTTCGAACCGAGCGCCTCCGAAACCACGCGAATGGCGTAGGGGAACTCGTCACGAGCCGGAAGCACCGCGACAAGCGCCTTCTCGGCGAGGTTGCCGTGGCCGATTTCGCGGCGCTTCGGCGAACCAACGCGGCCGGTCTCACCGGTCGAGTAGGGCGGGAAGTTGTAGTGGTGCATGTAGCGCTTCGTCGTCACCGGCGAGAGCGAGTCGATCTGCTGCTCCATCTTGAGCATGTTGAGCGTGGTGACCGAGAGGATCTGGGTCTCGCCACGTTGGAAGATCGCCGAGCCGTGGACGCGCGGGATGACGTCGAGTTCGGCGTCAAGCTGACGGATGTCGGCAACGCCGCGGCCGTCGATGCGCTCACCGAGGTCGAGGATGCGTCCGCGGACGATCTCCTTGGTGACCGACTTGTAGGCGGCCGAGACCTGCGAGGCGGCCTGCTCGTCGAGCTCGCCCGCTTCGATCTTCTCAGCGATGAATGCCTTAGTGCGCTCCTTGAGCGCGTCGTCGGCGTCCTGACGCTCGACCTTGTCGGCGATCTGGTAGATGCCAGCAAGCTCGTCGTGGGCGAAGCCATTGACGGCCTCGAACACGGCGTCGGTGTAGGCGGGGAAGGTCGGGTACTCGCGCACCTGCGCGTTTACCTGACCGGCGACGTCGAGCTGTGCCTTCACGAGCTGCGCGATGAACGGCTTCGATGCCTCGAGGCCCTCGGCCACGACCTTCTCGTCGGGCTTCTTCGCGCCGGCCTTGATGAGCGCCCAAGCGTTGTCGGGGGCCTGCGCCTCAACGGTCATGATTGCGACGTCTTCGGTGCCGTCGGCACGCGTAATCACGCGACCAGCAACGGTGAGTTCAAAGACGGCTTCCTCAACCTGCGAGTGCTTCGGGAAGGCAACCCACTGGCCGTCGATGAGGGCGACGCGCACGGCACCGATCGGGCCCGAGAAGGGCACGCCCGAGATCTGCGACGACATCGAGGCAGCATTCACTGCGAGCACATCGTAGGTCTCGTCGGGAGCGATCGAGAGCACGGTGACAACGATCTGCACCTCGTTACGCAGACCGTCGACGAACGAGGGGCGCAGCGGACGGTCAATCAGACGGCAGGCGAGGATGGCGTCGGTCGAGGGGCGAGCCTCGCGACGGAAGAACGAGCCGGGAATGGCGCCCTTCGCGTAGGCACGCTCTTCAACGTCAACGGTGAGCGGGAAGAAGTCGAAGTGCTCCTTCGGGTGCTTCGAGACGCTCGTTGCCGAGAGCAGCATGGTCTCTTCGTCAAGGTAGGCGACAGCAGAGCCCTGCGCCTGCTGGGCAAGTCGGCCGGTCTCAAAGCGGATGGTACGGGTGCCGAATCGACCATTGTCGATCACAGTCTCGGCGAACTTGATTTCGGGACCTTCCAAGGTCTCCTCCTTCAGTGTCGTCCGCACGCACACAACACACTCCGAGGAGGTCTCGGGCTGACCATCAGTAGGAGCACTCCGGGCACTGCGGCAGAGATTGCGACGGTGTCCAGCGAACCGCCACCGACAATCAGCAGATGCCGAGTTGCGCGCGGATGGTTACGAACTCCCCCATCCTAGCGCGGAGCATCCTTAATAGACGCTTTGACCCGCTTCGGCAGGAACGACCGCGTCGAGTGCGCCGACGAGGTCGAGCGAGAGGTCGTCAATCGGCTCGATACCGACCGACACGCGGATGAGTCCACCGGTGATCCCCGCGGCCGCCTGCGCCTGCGGCGTCATCGAGGCATGCGTCATCGTGGCCGGATGCGCAATGAGCGACTCGGTGCCACCAAGCGATTCGGCAAGGCTGAACAGCCGTACCCGCTCGGTGAAGCGTCGTGCCGCTTCTTCGCCGCCGCGCAGTTCGAACGAGAGCATGGCACCGAAGCCGTGCTGCTGGCGAGCGGCGATCTCGTGACCTGGATGCGTTGCCAAGCCCGGGAAGTGCAGGGCCGAAAGGGCCGGGTGGTCGACGAGCGCTGCGGCCAGCTGTGCAGCATTGCGCTGGTGGCGCTCGACTCGCACCTCAAGCGTGCGCAGGCCCCGCAGTACCGAGTGGGCATCGACCGGCGAGGCGGTGATGCCGAGCACATTCGCCCACCAGATGAACTGTTCGTGGTGCTCTTTAGTCTTCGCGACCGTGGCACCCTGCACCACATCCGAGTGGCCGTTGAGGTACTTCGTCACCGAGTGCACGACGATATCGGCGCCGAGTTCGAACGGGCGTTGCACGAGCGGGGTGAGAAAGGTGTTGTCGACCGCGACGAGTGCGTTTACCTCGTGAGCAGCGTCGGCGATTGGGGCGATGTCGGTGATGCGCAGGAGCGGGTTCGACGGGGTTTCGAGCCAAACGAGCTTCGGCTGCAGTTCGCGCACTCGCGCCGTCGCCGCATCCGTGTCGCTGAAGTCAACGGCTTCAAAGCGGAAGTGGCCCTTCGCCGCGAGCTGTTCGAACAGCCGCCAGGTGCCGCCGTAACAGTCGTGCGGGTAGGCGACAACATCGCCCGGTGCGAGGAGCGCCAGAATTGGCAGCGAGATTGCCGCCATGCCGGTGGCGACAATGGTGGCGCCAGCACCACCCTCGAGGTCGGCGATCGCTTCACCGAGAAGGGCACGGGTCGGGTTGCCCGAGCGCGTGTAGTCAAACTCGCGCGGCTCGCCGAACGCCGCGAAGGTGTAGTTGGTTGAGTTGTAGATCGGCGGTACCACCGCGCCATGCGTGGGGTCGGTTTCAATGCCCGCGCGCATAGCCCGGGTCACGTTCGAAAACTCGTTCCGAGTGGTGATCTGAGACATAGCGCGCTCCTTCGATGGGCAATTGATGAGGTGCGCACCAACGTAATCGCGCGTCGGCTCCCCCGCTCGGGAGCCGACGCGCAACGTAATACTTCGAGCCAGCCGGGACTTATTCGACGCTGAGTGCGCCCGGGTTGACCTGCGGGAACTCGCCCGAAGGTTGCTCGCCCTGGTCGTAGATCTCGCGCGGCGAGCCGACAATCTTCGGGTCGGGCGTGCCGACAACGCGGCGGTCCTTATTCGGGTAGTCGTAGAGCGAGAGCACGTGACGCATCGCCTCGAGGCGGGCCCGCTTCTTGTCGTTCGACTTCACCACCATCCACGGCGCCTCACCGGTGTCGGTGTAGAAGAACATGGCTTCTTTGGCCGCCGTGTAGTCGTCCCAGCGGTCAAGCGAGGCGAGGTCGGTCGGCGACAGCTTCCACTGGCGCACTGGGTCATCACGTCGCGAGGCGAAGCGCGAGAGTTGCTCGGCTCGACCGACCGAGAACCAAAACTTCACGATCTTGATGCCCGAGTTCACGAGCATCCGCTCAAACTCGGGTGCCGAGCGGGTGAACTCGAGGTATTCGGTCGGGGTGCAGTACCCCATGACGCGTTCAACGCCGGCACGGTTGTACCAGGAGCGGTCGAAGAGCACGATCTCACCGGCCGAGGGCAGGTGGGTGACGTAGCGCTGGAAGTACCACTGCGAAGCTTCTTTTTCAGTGGGCTTTTCGAGCGCCACCGTGCGCGCACCACGCGGATTGAGGTGTTCCATGAACCGCTTGATCGAGCCACCCTTACCGGCAGCATCTCGACCTTCGAACACCAGGATGAGCTTCTGCCCGGTCTCCTTGATGTGCGTCTGCAGCTTAAGCAATTCGATCTGGAGCAGGCGCTTCTGACGCTCGTAGACCCGACGGGTCATCTTCTTGTCGTAGGGGTAGCCCTGACGCCACGCGTTGGGGTCGCCACCGGTATTGCCCTGAAGTTCGTTAAGTTCGTCAACTTCGGGCGTCATATCGGGCAGCCCGACGGGGTTCATCACATACGTGCTCTGATCGGACGCACGAATCTCATCGAGCGTCGTGAACGAGCTCGCTTCTTTCGCGGCCTGACCGGGTGTCTTCTCTTTACTCGCGCTGGTCGCCATGTCTTCCATCCTATTCACGCGGACGGTGCAGGCGCGAGGAAATGCACGAAACCCCCACACGGATGCGGGGGTTTCGTGAGTGAATCAGTGCGACTAGCGGCGCAGACCGAGACGCTCGATGAGCTTACGGTAGCGGGCGATGTCCACGTCGGTGAGGTAGCTGAGCAGACGGCGACGCTGACCAACCAGGAGCAGCAGTCCACGACGCGAGTGGTGGTCGTGCTTGTGCTCCTTCAGGTGCTCGGTGAGCTCCTTGATGCGAGCGGTGAGCAGAGCAATCTGCACCTCGGGGCTGCCGGTGTCACCCTCGTGGGTGGCATATTCGGCGATGATCGACTTCTTTGCTTCGGCGTTCAGTGCCATTGGCAGGTTTCCCTTCGTTCGCTGCGCGGCGTCTTCCACGGGTGTGGCGACTCTCTCTATCCGCGGCCGATTTCACGGCAACCTGACAACTATAGCGCACTCCGGCGCAACTAGATACGGCCCCGCCCCGAACTACTTCGCGCCGAGCAGGTCGATGACGAAGATAAGCGTGCGGCCCGAGAGCGGGTGGCCCATACCAGCCTCACCGTAGGCAAGTGCCGGCGGGCAGATGAGCTTGCGACGGCCGCCGACCTTCATGCCGGGGATGCCGAGCTGCCAGCCCTTGACGAGCATCCCAAGCGGAAACTCGACCGACTCGCCACGCGACCACGACGAGTCAAACTCGTCGCCCGATTCGTAGTCAACGCCGACGTAGTGCACGTCGACCACACCGCCAGCAACGGCTTCAGCACCGTCACCAATCACGATGTCTTCGATGACAAGTTCGGTCGGCGCGGGGCCGTCGGGAAATTCGATTTCAGGCTTCTGGAGTTCAGTCATGCGTCCGATGGTTTCACATCGGCCTCGGGGTTCGCTTTACGCGCCTGCTGTGAGGCATTGAGCACGAGCCGGTGTTCGCGGGTTGCCGCGAGCAGTTCTTTCTCGATTTCGCGGCGACGCGGGTCTTTCTTGTCGACCGATGCGTGTTCTCGAGCAAATGCGAGTCGGGTGGCATCGTTGATGAATCCACGCATGGCGCGATCAACTTCACCCGGCTGCAGGCGGCCCCACTTGATTGCAGCGCGACGCGCGTCCCACTCGGTGATCATGCGCACTTCGCCATTCGTGAACCAACCCGCGCGACGGTACTCATCCAGCCGAAATCGAATGACTTCGAGGTCGTGATCTTGCAGACGGATGAGCGCCCAGGCTGCCAGCCCAAAGAGCGGCACCTGGAAGACGAGGTAGTAGATGATCCAGCCGAATGGATTGCTCGGATCCACGCCAATGAGGGGCAAGACGAGCACGCTGCCACCGTTCCAGAAGGCGTGCATGAGGATGGCACCCACCAGGCCCGCGGCACCGAATGCCAGGAATCGCCAGAGATCACGGCGGCGTGCGGCCCAACCGATTGCGGCCCCATACACGCCGGTGAACAGCGCGTGCGCGAACGGCGAGAGGATGCAGCGCACAACGAGCAACCACACGAATTCGACGCCCGTCGAACCGGATGAGGCGAAGTAGATGACGTTCTCAGTGAAGGCGAAGCCCGCCCCGATTACCGCGGCATAGATGAAGCCGTCGAGCGGCCCATCAAGTTCGCGTCGGGCAATGAGGAGGATGAGCAGGATGCCGATGCCCTTGATCACTTCTTCGGTGATTGGCCCCTGCACGAGCACCGAGAAGGCATTGACGTCTTTCTGGTCCTCGATGTAGTTCGAGGCCACCCCGAGGAGGAAGTTGCCGGTGATGAGCGTGCCCACCACTGACGCACCCGCCCCGTACGCCGCACAGAACACGAGCAGCATGGGCGGTTCTGGTTCCCAGCGATCAAGCCAGTGCACTGCGGCGAGCACGATGCCAAGCGGAATGAGCGCCGGAATCGCCATGACCACCGCATCGACTTTCCAGGTGATGAGTAGCCAGCCAACCACGATGAGGGCGACCAGCACGAAGAACCCGACTGCCGCGATCCACGCGATGGGCGCGCGCCGGGCCCGGCCGCGTGCCCGTCGAACTCGCGCGCGTGCGTCGTCGGTAATGCTCATTCATTCGCTTTCACGTCACCGCGGCAGACCAGACTGGGCCGACGCGTGCCCACCAGGGTAGTCCCCCACCGCCTGGTGCGTGACACAGTGGACGCCCGAGTCCACCAGATAGATTGGTAGCCATGAAGCGAGTGATGTTTGTCGTCGGTCTTGGAGCGGGATTTGTGCTTGGTGCCCGTGCCGGGCGTGAGCGCTACGACCAGATCGTCGAGGTCACAAAGAAGGTCGCCCAATCCGATACCGCTAAGCGCGCGGGTGAGTTTGCCCAGTCGCGTCTCGACGATGCTTCCGACAGCATCGCCCGACTCACCGGCACCATCAGCGAGCAATCACGCGAACTGCCGACCCGATTGGTGCACACGACCGAATCGTTGCGCGAAGACCTCAAGCGGCGCTACGAAGAAATCGGCGAGAGCATTGACGAGGTTGTCGAACGCAATCGTGAGCGCTTCGACGACGCCGTCGAACGCAATCTCGAAAAGCAGGCGCAGAACCTCATCGCGGTCGGCGATTTGCGTGAGCAATCGCTCGATGACCTCGCGACCGAGCATGACGAAATGATCGACGAGGGCCACGCTGACGAGCGCAATCTTCGCGAATAGGCGAAACGCCGATTCGCCCTACAACGAATGCGACTCCGCACCTAAGGTGCGGAGTCGCATTCGTTTCGTGGGCTAGCCCATCGTTTCGCTCACTAGGCGAGTTCGCTTGAGTCGAGCGAGTTGATCTTGCGCTCCTGCTCAGCGATCTCGGCGTCGGTGAGCATCCGAATCGAGGTGCTGTCGGGAAGCTTGCCCGCGAGTGACTCGGGGCGGAGCATCTCGGTGACCTGCTCGCGAGTGAGGAGGCCCTCTTCGACGGCAATGTCGCCGACGTTCTCGCCGGTCTTCTGTGCGCGCTTCGCGATCGCCGAGGCGGCGGTGTAACCGATGAGCGGGTTGAGCGCGGTCACCAGGCCGATCGAGGCGGCAACTTGCGCCTCGGTCTTTTCGGCGTTTGCAGTGATGCCGTTGACACAGTTGACGCGCAGGGTGCACATGGCGCGGCGCAGCCAGGTCGAGTTCTGCATGAGCACGTGCATCATGACCGGCTCAAAGGCGTTGAGCTGCAGCTGACCGGCCTCGGAAGCGAAAGACACGGTGACGTCAGACCCGACGATTGCGAAGGCAACCTGCGAGACCGCCTCAGGAATAACCGGGTTAACCTTGCCAGGCATGATCGACGAACCGGCCTGACGAGCAGGCAGGTTGATCTCACCGAGGCCGGCCTGCGGACCCGACGAGAGCAGACGCAGGTCGTTGCAGATCTTCGACAGCTTCATCGCCGCGCGCTTCATCACGCTCGACACCGACATGAAGACGCCCGTGTCACTCGTCGCCTCGATGAGGTCGTGGGCGGTGACGAGCTGCTGGAAGCCCGAGATGTCGCGCAGGTGGCGAATGATCGACTCGGCGTAGCCCGGGTGGGCGTTGATTCCGGTGCCGATGGCCGTGGCGCCGAGGTTCACCTCGAGCAACAGCGGCAGCACCTCGCGCAGGCGCTGAATGTCTTCGCCGCTCGTGGTGGCGAAGCCGTGGAACTCCTGACCGAGGGTCATCGGCACAGCATCCTGCATCTGCGTGCGGCCGACCTTGAGGATGGTCTTGAACTCCTCGCCCTTCTTGTTAAAGGCATCCTGGAGCAGTTCGTGCTCGGCGATGAGGTTGTTCATCGAGTGAACGAGGCCGAGCTTGACAGCCGTCGGATAGGCGTCGTTCGTCGACTGCGACATATTGACGTGGTCGTTCGGCGAGATGAAGCCGTAGTCACCGAAGGGGCGGCCGGCGAGTTCGAGCGCGCGGTTCGCGATGACCTCGTTGGCATTCATGTTCGAGGAGGTGCCGGCACCACCCTGAATCACACCGACGATGAACTGGTCGTGCAGTTTGCCGTTGATGACATCCTGGCAGGCCTGGTCGATGTACTTGGCGATCTCGGGGTCGAGCACACCGATGTCGACGTTGGCGCGGCAGGCGGCCTGCTTCACCTGCGCAAGCGCGACAATGAAATCGGCATAGACGCTGATCGGGCGGCGCGCGATGTCGAAGTTCTCCACGGCACGGGCGGTATTCACCCCCCAGTACGCGGTTGCGGGAATCTCCATCTCACCGATCGAGTCGCGTTCGATACGAAACTCTTGCGCCTGCGTCATCTGGTCGCCTCTCCTGCGTTGTTCTGGGCAGCATCATTGCCACACGTCGCGACCATCATACGGTGAATAGCGTTCGTTTTCAGCCACTTGAGCGAGTATTCCGCCGTCTATGACAGTGGATGCGGTGCCAACAAAGAACACCGCATCCACCAGGCAATTTTTCTCGCGTCTAGCGACGCTTCTGTAGCCCCTCGAGCACAAGCTGCACGAGCGCTTCGACCTGGATATCGTCGCTGAGCTGCTCGCCCGCGTCGGTGCCCTCGAGTGCACGCGCCGCGAGCCCCTGCTTCGAGTCGATGAGCTCGGCAACGTGACCGTCGATGGTCTGCGAGGCAAGGATGCGCCAGGCGGTCACCGGGGCCTCCTGACCGATGCGGTGCACGCGGTCGATTGCCTGCGTCTGCTCAGCGGCGGTCCAGCTGAGTTCGGCGAGCACCACATCGCTCGCGACCTGCAGGTTGATGCCGACGCCAGCAGCCATGAGCGAACAGACGATGACTTGCACCTCAGGATCGGTCTGGAAGGCCTCGATGGCGCGATCGCGCGCGGCAGTTGATTGATCGCCGCGAATCGACACCGAACGCACCCCCTCGGCCGCAAACGTGGCCTCGGCGCGATCCATCGCCTCAACATGCTTGGCGAAGTAGACGACCTTGCCCACCGAGTGTGCGAGCTGCGCCGCGTATTCGGCAGCGAGCTGCGATTTCGCAACACCGATGCGGTGGAGCATCTTGAAGATCGAATCGCCCGAGCTCGACGCCTTCGATTCCTCGACTTCGTGACGCGCGAGCATCCGGATGCGGGCGAGATCGATCGTGCCCGGGGCCAAGTCGGCCGCGGCGAGCATCCGGTCGTAGCGTGCGAGCAGGCGCGCGACGAGGAGCTGCTCGGCACGGCGAATGGATGCGCCCTCCTCGGTGTCGAGCTCGATCGGCATGTCGATGATGCGCTTTGAGGGCAGCGAGGTGGCGACGTCAATTTTGCGGCGACGCACAATGCCCATATCGATCACCGCGCGACGCGCGGCGGCGAGGAAGCCCGGGTCGGAGGGCACGAGACCCGTCGCATCCAAGCGATCAAGCAGCTCTTGCGAGGGCCGGAACTCAACGCCGCTCTCATTGCCGCTCGCCTCAACCCAACCGAGGAACTGCCAGATGGCCCGGAAGTCTTCGACGTCGTTGATGAGCGGCGTACCGGTCAGCGCCATAAGCAGAGGCTCGTCACCCGGAACGTGTGCGCGAATCGAGTTCGCGAGTTCCATCACGAGGCGTGAGCGCTGCGATTGCAGATTCTTGATGAAGTGGGCTTCATCCACGACCATGCCGCGGAAACCAATTCGGCGCAGCCAGCCAATGTGTCGGTCGAGGATCTCGTAGTTGACGATGAACACATCAGCGAACGCGTCGACATCTTCGCCATCGCCACTGATCACCGTGGCGCGGCGGCCAGGTGTCCAGCGCTCGACTTCCTGCGCCCAGTTTGTCTTGACGACGTTCGGCACCACGCACAGGAGCGGGTAGGCATCGGCAACGGATGCGGCGAGCACCGATTGCGCGGTCTTGCCGAGACCCGGCTCATCAGCAAGGAGGAACTGGCGGTGGCCCTGGCGCACCGACTCGACGAGCGCGGCCTGGTGCGGCATGAGTTCACGACCAGCCGGCGCGACGCGGTCAAAGCGCGGCGGTTGCGGAAGCTCCATTGAGGCAGCTCCCCCACCGGCACCGGTTTCGAACGCCTTGAGGATGGGACCGAGCAACTCCCAATCGTGCAGGCGCGAGTAGTGCGGGATGTGCGGACGCAGATTCTCGAGCTTCGGGGCGAGGAACGGCGAGGAGCGCACTCGAGTTTTCACACTCGTCGGTAGCACCTGACGCTCGCGAATCGCCTCAGGCAGCTTGGCAACGATGGGCTCGGGTTCGGGCGTCGGTTCGTCGTCGACGACCATGTCGACACCGCCCGCGAAGAGCATCTGCTTGCGCAGCGCCCGCGCCTGCGGCGTCGTCGGCGCCTCAGCCTTGAGGAGGTCAATCAGCGAGGTGTCACGCGCGGCAGTCTTCGCGAGAATCGCGGCGAGACCGTCGAGCCGCTTCATCGACTCATTGCGCTCGCTATCGCTCACGTCTGCGCTCGTCTTTAGGCGGGCGCGTTCTTCACGCATGAGGAGCGCCACAACCTGGAACTTCGTGCGATTTGCCGGCGAAATGCGCCCGCGAACCGCGGCCGCCTCGACTTCGCGGGCGGCTTTCGCGAGCTGCGGGATCACACCGGTGTTGTCGACCGCCGCGCGCTTGCGGTGGCCCTGGTGGTGTTGCACGCGGGAGCGTTTTTTCGACGCCATGCGTCTCCTTCGGACTGGTCGAGCGAAGTTTGCGTACTCCAACCGACTGCATCGCTTGCGGTCGATTCGGCCGCAAGCCGTACGTTCTGGCGATGAGCGAACCCATCGGGACGCGGACGCGGAACATACAGAGATTCCGACCGTCGCAGGCGTCGAGCCCTATTGTAGCCCGTCACTCATGATGCCAGTGCAATACTTGGCCGGGTGAGCGAAGTGAACGAGCGGTCCCCGTATTTCAATGAAGCCGGTCCCGGCGAGAACAACGATTTTTCGCGACCCGCCAATCGAGTTTCCGGCGACTGGAGCGCCCACATCGCCACCACGATCGACCGGCTCGCGGCACTGCTTGAAGAGCTTGACGCGGAAGCGTGGGAAGCGCCGAGCCTGTGTGAGGGCTGGCGTGTGCGCGATGTTGTTGGCCACCTGGTGTGGCGTTTGGGTGCCTCGACGGGTGAAATGGTGCGGTCGGGACTCGGCGCCGGTCTTGCCGCCGGTTTCAACCCGAACAAGGCGATTGACCGCATCGCGCGACAGGAAGCACAGGCGTCAACTGAGCAGCTACTTGCGTCGTTGCGTGATATCGCGGCCAGTCGTCTGCGCGGCGAAGGCCGCACCGGCATCATCGAGCTCACTGAGGCCATCGTGCACGCCTATGACATCACCGAGGCGCTTGGCGAATCACTGCGTTTGAGCCCGCGTTCGACCGGCGCGGTGGCGCTGGCACGGTTGCGCACTGGTGGCAAGGATGCGCGGATCGCGCGCACGCGCTCACTGCGGGCGACGGATGCACGCTGGCAGATCGGCGCAGGCGCGGCCCTGGATGCGACCGCGGCGGAGATCGTGATGCACCTGTTTGGGCGGAAGCCGCTCGGCTGATCGGCTGTTGCGGGGGTCTCGATACGGCCTTCGGCCTACTCGACCACCCAATGCTGTGGTTGGTCGAGTAGACGTAGCGCAGCGGAGTCGTATCGAGACCCCCCGCCACCAACTACCGCAGCGCCGCGGCCGCCTCGTCGACGTCGCAGGCAATTCGCTCGACGAGCTCGTCAATGCTCGAGAACTTTTCCATGCCGCGGATGCGCTTCACAAACGACACCTCGACGCGCTTGTCATAGAGATCAAGCGCCACACCAATGAGGTGCGCCTCAACCTGTCGCTGCGGCACCCCATCAAAGGTGGGGTTGTTCCCCACCGAGATCGCTGCCGGATACTGCTCACCGTCAACGGTGAACCACCCCGCGTACACCCCGTCGCCGGGGATGAATCCTTCGACGCTGTCCGCATCCAAATTCGCTGTCGGGAACCCGAGTTCGCGCCCGCGCTTTGCCCCGTGCCCGACGACGCCGGTGAGCGAGTGGTCGCGACCGAGCAACTCCGACACCGTGCCCACATCGCCCGCGTCAAGTGCCTCGCGCAACCACGTCGACGAGGCTCGGCGACCGTCTTCGCCGAGTGCATCCACCGGCACGATCACGTCGTAGCCAAACTCTTCTGCGTGCTCGCGCAAGAAATCCACGTCACCGGAACCACGGTGACCGAAGCGGAAGTCGCTCCCGACGATGAGCAATTGCACCCCGAGTTGTGCCACCAGGATGTCGCGCACGAACTCGAGCGCCGAGCGCTGCGAGAGTTCTTCATTGAACTCAAGCACCACCGTCGCATCGACCGCGTGGTCGGCGAGTAGGTCGATCTTCTGTCCGAGCGACACAATCGGATACGGTGCCCGCTCGGGGGCGAACACCGCAGCCGGATGCCGATCGAAGGTGACGACAACCGTGCTCAAGCCACGCGATTCAGCCTGCGCATGGAGTTCGTCGATGAGTGCCGCGTGCCCGCGGTGCAACCCGTCGAACTTGCCGATGGTGATAGCGCTGGGTCGCAATTGCGCCGGGAAGTCAGCCGGATCACGAACGACGATCATGCGATCACCGCCTGACGACGCTGAGCCGGTCGCGCCTCAAGGTACGCAATTCCGATGAGCGGGAGCACGAGCGGAATGTAGAGATAGCCGCGGCCAAAGCCGCTCCACACGGTGTCGGCCGGGAAGAGCTCGGGATGCAAACCCGAGAGAGTGCCGACGATGAGTACGCCGAGGAACTCGAACCCGACCGCAACCCAGGCGATGCGTTGCCAGGCAGGTGAGCGGTGGACGAAGGCAAGCGCGATACCCGCGAGGAGGTACACGACTGCCGCGAGCGCGCTGAGACCGTATGCGAGCGGCGCCTGATCAAAGCTCCGCACGATCTGCACGATACTCCGGCCGGTGGCAGCCAAGAAGAGCACGACGTAGACCGCGACGAGCACCCGGGAAGCTTGCATGATTGGTTCAGTATCTCAGAGGTTCAGCCGATGAACGGCGCATTGCCGAGCCAGATCTGCTGCATGCGAAAGATCATCACGGCGACAGCAAAGGCGGCGACGCCGAGCACCGCGTTGGCCCAGCGATTGCGTTCAATGAGTGCCCAGAGAATCGCGGCCGGCGGGATGATCGCGGCGGTGATGAGGTACATCCAATATTCGAGTCCATCGCCCTTGCAGACGTTGCCGAATAGCGGCAACACGATGGCGAGGATGACCTGAATGACTGTGAGCACGCCAACGACTGCCACCGATCCTGCGGTTAGGTCGTTGGGGAGCTTCTTCATGAAGGCAGCCACGAGGCAGATGATGCCGGCCAGCAGACCCACACCGAATTGAATCCAGGTGAACCATTCGATCATGCGGCGTCCTCCGGTCGGTGTGGCAGGTTCATGAGCGTGCGCGTGCGGCCGCCGCGCACCTCGACGATGCCGATGAGTGCGCCGTCGGGTGCGAGGGTGGCGATGGGGCCACGCTCGGAAAGCAACGCTTCAGGCGGTGCAATGCGCTGTCCGTGGCGCAGGGCTGCGGCTTCAGCGGCGGATGCGGTGAAGTGTGGGAAGCGAGCGCGGGCGACCTCGGCCGAGCTGAGGAGGTGCTCAGCAAGTGCTGCATCCTCGAGATCGGCAACATCGCGCACGCGGAAGGGTCCGATGGTGGTGCGGCGCAGGGCGGTGAGGTGGGCACCAAGGCCGAGGCGAGCGCCGATATCGCGGGCAAGTGCCCGCACATAGGTGCCGGATGAACAGCGCACGCGGAACTGCAGGTCGATGACCTTTGTTTCGGGAGCACCGGTGTCGTCGAGTTGCACCTCATCGATGCCGAGCACTTCAATCTCGTGGATCACCACATCACGCGCCGGTAGCTCGACCTCTTCGCCTTCGCGCACTCGCTGGTAGGCCCGCTTGCCGTCAATCTTGATGGCCGACACTGCGCTTGGCACCTGTGAGATCGGGCCGTGGAACGAGGCGACAGCCGCGCGGATCTCGCTTTCGCTCACCGCGGCCACCTCGTCAACGGCATTCGTCGCGGTAACTTCGCCCTCAGCATCCTCGGTATTCGTGGCGATGCCGAGACGCGCGGTGGCCTCATAGGTCTTGTCTTCGCCGACGAGGTAGGTGAGCAGGCGCGTCGCATCGCCGATGCCGAGGAGCATGAGTCCGGTGGCCATCGGGTCGAGGGTGCCAGCGTGTCCCACCTTGCGGGTGTTCAGCGCCTGGCGGGTGCGGGCTACGAGATCGTGGCTCGTGATACCGGCCGGCTTGTCGAGCAAGAGCAGACCGTGCGGTCCGAGCGTTGAAGCAGTCATGACCACCCAAGTCTAGGCGCGGCGGGCAGAGTCGGCGGACATCTACCGATCACGAGTTTGTTGCTGGCCGTTCAGGAACCACTGCCGAGCGTGAGCGTGTTCAGCGTTGCCCAGAGGAGGGGTGAGTCAGCCACCGCTCCCCCAGATGCCCAGTCCTCGGCTCGCTCTGCCTGCCAGGCCGCGAGGTCGGCGGCGGGATCGCTGCCCTCGTGTGCCCGGTCTACGGCGAGGATGAGTTCCCGCAGTGGCGAGCGACCGTGCAACTCTCCGGCGAAGCTCGCGAGTGCAAGATCGGTGGGGACTGTCCAGGCGCAGGCCGTGACGAGTCGCGCGCCACCGAGCATTGCCGCGAGCGCGAGGCCCATCGGCTCTGCGCTGCGGAGGTCTGAACCGGAACCGCAGGCGATCAGCGCGCAACGCGGTGGCAGCGTGATCGCTGCGTTGACCAGTTCGCCCGCGGTGAGTGGGTCGTGGCGCCCGGCTTCGTCGCGACAGCAGAGGTGGAGCGCCGATTGCTCCCCCGCGGCAGTGTTGAGGTCAGCCGCGGTGACGTGGCCAACGTAGAGGAGCCGAGCCGCATCCGCACATGCGTCACGAAGCCAATGGCGATCGGTATCGGTGCGGCGGGCAAGTTGCTCATATTCGGTGACGCGGGGCCAGAGCCGCTCGCCATAATCGAGGAGTGACGCGAGCGGGTCGTCGGCAGTCGGGCGGCCGAGCACCGAACCGAGCGGGCCAGTTGCCGCCTGCCCCGGTACGCGCGGGTCGATCACCGCGACAATGCGCTCCCCAGCGGCGAACGCATTCTGTTGCTTCGCCCTGGCAGCAATGGCCGCAGGCACATTGGTTTCGATCGTGGCGGTCTCGGCAAGTGGTCGCCGATTCGGAGCCGGTCGCAACAGGGCCCAGGGCACCCGCGCGAGCGTTGGCGACGGCTGGATGCGCAGCCGCGGCTTCGCGCCACCGCCCGGCGCATCGAGGAGGTGAAGAAGCCCTGGTGGCAGGAGGGCATCGGCGAGGGCGGCACCGAGTTCAGCGGTGGACTCGGGATGCGCGAGTGCGCCTCGCCGCAGCGCCCGTTCGAGCGCCTCGCTCGGCGTTTCTTCGCCTCGTGGTTCGGGAAGCGCATCGCTGAGCAACTCGTCGATGCGCGTGAGCGTCGTGGCCCGGATGCGTGCGGTCGCGATGTCTTGCGGGCGGTCGTTCCAGCGCCATGAGAAGTAGCCGGTGGGGTTTTCTGCCCCGGCTTCGGCGTACTTGATCAGCAGCGCTCGTTGCATCGTGGCCCGATCCTCTCCCGCGAATGTGTTGAGGCTCCCGAGCCTGCACTTCGGGAGCCTCAACTCGGGTATTGCGTTAGTTACAGGTAACCACGAACTCGAAGGGAACCGTCTCGAAGCTCGTCGGGTTGTTGGTGTCGGTGACAATGCCCTCACCGCTGATCGTGTAGGTGTTGCCATCCTTGGTCGCCGCCGCCGAGCCCATGCCCGAGCCCTCGGCGTAGGCAACGGCCATGCCGTCGGCGGTGACGAGACCCACCGCGGTCACCGACTCACCCTCGGGCGAACTCAGCGTGGCGCCGAGTCCCTGGCCGGTGTTGGCGCTCGTTGAGGCGACCGAGATGGCGTAGGCGCCACCCGCATCAGCGCAGACCACCTGCGGGTCGGTGATCTCGATCTGCTGGCCATCAACGGTGAGCGAGACGCCACCGGCACCGGCGCTCCCTGCTTCAGCGCCAGCATCCGCGGCGCCGTCGTTCGTCGTTGCCTCGCTCGAAGTGTCGGTCGTTGAACCTGCGTCAGCGGGGGCAGTCGTGTCGGCCGGGGCACTCGTGTCGGCCGGAGCGTCGGTGCTGCACGCGGCAAGGGTGAGCGCGAGGGCGAATGCGGCACCGGTGGCGGCGAGGGACTTGCGGATCATGGCTACTCCATTTCGTCTGCGGAGGCCCTTGCGGCTTCCGTCGATGACGAAGTTATGAGCTGCTGTTCGCTACCGATCACAAGTTTCGCTCCGCCTAATAGTCGCGAGCGGCGACCTCACGTTCGGCGGCCAGCGTGAGCGCATCTTCGGCGCGCATTCGCGTTGCGGCGAGGGTGCGGATGCGGTCGCGCAGTTGCGGAGGTTCTGTTGCGGCTCCGTAGCCAAGGCGAACGCGCAGGTCTTCTGCGGTGAGGAGCCAAGCCTCGGCCGCACTCAGGTCGAGGTGGAGCGCCGCGCTCCCCTGCGCATCGAGCAGTCCGCGGCCGAGGTCGTTGCCACCGCCACGCACGGTCACCGGAATACCCGCTACCAATCGCTCACCACCGGGGAGCAATTGCGCCTGCACCTGGAGTTGCACATCGCCACCAATGTCGAGCGTCCAGCCCACGGCCCGCTCACTCGCATCGATCAGTCCGGCCGGCACGGCCTGCCAATTCGGTTCGGCGAATCCGGCAATCATGCCCTCGTTCGGGGTCGTGCGCGCGCCCGCGGCGAGCGCATAGTCGGCGCGCTCGGCGACTTCGGCGGGCGAGAACTCCTCGAGCGAATAGCCGAGTGCGTCGAGTGCCGACGCGGCGAAGCGGGCAATCTCGGGCTCGCTTGAATGCGCCAGGCGGGCATATTCGATTGGGCTCGACCGCGCCAAGAGCAGCGAAGTTTGGTCATCGCCACCGTCGAGCAACACGTCATCGAGCTCGTCAGCGAGGGCCGCGAGTTCGGCGTCGAGGAGGGCCGCGTCAAGCACCGGAATGCCATCAAGGGTCGATGCCGGCCACCAACTGCGCAACCAGAGTCCGTGAGCAAATCGGTGTAGCCGCAGGAGCAGCTCGTCATTCAGCTCGATGTCAAGCTCGGCACCACCTGCAGGTAGCCCGGCACGGTGCGCGGCAGTTTCGAGGAGCCGCGCGTGCGCCGAGTCGCCGATCAGCTGCCAAAGCCAGTGCGCGTCGTCGAGGTCAAGGAGTGTCAGCATCGGGAGTGTTCCGGAAGCAGCTTCCCGAGACCATTCCAAGACGGCTCCGGCACATTCGACCGCGACGCGCAATGGTGCATCGGCCGCGTCCGTGTGACCGGGCACCTCAGCGGACGGGCTCAGGCGCAGGAGCCCTGCCAAGTCATGCAGCCGCATCCGCCGCTCCTTCCGAGCGTTCCAGCACCGCGCGCAGGCGCTGTTTTTCATCCTGGAGCACCGACCTCAAGATGCCGGTGAGGAGGTCGCGCAACTCTTCGCCCGCGAGCGAGTCGTCGAGCACATCGCGACCGTGCAAGCGCACCCACAAACGCCGTAAATACGGGTGGGCAAATTGGTTCAGTTCAGCGACGAGATCGGCCTGGAGTGGATGCACCGGGGCACCCACGTGGAGCACGCGCCGCAGGTGCAGCACATGCGCCGAGGCCCGAGCGCGCGCCTGCAGTTCTCGGGCGAGCTGCGGCACCTGCTCGCCCGCTGGCCCGGCGAGCGGGTTGAGTGCACCGGCAGCGGTAACGCCGACGAGAAATGCGGCACGGAGTGATTCGTCGTCGAGGCCCCAGGCTGATGCCGTGCGACCAGCTTCGATCTCCACCACTTCCGCGATTGGTGGCGGTGACGAGTGCGCCCGCCAGCGGCGCATGGCCGCCCGCACCCGAGTGATGAGCGCGCGATCGAGGGGTGCCGCGGCGGCGGCTTCCGACACCACTTCGGGTGGCAAAAACGGAGTGTGTCGGGAGATCGCCGCCTGCGGCGCGCCCTCGGCAACAGCAAGAAACTCAGCCACTGCCCCGTCGGTGCGCCTGGCAACCTGGCCGAGGGCGGCAACCTCGCCATGCTCGAGCAGCTCGCGCCAGCGGGCCCGTAGCGCAGTTTCGCTCGCCGGCTCAAGGATCGCTCGCACGGTGTGCGCCAGGTTCGTGAGATCGGGTGCATTCGGCTGCTCGCCTAGGTGACTCCAGGCCTCGTCGAGTTGCGTCTGGGCCGCACTCACCGCATTCTCATCGCCGAAATAGTCGCTGAGATCGTCACCAGCGGCCACGTGCACCTCGTCAATCACCTCTGCGACGGCTTCAGCAGCCTGCTCGTTTGACTCGGGATGCCCAAACTGCGCGGCGAGCTCATACGCCCGGGGCAGATACAGCTCTTGGGCATTGCCGACAGTGATGCGGCGGCGACGACGTTCGGCACGCAGCAGGGCAAACCACTCGCTCGCCGCCTCGAGCCGCTCACACTCGGCGGTGAGGAGTTCTTGCAATTCGTGCAATGCATCCTCGTTGAGGAGCGGCTTTGCGAGTTGCGGGCGTCGGCGCGGCTGAATCACGAGCGGATCGAGCACGCATTTGATCGCGCGGGCGAGCACCCGGCCATCCCTATTGGTGAACGCTGGAGCATTAAGCTGCGCCGCATCCCAGGCATCCGCCAGCACAGCAGTGCGGGGACGCAGCGGCGACATGGTGCTCCTCGGCGAAGTGGGCGACTTGCGGGCGAATCGAGCTTACGCAACTGAGAAGATGGCTACATGGCCGATCCTGAGTTCACCGCGGATGCTGTGCGCGTGCGCGAACTGCTCGAACAGGCGGCAAGACTCATCGACGCCGGCGACCCGAATTGGCAGACGAGCTTTGTGGCAGCGCAACAGCTCGCCGCGACCGTGACTGAGCCGGTCTCGGCCGACGACGCCCGCTCACGCATCGCGCTGTTCGCTCACCACCTGTTCGTGCAGGCGGGTGACTTCAGCGGCGCCCTCGATCAGCTCGCCGATGCGCAGGCCGCGATCACCCGGCAGCGCGAGCGTGGCTTGGAAGCCGTGCGCCTCAACGATCACGAGTGGGGCCTACGCATGTCGCGCAGTGCTGTCTACCAAGCGAGCCATGACCTCGACTCGGCCGCTCGCGAAACTGCAGCCGCACTCGATCTGGCACCGCACACGCTCCAGCCCGAGCAACGACACGCGGCTGCCCTCACCTCATTGGGTGCCATCGAGCTTTTGCGCGAGCACTACCCGCAAGCGCGCGACCTCTACCTCGAGGCGACGGCGCGAGCGCGGGCAGCGCGGCAGCCAGAACTCCTGGGCTCCGCCGTGATTGGTTTGGCGCAGGCGCAATTGCTCTGCGGCGAGATCACCGCGGCCGGGGCGACCCTCACACGGGCAGATGCACTTGCGACCACCATCACCGATCGGGCCGCCATCATGCAATTGCGGGCGGCCGTTGCCGCGCAGGCGCCACTTGCGGCCCAGGAGGATCTGGTTGCGCGGGAAGACTTCGCCGCGCGGGCCACAGCGACTGATGCGTACGCCGAGTACGTCGAGACCCATGCCGAATTCCTCGATCCCCGCCATCACGCCAACGCCAGCCAAGCGCGCGCCCATCGCGAGCACCTCGACGAGCGAGTCATGCTCGCCCGCGAGGGCTACGCATCCGCATTTCGAGCAGCCCAAGCCAGCGGCGATGACCTCGGCGCGGTGACCGCAGCATTCCGTCTGGCTGCCGCCACCCAGGATGCCGCGCTCGCGACGACCGATTCGGCGCTCCACGTTGAAGCCGTCGAGTTGCTCGCGCAAACCCGCCCACTTGCGCTCACACTCGGTCTGCCGCTCCTCGCCGCCGCGATGGACGTTGCCGTGGCGAACTTCATCCGCCAATGGGAACTCGACGCCCCCGAGCCGTCACCGCAGCGTATTGCCAGCGCCGCTGGGCTCGCCCTCACTGCCGCAGTGTTTCTCACTCGTGCGGTGTTCATCGCCGAGGATGCTCGCCTGCGGCAAGACTTCGTACGGCAATATGCGGAGCTCGCCTACGAGATCGGTTTCGAGCTCTCGTTTGAACGCGGCGATCACGAGAGCGTCGCCGAACTCATCGAGCTGCGCGCCGCCGGTGCCGAGTTCTCGAGGAGCGGTGCGCTCGGTTCGCGCCTCGCCGCCACGGCTCCCCCGCCCCTGCAGTTCCATCCCCAGCGGCTCCTGCTTGCTGAGGCCAACGCCACTGCCGAGCAGCTCTATGCGCTCGAGCCCGACCCTCGCCCCGCCATTCCCACGTGGTAGGCGAGCCGCCACCCCACCCTCGCTAGACTCGGCGGATGCGCATCTCGGTGATCGGAGTCGGTGCGGTGGGCGGCGCCCTCGCAGCACTGCTTGATCGCGCAGGTCACGATGTTGTGGCGGTGGCACGCGGCACCACACTTGCCGAAATTGACGAGCACGGGATGCGCCTGAGCGGCGCCCGAGGCAACCACACGGCCCGCGTGCGCGCGCAGACAAGCCCCGATCCCGCATCCGATCTCATCATTGTCGCGGTGCGGAGTTTTCAAACGCGTGAGGCGGTCGCCCCGCATCGCGCGGTCATCGGTGATCTGCCCGTCCTTGTCGTCGAGAACGGCCTCGATGGCCCGCAGGATGCTGCGCTCGCGCTCGGTCGCGAGGCGCAGCGAGGCGTCCTCGGCGGCATCGCGCTCTTTGCCGCCACGAACTCTGGGCCAGGAGTAGTCTCCCTCACCGCATCCGGTCGCATGCGCGTCGGCGCCGCGAACCCGGCCGATGCGGCACTCGCTGAACGCGTCGTCGCGGTCATCAACGATGCCTTCCCCACGACCACCACCGATAATCTCGCCGGCGCCCTCTGGATGAAGCTGCTCGTGAATCACGTCAACGCCCTGCCGGCCATCACTGGCCGCAGCGTGCAGGCAACGTGCATGCATCCCCTGCTCGCGCCGGTACTTGCCGCCTCGCTCACTGAATCAGTGCGCATTGCGGATGCGATCGGCGTGCGATTTGAGGCCGTCGGCGTGCTTACGCCGAGGCATGCCGCACGCATTCGTCAGGGTGCGGCGCTGGAGGTGGTGCGTGGTCGCCTCGCGCGCGCCTTCGGGTTCCGGCCGAATCCGGCCTCAACGCTGCAATCAATTCGACGAGGCCAACCCACTGAAATCGCCGATCTCAATGGCGCCGTGTTGCGCGCCGGCGCACGCGTACGCATCCCGGCACCAATCAATGCAACGCTCGTCGACCTCGTGCACGAGGTAGAACGAACTGGCCAATACTTGTCGCCGGTCGAACTTCGTCGGCGGCTCCCCCGATGACCGCACCGCAACACCGGGTAATTGTGGATGCGGTCATCGCCTGGTTTGACGAAGCACAGCGTGACTTTCCCTGGCGCGAACCCGATCGCACCGGCTGGAGTGTGCTCGTGAGCGAAGTGATGAGTCAGCAGACGCAGATCGAGCGCGTGCTGCCGAAATGGCTCGAGTTCATGGAACGCTGGCCGACCCCGGCAGCGCTTGCTGCCGCCACCGATGCCGAGGTGATTCGTGCCTGGGATCGACTCGGCTACCCGCGCCGCGCTGTGGCGCTGCGACGCTGCGCCGTGGCCATCGTTGAGCGGCACGGCGGTGAGGTGCCGGCCGACCGCGAGGCGCTACTCGCCCTGCCCGGAATCGGTCCTTACACCTCAGCCGCCATCGCTTCATTCGCTTTTGGGATGCGCGAACCCGTCGTCGACACCAATGTGCGCCGGGTGCTCGCCCGTGCGGTGCACGGTGAGGCGGTCGCCTGGCAACCGAATCACCGGCGCGATGACGCCGAGATGCAGGCACTACTGCCGGAAGACCCGGAGCGGGCAACGCGCTGGAATGCCGGATCGATGGAGCTCGGCGCGTTGATCTGCACCGCGAAAGCACCCAAATGCGAGCAGTGCCCAATCAAGGAGCTTTGCCAGTGGCGCGGTGCGGGCTTCCCCGCAGGCGAAGCGGTCTCGCGTAAGCAGCCTCGATTCGAGGGCAGTGACCGGCAGCGGCGGGGACGGGTCATGTCCGTGTTGCGTGCGCATCCGGGTGGCGTAGACCTGCAATTGTTGCCGCAGCTGCTCGAACTGGCTGGACTCTTCACCGCTGAAGAACTGGGCTCCGAGTCAGCCCGGCACCTCGCCGCCGCCGAGGGCCTCGTGCGCGATGGCCTTGCCGAGCGAAATGGTGAACTCATTCACCTTGCGGGCGACCGCTGACAGCGTATAAGTACGAATCTGTGCCGCTCGCGGCGCTATGTCCGCTGTGAGGGGAGACAGCGCGCTGTGAGGCACAGATTCGTACGTCACCCGGAAAACACGGCAGTGCCCGACCGATCGGTCGGGCACTGCCGTGTTGATCAACTACTTGCCGTCGTCATCATGCTCGTAGGGGTCTGCCTCACCGGCAAACTCCTTGCCTTCGCGCTCACGCGCGACGGCCGCATCCTGTTCGCGAGCGCGCGCGAGCAGATCGTCGATCTGCGCGGCGTTCTCGGGCAGTGCGTCAAGCACGAACTCGATCGTCGGCGTAAGCCGCACATTGAGTTGCTTGCCAACTTCCGAGCGAATCATCCCGGTCGCCGACTTGAGCGCCGCCGCACTTTCGGTGCGCTCTTCGTCGGTGCCGTAGACCGTGTAGAACACGGTGGCGTGTTGCAAGTCACCCGTGACCCGCACATCGGTGACCGTGACGAACCCGAGCCGGGGGTCTTTGACCCCCCGCTCGAGTACCTTCGCCACGAGCACGTGGATGCGCTCAGCCAAACGGGCTGCGCGAGCGTGATCAGTCACGGGGCTTCTCCACCATTTCCGTGGTCTCGATCTCGTCACCGATCTGGATGTCGTTGAACTTACCGAGTCCGATACCGCACTCGTAGCCCTCACGCACCTCGGTCACGTCGTCCTTGAAGCGGCGCAGCGATTCGATCGCAAGACCATCGGCGACCACGACACCCTCGCGGATGATGCGGGCCTTGGCATTGCGGGTAATCGTGCCCGACTGCACGAGACAGCCGGCGATGTTGCCCCACTTCGAGGAGCGGAAGATCTCGCGGATCTCGGCCACACCCGACTGGACCTCTTCGTACTCCGGCTCGAGCATGCCCTTAAGCGACTTCTCGATGTCTTCGATCGCCGAGTAGATGACCGAGTAGAACCGGATGTCGACGCCCTCGCGGTTGGCGCGCTCGCGCGCCTTCGTGTCGGGACGCACGTTGAAGCCGATGATGACTGCGTCGTCGACGGTCGCCAGGTTGACGTCCGACTCCGAGATTGCACCCACCGCGCGGTGGATAATGCGAAGCTGCACCGAATCGTCAATCTCGATCTTGAGGAGCGAGTCTTCGAGCGCCTCGACGGCACCCGAGACATCGCCCTTGAGGATGAGGTTGAGCGACTGGACCTTGCCCTCTTCGAGCGCTCGGGTGAAGTCCTCGAGCGACATGCGCTTGCGGGCCTTGGCCAGCTGCGCGTTACGCTCGGCGGCCTCACGCTTCTCAGCGATCTGGCGGGCGGTGCGGTCGTCTTCGGTCACGAGGAACGTGTCACCAGCGCGCGGCACCGAGCTGAGGCCCTGTACCTGCACCGGACGCGACGGCGTGGCTTCTTCCACGTCGTTGCCGTTCTCGTCGAGCATCGCTCGCACACGGCCGTAGGCCGTACCGGCGACGATCGAGTCGCCGACGCGCAAGGTACCCGACTGGATGAGCACGGTCGCAACCGAACCGCGGCCCTTGTCGAGCTTCGCTTCGATGGCCACACCGCGAGCGTCGCGGTGCGGGTTCGCACGCATGTCGAGCGCGGCATCTGCGGTAAGCAGCACTGCATCGATGACGTCGCGAACGCCGGTGCCTTCCTTCGCCGAGACGTTCACGAACATGGTGTCGCCACCGTATTCCTCAGCAATCAGGCCGTATTCGGTGAGCTGTGCGCGCACCTTGTCGGGGTTGGCACCCTCAACGTCGATCTTGTTCACGGCGACGACGATCGGCACGCCGGCCGCCTGCGCGTGGTTCAACGCCTCAATGGTCTGCGGCATGATGCCGTCGTCGGCCGCGACCACGAGGATCGCGATGTCGGTGACCGTGGCACCACGGGCACGCATGGCGGTGAACGCCTCGTGACCGGGGGTGTCAATGAAGGTGATGGCACGACGAACACCGTCGTGCTCGCCCCACACCTGGTAGGCACCAATGTGCTGGGTAATGCCACCGGCTTCGCCAGCGCCAACTTCCGACTTGCGAATCGCGTCGAGGAGTCGAGTCTTACCGTGGTCAACGTGACCCATCACGGTCACGACCGGCGGACGCGCCTCGAGGTCTTCCTCGTTCTCGTCGCCTTCGTCATCGAGGTCGATGTCGAAGGTTTCGAGCAGCTCGCGGTCTTCGTCTTCAGGCGAAACGACCTCGATGCGGTAGCCGAGCTCTTCACCAAGAATCTGGAAGGTGGCTTCATCGAGCGACTCGGTCGCCGTGGCCATCTCACCGAGGTGGAAGAGCACGGTCACGAGATCGCCGGGCGAAGCATCAATCTTGTCGGCAAAGTCGGCAATGGATGCGCCGCGGCGCAGACGAATGTGCGTCGAACCGTCACCGCGGGGAACCTTCACACCGCCAACCGACGGTGCCTCCCGCATCTCAAATTCTGCCCGCTTCGTCCGCTTCGACTTACGCGACTTGGCCTTGCCGCCACCGCGACCGAAGGCACCAGCGGTACCGCCGCGACGACCACCGGGACCGCCGCCACCGGGACGACCGCCGCCACCACCGGCACCGGCGCCTGCGCCTGCACCGGGACGGGCGAAGCCGCCACCACCACCGGGACGACCTGCGCCGCCACCGGGACGACCGCGACCACCGGCGCCGCCGCCCTGCGGGCGCTCACCGGGGAGGACGCGCGGCTGGCCGGGACGCGGAGCCTGCGGACGGGGACCGCCCGGAGCCTGCGGACGCGGGCCACCGGCGCCGCCGGGACGCGGGCCGCCAGAGCCGCCCGGACGCGGGGGTGCACCAGCACCGGCACCGGGGGCGCCGGGCTTCGCGGTGAAGGGGTTGTTGCCGGGACGGGGACGACCCATACCCTGGCTCGATGCGTAGGGGTTGTTGCCCGGACGCGGGCCACGCGGACGCGGCATGTCTGCGTTGCCAGGCTTCGGAGCGCCGCCGGGCTTCGGGGCGCCAGGCTTGGCACCTGCGGCCGGTTGGTCGGAACCCGGAGCGGGCGTCGGCGTCGGCGTGACACCCGAGCGACCCGGGCGCGGCGCGGGAGCGGTCTGACCGGGCTTCGGGGTCGGCGTCGGGGCAACGCCCGAGCGCGTCGGCACCGGCGGGGCAGCCGGAGCCGGCTTCACACCGGGCTTCGGGGCCGCTGTTGCGGGCTTCGAGGCCGGCTTTGCCGCTGCAGGCTTGGAAGCTGCACCCGGCTTCGGGGCAGCACCAGGCTTGGCCGCAGCACCGGGCTTCGGTGCGGCAGCGGGTTTCGCCGCAGGCTTGGCGGCGGCCGGCTTTGCGGCGGCCGGCTTCGCAGCCGCCTCGGCTGCGGGCGCGGCGGAATCGCCAGCACCCTGTTCGGCGCGGCGCTTGAGCTCATCGCGCAGTCGGCGTGCGACCGGCGGCTCTACGCTCGACGAGGCCGTTTTCACGAACTCGCCCATCTCCTGGAGCGTCTGCAGGGCGACCTTCGACTCGACGCCCATCTCGGCGGCGATCTCATGTACGCGTGGTTTAGCCACTTTTCTCCTCATCCGGGTCTGATCCCCGGACGGGGAGCAGACCGTTTAACGTCGGTTGTGCCTCATCGTGAGTCACTCATGACTGGTCCATGGTCCGATCAACCTTTGCTGTCACATCCGAGACGGGTGCCTCGGAAAGTTTGTCGGCGTACGCACGCACTTCCGACTCATCCACATCCCCCACTCGAAGTGCCCGGCGGAAGGCCCGGCGCTCTAACGCGGTGGCGATGCATGAGACCGTCGGATGCACCCACGCTCCCCGACCCGGGGCCGACGCCGTCGCATCGAGCGACAGCCGGTTGTCGGCCACGACTACACGCAGAAGCGCGGTTCGCGAAGCGCGCGAGCGGCATCCGATGCACGTTCGCACTTGAGACATACTACTCCCCTTCGCAGCCGCGCGCCTCGGGCGTGTCGCCAGCCCCGGCACCCGCTACTGCTCGTCCGGGTCGTCGAGGATGCTGTCCGGCTGAATATCAATGCGCGCGCCGGTGAGCTTCGCGGCGAGTCGTGCGTTCTGACCTTCCTTGCCGATCGCGAGCGACAGCTGGAAGTCGGGAACGAGGGCACGCACGGCCTTGGTCGCCGGATCAAGCACGAACGAGCTCGATACCTTGGCGGGGCTGAGCGCGTTCGCCACAAAGGTGGCGAGATCTTCGTCATAGTCAACGATGTCGATCTTCTCGCCCGCGAGTTCGTTCGTCACCGCACGCACGCGGGCACCGAGTTCACCGATGCAGGCACCCTTGGCGTTAATGCCTTCCTGACGGGCCCGCACCGCAATCTTGGTGCGGTGACCGGCCTCTCGAGCGAGCGACACGATCTCGACCGCGCCGGAGGCAATCTCTGGCACTTCGAGGGCGAAGAGTTTGCGCACCAGACCAGGATGCGTCCGCGACACGGTGATCTGCGGGCCACGAGTGCCGCGCTCGGCCTTCGCGATGAACACGCGCAGGCGCTGACCGTGCGGGTAGGTTTCGCCCGGCACCTGCTCTTCCGGCGGCAGCATCGCTTCCACCGTGCCGAGGTCGACGTGCACCATGTGGGCCTTGGGGCCCTGCTGCACCACACCGGCAACGATGTCGCCCTCGCGACCACGGAACTCGCCGAGCACCTTGTCGTCACCGAGGTCGCGCATCCGTTGGTTGATTACCTGCTTCGCCGCGAACGCAGCGATGCGACCAAAGTCTTCGGGATGCTCGACTGCCTCGCCGATCTGGTTGCCTTCGTCATCGACCTCGGGCACGAACACGTTTACCTCGCCGGTCTTGCGGTCAAGGTGCACGCGCGCGCCCTCCGTCGGCGGCACGCCGAGTTCTTGCGTGGCGTGCTTTTCGTACGCGGTGAGCATCGCCTGCTCAATAATCGTGGCCAGCTCCTCGAACGGGATCTCTCGTTCGTGCTCCAACATGCGCAGCACTGCTAGGTCGATCTTCATCAGCGAGCCCCTCTATTCAACTATCCGGCGTCGAAATGTCCGGTCGTTCAAACGGTCAATTCTAGCGCACGGCTAGATGTGCTTGCGTCGAAGTTGGGTGAGAGTTGCCATCGCATCGTCGACCGAGACCTCGGTGCGCTCGTTGCTGCGGCGGTTCCAGAGTTCGACGAGCCCCTCGGCGGAGTTCTTGCCGGCAATGATGATCCACGGCACGCCGATGAGTTCGGCGTCGCCAAACTTCACACCGGGCGAGACCTTCGGACGGTCATCGAGGAGCACTTCCAACCCCTGCGCATCAGCCTCGGCGGCAAGGCGCTCGGCCACGGCGAAGGGTTCTTCGCCCTTGCCAGTGGCGACAACGAGCACATCGAACGGGGCCACTTCTTCGGGCCAGATGAGACCGCGGTCATCGTGATTCTGTTCGGCGACGAGCGCGAGGTTGCGGGTCACGCCGATGCCGTACGAGCCCATGGTCACGGTCACGCGCTTACCATTCGGGTCGAGCACCTGCAGGCCCAGCGCCTCGGCATACTTGCGACCGAGTTGGAAAACGTGACCGATCTCGGTGCCGCGCTCGGCAATGATCGGGCCCGCGCCGTTCGGCGCCGGGTCGCCAGCACGCACTTCGGCAGCCTCAACGCGACCGTCAGCGACGAAATCGCGGCCGAAGACGAGCGAGCGTACGTGGGCATCCGGCTCGTTCGCCCCGGTGATCCAGGTCGAGCCGTCACCGATGCGGGCGTCGAGGTAGTACGGGATGCCCGTCGTCGATTCCTTGCCGAGGAACTGTGCACCATCGCGCCACGGACCAATGAAGCCCGGCACGAGCTGCGGGTGCTTCTTGAGATCGTCTTCGGTGGCGGTCTCGACCTCGCGCGGCTGGAAAGCCACTTCGAGACGCTTGAGGTCAACCTCGCGGTCGCCCTCGAGCGCCACGATGACGACTTCGCGCTTCCCCTCGTGGTCTACAAGTGCGAGCACGACGTTCTTCAGGGTCTGGTCGGGCGTGCATCCGGCCTGCTCACAGATCGCCGCGATGGTGCGGGCGCCGGGAGTCGGGAAGACCTCGACGGGGCCATCGGCTGCGAAGTCGCGGGCCGGGGCGGGCGTTGCGGTATAGGCCTCAACGTTCGCGGCATACGAGCCATCGGCGGTGTGCACGAAGGTGTCTTCGCCGACTTCGGTCGGGTGCAGGAACTCCTCCGACTTCGAGCCGCCCATGGCGCCCGAATCGGCAGCAACGATGACGTAATCGAGACCGAGTCGCTTGAAGATGCGCTCGTAGGCGTCACGCTGCGCCTGGTAGCTCGCATCGAGGCCCTCATCGTTCCAGTCGAACGAGTACGCATCCTTCATGGTGAACTCGCGGCCGCGCAATACACCGGCGCGCGGTCGCGCTTCGTCGCGATACTTGTCCTGAATCTGGTAGATCGTGAGCGGAAGATCTTTGTACGACGAGTAGAGGTCCTTCACCGTGAGGGTGAACGCCTCTTCATGCGTCGGGGCGAGCACCATCGGTGCACCCTTGCGGTCGTCAAGGCGGAACATGCCGTCGCCGTAGTCGTCAAGACGGCCAGTCGCCGCGTAGAAGTCGGCGGGCAGAAGCGCCGGGAAAAGCATCTCCTGCGCACCCGCACGAGTCATCTCTTCCCGGATGATCTGCTCCACTCGGCGCCGCACCTTGAGACCCAGCGGCAGCCAGGCAAACACACCCGGAGCCTGGCGACGGATGTAGCCGGCGCGCACGAGTAGCTTGTGGCTCGCGACCTCGGCTTCAGCCGGGTCTTCGCGCAGGGTGCGGACAAAAAGAGAAGAAAGGCGCTCAATCACGCGTGTCATCGTACCGCCGAAGGCGAGCTACCACGGCTGATCGACCGAAGAGCCGCCACCACCCCAGTTCTCGTTTTCGCGCAGATCGTCCTCGCGCTCCTCCTGGTTGCCCTCGAGTCCCTCTTCGATCTTGTCGAGCTGACCAGGGTCAGGTTGGTTTTCTGACTCGCCTGAGCCCTCGCCACCAGAGCCGTCCTCGCCCTCGTCACCCTCGCCACCCTGGGGGTCCAAGAGTTCTTCGAGCTTCTCGGTAATGCGCACTTCACTCTCATCGAGCGAACGGTTCGAGGTCGATTGCTCGCAGCTTGCATCCTGTTCGCCGATGACCACGAGCGCCTGCTGGTACTTCTCGATCGCAAGCGCAGTATCGCCACCAGCCAGTGCCGCATCACCCTCGCGTTCGAGGGTGATCGCGAGGTTCGCCCGGATGGGGCACTGCTCGGCAGGTGCGGCGAGCGGCAGTGCGCGCTCGAGCGAGCCTCGCGCATCCTCGAGCGCACCGAGTTCAAGCAGGCTCGTGCCAATGTCGTAGTCCGGCTTCCAGCGCTCAACAAGATTCACGTACTGCAACTGGCTCGCAAGGTTGAGCGCGCCTTCGGCATCGCCGTCGAGATAGGCGGCTACTGCCATTTCGGCGGTGATGTGCTGGTGCACGAGCTTCAGCGAGAAGAGCCCCGCGACGATCGCGAGTGGCAATGCCCAGAGCATGAGGCGGCCGCGGCGACGGCGGCGCCGAGCATCATCGGTCATGCGTCGAGCCTCCTTCGTGCGTGTCGCAATTGCGCCGCTGTCGCCACGAGGCGCGCTGTCTCAACGAGCAGCCACGCGATCATCACGAGCGCTGCGATCCAATAGAGCGGGAAAGTCATGACGCCGCTGCGGCCATCCGCGCCCTCACCGCGAGTGGGGTCAACCTTTGCGGCCTCGACCTCAGTGTCGGCGGTGCGATGTTGGTAATTCACCTTGAGCTCGCTCGCGATCTGCTCAAGCGCGACTTCGTCAATGACCGAGCGCGCCTGCGAACCCGACTTATCGCGAATGTAATCGCCGCCGCGATAGGGGTCGGTGTCACGCATCCGACCGCCCTGGCTCGTGCCATAGCCAAGCACCGCACCACCCTGGATGAGTTCTGCGCTCTGCTCGTAAGAGTCGGGCTCGCCGCGGGCGGTCTGCTCGCCGTCACCGAGGTAGTAGACGATGCGCATGCGCTCCGGGACGCGTTCGGCCGCGGTGTCGAGCATCTCGTGCAGGAGGTCGGCGGCAGCGCCAATCGACGATCCCCCACCGTTCACTGAACTGCCCGGTTTGGTAATGCGCATAGCGTGGTCAAGGGCAGAGGCATCGGTCGTGAGCGGCAGCCGTTGCACGGCTTGATCGTCGAAGGTGATGAGCGCAAACCGGGCACCTGCATGCGTCATCGCAAGCGCCGCAACATCTGCCCGCATCCCGTCGATGCGGGGTTCCACACTCCCCCAGTCCTCGGCGACCGCCGAGGGGCTCAGGTCGACGACAAATACGACATCGAGTTCGGTGTTGGCGGCGTCGGCGGCGAGTGTGCCGACGCCAGGTCGGGCGAGTGCGGTCGCGAGGGCGAGCACGAGCAGGATGCGGCCAAGCCACCACACGCGCGCCCGGCGCGGTGCCTGCGCGAGCGCGACAACGCATCCCACCACCAGCATGATGGTGAGGAAGATGAGCAGCCAGCCCGGCATCATCGGATCGAAGGTCATGTGCGCAACCTCCAGACCACCACGAGGTAGATCGGCACGAGCGCGGCGAGCCACCATAACCAGGTTTCCGGCCGGTCGATCACGAAAAGTTGCGGTGCCCCGGCCACGAGGCTGGTCTGATCGTTGGTGATCGTGTCGACGATCGCATCCACACTCGCTGGGTCGGTGAGCTGGTAGTAGACCCCACCATAGGTGTCGAGCGAGTGGCGATATTCGAGCGAATAGGCGTCTTCAAACTCGTTCGCGTCAAGGCCGTACACGGTGATGAAATTGGCCTGCGCGTAAGCGGCGGCCTGCGGCAGGGTGATTGCCTGGGCACCGTTCACGACATTGTCGGTCGCGAGGATGATCGACCGCGAGCGGCCGTCATCGACCGGCGGCTCCGTCGCCGAGGGGGCCGCGCCTTCAAATTGCATGACGCAGGCGGCGAGCCCGTCACCGACAAGCGAGGCACCGGGGTTTCGCAGCGTGCCGCTATTGACGAGATCACTCACCCCGCCGCGGCGCATATCATCGCGAATATCCGTGAGCTGCTGTTCGACAAAGCCGTAGTCATCGGTGAGTGGGAACACCGGCACGGCGCTCGAGTTCCACAGCACCAGTGCCATCCGTTCACCTTGGAAACCAGGAAGCATTTCGAGGTAACGGTCAAGCACCTCAGCGTCGTAGTCGACCATCGAGCCCGAGACGTCGAGGCAAAGGACAATATCGCGATTGTATTTTTCGGGAGTGACGACCTTGGTGTACACCCAGCGCGAACCCGCCACAGTGGCCACGAGCACAATGGCACCGAGCGCGATCCCGGCTGCCACCAGTAGCAACACCGAGCGGTCAAGCGCACGGCGATAGCCGGGGAGCTTCGTCAACCGCTCGGAGTTAGCGATCGGCACGCCGCTGGTACGGCTCTTGCGAGTGCGCACGAGCGTGAGGGCGATCACGGCCAGCACGGCAACGAGCACCACGATCGGCAACCACCAGAACGCTAGCGCCATCCCGCAAGCACCTCCCGGGCCGCCCGGAGTGACGCATCCAGGTCATTCGGCGCATCGGCCGCGAAGACTGCGGGATAGAACCGCGCGACCGCGAGCGTGGTACCGCGCAACGGCGAGCGCTCGAGGTCAGCCAGGGTCATGCGGTCGGCGGGGATGCCGGTGGCCTCCGCAACGTAACCGCGCACGATGGCGCTGAGTCGCTCGTGGGCGGCGCGCCCGCCGAGTTCGCCACTGTGGGCGAGCGCCTCAACCTCGCTCACCTCGCTCACCGCCGCGGCGTTGAGCGCCGCGAGATCGACCGGCGGTTCGGGTGCTGGCGGCGGCGCAGTCTCGAAACGCTGTCGATGGAGCACCGCGACCACGAGGTAGTAGGCGGCAATCAGCGCGACGAGCGCGAGCCCAAGCAGGAACCACGTGGGCGTGTAGCCCACGAGCGGCATCACTTCGCCCGGGGGTGGCGGCGGTGTCGGCTGTGCCAGTGCGGCAGCAGGCGAGCCGATCAGAAAGTCAGGCGCGGGCATGGCGCCTCGCTTTGAGCAGGCGCAGGAGCTCAGGTGCGACCGCATCCACGTCGGCGACGCGACCGACCGAAATGCCGTGCCGATCAAATATCGCACGTATACGCTCGCGTCGCTGCGCAACTGCCGCCTCGTACTCGCGCTGGAGTCGGCGGTCAAGTTGCAGCGCCGAAGGCATCGACCATGACCCATCCACGTCAAAACCGCCGCGATTGCCGGCACCGACGAGCACCGCATCCTCGCCCGCGAGCACGGCGTCGGCGAGTTCGATCCAGACCAACTCGTGCTGCACCGCGAGCGTACTGATGAGCCGCTCGAGGTCATCATCAAACTCAATCTCGTCGGCGATCACGACGAGCGCGGTGCGGTGGCGCACCGTGCGACGCACGCGCTCGAGGAGCCCGGCAAGATCACTGCGGTGAGCATCCTGGGTTTTCCCGCTCGCTTCGATCTGCCAAAGGGCACGCTCGAGTGCCGACTCGCTCGCCCGAAACGGCAGTTGCGTCGCTGACTTCTCGTCACCGAGCAGGAGCCCGACTTCGTCACCGTGACGAATGGTGAGCCAGCCGAGCACGCCGACGGTTTCGATTGCCAGGCGATATTTCGGGTCACCCGCCGCCGAATTGACGCCAAGGTTTCGTCCCGAATCAACGACGAACAGGATGCGGTGCCGTCGCTCGGCCGTGTAGCGACGCACGAGCGTCTCCCCCGAGCGAGCCGTTGCCTTCCAATCGATATCGCCGATCTCATCGCCCGGCACGTACTCGCGCAAATCGTTGAAGTCGAGGCTGCGACCTCGGTGAATTGAGGCGTATTGGCCGTCAAGCAGGTGCGTGACGGCCCGTCGTGCCCGCAGATAGAGGCGCGACTTGACGCGGTTGAGGAGCGAGGGGGTCATGGTGTGCGCACTGCGGCGAAGACGGCATCGACCAATTGCTCGGGTTTGACTCCCGTCGCGGCCGCCTCGAAGCCGAGCAGCATGCGGTGGCGCAGGATGCGGTGCCCGAGCGCCCGAACATCCTCGGGAATGACGTGGTCGCGACCGTGCAGGAGAGCAATCGCCCGAGCCCCGGCCGCAAAGTGGATCGCCGCGCGCGGTGAGGCACCAACTTCGACGAGTCGCGCGAGCTCAGGCGGGAGGTAATCGTCAACGTGACGGGTGACATAGGTGAGCGACACGATGTACTCGGTGATCGCCGGGTCAAGGTAGACACGGCGAACCATGCGCTGCACGCCGAGCACATCGTCGAGGCTGGCGACGGGCTTACTCGGGGCGGCGAAGCGTCCTTCGTCGATGCGGCGCAATACCTGCGCCTCTTCGGCCGGGGTCGGATAGTCGAGCACATCCTTGAGCATGAAGCGGTCGAGCTGCGCTTCAGCGAGCACATAGGTGCCCTCCTGCTCGATCGGATTCTGGGTCGCGATCACGAGGAACGGATTCGGCAGCTTGTGCTGTTCGCCACCGATCGTGGTCTGCCGCTCCTGCATGGCCTCGAGCATCGCCGATTGTGTCTTGGCGCTCGACCGGTTGATCTCGTCGAGCAGCACCAAATTCGCGTGCACCGGACCGAGCTGGGTGCGGAACTCACCGTGCTGGGCGTCGTAGATCTGCGTGCCGATAATGTCGCTCGGCAAGAGGTCGGGGGTGCACTGGATGCGTCGGAACGTGCCGTCGATCGATTGCGCGAGCGTCTCGGCCGCCGTCGTCTTCGCGAGCCCCGGCACCGATTCAAGCAGCACGTGGCCGCCGGTAATGAGTCCGACGAGCAGCGACTCGCGCAAGCGTTCCTGCCCGACCACCTTTTCGGCGAATGCCTCGGTGATGCGGGTGATCGCGTCACCCGCATGAGCAAGTTCGGCGGGAGTGATGCGGTCGTTCGACGTCATGCGCCCAAGGCTACGCGAGCACCTGCGGTGTGCCCTCGACCCCTGGGGGCATTTCTGCGGCGATCCTCTCAGCCTCGAAGATGAGAGTTTCGACGATCTGGTCTTCCGGCACGGTCTTGATGACCTCGCCCTTGACGAAGATTTGGCCCTTGCCGTTGCCGCTCGCGACGCCGAGATCGGCCTCGCGTGCCTCACCGGGACCGTTCACGATGCATCCCATGACCGCGACGCGGATGGGGACCGTCAGGTGCTTGAGACCCTCCTGCACCGAGTCGGCGAGGGTGTAGACGTCGACCTGGGCTCGACCACACGAGGGGCACGACACGATTTCGAGGCGACGCTCACGCAGGTTGAGCGATTGCAAGATGGCGAGGCCCACCTTGACCTCTTCTACCGGCGGTGCCGAAAGCGAGACGCGGATGGTGTCGCCGATGCCGTCGCCGAGGAGCGAGCCGAAGGCAACAGCCGACTTGATGGTGCCCTGGAAGGCGGGGCCGGCCTCGGTGACTCCGAGGTGGAGCGGCCAATCGCCGCGTTCCGAAAGCATGCGGTAGGCCTTGACCATGACGACGGGGTCGTTGTGCTTGACCGAGATGCCGAACTCGTGGAAGCCGTGCTCTTCAAAGAGACTCGCCTCCCACACCGCCGACTCGACGAGTGCCTCGGCGGTCGGCTTGCCATACTTCTGCAGGAGCGACGGCTCGAGCGAACCGGCGTTGACGCCGATGCGCAACGCCACGCCCGCATCGGAAGCAGCCTTGGCGATCGCGCCGACCTGATCGTCAAACTTACGAATATTGCCGGGGTTCACGCGCACCGCGGCGCAACCCGCATCGATGGCGGCAAATACGTAGTTCGGCTGGAAGTGGATATCGGCGATGACCGGGATCTGGCTCTTCTTCGCAATGATCGGGAGTGCTTCGGCATCGTCGCGGCTTGGTACGGCGACGCGAACGATATCGCAACCCGCCGCGGTGAGTTCGGCGATCTGCTGCAGTGTGGCGTTGATGTCGGTTGTCGGCGTCGTCGTCATGGACTGCACGGTGATGGGAGCATCACCGCCAACGAACTGTGTGCCGACCTTCACCTTGCGCGTGAGCTTGCGTGGGGTGATGACGGCGGGGACTTCAGGCATTCCGAGATTCACTGCTGGCACGCCTGTCAGTGTACGCGTGCCCGCTTCCGGCGTGCGCTGAGGCGACCCCCATCCGCGCACAGAGGCGACCCCCATCCGCGCGCTGAGGCTCTCGAAGCGCTACCCGAACAGCTGAATCGGATTCACGATGTCGGTGAAGATAAACAGCGCCCCGATAAGCATCAGGATGCCCGACACCACGATCGTGACCGGCAACAGAATCGCCGCGTCGAACGGTGCGGGCTCAGGCTTGCCGAACAGGCGAGCGAAGAACTTACGCAGCCCATCCCAGAGCGCCGCGGCAATGTGGCCACCGTCAAGGGGCGGCAGTGGGATGAGGTTCATGAGCCCGAGCGCCACGTTGACGGCAGCAACGAGCCCCACCATGGTGGCCGCGCGATCAACGATCGGCACCTCGTGCTGTTGGGCGATTTGGCCGGTGATGATGCCGACGCCAACGACACTCACCGGACCGTTCGGGTCGCGTTCGGCCCCGAGGAAGCCGGCAGCGAACATATCGGCCACGCGCTGCGGCATCGTGATGATGACGTTGACAACGCCGCGAGCCTGCATCTCGGCAAGCTCGAAGGCGTAGAGCGGGGATTCGTGCTGTCGCTCGCGCTGCGAGGTGAATCCGACGAAGCCGACAGTCTCGGTCTTCGGCTCACCCGCTTCGTCGAGCACGTACTCGCCGGTGAGATCGTCAATGACGCGAATCTCGTTCGCGCGCGGTGTTACTTCAAGGTTGAGCGTTGCTTCGCCGCGATCGACTTCGAACGCGAGCGTCTGGTCGGTTGATACCCGAATGATGCTCTGCAGCTGATCCCAGCTAGTAACCGGTGTTCCGTCGACGGACACCACGCGATCGCCCGGTTGCAGCCCAGCCGCGTAGGCCGGTCCGGGCTCAGGGCAATCATCGGCGTTCGGATCTTGCCGTTCCGCGGCCGTGGCCACACATTGATAGACGCCAGCAATCGTGGTTGAGGGCTGATAAACACCGAATCCGGTCGCCACGATCATGTAGCAGAGGATCGCCACGACGAAGTTCATGAGCGGGCCACCGAACATGACGAGCAAACGCTTCCACACCGGCAGCTTGTAGAAGGCGCGGTGCTCCTCCCCTGGCGGAATCGATTCAGCCGAGGCCTGTCGGCCATCTTCGATGAGTTGCGAGACGAAGCCGGTGCTCTGGGCGCCGACCTTTTCGCCCGCCCGCGGCGGATACATGCCGATCATCGAAACGTAACCGCCAAGGGGAATTGCCTTGATGCCGTATTCGGTCTCACCCTTCGTGCGCGACCAGAGGGTCGGCCCGAAGCCGACCATGTACTGCGGCACGCGCACACCGAACTTCTTCGCGAAAAAGAGGTGGCCGCATTCGTGCAACGCAATCGAGATCGCCAGGCCAAGGATGGCGATGACGACGCCGATGATGAAAGCGATGATGTCGAGCACGGGCTCCGAGCCTACGCCTGGATGCGGCGAGTTGCCTCGGCGCGCGCCCAGCGTTCTGCTTCGGCGAGCGATTCGCGGGTCACCTCGCCAGCGCTCGGCTGATAGCGGTCAACGACCTCGGCGACCGTGTCGACGATGCCGAGGAAGGGCAGGGCGCCGTCGTGGAAAGCGTCTACGGCGACTTCATTGGCGGCATTAAACACGGCCGGGTAGGCGCCACCGGCAGTACCGACCTGTTTCGCAAGATTGAGCGCGGGGAATGCCTCGTTGTCGAGCGGCTCGAAGGTCCACGTGTGTGCTTTGGTCCAGTCCATCGGTGCCACCGCATCCGGGATGCGATTGGGCCAGTCGAGCCCGAGCGCGATTGGCAGCCGCATATCGGGCATCGAAACCTGCGCCATCGTGGCACCGTCGATGAACTCGACCATGGAGTGAATGATCGATTGCGGGTGCACCACGACATCAATGCGCGCAAATGGGATGTCGAAGAGCACATGTGCCTCGATGACTTCGAGCCCCTTGTTCACGAGCGTGGCGGAGTTGGTGGTCACGACTCGTCCCATGTTCCAGGTGGGATGCGCGAGGGCATCGGCCGGGGTGACCGCAGTGAGTTCGTGGCGCGCGCGGCCGCGGAATGGCCCGCCGGATGCGGTGAGCACTAGTCGTGTGACCTCGGCGCGAGTGCCAGCGGTGAGGCATTGCGCGAGTGCCGAATGCTCGGAGTCGACCGGCACGATCTGCCCTGGCGCGGCAAGCTGGCGCACGAGTGGGGCTCCGACGATGAGTGATTCTTTGTTCGCGAGGGCCAGGGTGCGTCCGGTTTCGAGGGCGGCGAGCGTCGGGCCGAGGCCGACCGAGCCGGTGATGCCGTTGATGACCACATCGGCTTCAACATTGCGAACCAATTGCTCGGCATCATCGGCGCCGAGCGCGGTGGCCGATTGCGGTACGCCGAACTCCTGGGCGGCAGCCGCGAGCGCGTCGGCTTGGTTCCCCGCGCTGAGTCCGACGACCTGAAATCGGTCAGGATTGCGACGGATGATGTCGAGTGTTTGTTCGCCGATCGAGCCGGTGGCACCGAGCACGAGTACGCGACGAGGCGTTTGCGTCATGGCCACCACGCTAGCGCGACGTAGCATGGCACGGTTGCCGAGGTAGCTGAGGAGGCGGAACAGATGGTCAAGCAGGGCACGTTCACCGGAGATCAGGCAGTGGAACTTGCCACCGTGACACGCGGTCGGTTCGTCGAGTCTCGTCATCTGGGGTCGGCGGCGGTCGTCGATGCGGATGGCGAGCTCATTGGTGCGCTTGGCGATGTGCAGGCGCCGGTGTTTCCGCGGTCGACGCTGAAGTTCTTGCAGGCGATTGCGTCGCTCGAGGCGGGTGCGCCGCTTGATGGCGAACACCTCGCGATTGCGTGCGCGAGTCACTCCGGCACTCCGCTGCATGTGGCTCTCGTGCGTGATGTGTTGGCGCGGGCAGGGCTTGATGAGCGCGCATTGCAGTGCCCGGCGGCCTGGCCGCTTGACGGCGCCTCGCGCCAATCGCTCATCCGTTCGGGCGAGCCGAATGGGTCGATCTACATGGAGTGCTCGGGCAAGCATGCCGGGATGCTCGCGGCGTGCGCCGCTGCGGGCTGGCCGATTGACGACTATTTGCATCCTGACCACCCGCTGCAGGTGCGTGTGGCGGAAACCATTGCCCGGTTCAGCGGTGAACGCATTGCGGCCTCGGCCGTTGACGGCTGTGGTTCGCCGGTGCATGCGATCTCGCTCGCGGGCCTCGCCCGAGCAATGTCGCGCTTCGCGACCTCGCAGTCTTCGTCGCCGTTCGGCATTTTCCGCAGTGCGGCGAAGATTTGGGATGCCACCCTCCGGCACCCGTGGACCATTGCCGGACAGGGTCGACCCGATACGGTGCTCATCGAAGAACTCGGGGTGCTCGCGAAGTCTGGTGCTGAAGGCGTCTTCGTCGCTGTTGCCCCGAACGGGGTGTCGGTGGCATTAAAGTACCTTGATGGTTCGGGCCGCGGTGCGGCGCTCGTCGCGTTGCAATTACTCATTAGCGCTGGCGCGCTGGAAGCATCGCGAGCGGAGGCGGTACTGCCGAAGCTCGGTCTTGAGGTCTTGGGCGGTGGCCGCACAGTGGGCCACATCAACCTAGGCTCGGGAGTGCCCAGCCGCTTCGAATAAGACCTTCCGGAGCACCATCCTCGAGCCGCACTCGGTCGACCTGGCCGTCGGGGTGCCGCAGCCAGCCGCGCGACCAGGGATCATCAAGTGCCGGTGGCATTGGATCGCCACGAAATAGCGTTCGCCAGTCACCCGTCGTGGCACCGATGAGGAGGACCGGAAGCTGATCGGCGAGCCGTGGGAGCACGCCGAAGGCACCGTGCCACTGTTCGAAATCACCCACAATGATCGGCGCTC
Organism: Gulosibacter macacae; assembly: GCF_003865375.1. Taxonomy (GTDB): domain Bacteria; phylum Actinomycetota; class Actinomycetes; order Actinomycetales; family Microbacteriaceae; genus Gulosibacter; species Gulosibacter macacae. The sequence continues at coordinate 165,275 of NZ_RQVS01000001.1, read as the reverse complement.
GGCCGACGAGTTCCTTAGTGCCCGTGCGTAGGTCTGCCGCACTCGGAACAGCGTCAAGTGCAACCCCACCAGTGCCGAGCGCCGCTCGGGTGGTGGACCCGCGACGGGTCACCACGAGCAGTCCCACTGGCGGAACAATGAACGGCACCTCGTGAGCGGTCGCGAGCAGCGGTTGCGACACCGGAGCCTGCGCGGGCGCGGCAACCTGAACGAGCATCCGCGCGAGCCGACCTCGGCCCGGCGGCAGATTCGGGATGAAGTCGGCCGCTTCCCCACCCTGCAGCACCCACTCCTGTCGGGAACTCGCCGCGAGCCGTAGCGTCTGCGCACAGAGGGCTGCGATTCGCTGTAATCCCCCGCTTGGCCGTCGCACCGTCATCGCAAGCGTGACGCCGCGTTCGCCACCGATGCGGGCGAGGCGGCCAAGCCGCTCGAGAAAGACACTCCGGTGCTCGTCGTCGAATCGGGTTTCGAGCCCGTCGAGATCATCGATGAGCACGAGCACCCGCGAGGCGTCCGGCTTCGCCACGAGTGCGTCAAGTGCATCCCACGCCTGCTCGATGCCTGGGCCGAGCGTCACGACCTGCATTCCTTGCGCCGCTCGGGCAAGTGCGGCGAGCGCTGCAGACTTGCCCGAACCATGCGTACCGATGATCCAAAGATGTGCGCCAGCTGTCGGCACCTCGAGCCGCGGTTGTTGTTGTGCCTCGGGCAGGTCGCCTATGGCCCAGGTAGCTTCATCGCCGCACCAATTCGTGGGGAGCGGCGGCCGCCATGGCGATTCGGGTGATCCCAAGCGTTGTCGACGTCGGCGTTCCTGCTCACGCGCCGCAAGCACGGCGATATCGTCAGGCCTCGCTCGGGCAACCTGTGCGGTGGCGAGATCGCCGCCGCCAACACGCAGAAGTAGCCGGCCGCGCGCTGAAACGGGAAGTTCGGCTGCATCCACCTCACCAAGAATTGTGCGCGAATCGCTCGCCTGCTCGACCCGCAGACTGAGCCGAATTGCGCAGTTTGCCAGCAGTGACTCGCGAAAGACACCGGTCGGCCGTTGCGTACAGAGCACAAGGTGAATACCGAGGCTGCGACCGCGGGCACCAAGATCGGCGAACACCTCGTTGAGTTCGGGATGCTCCTGCACGAGCGCTTGAAACTCATCGACAAAGACAACGAGCCGCGGCATCACTCCATTCGTGTCAGCGATCTCGCGCACGCCGAGATCGCGGAGTTGCTGTTCCCGTCGGCGCATTTCAGCTCGCAAGCCAGCGAGCACGCGGTGCGCCTCACCGTCGTCAAGATCGGTGACCACCCCCACACAGTGCGGCAGCGGCGCCAGCGCATCGAAGGTCGCCCCGCCTTTAAAATCGAGGCCGAGCATGGCGCATTCATCGCTCGTATAGCGCTCCGCCAGCGCGGTGGCCCAAGCGATGAGCAACTCGCTCTTGCCACTTCCCGTCGTGCCGCCGAGCACCGCATGTGGGCCGTCAGCAACGAGATCGAGTTCGCACGGTCCATCCGCACCCACGGCAAACGCAGCCGACAAGGTATGCGGCCGAGCCTCCCCACCGAACAGATCAGCAAGCTCGCACTCGCTCGGGATGCGCTCAGCCGCGCGCCGACGAGTCCGTTGCGCATCGCCGATCTTGGAGGCCCAATCACGCAACTCCCCCGCTCCAAGTGAATCGAGCCGCAGGCGCAAGGCGCCGTGTTCGGCGGTGCGCAACTCACCGAAACCGTCTTCAGCAACGATGAGCACCGCGTCCACGGTCGCATTCGGAAATTCGGGCGCGTCGGCACCCGTGATTACTGCGAGCGCGTCGGGTTCTAGGTGCTGGCCGAAGTGCACGCCGAGCGTGCGCAACTCTGCAGCCACCGCTTCCGCACCATCACCGATGAGCGCCACTTCCCCGCTGAGATCGTCGGCCGTAAGTTGCACGAGCAGGGCCCGAACAACGCCGGTGGTGACAATCCGCGAGCCGTGAACTGCGAGGCGCTTCGCATTGATCGAGAAACAAGCGTCATCAAGGCGGCCAGCAGCAGCTCGCGCAATATCGAGTTGCGGATGCACGCCGCCACCCTCGAGGCGTAAACCACTCGGCACCGTGGTCGTGCCCACAACGATGCCGGGTTCGATGCGGCGATGCCCCGCGACGAGGTCTCGCGCGAGCGGTCGTTGGGCCCGACGTCGCCGCCGCATCCGTGCATGCGCGCCCCCAATTTCGTGCTCGGCCTCGGCGAGTTCGCGGTCAAATGCGGCTGTCGCTCGGCGCAAGCGACGGCGCTCGCCGTAGCGCCGGTCAATGAGGTGGGCAATGGCAATTACCGGCCCAAAGACAATGAACATGAGGAGGAAGGGACTGCCAATAATGGCGAAGAGTGCGAGGCCAATGCCAACGGGGGCAATTACCGCGATGATCGGAAACGGCGCCGGTGCCGATTCGGTCGGAGCATGCGGCAAGCGGATTGCCGCTTCAAGCAAATCTGCCGGCGCTTCCGACGGCACGTCAAGTGTTGCCGCGAGCGTCATTCGTTGGTTCCGAGGAGTTGTGCAAAGTCGTTGTCTCGAAACCCTCCCTGACAGCCGAGCATGCCGATCCAGCCGGGCGTGATACAGAGTTCCACATTCCAAATCACGTTGAGGGCGAGGCGCTGCCAGGGGTCGATGCGGTGGCTCTCGTGGGCATAGGCGCTTGCGAACGTGCCACCACCACGCGCCCATTCAAGCCAACTTGCCGCCGCGAGCACATCAGCGCGCTGATACGGCTCAAGGGCGCCGAGGATGCGCCGGAGCACCCCGAGTGCGCGTGCTGAGCGATCAAGGTCAATCGGATCAAGGTGACAGCGCTCCGTGACGTTTTCGGCGTTCGCGAAGGAGTCGTCGACTTCGAGTCCCTCGCACTCGTCCTCGGCCGCCATGCGGATCGCAGCGCACATACGGGCATGCTCATTGCCAATAGCTTCGCCATAGGCAGCATCTGCGAGAAGTACTTCGAGGAACGCTGGGCGCATGATGCCGAGCGCCACCGACACCTCATACTGTGCCCGCTTCCGGTCGTTCGGCCGGTCGGGTTCGTTCATGAGTGCACGCCAGGCGCCGAGTGCAGTGCTCACTCCTGGAATCCGCTGGCGATACCCCTCAGCAACTTTGCTGGCGACCTTCGTGAGGTGAACTTCGGGAGCTGGCTCAATCGCAATGGCTTCAGCAACCGAGTGCATCGGCGTGTGTGGATCGTCAAGTTCGTCGAGCTCACCGGCCGCGTCGCCGCGATACTCTCGCCAGCCGTCGCCCGCCCGAACGGCAGCGCACACGACTCGAATGCCAACTTGCGCCGCTGATTCGATCAGATTGTCAATGAGCTCCGTGTATGGCGGTTCTTCATCGCCGAGGGGAGATTGCGTATAAATGCCGATGAGCACGTCCGAGCAATCGGGAAACCGGGTGAGGTGCTCGATGAGGGCTTCGATGAATGGCTCGTGATGCGCACGTACCTGCGGAAGATCCATCCGAATCGCAGCACCGCCGCGCTGATCGGCGAAGGGCAGAGCCACGAGCGATTCGTGGGGTCGGTAGCCAAACATTTTCGGGATGGCGATGAGAGCGTCGTGTGCGGATGACAGGGAGTGTGGAGAGGTCATGCCGCACAAAGTAAAGGTCGGAGTGGGCATCTTGCCCGCTCCGACCCTCACCCTGTGGATGCTTTTGAAATCGCGTGCCTGTGGTCAAATCCACCCGACTACGCGTGCACCGAATTACTGCTGCGCGTCACCCGAAGATGCCGGGGGCTGCTGACCGTAGCCAGGCTGCGACTGCTGGCCATATCCGGGTTGCGGTTGCTGACCGTAACCAGGCTGCGGCTGCCGACCGTAACCGGCCTGCGGCTGCTGGCCATAGCCAGGCTGGGGCTGCTGACCGTAGCCCTGCGATGCCTGCGGAGCCTGGTAGCCACCGGACTGCTGTCCATAGCCCTGAGGAGCCTGGTAGCCACCCGCCTGCGGCGGCTGGTAAGCGCCGGACTGCGGCGGCTGGTATGCACCCGGTTGCGGCGCCTGGTAGCCACCGGCCTGCGGGGTGCCGTATCCGGTCGATGAGTAGGGGGTCACGCCAACGTTGGCACCGGCGGCCGAGGGGCCGGCCACGAGACCATCAGGAAGACCGCGCCACTTCGACGAATCGAACGCGATGATGCCCATCCACACGATCTGGAGGAAGAAATAGAGAGCAGCCCAGGCCCCCGACTTACCGAAACCAATACCGATTCGATAGGCGGCGATGACGACGATCACCGCAAATGCGAGCTGGCCAATGAACGGGATAAAGACACTGAGCATGTACCAGCCGGGGAACCCACCGGCTTCAATGAAGACCCACTGGTTGTAGAGCGGAACCCAAGCCTTCCAGCCCTCGATCTTCATCTTCTCGAAGATCTTCATAAGCAAGAACGCACTCAGCGCCCACAACACGAGCGCCAAGATAAAAGCAAAGACCATGATGCCGGCGCTCAAGCCGAGGAATGCACCACTGTCATAGTTGTCGTACGAATTCACTGTGACTCCCAGATTGCACGAGGTGGAGTTGACGGTTCTCAGCCTACGACGTGTGAGTGAATCGCTAGGCACGAGAACCCAAACGTCATCATTGCGAACGACGTCAATTTATGAGCCGAACGATCTCGATCACACCGTGATGAACGGCACCGAAAGCAAATCGATCCGCAACTATCTCACCCACCTCTTCCAGACTCGTCGGTTCTGGCTCGGTAGCCAAGCGTTCGGCAAGGAGGCGCACGAGTTCGCCCTTTGCCAGCTTGTTAAAATGGTTGAGCGAGCGGGTCGAGCCATCGGGAAGTCGCTCGACGACATCTCCCCAGGCGTGCTGGGCTCGATCACTCAGCGGCCCGAACTCGACGTAGCCCTTCGAGCGTAGATCAAGTAGCGGTCCCTCATGCTCTGCAAGTAGCGCAGCCACCCCCTCCCGCCAGCGGCGACGCAACGTTTCGCCACCGATGCGGGAGTCATGCGAAAGGCGATACGCCTCGATCGGCTCCCCTGCCCCGACGATGCCGTAGAGCGCCGAGTGCACGGCGACGTGATCGTCGAGCCAGCGGCGCGCATCCGGTTCGAGGCTGGCGGCCACAAGACCGTCGTAAAGCACGCCGGTGTACCGTTCGGCAGCCGCCTTGAGCGGACCCGTACCAAGCTGCTTGTTGCGACGCAGTTCCGTTTCGGCCAGCTTCGCCGACACCTTCAGTGCCTTCGCCGCCAGCTCCGCATCGCCACTACTGAGGTCCACGAGGTCGGCCTGCACCTGCGCGCGGATTGGTGCCAGCGCATCCCACCGCCCGGGTGCCGCACCCGGAAACGGCCTACTGCCGCCATCCGACTTGGTTTCGGATGGCGGCAGCAGGATGAGCAGGGCTCGGGTCACTCCGCGAGGATTGCCTCGCCGGCAAGCACCGTCACGAGGTCGTTCGCGACCGAGAGGAAGCCATCTTCGGCGTTCGCCACGATGCTCTTCCCGTCAGCGGTCTTCACGCGCACTTCACCCTCGGCGAGCGAGGCAAGCACCGGCGTGTGGCCGGGCAGGATGCCGATCTCGCCTTCGGTGGTGCGGGCGACGACCGACACGGCCTCGCCTTCCCACACCTGCGACGTCGCCGAAGTGACGTTGACGCGCAGTACGTTCTGCTTCTTGACTTCGGCCATGGACTAGCCCAGTTCCTTCTGCAGCTGGTCGTACTTCTCGAGGACATCCTCGATCGGACCGACGTTGAAGAAGCACTGCTCGGGGATGTGGTCGAACTCACCCTTGGTGATCGCGTCGAATGCCTCAACCGTGTCCTTGACCGGCACCGTCGAGCCTTCAACACCCGTGAACTGCAGGGCGGTGTAGGTGTTCTGCGACAGGTACTGCTGGATGCGGCGAGCACGCGACACGGTGATCTTGTCCTCTTCCGAGAGCTCGTCAACACCGAGGATCGCGATGATCTCCTGGAGTTCCTTGTTCTTCTGGAGGATTCGCTTCACCGTGGTGGCCACGCGGTAGTGGTCTTCACCGACGTACTGCGGGTCGAGGATGCGGCTCGTCGAGGCGAGCGGGTCAACCGCGGGGTAGAGACCACGCGAGGCAATCGCACGCGAAAGCTCAGTCGTCGCGTCGAGGTGCGCGAAGGTCGTGGCCGGGGCCGGGTCGGTGTAGTCGTCAGCCGGGACGTAGATCGCCTGCATCGAGGTGATCGAGTGACCACGCGTCGAGGTGATGCGCTCCTGGAGGAGACCCATCTCGTCGGCGAGGTTCGGCTGGTAACCCACGGCCGAAGGCATGCGGCCCAGCAGGGTCGACACCTCGGAACCGGCCTGCGTGAAGCGGAAGATGTTGTCGATGAACAACAGCACGTCCTGCTTCTGCACGTCGCGGAAGTACTCGGCCATGGTGAGGCCGGTCAGCGCGATGCGCAGACGCGTCCCCGGCGGCTCGTCCATCTGGCCGAAGACAAGGGCGGTCTTGTCGAGCACGCCTGCTTCGTCCATTTCGAAGATGAGGTCGTTACCCTCACGGGTGCGCTCGCCAACACCGGCGAACACCGACACACCACCGTGGTCCTGGGCCACACGGGTGATCATCTCCTGGATGAGCACGGTCTTACCGACACCGGCACCACCGAACAGACCAATCTTTCCACCCTGCACGTAGGGGGTCAGCAGGTCAATGACCTTGATACCGGTCTCGAACATCTCGGTCTTCGACTCAAGCTGGTCGAATGCCGGGGGTTCGCGGTGGATGGGCCAACGCTCGGTGATCTCGTAGGGCTCGCTGAGCATCGACTCGTTGAGCACGTCACCGGTCACGTTGAAGACCTTGCCCTTGGTCACGTCGCCCACGGGCACGGTGATGGGGCTACCGGTGTCCTGGACTTCCTGACCGCGAACGAGGCCGTCAGTCGGCTTCATTGCGATGGCGCGAACCATGTCGTCGCCGAGGTGCTGGGCAACCTCAAGGGTGAGCTTGAAGCTCTCGTCACCCATCGACACCTGCGTGGTGAGGGCGTTGTAGATGCCGGGCATCGCGTCGTGCGGGAACTCGATGTCGACCACCGGGCCCGTGACACGCGCGATGCGGCCGACGCCGGCGGGCTTGGCAGCCGCCTGCTGCTCGAACGTCGCGTTCGTCGTCATGTGCGTTCCTTTTCTTCGTGTTCAGCGCGGGTTAAGAAGCGAGCGCGTCCGCGCCGCTCACGATTTCACTAATCTGCTGCGTGATCTCCGCCTGGCGCGCGTTGTTCGCCAGTCGGGTGTAGTCGCGCACCAATTCCTGGGCGTTGTCGGAGGCCGACTTCATGGCCCGCTGGCGGGCCGCCTGCTCCGAGGCTGCCGAGTGCAGCATGGCGTTGAAGAGTCGCGACTCGATGTAGACCGGCAGCAGCGCGTCAAGCACGGCCTCCGGATCGGGTTCGAACTCGTACAGCGGGAAGAGCTCGTTGTCGGTCGGCTCCTCGACACCCTCAACAACTTCCAGGGGAAGCAGGCGAACCACGGTGGGTTCCTGCGACACCATGTTGATGAAGCGGTTGTAGATGAAGTGGATCTCTTCCACGCCGCCTTCGTCATAGGCAGTGGTGAAGCGCTCAACGAGCGCCGCACCGATCTCCTTGGCGGTAGCAAAGTGGGGCTGTTCGGTTGAACCGGTCCATTCGCGGTCGAACTTGCGCTCACGGAAGGTGAAGTACCCGACGGCCTTGCGGCCGACGAGGTAGTAGACAACTTCCTTGCCCTGTTCGCGCAGCAACTTGGTGAGCTCTTCGGTTTCCTTCAGCACATTGTGCGAGAAGGCACCGTTGAGGCCACGGTCGCTGGTGAACAGCACGATCGCCGCACGGCGGATCTGCTCGGGCTCGGTAAGCAGCACGTGATCGATATTCGAATAGGTCGCCGCAGCCGACACCGCCTGGGTGACGGCACGCGCATAAGGGTTCGACGCGTCCATGCGGGCGCGCGCCTTGTTAATGCGCGAGGTGGCGATCAGCTCCATGGCGCTGGTGACCTTCTGCATAGTCTGGGCCGACTTGATCTTGGCCCGATACTCGCGAAGCTGTGCTCCCATGGTTCTCCTCGTCTCTCAGTCTCGAACGGGTCAGGCGCCTAGCGGCGCTTGCCCCGGACGATCTGCTCCTGGTTGACGTCTTCTTCAGCGGTCGCGTCGAATTCTTCACGGCCTGCCGAGAGCAGAGGCTTCCCATCCGAGAGCTGGAACGTCTTGGTGAACTCGTCGATGCCCGCTTCCATGGCCGAAAGCGTCTCGTCTTCGAGCTTGCCGCTCGAACGGAGGTCATCAAGCACCGAGGTGTTGCGCTTGAGGTAGTCGAGCATCTCCTGCTCGAAGCGAAGCACATCCTCAACCGGAACCTCGTCGAGCTTGCCGTTGGTACCCGCCCAGATCGAGACAACCTGGTCTTCGATCGGATACGGCGAGTACTGCGGCTGGCGAAGGAGCTCAGTCAGACGCGCACCACGCTCAAGCTGACGCTTGGTCGCGGCGTCGAGGTCGGATGCGAACATCGCGAAGGCTGCGAGGTCGCGGTACTGCGCGAGCTCGAGCTTGAGCGTGCCTGAAACCTTCTTGATGTGCTTCTGCTGGGCCGAACCACCGACTCGCGACACCGACACACCCACGTCAACAGCGGGACGCTGGTTGGCGAGGAAGAGGTCGGACTGGAGGAAGATCTGGCCGTCGGTGATCGAGATCACGTTGGTCGGGATGTAGGCCGACACGTCGTTCGCCTTGGTCTCGATGATCGGAAGACCGGTCATCGAACCGGCGCCCATGCCATCCGAAAGCTTGGCGCAACGCTCGAGGAGGCGCGAGTGCAGGTAGAAGACGTCACCGGGGTAAGCTTCACGGCCCGGCGGGCGACGCAGGAGGAGCGACACGGCGCGGTAGGCCTCGGCCTGCTTCGACAGGTCGTCGAAGATGATGAGGACGTGCTTGCCGTTGTACATCCAGTGCTGGCCGATGGCCGAGCCGGTGTACGCCGAGAGGTACTTGAAGCCGGCCGGGTCAGAGGCGGGCGAGGCAACGATGGTGGTGTACTCCATCGCGCCAGCGGCCTCAAGCGCACCCTTCACCGAAGCGATGGTCGAGCCCTTCTGGCCGATCGCAACGTAGATGCAGCGAACCTGCTTGGTCGGGTCGCCCGACTCCCAGTTCGCCTTCTGGTTGATGATCGTGTCGATCGCGATCGCGGTCTTACCGGTCTGGCGGTCACCGATGATGAGCTGACGCTGGCCACGGCCAACGGGGATCATCGCGTCGATGGCCTTGATGCCGGTTTCCATCGGCTCGTGCACCGACTTGCGGTCCATGACGCCGGGGGCCTGGAGTTCGAGGGCGCGGCGGCCTTCGATGCCGGTGATTTCGCCGAGTCCGTCGATGGGAGCACCGAGCGGGTCAACGACGCGGCCGAGGTAGCCCTCGCCAACGGGGACCGAGAGGACCTCGCCGGTGCGGGTGACCTGCATGCCCTCGACAATGCCGGTGAACGGGCCGAGGACGATCGCGCCGATCTGGTCTTCTTCGAGGTTCTGCGCGAGGCCGAGCGTGCCGTCTTCGAAGCGGATGAGCTCGTTCGCCATGGTCGAGGGCAGGCCCTCGATACGCGCGATGCCGTCGGCAGCGCTGATGACGGTGCCGACCTCGGTGGCCGACGCACCCTGCGGGCGGTACGAGCTCGCGAAGGCGCTCAGCGCATCGCGGATCTCGTCCGGGTTGATCGTAAGTTCTGACATGTTCTTCCCTATGTCGTCGGGGCCCAGCCCCGCTGCGGTGGTCGGGGCCGAGCCCCGGAGTTCATGTGCGCGGCGGCTAGGCCAGCTGCAGCCGAAGGTTCTTCAGGCGTGCCAAGGCGGTGTCATCGATGAGCTCGTCGCCGAACTCAACACGCAGGCCACCGATCACTGACGGATCGACGATCTGGTTGAGTGCCACGTCGCGGCCAAAGCGGGCCGAAAGGCCTGCCTGCAGTCGCTCGAGCTGCGCGGCCGGAAGCGGGCGGGCGACGGTAACAACGGCAACCTGACGGTTTGCCTGGTCGGCCACGATGCCACGGGCCCACGACACGAGTCGACGCGTGCGTCGACCGGCCGGGTGCTTGACGAGCGAGCGAAGGATGCGCAGCGTGTCGGCACCGAGACGGCTCCCGAATAGTCGCTCAACGAGCCCGACCTTGGCGTCGTTCGCGCCGAGACGCGAACCGAGGCTCAGTTCGAGTTCACCGTTCGACGAAACGGTGTCGAGGAACGAATCGAGTTCCTCGCCGAGCAGTTCGTGCGTACCGGTGGTCTGAGCGACGCCACGGATCGCGGCTTCCTGCAGACCGGTGACGAGGTCGCCCTCGGTCTCCCAAGTCTGCTCTACCGCGGTACCGAGCACCCGCATCCCGGCTTCGCCGAGTTGCGCACCGAACACGCGTTCGGCGAGGGCGCGCTTGGCGTCCGCACCGGCACCACGCTCGGCGAATGCCGAGGCCAGCTGCTTCGATGCGGCAAGCTCGTCGACGACGTCGAACAGCTTGCGCGCCGAATCGGCGTCGTGCTGAGTCAGCGTGTCGACCTCGCGCTTGACCGCGGCGAGTGCGTGCTTGGTTGCGCTACCCATCAGTTGCTCGTGCCTGCCTTCGAATCGAGTTCGTTGAGGAAGCGGTCGACGTAGGCGCTCGAACGCTGGTCATCGGCGAGGTTTTCGCCAACAACGCCCGAGGCGAGGTCGATCGCGAGCGAACCGACTTCTTGACGCAGCGAGACGATGGCCGCCTGGCGCTCCGCCTCGATCTGGTCCTTAGCCGACTTGGTCATGCGGTCGAGCTCGGCCTGGGTCTCCTGCTTCTTCTCCACCTTGATGGCTTCGCCATCGGCACGCGCCTTTTCGCGGATCTCCGCGGCTTCGGTGCGGGCTTCGGCGAGCAGCTGCTCGTACTCGTTCTTGCGAGCGTCGGCTTCGGCCTGGACGGCCTGGGCCTGTTCGATGCCGCCTTCAATCTTGGCGGCACGCTCGTCGAGCACCTTGTTCAGCTGCGGAAGGACAAACTTCCAGAAGAACAGCAGGAGCACCACGAGCACGACGAGCGACCAGAAGATGTCGTAGTCAGCCGGGAGCAGCAGGTGCTGCTCACCAGCGGCTACGAGTGCACTGTCGTAGTTCATGAGGCTCATTTGGGAAGTGCCTTACGCGCCGAAGATGAACGGCGTGGCGATACCGATGAACGCGAGCACCTCGGTGAACGCGATACCGAGGAACATCGTGGTCTGCAGGCGGCCGGCCATTTCGGGCTGGCGAGCCATCGCCTCGACGGTCTTGCCAGCGACGATACCGACACCGATGCCGGGGCCGATTGCTGCGAGGCCGTAGCCGACGGTCGCGATGTTGCCCGAGATTTCGGCGAGCGTGGTGTTGTCCACAGGGGTTTCCTTCCGGTTGGGCGATCAGGCCGGTTTGGCACCGATCGTCATGCAGGGTTTGGGGGAATCGGGTTGTGTGGGGTTTTCCGAGCGCGTTGTCTAGTGCGACTTCGCGACCGAAAGCTGGATGTAGCTGGTGGTCAGCAGCGCGAACACGTACGCCTGAAGCACCGCCACGAGGACCTCAATGAGCGTCATGAAGAAGCCACCGGCGAAGGTGAGCACACCCATGGCCGACCACGCGTTCATCAGGCCGACGAAGAAGGCCGTGGCAGAGAACGCGAGCACGAGCAGCAAGTGACCAACCATGAGGTTGAGGAAAAGTCGCAGCGCGAGCGAGGCGGGACGCACGATGAAGGTGTTGATGAACTCAATCGGCGTGAGCAGGATGTAGAGCGGCCACGGCACACCGGGCGGGAAGAGGGCGTTACGCAGGAACGTGGCGCCACCGGCCTCACGGAAGCCCGCATAAATGAAGGCAATATACGTGGCCACGGCAAATACCAGCGGCATACCGATGATGCCGTTCGCCGAGATGTTGAGCAGCGGAATGACACCGGTGATGTTCATGAAGAGCACACCGAAGAAGACGGCGAGGATGTAGGGCAGGTACTTCTTGCCGATCTTCTCGCCGAGCATTTCGTAGACAACGCCGTCGCGGATGAAGCCAACGCCCATCTCAATGAGCGACTGCAGCTTGCCCGGGACAAGCTTCGGGCGGCGAAGCGCGAGGTAGAACACGATCATCAGCACCGCAACAGCAATGAGGCGGACCATGATGATTCGGTTAATCGCAAACGGCGTGCCCTCGAAGAGGAAGGCGGCGGGGAAGAATTCTTCTTGCACGACCGGCGCGCAGTACTCGCCGGGCGGGCAATCAGCCGCCATAGGTGCCATCTCCGTCAGCAGATTCAGGGCTGTCGTGAGCAGAGCGGTCTCCTGTCGCTGGGCGCGGACGTGAGGGTGCATCCGCGCGAGTGGGACGTGGTGGCGCGATCATCACTCGTTGTGGCGCGCCAACTTTTCGATCCTATCAAGGATTTTCGCCTTGGGCGGACACGGTTGCCCGCCCAAAGCGAAGAAGATTCATTATTTGGGATTACCCGGCAGGTGAACGTCGCTCACGTGGCCAATACGACTGCGGGTGACGACCAACACGTCAACGGCGAGCTGGCCGAGGATGCCCACGACCATGCAGGACCACAGCATCCAATCGTGCGTGAAACCGAGTTGCTTCACGAGCGCGAGGATGCCGAGGAAGACGAGGAACTTGAGGATCCAGGCACCGAGGATGACCGCCACAAAGAACAGCGGGTCGAAGCGCGCGGCGAGGATGATCGACAGCGCCGTCACACCACTGAAAATGAGCGTGATGCCCGCGGCGACAACCGCAGACCACACCCCGGGCCATCCCGCCACGAACCAACCAATAAGACCACCGATCACGGCAATAGCGAGAGTGAGCAGCAGCGACCAGCGCAACACCTGGCGCATGATCGGAACGCTCGTGGGTTCCTGGTTACTCGTGGTCATTTCTGCTCCTGGGTCGCAGTGGGTGATGGGGAGTCGGCAGTGGCGTCGGTGTCGCGGGCGAGCACAGTGCGCATCCGGCGGCCGAGCGCGAGCGGAGCGGCCGGGGCGCGACGTACGCGGTCGGCCTCGTCGACGCCGAGCGCATCGAGCGGATCGTATTCGTCATCGTCGTCACCGTAGGACGAGCGCTGGGCAAGCTTTTCCATGCGCTTGCGGTGGCTGGTGAGCGGAGCAACGGTGAGCGCGGTACAGACGACCATGCCGATGAGCAGGAACACCCACCAGGTGACGCCATCGCGCACGACAAATGCGAGGAGTGCTGAGACGCCGATCACACTCGCCCAGGAATAGAAGATGAGTACGGCACGGCGCTGGGTGTGGCCCATATCAAGTAGGCGGTGATGCAGGTGCTTCTTGTCAGCAGAGAACGGTGACTTGCCGGCACTGAGACGACGGATGACCGCCATCGAGAAATCAGCGATGGGCACGATCATCACGGCGAAGGGGAAAAGAAGCGGCAAGAACGCAGGGAAGAGTTCGTCGCGGCTCACGAACGCGGGGTCGACTTCGCCGGTGACGGCGATGGTCGAGGACGCCATGAGTAGCCCAACGAGGAGCGCTCCCCCGTCGCCCATGAACATCCTGGAGGGATTCCAGTTCCAGGGCAGGAACCCGAAGCAAACGCCGACGACGATGGCCGAAAGCAGCGCCCCGAGACCGAAGCGGCTGGTTTGTAGCTGGTCGGTGAGCAGGTAGGCGTAGACGAGAAAGACGCTGTTCGCGATGATCGCGATACCGGCGACAAGCCCGTCAAGGCCATCGATGAAGTTGACCGCGTTCATCACGAGCACTACCGCGAGCACGGTGATGAACACCGAGAGCCACTGTGAAGGCACGGTGATGCCACCAACCGGAAGCGACGTGATCGCAACACCGTTCATCGCGAGCACCGTGCCTGCGGCGATCTGCGCGGCGAGTTTCACCATCCAGTCGAGATCGACGAAGTCATCGATGACGCCGACGAGCACGACGATGGTGGCGGCGATGATGATGCCCCAGATGCGCGTGGGCGAGACAAATACGATGCTGAACCAGCCGATTTGTGAGGCAATTGCGAGGGCGACAAGCACCGCGAAATACATGGCGATGCCGCCGAGTCGCGGCTTTGGTGTGCGGTGCACATCTCGCTCACGCACCGCTGGATACCAGCGATGCCGCATCGCCATGCGATAGACGCCCCAACACGCGAGGGCCGAGACGACCGCCGCGAAGAAGATGATGAGGGCGTAAAAGCGCACGCTGTCCTAGCTCTCGGCGGGTGCGAGGAGGTCGCCGAGTCGCTCGGCGAGCGTCTCTCGGGAGACCGCGCCCTCGCGCACGATCCGCGCGGGCACGACCGGCTCCGAGGCGAGGCCAGTGGCATCGAGGATGGTCGAGGCTTCGCCGTCGACAGTGCCGGCGTCGAGGAAAATGTTGACGTCCTCGCCGAGCTGCGCGACCGCATCCGTGGCCGTCGCCGGAGCCGGCTCGCCGTGCTTATTCGCACTCGAGACCGCGAGTGGACCGGTTTCTTGCAACAGCTCAAGGGCAAGCGGGTGGTTCGGGATCCGCAGCGCGACCGTGCCGCGAGTGTCACCGAGATCCCACTGCAGGCTCGTGCGCGCGGGCAGGATGATCGTGAGCGGCCCCGGCGCAAACTCATCAAAGAGTGCCCGCACCTCATCGGGTATGTGCTCGGCAAGGGCTTCGAGTGCGGCTGCCGAAGCGACCAGCACCGGCGGCGGCGATTGCCGAGTGCGGCCCTTGGCGGCGAGGAGTTTCGCCACGGCTTCGGGATTGAACGCGTCTGCCGCAATGCCATACACGGTGTCCGTGGGGATCACGACAGTCTCACCGCGCCCGAGCGCTCCGCGAGCTTCGCGCATCCCGGCAAGCAATTGATCTGAGACCGACAGGTCATACACGTTCGTCATATCAAGTGGCCATCCTAGTCGGCGTGCCCGGTCAGCCGCGTTGCCGGGCCGAAGTGAAGCGATCGCGACCGGTGAGATCGGGATGGGTGGTGGTGTCGACGAGCCCCGACCCCGCGAGAATCTCGCGAATCGCCGCGCCCTGTTGCTCGGTGTGCTCGACGACAAGGAAGCCGCCGGCGCGCAGGAGTCGAGCGGCCGCGACCGCGATCCGGCGAATCTCGTCGAGGCCGTCTCCACCGGAATAGAGCGCCGTTTCCGGGTCGAAGAGCCGAACTTCGGGATCGGCGGGGATCGCACGCTGCGGCACATAGGGCGGGTTAGAAACGAGCACATCGAAACTCGCCGGATGCTCGTGCGCAAGCTGCGCATCCCAGTCACCGAACCTCGCTTCAACGTGTGGTGCGTGCCTGCGCAGGTTGCGCTGTAGCCACGGCCAGGCGAAGGGGGATGCTTCGAGGGCGACAACTTCGGCGCCCGGCAACGCCATGGCGACGCCGATCGCGATGGCACCGGATCCTGAACCGAGATCGGCGATGCGGGCTTGGGTGCGACGGGCGGCAGGATCGGCGTATACGAGTTCGACGAGGAGCTCGGTTTCGGGGCGCGGTACGAATACGCCCGGGCCCACGGCGAGTTCAACCTCGCGGAAGGGTGCCGAACCAACGAGGTGTTGCAGCGGCTCGCGGCGGGCGCGACGCGATGCCACGGCGAGCACGCCGTCGACCTGGTCGCGTTCGAGCGAACGGCCCAAGAGCCGGTCGAGTTCGAGTTGCCCGGGCGAGCGATCAAGCACCGCTGCGATGAGCAACTCGGCCTCGCGTGCCGGGTTTGGGAAGCCACCCGGCATCAGGATGCGCGCCACCTGCTGCTGTAGCTCGGCGTGAGTGGTCGACACAATTTCTCGATTCAATGACGTAGCGTGACGGCGATACATGCAGGCGCAACCATGCGGTGGCACGATTAGTCACCAAGCATTCCTGGAAAGGCAGGCTCATGGCCGAAAAGATCTACAGCGACATTACCGAGGTAATCGGCGGCACTCCCCTCGTGCGCCTGAACCGCATCAACGAATCCGACGCGAACGTGCTCGCGAAGCTCGAGTTCACGAACCCCGTGTCGAGCGTCAAGGATCGCCTCGCCTGGGGCATCATCCGCGCCGCGGAGCGCAAGGGTGAGTTGCAGCCCGGCGGCACCATCGTTGAGGGCACCTCGGGTAACACCGGTATTGCGCTCGCAGCCATCGGCGCTGCCCGGGGTTACCGCGTCGTGATTGCCATGCCCGAAACGATGTCGCTCGAGCGTCGCCAGCTCATCCGTGCCTTCGGTGCTGAGCTCGTACTCACGCCCGGCCCCGAGGGCATGCGTGGTGCAGTTGCGAAGGCTGAAGAGATTCAGCGCGAGACCGAGAACTCCATCCTTGCGCGCCAGTTCGAGAATGAAGCCAATGTCGAGATTCACCGCGAAACGACCGCCGAGGAGATCTGGAACGACACCGACGGCAGCGTCGACGCCGTCGTGATCGGCATCGGCACCGGCGGCACCATCACCGGCGTCGGCCAGGTGCTCAAGGAGCGCAAGCCCGAGGTGAAGATCATCGCCGTCGAGCCGAAGGACTCCCCGCTCCTCACCGAGGGCAAGGCTGGCCCGCACAAGATCCAGGGCATCGGCGCGAACTTCGTGCCTGCCGTGCTCGACCAGTCGGTCATCGACGAGGTCATCGACGTCACCCTCGACGACTCGGTGCGCGTCTCGCGCGAACTCACCGCGAAAGAAGGCATCTTTGCCGGCATTTCGGCCGGTGCCAACCTCTGGGCGGCACTCGAAGTGGCGAAGCGCCCCGAGTACGCGGGCAAGAACATCGTGGTGATCATCCCCGACACCGGCGAGCGCTACCTCTCGAGCGTGCTGTTCGACGATCTGCGCGCCGACGCGTAGTTCAGCGAAAGCTTGCCTGTTCGTCGATTCGCGAAGAATCGACCAAATTCAAGGAATCGACGAGACTAGACGGATGCGCAATGCACCTTCCCCACGCGGCCGCGTGGATGACTTCTTCCGCAAGGTTCGAGAAGACATCCACGCGGTGCGTTTGGGCGATCCAGCCGCCCGCTCGAAGCTCTCGATTGTCGTGAACTACTCGGGACTGCACGCCGTGTGGTTCCACCGCCTCGCGCACTGGCTCTGGCAGCAACCCGGCGGGAAGTTCATTGCCCGGGTGGTGTCGCAGGCGAGCCGGTTCATTACCGGCATTGAAATCCACCCCGGCGCGAAGATTGGCCGACGCCTGTTTATCGACCACGGTATGGGTGTCGTGATTGGCGAGACGGCCGAGGTCGGCGACGATTGCGTGATCTATCACGGCGTCACGCTCGGCGGGGTATCGACCAAGAAAATCAAGCGCCACCCGACGATTGGCAATGGCGTCCTCATCGGCGCCGGTGCGAAGCTGCTCGGCCCAATCACGCTCGGTGACGGCGCGCGCGTTGGCGCAAATGCGGTCGTCACGAAATCGGCACCGGCAGGCGCGGTGCTCGTGGGCATCCCGGCCAAAGACCGCTCGAATGATCCGGTTGCCCGCCACGAGGGTGGCGACTGGGTTATCTAGCGAGATTCCTTGCTGCCCACCTGTCGCACGACGGGTCTAGGCGCGCCCGCCGAACTGCTTGAGCGCGCGTGCCAGCGCAATCTGTGCCTCGAAGCTCGCGCCCATCTCATGTGTGGCGTGGAAGTTGAGCGCGACGAACACATCTTGTTCGCGATAGTGAACTGTGTGCACCGCAGAGAGACCGAGGCCACCAACTGGCTCGCTCAGTCCACGCAACACGAGCGGCATGAACTCACCCAGCTTCAAGGTCACGAACCCCGCGCCATAGTGGATGCCCGCGCGCAGTTTCGATTGCGGCCGCATGAGCCGCTCGCGCAGCTCCGGGCTGATGAGGTCGCCACTGGCTAGAGCCCTATTAAATTGGTGAAGATCATCGACCGTCGTGACCGCGCCACCGTCGCTCGACACGGCGCTGGCGGCCCGCGCACGACTCATATCGGTGTCTCCGAGGAATACCGGAGCCATCCGCACGGCGGCCAGATCAACCTCGGGACCAGCGTTATGGGGCCGGTGCGTCTGCGTCATGCCGGCTCGTGCGAACACCTCTGTGCGCAGCAACTCTTCTGAATCAACGCCAGCGGCAACTTCTGCGACGCGCAGGAGCAGTGCGTAGGCCGCATCCGAGTAACCGAACCTCTCCCCCGGACGCCCAATTGCCGGCATGCTGTGGGTCAGCGCGAGCAGATCTGCGCGGCTCCAGTACCGGTTTGGCTCCCGCTGCACCTGCACAAGGAGGTCTTCAACCCGCGCCGCTCGGAGCGGCTCAATGGGGTCTTGCAAACCAGACCGGTGCGAGAGCAGGTGTTCAATCGTCACCTCAGAAGCGAAGTCAACTCCTGGCGCTGCTGGTAGCGCACTGAGTTCGTGCCTCGGCAAGATATCGCCGATTGGCGTGTCGAGGCGGTAGTCGCCTCGTTCTATCTGTCGGCCGATAAGCACTGCGGTGAAGAGCTTGCCGACGCTGGCGCAGTGGAATGGCAATTCGGTCTCGCCGTACGCGAATCGGCCCGCCGGTGTGACCACGAGTACCTGCGGTGCTGGGAGCTGCGGTGCCCGCCGCCGAGAGGCTTTGTCGAGTCGCGCTCGGAACGGCCCTTCGAGCCAACTCTGGAAGTCGTGGGGCTTAGCCATGGTGTCCTCCGCATCCGTGTTGCTATATGTCTACCAGACATGTCTATGAGAGGCGAGAAACAATTTGGGTGACTAAGCTGACCAAATGGCAAACGTCATCCTGGGCCTCTTGCTCCTGCGCTCGATGAGCTACTACGACCTCATCCGTGCGTTCGAAGCTGGCGTTTCGCTCTTCTACAGTGCCAGTTCGGGGAGTATCAAGCGCGCACTTGACGGTCTCCACCGCGATGGCCTCGTTGAGTTTGAGGGTGAGCCCGGTCCCCGAGGCCGGCGGGTCTATCGCGTCACCGAGGCCGGCCGCGAAGCATTTGACACATGGATGCGCGCAGAAATCACCGATGCTGACCTCGAAACCGCGGCCCTCGCGCGGTTGCACTTCTTGGGGCTGCTCGATGCACCGAGTCGCGCCGAGGTGAAGGGACGCATCGAGGAGCGATTGCTCAGCGACCTCGCCAAGCTTGAGGCATTTGAGCAGCACCTGGATGCACTCGAGATTCCAGCAGAGTTCGCCGAGATCGCACGCTATCAGCGGGCAACACTCGGCTATGGGCTCGAGTCAACGCGCTTCGCGCTGGAGTGGTTTCGCGCCCTCGAATAGCTCGGCCCGCGCGCACAAGTACGAGCGAAAAGCGCATCTACGAGTCCCCAGGGACTCGTAGATGCGCTTTTCGCTCGTAGTTGTTGGTGGCGCTGCGAGGGCCTCAGTCGACGCACGGGCCTCAGCCGGCGGCTCGGCCGCTACGCCTCGGCAAGGTGCGCGAGCTGCGACTCCTCGTCGGCGGCGATGGCCGACTCAATGACCGGCCCAAGGGCGCCGTCCATCACCGCATCCAGGTTGTAAGCCTTGAAGCCAGTGCGGTGATCGGCGATGCGGTTTTCGGGGAAGTTGTACGTGCGGATGCGCTCCGAACGGTCCATCGAGCGAATCTGCGAGGCACGCATATCCGACTCCGCAGCCGCCTTCTCCTCCTGCTGCCGAGCGAGCAGGCGTGCCTGCAGCACGCGCATCGCCGCGGCACGGTTCTGAATCTGCGACTTCTCGTTCTGCATCGACACCACGATGCCCGTCGGGATATGCGTGATGCGTACCGCCGAGTCGGTCGTGTTCACCGACTGGCCACCGGGACCAGATGAGCGATAAACATCGATCTTGAGATCGTTCTGGTCGATTGCCACCTCTTCGGGCTCATCAACTTCGGGAAAGACGAGCACACCAGTAGTCGAAGTGTGGATGCGGCCCTGCGACTCGGTCGCCGGCACGCGCTGCACTCGGTGCACGCCACCCTCGTACTTGAGCGAGGCCCACACCCCGTCGGCGGGGTCGTTCGATGACGATTTGATCGCTACCTGCACGCTCTTGTAGCCACCAAGGTCGGATTCGGCCTTGTCGAGGAGCTCGATCTTCCAACCGCGCGATTCGGCGTAGTGCGAGTACATGCGCAGGAGGTCGGCGGCGAACAGTGCCGATTCCTCGCCACCTTCACCGCCCTTAATCTCCATGATCACGTCACGACCATCGTCGGGATCGCGCGGGATCAGCAGGCGGCGAAGCTTCTCGCGCTGCTCGTCGAGTGCCTGTTCGGTGGACTCGGCCTCCTCAGCAAAGACCTCGTCTTCCTTAGCGAGTTCACGCGCAGCTTCGAGGTCGTCGTGCAGCGCCGCGAGCTTGTCATCGGCCGCGATGATCTGCGAGAGCTCCGCGTAACGGCGGTTGACCTTCTTCGCGCGAGCCGGGTTCGAGTGCAGTTCCGGGTCGGCGAGCTGCTCCTGCAGATCGGCGTGCTCGGCACGAAGCAGGGTCAGCGAGTCACCAAACTCCCCCGCGCTCATCGAGCACTCACCGGCTGAATCGGGTTCGCGCGCACCGAAGCGAGGAACTCTTCGTTCGTCGACGTCGAAGCGAGGCGCTCGAGCACGGCTTCCAGTGCGCCCTGAGTGTCGCCGTGCAGGGCACGACGGATCGACCAAGTCACTTCGAGTTCATCCGGCGAAAGCAACTGCTCTTCGTGGAGGGTCGACGATTGCTGAATGTCGAGCGCCGGGAAGATGCGCTTGTCGGCGATCTCGCGCGAAAGGTGCAGTTCCATATTTCCGGTGCCGGCGAACTCTTCGAGAATCACCTCGTCGGTACGCGAGCCGGTCTCGACCATTGCGGTCGCGAGGATGGTGAGCGAGCCACCGTTCTCAACCTTTCGCGCGGCACCGAAGAAGCGCTTCGGCGGGTAGAGGGCGGAGGCATCCACGCCACCGGCGAGGATGCGGCCCGAGGCCGGAGCCGTGAGGTTGTAAGCGCGGCAGAGCTGCGTGATCGAGTCGAGGAGCACGACCACATCGAGGCCGAGCTCAACCAAACGCTTGGCGCGCTCGATGGCGAGTTCGGCAACGGTGGTGTGGTTCTCGGCGGGCATGTCGAACGTCGAGGCGACGACCTCACCGTGAATGGTGCGCTCAAGTCGGGTGACCTCTTCGGGTCGCTCATCAACGAGCACGAGCATGAGGTGCGTCTCAGGGCTGTTCTGCGCAATCGCGTTCGCGATGCGCTCGAGCATGATCGACTTGCCTGAACGCGGCGGCGCAATGATCAGGCCGCGCGTGCCCTTACCGATGGGTGCAAAGAGGTCAACCATGCGCTGAGCCGAGTGGCCGGCGGTCGTCTCGAGGCGGATGCGCTCCTCCGGGTAGAGCGGCGTGAGCGAATCGAACTCGACGCGCTCGGCGGCCTGCTCGGGAGTCTGTCCGTTGATCGTGTCGATCTTCGCGAGGGCGTTGTACTTCTGGCGGCCCGAGGGCTGTTCCCCCTCGCGCGGCTGGCGAATCGCGCCGACGATCGCGTCACCCTTACGCAGGTGGTACTTCTTCACCTGACCGAGCGACACGTAGACGTCGTTGGTGCCAGCGAGGTAGCCCGAGGTGCGCACGAAGGCGTAGTTGTCGAGCACGTCGAGGATGCCCGCGATCGGCAGCAGCACATCGTCGGGTGCGATCTCGGGGTCGACCTCGTCGCGGCGCTCACGACGGCGGTCGCGCTGGCGCCCGGCCTGCTGGCCCTGGCGGTCCTGCTGCGCCTGGCGATCCTGCTGGGCCTGGCGCTCGCCGCCGCGACCCTGCTGATCGGTACCGCGCTGGTCGCCGCCACGCTGCTCGCCGCGCTGGTCTTGGTTCTGCTCATCGCCACCGTTGCGACCGCGGTTGCGGTTGCGGTTGCGCTTGCGGCCCGAGCCAGTCTGCTCGGCAGTGTTGTCGGTGGATGCAGTGTCGTCGTCGCCGTCTTCGTCACGTGCCGGGGGCAGGACGATGTCGTCGAGCGTCTTCGGGGCGTCACCGGTGGCGGGCTGTTCGCCACCACGCTGAGCGCGACCGCGGTTCGAGGCGGCGGGCAGCTCAATGTTGATCGCCGGCGCCGCGTCAGTTTCGTCAGCCCTCGCTTCGGCGTCGTCGGCGTCGGCGCGCGGTTCGGGCGCCGATTGCGGCGCGGTCGCGCGGCGACGGCGCTGCTCTCGACGCGGCTGCTTTTCGCGAGCCGGGGCCTCGACGGCTGCCTGGTCAGCAGCGGTTTCCGCGCCGGCGTCGGCAACGGGAGCTGCGTCAGTTACATCCTGCTGTTCAGGGGCCGCAGACTCGGCCTCGGTACGATCCTCGGCCACCTCGTTCGTGACCGGAGCTTCGGCGTTGGCGACCGGAGCTTCGGCGTTGGCAACTGCTGCCGAGCCATCGCCGCTGCCAATGGCGTCGGTGAGGGCCTCGACGAGGGCGCTCTTGCGCAGACGCGCGGCGCCCTTGATGCCGTGCTGCACGGCCAATGCTTGCAGGTCGGCAACACGCATCGCAGCGAGTTCAGCCGACGACGGTTGAGTGTTGTCAGTCATTTCGTTAATTCGTCCTCAGATTGGGGCGAGGCGACGACCGAATCGGGCTCGATGGCGCAATATCGGGCAGATGACTGCCCGCAAGAAGGTGCGGCGTCTGCCTCGCTACGAATGGCTTCGGAGGTCGTTGCGCGAAACTGCGCTAGACCGACGGCGACGCCGTCTGAGCCGAAGCTTCCTCAACTGTAGCACCCTGCACGTCGACCGCCGTCATAAGCACATTCCAGGTGGTATCGGTGCGAGCCTCGGCAATCGCCGCTGCCCGCAGGCGATCGGCCGGGTCATCACAGAGCACAAGCACGCTTGGACCAGCGCCAGAAACTACAGCCGGCAATCCCTCTGCACGGAGTGCATCGATGAGCGCCTTCGTCTTCGGCATCGCTGACGCGCGGTAGTCCTGGTGGATGCGGTCTTCCGTCGCGTCGAAGAGCAATTCGGGACTCTGAATGAGCGCGGCCACAAGCAACGCCGAGCGCGAGAGATTGAAGATCGCGTCTTTGTGCGGCACCTGCTCCGGCTGAAGCGCGCGTGCGGCCGCCGTTGACATGGTCTCATCGGGCACGAGCACGACGAGCGAAACACCCGGATGCGGCGTCAATCGCTTCGAACGGGGACGCTCATCAGCATCCATCCACGCAATCGTCACGCCACCGAACAAACAGGGTGCGACATTGTCGGGGTGACCTTCGAGTTCGGTGGCGACCTCGAGCAGTTCCTCCCCCGTCACCTGACGCTGATCGGCGATGAGTCCAGCAGCGCCAACCACGCCGGCGACAATTGCGGCGCCCGACGAACCGAGTCCGCGACCGTGCGCAATGGTATTCACCGCGTCGAGACGAAGTCCGGGTTGCGCGAAACCGAAGCGCTCGAGGGCAAAGCGTAGCGAACTGACCACGAGGTGACTTTCGTCAAGTGGCACTTCCCCGGCACCAACGCCGTCGACGTTGATCTCAAGGCGACCGGGCTCAATCGCCTCGATCTCAAGCTCGTCATAACGAGCGAACGCGAGACCAAGGGTGTCAAAGCCTGGCCCGAGGTTTGCGCTGGTTGCTGGCACCCGCACGCGCACACGGCGGTTGCGTGAAACAGTGCTCATGCGCGCACCCCCTCTCCAAGTACGCGCAGCACGCCAGTGACGCGTTTCACCGCTGAAGTTTCAGCGAGCGCCTGCACGAGCTGTTGCAATGCGCCTTCGGTTGCCGTGTGGGTGCCAATAACGAGTACCGCATGGCCACCGTCGGTCGCGACCGACTGCTCAGCCGTGGCCACCGAAACATTGTGCTCGGCAAACTGTTGGGCGACCTGCGCGAGTACACCTGGTTCGTCGGCGACGTCGAGGGCGATTTGGTAGCGCGTGCTCACCTGCTCGGGCGCGACAATCGGGAGGTCGGCATCCATTGATTCTCCAAGGCCTGGCCCACCGGCAACGTGGCGACGAGCGGCCGAGACGAGGTCGCCGAGCACCGCGGAGGCGGTCTGCACGCCGCCGGCGCCGGCGCCGTAGAACATGAGTGGGCCCGCCGCCGCTGATTCGACGAAGATCGCGTTGTTACCGCCGTGCACGCTCGCGAGTGGGTGGTCGGCTGGCACGAGCGTCGGATGCACGCGCGCTGAGACGGCCTCGATGCCGGTGTCAGGGTCGGTGACGCGCTCGCAAATTGCGAGCAGCTTCACGACGTGGCCGCCACGCTCTGCATCGGCAATCTGACCGGCAGAAATCCCCGTGATGCCTTCACGTGACACGGTAGTCACCGGCACTTCGGTGTGGAATGCGATCGAGGCGAGAATTGCGGCCTTCTGCTGCGCATCAAAACCTTCGATGTCAGCAGTCGGGTCGGCCTCGGCATACCCGAGGTCGGTGGCGATGCGCAGCGACTCCTCGAGCGTGTCTTTTTCGGTGTGCATCCGGTCGAGAATGTAGTTCGTCGTTCCGTTCACAATGCCGAGCACTCGCTCGATGCGGTCACCGGCCAGGTTTTCACGCAGCGGACGGATAATCGGAATCGCACCCCCGACTGCGGCCTCGTAGTAGAGCTGCGCGCCGACGCGCTCGGCAATCTCGAAGAGCTCGGGGCCGTGGTGCGCGAGGAGCGCCTTGTTTGCGGTAACCACATCAGCACCCGACGCGAGTGCGAGGGTGACAAGCTCGAGCGCCGGGTGGATGCCACCCATGAGCTCAATCACAAAGTCGGCACCGAGAATGAGCCGTTCGGCATCGGTCGTGAACAGCTCAGTGGGCAGATCGACGTCGCGTGCTGCATCCACATTGCGCACCGCGATCCCGACGAGTTCGAGCCGAGCACCTGCGCGCTGCGCAAACGCTTCACTCTGTTCAAGCAGAAGGCGGGCAACCTGGCTCCCCACCGACCCCGCACCAAGCAGGGCCACCTTCACTGTCCGGGACTCGTTCATCGGGTCTCCTCCTCAGTCGCTGCGCAGTCGTACGCAAGCAGATCATCGATCGTCACGCGACGCACGAGCGTGCGCGCTTCGCCGTCACGCACCGCCACCACTGCGGGTCGGTCGAAACAGTTGTAAAAGTTCGCCATTGCGAAGCCGTAGGCGCCGGTCGCGGGGGTGGCGAGCAGGTCGCCTGGATGCACATCGCCCGGCAGGTAGTCGTCGTGCACGACTACGTCACCCGACTCACAGTGACTGCCAACGACACGCACGAGCCGCGGTGCTACGTCAGATTCTCGATTCGCCAGCCGCACACAGTAGTTCGCGCCGTAGAGCGAGGGGCGCGTGTTGTCGCTCATACCGCCGTCGACCGAGACGTAGAGTCGCTCGGCGCTCCCGCCAGCGTCGAGTGGCACATCCACGGTCTTGGTGGTGCCGACCGTGTAGAGCGTCGTGCCTCCAGTGCCGACGATCGATCGGCCCGGTTCAAAGGTGAACGCAGGCAAGTCGCTCCCGGTTTCCGCGCAGGCGCGCGCCACCTCGGCGGCAATGCCGCGTGCGAGTTCGGCAAGCGGCGTGGCGTTGTCGCTCGGCAGATAGGCAATACCAAAGCCGCCGCCGAGGTTGACCTCTAGCACGGGACCGCCTGCGAGCAGTTGGGCGCGGAAGCGCATGAGTCGATCAGCGGCTGCCCCGAACCCGCCGGCGTCGTAGATCGACGATCCGATGTGCGAGTGCAAGCCACGGAGTTCGAGCGAGTCAAGTTCGCGGATGCGCGCAATAGCCTCACCCGCCGCCGCAATTGGCAAACCAAACTTCTGGTCCTCGTGGCTCGTCGCGAGGAATGAATGGGTGTCAGCGTGGATACCTGAGTTGATGCGCACAAGCACCGGCTGCACTCGGTCGAACTCCGAGGCAATGGCCGCGAGCCGCTCGATCTCCTGGGCCGAATCGATGATGATCGTGCCGACGCCAGCGGCAACTGCGCGGCGAAGTGAGGCGCCCGACTTGTTGTTACCGTGCATCCCGATGTTGGCCGGGTCAATACCGGCGCGCAGGGCGATCTCAAGTTCGCCGGCTGAGGCGACGTCGAGACCGAGGCCGGCTTCCTGCATCCAGCGCGCGACGTCGATGGTGAGGAGCGCCTTCGAGGCGTAGTGCAGCTCGACCTCGGCGCCAATCTCGGCGAAGGCGGCCGAAAAATCGGCGACAGCGGCCGCGGCGCGCTCGCGAATATCGGCTTCATCAAGCACATAGAGGGGTGAACCAAACTCAGCGAGCAATTCGCTTGCGCGCCAGCCGCCGATCTCGAGTTCGCCATCGTCGGTGCGTCGAGCAGTTTGCGACCACACACCCTCGTCGAGCTGGTTCGCATCGGTCATTGATGTGAGGCGGGACGGCGCGAGCGGGTTCGAAAAAGCAGCGGGCTGAGGCACCAGACGATCCTATCGGGCTTCAGGATGCGCTGACGTCCGGTAGCGACTCGGCGCGCAAGGCTCAGGAGATGCAGCTCGCGAGGGCGAGATCCTCCACCCCGAGGTTGCTGATCTCCCAGGTGAGGGTGAGGGAACCCTCATTGATCTGCACGTCCGACATGTATGACGACAGACCTTCTTCCTCACACCAGTCCTTAGAGCTCATTTCGGTGCCATTGGAGGTTGCGAGCAGGTCTTGTCCGTTAAGAATCATGCGGGTGTCGGTGTAGACGATCCAGCCGTCTTGGGCCGAGATGGTGTAGTTCCATTCGAGTGGCTGGCCATCGTAGGTGCCGACGTATTGCAATTCGCCATTCGTGACCTTGACGGTCATATTGGTGAAGCTCGAACTCACAATGTGCGCGGTGTCGACGAAGAACTCTTCGTTGAAGGTCGCGGTCACGATCACCTTCTTGATCGTGCCTTGGCCGTTGGCGGGGGCGCCGATCAGGTCGTAGTCAAAGTGCATCCCGCTCGTGTTGAGCGCAGTTGGGTCGGTGCTCAGGCGGATGTTTGAGAAGGTGCCGCCGAGCTGCTCGGTGACCGCGAGGCCGCCGGCAAACTCGCCGTTGGCCGGGAACGTGCCGCTCTCGGTGTTGATCTTGGCCTCTTGGCCCTCGAGGAGTGCGGCGTACTTATCGGCGGCCTGACCTCGGGCCATGAACTCCCAAGCCACGAGACCACCGATTGCAAGCAGCAGCACGAGACCAACTGAGAGCAAGGCAATGAGTCGACCGCGCCGCTTTGGTTTCTGGGTGGGCGCGGCAGCCGGTTGGGATGCGTAGTGGCCGTCGTAGGCTGCGGGCTGGGCTACCGCTTGCGGCTGGCTCTGCGAGACTTGCGGTTGCTGACCGTATGCGTCGCCATAATTCTGCCCGTAGCTTGGCTGCTCGCCGTAGCTCTGCTGCTCGCCATAGCTTTGCTGCTGGTCGTAGCTTTGCTGACCGAACGCCTGTTGCTGGCCATAGTCGAGCTGCTGACCGTGCTGCTGTCCGTAGTCGTGCGACTGGTCCGGCTGTTGACCGTACTGCTGTTGCCACTCGCCGGTTGCGTCGCCGTAGTGCTGCCCTTCCCCGTAGGTCTTCGGGTACTCATTCCAGTGATCGCCAGAAAACGGCTGGTTGCCCTGGTTCGGCGGCGGCGTCGACATCGCAGGTGCTCCTTTATTGGTCAATGCCGATATTGAACCAGACCTAACTACCTGCAGGCATCGAAACGGTTACTTGCAGCTCCCCAGCGCCGCGAAGGTCGCTTCTTCAGCCGTGACTGGCCCGGTCGTGCGCACGCCGATGTTCACCCCATCCGGGCTCAACTCGACACCCGTGAGCTGAAAAACCTCAGGCAAATACTCGGCCGCGCAAAACTCGAGCGAAAAGCGCGAGGGGTCGAGCACTGCGTCGTAGCTAAGCCCGGCGCCCCCGAGTTCCATTTCGGTCGCCACGATCTGCACGCGACCACCCGAGCGAATTTCAAGGTTCGCGGTGATGCGGGCGCTCGTCGTCACACCGAACGCGGTGATCTCAGCGGTGTAGGCAATGCCACCGTCAACGAATTCGAGGCCGGTGTAAGGAATGCCAGCGTTGGTGGCGACCTCGCGGAGCATCCGATCAAGCTCTTCAGCACCGAGGTGCACGGTGCCGTTGAGCGCGCCAATGGTGATGGGCTCGCGAATCGTGAGCTGTTCGGCGAGTGCGTCAACAGTGCCAGTGAGGTCGCCAACCGTGACCTGTTCGCCGCGCACTTCGAGGCCCGATACCGAGCCGACCACGACTTCGCAGAGCACACAGCTCCCGGTCGTGGATGCGGTGACCTCCGCCGAGACCGCCGAGGGCAGGGCGCGTTCAATTTCGGTGGCAGCCACATTGCCCACGACTTGCCGCACTACAAGTTCGGCGGCAACCAGGAGCGCGGCGACGACCGCGAGCACGATCACGAGCGCCACGATGCGGCGTCGACCGCGACGGGGCGATCGGCTCGCGTCAGTCATCTCACATCCGTTCCGGCGCGTCGACTCCCACGAGCGTCAGACCGTTACGGAGCACCTGGCTCGCAGCCTCATTGAGCACGTAGCGGCTCGAGTGCACAGCTTCGACCGGATCGTCACCCTGCGGAATGACGCGGCAATTGTCGTACCAGCGGTTGTAGGCGGCGGCGAGATCCTCGAGGTAGCGGGCCACGCGGTGCGGCTCACGCTCAAGCGCGGCGATGCCTACGATGCGCGGGAACTCGCGCAGTTGACCAAGCAATTCATTCTCGGTCTCGTGTGTGAGGGTCGCCGGGTCGAAGTTCGCGCCGTCAATGCCGTGCTCGGAGGCATTGCGGTTGACCGCGCGCGTGCGGGCATGGGCGTACTGCACGTAATAGACGGGATTGTCGTTGGTGCGGCTCACGAGCAGGTCGAGATCAATGTCGATCGTCGAGTTCGTCGACGAGCGCACGAGCGCGTAGCGAGCGGCGTCGACGCCCACTGCATCCATGAGGTCGTCGAGGGTAACAATGGTGCCCGCACGCTTCGACATGCGCACCGGTTGACCATCGCGCACGAGGTTCACCATCTGGCCGATAAGAATCTGCATGTGCTCGTTTGCGGTGTCGCCAAACGCCTGGGCCATCGCCATCATGCGGCCGACGTAGCCGTGGTGGTCGGCACCGAGCATGTAAAGGCACTCGTCAAAGCCGCGGTCGCGCTTGTTGAGGTAGTAGCCGATATCGCCCGCGAAGTAGGTCGGTTCGCCATTCGAGCGGATGATGACGCGGTCCTTGTCATCGCCGAAGTCAGTCGATCGCAGCCAGACGGCGCCCTCGTCGTCGAAGATGTTGCCGAGCGCGCGCAGGCGCTCAACGGCACGTTCAACTGAGCCGTCTTCGTGCACCGAGTCTTCGTGGAAGAACACATCGAAGTCCACACGGAACTCGTGGAGCTTCTGCTTGATCTCGCCGAACATCTGCTCGACGCCGTATTTGCGGAAGACTTCCTGCTGCGCCTCACGAGTCTCGGCGGCAGCAAGTGCCTCCGGATGCGCTGCCGCGACTTCTGCGGCGATCTCGTGGATGTAGTCGCCGCCGTAGCCGTCTTCGGGCGTCGGCTCGCCGAGGTGGGCAGCGAGGAGCGAGTTCGCGAAGCGGTCGATCTGCGCGCCGTGGTCGTTGAAGTAGTACTCGCGAGTCACCTCGGCGCCAGCGGCGCGGAGCACCCGCGCGAGCGAGTCGCCGACAGCGGCCCAGCGGGCACCACCGAGGTGGATGGGGCCGGTCGGGTTCGCCGAGACAAACTCGAGGTTGATATTGCGACCGGCGAGCTGTGCGCCATTGCCGAACTTTTCGCCTGCCTCGACGATTTCGAGGGCGAGGGCACCTGCGGCGGCCTCGTCGAGCGTGATGTTGATGAAGCCGGGGCCGGCCACCTCGACGGCCTTGACCGAGGGCTCTGCGCGCAACGCCTCAGCGATCTCGTTGGCGAGCTCGCGCGGGTTGGTGCCCACGCGCTTCGCGAAACGCATGGCAATGTTCGAGGCCCAGTCACCGTGGTCGCGGTTGCGGGGTCGCTCGAGCTTGAGGTCGTCGTCGCCGATTTGGAGTTCGGCGCCACCGTCGCGTCGGTCGAGTGCGGTGCGGGTGGCAGCGGCGAGGGTCGAGGTGAGGGTTGCGTCAGTCATCAGGCATCCATCGTAGGCCGCGGCGCATCCCGTTTCGAACCGTGTTGGCTGCTATTGCAATTGCACGCGCGCGGTGTGGTCGATCGGATCCACCGGGGTGTCGGTCGTTGCCTGAACCTGCAGGCTCCACAGCCGCACTCCCGCGAGCGTGTTCGTCAGGAAAGCCGTGTCTGCCGCATCCCGGCCGGTGGCGATGCGCACCATGCGTTCGCGCGGCGCGAGGTGGGTGGCATCGACGACATACCAGGCGTCGTCAACGAGCACCTCGACCACGGCGTGAAAGTCCATGGGACGAAGGCCCGGGGCGTAGACCGACACGAGCCGGGCGGGCATGTCCATGGCACGAAGAAAGGCGATAACGAGGTGGGCGTAGTCGCGGCAGACACCGGTGCGGCCGAGGTAGGTGTCGCGGGCGCCGTCGGTGAAGCCGGAGGAGCCGGGGATGTAGGCGAGGTGGGTGTGGGTCCAGTCGACGACCGCGTCGACGAGATCCCAATTACGTAGGCCCTTGAATAGCGCGCGGGTGCTTGGGCCGAGGAGGTCGGATTCGGCGTAGCGCGAAGGGCGCGAGTAGACGAGGCGGTCGGTTTCGGTGACCTCGACCGGAGCTGCAAAGCCATCGATGGTGGCCGAGTATTCGAGTTCAAGGCGGGAGCCTGAGCTTTCAACACGGTGGCAGCGAGTGCCATCGGGCTGTTCCCACACGAGCGGCTGCACCTCAAGGCCGTCGATCGTGAGGCGCAGGTTCTCGCGCACATACGTCTGGCCGGCGGCTCCGGCGACGAGGAACGCAAAATTGGTGCGCTCACCGTCGCGGTGGTTAAGGATGATGGATGAAGAGATCTCGCGCTGCACCCGGACACTCTTCCACACTGGGCCGGACGGCGCGTGCACACCTGCTACGCTTGCTCGTTGTTCGCCTCCGTAGCTCAGTGGATAGAGCGCCGGTTTCCGGTACCGTAGGTCGCAGGTTCGACTCCTGTCGGGGGCACCATCCGTCTTGGTTGATCGAGTAGGCCGCAGGCCTTCATGGTTGATCGAGTAGGCCGAAGGCCTTCATGGTTGATCGAGTAGGCCGAAGGCCGTATCGAGATCCCCCTCAGCCTGCGCATCAGCCCACCACCGCATGCTTCGCGCCGCAGAGCACTCGCAGACTCGGAGTTGGTTCGCTATCGTGTCGGATTCACTGCCCGCGATACATGCGCAGCTGCATCCGTTTCGGTGGTTCCGGGGCTGCGTGGATGACCACGCGGGTGGCGGCAAGCTTGTCCTGATAGAGGTCCGGATCAGTAGCGAAGGTTTGCTGCTCCCACGGGGCCAGGACGTGCTCGAGGAGCATCAGGGCGCGTTCGGCCCAGAACCGCAGCGCCGGGTGGATCCACCCAGAGATCTTGAACTGCCCGCATGCGGCGGCGATGTAGACGTCGATCTCGCCGTGCAGGAACCGGGCGTGGTTCTCGTCGGCGTCGAGCCAGGCGGTGATCTCCTCGGCGGAGCTGTCCCAGAGCTGCTCGGGCACGAGTGCCCAGTCGACGATCAGGTTCGCGATGCAGCCGGGGACGTGTTCGTCGCCGCCGCCCTGGATGAAGTGCTCTTGCAGGGTGCTGAGGGTGTCGTGCCCGTCGTCGCTGCCGAACGGCGCACGCGGGTCGTCCGTGCTCCAGAACCACTCAGGTGCTACGGCGACGTAGTCCGGGTGGCTGGTCGCCGGCGACAGGCCGTCCTGGTCGGAGTCGAGGTGAGGGGTGTGTTTCGATCTGGCCATCAGTACGTCCCATCTTTCGTGCCGAACACGTCGGCGGTTGTGTGGTCGGCGAAGTCGTGAGCGGTGGGGATGATGCCCGAACCTCGTAGAACTGGCTCCCGGCCGTGATCGGGCACGCCGGAAGTAGGGCTCATTATGCCGCCGCAGCGTGCTTTGCGCAGCACAGCACTCGCAACCGCGGGTCGTCGAGCCCGGTGCCCTCAGCCAATGCATCCTGCCCCGCTGCACCGCACGCAGCGCATGCCACAAGTCGCCCGTGACACGACGGGTCAACACAGTTCTGAATGCGGTTCGTCGCCGCCCCGCACACCGTGCACTCACCAATCACCGCAGCAGTGCCGGGCGCACCAAACTCAACATGCTCGCGCCCGTCAAACACCGCGAGTGATCCCTGCCAAAGCCCATCGTTGCCGTAGGCCTCGCCGTACCGCACGATGCCACCTTCGATTTGATAGACCTCGTCAAAGCCGCGTTCGCGCATGAGCGCCGAAAGCACCTCGCAGCGGATGCCGCCGGTGCAGTACGTCACAATCGGCCGCTGCTTGAGATGGTCATAACGGCCAGAGTCGAGCTCCGCGAGAAAGTCTCGAGTGTTGTTCGTGTCCGGCACGATCGCATCACGGAACTTCCCGATCGCAGCTTCTACCTGATTACGGCCATCAAAGAACACGACCTCGTGGCCACGCTCCCCCACGAGCGCATGGAGTTCGCGCGGCGAGAGGTGCGTGCCGGTGCCAACGACCCCGTCCTGGTCAACCTGCACGTCGGCCGGGGAACCAAACGTCACGAGCTCATCGCGCACCTTCACGCTGAGCTTCGGAAAATCAAGGCAGCGGCCCTCGTCATCGAGACCCGTACCATCGGACCACTTCATGTCGACGTCGCGGAATGGCGCATAGGTCTTGAAGCGCCGCACATAGCGCTTCACTGCGTTGATCTCGCCGCCGACGGTCCCGTTAATGCCGTGCGGCGACACGATGATGCGTCCGCGCAACCCCTCGCGCTCGCACGCCTCGCGCTGCCACATGGCAACCGCATCCGGGTCAGCGAGTGGCGTGAACACGTAATAGAGAACGATCTTGGCTTGCACCCGTCGATCGTAGTCTGCGGCGAAGGTGAGGGTTCGTATCGTCTCGCCGCCCTTCGAGAACCTCAGGGCACGTCCAGCTGAAGTTCGTCGACAACTTCCGCAACTCTCGCGCGTTGCGCGGCATCGAGCCCCTGGATGGGGAGCGGCAGGCTTCGCGCACCAACAAGTCCGAGGAACTCCGCGATCGCGGCAGTCACTCGCAGGCTGCCGCCAAACTCCGCGAACAGTTCCCAGAGCGGTGCCAATCGTTCCGACTCAGCGAGCGCATCCGCGGCTCGACCCTGCTGGACTGCGCGGGTGATCTTGACCATTGGGCCCGGGATCGTGCCGCCAACGGCGGTGTACCAGGCGTCGCAGCCGCCAATGAGTCCGGCGGCACCATACGCATCCCCCGAGATTCCAATCGACACGTGCTTGGGAATGACCTCACGGATGCTCGCCACCCGCTTGGCAACCTCGCTCGGCTCCCCTGGAATCCCGGGAATCTTGATCGAGGCGATACCTGGCAACTCGGCGATGCGCGCGTAGAGCTCGGTCGTGAAGGTGAAGTGGGTGGTGCCGGGGTTGTCATAGACGATCACCGGCAGCTCAGTGTGTTCAATGACGGTGCGGAAGAGTTCAACGACGTCGTTGACCATGAGCGGCTGGTAGGTCATCGGAGCCAAGAGGAGCCCGGCGGCCCCAGCATCCTGTGCAGCATCAATGTGCTTGAGGATGCGTGAGGTTCGCAGGTCTCCAACGCCAACAAATACTGGGGTCGCCCCGGCATGTTCGGCCGCGAGGTGCGCGACGCGGGCCCGCTCATCGGGATCGAGATATGCATACGATCCGGTCGACCCGAGCGCAGTAATCGAATCAACGCCGGCACCCACGAGCCGGTCGAGGAGCCCGATAAACGCGCGCTCATCGACCCGGTCATCGCGCAGCGGTGTGAGCGGGAAGGCTGAGAGGCCAGTGAAGGGGTTGGTCATGGACTTCCTCGGGGTGGACGTGGGATCTCGAGACCCTTCGCGACTCGACCCTCCAGCTTCTTTGGGTGGTCGAGCTTCTTTGGGTGGTCGAGTAGCGCGGAGCGCGTATCGAGACCCTTCCGCGAGGGCGAGCCTAGTTCAACGCGGGCGTGTCGAGTGGGATGACGCCATCGGCGTAGAGGTCAGTCGCGAGTTCTTGGAGCGCCCGCAAGGCCACGCGCTGAGTCGTCGGGCCGTAGGTGATGCGCGCAACGCCGAGCGACTCGTATTCGGCCGCCGAAAGCGCCCCGGGCAGGCCGATCACGCTGAGCTTGCCACGACCAAACGCATCCACGAGCTGTTCGGTGGCCTCACGGTCGAGCACACCCGGCACGAACACGAGTGCGGCACCCTCACCGAGGTACGCTCGGCCACGCTCAATCGCATCGGCCAGCTTCTCGTCCATCGGCTTGTCTCCGCCGCGAACGATGGCGTCAGTGCGGGCGTTGAGCTGGAACGGGATGCCCGCATCCTCGCCAGCCTTGACGATCGCGCGCACATTCGCGACCGCCTCGTCGAGGCCGACCAATCGGTCTTCAACGTTGGCGCCCACCACCCCGAGGTCGATCGCCCGACGCACCGTGTTGCCTGGATCGCCGAAGCCGGCGTCGAGGTCGGCCGTCACCGGCAGGTCAGTGGCCGCGACAATACGCTGGATCGCACCGAGCGCCACTTCAAGCGGAATCTGCCCATCGGCGTAGCCATGGGACGCTGCAATCGAGTGCCCGGCGGTCGCGATTGCCTTGGTTTCGGGCAGGTCGGCGACGGTCTTGGTCGAGATGGCATCCCACACGTTCACCATGCGGAGAATCGTGTCGGACTCGTGGAGGGCCTTGAGGGTAGTTGCCTTGTCGAGGATGCTCATGGGCCCGACCGTAGCCGCGGCGCCTGCGCGTCTCGTGGCAATGTTTCCTGCTTCGAGAACCTCAGCACGCGGAAACGCTGAGGGGCTCGCCGCGCTGGCGAGCCCCTCAGCCACAAAACGAATTACTCGCTGTGGAAGGCGCGCACCTCGACCGGGAAGCGGCACGCCGCCGACGCGCGCAGGGCCCATGCCGCCGCGGCCGCGTCATCCGGCGCGTCAATGATCCACATGCCGCCGAGCTGCAATTCGCCGGGCACAACCGTACCCGGCTCCTGCGCCGTCGAGTCATTGCGACCGTCGACGATCACCGAGTTCGCGGCCGGCTGCAGGCCACCGGCATACACCCAGGCCTCTTGCTCTTGAAGATCCTGATTGAAGGCCGAGACATCGGCGATGATGTCATCCATCGTCGCGCCCTCCCCCATCGGAGCCTCATCGGTGTGGTGAATGGCAAGCAGATAGTGACCCATGATGGGCTCCAATCAATTCATGGTGGTGGGGACGGCCACTGTCGTCACTGCGGCACGGAGTGCGCCAAGCAGCGTCGGCAATTGGTCGGGAAGCGAAGATTCTGCCTCTGGATGCCATTGCACAGCAAACTGCGGCACGCTGGTGTGCTCGATGGCTTCGATGGTGCCGTCAGGAGCGAATGCGCTCGCCCGCATCCCGGGCGCAAGCCGGTCAACCGCCTGGTGATGCGATGACTCCACGGCAGTGAGCTCTGGCCCGAAGAGCTGGAAAAGCTCTGACCCCGGCTCAATAGTGACGGGATGCTTGATGAACTCCGCATCCCGATCAAGCTCGGGCGCGTATCGGTGGTCGTCGGCAAGTTCGAGGTGCTGCACGAGCGTGCCGCCGTGGGCCACATTGAGCAACTGCTCACCGCGGCAAATACCGAGCAGCGGGATGCGCTCGGTCGCCGATTTCCGAATCATTGCGAGGGTGCGCTCATCAGCCAGGGTGACGAAGTGGCCAGCCCCTTCATAGTCGCTGGAAGCCCCATAAAACTGCGGATCAACATCGTCGCCGCCCATCACCACGATGGCATCAGCGCGGTCGTACGCCGCCGAGATTTCTTCGGGCGTCACATCGCCAATGGCGAGGCGCTCGGGTTTCCAACCATTGTCAGCTGCCACATCCAGTACCTGAACGGTAAGCGGTTCGAGCAGTCCCGTGAATACGGAATCTGGGCGGTGTTGAGTGGCCTCAATCACCAACAGGTGTAGCAGAGTCATGGCCGAAGTTCTACCACAGACTTAGTTGTCGCGCTCCAACGCCTCGAAGGCGACCGTGAGCCGGTCAAGCAGGTGGTCGACTTCTTGCGGGTCGTATCCCTCGCGGTATCGGGTCGAGGCGAACTGCACAGTCTGCACATTCTTGGCCGTAAGCAGGTTCTCGGGGTTGTCGCCAGCCTCGTAGCTGCGCAGTGTGTCGACAACTCGGTCGAGGAATGAATCGACTTCTTGTTGGTCGTAGCCGATCGAGTACTTCGTTTGACGGAACTGTTCCTTGAGTACGTCGTCGCTTCGCATATGAGCCTCCAGTTGGACGGTGACGGACAAATTCCGCCCACAAGACTAGCGACCGAGGTTTCGCCGGTGCGAACTGTTCACAGACCGCACGCGAATCTTCTCCCCTAAATTGGCGCTACGAGACTTCCCAATGAGGAGGGGATGCACATGGCCCGGTTGCGCTCAATCATGCTCGCGTTGGTCGCCGCGGTGCTCATCGCGGCGGGAGTTGTCGCGCCCGCCGCGCCAGCCTCGGCAGAGACGCCGATGCGAGTGACGACGACGGTGACCGACACGACTGGCACCGTGGATCGCGTTGCCGATATCGAACAGGCCGCGAAGGTCTTGCGCGATGACACCGGTGTCTCGCTCTATGTGGTGGTCGTGCAACGGTTCGAAAGCCCCTCCGATGGCTTCGACTGGGCGACTGAAGTTGCCGAACGCTCGGGTCTTGGCGACCGCGATGTGGTTTTCTACGTCGGCCTCGGCTCGGGCGAATACGGGTTGAACACTTCTTCAGCGCTTCCGCTCAGCGATGGTGATGTGCGCGATATCGAAAACCAGGTGCTCACCGATCTCAACCGCAGTGATATTTCGGCGGCCGCAATTTCGGTGGCTGACGGCCTGCGGCAGTCACTTGGGAGTACGAACGGTGGCGGAACCGGCGGTGGTGAGCCTGGCCCCGCAAGCGCTGACAACGCCTCCGGCGTCGGCACGATCGCGCTCGGCGTTGGTGCGCTCGCCGTCGCGGGCCTCCTCGGCGGCATCTTCCTGTCCCGCCGGCGCAAGGCGTCGAAGCAAAAGCAGCTTGCCGAAGCCGAGGCCGCGCAGGCACTCGAGTCGCGCCTGCAGAGTGCCTCGCAGCAACTCGTGCGCACCGACAACCTCATCCGCTCATCCGAAGAAGAACTCGGCTTTGCCGAGGCGCAGTTCGGCAGCGAAGCAACCGACTCGTTGCGCGCCGCGCTCAAGAGCGCGAAGCAGCGCAGTCACGAGGCATTCGCATTGCAAGCGCAACTCCTTGACGCGATTCCCGACACGCCGGAGCAACAGAGTTCATGGCTCGAGGGCATCGAACAGCACACCGAGGTCGCCCAGCAAGAACTCAGCGCCGAGGTTGCGAAGTTCCAGCAATTGCGTGCCCGGCAAGAACACGCACCGCAGCTCCTCACCGCAGCGCAGACGGCGATCTCGACGGCAGCCACCCGGCTCGCCGAGCGCGAGCGCTGGGCGGATTCCTCCCGCTCGCGCTTCGAAACCACCGCGTTTGCCAAGATCGACCAAGATCTCGCGCAATCGCGTGACATGCTCGCGCTCGCGCAAGACGAGGCCGAGAACGCCCGTCGTGGGCTCGAAGTCGGCAACGCGGGTGCGGCGACGGTTGATATTTCGGATGCAGAGAATGCGCTCGCGCAATTCGACACGCTCTCGACTCGGCTCGACACGGCTGCCGAGGCCATCGACAATGCCGCTGGCACAATTTCGGCACATGCGGCCGCGCTTCGCCGCGACCTCGGCACGCTGCAATCGTTGAGCCGCGAGGCGAGTGGCAAGTACACGATCGATCCGCAATCGCCGGCGATCATCGCCGAGGCCGAGCGAGTGCTCGCCTCGGTCGAGGCCGAGGGAGGCGTGCACCGCGATCCGTTTGCGACGCTCGATCGGATGCAGGCCATCGGCACGCAGCTCGCCACCGCCCTGCAGGGCTCGCTCACGGCGAAGGAACAGTTCGACCACGCGACGCAGCGCCTGCCCCAGGCCCTCGGCACGGCACAGGCGGAGGTGGCTGCCGCATCCACGTTCATTCAGACCCGACGCGGAGCGCTGAGTTCGCTCCCCCGCACTCGGCTCGATCAGGCAACGCAGGAGCTCACGCGCGCCGAGACACTCTCGTCGACCGATCTGTTCGCCGCGCTCACGGCGGCCGACGAAGCCACGCGGCTCGCGAAGCTCGCGCTCGATTCTGCCGAACGCGAATTGAGCCAGGTTTACTCATCACAGCAGCAGTTCGGCGGCAGTGGCTACGACCGCAACTACGGCGACTACCGCTCCGGCTACCGCACCCAATCAAGCGGCGATTCACTCACGAATGCGATTCTCGGCGGCATCATCGGTGGCATTCTCAGTGACGGTGGCGGTTCGCGCCGCCAGACGAACAATTGGGGCGGCCTCGGCGGTGGCGGCAGCATTTTCGGCGGCGGCGGCGGCTTCTCGTCGTCGGGCGGCGGTCAGCGTCGCGGCGGCGGCTCGCGTAGCGGATTCGGCGGTAGCTTCGGCGGCGGCGGATTCCGATCTTCCGGTGGCGGTGGCTTCCGTGCTTCCGGCGGTGGTCGCCGCCGCTGAGCGGCCAGGTTTGGTTGATCGAGTAGGCCGCAGGCGGTACCGAGATCACCCAAGCCGCACCCCCAACCACAGACTTCATTCAGTCCAAACGACCATCCTGACCAAGCAGCAACCCGGCACCAACCCACTCGGAAGGACCACCGACCATGGCACAGAAGCAGTCCATCTTTGGCCGCATTACCCAGCTCGTGCGCGCCAACATCAACGCGCTCATCGACCAGGCCGAAGACCCGGCACTCATGATCGACCAGCTCATCCGTGACTACTCGGCCAACATCAACGAGGCCGAGGCCGCCATCGCGCAAACCATCGGCAACTTGCGCATGATGGAGGACGACGCTCGTCAGGACGAGCAGGACGCTCGCGAGTGGGGCCAGAAGGCGCTTGCCGCCTCACAGCGCGCCGATGACTTCCGTACGAATGGCGACACCGCATCGGCCGACAAATTCGACAACCTCGCCAAGGTTGCGCTTTCGCGTCAGCTCGACGAAGAGGCGAACGTCAAGCGCGTCGCACCGCAGATCGAGGCGCAGACGAAGGTTGTCGACCAGCTCAAGAACGGTCTCGACGGTATGCGCGCCAAGCTTGACCAGCTCTCGTCGAAGCGTGACGAGCTCGCCGCTCGCGCGAAGTCGGCTGAGGCGCAGACCAAGGTCAACGAGGCGCTCGCCCAGATCAACGTGCTCGACCCGACTGCCGACCTCGGCCGCTTCGAAGAGAAGGTACGTCGCGAGGAGGCGAAGGTGCGCGGCCAGCAGGAACTGCAGGCCTCGAGCCTCGACCGTCAGTTCGAGCAGCTTGAAGACCTCGGTCAGATGACCGAAGTTGAGGCTCGCCTTGCCGCACTTAAGTCGGGCGGCCAGCAGGCCATCACCCAGTAGTGGCACGCCGACCGGGCTCGCTGGCGCGGGCCGCGCGCACGCTGATGCTTGACTCGCCAATTTCGCGAGTTGGCTTTGGGTTCGCAACCGCAGTGGGACTCCTCTGGGGAGTCCCACTGTCGGTCGGCCGCATCAAGCGCCACGGCGAACTCATCATCTGCACCGGCCTGCCGAAATGGGCGTTCCGCCGCGGCGGAGTTTGCGTCGGCCGCGTCTACATCACGAACCAAAACGTGCATCCGCGCGTGCTCAAGCACGAACTTGTGCACGTCGACCAGTGGCGGCGCTACGGGATGCTTTTCCCCATCCTCTATGGCATCGCCGGCAACAATCCGCTCACCAATCGCTTCGAAATTGAGGCCGGGCTCGAAGACGGCGGCTATGTGCGCAATACCGGCGGCACTCGCCCATCCCAACCGAGTTCACGTTCCAGCTGACGACCAAAGCGCAGGAGCGTCACTTCGTCACCGCGGCGGCCAATCGCCTGCACACCGTAGGGCAGCGGATGCGCGGCGACCGGCAGGGTGATCGCCGGGAGCCCGGCAACATTCACGTAGCTCGTGTACGGCGTGTACTGGCACTGCTGTTCGAAGTTGCGCTCGCCGTCGCTCGCGTCGTACCAGCCGAGCGGTCGGGGCGGCAGTGCCAGCGCCGGAGTGAGCACGAGGTCGACTTCGGCGTAGTCGGCAATGATCTGCTGTTCGAAGCGCGAGAGCGTCGCGAGCGCGGCCGCGAGTTCTCCCGCTCCGCGCTTGCGCCCCTCTCCGACCAGCCAGCGCGTGAGCGGCTCAACTGCGCCGAGGGCCTCGTCGCCAAGCGGTAGCGAAGCCGCGCCACCCTGCCAGATCATGCGGAAGGCATCGAAGTAGTCGGGAAACGGCGTCGGCTCAAGCGGCTGGATGCGGTGGCCGAGTTTCTCGGCGAGACGCAGCGTGTCGTGGAGCACGGCGTCGGCTTCAGCGTCGAGCGCGATCTCGTAATGACTCGCCCACGGCGACCAGGTGTTCCAGCCGATGCGCAAGGGACGCACCGGGTCGACGAGTGCGTCGACGAAGGAAGCTTGCTCATTCGGCGCGGTGAGCGCGAAGCGGTCGCGGGGCTTCCCGCCGTAGCCGCGCGCAATCATGCCATCGAGGAGGAGCGCCGCATCCTCAATGGAGCGAGCAATGGGCCCGGCAACGACGAGCCCGCCGAGCGAGTCGACCCCGCTCGCATCCGGAACTCGGCCGCGCGAGGGCTTGAGTCCCACGAGCCCACAGGCTGCCGCCGGGATGCGGATGGAGCCGCCGCCGTCGCTGCCGGGAGCGAACGGCAGCATGCGCGCCGCGACGGCGACTGCCGCGCCGCCACTCGAACCGCCGGGGCCGAAGTCGGTGTCCCAGGGATTGCGGGCAACACCGCCGTCGAGCAGGTTTTCGGTGTAACTCGGGAACCCAAATTCGGGCGTGTTCGTCTTGCCGAGTGAAATGCCGCCAGCCGCATCCATCGTGTCGACGAGCGGTGCCGAGACCTCGGGCACGAACCCAGCCATCGCGCGCGAGCCGTAGCTTGAAGGCACACCAGCGCGATCGATGAGGTCTTTATCGCCGAACGGCAGGCTCCAGAGCGGATGCTCGTGGCGGCGCTTGTGCGCCCAGGCGCCGTCAGCGCGGGTCGCGTCAAGGTTGGCGGCACGTTCGCGAGCGGCGTCGGCGGTGACGGTGATGAACGCGCGCAATTTCGGGTTGAGCGCCTCGATGCGGGCAAGGTAATGCTCGGTGAGTTCGGATGCGGTGAGCTCACCGATTTCGAGCAAGCGACGCTGTTCGGTGGCGGAGAGGTCATGCAGCTCGGTCATGCCGCGAGCCTATCGGGCGCCGTGATGTATGAGGCCGTGGTCTCGATCGCCTCCGCTACGCTCCGGCACTCGACCAGCCAGCATTCTGGGCGGTCGATCCACTTCGCTACTCGACCAACCAACATTCTGGGTGGTCAAGTAGCGAAGCGGATCGAGACCACGGCGCTCACACCCGCCAATCGATGGGGGCGGCGCCTTGGGCCTCGAGTTCGGCATTCGCACGCGAGAACGGCCGGGAGCCGAAGAACCCGCGCGAAGCCGACAGCGGCGAGGGATGCGCCGACTCAATCGCCGGCACCCGCTCCAAGAAGGCGCGTGCCCGACGCGCATCATTGCCCCAGAGGATCGCCACGAGCGGTCCGCCGCGGGCGCCAAGCGCCCGCAGCGCGCACTCGGTCACGGCCTCCCAGCCGCGCCCGCGATGGGAGGCGGGTGTGCCCGGTTGCACCGTGAGCACCCGGTTGAGCAAGAGCACGCCCTGCTCACTCCACCGGGTAAGATCGCCATGTTCGGCGGGTGGAATGCCGAGATCATCGGCGAGCTCTCGATAGATATTGCTTAGCGATCGAGGGAGTGGACGCACGGCGCGATCCACCGCAAACGACAGTCCGATCGGATGCCCCGGGGTCGGATACGGATCCTGCCCAACGATCACCACCCGCACCGCATCGATTGGTTGCGCGAACGCTCGCAGCACCTGCTGCCCGGCGGGCAAATAGCCGCGCCCGGCCGCGTTCTCGGCCCGCAAGAAATCACCCAGTTGCGCAATGTCTCCGGCGACAGGCGCGAGTGCCTCAGCCCAGCCCGCATCCAGTGAGCCCGTGGCCACGAGCTCGGGCAGCGAGCTCATGCCGTGTGCCGAATGGTCGACACGACCACACCCGAATCGGTGCCGGTGAGTTGCCACACCGAGCCCGCACCGATGAGATCGAGCCCCTGCTCCCCCACTTCGATGGCCGTGTCGGTGTCGATCGCGAGCGCGCGGTCAATGAGACCCGCCTCAATCGCTGCGACCGCGAGTCCAATGCGGCCATGCGAAGCGGCATGCGGCACGATCGCGAGGTCGACGAGTCCGAGCCCGGGCTCGAAGGTGACCTCTGCATCCGGTTCGGTGGTGAGCACCGGCGCAACTGCCACGCCACCGATTTCGTGACCGCCCGCGAGCGCGCGGTCGGCGGCAATCGCAGCGCCGGCACCAATGCCGAAAAATGGCACCCCGTCGTGCACGAGACGACGCACATCGCCCGCCCGATGCTCGAGTGCCGCAAGTAGCCCGGTCACGTGGCCATCGGTGATGAGCACACCGTCGGCGTTGAGGAGTTCACCGCCGTCAAAGCCGCTCACCACCGTGCCGGTGTCGGAAGCATCCAGCTCGGCGAGCAGCGCCACGATCTCGGCACGGCCACCCAACAGCCGCTCCATTTCAATGACGACCGGCTTCGGCGTCGTGGCCGCGACAATCAGCGCGACTCTCGGCCGGTGGCCTGCGGCTCGGGCAACGACGCGGTCGAGAAAACGATTGACGAGCGGGCGCAGTGCCTCGGTCTCGCCGCCTCCAGCAAGCAGAACGGTCATGCGGCGATTCTACGGATGCGTCGCCATATGACACCGGTTCACATTCGGTTCGCTCTATCCCCCATGATGGTGTGACGCTTTTCACAAGCCACCAGACCACCCGCCGTAAAGAGAACGAGGCGACCCGCAATGACGCAGCGATTTGAAACCCTCCAGGTGCACGCAGGTGCCCAGACCGACCCGTCGACCAATGCGGTCGTCACGCCGA
Source organism: Gulosibacter macacae (assembly GCF_003865375.1). GTDB lineage: Bacteria > Actinomycetota > Actinomycetes > Actinomycetales > Microbacteriaceae > Gulosibacter > Gulosibacter macacae. The sequence goes on along the minus strand of NZ_RQVS01000001.1, from coordinate 122,106 downwards.
TCTACCAGACCACGGCCTACGCGTTCAACGACGCCGACCACGCCGCCAACCTCTTCGCCCTGGCCGAGTCGGGCAATATCTACACCCGCATCATGAACCCGACCACCGATGTGCTCGAACAGCGCGTCGCCGCGCTTGAGGGCGGCACCGCCGCGCTCGCGGTCTCGTCGGGTCAGGCCGCTGAGCTCTACGCGATCCTCAACATTGCCCAGGCTGGCGACCACATCGTCTCGTCGACCACCATTTACGGCGGCACCTACAACCTCTTCAAGTACACGCTGAAGAAGCTCGGCATCGATGTCACGTTCGTCATCGACCAAAACGACCCCGAAGAGTGGCGTCGCGCCGTGCAGCCGAACACCAAGGCGTTCTACGCCGAGACCATTGGTAACCCGGCAGTCAACTTCCTCGACATCCGCACCGTCGCCGACACGGCGCACGAGGCTGGGGTGCCCCTCATCGTCGACAACACCGTCGCGACCCCCTACCTCATCCGGCCATTCGAGCACGGCGCTGACATCATCGTGCACTCGGCCACCAAGTACCTTGGCGGCCACGGCGCAGTACTCGGCGGGCTCATCGTCGACGGCGGCAAGTTCCCGTGGAGCGAGCACACCGACCGCTTCCCGGGTCTCACCGAGCCCGACGACTCGTACAACGGCCTGAGCTACACCGGCGCGCTCGGCGACGGCATTGCCTACATCCTCAAGGCCCGCGTGCAGCTGCTGCGCGACACCGGTGCCTCGCTCGCCCCGGCCTCGGCATGGCAGATCATCCAGGGCATTGAGACCCTGAGCCTGCGTATGGAGCGTCACGTGCAGAACGCCCAGGCGGTGGCGCAGTGGCTCAACCAGCATCCCGAGGTCGTGAGCGTGAACTACGCAGGGCTCCCCGACAACGAGTGGCACGAACTCGCCCGCACCTACGCGCCGAACGGCGCCGGTGCGCTCTTCTCGTTCGAGCTGCGCGGTGGCCGGGATGCTGGCCGCAAGGTCGTCGAGTCAGTACAGCTGTTCAAGCACGTCGTCAATATCGGCGATGTGCGTTCGATCGCCACGCACCCGGCATCGACCACGCACGCCCAGCTCACCCCCGAGCAGCAGCTCGAGTCGGGCATCACGCCGGGCCTCGTGCGCCTGTCGATCGGTATTGAGCACATTGATGACCTCATCGCCGACCTCGAGCAGGCGATCGAGAAGGCCACGAATAACAACTAGGCTCTCTCGAATGGAGTGGAACGTCGCGGATTTCGGGCCGGGGCCGCGTGCATCGCGGCTTCGGCCCGATCCGGTGCGTGGCGCCACCTCGATTCGCCCGCCGGCTTCGGGTGCTTGGCGGGAAGGTGACCACCCGGGTGCGCGGCAATTTGCGAACCTCGGTGAGTTCGAATTCGAGCACGGCGGTTCGGTCCCGTTGCGCGTTGCCTACGAAACCTGGGGCGAGCTCAACGAGGCTCGCGACAATGCGGTGCTCGTCTTGCACGCGCTCACCGGCGACTCGCATGTCGACGGCCAGATCGGGCCCGGCCACGCCACCGCAGGCTGGTGGCCGGGCCTGATCGGCGAAGAACTCCCGCTCGACACGAACCGCTGGTTCATCATTGCCCCAAACGTGCTCGGCGGATGCCAGGGCACGACCGGGCCCGCATCCCTCGGCCGCGATGGCAACGAGTATGGCGCGCGGTTCCCGCTCACGACCATTCGTGATCAGGTGCGGGCGCAGGCGGCACTCGCTGACGTGCTCGGCATTGAACGCTTTGCTGCCGTGATCGGCGGCTCCATGGGAGGGATGCAGGCAATCGAGTGGGGTGCCACCTTCCCTGACCGGGTGGCTCGGCTCGCGGTGCTCTCGGCGCCGCCGGTCATTGACGCGATGACCATCGCGCAGAACACGCTCCAGGCCGATGCCATTCGCCTCGATCCGGCCTGGGCCGACGGCGACTACTACGACGCGCCGTCCGGCGAGGGACCCTGGCGCGGTCTCGCGCTCGCCCGCCGACTCGCCATGCTCGACTACCGCTCGGTGTCAGAGCTTGATGATCGCTTCGGTCGCTCGTGGCAATCATCACTTTCGCCCGAGGGCGGTGCCGGACGCTACGCGGTGGAGTCGTACCTCGACTTCCACGGCAATCGCTTCACCCGCCGCTTCGACGCGAATAGCTACATCACCCTCACCGGTGCAATGAGCACCCACGACCTCGGCCGCGACCGCGGCGGCGTCGAAGCCGCCCTTGCGCTCGTGACGATGCCGACGCTCGTCGTCGCTATTGACACCGACACGCTCTTCCTCCCCGCAACGCAGCATCGCATTGCGGCGGGCATTCCGAATTCAATCACGGGCTCGACCGCCCTCGAGATCATCTCTCCCTATGGCCACGACGGTTTCTTGCTCGAAATGCGCACCGTCGGGGATGCCCTGCGCTCACTCTTGCAATGACGCGCATCGACGGGCTTGATCTCGCGAGATTCCTCGCGCTGATCGCCATGATGTGCACCCACGTGTGGGTCATCGGCGCCGATGGCAGCGAACCACTGCTGGCTTCGATGCTCTCGGGCAAAGCGGCGTCGCTCTTCGCGGTGCTCGCGGGAGTCGGCCTTGCGCTCACCTCGCGTCGGCATCTTGCCGAACGCAACTACGCTGCAGCCAGCCTCAACCTGCTCGGCCGCGGTGCCGTGCTCATCCTCATTGGGCTCACGATTGGTCTCGTTTCTACCGGCCCGCTCGTCATCTTGCCTGCCTACGGGCTCATGTTTTGGCTGGTGATCCCGTTCCTGGCGCTGCCGCCGCGCATGCTCATCCCCATTGCCATCGCCTGGGGACTCATCTTCACGGTGGTAACGCGCCTCGCCACCACGGCCCTCGGCGGCGTTCCCTATCCGTATTCGCCGAGCTGGCTCGAGTTTGCCGAGCCCGCCGAATTGCTCCGTAGCCTCTTCATCGACGGTGCCTATCCAGTGCTCGTTTGGCTCACCTATCCGCTCGTAGGGCTTGCGCTCGGCAAGCTCCTGCTCACTGCCCGCGCCAAGGGTCCGGATGCGCTGCGTCGACTCGGTCTCACCACAGCAGGCGTCGGAACGGCGATCGCGCTCGCGGTCTTTGGGATTGCGCGCCTAATCACCTACACAATTGCCGCGCCCGGGCTCAGCGAGGATCTCGGCATTACCGCCGAGGAAGCCGTCGAGCGGCTCGAATCAGCGCGACGCTATGCCGCCGATGCCGAAAACGGTTGGTTCCTATTCGCCACCGGCGGGCATTCCGGCTCCCCCGTCGATATCGCCATCACGAGCGGCACTGCGCTGGCCACGATTAGTGTGTGCCTCGTCGTGGGGCTCTACTTCACCGAGCGCGTCCGACGCTGGTTACGCCCGGTGCTCGGGGCCGGTGGCGCTCCACTCACGGTGTACGTCACGCATCTCCTCCTCGCGGTGCCGAGTTTTCTCTCACTTGAACTCGGCAACCACTACTTCGCGCCCAGGTGGTGGGAACAAAGTGGCTGGCTCTGGCTCATCCACATCCTGGTGGCACTCGGCATCGGTGCCCTGCTCCGGCTCATTAATCAGCGCGGGCCGCTCGAATTGCTCGTGTCGTTCGCCGGTCAGCGCGTGGCCGCACTAGGCGCAAAATCGCCCAAATAAGCAGCCCCACGAGCAACAAGTTTCGCGCGAGAAGGAGCACAGCGCCGGCCGGCAGCGCATCCGCGATCTGCCAGTAGTACCAGGGATAGATGAGTTGCGTGAGCGCCGCGATCAACAGCGACACGATGGCGACGACTTCAAACCGGCGCCCCGACCAGACGAGTCCGAACACCATGACCGGTGCGAGCCACACGATGAATTGCGGCGAACCCACCTTGTTCACGACGATGAACGCGGTCACGAGTCCGAGCGCGAGCATCGGCAACCGAGTCGCAAGATCAACGCCGCGGCGTTGCGCCCACCACGACAGTGCGAGGAGCAACAGCACCACGAGGAACATTGCCGGAGTGAGAAGGTCGCCAACATATTCGGTGCCGGGTCCAGCGATCTGCTGCGTGAGAATCGTGCGATCAAAGGCCACCGTGTAGCCACCCGCGCCGAGCACCCGGAGCATGAGGAAGACACTCGCCGCGGTCGATTCCAGCTGCAGCCCGCGATCGGTTTGCTCGGTGATGAAGCTGAGCGCGTGCGGGATCGCCGCGGTGCCGCCAATGGCGAGCACCCCAACGAAGACCATGGCGCAGACAATGACCGCACCACTAACGAGGAGCCAGCGCTGGCGAATCGCGACGAACGCCGCCGCAAATAGTGCCGCGGGCCAGACTTTCAGCCAGGCGCCCGCGGTGAACAGCGCACCCGCCAGCGCCGGACGCTCGCGGAGCGAAAGGAGGCCCACGATCGCGAGCGGCACCGTGATCGCATCGATGCGTCCGAGCGCAATCGGCCCGAGCAACGCCGTGAACGCCACCCAGAACCATGCTGCGCGGCGACGCAAACGCGCGTCAGCTGCATCCTTGCGCCGAATCGTCAGCCACCACAGCGCCCAGAGATTGAGCACGAGCACGAGCACTACCCAGGCCGTCGTGTAGCGATCGTGACCGCCAAAGAGATCGGCGAGCCACATCGGCACGAGCGAGCCGACCGGGTAGACAAAATTCTCGTGGATGCCGGGGATCGACCCAGCGATCGCGTCGTCGATCCAGCCGCGATAGACCGTGGTCACATCGTTCATCGGCCGGATGTAGTGGAAGGTCGAGATCCACCCGAGCACGCCGTGCACGGCGATCATGGCAATCCAGAGCGCCGCGATCTCACGATTCGCGGGCGGCCGAGTTGCGAGCCGGCTCACTTCGACAGCACCGCGGCGATCACGCTCGGCATGGCCGCGGCGACATCGGTGGCGAGGATGGGGCCGCCCAGCGGCCCGTGATCAAGCATGAGCGAGGGCGCGTGCACGCTCGTCGGCAGCACCGGGATGCCTGCAGAGCGTTGTGAGGCAAACCAGCCACCGCGGGCGTGCAGCCAGGCAGCCGCGCCGGTCATCTGTGCGTGGCTGCGCGCATCGCCACGCGCGTGTCCGCCCGCGAGCACGGTGCCGATCACGCCAGCAAGCACATCGCCGGTGCCCGCAGTCGCAAGCCACGAGTTCGGCGAGCGCACATGCAGGCGTTCCTCGCCTTCGACAATGTAGGTGTGGCGGCCTTTGAGCAACACCGTGCAACCAAGCAGCTTGGCCGCATCCACCGCCGCCTCACCACCCGACTCGGCGATCTCATCGGCACTCAACTTCGCGAGCCCGAGCCGTTCGAGCAGCGCCGAAAGCTCTTTCGCGTGTGGCGTAATGATGAGGTTCGCCTGCCCTGGTTCCACGAGCGTGAGCGCGCCGGCATCAGCAACCGTGGGGATGCCCGCGGCGAGCGCCGAACGATAGAGCGCCGAGCGCTCGTCTTCACGAGCATCCGGGATGCCGGAGCCGATCACCAGCGCATCGAACTTGCCGAGCCCGTGCACGACCTCGGGACGCACCGCGAGCACGGCATCGGCTACCCGCTCGGGGCCGGAATAGCGAACCATTCCGGCACCCGAGCGGCAAGCAGCTTCGGCCGTGAGCACCGCCGCACCCGGGTAGGTACGCGAGCCGGTCGCAAGGAGCACCACTCCGCGACGGTATTTATTGTCGGTATCTCCGGGAATCGCGAGACAGGCTCGCACATCGCTCGCGGAGACGGTGTGCCATTCGTCACCGACCGAAGTTAGCTCTGGCGTCATGCGCGTCAGCCTAGCGGCGTGCCGTGGCGTCGCGAACCTCACCCACGAGCTCTTCGATGATGTCTTCAAGGAAGAGGATGCCGTGGGTCTCGCCATCCTTGCCGATGACGCGGGCAACGTGCTTGCCGGTGCGACGCATCGCGGCGAGCGCATCCTCAAGCTCGGTGCCTTCGTACATCGACGTGAGCGTGCGCACCCGCTCACGCGGAATCGGCATCTCGTAGGCACCACCCTCGTCAAGGCCGAGCACATCCTTGAGGTGGATGAAGCCGACCGGCTCGCCGGTGACGTCGGCGATCAGGTAGCGCGAGAAGCCGTATTCCGCGACGGCACGCTGCATGTCCTGCGGGGTGGCCGTGGCCGCGAGCACGATGATGTCGTCGATCGGCACCGCAACTTCGCCCACCTTTTTCGTCGTGAACTCGAAGGTGTTCGCGAGCGTGCCCGCCTCGTCGATGAGCACGCCCTCGCGGGTCGATTGCGCCACGATACCGGCGACCTCATCGAAGGTGTAGGCGCTGGTCGCCTCGGCCTTCGGCGTGACGCCAAAGGCGCGCAGCACTAGGTTGGCGATCTCGTTCATCACCCAGATGATCGGCTTGAACACCTTGGCAACGAACACGAGCGGCGGGGCGAGGATGAGCACGGCACGGTCAGGCACCGAGAACGAGATGTTCTTCGGCACCATCTCACCAAGCACCACGTGCAGATAGGTCACGATGATGAGCGCGATCGCGAAGGCAACGCCGTTGACGAGTTCCGGCGGCAGGCCGGTGAATTCGAGGGGGCCGGCGAGCAGGTGGTGGATCGCAGGTTCCGAGACGTTGAGGATGAGCAACGAACAGATCGTGATACCCAGCTGCGAGGTTGCGAGCATGAGCGTCGCGTGTTCCATCGCGTAGAGGGCGGTCTGGGCGGCCTTCGAGCCGCGCTCTGCGCGCGGTTCAATGGCCGAACGGCGCGCGGTAATGACGGCGAACTCAGCACCGACAAAGAACGCGTTACCGATGAGCAGCACTACGAGCCAGATGAGGCCCCAAATATCGTTACTCATGGCTATCGACCCGCGCTCTCGTCATCGCCACGTTCGCGTCGAATGCGTTCCTCGCGGCTCTCGTACTGCTCGTTTGGAATGAACCGCAGGCGGTCGATGCGTCGACCGTCCAGGTGCACCACTTCGAGCGTGCCGACATCGAGGTCGATGCGATCACCCACCTCGGGGATGCGGCTGAGCGCGTGCATCACAAAGCCACCGACGGTCTCATAGGGTCCGTCTTCTTCGATGACGATATTGAGTCGGTCGCGCAGTTCGTCGGGGCGCAGCATCCCATCAAAGAGGATGCGGTCGCGGCGACGGATGATTTCGGCGCGCGCGTGATCGTGCTCGTCGACGAGTTCGCCGACGATTTCTTCGACGAGGTCTTCGAGCGTCGCGATGCCGGCAGTGCCGCCGTATTCGTCGAGCACGACGGCCATCTGGTAGCCCTCGCCCCGCAGTTCGCCAAGCAAGAGGTCGAGCGGGATGGTCTCGGGCACGAGCAGCGCGTCTTCCTTAATGGCGCCCACCGGCACCGCGGCGCGGCGTTCCGGGGGCACAGCAACGGCGTACTTCACGTGCGCGATGCCGACGATGTCGTCGATGTCGTCACCGGTTACCGGGAAGCGCGAGTGGCCAGTCTGTTGCGAAAGGTCGATGAGGTCGGCGACCGTGGCATCGATGCCAATCACATTGAGGCGCGGACGCGGGGTCATCACATCGGCCGCGATGTGATCGCTGAACCGTAGCGTGCGGTTGAGCAGCACCGCTCGATCGGAATCGAGCACGCCCACCAGGGCGCTTCGACGCACGAGGCTCGAGAGTTCCTCGGCCGTGCGGGCACCCGAAAGCTCTTCTTTCGGTTCAATGCCCATTGCGCGGATGAGTGCGTTCGCCGAGCCGTTCAACGTCGAGATGAACGGACGAAACACGGTCGTGAACACGTTCTGCACGGGCACGACCAGCTTTGAGAACTCGCGCGGCAGCGCCAACGCGAAGTTCTTCGGGATGAGCTCACCGATGATCATCGACATCGAGGTTGCGATGACCATGGCGATCACAGTGCCAACACCTCGCACCCAGTCTTGCGGCACGCCGATTGACAGCAACCAGCCGCCGAGCAGGTTCGAGATCGCCGGTTCCATCGTGTAACCGGTGAGCAGGGTGGTCAGAGTAATACCGAGCTGAGCGCTCGAGAGATGCGTTGATGTTTGCTTAAGGGCGCTGATGACCGGGCCGAGCCGTTTTTCACCATTCGCCTGACGAATTTCGAGATCATTGCGATCGAGATTGACGAGCGTGAATTCCGTGGCGACAAAGACGCCAGTACCCACACACAGCAACAACCCGACCGCGAGAAGTAACCAGTCCATTTCGAAGTGGATTTTATGGGAAAACTCGCCCGCCCAAGCTGAAAGCTTCTACCAAGACACCGGAAGCGCCTTGCCCTCCTCATATCCGGCAGCCGATTGGATGCCCACCTTGGCTCGCTCGTGGAACTCGCGCAGGTTTCGCGCGCCGGCGTAGGTGCAGCTCGAACGCACGCCCGTGGTAATCATGTCGACCAGGTCGTCGATACCGGGGCGCTCGGGATCCATGAGGATCGTCGAGTTTGAAATTCCCTCAGCGAAGAGTTGCTTGCGAGCACGCTCGTACGGGTCGAGTGCGGCAAAGCGCGACTCCACCGCGCGCGATGAGGCCATACCGAACGATTCCTTGTAGCGGCGACCCGACGCATCCACGTGGATGCGACCGGGCGCCTCGACGGTGCCGGCAAACCACGAGCCGATCATGACGGCAGAGCCGCCGGCCGCAAGGGCGAGCGCGACGTCGCGGGGGTAGCGCACTCCCCCATCGGCCCAGACACTGGCGTCGTGATTGCGGGCGGTGTCGGCGCATTCGAGCACGGCCGAGAATTGCGGGCGGCCAACGGCGGTCATCATGCGGGTGGTGCACATGGCGCCGGGGCCAACACCGACCTTGATGATGTTTGCGCCGGCGCGGATGAGATCGCGGGTACCGGCGGCGGAGACGACATTGCCGGCGACGATGGGGGCACCGAGGTCAGCCTCGCGGACTGCTTCGATCGCGCGCAGCATCGAGCCCTGGTGACCGTGCGCGGTATCGAGCACGAGCACATCGGCACCGGCCTCACGGAGCATCCGGGCGCGACCAACCACATCCCCGTTAATGCCGACGGCGGCCGCGACACGCAGGCGGCCCTCGTCATCAAGCGCGGGCTGGTAGAGCGTGGTGCGCAGTGCATCCCGCTGTGCGAGCCCGCCAACGAGCGCGCCGTCCTGTTCGACGGCCGCGAACCCGTCGCCCGCCTCAAGCGCGTCGAACGCCGCGCGAGCATCGGCTGCGGTTTCGGCACTCAGCGTGGACGCGGCGAGGTGATCGAGATCGCCGAGACGCGCGTCGCCGGGCATGCGCTCGAGCTTGCTCGCGTCGAAGACGAGGACGGTCTTGTCGCCATCGCGCACCGCGATCGCGTGGCCAGCCACCGGCGGCACGACGTTGAGCGCTTCGGCGACGGTGGTATCGGCGGAGAATTCGAACGGTGCGGCCCACGAGGGATGCTGCGCCTTAACCCAGGCAATACCCTCGGCCGCTGACTCACCGTCGAGATCCTGCGGCAATACCGCGAGCCCGCCACGACGTGCGAGAGCGGCTGCGAGACGCGGTCCGCTCACGGCATTCATATTGCTCGCCACCAGCGGAATTCGCATTCCGGTGCCGTCATTTGTCGACAGGTCGACGCCGAGCCGCGAGCCCACCTCCGACCGCGATGGGATGAGGAACACATCGGAGTAGGTGAGGTCGTACTGAGGTTGCGCATCATAAAACTGCATAGGCTCAGCGTACGAGGCTCAACATGCGATAAAGACGGTTAGGCTATCCGTTTGATACGCGTCGACGAGACCCGTCGACGGATTCAATCCTTCAAGAGCAGATAAGGCGGCGATTCCCGAGTGTCGAGCTCACCCTCTGGTTCGGAAACTTCCAACTCAGTCCCCGACTTTGGCGCGAACGACTGGCTCGTCGCCGATATGTACGCGAAGTTCCGTGAGGACCGCAATAGCGTTGACGAGGCCTGGTGGCCGACGCTCGAACGCTATGGCGCGAGCCTCGCGGCACCCGCAGCGGCCCCCGCCGCCCCGGCTCCGGCAACCCCGGCACCGGCGCAGGCACCGGTCAAGGCCGCAGCTCCCGCGGCACCGGCAGCTGCTCCGGCAGCGCCCGCAGCCAAGGCTGCTCCCGCGGCACCGGCCGCCAGCACTGGTTCGTCGAGCGGCAAGGCCGCCGCGAAGACGACTGCGCGCCCCGCACGCAACCAGCCGGTGCCCGCCGAGGCACCGAAGGGCGTCAGCGACGCCGAGCCTGAGCGCGCGCCCGAAGTTGAGCCGCTCAAGGGCATCGCCAAGGCCATCGCGAAGAACATGGACGTCTCACTCGAGATTCCGACCGCGACGAGCTACCGCGAAGTTCCCGCGAAGCTGATGATCGATAACCGCATCGTCATCAACAACCACCTGCGCCGCACGCGCGGTGGCAAGGTGTCGTTCACGCACCTGCTCGGTTACGCGCTTGTTCAAGCGCTCAAGATGTTCCCGAGCCAGAACGTCTACTACGACATCATCGACGGCAAGCCCTCGGTAGTGACCCCCGCCCACGTCAATCTCGGCATCGCCATTGACGTTGAGAACCGTGACGGTTCGCGCGGCCTTGTGGTCCCGAGCATCAAGCAGGCCGAGCGGATGAACTTCCGCGAGTTCGTGGAAGCGTACGAAGAGCTCATCAAGCGCGGCCGTACCGGTGCGCTGACCCCGGCCGACCACGCCGGTGCGACGATTTCGCTCACGAACCCCGGTGGCATTGGCACGGTGCAATCGTCGCCGCGACTCACCAAGGGTCAGGGCTGCATCATCGGCGCCGGCGCGCTCGACTACCCGGCCGCGTTCCAGGGTGCCGCGCAAGAGACGATGAACGACCTTGCGATCTCAAAGCGCATCACGATTTCGTCGACCTACGACCACCGCGTCATTCAGGGTGCGGGCTCGGGCGAGTTCCTCAAGATCGTCTCGGAACTGCTCATGGGAGGCCACGAGTTCTACGAGAACGTCTTTGCCGATCTGCGCATCCCCTACCGCCCAATCAAGTGGTCGAAGGATGTCTACGTCGACACCGCCGCCGCGGTAAACAAGACCGCTCGTGTGCAGCAGGTCATCAACATGTACCGCGTGCGCGGGCACATGATGGCCGACATCGACCCGCTCGAGTACGTGCAGCGCACGCACCCCGACCTTGAGATCGAGACCCACGGCCTCACGTTCTGGGATCTCGAGCGCGAGTTCGTCACCGCGGGCTTCTCGACTAAGCGCACCATGAAGTTGCGCGACATCCTCGGCATCCTGCGCGACACTTACTGCCGCACCATCGGCATCGAGTACATGCACATTCAGGACCCAGAGCAGCGTGGCTGGTTCCAGGCCGAACTCGAGCACCCCTACATTGCGCCGACGCACGATGAGCAGCTGCGCATCCTGACGAAGCTCAACGAGGCCGAGGCCTTCGAGACGTTCCTGCAGACGAAGTACGTCGGCCAGAAGCGCTTCTCGCTTGAGGGTTCGGAATCGGTGATCGCGCTCCTCGACCAGATCGCCATGGAGGCGATCGAGGCGAAGCTCTCTGAGGTCGCCATCGGTATGGCGCACCGCGGGCGTCTCAACGTGCTCGCGAACATTGCTGGCAAGACTTACAACCAGGTGTTCCGCGAATTCGAAGGCGCGACGGCAAACCGCGTGACGGGTACCGGCGACGTGAAGTACCACGTTGGTATCGAGGGTGTGTACACGTCGCCCGAGGGTGACGAGATGCCGATCTACCTGGCGGCAAACCCCTCGCACCTCGAGGCTGTCAACGGCGTGCTCGAAGGCATTGTGCGCGGCAAGCAAGACCGTCACGGTCAGGGCGACACATCAGTGCTGCCGGTGCTCATCCACGGTGACGCCGCGATGGCTGGCCAGGGCATCGTCTACGAGACCCTGCAGATGTCGCAGCTACGCGCCTACCGCACCGGTGGCACGATTCACGTGATCATCAACAACCAGGTTGGTTTCACCACCTCGGCACAGGATGCACGCACCTCGATGTACTGCTCCGACGTCGCGAAGTCGATTTCGGCGCCGGTGTTCCACGTCAACGGTGATGACCCTGAGGCCGTCGCGCACGTCGCCCAGCTCGCGTTCAAGTACCGCGAAAAGTTCAACCGCGATGTGGTCATCGACCTCGTGTCGTACCGCCGCCGCGGCCACAACGAAGGCGATGACCCGTCGATGACGCAGCCGCTCATGTACGACCTCATTGAGGCGAAGCGCTCGGTGCGAAAGATCTACGCCGAGAACCTCGTCGGTCGTGGCGACATCACCCGCGAAGAGTTTGACAAGGCGCAGGCTGACTTCCACGGCGAGCTTGAGAAGGCGTTCGCTGAGACGCACGAGGTGCACACCGAGTCGATTTCGGCGGCTGAGCTTTCTGCGGTCGGTGCCCGCGAAGAGCAGAACGCTTCGGTGCCGTCGTCGACCGCGATTCCGCAGAAGGTGGTCGAGCTGATTGGCGAGGCTCACGAGGAGATCCCCGAGGGCTTCACCGTGCACCCGAAGCTGCAGCGCGTGCTCGACGCTCGCTACAAGATGTCGCGCGAGGGCGGCATCGACTGGGCGTTCGGTGAGTTGCTCGGTCTCGGTTCGCTACTCGTTGAGGGCACGCCGGTGCGCATGAGCGGTCAGGACTCGCGTCGTGGCACCTTCACCCAGCGCCACGCGCTGTTGCACGACCGCAAGACTGACCAGAACTGGATCCCGCTGCAGAATCTCAGCGACGACCAGGCCCGCTTCTCGATCTACGACTCGTTCCTCTCGGAGTACGCAGTCATGGGCTTCGAGTACGGCTACTCGGTCGAGCGACCGGATGCGCTGGTGCTCTGGGAAGCGCAGTTCGGTGACTTCGCCAACGGCGCGCAGACGATCATCGATGAGTTCATCGCGGCCGGTGAGCAGAAGTGGGCACAGCGCTCGAGCGTTGTGTTGCTGCTCCCCCACGGCTACGAAGGCCAGGGCCCCGACCACTCGTCGGGTCGCATCGAGCGCTTCCTCACGCTCTGCGCGCAGGACAACATGACCGTTGCCCAGCCCTCGACCCCGGCGAACTACGCGCACTTGCTGCGTCGCCAGGCCTACCAGCGTCCGCGCAAGCCGCTCGTGGTGTTCACCCCGAAGTCGATGCTGCGTCTGCGCGGTGCGACCTCGTCGGTGGAGGACTTCACGACGGGGCACTTTGAGCCGGTGATTGACGATGCGCGCATCAGCGACCGTCAGGCCGTGCGTCGCGTGGTGATCCACTCGGGCAAGCTGCACTACGAGCTCAAGCAGAACCTCGAGAAGACCGAGGACCGCTCGGTGGCGCTCGTTCGTCTCGAGCAGTACTACCCGATGCCGGTGGCTGAATTGCGCGAGGCGCTCGACCGCTACCCGAACGCCGATGTTGTGTGGGCGCAGGAAGAGCCTGCAAACCAGGGTGCCTGGCCGTTCATCCAGACCGATCTGGCCCCGCAGCTCGACCGCCCGATTACGGCCGTGACCCGCCCCGCCGCATCCGCCCCCTCAGTGGGCACGATGAAGGCGCACCAGGCGCAGCAGGCGACCCTCGTCGCTACGGCGCTCGGCCAGCAGTAGCTGACACGCAAAGGGCCTCGATCACCGGATGATGGTCGAGGCCCTTTTGCGTTGGCTCGGGTGGCTGGGTGCCCCATCGCGCGCCCGCCCTAGGCCACAACTTCGAGCGAAAAGTTCAAGTGGGAGCCTGCCCAGACCCCGCCAAAGCACAACTATGAGCAAGAACGTCAAGTGGGTGCGAGCCAGGCATCCTCACCACCACAACTACGAGCGAAAACACCAAGTGGGAGCCCCCAGGGACTCCCACTCGCGCTTTTCGCTCGCAGATAGGGACTGGCCGGGCCGCAAACCTGACCGATAACGCCAAACCTGGGCCAAGTATGGGTCAGGTTTGGCGTGAAGACTCGGAACTCGGGTCAGGTTTGGCACATTGGGTCAGGTTTGTTCGAGCGGCCGAGGTCTACGAGCGTTGCGCCCGCGCAACAACGGCAAAGCCCCGACCATCGCAATGACGATCGGGGCCTTGCATCATGCTTCGAGAGCCTCAGCACACGAATAGCCGGGCCTCAGCCCACGAACTGCAACCTCAGCGCGAACACGCGCGCCACCTAGTGGGCGCTGGTGCGCAACGCGTCGAGCACGCGGGTACGCAGATCGCTCGGCGCGACCTCGTCCCGGCACGAACGGCGCACGACTTCGGTGATCACCGTGTGTACCTGCGCCTCTGACGAGCAGCTTTCACAGTGCTCGAGATGCGCGCGCACGGCGTCAGCGTCGCCGGTGCACAGCTCGTGACGCAGGTATTCCTGCAGCTCGAGTTGCGCCTTTTCGCAACCGCAATCGCTCATTTCTCGTCCTCCTCATCCATACCAATGCCATACTCGGCCGCATAGTCGCGCAACTTGTCGCGCAAAACCTTTCGCCCTCGGTGCAGGCGGCTCATCACCGTGCCGACGGGCGTGCCCATCATGTCGGCGATTTCCTTGTAGGCGAAGCCTTCGACGTCAGCCAAGAGCACCGCCATTCGGAAGTGATCGGGTAGCTCCGCCAGCGCATCCTTCACCGCATTCGACGGCAGGTGATCGAGCGCCTCGGCCTCAGCCGATCGCGACGCCGTGTCGTCTGCCGTGTATGACTCCGCGCCCGAAAGCTGCCAGTCCTCGAGGTCTTCGAGCGCATTTGGGTAGGGCGCGCGCTGTGCCTTGCGGTACTCATTGATGAAGAGGTTCGTTTGGATGCGGTACAGCCAGGCACGAATATTCGTGCCCTGCTTGAACGATCGAAACGCGCCGAGCGCCTTCGCGAAGGTTTCCTGCACGAGGTCTTGCGCATCCGCAGGGTTACGGGTCATCCGCATGGCGTGGCCATACAGCTGATCCAGCAGGGGCAACGCTTGCTCTTCGAACGCCGCGCGCAATTGCGCGTCGGTCAGTTCGGGAGCCAGCTCATCGGTGTGGTCGGTGTCACTCATCACCTTTGAGTCTAGGAGTGCCAGCATGCGTTCCCCTCCCTACGTAATGTCGGATGCGGCCGGTACTGTGGACAACCGATGGAGATCTTCAAGTATTCCGGCCCAAGCTTCGACCTCTACGGCGAGGAGTGGAGCGATTCACTCATCCTCGACGATGGCCCCTGGCCTGCGCCGCGCGCAACGCAGCCGCTGGCAGCCGAGGTTGAGGTGCCCGGTTCGAAGTCGATCACGAATCGTGAACTCGTGCTCGCGGCCCTGGCTGATGGCCCGTCCACCCTGCGACGACCATTGCATGCACGCGACACACAGCTCATGATCGATGCCCTGCGTGCGCTTGGCGTCAGTTTCGAAGAGCAGGATGGTGATGGCCGGTTCGGTCCCGATCTCGTGATCACTCCCACCGCTGAGCTTGAAGGCGGGGTGTCGATCGATTGCGGTCTGGCCGGTACGGTGATGCGATTTGTGCCGCCGGTTGCCGCACTCGCGCTCGGACCAGTGAACTTCGACGGCGATCCCTCGGCGCGCAAGCGCCCCATGGGCGGCGTGCTCGAGGGGCTCAAGCAGCTTGGCGTAGAGGTGCGCGACGATGGCCGCGGGCGTCTCCCTTTCTCGCTCTACGGCAACGGCAAGATCGAGGGTGGCGAAGTCGAGATCGATGCCTCCGCATCCAGCCAATTCGTTTCGGGTCTGCTGCTTGCCGCTCCCCGGTTCGAGCGCGGCCTCAAGGTGACCCATCGCGGTGGTGCACTGCCCTCGGTGCCACACATTGAGATGACGCTCGAATCGCTGCGCCGCCGCGGCGTCACCGCCACAAGCCCCGAATCAGGCGTGTGGCAGGTCGAGCCCGGCCCGATCGCCGCAATCGATCTCACCATTGAGCCCGATCTTTCGAACGCGGCACCCTTCCTACTCGCGGCGGTTGTCGCTGGCGGTGAGGTCTGCATCCCTGATTGGCCGACCGAGACCACGCAGGTCGGTGACCTGCTGCGTGAGATTCTGCCGAAGTTCGGTGCCGAAATTTCGCTCGATGGCACGACGCTTATCTGCCGTGTGGCGCAGCCGCTTGTCGAGGCGCAGCGTCCCGGCGTCGAGCTTGATTTCACCGATGCCGGTGGCGAACTCGCTCCGAACATTGCCGCCGTGTGTGCGCTGCTTGCGAGCGAGAGCCGCATCACCGGCATCGCACACCTACGCGGTCACGAGACCGATCGCGTCGCCGCACTCGCTGCCGAACTCACGCGCATTGGTGCCGAGGTCGAAGAACTGCCGGATGCACTGGTTATTCGTCCGGGCGAGCTGCACGGGGCCCTGTGGCAGTGCTACGAAGATCACCGGATGGCGACTTCGGGGGCGCTCGTCGGGCTTGCAATTGATGGCATCGAGCTCGATGATGTGGGGTCGACGTCGAAGACGCTCCCCCAATTTGTGGCGATGTGGCGGGCGATGATCACCGGCGCTCCTCACGAACCCGAGTCGAACGACACGAGCTTTCTCTCGCTCGGAATCTAACGCGATGGGGTGGCGCCGCACTGATGCATACGACGACTACGGACAGTGGTCGGAGGACGATGTGCGCGTACGCGCGAACCGCAAGGGCTCGCGACCACGCACCAAAGTTCGACCCATGCATGAGGATGCGCAGGAAGGCATCGTGCTCACGGTCGACCGTGGCCGCTACTCCTGTCTCGTGGATGCGGGGCACCGCAAGCGCGAACGCACGGTGATCGCGGCGCGGGCACGAGAACTGGGTCGCAAGTCGGTCGTCGTTGGTGATCGGGTGGCACTCGTGGGCGATCTCTCGGGTGATGCCGGCACGCTTGCGCGGATTGTGCGCATCGAAGAGCGATCAACGCTCCTGCGTCGCTCGGCTGATGACACCGATGAGGTGGAGCGCGTCATCGTCGCGAACGCCGACCAGCTCTGTGTGGTCGTAGCTGCGGCGCAGCCCGAACCGCGGCCCCGGCTTATCGATCGCTACCTCGTGGCCGCCTACGACGCGGGCATCGAGCCGATGCTCGTGATCACGAAGACCGATCTTGAACCGGCAACGGCATTGCGTGAGCTCGTCGCGCCGCTGCAGGTGCCGGTATTCGAGTCGTCACTGGGTGCCGAGCCTTCCAATGCGTTGCGTGAGGCTCTCGTCGACCACCGCACCGTGATGGTTGGGCATTCCGGCGTGGGTAAGTCAACGCTCGTGAATGCGCTCGTGCCATCGGCTGCGCGAGCAACGGGACACGTGAACGTGGTCACCGGCCGCGGCCGGCACACCTCGTCATCGTCGGTGGCCTATCGCGTTGACGGCCCGGGAGGCATCGGCCACGGCTGGATTATTGATACGCCCGGCGTGCGGTCGTTCGGGCTCGGGCATGTTGACCCGGATGCGGTCTTTCGTGCGTTTCCGGGCATCGCTGAGGTGGTTGCCGAGTGTCCGCGCGGCTGTACGCACCTTGCCGATGCGCCGGATTGCGAGCTTGATGAGGCCATTTCTGACGGTCGGTTGGATGAGCTGGGGGCCGCGCGTGTCGCATCCTTGCGCCGTTTGCTCGTGTCGATGACCGGGCCTGACGCTGCCTCCGACTGATTTGATTGGCCGCGGTCTCGATCCGCGCTACGCGCTACTCGACCACCCACACCCACGCAAGGGTTTCGATACACGCCGCGCGCACTCAACCCACACCCACCTCGCGCACTAACCGCGCGCCTGCTCCGCCCGCACGTGGTCGCGCGCTGTCGCCGCGAGTTCAAGCAGTTGCTGCGCATCCACCGGTTCGACGAGCGTGTACCAACCTTTCACCGGGCGCGGTCCCATCCACCCGACCTCGCTAAACCCGGCAACGATTAGCCCCTCGCCAGTAACCGCTGGCAGCTTCAGCTGCACGCGCGCATCAGTGTTGTCCGCCCACACGAACGCCTTGCCGACGGTGTAGAGCGCGGGGTTGCCGAACAGCGCCTTGCGCACCACTTCGCCGTCGTTGAGTGCGTCGAAGAGGTCGTCGATGCGCTCAGTGGCGCGTTGCGATTCAGTCACGCGATCATCTTCCACCGCATTCGCCAGGTTCTGCCTCACAGTTCGCCCTAGGGTTCTTGACAATTGCTCCCGAATGAATGGATGCTCATGTCGGCGAACACTCAGAGACCTAGGCAGCCGCCCGCATGGGTGCCCTTCGCCGCGATCGCCGCCTGGTTCATCCTGTGGTTCTTGACGCCGGGGCTACTCAGCAACGGCGTCGGCAGCTGGTTCACGAGCGACGGGCCGACAATCGTGCTCATCGAAAGCGCAGTTGCTACGGCCGTTGCGGTCGCAATCATCCTGTTGCACCGTCGGCTGAATCGTGAGCTGTTTGCTCGCGACCGGCTCATTTGGGCCTACGCACCGCTCGTGAGTGCGGCGATCGCGCTTCCGTTTCACTATGAGCTCGAGTATCCGGTGGCGATCTACATGTTGTGGATGACCGTTTCAGTGTTCTGGCAGATCTACCTCACGTTTGGCCTGCTGCAGAGCTATCTTGAAACTCGCTTCCGGCCTTGGATTGCCGCGGCAGTCACGACCGTAGTGTTTTGCCTTGGCCACGTGCTCTATTTGCCCGACCGCTTCGGCCCATCGAATTGGCTGGCCGCCGCGGCGATGCTCGCAATGGGCCTGGTTTTCGCGGCATTGCGCGCGAAGTTCCGGTCGCTGCACCTGCTTATTGCGTTGCATCTTGGGTTCTATTTCGTGTTCTCGTAACCGCGTGTAGCGACCGTTTTCGGCGAAGACTGCAAGCGCCTCCAGGATGCGTTCCTAGGCTTCTCGTAAATGAACTGTCTTCACTCTGAGGGGGAAAACATGGCTGGCAAGCTTGAAGGCAAGGTTGCAATCATCACCGGTGGCGCGAGCGGAATGGGCGCGGCAGATGCGCGTCGTTTCGTTGCGGAGGGCGCGAAGGTGGTCCTCACCGACCTCAACGTGGATGCAGGTGAAGCGCTCGCCGCTGAGCTCGGCGAGAACGCAGTGTTCATGTCGCACAACGTTGCGAGCGAAGAAGATTGGCAGCGCGTCATTGCCGGAACTGTTGAGAAGTTCGGCCGCGTGGATGTGCTGGTAAATAACGCGGGCATCCTGATCATGAAGTCGATTGAAGACACGACGCTGGCTGAGTTCGAAAAGATCATGCAGATCAATGTCACCGGCGTGTTCATGGGGATGCAGCAGGTCGTGCCGCTCATGAAGGCGCAGGGCTCGGGCGTGATCGTGAACATGTCGTCGGCGGCCGGCATCGTTGGCCAGGTGAACACGATTGCCTACTCGGCATCGAAGTTTGCGGTGCGCGGTATGACGAAGGCTGCGGCGATGGATCTCGGACTTGCGGGCATCCGCGTGCTGTCGATTCACCCCGGTTCGATCGCGACGCCGATGACCGCCGCTTCGGGCGTATCTGAGGGAGGCCAGCTGCCGCTCGCTGCGCTCAACCGCAGTGGTACCGCTGATGAGGTGGCGCGCGTGGTGGCCTTCGCCGCAAGTGATGACGCCGCCTATGTGACCGGCACCGAACTCGTCGTCGACGGCGGGCTCACCCTTGGCGACACGCCGCAGGTCTACGGCATGATGGCCGCGATGGCGCAGCAGCAGTAGCGGCGAGCCCGCTCACCGCGCGTTCGAGGGCCAGGTCTTCATCCCGTCCGGGATACTGGAGGCATGGCCCTCGAACTGTTGCATCCGATCACCGCCGATCTTCGCCTCGCGCGACAGCTCGCCGACCTCGCCGACGGCATCTCGATGGAGTACTTCAGCTCCCGCGACCTCGGCGTCTACATCAAAGAAGACCGCTCGCATGTGACCGATGGTGACCGCGCGGTTGAGCAGGCGATTCGCGAGAAGCTGGCAGAGGCGCGCCCGGCCGACGCGATTTTTGGCGAGGAGTTTGGCCAGGTGGGTCAATCGCGCCGCCAGTGGATCATCGACCCGATTGATGGCACGGCAAACTTCATGCGCGGCGTGCCGATTTGGGCGACGCTGATTGCGCTTGTTGTTGACGGGCATCCGGTTGTTGGTGTGGTGTCGGCGCCGGCGCTCGACCGGCGCTGGTGGGGTGCGACGGGGCTTGGTGCCTATATGGATGACGATCTTTCTGATTCGAACACCGCCACCGACCGGCGCATTGAGGTGTCGGGGGTCGCGACGCTCGCCGAGAGCCAGATCAGCTATGGGTCGCTGAAGTATTGGCAGGAAGAGGGCATTGTCGAGCCGATTATCGAACTCAACGAGAAGGCTTGGCGTTCGCGCACGATCGGCGATTTCTGGCCCTACATGCTCGTGGCCGAGGGCTCGTTTGAGGTGTCGTGCGAGCTGGGTTTGATGCCCTATGACATGGCCGCGCTCATCCCGATTATCGAAGAGGCTGGCGGCACATTTACATCGGTGGATGGGGAACCCGGCCCCTGGGGCCGCGGTGCCGTCGCGACCAATGGCCTCGTGCACGACGAGGTACTCGGGATCCTGCAGGCGTAGGCCGCGGTCTCGATTCGCTTCGCACTCGACCAACCAAGATCTGGCTGGTCGAGTGGGCCGAAGGCCGTATCGAGACCATGTCGACCTGCACCACCCCTCCAAACGTCGGTAGCCGAGATTGTACTTACCACCCAACCTCGACTAGCGTGCCGCCATGGACCAGCTACAAAGCATCCTCGACAGCATCGGCGCTTTCGTCTGGGGCCCGTGGCTCCTCATCCCTCTCCTCCTCGGAACCGGCATCGTGCTCACGGTGCGACTGCGCTTCCTGCAGCTGCGCAAGCTCGGCCCGGCACTCAACCTCGGTCTGATCCGTCGCGCTGACGACACCGAGGGCGGCGATATCTCGCAGTTCCAGGCGCTCACCACGGCGCTCGCCGCCACGGTCGGCGTCGGCAACATCGTCGGTGTCGCCACCGCCATCGCCATCGGCGGCCCCGGCGCGCTGTTCTGGATGTGGGTGACGGGCCTGCTCGGTATGGCCTCGAAGTATGCCGAAGCCTTCCTCGGCGTACGCTTCCGCACCACCGACGCCCGCGGCGAGAAGTCGGGTGGTCCCCAGTACTACCTGCAACGGGGCATCAAGGGACCCTTCGGCAAGTTCCTCGCACTGTGGTTCGCGATCTTTGCCGTCATCGCCAGCTTCGGCATCGGCAATATGACCCAGGGCAATGCCGTCGCCGCGCAGATGGCGGGCACGTTTGACATTCCGAGCTGGGTTACCGCGATCGTGCTTACGGTCGTCACCGGCATCGTGCTCATCGGTGGCATCAGCTCGATCGGCCGCGTCACCGCAGCCTTCGTGCCGGTGATGATCCTCCTCTACATCATCTTCGGCATGGTCGTGCTCGTCGCCAACGCCCCAGAGCTCCCCCAGGCGCTCGCCGACATCTTCAACATGGCGTTCACCGGCACCGCCGCAGTCGGCGGATTCAGCGGCTCCATCCTCATCCTGGTCATTCAGATGGGTGTCGCCCGCGGCATCTTCTCGAACGAGTCGGGCATGGGTTCGGCGGCTATCGCTGCGGCCGCCGCGAAGACCACGCACCCGGTGCGTCAGGGCCTCGTGTCGATGACGCAGACCTTCATCGACACGATCATCGTTGTGTCGTTTACCGGCCTCATCGTCATCAGCACCGGCGTGTGGGAGCAAGGCAACGCCGAAGGCCAGGCGGGCACCATGACTTCCGAGGCCTTCGCTGGCACGCTTGGCGAAGTCGGTTCGGTGGTCGTCGCGCTCTCGATCGCGTTCTTCGCGTTCTCAACGATGCTTGGCTGGTCGTACTACGGCGAGCGATCGGTTGAGCGGCTCGTCGGCGTCGCCGGCGTCGTGCCCTATCGCGTGCTGTTCACTGCGGTCGTGTTCATCGGATGCACCGTGCCACTGTCGATCGTGTGGTCATTCGCCGATATCGCGAACGGACTCATGGCGCTGCCGAACCTCATCGGCTTGCTCTTGCTTTCAGGACTCATTGCGCGCGAAACGAAGCACTATCTCGACAATGACCCGAAGCTCACGGCCTCGAAGAGCGAGATCGACAAGTTCATGGAGGGCCACGAGCGCCACGACCAGGATGAGGTGCCCGCGAAGCGATAGCGCTACGCTCCTACTCGACCACCCACACCTTGGTTGGTCGAGCGGTGCCCTGAGGCTCTCGAAGGGTAGGCCGAAGGCCGTATCGAGACCCTGCCGCCTACGCTCCTCGCGCCCCGTCCACCACCGCGACGCGCACCTCGGCACCCTGTTCCACCGTGTGTCCCACGGCACAGATACGGTGAATCGCCTTCTCCGAGCGCTCAATGAGCAGCGGATGCTTCTCCGCCGGAAACTCGCTCATATCGGCCTCAACACGGGTCGAGATCGACGTGAACCGCTTTGACGGCGAGTCAAACTCCGAATCGATAGTGACGGATGCGGCGAAGTCGTCGCCGAGGCGGCTCGCAAGCACGTGATCAGCTGAAAGTGCTTCACACAGCGCCACCGAGAGTTGCAGCAGCTCCCCCGGAGTGAAGGAATCGGGCGTGCCGCCAATCGCGATGCGCACCTCGCCCCCGCGGCCATTGCGCACGAGGTAGCTGCCCTTGCCTTCGCGTTCAATGCGCAGCCCGCGTGACTCGTCGCCGTAATCGGTAGTGGATGCAGTGGTCACGTTCGGCTCCTTCCGGTTCGTGGCTCGAGCCTATCGAGACCCCTCCCGCCACCTACCGAGGCAGGTTCAAGTTCGCCGTCCCGGCGGCCCGCTCGCGGCGGTCGACCCGCCAGTCGAGCCACGACACGAGCAGGCCAACAAGCGCGAGACCGATCGGGAACCACACGGCGGCGACAAACGCATCCTGATAAATACCCGCCGTCGCCGGGTCGGTGTGATCGGGCACCGAGCCGTTCATCGGCGCAATCGATGCCACCGCATAGAAGATCGACGCCGCCACCGCGATGCCCATCGCGTTGCCGAGCCGCTGCCCGACCTGCATGAACGAGCCGCCCACACCGGCCGACTCGAGCGGCACGTGCTTGAGCGTGCGCATCTGGTTCGCCGACATGATGAAGCCGGGACCTACGCCACCGAGTCCGAGCACGATCGCAAACAGCCAGGGCGAGTTCTCGGCGTTGCCCCAAATGCCGACGGCCATCATCCCGAACATCGCGACCGCGAAGATGATCATACCGACGAGCACGAGCGTCGCCGCGTGCTTGAAGGTGTACCGGCCGGTCCAAGCGGCCACGATCGCCGAGATGATCGCGAACGGAATCGACACCATGCCGACGACAACCGCCTCGTGCCCGAGCCCCTGCTGCAGGTAAAGCGTCATGAGCAGCATCGTCGGCGGCATCATCGCGAACCAGATCGTGGTGATGATGACGCCGTAGCGATACGAGGCCCAACGGAACAACCCAAAGTCGATGACGGGGTTGTGACCGGCGGCGAGATAGCGCCGCTCCCACCACACGAACGCGGCGCCAAACACGACCGCACCGAGCAGCAACCACCAGCGGTTCGGATCATCGGCGTCGGTGCCGGTCGTGAGCACGAACGGCAACATCACAAACAGCACGGTCACGGCCATGAGCAAGACGCCGACGAGGTCGAGATCGCGCTTACCCGGGCCCTCGATGTGCTTCTGCCGTCCCGGAATGAGCTTCAACGCGAAGGGCAGGATGATCAGCGCGAGCGGCACGTTCATGCCGAAGGTCCAGCGCCAGCCGAGCTCATTGCCGAGCGCGCCGATGAGCAGGCCACCGATCGTCGGCCCGAACGCCGTGCCGAGTCCGATCGAGGCACCGAAAATACCGAATGCCTGCCCGCGTTGCTGCCCCTGGAAGAGGTTCTGAATGAGTCCAATTACCTGCGGCATCAGGATGCCCGCGGCGGCTCCCTGCAAGAGGCGCGCCGCCACGAGCACGGTCGCGTTCCACGACAGGGCGCAGAGGAGACTCGCGGCCATGAAGGTGACGAGGCCAATGATGAACATCGCCTTGCGATTCCAAAGGTCACCGAGTCGCCCCGCGGGCACGAGCAGGATGCCGAAGGCAAGCACGTAGCCGGCGACGATGAGCTGCGCTTCTGAGCTCGTGGCGCCAAGCGTCTCTTCGATCGGTGTGAGGGTGACGTTGACCTTCACGAGGTCGAGGATGGTCGCAATGGCAACGGCGACGCAGACGGCGAAGGCCGCCCAGCTGCCGCGTTCCGAGGTGGGGGCAGAGACAGTCACCGAGCCAGCCTACGCCGCTTCCGCGACCACGGGGCGGACGGTTGGGTACGCTGGAGCCGTGAGTGTTGCATCCCGTCTCGTTGCCCTGGCCGCCGCGACGTCGCTTCTTGCCCTGGGGCTGACCGGTTGTGCTCAGGATGCAGACGGCCCGCGCGAAGTGCGCATCACCCAGGTCGAGCCTGGCCAGTGCTTCACGACCGATGAGGCGCACACGCTCGCCTATGTCGTCGACTGCGCCGAGCCGCACCTCTACGAGGCGACGCTGCGCACCGAGCTTGAGGGCTCCGATTTTCCCGGTATGGATGCGATCAAGGCCAAGGCTGACGAACTCTGCCCGCCACAGTTCGTGACGTACACGGGCGTCGAAGAAGCTGCCAGCACCGACTACCGTTCGCTCGCGTTTGGTCCGACCGAGCAGAGTTGGTCGAAGCAGAACGATCGCGGGCTCGTCTGCGTGGTCTCCCCCGCGAACGGTCAGAACACGACCGGGAGCGCAAAGGCCGCCTAGCTAATTGGTGTCGCTCACCCGCTCGGCGAGCCATTCGAGGCCGAGCTCGTAGCCGAGCGTGCCGGCGCCAGCAAGCACTGCATCCGCAATGTGCGACACATACGAGTGGTGCCGGAACTGCTCGCGGCGATGCACCTGCGAAATGTGCACCTCGAAGGTCGGCAGTTCCGCGAACGCGAGCGCGTCGTGAATCGCAACTGATGTGTGCGAGTACGCGGCCGGGTTAATCAGGATGCCCGCAGCCGTGCCCCGAGCCTGCTGAATCGCATCGACGATCTCGCCCTCGTGGTTTGACTGCATGAAGTCGATGTCGAGGCCGAGCTGGTCGGCGCGGCGGCGGCAACGAGTTTCGACGTCAGCAAGCGTCTCGTGCCCGTAGATCTCGGGCTCGCGTTGGCCGAGCGTGTTGAGGTTCGGGCCGTTGACAACCAGGATGCGGGGACGCTGCGTCATGCTCTGATGCTACCGGCGTGTGGGGTGACCATTGCCTGCACCTGTCGAGTTGGCAGGTGCCTGGAAGTCATCCAGATCGCCCTATCCCGCAGTATTGCGGGATGCCTGCATCCTGATGGCGCTTAGGACGGGATGACTGACCGCGTACCATTCCCCGCATGATCACTGATGCATCCAGATGCCCCTGCGGCACCGGCCTCGTCTACGGCGAATGTTGCGCACGATGGCATCGCGGCGAGACGGCACCGACGGCCGAGGCCCTCATGCGCTCGCGCTACAGTGCCTTTGCCGTTGGTGACGCTGACTACCTACTGGCCACCTGGCATGCATCGACCCGTCCCAGCGACCTCGAATTCGAAGCAGGGATGCGCTGGCGCCGCCTCGACGTGCTCGCCACCTCAGCGGGTGGCCCGTTCGACCGCGAGGGCGTGGTCGAATTCGAAGCCCGCTGGTCGCAGGACGGCGACCGCGGCGTGCTCCACGAGGTGAGTGAGTTCGTACGCGAAGGCGGCCGCTGGTTTTACCTGCGCGGCACGCATTAGCGCGCACCCATGAGCGCTCCCTGGCTTGTCGAGACACTTCGAGGCTTCCCCACGCCTCGAGTGGCCTTGTCCAATTGAGAGTCCGTGAGTAAAGTAGGTACGTACCTACAAGGAGGCTGAGCGATGACCAGCATGAGCGCACGCGAATTCAATCAAGATGTGAGCGCGGCAAAGCGAGAAGCAACACATGGACCGGTCATCATTACCGACCGCGGCAAACCGGCCTTCGTGTTGCTCTCAATCAAGGAATATGACCGACTACGCGAGGACGGCAACGACCTCGTTAACCGTATGAGCATGGACGATGACATCGACTTGGACTTCGAAACCCTTGACCTGAATTTGCAGGTACCCCAGCTGTGAGGTATCTGCTCGACACCAATGTCGTCAGCGAATTGCGCAAATCTGAGCAGCGCGCTGACGCGGGAGTTCGAACGTGGGTGGCAGAACGCAACCCGTCCGATCTTGGGATTTCAGTAATTACCGTGCTCGAGATCGAGCTGGGTATTTCTCGGCTCGCCCGCCGAGACGCGGCGCAGGCCAAGCGCATCCAAGCATGGCTCGAAAGTCACCTGCTCGACGTGTTTGACGGGCGCATTATTCCAGTCGATATTTCGGTCGCACGCCATGCAGCCCGACTTCATGTGCCGGATCCGCGGCCCGAACGCGACGCATTAATCGCGGCAACAGCACTGTCCAGAGGACTCGTAGTCGTGACCCGCAATGTTGCCGACTTCAATCCCATGGATGTTGCTGTCATCAACCCTTGGCGCCACTCGACTCGATAGCCTCGCGGTCTCAAGTTCAAGGCAATTCCTCGCCTACTCGAACTACCTTGGCCGAATGATCGAGATCCCCGACTTCGTGCCGGCTGGTCCAGTCGAGCCTGAAGTCATCGACGAGTACCGCGACCGCGTGCCAGCCGAACTCATCGAGTACTGGGAACACTATGGATACGGCACGTTTGCGAGTGGGTTTGTGCGGTTCATCAATCCGCGCGAGTACGAACAGGCGATCGGCGGTTGCATCGGCAAGGTCACTGGTGCGGGCATCGCAGTTCCCATCATGACCACGGGTTTCGCAGACTTGATCGCTTGGGAGGGCGACGATGGGCTTGCTGCAGTGATCTTTCGTGAGCATCGCATCCGAGGCCTTGGCCCAACGCTGAATACCTTCATGAATCTCGCTATCCAGGCTGGACCAAAGCACCTCTCGCGCGTGCTTGCCTACGATTTGTTCCCTGCTGGGGTCGAACCGCTCGGGCAACCTGAGCTGGAAGAGTCGCTCGTGTTCACGCCGTTCCCCGCAGCGGGCGGCCCCGGCACCGTTGAATCACTGCGCAAGCGCACGACCATCGGCGCAATTCAGGTCGCTGATTACCTGCTCGGACCCGTCCTCCATTAACTGACTTCGCTGTTGGCTTTGAGTAACCGCGTCATGGCCCGCCCGGCCGGCCAGACTCGATCGTTGGGTGAGCAGTGTCGCCACACCATCGATGTCCTCGGGATCAGCTGCGCGCGGAAACATGAAGTGGAGGTCTCGGTGCTCCATGGTTACGTCGATCGTTATCCGGTCGCTCTCCCGTTGGCTCACACGCGTGCGCACATGGCGCACGTCATCTCGCGAGTAGATCGGCCCGAGTTCGCCTCGGCTCAATAGGTTCCTCGGGTCAGCGGTAATGATCCGACGGTCAGTGACCGCAACAAAAGTGCTCGAAGCCACCTTCTCGACAAGAGAACCGGCGAATCCTGGGGCAAGAGCTCCCCAGCTCGCATCAACCCGACTGGCGAGAACCCCTGGCACGATTCCAGCAACGGTGCGATCCCCCACCTCGTAGGGAAAGGCCACGCTGAGCAGTTCCTCACCTTCTTCAAGAAACCACCGAAGGATGCGCAGATAGGGATCAAGGTCTAG
This sequence comes from Gulosibacter macacae, assembly GCF_003865375.1. Lineage (GTDB taxonomy): Bacteria > Actinomycetota > Actinomycetes > Actinomycetales > Microbacteriaceae > Gulosibacter > Gulosibacter macacae. The sequence goes on along the minus strand of NZ_RQVS01000001.1, from coordinate 94,562 downwards.
CCCCTCGGGCGCGCACACGGTCATTGGCACAGCTGGATCTGCGGCTACTTGCCCAAGCATGTCGACCAATGGCTCGATTGCTTCGAGCAGCTGACGGGAGGTCAGTTGAGACGCCTTCGCATCTTTCCGTTTTTTGGAAAGAGGCAGGGTAGCGCGGCCTGGAAGTTCGGCGATGATTCGCAACTCGCGCACGAGTGACCCGATCAGTGACTTGATTTTGTCAAGCGCAGAGTTGATCTCAAGTGGAGTCTGCTGGGTAATGAGTTCGAAATGCCGTGCTTCGTTCTCGTCGCTCATGCCTCGTGTTCTGGCGATGGCAGCTCGAATGGTTTGGTACTTCGCGTAGGTTCGCAATGCTCGGAGCATTGCGAACGTGTCAACGACAATTGCTGCCGCATTGATTTCGAGGTAATTCCGACGAGCGCGACCGTCCAGATTCCCGAGTTCTCGTAAGTGGTCCGCCACATTCTTGTTATAGAGCGCGAGTTGTTTGCCGATATTGGGGCCGCTCGCGGCGATAGGCTCCCACACGGATTCTGTAACCGCGTCGAGCTCGCGGACCTCTGTGACCGCCTTATCGACCGACCCTGCCAATCCTTCGAGTTCCGCCCACTGATCGTTGCGAATGACTTCAAGGATTTGTGTCGTGAGCTGGATATTGGTTCGTACGAGTCCGGAAATCTCGCCAAGCTGCATCTGGAGCGCGATCATGGCAATCGCCGGACCGACCGCCGCGATCGTGGCGGCCGCAGTCATAGAAACGGGGACAAATCGGGCCTGGGCTATGAGTTTGCCGTTCTTCAAGATTGCGCCAAGTTGGGCGCCGTCTTTGGCCGCCATTTGCCCGCCGCTGTTCAACAGCGAAAGCGTCGCCTTGTTGACGCGATAGAGACCCTGCGCTTTGGATGCTGCATCGGCAACGTTGCCGACCATCGTTCCTGCGCTTGCGAGAGAGCCGAGTGTCGTAGCAAGGTGTGCGCGATCGAAGCCCGGCACCATGTCGAGACTGATGAGTTCAAGGCCGTCCGGCACATCGCCAAAGACGATGGCGACGCCAGGCGTGACTTCGACGAGGGTTGTGGACACTGCGTGTTGAAGTGCAGCTGAGCCGATTGGGCCAGCCTTGTCGACCGAGTTGCCAGCGGCTGCACCCGCACCCGCGGTGTCAAGGACCTCATCCATTGCACTCTCCTTGCCCTGTTGCCTCCGGAACCCACGGCACCCCATCCAAGCATGGCACTGGCCTGCGACACCCCTCGGAAACGCACCACGACCCTGAGTCGCGCACGAATCGTGCGGCGACCAGGGTCGTGGTGTGTTCGTGGAGATGGGGGGAATTGAACCCCCGTCCATCGCTGTGAGCCTGCGGCTTCTCCGGGTGCAGTTCGCCTGATGTGTTACTCGGTTCCGGTCGTAGCGGCGAACAGCCTGACCGACAAACCCAGTCAAAGTTAAAGTCCCACGTAGCCCTGTGACGCAACTACGCAGCAATCGTTCAAAATGACGCCAAGATCTAGGTCGAACGCAAACCTAGGTTGACGGACTCGAGGCTCGGTGCTTAGGCAGCGAGGGCGAAGTCAGTGCGCTTGTTATTGGCACTTATTGGTTGCGAGGGGCGTTTAAGAGATAACCCCGCGTCCTCTACCCGCTTCACGCAGTTTCGCGAGCAATGTCGAAACCGATCATCCCCGTGACTGCGCTGACAGCATCAACGCTATTGAATTGTCACCCGACTTGCGCCGAGTAGACCGATCTTAGCGCATCCTCGATCGCAAGAACAGTCCTACGACTGCAGGACGATTCGTCGCCACATTCACCCGAATGCATGCTTGGCAACCGTATTCTTAGGCGCATGAACGCGAACGACGGCACGAACGACGCCAAGCGGCCCGACGACCAGGCACCCTCGCAGTGGGGCGCCGTTAATTGGGAGGCCCCGAAGCCCGACGCCCAGGGCGAACCAGCCCCGGCCAATGAGGCCCCGGCACCCGACGCCGGTCACCAGTTCGGCGGCGTGTTTGGCACCCGACCGGCAAGCTCAAATCAGGATGCTCCGCAGTCGTCCGAGCCCCAGGTCGACTTTGGTGCGCCCGCGCCCGGTGACCAGGTTTTCCAGCCTGAACAGCAGTTCCAGCCGGAGCAGTCACCGCCAGCGTTCCAACAGCCCGAGCAGTCGTTCCAGCCTGAACAGTCGTTCCAGCCCGAGCAGCAGGTTCCTTCGTCGGATACTCCGACACCGTTCCAGCCCGCGCAACAGTTCAACGTGCCGCCCGCCGAGGAGTCTGTCGAAACCGAGCAGCCAGCCGATGCGGAGCAGCCCACCCCGGTGTTCCAGCCCGATCGACAGTTTGAGCCCGCACAGCCGGAGCAGGTCGACGAGCCGTCCGAGCCGGCTCAGCCCGAGCAGCCGGCCTGGTTCGCCGCGAACGCCGATGCGCCCTCATACGGCGAGCAGCAGACGCAGGCCTACGGCGAAGGCTTCGCGGCGCAGTTCAGCGAGCAGGATGCCGCCGCCGCGCGTCACGAACAGCCGACCGAGGCGTTCAACCCGAACGATTTCGCCAACAGCGCCCCCCACGGCCAGCAACCCTTTGGCGCTCCCCCGGCCGCACTCCCCGGTGACCAATCCACTCCGTTCGGTAACCAGTACACCGGCGCCGATCAGGGCGGCGCGTTCGCTGGTGCGGCGGCCGATGCCGCTGCCAGACAGTTCGGCGAGGCGCAGCCCGGCCAATCCGGCCAGGGCCAGCCGGGCCAGTTCGGCGAATTCGGCCAGGGCCAGCCCGGCGCCGAATTCGGGGGCCACCAGGGTCCCCAGTTCGGCGGCCCCCACGGACCCGAGGGCCCCGGCGGCCCCGTCTCGCCCTTCCAGACCGAAGAGAAGCCCAAGAAGAAAAAGCGCACCGGCCTCATCGTCGGTATCGCCGCAGGTGCCGCTGCACTTCTCGCCGCAGGCATCCTCATCCCTGTGATGATTCACAACGGCAAGGTCGCCAAGGGTGACGAACTGGCGGCGGAATTCAACGCGCAGGTCAACACCTACAACACGATGTGGAACCAGGAGAACCTCGACATCGTGACCAAGCCCGATATTGCTGGCCCACTGCAGTTCTCGGGTTCTGCGTTCTACCAGATGGATGCATCCGCAATCAGCACCGCGTGCACCGACCGTGAGGCGGCGAGCACGAAGCGCACTGAGCTGCAGGACGCCGCCATTCCCGAGCTTCCGGTTGACGAGGATGCCACCGCATCCGAGGCCTATGTCGCCGCGCAGTCGACGGCCGAGAGCCTCGCCACCCAGCGCACGGCGGCCGACGCCTTCCTCGCGACGAGTGACAAGACGCTCGGCGCGATGACCGAACTCTGCGACAACCTGAGCACCTATACCGACCTCTACAAGACCTACAACGACAACATCAACGGCGTCCTCGCCGACTCGCGCACCGTGCCAAACGGTGAGCGCGTCGACTCCCCCGATAGCCAGCTCTACTGGACCTGCGCCTCGCCCTCGGGTTGCGTGAACCTCTACGACAAGACCCTGCGCGAGAACTACGCCGCCGCGATTGAGACCACCTACGTGGGCTTCTACCGCGACCTTGCAAACGCCTTCGACACGCAGTGCGTCATGAGTGCGTTCGCTGGCGCCTGTGCCGTCGGTGCCACCGAGTACGGCAAGACCGCCGATGCCTTCCAGGCCATCGCCACGCACCTGCGAACGACCGAGCCGAACCTCAAGGAAGGCGAGACGATGTACCCCGAGCTCGACAACCTCGCCCCCGCTGCCGACCAGGCGATTGCCGACGCCGATTCTGCCGTCGCAAACGCCTGGAACACCGACCACACCGCCTGGCAAACCGACCTCGGTCGCCCGGATGCAGAGCACACGACGGTCGGTTCGATCGGCACCACGGGCCGCTCGATCATTGAGTACTTCCAGTTCTCGCAGGACAAGCTCAAGACTGAGGCCTCGGCGGTGCTGAGCCAGTAGGCACGGCGCAGCGGTTGCAATACAGACTTCGCCCTTCTCGACCAACCACACTTGGTGGCTCGAGAAGGGCGAAGTCTTTTGGTTCCCGGTCGTTCGAGCCGAGCTACTCGCCGACGTACTTGCGCGCCGCCATGGCGCGGTCTGCATCCCGCTTGTCTTGCTTTTCACGCAGGGCGTGCCGCTTGTCGTACTCCTTCTTACCCTTGGCGATGCCAAGTTCGACCTTCGCGCGGCCATCAGAGAAGTAGAGCTGCAGCGGCACAATCGTGTAGCCGCCCTCACGCGTCTTCGCGGCAATCTTGCGGATCTGCTCCTTGTGCAGCAGCAACTTGCGTTTGCGGCGCGGTGCGTGGTTGTTCCAGGTGCCCTGAAAATACTCGGGGATGTAGACGGCATCGAGCCACATCTCGCCGCGGTCGACATAGGCGTAACCGTCGACAAGTGACGCCCGGCCCTGACGCAACGCCTTCACCTCGGTTCCGTGCAAGACCATGCCGGCCTCGTACGTGTCCTCGATCGTGTAGTCGTGTCGAGCCTTGCGATTTGTCGCGACGACCTTTCGCCCCTGTTCTTTCGGCATACCTTCCAGGTTATCGCGACCTGGGTGGCGCGTGCCCAGACGCGCCTGGTTAGACGCGCAGGTAGCGGCGAATCGAGATGCTCGAGGCGATGGCCGCGAGTCCCGCACCCATCACGATCAGGATGCCCGCCACGATCACCGCTTCCGGCCACACTCCCACAAGCTGGAGCGCTGGCATGCGTGGGGCCACATAGCCCTGCACGAAGAAGTGCGTGCCTGCCAGGATGGTGCCAGCGGCGAGTAGCGAGCCAACGAGGCCGGCGAACAGGCCCTCAAGGATGAACGGGGCTTGAATGAATCCGTTCGAGGCACCGACGAGGCGCATGATGCGCAGTTCGCGACGCCGCGAGAACGCCGAGAGCCGGATGGTCGTGGCAACGAGGAGCACCGCAGCGACGAGCATGACGATGGCGACGGCGAAGGCGGTGACCGAGGCGCCATTGAGCACCGCGAAGATCGAGTCGAGGAACTGTCGCTGGTCGGTCACCGACTCAACCCCGGGCATCCCGCGGATGGTCTGGATCACAATGTCGGAGTCTTCCGGGTTCGTGAGGTTGATCCAGAACGCCTCGTTGAGTTGCTCCGGCTTCACGAATGAGACGAGCGGGTCATCCTTGAATTGCTCGACGAAGCGGTCGTACGCATCCTGCTGCGATTCAAAGAAGTAGCGCTCGATGTAGGGCGTGAGCGCTGGCCCGTTGAGTTCATCCTCAACTGCCTGCCGCTGCGCTTCGGTCGCCTGACCGCCAACGCAATCGGGCGAGGCTGAGACATCGGTACAGAAGTCGATCGCGATCTGCGCTCGGTCGTACCAATAGGTCTTCATGCCCTGAATCTGGAACTGCAGCAATAGCGCCGCGCCCACGAAGGTGAGCGACACGAAGGTGACGAGCACTACCGAAATCACCATCGAGGTGTTGCGTCGAAGGCCCTGCCACATTTCGCCCATGACGAATCCGAGCATCAGCGGCTCCCCTCTTCGTCGTCGGCCCAGTCAGACACATCGTCGTCATGTTCGGGCAGGCGGGTCGTCGGCGAGTCGACGACAGCTGCCGAGGCACCGCGACGGTCGGGCTTGCCGACGCGCTCGGCCATGGCCTCGGCGATGGTCTGGCGATGCGGCTGTTCGGCGGCAACGTCGGGCGCTTCGGGCTCTTCGTATTTGACGATCTCGGGCGTGTAGACGCCGATCTCTTCGTCACGCACGATCGCACCATTGTCGAGCTCGATGACGCGCTGCTTCGCCTCGTCAACGATTGACACATCGTGGGTGGCCATGACCACGGCCGTACCGTTGCGGTTGATGCGACGCAACACCTTCATGATTTCGCGCGAGGTCGCCGGGTCGAGGTTGCCGGTGGGCTCATCGGCGAGCAGAATTGCGGGCTTATTCACCACCGCGCGGGCGATCGCGACGCGCTGCTGCTCACCACCCGAAAGTTCGTGCGGGAAGCGGTCTTCTTTGCCCTGCAGGCCCACGGTCTTGAGCACCTCGGGCACGGCCTGGCGAATCTGACCGCGGGTCTTGCCGATCACCTTCTGCGCGTAAGCGACGTTCTCGAAGACGGTCTTGTTCGCGAGCAGGCGGAAGTCTTGAAACACCATGCCCACATTGCGTCGATAGAAGGGCACTTTGCGCAGCGAGATCTTCTGCAGATCCTGTCCGAGCACGTGCACCTGCCCCTCGGTGGGATGTTCTTCGAGCAGGATGTGGCGCAGCACCGTCGACTTGCCGGAACCGGAGGCGCCGACGAGGAACGCGAACTCGCCGCGGAGAATCTCGAACGTGACATCGTCGAGCGCGGGGTCGGTCTGACCCCGGAACAGCTTGGAGACGTGGTCGAATCTGATCATGGCACGCTCAAACTACGGCGTCGCCCCCTGATTCAGGGGGCGACGCGCGCAGTACTGAGGATGCTGTGAGGTCAGTCGCGATCAGATCCGCGCGAGCGGAGGTTCACAATCGAGGCGACGAGGCCGCCCCAGACCGTGCCGGTGGCGAGCAGGAGCATGAGGATTGCTTCGGGGGTCATGCGTCAGTCTCCTTGAGGTCATACTTCGGGTTCGAGTCGGGGTCGGCCGGCGACTTGTCGTCGGTCCAGCCCTCCATGACCGCACGAATTTCATCGTCCGCGGCCTGTTCGTCGAAGGTGGTGCGGATCGCCTTAGGCCACGGCAGCATCGCGAGCACGATGCCGAGCACAACCAGCAGTGCCGACATGCCCCAGCCAAAGACACCGAGGAACCACGTCGGGTAGTCACCGCCGCCGTAGGGTTCGCTGATCTTGGTGACCACTTCACTCACAAGGATGCCGGTCAATGCCAGCGGAACGACCACTGAGATGAGGATCTGCCACCAGCGGCCAGCCGGGATAGACGACACCGAGGTGAGGTGTCGCGAGAGGGTGGGGATGCGGCGGGCGACCCACGCAACGCCGATTACCGAGACAAGGGCGCCGGCGAGGATGCCGAACTTGTTCACGAACTCGTCGAGGACGTCGAGCACGTAGAGCCCCGAGGCGGTCGGGAACAGCAGCAACGAGATGATGGCCATCGGCACGACCACGGCGATCGTGGCCTGCAAACGGGTGAGGTTGAGCTTGTCGCGCACACCGGCGACGACGACTTCAATGATCGAAATCATTGACGTAAGCCCGGCAAATAGCAGTGAGCCAAAGAAGAGCACACCGATGAGTTCGCCGAACGGTGCTTGCGAAATGATCGTCGGGAAGGCGACAAATGCCAAACCGATACCGGCGCCCGCGACGTCTTCAACGCCGGTGCCAGCGGCATTCGCCATGAATCCGAGCGCCGCGAACACCCCGATACCGGCGAGGATCTCGAAGCTCGAGTTTGCGAAACCGACGACCGCACCAGAACCCGCGAGGTCACTGCGGCGCTTGAGGTACGACGAGTAGGTGACCATGATGCCGAAGCCGATTGAGAGCGAGAAGAAGATCTGGCCTACGGCTGCTGCCCACACGCCGGGGTTGGCGAGCGCGCCCCAGTCGGGGGTGAACAGGGCGTTGAGACCGTCGGCGGCGCCCGGCAGGAAGAGCGACTGGACGACGAGTGCGAGGAACATGATCATGAGCAACGGCAGGAATACGATGTTTGCTGCGGCGATGCCGCGCTTGACGCCGAGCGCGATGATGACGAACACGGCAACCCAAACAAGTGCGTGCGGGATGAGCACGCCCGGGACAAAGTCGAAGCTCACGCCGACGTCACCGAGCTGAAGGAAGTCGCCAAAGAGGAAGGCTCCGGGGCCCTCCGCGTTCGATTCCCACGCCTTGTTGAACGAGAAGATCGTGTACATGAGCGCCCAGGCGACGATCACCGCGTAGTAGATGCCGATGATGACGCAGACGAGCACCTGCCACCAGCCGACCGATTCCATCCACTTCTGCACACGGGCGAATGAGAGCGGTGCCGAGCCGCCGTAACGGTGGCCGATGGCGTAGTCGAAGAGCAGCAGCGGCAGACCCGCGCAGAGCAGTGCGATGAGGTAAGGGATGATGAACGCGCCGCCGCCGTTGTCGTAGGCGACGTACGGGAAGCGCCAGATGTTGCCGAGGCCGACGGCGGAGCCGATGGCCGCGAGGATGAAGATATTGCGCGACGAGAACATGTCTCGTTTCGCGCGTGGCTGCGGGGCGTGGTCAGTGTTGGCCGCCATGAAGCCTCCTGAGTAGGGATGGTGGCAGCATCCAATCGCCTGCAGATCGGCTGTGAACTGCCGTGAATGCTCGGGATGCTACCGCTTGCCGGGCGTCAACAGAAACTGACCCGCGCAACCGCACTACTCCGAAACCTTGTGCCCCGTCTTCCGCCAGCGAATACCGGCGTTGATGAACTCATCCAAGTCACCATCAAACACTCGGTCTGGGTTCGAGGTTTCGTACCCCGAGCGCAGATCTTTCACCATCTTGTACGGCGCGAGCACGTACGAACGCATCTGATCGCCCCACGAGGCGGTGATATTGCCCGCAAGCTCCTTCTTCTGCGCCTCTTCCTCTTCGCGGCGCTGCAGCAGCAGTCGCGACTGCAGCACGCGCATCGCGGCAGCCTTGTTCTGAATCTGCGACTTCTCGTTCTGACAGCTCACGACGATGCCGGTGGGCAGGTGCGTGATGCGCACGGCCGAGTCGGTCGTGTTCACCGACTGACCACCGGGACCAGACGAGCGGTACACATCAACCCGAATGTCGTTGTCGGGAATGTCGACCTGCTCGGTCGTTTCAATGAGCGGTACGACCTCGACGGCCGCGAAGCTCGTCTCGCGGCTGCCGGCCGAGTTGAAGGGGCTCATCCGCACCAGGCGGTGCGTGCCGGCCTCGATCGAGAGCGTGCCGAAGGCATAGGGGCTGTCGACTTCGATGGTTGCCGACTTGATACCGGCCTGCTCGGCATAGCTCGTGTCGAGCACGTTGATGGCGTAGCCGTGCTGTTCGGCCCAGCGCGAGTACATGCGCAGCAGCATTTCGGCGAAGTCGGCGGCATCGACGCCACCGGCGCCCGCGCGAATGGTGATCACTGCCGGACGCGGATCAAACTCGCCGTCGAGGAGCGTCTGCACTTCGAGATCGGCAATGGTCTTGGTGACGCCGGCGAGCTCGCGCTCGGCCTCGGCGGCGGTGTCGGCGTCGTCCGCTTCGACCGCCATTTCGACGAGCACTTCGAGGTCGTCGAGACGTTGCTCGATGCCGGTGATGCGCTTGAGGTCGGCCTGGGCATGCGAGAGTCGGCTCGTGACCGCCTGCGCGTTCTCGGGGTCGTCCCAGAGGTCGGGCGCGGATGCTTCTTGCTCGAGCTCCTGGATGCTCGCCGCGAGCGCCTCGGGGTTGAGCACATCGCGAATGTGGGCGAAGGTCGACCGCAGCTGGGCGATTTCGGCGGAGATATCGAGGTTGATCATGATTCCTCCAGGGTACCGGCCCGGGCATTATCACCGCACGAGTGCTCGCTCAGGGCGTGCTGCACCCGCGACGCGCCCCGGCCAGGGTGGTCGAGGTGCGGCAAGTGACCCTCTCGTGGCGAACTCCCCCACCCATGGGTGGGCCACTTGACCACGTGAGGGTCACTTGTGGCTATTCCAGGCGGCCGCGGGCCGAGACGTCGACGCTGATGGGCACCGCGAGCGGCACGAAGGCGCTCGTAATCACCGGCGTCCACGTGGCTTCGACGGTGAGGTGGATGCGGTCACCATCGATCGCGATTGCGGTCACCTGCGCGCCCGTCGGCCCGAATTTCGCGAGGTGGTCGTTTGCCGCAATCGCCGCCTGCTCGGTATCGAGCCCGACAAGGGGCTTGCCCTCAACAAGGGTGACCGCCTCGAGTTCGTACCGAGTCACGGCCGCGAGCGCCGCCGCATCCGCCGCCGAGAACAGCTGTTTGCGCGCGAGATAGAGATCGGCCGCTGAGGTGAGCAAGAGCCCAGCCGCGAGTGCAATGAGCGCGTACACGAGGATGAGCGGGGTCACTGACCCCTCGTCGCGGGTGAGTAAGCGGCGCATCACGGCATCGCCTCAAAGCGATCGCGTGGATAGGTGGCGCTTGACTCCACTGGGATCGTGAGCCATTCGGCTGCTCCCGGCACGAACGGCAACGGCACCTCGGTGCGCACGGTCACGGTGAGCGTGTCGCCGGCGACAGCACAGTCGGGATTCGGCGCGCAACGAATTTCGATGCGTGCGGCCGCCGGATCGATCCCGTGGTCGTGCAGTGCAAGCGCGATGTGTTGCTCCGCGAGCGCGGCGGCGTCGTCGCTGCCGGTCACGAGCACCCGAGCTCCGTTGCGCGCGCCGAGGTCGGTCGCGAGCCGCGCCTGTTCCAATTGCAGGAGCGCCACTGTGCCATAGGCGATCGGAATGAGCAGCACCACCCCGAGCCCGAGAAATTCGAGCGAGGCTGAACCGCGCTCCGCTTGAAAGCGCGCGCCGAGCATCCGCGCCGCCGCTCCGAGGCAGCGGGCACCAAACCGGCCGCTACCCCTCCACCGGCGCATGGGCCTGCACCTCGATTCCGTCTGGCAGCCCGAGCAGGCCAATGAGCGGCAGCGGCGCGCGCACGGTAACCGTCACGAGTGCCCCACTCACGACGACCGATACATCGTTCGCGTAGCCGGGTGACAAGGCCGTGGCGATGAGGGCCGTCGTGCGCTCCACGCCATCACTCGGATGAGCACCCTCAAGCCCGGCGGTTCGCGCGCCCTCAGCTGCGGCGTCGATGAGCGTCGTGCGCACGTGCATCCCGAATCCCAGTTGCAACACCGAGAGAAACAGCATCGTCAAGATCGCCGCGACGAGAGTCCACTCGACGGTCGCGGCACCGTCGTCGCGACGAAGCCGAGCAAGCAAATGACGGATGCTGGGCACGGGTCGTTTAGAACTGGCCGGTGACGCGGTCGATGGCGTCTTGGAACACTTCGGCGAGGAGCGGGCCGGCAAGCGTCCAGAGCAGGATCACGAGGCCGGCAGACATTAACGCCACCAAAACCCATCCGGGTACGTCGCCGCGATCTTCGCGACGAATACGGGTGGCGAGCTGATCAATGAAGGCGAGGAATTGCAGGTAGAGCGGCATGGTGAGGGCCTTTCAAGTGGAGTCAGAACGTGGAGGTGAGGACGAAGTAGGAGGGGTAGACGGCGAAGACGACGGTGATCGGCAGCACAACCAAGACCAGCGGGACCATCATTGAGATTTCCTTCCGCCCGGATTGTTCGAGGAGGTCGCGCTTCGCCAGCTCGCGCGCGTCGCGCGCTTGGGCCCGCAGCACGTCAACGAGTGGGGCGCCGCGTTCAATCGCGGTGACGACGTGGTCAAAGGTGCGCTCGAGCGGGATGTGGCCAAGTTCGCGAGCGGTTGACTGCAGGGCGCTCACAAGCGGCTCCCCTGCCCGCACCCGCAGGACGATGCCGCCGAGTTCTGCGGCAAGTTCGCCGCGGCCGAGTTTCGACACCCGTACGAGCGCGTCGAAGATGCCTTCACCTGCGGCGAGCGAGAGCGAGAGGAATTCGAGCACGGTCGGATACTCGCTGGCGATGCGGCGCATCCGCGTCGCTGCCGCCTGGCGCAGCAAGAGATCACGCACGGCCGCTCCCGCGGCCGCGCACATGAGTGGCAGCACCACCGCCGCGAGCACGTTGGCGGCCGAGGTTCGAAGGGCTACCGCGGCGAGCACGATGCCGATCGCGAGTCCCGCGAGCGCCCACGCCGCCTGCTCGGTGCGGAACCGCTCAACCGTATGCGGCGACCCGGCGCGCCGTAGCCGCCTCGCTACGTCGTCGCCACCGCTCACGACGAAGGCGAGAATGCGGCGCGTGAGGTCAACGACCGGCGCGAGGATGAGTCCGAGCGTCGGCATCGGGTCAAGCTTGCGACGATGCATCTGCTCGCGGGCAACGTCAGAGACATCGACCAGGTACGGCGCCACGCGGTCAGCAAGGCGTAGCGGCGCGAGGCGCGGTAGTCGCGAGACGATGGCCCACAGCCCGAGCCCGAGGGCGAGTCCGAGCAGCACGGCAAGACCCAATTGCGCGGTCACGCGAACCACCGCCCATCGTCACGGAAACGACCGATCACGACCATGAGCCGATACGCGAGCACTGAGGCGACAAGCCCGCCGAGAATTACCATCGTGCCGCCCGGTGTGTTGTACGCCGCGGCAGCTTCGGGGCGCGTGGCGAGCAGTAGGAGCACAAGCCAAGGAGCGACAACTCCGAGGCGAGCCGCGTTCATCACCCAGCTCTGTCGGGCTTCAGCTTCGTGACGCACGGCCTGCTCATCCCGCAAGTAACCGCTGAGTGCCCGCAGCACCGAGACGAGTTCGGTGCCACCGACTTCGCGGGCCATGCGGAGCGTTTCGAGCAATCGGTCTGCCGTCGGATCAGCTAGCCGGGACTTCGTCTCGACCACGGCGTGCGCAAATGAGCCCGTCGCTCGATAGTGCCGCCCAAACACCGCGAAGTCATCGCGCAGCGACTCTGGGCCGGTGCGCGAGAGCTGCTCAAGTGCATCCGGCAGCCCGAGCCCTGAGCGCACCGAGGCGATGAGGTGGTCAACGACCTCGGGCCATACTCCTCGATTCGCGCGGCGACGCTGGTTGGCACGCCATGCGAGGAGCGCAAAGGGCAGCCAGCAGCCGATCGCGAGTCCGAGTGCGCCGAGCACCAGGATGCCTGTTGTCAACAACGCCACCGCACCAAGCGAGAGCCCCGAGATTGCGGTGGCGGCGAGAAATGCGGCCACCGGCGTGCGCTCGAGCCCGGCGCGCATGAGCGCGTCGTTGAGTCGCGAGAATGCCGGCCGTGAGGACGCAGTGGCCGTTCGTTCCGCAGGCCGCAGCACTGCCGCAACAATGAGCGCCATACCTGCGCCAGCGAGAAGCCCGAGTGCGATGGCGGTCATTGACCCGCCCAAACTGGGTCCGCAGTGCGTAGCCCTGCGGCCGGGTCAAGCCCGTGCCGCAGGTACTTTTCGGTACGCGGCGGCGGGGCTCCGGTGGCGGCAAGCTCGCCGCCACCGCGATCGAACAGCACACTCGCCTCGATCGTGCCGCCGTGCACCGCGCCGGTCGGGGCAATGATTTCGCGCACGCGTCGGCGACCGCCGGGCGTCATTTCAAGATGCACGACGAGGTCAATGGCCGAAGCGATGGTCGGCACCACGAAGCCAGCGTCAATGTTGCGCCCGGCGAGCAACGGCAACGTCGAGAGCTTCACCAATGCATCCCGAGCAGAGTTCGCGTGAATCGTGCACATGCCGGGCAGCCCCGAATTGAGGGCGATGAGGAGTTCGAGCGCCTCTGCCTCGCGAACTTCGCCGACGACGAGGCGATCGGGCCGCATCCGCAGCGCCTCTTTCACGAGCCGCCGCAGTGTGATCTCACCGGTGCCTTCGAGCGACGACTGACGGCACTGCATCGCGACCACATCGCGGGCAACGAGATCGAGTTCGAACGTCTCTTCTACCGTGACGATGCGCTCCTGCGCCGGCGCCGCACCCAGGAGCGCACCCACCATCGTGGTCTTGCCCGTGTGCGTCGCGCCCGAGACGAGCACGTTCGCGCCGACCCGCACCGCAGTGCGCAAGAACGTCGCCGCCTGTGCGGTCAGCGACTCGCGCCCCACGAGGGCATCGAGATCGCGGATGCGGCGGGCAAACTTGCGAATGTTCACCGCGGGATACTTCCGCGAAATATCCGGGATCACGACGTGTAGGCGCGAGCCGTCTGGCAGGGAGGCATCGACGAATGGCGACGACACATCGAGCCTGCGGCCGGTGGATTGCAGCATTCGATCGACGAGATCGCGCAACTCTTCGGCTGGAATGAGCGTCGGGGTCAGTTCGGCGACGCCATTGCGAGCGATGAACACGCGTGTCGGCGCGTTCACCCAGATCTCTTCGATTTCGGGGTCGTCGAGATAGGGCTGTAGCGCCCCGAACCCGGTGACCCGCGCAAGCACCTCTTCGACCGCGCGAGCTTCATCGACGACGAGCGGCAGGTCGCCCGCGAGCGCCGATTCGGCGTAGGCACGCACCTCTTCGCGCACGAGGACTGTCGCATGCGGCGCACCGGGAGCAAGCTCAATGCCGTCGCGCCGCACGCGCTCGCGCACGCGTTCGGTGATATTGGTCACGGCTGCGGTCACGCGGGCATCATGCACTCCCCCGCGAAACTTCTGCGAAGTTATCCACAACCGCGAAGCGTTGCCTAACCTTCGTGGTGAATCGGCGCATCCAGTGGTCGAATTGGCGCATGACCAATCCCGCGGTAGAACCACTGCATCCTGTCAACGACGTTCATGCGTCGAACCACGGCCAGCGCCTCAACTGGTTGCGTGCCGGCGTACTTGGCGCGAACGACGGCATTGTCTCGACCTCGGCGCTCGTCGTCGGTGTTGCTGCTGCGACTCCTGAGTTTCAACCGCTACTCATTGCCGGTACCGCGGCGCTCCTCGCTGGCGCGCTGTCGATGGGCGTTGGCGAATATGTCTCGGTCTCAACGCAGCGCGACACCGAAAAGGCTCTGATCGCGAAAGAGACGTGGGAGCTCGAGCACATGCCCGAGCAAGAACTCGAGGAGCTCACCCAGCTCTACATGGCGAAGGGCCTGCGCCGAGAAACCGCCGAAGAGGTCGCTCGCGAACTCACGGCGAAAGATGCGCTCGGCGCGCACCTCGAAACCGAACTGCATATGGATGCGGAAGAGCTGACGAACCCCTGGGTCGCCGCGGGTGCGTCCGCGCTCGCGTTCACGGTGGGCGCGATCTTGCCGTTGCTCGCGGTGCTCTTCGTGCCCGGCGCGATGAAGATTCCCGCAACCGCATTCGTCGTGCTCATTGCGCTCGTGATCACTGGCTGGCTCTCGGCGAAGCTGGGCGGAGCCCGTGTCGGCCCCGCGGTCATCCGCGTGGTGCTCGGTGGGATGCTCGCGCTGGCAATCACCTTTGGCATCGGCGCCTGGCTCGGCACCGGCGTCGCGTAGCACGATGCCCGCGAACCGCAGTAGACTGCTGTGGTTCGCGGGCGTGGTGGAATTGGCAGACACGCTGGATTTAGGTTCCAGTGCTTCACGGCGTGGGGGTTCAAGTCCCCCCGCCCGCACCAGACTTTCGGTGGTGGCGTGGTTTCGATACGCGGCTACGCCGCTACTCAACCAACCAAGTTTGTGCTGCGCGCTACTCGACCAACCAGGCTTGCAGATGCGGCGCGAGCGCTTCGAAGGCGCGGCGGCGGTGACTCAGCGCATCCTTCTCGGCCGCATCCAATTCCGCGGCCGCGCGCTCAGAACCTTCGGGCAAAAAGATCGGGTCGTAGCCGAACCCGCCCGCACCGCGACGCTCACGCAGAATCGACCCGGGCCACTCACCGCGCACCGCAACCTCCCGACCATCCGGCATCACAAGCGCCGCCGCGGCGACGAATTTCGCCCCGCGGTGCTCATCGGCCACATCGCTGAGCTGCCAGAGGAGCAGGTCGAGATTGTCCGCATCCGAGCGCTGCGGGCCAGCCCAGCGCGCCGAAAAGATGCCGGGCGACCCGCCAAGCACGTCCACCGCTATCCCCGAGTCGTCGGCGAGTGCCGGCAACCCGGTGCGCTGAGCCGCCGCACGCGCCTTAATCAGCGCGTTTGCCTCGAACGTCACTCCGTTTTCGACCGGCCCGGGGCCGTCATCACCAACGAGCTCGATCTCACCGAGCGTCGGTGCGAGGATGCGTCGCAGCTCCTCAAGCTTGTGCGCATTGCGCGAGGCGAGCACGATCTGCTGCACGGCGCTCACTTCGCGAGCACCTCGCGCTGGATGCGCGCGAGCTCAGCATTACCGGTCACGGCCAGCCCGAGCAGCGCCTGCAACTCAGTCCCATCAAATGGCGCGCCCTCAGCAGTGCCCTGCACCTCAATGAACTTGCCATTGCCGGTCATCACGACGTTCATGTCGGTCTCGGCACGCACGTCTTCTTCGTAGGGCAGATCGAGCACCGCGACACCGTTGACGATGCCGACCGATACCGCCGAAATCGAGTTCTTGAGCACCTCAGCCTTGCGCGCCACATGCTTGTTCGCGCGCGCCCACTCAATCGAATCGGCCAGCGCCACAAACGCGCCGGTAATCGCGGCCGTGCGCGTGCCGCCATCGGCCTGCAACACATCGCAGTCGATCATGATGGTGTTCTCGCCAAGCGCCTGCATATCGATCGCAGCGCGCAACGAACGGCCGATCAGTCGAGAAATCTCGTGCGTGCGCCCGCCGACCTTGCCCTTCACCGACTCGCGCTGCGTGCGCTCATTCGTCGCGCGCGGCAGCATTGCGTACTCGCCGGTCACCCAGCCCTTACCTTGGCCGTTCAGCCAGCGCGGCACTCCCGGCGTGAATGAGGCGGTGCACAGCACCTTCGTCGCCCCAAACGAAATGAGCGCCGAGCCCTCAGCCTGCGCGCTCCAGCCTCGCTCGATCGTGATCGGACGCAGTTCATCAACGGCTCGGCCATCGGCACGGGTAAAGGTCATTGCGGGCTCCTCATCGTGGGCAGGTCGATTGCGCCGGTGCGCAACAGCTCAACGTGGCGCACATCGGCGCCAAGAAAACGATTCGCGAGGGTCTTGAACGCCTCGGTATTCGCCCCAGTAGCCCGATAACTGTATGTCGGCTCGGTTTCGCCGCCGCTGAGTAGATCTCGATCGAGCAGCGTGCGATACACATCCTGGGCGGTTTCGACATCGCTCGACACGAGCCGTACCTCGGGGCCGAGCACATATCCGAGCACACCCTTGAGGAACGGATAGTGCGTGCAACCGAGCACCACGGTGTCGACACCGTCTTCTTGCAGCGGCGCCAGGTACTCGCGCGCCAGGGCGACGAGCGCTGGGCTCGTCGTATCTCCGCGCTCGACGTGATCGACAAATGCGGGGCACGCCTGCGCGGTGAGATGCAGATCGATCGCGGCGGCGAACGCATCCTGGTAGGCCCCCGAGCCGATCGTGGCTTCGGTACCAATTACGCCAACGCGCTGGTTTCGCGTCGACCGCATGGCCGCGCGCACCGCCGGTGCGATGACCTCGATCACCGGCACGTCATACCGTTCGCGGGCATCGCGCAACACTGCCGCTGAGGCGGTGTTGCAGGCGATGACGAGCATCTTCACGCCCTCGCTCACGAGCTCGTCAAGAATCTCGAGCGACCAGCGACGAACATCGGCGATGGGCTTCGATCCGTATGGCGTGTGGAGTGTGTCACCGACATAGCTGATCGACTCGTGCGGCAGTTGCGCACGCACTTCGCGGGCGACAGTGAGACCACCGACCCCCGAGTCGAAAATGCCAATTGGTGCGTTTCTCACAACCGAGCATCCTACTCCGCACCAATCTTCACCGGTTTAGTCTTGACACATGACGCCGTATCTTTCAACCGCGCTGTTGACCGATCACTACGAACTCACCATGGTCGATGCGGCCATGCAAGATGGCACCGCCGATCGCGAGTGCGTCTTCGAACTGTTCGCCCGTCGGCTGCCAAACGACCGCCGCTACGGGGTGGTCGCCGGTATCGGTCGGGCGCTGGAATTGCTCGCGCGCTTTCAATTCGAGGATGCAGAGCTCGAGTTTCTGCGCGAGAACCGTGTCGTCTCGGATGCGACGCTCGAGTGGCTCGCGAACTACAAGTTCTCGGGCACGATTCGTGGCTACCGCGAGGGCGAGGTGTACTTCCCGCAGTCGCCGCTGCTTGAGGTGCGCTCGATCTTCGCCGAGGGCGTGATCCTCGAGACAATGCTGCTCAGCGTCTTCAACTACGACTCGGCCGTTGCCTCCGCAGCTGCCCGCATGGTCTCGGCCGCCGATGGCCGCCCGCTGGCCGAGATGGGCTCGCGCCGCACCGGTGAGCGCAGCGCCGTGAGCGCGGCTCGTGCCGCGTTTATCGCTGGCTTCTCGGCCACCTCGAACCTCGAGGCGGGCCGCAGTTGGGGCGTGCCGACCATGGGCACCGCTGCCCACTCGTGGACGCTCCTTCATGACAACGAGCGCGACGCCTTCGCGGCGCAGGTCGCCGCGCTCGGTGTTGACACCACCCTGCTTGTCGACACCTACGATGTGCCGAACGCGATCCGCACGGCCATTGAAGTCGCCGGCACCGAGCTCGGTGGCGTGCGCCTCGACTCCGGTGACCTGCCGGTGCTCGTGCGCGAGGTGCGCGAACAGCTCGACGACCTCGGTGCCACGAACACGAAGATCACCGTCACGAACGACCTCGACGAGTACGCGATTGCGTCGCTCGCGGCATCGCCGGTGGATGCATTTGGTGTCGGCACGAGCGTCGTCACCGGTTCCGGCGCGGTCGCCTCTGGCATGGTCTACAAGCTCGTTGCCCGCCGCGAGGGTGACGGCGACTGGGTGCCGGTCGCAAAGGCTTCCCCCGGCAAGCGCTCGGTGGGCGGCCTCAAGTACCCGGTGCGTCGACGCGACGAGCGCGGCGTCGCCACGGGCGAGCTCATCTCGGTGGGTGGCCTGCCCGTCGGCGATGACGACGACCGACCGCTCTACGTCGATTACGTGGTCGACGGCGTCATCGACGAGCAGTACACGGGTGCCGCCGGCGTGCGCGCTGCCCGTGCCCACTGCGCGGAGGCGATGGCTGAACTCCCCCGCACGGCTCGCCGACTGGGGAAGGGTGAGCCGGCGCTGTCGACCTATTACATCCACGACGACGGGTCGATGGAGCTCGCCTAGCCGCTGGTTGGGCACGGCAAGGCCGTACAACCAGCGACTCGCCGGGTGTCCAGCGCTAGGCGTCGCGGGTGCCCACGTCGGGCACACCATTGGCACCGACTCCGCCGATAACGGCCGAGGCGTTTTCGGTCGTCGCGACCTTCTTTGACACGACCCCGTGCATCGATTGGTGCACCACGGTTGAGCCGTCCTCGTCGAAGACATCGACATTGCAGATGACATAGCGGCCATAGCGGTGATGCACTCGCGCCTCAGCTTCGAGATAGGCGCCACAAGCCGGAGCCGTGTAGGTCGTCGAGGCGTGGTGCGTCACCATCGGCGCACCGGCCGCGGTGCCACTGAACGCGAACGCCGTGTCGCCAAGCAGATACGGGAAGCCGCCGTGCACGATGCCGAAACCATTGCGCATCTCGTCGCGGATCGGCATGCGCGCTCGCACGTGGTGCTCATCCACCTCGATGAATTCAATGCCAAGCCACTGCACGGTGATGTCGTGTGCGACCTGGTGATCAACTCGCTCGCGTGGCGTGAGGCCGTCGTTGTTGCCGTCGCCCATCACTTCATCTGCTCGTAGATGCGCTTGCAATCGGGGCAGATCGGGAACCGATCGGGGTTCGCATTCGGAAGCCACTTCTTGCCGCAGAGCGCGCGCACCGGCTTGCCGGTCACCGCAGATTCAACGATCTTCTCTTTGCGCACGTAGTGGGCGAACTTATCGTGATCGCCGTCGTCGGTGCGCTCATCTTCGAGCAGTTCTTCGAGCTGACGATCGAGCACATCGGTACCGCCCGCCGGTGAATCGCTACCCGGATCCATGGTGTGGTTACGGAAAGGAGCCATGGCGAACAGTCTAGGACGGTCGCCCGTGCTTCGAGGGCCTCAGCACACGCGAGCTTCGAGGGCCTAGCTCAGTTCATCTGAGCGAACTGCATAATCCGCGTGCCACGACGCTCGAACACCCGTCCACCAATGGCGACGCCGATCGCGAAGACGGCAACGCCCAGTGCGACGGCGGCCGCGAAGGCGCCCCAGAGGAGGTTCGTCGAGCCTTCGCGCAGGGCCGTAACGGCAAGCCAAATCACCGGGATGCACAGCGCAATCTCAATGAGTCCGGCCACCGGATGCGCGACCACTGCCCCGCCCCACGAGCGCACCGGCTGCGTAAACGGCGACTCGTCGGGCTGCGCGACGGGATACGGCGCGAGCACCGACATGAGCGACGACCCACCCGCCGAAACCCAGAGCAACGCCAATGCGACCGATCCGGCCGCAAGCGCATACTTCCAGTCTGCGGCAAACACCGCAGTCATGAGGCCGCCGAGCACAATCACGATCGTGCCCAAGATGAGGGTCGGAAGTGCGCGACCCAAACGATCGGATGCTCCGCGCATCCCCGAGGTGACATGTAGCCACACGGCCGTCGAGTCATAGGCGAGGTCGTTGTGCAGCGACCAGCCGAGCATGAACCCGAACAGCGGCATCGGCAGCAGCACGAGCCACTCCCGCGGCACACCGCCAATCGCCAACGGCACGAGCAAAATCAGCGGCAGGAGGAAGACGGTAACGAGAATCACCGCATAACGGCCATCGCGCAGCCAAGCCGCAGCAATGCGCCAGGCGATCATGCGCACGGGCGACCCGAGCGCAGTGCGCTGAATTCCAAGGCGGCTCACGCCACCCGGCGAGAAATATCGCATGGCGCGACGCCCGGTCCGCGCGCCATTCACCATCGCAATCACGGCCGCGAGCAGCGCACCGGCGAGCCCAATCGCCACAGACCGCCACGGCGACCCAGCAAACTCCGCGAGCACGCCGGCCGCAGGAGGAATCGAGTGCAGCGCGGCCGCGACCGGTGCATCCAGGTCAGCGAGCACGGTCTGCCATGGCAAGAATGCGAGTGTGAAGGCCGTCGGCGGAATCAGCAACAGGACTGCATAGCCGAGCACCGCACGCACCTCGCGGCCAATGCGTCGCTCGGCGAGGGCGCGCCCAATCGAAGTGCCAATCCGGTCGACACTCATGAGTGTGAGCGCGATGGCGAGCCCACCGAGGAGTCCCACCGCATCTGGCCGTAGCACGACCGCCATAGCGAGGCCAGTGAGCCACCACACGAGTGCCCGCGGTGACAACAACGCCGCGCCGAACGCACCGACTGCGGCCTGACTGGGACGCTGTCCGGCGAGCGCAAGCGCGCGCTCGTCGAGCGGGTCGGCAGCGTGACCGAGATCACCGATGAGTGCCGCAAGCAACACGGCCACAATCGCCGCGCCACCGAGCAGCACCTGCGCGGTCGGCGTGCCATCGCGGGTCACGGTTGCGACGGCGATGAGTCCAACACCGACGAGGATGCTCGCAACCAGTGCGAACAGCGACGCGCGGCGCACCTGCGACTCGCGTCGAAAACTTTGGCCAAATGAACGCCAGATGAGTCCGAGCATGCCGCCGCTCATCCGAATGAAATCTCGAGCCAGTCGAGTCCCTCGGGCTGTGCCGGGCCACGAACAATGTGCCGGAACCGCTCTTCCAGGGTGATGTCACCACGCACCTCATCGACCGTGCCTTCGGCGATGACCGAGCCCTTGACGATGACGGCGACGTGGTCACACATGCGCTGCACGAGATCCATTGAGTGGCTCGAGAGCACGACCGTGCCGCCCTTATCGGCGTAATCGATGAGCACATCAATGAGCACACCCGCCGACACCGGGTCGATAGTTTCGAACGGCTCATCAAGGATGAGCACCTCGGGCGAGTGGATCATCGTCGACGCCAGCGCGAGCTTCTTCCGCATACCTGCCGAGTAGTCGACCACAAGGCGGTTGGCGCTGCCGCGCAGTTCAAAGGTGTCGAGCAGTGATTCGGTGCGGTGCTCGACCTGGTGCTTGTCAAGGCCGCGCAACGTGCCGACATAGCCAAGGTATTGCGCGCCGGTGAGCTGGTCGAACATGCGCAGCCGGTCTGGCAGCGTGCCGATGCGGCGATAGGCGTCACGGGGATTGCGCCAGACGTCGACATTGCCGACATGCACGGTGCCGCTCGTGGGCTTGAGTAGGCCCGCAATCATCATCAGCGTCGTGGTCTTGCCCGCGCCGTTCGGCCCGACAATGCCCGAGAACGAGCCCTGACGCACGGTGTACGACACGTGGTCGACGGCGCGGTGGCTGCCGAACTTCTTGGTGAGTCCCTCGAGACGAAGCGCAACATCACCGAGATCGCGGTCGCCCGCCTCGGTCTGACGCGCCACCGGGGTCATCGTCGACAAACCCTCGGCGGTCTTTTGGCCGAGGCCAAGGTCACGCGGCGCCGCGGTCGGATTCGCCTCGTCGGCAGGGTTCGCTTCGTCGGCAGGGTTCGCTTCGACGGTCAATTCCGCATCATCGCGGGGCGGCAAGTCGGTCGCGGTGATCGCATCCATCACGGGCAGGTGCTCCTTCGCTGGGGCACCGCCCTCAGCGGTTGGCTCGACGTCGGGGGCCGCGTCGGTGTTCGTCACCGGCTGCTCCTCGGGTGATACGGGGTTTTCAGACACCCAACCCACGGTAGCAAGACCCACCGACACTCGGCGTCACCCCAGAGCATCAATCCAGCACGCTCACGCCGTACTTTCGCAAGCCAAGTGCGGGATTCTCAGTGCGCGCGGCCGTGACCGTGCCGGCATCGAGCCAGGCGATGGCGATTCCTTCGGCCGAACCGATGGCGGCAATGTCGATGCCACGCGGGTCAACAATCGCGGAACGGCCCACGGCAACTGGCGGCGATTGGTCGGCACCGATCACGTAAGCAATGTTTTCGATCGCTCGCGCCCGCAGAAGTGTCGACCAGTGGTGCTCCTTGAGCGGTCCACGCACCCATTCCGCCGGCACGACGAGTGCGTGCGCGCCCGCGTCAATGAGTCGCCGACTTACCTCGGGAAACCGCAGGTCGTAACAGGTCTGCAGACCGAAACGCATCCCCTCGACCTCGAACACCGCCGGTGCAGCGTCGGCAGCCCCCGGTGCGAGCCACTCGCTTTCGCCAGTGCCGAACGCGTCGTAGAGGTGAGTCTTGCGCGAGTGTGCAACGACACCCTGCGGCCCGACGGCCACGAGACTGTTCCACGGCTTCGCATCCTCGTCTGCATCTTCGCTACTGCTCGCGGATGCATCACTCGCGCACTCGAGGAACCCAGCGACGATCGTCACACCGGTGCGCTCGGCGATCTCGGTGAGTCCGCGCACGAAGGGACCATCGAGCGGCTCCGCGACTTCGCGCATCCACTCCCCTGGCTCTTTCTCGAAGGCCGAGGAGTACTCGGGCGCAACCACAAGCCGCGCCCCACGCGAAACCGCCACCTCCACCTCAGCAGCGAGCCGTTCAAGGTTGGCGTCGCGGTCAAGCACGGGGGCAAATTGCAGAATGGCGGTTCCGAGTGGCGTAAACATCCGATCAGCCTACGTGTGCCCTTCGGCAACTCTCCCAAATCTTGGTCTGCTACACCTTGTTGCCGTTCAACTTCGCGCGGTAGCGTCGTTGTGTCTGCGTCGCACGAGGCGTCGCCGCACGAAAGGGAGCTCCCCATGCCGAAGTTCGCCGCGATGCTGCGCTACGAGGTCATTTCTGGCCTCATCATCGAGGCCGAGTCGGCCGAGGAAGCCGACCGCATCGCCTCTGAGTTCGAAGAGCAGCTTCACGACGCTGCCAGCGATGCCGAGGGCATCACCGTCGAAGCCCGCATCTGGGGCAACGGCACCGTCGAGATCGAAGAAGCCGAAGATGAAGAGGCTGCCGCTGACCTCCTCGACGACTGGCTCGACGACATCGACTTCGATGAAGACGACGAAGACGAAGACTTCGATGAAGACGATGAAGATGAGGACGAAGACGACG
The DNA here is from genome assembly GCF_003865375.1 of Gulosibacter macacae. GTDB lineage: Bacteria > Actinomycetota > Actinomycetes > Actinomycetales > Microbacteriaceae > Gulosibacter > Gulosibacter macacae. The sequence continues at coordinate 70,901 of NZ_RQVS01000001.1, read as the reverse complement.
AGGACGAGGACGAGTCCAAGTAGTACTTAGCTCCGCACAAACGGGCGGGCCCGCATCCATTACCAGGATGCGGGCCCGCCCGTTTGTGCCGTGACCGTGCCGACTACGAGAGCATCGTCTTGTCGTCGACGACCGCGCCCTTGATCGCCGCGAAGCGCGCGAGCAGTTCGTCAACGGTCGTGTTGGCCTTGGCGTCGCCAGCCACCTCATAGATGATGCGACCCTCGTGCATCATGATGAGACGGTTGCCGAGGTCGATCGCCTGGTGCATGTTGTGAGTCACCATGAGGGTGGTGAGCTTTTCGGAGTCGACGATGCGACGCGTCAGCTCGGTGACATGCGCCGCTCGGGTCGGGTCAAGCGCCGCGGTGTGCTCGTCGAGGAGCAAGATCGCGGGCTTGGTGAATCCGGCCATGAGAAGCGACAGCGCCTGGCGCTGACCACCCGAGAGGAGGCCGACCTTCGACGTCATGCGCTTTTCGAGACCGAGGTCGAGCGATTGCAGCTCTTCGCGGAAGAGCTCACGACGGGCCGGGGTGATACCGAGGCCGAGGCCGCGCGACTGTCCGCGGCGAAGCGCGAGCGCGAGGTTTTGCTCGATCGAGAGATCGGGGGCAGTACCGGCCATCGGGTCTTGGAACACGCGACCGATGTACTTCGCCCGGCGGTAGTCGGGCATCCGGCGCACCGACTTGCCGTTGATCAGGATGTCGCCGGTGTCGATCGGCATCTTGCCCGACACCGCGTTGAGCAACGTTGACTTGCCGGCACCGTTCGAACCGATCACGGTGACAAAGTCACCATCGGCGAGGTTGAGGTCGACGCCCATGAGCGCCCGCTTTTCGTTGACGGTCTTCGGGAAGAACGTCTTCTTGATGTCTTGCACTTGCAGCATGACGGCTAGTCCTTTCCACCCTGAGTCGTCGCAGCGGAAGTCGAAGCTTCAGCTTGAATCGGCACCGCGGTGACGTCTGTGACCACTGGAACTTCCGCCTTGTTGGCGCGACCAAAGCCGAGGCACTTGGCGATGCCGAAGCGTGGCAGCAGTAGCGCCACGATGACGATGACCGCGGTGATGAGCTTCATGTCGTTCGGGTTGAGGCCGACCGAGAGTGCCCAGAAAATGATGAGGCGGTAGAGGATCGCACCGACGATGACGCCGATGGTGGCAAGCCACACCCAGCGGTTGCCGAAGAACGCCTGACCGATGATCACCGAGGCAAGGCCGATGAGGATAAGACCAATACCCATGGTCACGTCGGCGAAGCCCGAGTACTGCGCAACGAGCGCACCACCCACAGCGACGAGGCCGTTCGATAGGGCAAGGCCGAGGATCTTCTTGCCGTCGGTGTTCACGCCGAACGAGCGGATCATCTGCTCGTTGTTACCGGTTGCCTGGATCGACAGACCCAGGTCGGTGGCGAGGAACCAGTCGATGACGAGCTTGAGCACAATGACACCGACCAGCAGGAGGCCGACGCTCGCCATCGAGCCCATCATGCCGTTGTCGCGCAGAAAAGTGAACACGGTCGGCTGACCGCGCAGACCGAGGTTGGCGACGCCTTCGCTGCCATTGGCGATACCCATGATGCGCAGGTTGATTGACCAGAGGGCAATCATGGTGAGGATGCCCGCGAGCAGACCGTCGATACGGCCCTTGGTGTGCAGGAGGCCGGTGATGGCACCGGCGGCAAGGCCAGCCACGAAGGCAGCAAGCGTCGCGATGACGGGGTTCCAGCCGGTGATGATCATCATGGCCGCGACAGCGCCACCGGTGGTGAAGCTTCCATCGACGGTGAGGTCGGGGAAGTTGAGCACACGGAACGTGAGGTACACACCGAGCGCAACGATGGCATAGATGATGCCGAGCTCAAGAGCTCCGATCATGAAATTTCCTTTCTACTCACACGTTCGCGGCCGTGACCCGCGGTGGGCCACGGCCGCGAACTGAGAGAAATCCGGTCGGTTACTCGATGACCTTCGCGGCGCGGTCAAGCAGCGCCTGGGGGATCTCGAGACCAATGGCGGCAGCAGCCGTCTTGTTGATCACGAGGTCAAAGTCGGTCTGCGCCTCAACGGCCATGGTGGCCGGCTCGGCCTCACCCTTGAGGATCTTCACGGCCATCTCGCCGGTCTGGTAGCCAAGCTTCTCGTAGTCGAGACCGTAGGTGGCGATGGCACCGGCCTCTTCAACCGGAGCGGTGTCACCCGAGAACACCGGCACCTTGTTGGTGTCGCTGTACTGCATGACCGAGTCAATACCGGCCACAACGAGGTTGTCGGTCGGCACGTAGATCGCGTCGATGTCGCCGAGCGACTCCAGCGCGGTCGGAATGTCGTTGGTGGTCGAGACCGTCGCGGTCTTGAGCGTCATGCCGTTCTCGGTCGCGGCAGCCTGGGCGATGTCGACCTGGATCTGCGAGTTCACTTCACCCGAGGCATAGATGACACCCACCGTGGCGGCCTCCGGGTTGACCTCCTTGATGAGGGCAATCTGGTCGGCGACCGGGTTCATGTCGGTGGTGCCGGTGACGTTGCCGCCGGGAGCTTCGTTCGAGTCAACGAGAGCTGCCGAAACCGGGTCAGTGACCGCGGTGAACAGCACCGGACGGTCGGTGATTGCGGTAGCCGCAGCCTGCGCCGACGGGGTGGCGACCGCGAGCACGAGGTCGATGCTCGAGTCGGCAGCGAATGCCTGCGCGATGGTCACGGTCGTGCCCTGCTCGGCGTTGGCGTTCTGCAGGTCGTATTCGACGTTGAGGCCAGCGTCGGCAAGCGCCTGCTGGAAGCCAGCGGTCGCCGCGTCGAGCGCGCCGTGCTGCACGAACTGCGAGATACCAACCTTGAAGGTCTCGCCACCGGCTTCGGTGCCGGTCGTTGCACCGTCGGTCGTGGCAGGCGTGCCGCCACCGGCGCATCCTGCGAGGGTCAGGGCTGCCACGGCCGCTACGGCCAAGCCACCAAAGAATTTGCGCTTGCGCATCGTGAGACTCCTTCGTCTGCGAATAGCTGGTTTGAAGAAAATGAACACCAGTGATCAACTTCCCAGTGCCAAGAAACCTAGCAGGTCGTTCGCTATTTTGGCGACACTCATGTACATTTTGTCAATAACTTTTCGACATCGAGGTGCAATGAAGCATGGATAGACTCGATTTCCGCATCGTTGAGCTCTTCTCAAACGACCCGGGCACAAGCGTGCTGCAGGCTGCGCGCGAACTTGGCATCGCGCGCCCCACTGTGCAAGCACGCCTGACCCGCATGCGCGAGGCCGGCATCCTCGTTGACATCTTGCCGAAGCTCGAGGCCGAGCCCATGGGCTACCCCGTGCGCGCAATCACGACCCTGCAGATCGATCAGCGCATCGGCACTGAGCAGCTACACGAGCAATTGCTTTCGATTCCCGAAGTCATTGATTGCGCGACGATCGCCGGCCAGTGGGATGTCATGTTGCGCATCGTGGCGCGCTCAAACGCCGATCTCCAGCGCGTGATTGAGCGCATCGCCCGACTCGAATCGGTCTCGCGCACCTCGACGTCAATCGTGTTGCAAGACCTCGCCCGCAACCGACACCTCCCCCTCATGGATGCGGCGACTGCCGACCTCGACGACGAGGCCTAGGCTGGATGCACTGAACCACACTTGCGCCAAGTGGCGCACCGAGGGGAGCTCCTTCAATGACGAACTGGCGCATCCGCGACCTGCAGTCAACCGATCTCGACGGCCTGCTACGCCTCTGGGAGGAGTACCGCGCCAACGGCACTGAGCCGGTATATGCGCTCAGCGAAGTGCTTGCCTCTACCCGTAAAGACGTCGCCGTCGCCGCCGTCGCCGGTGATGAAGTGGTTGGGGTCACGGTTGCCCGCGCCGCCCATGACCAGGGCTGGGTCGTCTTTTTCGCTGTTGCCGAGGCGTGGCAGCGCCAGGGCATTGGCCGGGCCATGCTCGCCGCCGTCGAACAGCGCCTCGCGCCCCTCGGCATCCAGCGGCTGTCGATTCTCGTGCCCGACGAGCAGACCCAGGTGGGCGCGCTCACGAAGGCCGGATTCGCCGACAAGCGTCACCTGCGATTCTTCGAGCGCGATGTGCCCATTCGCCAAGAAGAAATCATGTTGCTCCGCGAACTCGGCGGCCGCATGCTCAATCGCGATCGCTGGCACAACATCGGTGGCATGCAGCGCGAGAAGCAGGTGCTCGAGCAGCGGCTCGTGTTGCCCCTTGCTGACCCCGATCTCGCGGAGCGCTTTGGCGTGGTGCCACCGCGCGCAATCGTACTCTTTGGCCCACCCGGAACCGGCAAGACGACCTTCGCGAAGGGCATTGCCTCGCGCCTGGAGTGGCCGTTCATTGAGGTGTTCCCCTCGCGACTCGCGGCCTCTCCGAAGGGACTCGCGGGCGAATTGCGCGAGACCTTCGAGCGCATCGAGGGCCTCGACCACGCCGTCGTGTTCATCGACGAGGTCGAAGAAATTGCAGTGAAGCGCGGTGGGGAGCCACCGTCGCCGATGCAGGGCGTGACGAACGAACTCCTCAAGCTCATCCCAACTTTCCGCGAGAAGCCCGGGCGCCTACTCATCTGCGCGACGAACTTCATCCGCGCCCTCGACCCGGCGTTCTTGCGTCACGGTCGCTTTGACTACGTGATTCCGATCGGCCTGCCGGATGCGGATGCTCGGCTCGCAATTTGGCAGGGCTTTGTCTCGCCACAGGCCGCTGAGGGGCTCGATTTCGAGGCACTGGTCACCGCGACCGACGGCTTCTCCCCCGCCGATATTGAGTTTGCTGCGCGCAAGGCGTCGCAGGTTGCGCTGGAACGCGCAGTCGCCGAAAACGGCGGCACTGTTGCCGGCGGCCCGACGCTCGACGATTTCCTCACGGCAGTCGGAGCCACGCGCACCACTGTCTCGGCAGATGTCGCGGCAGAATTTGAGGAAGACATCGATACCATCGCCCGACTCTGATGTTGCGATACGCAGTGCGGTCAGCCGCGCTGTCGCGATATACCCCGGGGGATGCGATGAACACCACCACGACCCGTAACGACTCACTGCTCGTGCGCCAGCTTGATCGCGCGCTCACCGCGCAGCGGCCAACAGCCATTGCGTTCGTGCGCCGATTGCGCCGCCAAGCCCCAAACGCCACGCCCGAAGAGCTGCTCATCGTGGCGGAGCGCTGGTATCGGCGCACCGCCATGTCAACCGGTGGCGGTGTCGGCGCCGCCTCGGTAATTCCCGGAGTTGGTACGGCAGCCGGTGTTGCCATTGCCAGCGTTGAGGTGCTCGGCTTCCTCGAACTCACAGCGCTCTATGCCCTGGTCGTCGCCGAGATACACGACGACGGCACGAATGACCCCGAACGCGCCCGCACGCTCGTGATGGCGATCATGCTCGGCGACCACGGCAAGAAGCTCATTCAAGACTTCGTACTGCGTCGCGGGGCCGGTGGCCTGATTGGCACGGCGTTTTGGGGCGAGCTCGTCACTCAGGCACTGCCCGAGATTTTTGTCGGCGAGCTTGGTCGACGAGTGCGCGATGTGTTCGTACGCCGCTACGCCTCAAAGCAGATCGGTGGCGTGGTCGGCAAGGTGCTGCCGTTCGGCGTGGGCGCGGCCATCGGCGCGCTTGGGAATCGCACGCTCGCGAACGAGGTCATTCGCACGGCCGCCGGAGCATTTGGCCCCGCACCTCACGACTTCGGTGGCGAAGTGAGCAATGCCGCGCTTGCCCGCGCCGATGCAGAGGCCGACGACCAGGCCATTTCGCGCGCACTTGCGCGCGCCGAGAAGGAGCAACAGCAGCTGCTTCGCAAACAGCACAAGCGCGAGCAGAAGGCCATCAAGGGCGGTCGCCGCCGCCACAGGCGCGACGGGTAGCGCCGCACTTCGAGAACCTCAGTGCTCGTACCCGCCCTCGAAGCACCCGTACTGAGGCCCTCTAAGCGCGTTAGTTGTATGTGCAAGTAAATTCTGCAACAATTGCCACATGAGCGCAGAACCCGAGTCGACCCGCTGGCTTTCCAATCACGAACGCCGCGCCTGGATGCGCTTGGCGGCCGTGCTCGAGCTCCTACCCGCAACACTCGATGCCCAGGTTCGCCATGACTCAGAACTCACTCACGTCGAGTACTACTCGCTGGCCTTCCTGTCAGACCAGCCCGGCAACCGCATCCAAATGAGCGAACTTGCCGCCCGCACGAACTCGACGCTCCCCCGGCTCTCGCGCGTGATCACCGCGCTTGAGCGCGCCGGACTCGTTGAGCGACTGCCCAATGAGTCGGATGCGCGGGCGACCGATGTCTGCCTCACGAAGGCCGGCCGTGCCAAGATCGTCGAGGCTGCACCGGGTCACGTATCGAAGGTGCGCGAAGTGATCTTCGACCCTTTGCGCCCCGATGACGTTGACGAACTCATCCGGATTCTCGACGCCTGGCTCGATGTGCTCGACCCAGACCAGCGGATGCACCGCGACCCCGAAGACCTCCCCGCCGGCGACTGAGCCAACAACACCGTGCGCTGAGGCCCTCGAAGCGTCGAACCCTAAGCCAGCGACAAGAAGAGCTTTTCAAGCTCTTCCGGCGAGAGCTCGGCATCGCCAGTTTCGTCGGCAAGGCATTCCCGCATCGACGTCGCAATGATCGCAAACCCAGCGCGATCGAGCGCCTTCGACACCGCCGAAAGCTGCGTCACCACATCGCGGCAGCTATCGCCACGTTCGACGGCATTGATGACCGCGTTAAGCTGACCGTGCGCACGACGCAGGCGATTGAGGATGCGCTTCTGAGCTGCCTCTGCTTCGGCCTTCGCTTCCGCATCCAGGTTCTCCGTGTTGATCATGCCAACGCTCCTTTCTGCTGCGGTTGCCCATAGCGACCGCGCAATCCTATCGACTTATTAATCCGTACTGGACTATCGACCGAACAGGCGACTAAAGAAGCCACCTTCACTGTTCGAGCTCGCGGCAATTTCGGCATCCGTGTGCTTGCCATTGCACCATTGCCCGGCGGGCACGCTCGCCTTGACCGCAGCAACGTGCTGGCCACAGCCCGCCCAGGTCGTCTTATTGCACACCTTGCAATTGATCGGTCGACACATCAGAAACTCCCATTGATTGGTAATTTTTATACCCCCTAGGGTATCGAAACTCGTCATTTTGCGCAATCTCTCTCCTGGTGAATGCCGTTCAAATACCTGACCACTCATCCAGTGACAGAATGAGAAATTCAGCCCTGGAGACAACGAAGTACAGCGAGGACCGACCATGAGGAAGTTTGATTCGAGCGCGCCGATGACCGGAGCCATCCCCACCATCGAGGCGGTGACGGCAGCCAAGCACCAGACGACGCAGCGCAAGTCAGCCGGCCACGTGATTGTGGAATCGCTTGAAGCACACGGCGTTGAGCGCGTGCACATCGTGCCGGGCGAGAGCTTCCTCGACGTGCTCGACGGCCTTCACGAGTCATCGATCGAGACCGTCATCTGCCGCCACGAGGGTGGCGCCACCTACATGGCCGAAGCCGACGGCAAGCTTCTCCCCATTCCTGGCGTCGCGATGGTCACCCGCGGCCCCGGTGCCGCGAACGCCCACGTGGGCCTCCACACCGCTTGGCAGGACTCGACCGCGCTCGTGCTCTTCGTCGGCCTCATCCCGTTCGAACACCGTGAGAAAGAAGCGTTCCAGGAGTTCGACCCGAAGCAGTGGTTCGGCTCGGGAGCGAAGCGCGTCATGGTGCTCGACCACCCGGCCCGCGCGAGCGAAGTCGTCGCCGAAGCCATGTTCGCAGCCTCGGCCGGTCGCCCCGGCCCGGTCGTCGTGGGCCTCCCCGAAGACATCATCAAGATGGAGGTCGACGGCGCGATTCACCCGTACATTCCCGTCGCATCAGGCGGTATGACCGTTGAAGACTGGAAGTCGCTGCGTCAATCGCTGCTCGAATCAGAGAAGCCCCTGTTCGTGTTCGGCGGTAACGACTGGACCCACGCCGGTGCCGAACAGTTCACCAAGTGGCTCGAAGACCACTCACTGCCCGCGGCCGCCGAATGGCGCTGCGAGGGCACGGTGCCGTTTGACTCACCGTCATATGTCGGCCCGCTCGGCTACGGCCGCCCGGCATTCTCGAACAAGCTGCTTGAAGAGACCGACCTCATCGTGTTCGTCGGCACCGTTCCCGGCGACGTGATCACCTCGGGCTTCACCGGCCGCCAGAACTGGGATCAGCGCAACTTCATCGTCACCATCGACCCCGACCTGCGCGGCCGCTCGGGCCCGCTCTCACACCAGATCGTCTCGAAGCCGGATGTGTTCATCCGCGACCTCGTGCGCATGGACCTGCCGGTCAAGGACTCGTGGCGTGAGTGGACGCAGGAGCTGCGCGGTCAGCAGGAAGAGTTCTCGGCCTTGCCGTCGGCAACTCCCGGCGAGGGCAAGGCGTCGATGGACACGCTCATGGCAAACCTCGTGCCCCTCCTTCCTCAGGATGCAATGGTCACCTTCGGTGCCGGCGAGCACACGAATTGGGCGCACCGCTACTTCCCCACTCGCGGCTACGCCTCGATGATCTCGGCGCGCAACGGTTCGATGGGTTACTCGGTGCCCTCGGCCGTCGCCGCGGCACTGCAGTACCCGGAGCGTTTCGTGGTGACCATCGCCGGTGACGGCGAGTTCCTCATGAACGGTCAGGAGCTGGCGACCGCGACGCAGTACGGCGCGACGCCGCTCGTGATCGTTTCGGACAACCAGGAGTACGGCACGATTCGTACCCACCAGGAACGCGACTACCCGGGTCGCGTCTCGGGTACGCAGCTGCAAAACCCCGATTTCGCGAAGCTCGCCGAAGCATTCGGCGGCGTCGGCATTCGCGTCGAGACCGACGCCGAGGTGCCGGATGCAGTGCGTCGCGCTGTCGAGGTGGTCAAGGAAGGCAAGCAGTTCGCGCTGCTGCACCTCATCACCGACCAGCGCCAAAAGGCGTTCTAACCGCATGACGCGCTATAGCGCGTCATGAAATCGTGCGGCGCGCGGAGATTGACGTTCACCTAGCTGTGTTGGGATTCCCAAAACAGCAGGAGGAAGCAACGTGAAACTCCGTGCGCCGCACTACATCGGCATCGCACTTATCGTGCTCGGCATCGTGGCCGTGCTCATCGTGCAGCTCACCGGCCTCGGTCGCCAGGGTCCGGGTGGACTCGGTGGACTCACCGTGGTCAAGGGCGTCGTCGGCTCCGAAAAGGAAGCCTTCTTCAACGACCCAGCGGTGAAAGAAGTCTTCGCCGAACACGGCTACGACGTGCAGGTCTCAAAATCGGGCTCGTGGCGTATGGCCTCGCTCGAGGGCCTCACCGAGCAAGCCTTCGCCTTCCCTGCATCCGAGATCGCCGCCCAGAATATTGCGACGAACCACAGTGGCGAGGTGGTCTCAACCCACAAGCCCTTCTTCTCACCGCTCGCGATCGCGACCTTCGAACCGATCATGCAGGTGCTCGCGCAATCGAACGTCGCGAGCCAGGATGCATCCGGTCGCTGGCAGATCGATATGGCCGCCTATCTCGACCTTGTTTCGCAGGATGCCCGCTGGAACAAGCTGCCGGGCGCCGCAGGCGTCTACGAGTCGCCGCGCAGCGTGCTCATCACCTCGACCGACATTCGCTCCTCGAACTCGGCCGGTATGTACGTCGCGCTTTCGTCGTACGTGCTCAACGGCAACAACGTCGTCACCTCACAGGCTGAGGCCGACGCGAACCTGCCGCTACTCACGAAGCTCTTCGTCGCCCAGGGCTACGCCGGAGCGTCGTCGACCGCGCCATTCGATGACTACCTCTCACAAGGTATGGGCGCGGTGCCGATGGTGATGGTCTACGAGGGCCAGTTCCTCGAAGAACAGCTCAAGGAAAACACTCGCATTCGCCCCGGCATGGTGCTCGCCTACCCCTCACCGACGATCTTCTCGGTGCACACCGGCGTCACGTTTTCAGAGCAGGGCCAAGCGGTGATGCAGCTCCTCGAAACCGATGCGAAGCTCGCCGATCTCCTCGCCGAACACGGCTTCCGCCCGCAGGGCCAAAACGCTGCCGCCTTCGATGCTTTCCTCGAGCGCGAGCAATTGCAGGATGCGTACCCGAGCGCATCCACGTTCGTGAATCTCGCGCAGGAACCGAGCTACGAGATGCTCGACTACCTGCTCGGCCGCATTGGCGAGGCCTATTCGGTCTCGGGCGCGCCCCCGGCCACGGTCGAACCGACCACCATCTCGCCGCCGACCGACGACCAACCTGACGATCAAGGAGCCACCCCGTGACCGCCAAGCTTCGCAAGTTCGTCACGAAGGCGAGCGCACGCCTCGCGGGTCTGCTTGCCGTCGTCATCGCCGTGCCGGCGCTTCTCACCGGTTGTGCCGGGCTGCTCGGCGGCGGCCCGACCATCAAAGTGCTCGCCGGGAGCGAGGTGAAAGACCTCGAGCCGATCCTTGCTGATATGACCCGCGAGACCGGGGTCACACTCGAGTTCGAATACATCGGCACACTCGACGGCACCGAGGCGCTGCTCTCATCGGGAGACAAGCCCTGGCAGGCAACGTGGTTCCCCTCGAACCGCTACCTCACGCTCTTTCCCGAGGGCCTGAACCTCGTCGACAAGAGCGAATCGATCATGCGCTCGCCGGTCGTGCTCGGCCTGAAGTCTGAGGTGGCGCAGCGACTCGGCTGGACGGCCGACAACCAGCCCACCTGGCAAGAAGTGGTCGATGCGATCAGCCAGGGGCAACTCACCTACGGCATGACCAGCCCGATCTCATCAAACTCGGGATTCACGACGCTCGTGCAGATGACCACGGCGCTCTCGGGTACCGGCACCGTGCTCGCGACCGGTGACATCGCCGCAACGACCCCGCAACTCCAGCAGTTCGCGAGTGGCCAGCAGCTTGCCTCCGGTTCTTCGGGCTGGCTCGTCGACAAGTTCGCGCAGCAGCCCGACGCGGTCGATGGCATCTTCAACTACGAATCGGTACTCGAGACCGTGCAGGTGAACGGTCAGCCCCTTAGCATCGTGATTCCTTCCGACGGCGTCGTCACAAGCGATTACCCGCTCACCCTCCTCAAGGGCGCCGACGAAGAGACCGCCGCGAACTACCAGAAGGTTGTCGACTACCTGCTGCGCGATGACGTGCAACAGCGCATTGCCGACGACACGCACCGCCGCACCACCGCCACTCCCCCGAGCATGGACGCTTCGGTGTTCGAACTGCCGTTCCCGAACCAGCTCGAGACGGTGCAGACGCTGCTCGAGACCTGGCTCAGCCAGGTGAAGAAGCCCTCGAACATGGTCTTCGCCATCGACACTTCGGGGTCGATGGGTGACGGCAGCCGCATGGACGACCTGCGCGCGGCCCTCGATGTGCTCTCGGGTAGCCACGGCGATGGCACCTCGAGCGCGCTGCTGCGACTGCAGCCGCGTGAACGCATCACCTATCTCGAATTCTCCAGCTCGGTGAAGTCAGAGTTCACCGTCGAGATTCCCGCCGACACTGCCGGCTACGACGCTGCCCTGCGCGAAATCAACTCGCATGTGAGTAGCTACAGCCCCTACGGCGGCACCTCGGTCTACACCACCGTTGCCACCGCCTACGAGGATGCGCTGGCGAACGCGAGCGGTGACACGATTTCGTCAATCGTGCTGTTCACCGATGGTGAGAGCAACGAAGGTATGTCGGCTCGCGATTTCGAGCGCTGGTACGAGGACTTCGTCGCGCAGCATCCCGAGGCGCGCGAGATTCCCGTGTTTACCGTGAAGTTCGGCGATTCAAACGCCGACGAACTCGAGCGCCTCGCCGAACTCACCGGTGGTCGCAGCTTCGACGCGAAATCCGAGTCGCTCGCGGCGGCGTTCCGTGAGATCCGGGGATACCTATGAGTTCATCCCCGCGAAAGTGGCTGGCACCTACCGTCACCGGCGCGCTCGTCGGCGTCGGCACAGCGGCCGCCACAGTGTTGTTGCTCGGCTTCGCACCTCCCGTTGGCATCGCGCTCGGTGCCGCGCTCGGCGCGGGCGCCGGCATGCTCTTCACGCCAATGGCGCCGCGGATGCTTGAAATCGGCAGCACCAGCGTCGCGCCAACGACGGTGCCCGAGACCCTGCAGGCCGTGCTCACGAGCGCAAACGCCATGGAAAACACGCTGCGCCGTCTTGAGAGCCGGCCGCTGTGGTCGGGCACGCACCTTGACGAGAAACTGGGCGACCTCATCCGGGGTGTGCGCACCCTCGCGATCACCCCGGCGCTGCAACAGCGCACCCAGCTCGACGGCGATGTGCACATGCTCCACGTGCTTGCGACCGACTACCTGCCAACGATCGTGAATCTCGCCATTGAAAACGACCGGATGCACACCTCCTTTTCGGGCCGCGCCTCGCGTGCCCAGGTCGAAAAGAATGTGGTGGCGCTGGAAGAGCAGGCGGGCATCCTCGGCGAAGCACTTGACCGCATCGAAACCGATGTGGTGCGCGGGACGACCCAGAGCGTCTATGAGCACGCCGCCTTTTTGCAGCTGCGCTTTGAGCAGGCGAGTACCGCGTCGGTGCTTGACCTCGACCAGCCGCTTCGTGACTCGCCGCAGTATGACGCCGGACCGGCGAGCCTGCCTGGCGTCCCGAACCCTGGCACCCCGAACCCTGGCGACGCACCCGACCTCAACCCGAACACCGATCCGAGGAGCCTTGCATGAACGACAAGCTGCAACCGCCGAGCGCCGCAGAACTCGAGCCGATTCCGGCCACGCCGCCGGTTGAGGCCGTCGAGCCCGAGAAGGCTCCCGACATGTTGCCCGACATCGATCCGGCAACCGCGCTCGATCTGCGCCGTCGCGCCGACACCTGGGTGGACCACCTCTCGACGATGCGGCCGAAGACACCCGAGTACACCGAGCAGGTGCGGGCGATTCAGCAGGTTGCGCGCACCGAGATTCAGTCGTCATCGACCGCCTCGAGTCGCTTTCTCGACAAGAGCCTTGCGCAGGCAAAGGCCGCCGGTGGCGATGGCAATGCCGCCGAGGTGTCGCGTTCGCTCGTGGATCTGCGCAACAAGGTCGAAGAGCTCGCGCCCGGTGAGAAGTCGTTCCTAGGTCGGCTGGCGAGCGCGTTGCCGGGCGGCAAGCAACTGCAGCGCTACTTCAAGCAGTACGAGACGAACCAGGAGCAGCTCAACACGATTCTGCTCTCGCTTGACCGCGGCCAGGATGTGCTGCGCAAGGACAACGCCGCACTCGGCATTGAACGCAAGGCGCTGTGGGATTCGATGGTGCAGCTCAAGCAGCTTTCGGGCTTGCTCGATGAACTGGATGCGGCGGTCGTGCGCAAGATCGAAGATCTCGCGGGTGCCGGAGATGTGCAGGCCGCCTCAGCGATGGAACAGGATGTGCTCTTTGCGGTGCGCCAGCGCCACGTTGATGTGCAGACGCAGCTTGCCGTGAGCGTGCAGTCGTACCTGTCGATGGATCTCATCCAGGACAACAACCTCAAGCTCATTGACGGTGTTGAGCGAGCAAAGACGACCACGATGACGGCATTGCGCACGGCCGTCGTCGTCGCACAGGCGCTTGAGAACCAGCGCATTGTGCTCGACCAGATTGATGCGGTGAACTCGACCACGAACGCAATGATCGAGAAGACCTCGGCGATGCTCCGTGACAATACGGCGCGCATCCAGCAGCAAGCCGTGTCTTCCGGCGTCTCGCTTGAGACGTTGCAGCGGGCCTACGACAATGTGTTCGCGACGATCGACCAGGTGGAGCAATTCCGCGCGACGGCGAATCAGAACTTTGCGGCCACCATCGCGAATCTCTCGCACCAGCTCGAGCGGGCAACGCCCTACCTCGAGCGTTCGCGCGAGAATGAGCTCACGCGTCAGCCGAATAGCCAGCTCGGCGTTGGGCAGTTGCCGCCTGAGCTCACGCTCTAGGCGGGGTGCGGGGGTCTCGATACGCGCTTCGCGCTACTCGACCAACCAATAAATTTGGCTGGTCGAATAGCACCCACCTGGCTGGTCGAGCAGCACCCGTTTGGCTGGTCGAGTAGGAGCGAAGCGACGTATCGAGACCCCCCAGCCAAACCCCTAGTCGACCCAGTCGCCCTGCTTCTCGGCACCGATCGTGGTGTCGTCGCCGTGTCCGGTCTTCACGACGACCTCATCGCCGAGCGGGAAGAGCTTCGTGCGAATCGAGAACTCGAGCGTCGAACGATCGCTGTAGCTGCGCCCCGTCGCGCCCGGCCCACCGTTGAAGAGCGTGTCACCGGTGAACACCACCCCAAGCTCCGGCGCCCACAGGCACACCGCGCCGGGAGCGTGCCCCGGAGTCGCGAGCACCTCGAGCCGGGTGCCAGCAATCTCAACGACATCGCCATCGTGCAACTCCCCATCGGGTGCGCGGTCAGGGTGCGTGAGCTCCCACAGCACGGCGTCATCCGGGTTGAGCAGAATTGGCGCACCAACGCGCTCGGCAAGTTCAGGCGCAAATCGGATGTGGTCATCGTGCGCGTGCGTGCAGACGATCGCCTTCACAGTGCGTCCGCCCACGAGCTCAACAATGGCATCCACGTCGTGCGGCGCGTCGATAATGATGCACTCGTTGTCGTCGCCGACGACCCAGACGTTGTTGTCAACGTCGAACGTTTCGCCGTCGAGCGAGAACGTGCCAGCGGTTACAGTGTGGTCAATGCGCGCGGTCATTCGGCGGCTCCTTCCAGCACGACAACCGAGCGAAGCACATCGCCACGGTGCATCTTCTCGAACGCCTCGTTGATGCCATCAATGGCAATGCGCTCACTCACGAAGTCGCCAAGCGGGAAGCGTCCCTGCAAGAAGAGATCGGTGAGGAGCGGAAAGTCGCGCTCGGGCAGGCAGTCGCCATACCAGCTCGACTTCAGCGAGCCACCACGGCCGAAGATTTCGAGTAGCGGCAGCGTGAGCTGCATGTCCGGCGTCGGCACCCCGACGAGTACGACACGGCCCGCGAGATCACGGGCGTAGAAGGCCTGCTCGAAGGTTTCGGGGCGGCCGACCGCGTCGATGACGACATCGGCGCCGTTGCCATCGGTGAGTTCGCGAACTCGCTCGACTGCATCCTCGTTGTTCGAGTTGACGGTGTCGGTGGCACCGAATTGGCGTGCCTGTTCGAGCTTGCGGTCATCGATGTCGACGGCGATGATCTTCGTCGCACCGGCGAGCTTCGCACCCGCGATCGCGGCGGTGCCGACGCCACCGCAGCCGATGACGGCGACCGATTCGCCGCGGCGCACTGCCGCGGTGTTGATGGCCGCGCCTGCGCCCGCCATGATTCCGCAGCCAAGGAGGCCCACTGCGGCCGGGTCAGCGGTCGGATCAACCTTGGTGCACTGACCCGCAGCCACGAGCGTCTTCTCGATGAACGCACCGATGCCGAGGGCCGGCGAGAGCTCAGTGCCGTCTTCAAGGGTCATCTTCTGCGTCGCATTGTGCGTCGCGAAGCAGTACCAGGGCTCACCGCGCTTACAGGCGCGGCACTCGCCACACACGGCACGCCAGTTGAGCACGACAAAGTCGCCAACTTCCAGGCCCGTCACATCGGGGCCGATCTGCTCGACGATGCCGGCTGCTTCATGGCCAAGGAGGTAGGGGTAGTCGTCGCCAATACCGCCCTGCACGTAGTGGAGGTCAGTGTGGCAAACGCCGCAGGCCTGGATGCGGACGACCGCCTCGCCGGGGCCGGCGTCTGGAACATTCACGGTCACGAGCTCGACCGGCTCGTTCTTCGCGCGCACGATCACGCCTTGGACTTGCTGCATTGTTGCTCCTCGCTCGTGGTGAAGTCAGCTAGATGAGGATGCTCTCACGCGCGTCCGAACGACCACTGAGCAGGACGCTTCGAGAGCCTCAGCGCACGGGCTAGCCGTGCACGCGCACGACGGCGGCCAACGCATCCTCGAGATCAGCGATGAGGTCGTCGACCGTTTCCAGACCAATCGACAGGCGCACGAGCCCCGGTTCAATACCGAGTCGCAGGCGGTACTCCTCGCTGAATAAGAGGTGTGTGGTGGTGCCCGGATGAATCGCGAGCGAGCGCACATCACCGATATTCGTCATCCGCGAGAACACCCGCAGGTGGTCGATGAAGGTTCGCGCACCCTCGAGTCCGCCGATGACGGTGAGCGCGAATACCGAACCGCTGCGGCCGCCATAGAGTCGCTGCGCAAGCTCCGAGTCGCGACCGCCGGGTAGGCCCGCGTAGTCAACCGAGACCACCCCGGACTGTCCCACGAGCCACTCCGCAATTGCACGGGCGCTGTCAACGTGGCGTTGCATCCGCAGTGACAGAGTCTCCATGCCCTGCTGCAGCAAGAACGCGTTGAACGGCGAGATCGCCGGGCCATAGTCATACACGGAGGTGAGGCGAACGTACTGTTCAAAGGCGCGGTCGCCTGCCGCCTCGACGAACGAGGGTTTGCCAGGATGCTGGCGCTCGGTGAGGAGCGGATAGCGCCCCTCAGTCGCGGCCCAGTCAAACCGGCCACCGTCAACGATCACTCCCGAGAGCCCTGCCCCGTGCCCGCCAAGGAACTTCGTTGAGGAGTGCACGACGATATCGGCTCCATGCTCGATGGGCCGGATGAGGTAGGGCGAGGCGATCGTGTTGTCGACGATGAGCGGGATGCCGTGGGCGTGTGCGATCTCAGCGACAAATGCGATGTCGACGATGTCGTTCTTCGGGTTCGGAATCGACTCGGTGAAGATCGCCTTGGTGTTGGGGCGGATCAGCGCTTCCCACTCGTCGCGGCTGCGCCAGTCCCACACATAGTCGACTTCAATACCGAGGCGGCGCAGCGAGCGGTTGAACATGAGCTGTGTGCCGCTGTAGATGCTCGCGGTCGAGATGAAGTGGTCGCCCGCTTCGAGCAGGCTCAACATCGTCGAGGCGATGGCCGCGCTACCCGAGGCGACGGCGACCGCGCCGGTGCCGCCCTCGAGCGAGGCGACGCGCGCCTCAGCAACCTCACTTGTGGGGTTGCGGTGACGGGAGTAAAGCTGGCCGTCATCTTCACCCGAAAAGCGATCCCAGGTGTGCTGGAACGAGTCGAAGCGGAAGGCGTTCGACATATGAATCGGCACGACTCGGTCGCCATCGGCACCGTAGGGACGCTCCCCCGCGTGCACTTGGCGGGTGTCGAAGCCGAACCCGTCCCAGTCGTAGTTAGGGTCGACGACCTCGTGCTCTGTCACGCCGGTTGGCCGATCGCCGCGAGTTCGCGACCAAGCGCGCGGGCCACGGCACGGGCGCCGGGCAGTTCGGCGCGTGCCTCGACATCGGGGTTGTAGTTCGTGTTCGTGTTGATGTCGTAGACGATGCGGCGGCCGTCGGCGGTCTCAAAGAACTCAATACCGGCGACCTCGATGCGGTGCTCGGCGAGGAAGTCGCGCAGGGCGCGGATGAGTGGATCGTTTTCGGTGATCTCGGGACGCACGACAAACAGTCCGCTATCCGCGGGTGCCTCGCAGGCCGCGCCGGCGACCACAAAGTCACTCGGGGCGAAGTTGAGATCGAGGTTCCCCGCAGCCAGCAGGCCGTTTGGCAGCGAGGTGAGTGTTGCATCTGCACCGTCGTCGGTGAGGTCGACGACGCAAGCCTCGGCCGGGCAGAGTTCGAAGCTGCCCGCCGAGGTGTCGACGCGCACCGCGTAGAGAAACTCGCCATCGACGAACTCGGCACGAGTGATAAACGGCTCGGCGGTGACGACGTATTCCTGCAGCAGGGTGATGCCGTCGACGGGCTGCTCGAATTCGGCCGAAGCGATGTACTCGTCGAATGCCGCGTAGTCGTCGAAGCGGCGCACGCCGAGGCCCTTGCCGCCCTGGTTGTGCTTCGTGATGAAAGGCACGGGCAGCTCGCGCGCTCGGGCGGCGAGGTCGTCAGTGCCAAGCACCGCGATCGTGCGGGGCGTGTCGATACCGGACGCGCGAAGTGCCGCGTACTGCGCCACCTTCGACACCTCGAGCTCAAGCACCTGCGAGCCGTTCACAACGCGACGGCCATGCGCCTCAAGCCAGCGCAGGATTGCCCGGGCGAAGTCCTTCGCGTGCGCGTTGTCACGCGTGTGCGAGGAGGCGCTGAGGCGCGACCAGAACACGCCCTTCGGCGGCTCGGCGGCGATGTCGAACGAGCCCTCGGTGAGCGAGAGTTCGCGCACCGGCACACCCTCCGCCTCGAATCCGGCAAGCAGCGGCGGCAGCCACTCGGGGTTCTCGTGGAGGACATACACGGCAGGCGCGTCGTGCTCGGTGGCAGACAGGTTCGAGTTCTCAGGCATGTTCGTCAGCGTAGGCATCGCTTCAGTTCTTTCGGTGGTTCGGTGTCATCTCGCGTAACCGAGCGAGCCGGGAGGGCTACGCCGGCAGCGCGTCGAGGGCAACGGTGAGGTCAGCGACGAGGTCGCGTGCATCCTCAATACCGACGCTGATGCGCACGAGGTTTGCCGGCACTTCGAGCGCCGTGCCCGCAACCGAGGCGTGGGTCATCGCTGCGGGGTACTCAATGAGCGATTCCACGCCGCCGAGCGACTCGGCGAGCGTGAAGAGCGTCGTCGTCTCGACGAGCTGACGGGCAGCCGCTTCGCCGCCGCGCAAGAGCACCGACACCATGCCGCCGAACCGGCGCATTTGCCGCGCCGCAATCTCGTGGCCGGGGTGCGAGGGCAGGCCCGGGTAGAGCACCGCTTCAACGGCAGGATGCTGCTCAATCGCCGCGACGATCGCCTCGGCATTGTCGCTGTGGCGGTCGATGCGCACGCCGAGGGTCTTGAGCCCGCGGCTCACGAGCCATGAGTCGAAGGGGGCCGCGACCGCGCCGACCGCGTTCTGGAGGAAGCCGATGTGCTCCGCGAGGTTCGCATCCCTGACGATCACCGCGCCACCAACGACGTCAGAGTGTCCGCCGAGATACTTCGTGAGCGAGTGCACGACCACATCGGCACCGAGCGTAAGCGGCTGCTGCAGCGAGGGGGTTGCAAAGGTGTTGTCGACTACGAGGAACGCCCCCGAGGCCTGGGCGATCTCGGCAACGGCGGCGATATCGACGATGCGCAGCAGCGGGTTCGAGGGCGTCTCGACCCAGAGCACGCGCGGCGCGTGGGTAGCAACGGCGGCGCGCACCGCATCCAAGTCGGTGAAGTCGACGGTGAGATTCGTGATGCCCCACTCGCCGTGCACGCGGTTGATCAGACGGTAGGTGCCGCCGTAGGCGTCGTTGCCGACGAGAATCTTCTCTCCGGGCACGAGTGTGGCGCGCAGCAGCGTGTCTTCGGCCGCGAGCCCGCTTGCGAACGCGAAGGCGTGGGTGCCGCCCTCGAGTGAGGCGAGCGTGTCTTGGAGCGCCGTGCGCGTCGGGTTGCCACTGCGCGAATACTCGTAGCCCTCGCGCAGCCCGCCGATGCCGTCTTGCTTGAACGTCGAAGTGAGGTAGAGCGGCGGGATCACCGCGCCGGTTGTCGGGTCAGGGGTCTGGCCGTCGTGAATCGCGCGGGTGTTGAACTCGGTCATATGGTCAGGCCCTGTCTGTGTTCGTCGCAGTGTCGTGAGTGGTATCGAAACCGGATGCGTGCATCCAGTTGTCATCAAAAATCTTGTTGAGATAGCCACGGCCACCATCGGGAAGGATGACGACGACAAGGTCGTCGGGACTGAGCGTGGCGGCGAGTTCGAGGGCTGCGGCCGCGGCCATGCCCGAAGATCCGCCGACGAGGAGTCCCTCTTCAGCGGCGAGGCATCGGGTGGTTGCGAAGGCGTCGGCGTCGGTGACCTTGACGATGCGGTCGGGCACCTGCGAATCATAAGTGGGTGGGAAGAAGTCTTCGCCAACGCCCTCGACGAGATAGGGATGCGCCTCTCCCCCGCCGTAGATTGAGCCGACCGGCTCGACGCCGACGACCTCGACCGCGCCGTTCGAGACGTCGTGAAGGTAGCGGCCGGTGCCGGTGACAGTGCCGCCAGTGCCAACACCGATAACGACGTGGGTGACGGTGCCTTCGGTGTCGCGCCAGATTTCGGGACCCGTGGTGTCGTAATGGGCGGCCGGTCCATTGGCATTGTCGAATTGGTTCGGCATGAAGGCGCCGGGGGTTTCGGCTACAAGCCGGGCCGCGACCGAGTTGTACGAGCGCGGGTCGTCGGTGGCGACGGCAGCCGGATTAATGACGACTTCGGCGCCGTAGGCCCGAAGCACGCGAATCTTCTCGTCGCCGACCTTGTCGGGAACAACAAAGATGCACCGGTAACCGCGGTGCTGGGCCGCGAGCGCGAGGCCGACGCCGGTATTGCCCGAGGTGGGTTCGACGATCGTGCCGCCGGGATGCAGTTGCCCAGCGGCTTCTGCGGCGTCGAGGATGCGTTCGGCGATTCGGTCTTTCACCGAGCCGCCGGGGTTGAGGTACTCGACCTTCGCGACGACTCGAGCGCCGCCTTCGCGTGGAAGGGAGTGGAGCTCGACGAGTGGCGTGTTGCCGATGAGTTCGGTGATACTGGCGGCGATGCGCACGAATAGTTCCTTAGCTGCGGTGTCGTGAACTGAAGCTCGGTTTGCGGGCGCGCAAAACGCGCATCCCAGCTAGGAGCAACAACAACACAGCGAAGTCTTGCCGTCCAGGTTAGACCGACAAAATATTGCGCACGCAACTATTACCCAATGTGACGCAAGGTGATGAGCTGCCGATTCACCCTGCGGTGCTTGACTAGCGACATGGCTACCGCTGAAGTTTCCGCTCGTCACGCCTACGCGGCCGAACAACTCACGGCCTCGCATGCCGGCGAAATCTTGACCCTGCAGCGTGCCGCCTACCTCACCGAGGCGGCTGCGCACAACGACTTTGACCTGCCGCCACTCACGCAAACACTGAGCGAACTCGTGGATGAACTCGGGAGCGATGACGTGATTGCGCTCGGCATGCGGGATGACACGCGCCTAGTCGGTGCGGTGCGCCTGCGGCGCGTCGGTACTGCGGTCGAGCTCGGACGACTCACAGTTGCGCCTGACCGTCAGGGGCAGGGCATCGGTACGTTTCTGCTTGCGGAGGCGGAGCGCGCCTTCCTCGAGGCAAGGGAGATGCGCCTGTTTACCGGCGAGCACAGCCTTGCCAACATCCGCCTCTACGAGCGCGTCGGCTACAACGAAACCGAGCGCACGCCGGTGGGCACCTACTCCCTAGTCCACTTCACAAAGCCGTTGCGATAGCAGTCAGCTGTGGCACTCGAACACCCAACATTGACTGGTCAAGCGGTGCCCTGAAGCTCTCGAAGGGTAGCGCAACCCAACCCTGGGGTCGTCGAGCGGTGCACTGAGGTTCTCGAAGCGTGCCGCCGAAGGCGGTGTATCAGGACTCCACCCCAACCGAACACCGCCCGCGTCTTGCCTGTGGCGAGGTCATATTGCTCCTGGGAGCAATATGACCCGCTGTGAGGCACAACGCGGGCGGCGAAAGTCGATGCGGCTTGGTTAGTCCTTGCCGCGCATCTTGTCGACGGCATCCGTGAGGCCGTCACGCACGTCGTCGATCTTCTCCTTGATGCCCGCAGCCGCCTGGTCGGCCTTGCCCTCATTGCGGAGCTTGTCGTTGTCGGTGACCGCTCCCGCAGCCTCCTTGGCGCGGCCTACGAGGTCTTCACCCTTGTGTCGTGCTTGATCAGTCATGATGCAGCTCCTTCGGTTGAGTTGCGCACTACCTTGCCGAACCGTCCTGGGTAGTCCCTGGTCAGGGCATCCACGTTTCCGCTGAGCCACCCGCGATGGTCGTGGTATTTACGTGCCTCAGCCGTCTATCTCGTAGGCCACGGCATCGGCACCTTGCAGGCATTGCTCCGGCACACCCTGCAGCGAGTCGAGCGGCACCTCGTCGACCTCCCACTCGACACTGTCACCGACGTGCACGGTGCGGTTGTCGTCGAGTTTCACGCCGGGCTTGCCACTGAGCACCTCGGTGTCGTCATCGAAGATCACCAAGCGCGGCGCACCCTCACCTTCGTTGGCGAATGCGAGGCAGCCGCCGGGGCCGGTAATGAGCTTGGCCGTGATAGTCACGCTTTCACGATCGACACCGTCATCTTGCGACTCGAGCAAGGCGGTGACGCCTTCCACCGTGACCGGGTTGACTACGAACGCGGTCGCGCCAGGCGAAGCGGATGCGTCGGGAGCGGCGGACCCCGTGTCGCTCGGCGTTGAAGTTGCCGCAGCACTCTCGCTGACATCGGGCAACGGCGTCGTCGCAGCATCATCGCCCGCTGGCGTCTCGCTTGCGCAGGCGCTGAGCGCGGCGGTGAGTGCAACCGGGGCGACAACCGCAGCTGCGTTCCTCGCCTTGCGGCGGCCGCCGAAAGCAGTCTCGAGTTGGTCAGTCATCAGTACTTTCCTTCCTTCTCGGTCGGCAAAGTCTGTCGCGCGTATCTGAGTGGACTCTGGTCTGCGCGTCGTAGCCGATGTACGAATCTGTGCCTCACACAAACCCATCTCCGCTCAGCGAGGAGATGGTCGCCTGTGAGGCACAGATTCGTACAAGCTGGCGAGCGCCGCACACCCAAGAAGCTCAGCCGCACGCGACGAGGCCAATTGCGGAAAGCAAACTGGCCCAGATCCTAAGATCTGGGCCAGTTTCTAGTTGCGGGGGCAGGATTTGAACCTACGACCTCCGGGTTATGAGCCCGGCGAGCTACCGAACTGCTCCACCCCGCGGCACAAGAGACAACATTACCTGACGTTCACGCGAAAGTCCAACTCCGCACACCTGCCCCACACTGACCAGGTATTTTCCCCACAAACAAGCGGCGGGCCAGCATCCGAAAATGCTGACCCGCCGCTCGAAACTACCAGCGCAGCCGGTTACGGCAGGCGCTTCTCCGCTTCTTCAGCACGCGCGAGCGCCTCGACCAAGCGCTGGTCGGCCTCAGCCGCAGCAACGAGGTCGTTCCGGGCATACGCGTTCGTGCGGTCGACGAGCGCGGCGGATGCATCCGAGAGCGCCTTCTCGAGGTCGGCACGCGCATCCCCGCTCGCCGCGGGCGGTGCGGGCTGCGTGGTCGGCGCGGGGGTCTCGGTCGCGGCCGGCGGCTCGGTCGGCGCCGGCGACTCAGCCGGGTCGGTCGCATCCGGCACCTCGACGTTCGGGTCGGTCGGCGGCGCATCCACATTCGAGTCGCCAGCCTCAGAACCCGAATCGCCACCAAAGAGCTTGTCGAGCGCCGCATCCAGCGTCTCTTCGAACGCGATCTTGTCACCAAACGCAACGAGCACGCGGCGCAGCAACGGGTAGCTCGTCTCACCGGTCGACTGCACGTAGACCGGCTGCACATAGAGGAAGCCCTCGCCCACCGGCAGCGTCAGCAAGTTGCCTCGCAGTACCTGCGTGCGGCCACCCTGCTCGAGCAAGTTGAGCTGGTTTGCGACCTCAGCGTTCGAGTTGAAGATGTTCTGCACCTGACCCGGACCATTCACCGAGTCGTTCTGAATTTGCAGCAGCGTCAGTGTGCCGTAGTCCTCGGCGACCTCACCCGCAACACTTCCGGCATTCGCATTTGCCGAGAGATAGCCGGTGAGCACGTTACGAGACTGCTCCCCCGCCCGCACATACGGGATGTAGGTCGAGTAGAGCGAGAACGCCGGCTCCTGGTCGGGCATCTGCATCGTCAGGTAGTACGGTGGCTGCAGTGCAGCCGAGCCATCCGCAGCCGACGAGGTCGGGTCGGAAGGCAGCTGCCAGGCGTTCGTCTGGTTGTAGTACTCCGCGGCGCTTGTGACGTGGTAGGTCGAGAGCACCTGGCGCTGCACCTTGAAGAGGTCTTCCGGGTAGCGCACGTGCGAGAGGAGGTCACCCGACATCTCCGAGACCGGCTTGAGCGTGCTCGGGAAGATCTTCTGCCAGGTCTGCAGCATCGGGTCTTCGGTGTCCCAGGCGTAAAGCGTGACCGATCCGTCGTAGGCGTCGACCGTGGCCTTCACCGAGTTACGGATGTAGTTCACACCCGCGGTCGGAATCGTCGGAGCCGGGGTGTTCGAGTCGGCCGCGGCCTGCGCAATCGAGGTCTGCGTTGAGTACGGGTACTTATCGGTCGTCGTGTAGCCATCAATGATCCACACGATGCGGCCGTCAACGACCGACGGGTACGGATCGGAGTCGATGGTGAGGTACGGGGCCGCTGCGGCAACGCGCTGCACCGGGTGGCGGTCGTAGAGAATCTGCGAGTGCTCGTTGACCGTGTCAGACAGCAGAATCTGCTCAGACTGGAACTTGATCGCGTAGACGAGGCGGTTGAAGAGGTTGCCGACCGAGGGACCACCATTGCCGTTGAAGGTGGTGTAGGTCTGCGAGGCACCATCGACACCTGACACGTGGTCAAACTCAACGTGCGTGCGGTCTTCGGGGCCACCGACAATCGAGTACGGCGGCGAGTTCTCACCGAAGTAGACGCGCGGCTCTTCGATCTCGATCGTGCCCTGCTGCGGCATACCGGATGCGAAGAAGAGCGGCTGGCCGTCGGGTCCACGCTGGTTGCCGTAGGCGGCAACCATGCCGTAACCGTGGGTGTAGACGGTCACCTGGTTGACCCACGATTGGGCATCGGCGCCGAGACCAGCGATGCGGATGTCGCGAACGGCGAGCACTGCATCCTGAGTCTGACCGTCGATGGTGTAGCGGTCGACGTCGAGCTCGGACGGGAAGGTGTAGTACGCCTTCTCCTGCTCGAACTGCGCGAAAGTCGGCGAGACGAGCGCGGGGTCGAGGATGCGGATCGACGCGGTCGTGTCAGCGTCGTTGCGCAGCTGGCCAGGTTCGGCGGTGGTGACACCCTGATAGGGCTTCACCTCGACATCGGCGATGTCGTAGGCCGTGCGGGTGGCATCGATGTTGTGCTGGATGTATTCGGTCTCGAGCGTCTGCTCGTTCGGCCCGACCTGGAAGGTCTGCACACCCCAGGGGTAGGCGGTGCCGACAACGAGGCCGACGACGACGAGGCCGGCGACACCGATGAGCGGGAGAGTCCAGCGTCCGGCGACTGCGGCAAAGAAGAAGAGGAGCGCGACGATCATTGCGGCGCCGGCGAGAATCGCGAGGCCCGGGATCGTGGCGTGAGTGTCGGTGTAGAGCGCACCGGCCCAGCGGCCGTTCGTCTGAGTCAGCGTCGCGTAGCGGTCGAACCAGAAGTTCACACCCTGCACGATGACGAACAGGCCCGCGAGCACGGCAACCATGATGCGCGATGACTTCGAAATGACGACTTCGCGACCGGTCACGCGGATGCCACCGTAGAGGTAGGCCGTTGCGGCCGCGACGATGAGGGCGACGATGAGCACGGCGCCGACGAAGGCGAGTAGGCCCCGCCAGAACGGCAGCTGGAAGACATAGAAGCCGATGTCCATGCCGAACACCGGGTCGGCCTGACCGAACGGCGTTGCGTTGAAGAACTGGAGCACGGTCGTCCAGCTATTCGACGTCGCCACACCCGCGAGCAGGGCCGGTAGCAGCGGCACGAGGATGAACACCACGCGACGCACGGGCTCGAGCAGCTTCTGATACTCCCCGAGCTGCTGCGAGAGCTTCGCGTAGACGGGGCGTGTGCGGTAGGCGATCTGCAGCACGACGAAGATCGGAATCGCCATCCCGAGGAAGCCGACGAGGAACATCACGGCGGTCGAGATCCACTGGGTGGCGAGCACGCTGAGGAACCCGAGCTGGTCGTACCAGAGCACATCGGCGTAGAACCCGGTGAAGGCAAAGAAGATCACCACGAGAGCCACGACGATCGCGAGCGTCACGATCAGTGGGCCGAATCTCCGCGGCGTCGCCGTTCCGGGAGGTGGTGCGGACGGATTCGGTGCTGCTGCGCTCACTGCGTTCCTGTCGTCAGAGTCATCATCGGTTCCGGTCGATCGAGTCTACCGGGGACGCCAGGGGTGCGAAGGCTAGGCCTGGGGCACGTTCGCCGCCAGCGCATCCGCGCAGGTGCGCAGATTCGGTGCATCCTCGCTCGCGTTCGTCTTCATGACGTTGACCGCTTCGGCAAGATCAGCGACGGCATAGACAGTGAGGTCACCGGGTACCCCGCCGTCGAGCGCCTCTCGGCAATTGGCTTCCGAGGCGATGAAATAGTCGGCGCCGATTTCGTTCGCAGCATAGAGCTTCTGGCGGATGCCGCCGATTGGCCCGACCTTGCCGTCAGCCGACATTGTGCCGGAGCCGGCCACGACATCTCCCCCGCCGAGGTCACCCGGTTCGAGCTTGTCGATGGTCGCGAGCGCGAACACGAGACCGGCACTCGGTCCGCCCACATCACCGAGCTGAATGTCGACATCGATCGGGAAGGCGAACTGCTCCTGCACCGACACGCCAAGGAGCGGTCGCTCGCCCTCATCGGTCGCTGTGAGTTTCGGGGTGATCGAGACGACCTGTTCAGTACCATCGCGGCGAATGGTGATGTCGACGGGTTCGGTCGGTAGCGTGATTGCTTGAATATCGGCGCGCGTCGACACCGGCGCCTCACCGTATTTGAGCAAGACATCGCCGACTTGCAAGAGGCCTGCGGAGGCGCCTTCGGAAGCGACGCTGCCAACAACCATCTCAGTGCCGACCTCGTAATCGAGGTAGCCGAGGGCCGCAGCGATGGCGGTGGCTTGCGAGTCCTGCATGAGTTGCGCGGTCTGCGCATCTCGGTCTTCTTTGGTGACGCCATCGGGGTAATACGCCTCGATCGGCAGCACGTCTTTTGACGGGCTGAGCCAGGCGATCGCGAGTTCCATCCAGCTCGGCTGATACTGCGGGGTGCCGGCGATGTTGACGGTCATTACGGTGAGTTCACCCGAGGTGACGTCGTAGCTCGTCGCCCCGTCGATATCGATGACGGGCACCTCTTCTTCATTGCCCTCGTCATCGCGCACGGTAGTCGTGTGCAGCGCATCGAACGCCGGGCCCGGCTGTCGAATCACATAGGGCGCCGGGGTAAAGGCGAGCACCAGCAGTACCGCAAGACCTGCGACAAGGATGCCCGTGCCAATTCGCGCGCGTCGGCGCACGGGATCAGCGCGGCGCGAATCTTCGTCGGCGCGTGCGGCCGCGAGGCGTTCTGAGGTGGTGCGAACCCACTCGGCGTCGTCGGAATCGGGCGTCGAGAAGAGGGTCACGTCGTGGCTTTCGGGTCGTACGGGTGGGCGAGAGATTTCCCGCATCCGCTGTGAGTGAACGAGTCGAAACTTGCGGCAGATGCACGGAGCGCCCTGGCTACTGTAGAACGACGCGCTGAGAACAGGAGCGACTCGAATGAGCGAGCACAACGGCCCCGAAGACGGTCTTCCCGAAGACGAGCTTCGTCGCATCCTCGAGCAATTGCTCGGCGGCGGCATGATCGACCCGAACCAACTCGCGGGTGTCGCGGGACTTCCGAGCGACCCGGCAGCACTGCAACGCCTGATGATGCAGATGCAACAGGCAATGAGCTCGCCAACCGAAGGCGTCAATTGGGATCTCGCCCGCGACGCCGCGCGCCAGGCCTCCGCCGCCAACCGCGAGGTCACCGAGGTCGAGGCGCAGCAATTCGCGCAGGCATTCAATGTGGCAGCCCTCTGGCTCAGCGAGGCTACGACCGTCGGCGACCTCACCGAAGCTGGCCGCACGCTCACCCGCCACGAGTGGATCGCGCAGACGCTGCCAGTGTGGACTGAAATGTGCACCCCGGTTGCGACGAGCATCTCTGGCGCGCTCGTGCAGATGCTCAGCGAGCAGGCGCCGAGTGAACTGCAAGATGTCGTGAGCCAGTCGATGCCGATGGTGAAGTCGATGGGTCAGACCATGTTTGCGATGCAGGTGGGCCAAACGATTGGCCAGCTCGCGAACGAGGTGCTCGCCGGCGGCGATATTGGGATGCCCGTACTCCCGACCGGACGCGCGGCGCTGCTGCCGCAGAATGTCGAGACCTTCGCGGAAGGGCTTGAACTCGACTTCGGCGAAGTGGTGCTCTGGTTCGCGGTGCGCGAGGTCGCGCATGCGCGGCTCTTCCAGCACGCGAAGTGGCTGCGCCTGCACCTCGAGAATTCCATCGCTGAGTTCGCGAGCGGAATTACCATCGACGCCGAACGCATTGAAGAGACAGTGCGCGATCTCGATATCGCGAACCCGGATGAGCTGCGTGCGGTGCTCGCCTCTGGCCAGCTCATCCCGCCGCGCACCCCCGAGCAGCAACTTGCGCTCGAGCGCCTCGAGACGATGATCGCGCTCATCGAGGGTTGGGTCGATGTCGTAACAACGGATGCGACGGCTCGCCTGCCGCACGCGAACGCCATTGCCGAGATGGTGCGTCGACGTCGTGCCACCGGTTCGCCGGCCGAGCGCGCGTTTGGGGCGCTCGTCGGACTCGAATTGCGACCGCGCCGACTGCGGGATGCTGCGGCGATGTGGCGCCTGGTCACCGACAAGCTCGGCGCGGATGCGCGTGACTCGCTGTGGGATCACCGCGATGCTGTGCCCAGTTCGGAAGACATCGATTCGCCGCAGGCACTCGTTGATCGCCTCGCGGGATCGGCTGATGAGCGGATGCTTGACGAAATCGACAGCGATCTGCAGCGTCTGCTCGATGACCCGTCGTCGTTCGGCAATGCGCCCGAGGGCGGGGAGCTGAAGCCGTAGGTGGTGCTTCGAGGGCCTCAGCACGCGCATCCGCGCTGGGGCCTTCACCCGCGCGCTGAGGTTCTCGAAGCGCGCAGCCCACCTGTGGATAGCGCCAGCGAACCAACCGCATTCCCAGGCACGATGCCCTCGTGCGCTATCGACTCCGTCCCGACCTCCCGATCACCTCACGCTCGCCGCAAGAACTCCGCTTGGGCGGGCTTCGCGCCCTCGCAACCCTGCCCGACACTCCCCTCGTCGAAATGTTCATCGCCTCGGCCAAGCTCGGCACTGACCGAGCCGAACTCAACCGGCTCGCGCGCGTCTATCGCAGCGTCTCCACCGGCGAGCGCGACGCCCTCATCGATGCACTCTTGGCCGCCTGCGAACCCATCCCTGACCGCGCCGCACCACGCCGCTCGGTACTCGTGCGCGCCACCACTGCATCCCGAAACTACGCAGAACTCGTCGCCCGCGAGCTCGCCCGCCGCGGCCACAGTGCGGCACTCGCGCCGGCGACGGCAACGGTCACTGACGCATCCGGTATCAACTTCGTGATTGACGTCGCCGATCACGTCCTCACCGCAGCGCGCTACCTCCCGCTCGTCTCGGCCGAGCTTCCGCACCTCGCGATCGTCCGCGAAGCGGGCGCGCACCGCATCGGCCCACTCGTCGTGAGCGGTTCGACACCATGCCTGAGGTGCGACGACCTCGCCCGACAAGAGGCCGACTCCGCTTGGCTTGCCGTCGCGGTCCAGCTCGCTTCAGCCCCACCGCCAGCGCACGACGCCAACTTGGCATGGTGCTCGGCACTCCACGTCGGGATGCTCGCATCAAGGTTCCTCGAATCCAGCGCAGATGCCTCCGCCGCACTGCAGCATCCGCTCGCGGGCTGGGCGTGGGTGCTCAGGGATTCTGGCGAGCTGCAGCAGGTGCCGTGTGAATACCACGCCGGATGCGGTTGCCAAGCTCTGCCAGGAAGCGTGACGGTGCTGCCTCAGCGGAGTCACGCCAGCCAGCCCGCGACCACGACAGATGCAGCTCTCGCCGCGCTCGGGTAATGGCCACGTAGAGGAGGCGGCGTTCTTCGTCGAGTTGCGGTTCCGAAACCGCCTGCACGATGGGGACTCGTCCCTCACTCAGCCCCGCCACGAACACCCGATCCCATTCGAGACCCTTCGCCGAGTGCATGGTCGCAACGGTGACGGCGTCGAGTGCCGGCTCGTGTTGTAGCTTTGCGCGCAGGGTGAGTTCGGCGGAGAACTCTGCCAGCGAGGTGCCGGGAGGCGTCGCTTCGGCAAGGCGCATGATCGCGTCGAGCGAGCGCCAGGCATCGAGCAATTCCCCGGGTTCGGCAGGTGGTTCAACCGAGTAGCCGCGATCGCGCAGCACATCGGAGACCGCTTGGAATAGCGGCCGGTCGCCGTGCCCCGCGATGACCGCAGCATTGCATCCGGCCACCGCTGCCCGCACTTCCGGTCGCTGAAAGAAGGGCCTGCCGCCGGCGATGCGATAGGGCACCCCAGCATCCTGCAGCGCGCGTTCAATTGCGGCAGTCTGCGCGTTCGTGCGCACGAGCACGGCGATCTCGGCGGCCGACTCCCCCGCCGCGACCGCTTGAGCCGCACGCCGGGCAATCGCGCGGGCTTCCACCATCTCGTCGGCGAACTCATCCAAGTCAGGCACCGCCGGGCGCCGCGCGGGCGCATCCTCGCTCGCGGTCTCAGCGGCGACGAGCGAAATCGCGCCCTGGATGCGTGCGGCAAGTGCGTTCGCGACGCCCAGAATCGGCACGCTCGAGCGGTAGTTTTCGTCGAGACGGACGGTGCGTGCATCCGGGTATTCGCGATCGAAGTCGATGAGGAAGCTACTCGAGGCGCCCGTGAACGAGAAAATCGTCTGCGCCGGGTCGCCGACCACACAGAGTTCGCGGCGATTACCGAGCCAGAGGCGCAAGAGCTTGTGCTGCAGCGGCGAGACGTCCTGGTATTCGTCAACAACGAGGAAGCGGTATTGCTCGCGCACCTGTTGCGTGATCCAGGTTTCGGTTTCGAGCATGCCCGCAGTGGCCAGCAGCACGTCTTCGAAGTCGATGATGCGGCGCTCGTCTTTGATGACCTCATAGGCATCGTGCAGATCGATGGCCTGGTTCGCGCTCAGGCGCGCCGGCGGCTGCATTTCGCCGCGCTCGAGCCTCGCAGCGTAGTCGTCGAGCCGCAGCTCGGCGGTCTTCCGCCATTCGATGGTTTCAGCAACTGCGCGTACGCCCACCGGGTCGAGCCGGGTGCCAACGCGCTCGGCTGCCTCGGCAACGAAGCGTGACTTCGAGGCCACTACCCGCGGCGGCTCGCCGCCAACGACGTGCGGCCAGAAATAGGTGAGCTGGCGCAGCGCTGCGGCGTGAAACGTGCGCGCCTGCACCGTCGGCACCTTGAGCGCCGCCAAGCGGCCACGCAATTCGCCAGCGGCCCGGTTGGTGAAGGTGAGGGCGAGCACGCGATCAGGATCGTACACACCCGACCGCACCCCGTACGCAATGCGGTGTGTGATCGTGCGGGTCTTGCCGGTGCCAGGGCCCGCGAGAATGCGCACCGGGCCAACGAGCGCGAGTGCCGCTTCGCGCTGACTCGGGTTGAGGTCGGCAATAAGTCGCGAGGCGGAATCGGCGTCGGGCTCAGCCGATCGGTCCGCCATACCAATCCTCAATGATGACGCGGGCGATTGAGGTCGGTCCCGGCAGGAGTTCGGGTGATGCCGCGATTTCTTCGCGGGTAAACCAGCGCACCTCGGCGATTTCTTCGCCGTCGGGCACAACACTGTCGGGGTCTTGCTCGGGTGCCAGACGCGCGGTCATGCCCACCATGAGGCTCGCGGGAAACGGCCACGGCTGTGAGGCGAGGTAGCGCGGCTCGACAATGCGGGCGCCGCCTTCTTCGAACACTTCGCGGGCAGCGGCCTGCTCGAATGATTCACCGGGCTCGACGAAGCCGGCGAGCAGTGAAAAGCGTCGCGGCCGCCAGTTCACATTGGCCCCGAGGAGGATGCGGTCATTCCCGTCGATGACCGCGACGATGACCGCGGTGTCGGTGCGTGGAAACACGGGCTTCCCTGATTCCCGGCCGCGCAACACCCAACCGCCTTCGGCAGATTCGAGCGGTTCGCCGGTGAGCGGTGAGTAGCGATGCGCGCGGTGGAAATTGCGCAGGGCGAGCGCTTCGGTGAAGAGCCCCGCGTCGAGCGCATCGAGGCTGAGCGCGACTTCGGTGAGCTGTGCCCAGCGGGTCTGGTCGGGCTCGAGTTCGTTCGCTTCGAAGTCGTCGAGTTGCACGGCGACAACCGGAGTTCCCACCGGATCGATACGCCCGCCGGGGTTGCGTCGCTCATCCAGCGTGCGGCCGAGGTAGAGCGGCTCGCTATGCGCCGGCAGGTGCGCCGGTGTGCGCAGATCGAGGATGCGTTCGCCCCGATCGTTCGCCGGGCCGAGCAGTGCATTATCTCGGTGTTGCAGAAGCACGCGCGTGCCCTCGTAATCGAGGAGTGATTCGAGCAGTCCTTCGTCGCGGCGCCGAGCGTCGTCTCGGTCGACCCGCGTGCGGGCGAGCGGCAGACGATCGGTGAGCGGGGCGCGGTCGTGATCATGCATAGCGAAATCCATCCTAGGAGGCCTCCGTGTTGCGGTCTCGGTGCGCAACCGGGCGCATCCTGCATGGTCGAGTCGCGCCGGGCGGCGCGGCAGCCGCGCGGTCGGCGACTGTGCTCGTAGTCTGGCCGACATGGGTGTGCAGTTCCTTGAGCTAGCGAGTGTCGCGACCGTCGCCGTGCCTGATCTCAATGTGGTTGGGGGCACTGGCTGGACGACGGGTGCCACCGGCGACTACGACGCGGCGCTGCTGCGCACTGGTGATGGTGTGACGATGATTGCCCGTCGCCCACGTTCTGAGGCTGCCGCCGGTGAGCAGCGCGCCCAGGCGGCTGCGCTTGAGGCGATGACTGCGGGTGTTCGTTCGCGTTTGCCGTTTGCGATCCCTTCGCTGCTCGGCCAGTACACGGGCCGCGACACGCAATTGGCGGTGTTTGCGTTCATCCCTGGGCGCACGTGCGAGGCCGTGGAGCTCGAGCATGATTCGCTGCTCGTTGCCGAGATTGGTCGTGCGATTGGGGCAATTCACGCGCTGCCGAAGAGTGTGGTGGCGGATGCTGGGCTTCCGGTTATCGAGGCCGAGGAGTCTCGTGCGGCGACCGAGAAGCTCATTGATCGCGCGATCGCCACTGGCCGTCTCCCCGCGCCACTTGCCGAGCGTTGGGAAGCGGCGATTGTTGATGATTCGCTTTGGGAGTTCTCCCCTTCGGTGATTCACGGGTCGCTTGAGCGTCGCTCGTTCGTGACGAACGGTGCGGGTGTCGTTGGTGTGCTCGGTTGGAGCGATCTGCGCATTGGTGATCCGGCGCAGGATATGCGTTGGGTGCAGACGCTGGATGCGGCGGTCATGCGCGCGATTCTTGATGAGTACACGGATGCACGTGGTGCGTCGGTTGACCGGCAGTTGCGTCAGCGCGCGACGCTCTATGCCGAGCTTGAGGTGGCGCGCTGGTTGTTGCACGGCGTCGAGACTGGTGACGAGACGATCATTGCGGATGCTGAGCAGCTGCTCGATGGGCTCGTCACGCGTCTGCGTGGCCTCGGTCAATCGGAGTTGCGTCACGAGACGCTGCCGGTGCTTGATGTGATCGAGGTGCAGGAATTGCTTGCCGAGGCGAGCACGAAGGCAATGCACCACCAGTCAACGTTGCCGCGGCGCGGCACGCCTGGTGAGACCGGGGCGATCGACCTCGAACTCGACGACAACGACGAGCCGCAGCGCTAATCCGCGCCTCGCTGCGCCCTGCACCACCGCTCGCTGAGGCTCTCGAAGCGTGCACCTTCACCGCTTCGCGAGCCTCAGCACCCTCACGCTCGCCGCGCCGTTTCCCTGGCGGCGTCGAGCAATGCCAGGAGTTCTTGCTTCGGCGTGATCTCGGTGATCGAGATTTCCTCGTCGGCACCGACGTAGTAGAGCGTGGCCCGGATGCGGTCGAGTGGCACCTGGTAGCTCTCGGCGTACGCGTGGGCGTAGAGCATGAGCTGGAGTTCGCGTCCGGCACGCGCTTCCTGTGTGCGGGGTGGTTTTCCGGTCTTCCAGTCAACGATCTCAACTTCGTCGGTGTCGTTGTCGCGGTAGACCGCGTCGAGCTTGCCAACGACTGTGGCGTCGCCGAGGGGAACGTCGATCGGCAGTTCGACCGCGATTGGCGTTTTCTTCTCGGGCGCGAATCGCGATTTCAAGAAGGTCGCCTTAAGCGTGTCGAGGTGAGCGCGGTCGTCGGCCGTTGCCCGAGCGAGTCCCTGATCGACGAGATCGGCGTCTTCGAGTTCGAGCCCGTCAAGATAGGCGGCGCCCGCACTGAGATCGGTAAACAGCGACTCAACCCAATTGTGAAACAGGTTGCCGATGAGCGTCGCCGCAAAGGGCTCTTGCGGCATCGGCCGGGCGGCGTTGCGCGCAATCTTCACCGGGTCATCGAGCAGGTCGTGGAAGTACGACGCACCGAATCGCTCGGGAACAGCGAGCACACGCGATTCTCGCTGTGCCGCGCGCTCAGCGATGAGCAGATCAATGAGCGCGTCAAAACGAGTCTGGTTCGGCTCCTCGCTTTCGTCTACCAATGACGTGACTTGATCGGCAATTTCAAGGTTGCGGCTGAGTGCCGACTTGCTCATGGTGGGCCGGGGCCAACTCATGCGCAGATTTCGATCATTCGGATTCACGTTGAGTGCGCCATCGATTTCCTTACGGAGACCTTCGTCATCAAACTTGTTTGAGTTGATCGGTTCGTCATCAAAGTGTGTGTACGGTTCGCAACCCGGTGGCACCTCGATCGTGAGTTCTCCCACCATGTCTCGGTGGAACTCGGAGGGCCAGCGCGGCTTGGTGAGTTGCCGATGCCAACGACTCGACGTGAGCATGACGCCGCGTTTGGCACGGGTCACCGCCACGTAGGCGAGTCGACGCGTCTCTTGCACGAGTCGCAGGTGCTCGCGCTCGTAAAACTTCGACTCGGTCGCTTCGTCTTCCTTCGGTGGTTTCGAGGGTTTGATCAGTTCCGAGACGAGTTCCTTGGTCGTCGTGATTGATCGCCAGTCGAGTTGCGGCAAATCGGCGGCGTCACGCCGCAATTCATACGGAAGTGTTGCGCTCGCAAACCACCCCTTGCTCGTTCGCACGTTCGGCATGACGTCGGTGTTGAGGAGCGGGACCACGACGTAGTCCCATTCCAGGCCCTTGGACGAGTGCATGGTGGTGAGTTGCACGACGCCTTGCGTTGCGGTGACCTCATCGACTTGTTCGAGTTTGTCGTCGGTTTCAGCGAGGTCAAGCCACTCGAGAAACTCATTGAGGTCGGCACCAGGATTCGAGGTGACGTAGCCCCGAATCGCGTCAAGGTACGCATCCAGGTTCGACCGACGAACTGGGTTACGCGGATTCGCTACGGTTTCGAGATCGAGCCGAGTGCGTCGAATTGCAGCTTCTGCGAGGTCGACGAGCGGCAACGAGAGCCGAGCACGCAAATCATGCAGCGTTGCAGCGAGGTCGGCCATGCGAGCCAAGCCTTCGCCGCTGATCTGCGTTCTCTCGAGACGGTCGGCGTCGCTCGTGCGGATGTATTCGAGCGCTTCTGCGAGCGACTGGATTTCGTCGCTCCCCTGTGGCTGATTCCGAATCGAGCGCTGCAGTTCGGGGCTCATTGGCCCGAGCTCGGCATCGCGCTGGCCGAGCCATCGTGCGAGCCCGTGCAACCCAACGATGTCGGCAACACCGACTTCATAGTGCGCACCGGCAAGGAGCCGGATGATTTCGCTCCCCGCATGTTCGTCAGCTGCCGCCCGGAGCACCGCGTTGAGATCGGCAATTTCCGGCGTCGACAGCAGCCCACCGAGCCCGAGCACTCGATGCGGCACCTCGCGCTCGCGCAAGGCTTCGGCAATCTTCGCCATGTGACTCCGATTGCGCACGAGCACGGCACCTGTTTGCTCAGCACCGTCGCCAGCAGCAACGAACCGCTCATGAAGCCACTCGGCAATGGCGGTGGCTTCGTCTTCATCACTGAGATAGAACCCGGATGCTACTTCTCCCCTGCCTGCCCCCGGTCGCGCGCGCAAGGCGGTTGCGCCCCGCGACTCGGGGAGTTCGGCGGCCACCCGATTCGCCGCCGCGAGTATGTCAATGTCGTTTCGCCAGGACACCGAGAGTTCGTACGGTGCGCCTTGCGCGCCAAAGTCGCGCGCAAACCTCGACATATTTGCCGCGCTTGCCCCGCGCCATCCATAGATCGACTGTTTCGGATCACCGACAGCCATGACCGCAGTCCGCCGAAACAGGGCAGCCAAGAGCGCCGTTTGAGCGACCGAGGTGTCCTGGTACTCATCGAGAATGACGACGCGTGCACGCGCTCGAATCTCCGCGATGACGGCTGGATCTTGTTCGACAATCTCGGCCGCGGTGGCAACCTGGTCACTGAATTCAACAAACCCTCGCTCACGCTTGCGTCGTTGGAATTCATCGGCAAGGTTCGCATAGGTGCGCGTCCGTCGAACCGTGTCTATGAGTTTCTGCAGCTCCTGGGTCGTGGTTCCCCCCAATGAGTCGATGTGGCTGTCGAACTCAGCAATGAAGTCGACGATGTCTCGCCCGACGAGACCGTTTTCGCGCATTGCGTGGGCAAAGGAGAGCGCTGATTTCGCTACGGAACCAACGCTCGTGCTGGTTCCATCCCGGAGCCCTTCGTCGTCGCTTTCAAGCACGACAGTGCGCATGAGGCCGTGTGCACCCGGATCGTCGAGCAGGGTGGCATCTGGCTCTCGACCCACGAGCAAGGCATATTGCGAGTAGATGGCGTTTGCGAAGGAGTTATAGGTCGAGACTTCGGGCATATCGAATTCGTCGAGTTGTACGAGTCCCGCCGCCCGAAGTTGACCAATGCCGAGTTCAATTCGCTCGCGGAGTTCACCAGCAGCCTTGCGAGTAAAGGTCAGCCCCAAGATCTCGTGGGGCTTGGCAAGACCATTCGCGATGAGCCAGAGAATGCGCACCATCATCGTCTGCGTCTTACCGCTTCCAGCACCCGCAACCACGAGAGCCGGCTCAAGTGGCGACTCGATGATGCGCCGCTGTTCCTCGGTCGGCAATTGGATTTCTTTGTCGGGCTTGGCAATCGCCCGGGCAATGTCTTCGTGCGTTACTCGAGTCATTCGGTCACCTCGGAAATGGTGTGGATGTAGCAAGCCTTCTTGTGGTCACAATGCGTGTCGATACTCGCCGAATAGCTCGGCGGCGCCGAGAACTCGACTTCGTCACCGGCCACTGGAACACCGGCTTGGCCGAGCGCGATGAGTGCGAAGGCACGCCGTTGATTGGCCAACTCAATATCGTCATGTACGGGTTGCAAGACGACTCGATAGGGTTTCTTCGCGGCACCCCGTCCGGAAGGTTTCTCGGGATACACAAGTGCCGCACCTTCGAGTTGCTCAACACTCGTGTCAATACCGATCGGCTCAAACGCACCTGCTTGGTAGGCCAATTGATATGCAGTGAGCTGCCCGTGATCGACAACTTCCTTCGCGCTTGGAGTCGATTCACCTGACTTGAAATCGATAATGCGCAGGCCACCCTCAACGCGTTCAATGCGGTCGATGCGTCCTCGCACTTCAACCGTCACATCAACAACACCATCAGAATCCGCTTCGATAGTTTCGTCATCTGCACCCAATTCGCGAATGGGCTCGTCAAAGGAAAACGCGATCTTCGCCTCATTTGCGACGCCTTCAGCTCCGGAACCGTGCAAGTATTCCCAGAGCGATCGGGTCGCTACTTGGATGCGACGACGCTGAACGTCTTGGATCCATGGGGCATCGAATTGCAATTGGGCAAATTCGGCGTCCGCAAAGGCGAGCATCGCATCCAATGAATCGAAGCCGGGCCCGTGTTCCGCCACCGAGTGAAGTAGCGTGCCGAACGCCTGTGCCTCGGATGCGACGCCACCTGCGTATGACTCGATAAACCAGTTGAGTTCGCATTCGACGAAGTACTTGATGCCTGAAGGTGCCAGGCTGAGTTTGAGTGCGCCCTGCTCCGGCGTGACGAGCGGTGCGACCGTTGATGGTCCGCGAATGCCAAACCAGTGCCCGGGCGAAGCTCCCACGACGCCGCTGCGCGCAAGGCGCGCTAACGCAGCAACGACCTCCTCATCGTCGGATGCATCCCGAGCAGTGATCGTTCGCCGCAACTCAGCAGCGAGCCCGGGCAGTGTCACCTGACCGTACCCGAGGGCATCAGCATCACCGACGGCGAAGTGTTTCGCTAGCTCGGGTAGCCCGAGCCAGCGCAGGTAGGGCGAGGGCTGGGTGGTGTCGTCGGCCACCGCGGTGACCAGCAGGCGGCGACTGGCTCGCGAAAGCGATGCCACCAGCATCCTCGATTCGTCATCGAGCACTTCTTGGCGCCGATTAATAATCGATCTGGGCGTCTCATTTCGGAGCGCTTCGTCGAGGCGTCCGGCTCCGAGCAAGGTGTCGCGCACGCGCAGATTTGGCCAAGCACCCTCATTGACGCCGACGAGCACGACCACCCGCCACTCGCCACCGACGGCTCCGGCCGGAGTCGTGAGTGTCACCGCATCGGCGGCAGCCCGGGCACCGAGCGAGTCGTCAACGACCGAGTCGCGACGCCACTCTTCGAGAAACGATGCGAGCGAGCCACGAGGCTCACGCTCGACGAACCGCTTCGCCCGGTCAAACAACACCACGAGCGCGTCAAGTCGCCGATTCATCTCGGCAGCCCCGGGGCCGCCCGCCAACGCAATACGTTGCCATTCATCGGCCCGACGCTGGTCGCGCCAAGCTTCGTAGAGCGCGGTGTCGATTGGATCGGCCACGGCAAGACGCGCACGCATGCGACGCAAGGTGTCGACAAGTGCTCGAAATGCCCGTGCGGCGTGCGGGCGTGCCGATGCACCTAGTTTGTCGACCACATCGCTACCGACCGGGTCGCGATGCCCTTCGACTTCCGCCACGAGCGTGTCGACGAGGATGCGTACTCCCGCGCGCGCATGCGGCTTGTCGTCATCACGCGGGCGCCCCTGAGCAACTTGGGCTTCGGCAAGCTGGGCTTCGGCAAGGAACGCGCCGCGACGTAGTCGGCGGAATTCAAGTGGGTCGACGCCAAACAGTGGTGCTGCGAGGATGCGCTGCAGTGCCGCAGCATCGACCGAGTGAGCGTCGAGCACGGTCGCCGCGGCAAGATCGCCAAGTTCGAGAATCGCGCGCACCGTTGCATCATCAGCCGCGGCGAGCGGCGTCGACGATGAAGTCGGCACGGTGGCACGGTCGAATGCTCGAGCGAGTTCGGGAAGGCGCGAACCCGTACGCGCAATCACCGCCATCTCTCGCCAGGGCACCTGTTCGGTGAGGTGCAGCCGCCGCAAGTAGCCAATCGCCAGTTCAGTTTCATCGGTCACGGAGCCACACACGCGCATTGCTGCTGCGGGAAGTTCGGACGCCGATGAAGTGTCAGCGGTAGCTTGCGCTGCCCGCTGCCGCCCCTCTCCCCGCACACCAATGCGTGCCGAGGCCTCAGCCACAGCTGTGCGAATCTCTGGCCCGTGACGGTGCACCTGGCCAAGCATGACGCGCTCGGGTTCCGTCTCCCCCGCATCCCGCCAATTCGTGGCGAACTCAGCTCGACCGCCGTGAAAAGCACCAGTCGCAAGATCGGGGTCACCGAAGGTCACGACTTGAACGCCTCGACGCTCAAAGGCCCGAATCAAGCGCCTCGCCGGCTCGGTGAGTTCTTGTGCATCGTCGACGACGATGAGTTCGACCTCGTCGAGCGCTCGACGCGACAGTCCGTCGCGAGCCCCGAGCATCCTCGCCGCGAGCGCGAGCACGGTCGGCGTATCGAACACACCGTCATAGGCCGCGTCAAGCACGTCTTCGTAGTCGGCGGCCACCACCGCGGCTCCAGCCCAGAGCGCTCGGTGCCGCTCGCCCGCTGGCGCCTCAGTGCCAGCGGGCACCGCGAGATCACGCAATTGTTCCGGCGACACCTCAAGTTCAGCCATCGCCGCAAGCAGCGCCCGAAGTTCATCACGGAAGCCGCGCAGCCGGAGCGTTTCGGGGTCTAGCCAATCAGGCCACTCGGCGCTGGCGCGTCGATTCGCAATCGAACCAGCTGGGTCAATCGATCCCTCGAGCAAATCGGCGAGAATCGCATCCTGTTGCGAGCCGGTGAGGAGCTTCGGGGCGCTTTCGCCGTTCCGTGCACGCTCATCGGCGACGATTTCCAACGCGACCGATGGTGCAGTGCGTCCCAGCGTTGAGCCGCGCATCGCCACCCGCAGTCGACCGGCGAGGCGGTTACGCAGCGACGCGGCAAGCTGTCGATTTGCCGCAATCGCCAGGATGGACTCGGGCGCAGCCCCAGCATCAACGCGCGCAGCAATGAACTCAACCAGTGCCGTCGACTTGCCGCTCCCCGGTGCCCCGATCACGGCGAAGGAGTCGCGCTTCGCGGCATGGGCACGCTCAACGACCGCCTGTTGCGCCGCATCAAGGCGCACGACGGGCTCGGAAAACGCATGCTGTTCGCTCATGGCACCAAGCTATCGGCACCCTCCGACACTTCCTCCGACTTCGGTCGGTCTACGCTGGTTTCGACTTGTTTCCCACCGAAAGGCGACCCGTGGAACTCCGCATCGGCATCCTGCACACCGCTCGCGAGCTCGTATTCGAGACGAACTCGACCGCAGCCGAAATCGAACAGCTCGTCGCTGCCGGCGGTTCAGCTGACGTCGCACCGGTGATCCGCTTCACCGATGAGCGCGACCGCGTCATCCTCGTCAACCGCCAGCACCTCGCCTACGTCGAGATCGGCGAAGAGAGCCAGCGCCGCGTCGGCTTCGTCGCCTAGGCACTTCGGTCATGGAGATGTTCTTCGCGGGCCTGTTTGGTCTGCTCATTGGCGCCGCAACCATTCCGCTGGCACGCCCCACCGGCAAGATCGGCAACCTCCTCCTGCCGGCAATTGGCGGCGCCGTCGCGCTTGGCTATTGGGCCGTAGCCACCTGGCTCACCCAGCTTTCCGGTTTCTCGTGGCTCGCCTATGACGCCACCTGGATCTGGGTGTTGCTCGTCGCGATCGTGGCAATCACCTGCATTCTCGTGGCACGAATCCTGCCCGCGCGCCGCGCGGTCGATGACCAAGACCTACTCGACCGACTCAGCCACGTCGGTCGCGCCGAAGTCTAGGCACGGCACACAGTGGTCCGGCCGGTTGTTTCCCACAACCGGCCGGACCACTGCTTTTCTCGTCGCCCAGCAGTTCTTGTTCTGCTTTCGCGCAGTACGCTGTCGGCATGTCGAACGAGCCCGCCGTTGACCCTGTTGAAGCCGCCCGCAAGGCCCTCGAAGAAGCTCAGGCCGCACTCGCAGCCGCCGAAGCAGAAGCTCAGGCTGCGGCTGAGGCTGCAGCCGCAACACCGACAGCTAACACTGCTGCCGATGCATCCGCCGAAGTAGCCGAAGCCGCACCGGCAGCTGAACCCGCACCCGAAGCCGCCGCTCCCACCGGCCCGCTCACCGAAGCGCAGGTCGAGACCATTCGCGCGGGCTACGCCTTTGACGAACCGGCACTCGAGATGGGCGCGCTCGTGAACACGGATGCACGCCCTGACGTGCCCATTCGCATCCCGATTTCGAAGACGAACCGTCACGGTCTCGTCGCCGGCGCCACTGGCACCGGTAAAACGAAGACCCTGCAGGTGCTCCTCGAGCAGCTCTCGGCCAATGGTGTGCCGGTCTTCGCCGCCGATATCAAGGGCGACCTCTCGGGCGTCGCGTCGCCAGGCGTCGGTAGCGAAAAGCTCCTCGCGCGCACGCAGGGCATTGGTCAGGGCTGGACCCCACAGGCGGCTCCGGTCGAGTACTTCTCACTCGGCGGTCGAGGTCACGGCGTGCCGATTCGCGCGACCGTCTCGAGCTTCGGCCCGCTCATGATGTCGAAGGTGCTCGGGCTCAACGCCACCCAAGAGTCGAGCCTCGGGCTCGTGTTCCACTTCGCCGACAGCAATGGACTCCCGCTCGTCAACCTGGATGACCTGCGCTCAGTCCTCCTCTACCTCACCTCGGATCTCGGCAAGGCCGAGCTTGCAAACATCGGTGGTGTCTCGAGGCAGACCGCCGGGGTGATCCTGCGCGAACTCACGAACTTCGCGTCGGCGGGTGCGGATGTGTTCTTCGGCGAACCAGAAATCGATGTGCACGAGTTCCTTCGCCTCGCTCCCGATGGGCGCGGCATCGTATCGCTGCTTGAGGTGCCTGAAGTTGCCTCGCAACCGGAGGTGTTCTCAACCTTCCTCATGTGGCTCCTCGCTGAGCTCTTCAATTCGCTCCCCGAGGTCGGTGACATCGACAAGCCGAAGCTCGTGTTCTTCTTCGACGAAGCACACTTGCTCTTCAACGGCGCATCCAAGGAGTTCATCGGCCAGATCGTGCAAACCGTGCGGCTGATCCGTTCGAAGGGTGTCGGTATTTTCTTCGTCACCCAGACACCGAAGGATGTGCCGAACGATGTGCTCGCCCAGCTCGGCTCGCGGGTGCAA
This sequence comes from Gulosibacter macacae, assembly GCF_003865375.1. Classification (GTDB taxonomy): domain Bacteria; phylum Actinomycetota; class Actinomycetes; order Actinomycetales; family Microbacteriaceae; genus Gulosibacter; species Gulosibacter macacae. Next base: position 28,569 of record NZ_RQVS01000001.1, on the reverse strand, counting down.
CACCAGCTTCGCGCGCACACGCCCGACGACGCGACGGCGCTGCGCGCCACGGTGCGTACTTATCCGAATAGCGGCTACGACCTCGAGCAGGTGCTCACGGGGCTTGCCACCGGTGAAGCAATCGTCACCGTGATGAACGAGAAGGGCGCACCTTCTCCAGTCGCGTGGACTCGGATGCGTGCCCCACAGGGCTCGATGGACCCGACCCCGGATGCGCAAATCGACGCGAGCGTCAAGGCTTCTCCGCTCCTGCCGAAGTACGGCACCCCGGTCGACCCCGAGTCGGCGCACGAGATTCTCACCGCAAAGATGAACGCCGCCGCTGAGGCGGCCCAGCGCGAGGAAGAAGCTGCCGCCGCCGAGAAGGAACGGCTCGCGGCCGAGAAGGAGCAGGCACGCCTCGATAAGCAGCGCGAAGCTGAGGCCGCCAAGGCCGAACGCGCCGCCACTCGCTCACGCACGAAGTCGCGTCAGGACAAGTCGATCGTTGACGAAGTGCTCGGCTCACGCACGGGTCAGACCATCGTGCGCGAGGTCGTGCGTGGTGTGTTCGGCTCGCTCTTCAAGCGCCGCTAGGCGGCGAGCGCGAGCGCGTTCATGCGTCGCGAATGCTGGGCCAAGAACTTCGCGAGGAAAGCCACGGTGACTTCTTCGGCACCCTCGATGACGTCATCAGCGCGGGTGCCGGGCTCGATGCCGCAAAGCTGCCGTCCCCACACTGCGGCATCGCCGGCATTGCGGCGACCCCACATCGCGAGGCGGTCATCTACCGTGGTGTCTTCTTCAAACGCCTGCTTCAGCGCCGCAACGAGCGCAGTCTGGGCGTCATCCCATCCGAGCAATGCTTCGAACTTCTGCTGCCAGGTTTCGTCAACGCGGCCGAGTTCTATCAGCCACTCAAGTTGCTGACGCACACCGTCTTCAGCGAAGCCGAGGTTCGAGTGCGTCGTGAGCAAGCGCTCGAAACGGTCGCGGCCACGGGTGGGGACGCGCAGTCCGTCGACGAGGGCGACAACTGCCTCGGGATTGTCCGCCGGCGCCTCCGCGCGGGCGGCGGCAGCGAATCCGGCGATGCTGTCGCGCGCAACGACGAGTTCGGCAGCGAAGGATGCCCCATCGAACTCTCCGACGAGCGCCGCGAGATCGGCTTCAAACGACGACAGCAGCTGCGCGAGCAGTGCGTGGAGTCGATCGGGCGACAGGACAAGCGCGGAGATTACGGATTCACTAGTCACCCGTTCAGACTAGCCGCCAGCACGCTCCGCGAGCGCCGCGAACGGTGGCAAATCGGGCGCACGGTAGGCTATTCCTCGTGCCGCAGACGGCACCCGCGCCCTTCGCATCCCGGGCGCCACGAAGCACTCGACGCGTAAGGGCGTACTTTCTTGAACTTTTCTGAACTCGGCATCGACGACGACATGGTCTCGGTGCTCGCCGCCAACGGCATCACTGAAGCCTTCCCCATCCAGGAAGAAACCATTCCGCTCGCGCTCAAGGGCCAAGACATTATTGGCCAGGCCAAAACCGGTACCGGCAAGACCTTCGGTTTCGGCTTGCCGCTCCTCCAGCGCATTGGCGCAAACCCCGAGCCGGGCGTGAAGGCACTCGTCATCACCCCGACGCGCGAGCTCGCAATGCAGGTGTTTGAAGACCTCGACCTCGCCGCCTCCGAGCGCAGCACCATGGTCGTGCCGATTTACGGCGGCAAGGCCTACGAGGGCCAGATCGAGCAGATCAAAGACGGCGCCCAGGTGATCGTTGCGACGCCGGGCCGTCTCATCGACCTGATGAACCAGCGCATGCTCTCGCTCTCGGGCGTCAAGGAGATCGTGCTTGACGAGGCCGACAAGATGCTCGACCTCGGCTTCCTGCCTGATATCGAGAAGATCTTCGCGAAGGTGCCGGCGGTGCGCCACACCATGCTCTTCTCGGCCACGATGCCCGGCCCCATCCTCACCCTCGCGCGCCGCTTCATGTCGTCGCCGGTGCACATTCGCGTCACCGACCCCGACGAGGGCGTGCTACAGAAGAACATCGAGCACATCGTCTACCGCACGCATCCGCTCGACAAGGATGAAATGATCGCGCGCATCTTGCAGGCCGAGGGCCGCGGCAAGACCGTGATTTTCATGCGCACAAAGCGCGCCGCCGCGAAGCTCGTAGAAGAGCTGCGCGACCGCGGGTTCAGCGCTGCTGCCGTGCACGGTGACATGAATCAGGAACAGCGCGAGCGTTCAATGGCGCAGTTCCGTGCCGACAAGGCGGATGTGTTGATCGCGACCGATGTGGCCGCGCGCGGTATCGACGTTGACGACGTCACGCACGTGATCAACCACACGATTCCCGAGAACGAAGAGGCCTACCTCCACCGTGTTGGCCGCACCGGTCGCGCCGGTAAGACCGGTGTCGCGGTCACCTTCGTCGATTGGGACGATTTGCACCGCTGGGCGCTCATTTCGAAGGCGCTCGAACTCGGCGTGGAAGAGCCGACTGAGACCTATTCGTCGTCGCCGCACCTGTTCGCGGATCTGCGCATCCCGGAGGGCACGAAGGGTCGCCTCTCGGGCGCGACCTCGCGTGGTCGCGAACCGGCGCAGAAGCAGGGTGCCTCGAGCTCGCGTAGCCGGTCGCGTTCACGCTCGCGCTCAGGTTCGAGCGCCCCGGCAACGAACTCGGATGCACCGTCAAACGCACCAGCCGAGGGCGCCGCTGCGGAGGGTGGCGAGGCGCCGAAGCGTCGTCGCCGCCGTCGCCGCCGCGGACCGGGTGCTGGTGCGGATTCGGCCGCTTCGGCGGAGACGCAGGAGTAGCGCGGGGGTCTCGATTCGCGCTTCGCGCTACTCGACCAACCACATTTGGGTGGTCGAGTAGGAGCGTAGCGACGAATCGAGACCACGAGCCCGCTCCCGCAGCTTGGTCCTACGGCGTCACCGGCTCCGACCCTGTCGCGAGATCGATGATGCGTTGCAGCTGTTCCGGCTCGGTGGTGTTCTCCCCGAGCCGGTTCGGCTTCCCCGCACCGTGATAGTCGCTCGACCCCGTCATCAATAGGTTCCACTTCCGCGCATACCCGCGCAGGAGCGAGCGATTGAGCTCATCGTTTTCACGGTGCCCAACCTCGAGACCCTGTAGCCCCGCATCTACAAGCAATTCCAAGTTGCCATCGGTCATCGCGCGGCGTCCTCGTGAACCTGGATGCGCGAGCACCGCGACGCCGCCCGCCGCCCGAATGAGCGCGATGGCATCGGTCGGATGCGGTGCTTCGTGTGGCTGGTAGTAACCACCCTGCCAGTGCAGGATCGTCGCGAACGCCTCATTGCGATCGGCAACGATCCCCTTGAGCGCGAGCGCATCGGCAATATGCGGCCGACCAACCGTCGCGCCCTCTTCGGTCACCGCGAGCACATCGTGCCATTGCAGCGGGTAATCGCGGGCAATGCGCTCCACCATGCGTTCGGCCCGCGTGAGTCGGCTCACCCGCACTGCGTTCATGGTGTCAACGAGGGGCTCGTAGTTCGGGTCGACGAGATAGCCGAGCATGTGTACCGACCCGGCACCGATCTGGGTCGAGAACTCGACTCCGGGGATGAGCGTCAAACCCTCTTCGCGGGCGGCGCGACCGGCTTCATCCCAGCCGTCGAGCGAGTCGTGATCGGTGAGCGCGATGGTGCCGAGTCCCGCGAGTGCCGCCTGGCGCATCACTTCCGCGGGAGGTTCTGTGCCGTCCGAGACGTTGGAGTGGGCGTGCAGGTCGATCGGCCGCCACACGTCGAATACCGATGCGCTCATGGGCTGATCCTATGCGTTGCCCGCGCAACCCTTGGAATTCGGCGCGTACTCCCCCGGTTCTTCAGGACGCGGCGGCTACTCTGAGCGACGCCATGACCTCACCTAAGTCACCTCGCAAGCGCATCTCGGCCGGATGGTACGTCGCCGGCTTCCTGATCGCGATGATCACCGCGGCCGCCGCCATCCTGCTCGTGTGGCCACAATTGCTTGGCTGGCAGCGCGAGCTGCCGTTCACTCAGATCATCTCGTTCCGGCTCGTGATGCTCATTGGTGTCGGGGTGGCGCTCATCGCGGGGTTGGCGCTCATACTCGTATCACGACAGACCCGTGCGCTCTTTGGTGGCATGACAGTCGTGTTGCTCGTCACCGCGCTGAGTCTCGGCGGGCTACTGCTCAGTCGCGGCTACAACGCCTCGGTGCCGCCGACCGGCGCCGCGGATGCGGTGCGCGTGCTCACCTGGAACACGCTCGGCAACGAGCCGGGCTCACCCACGATCGCGCAATTGGCCATCGACTACGACGTGGATGTGCTCATGTTGCCCGAGACCACCGAAGACATGGGGATGGAGATCGCGGGCCTCCTGCGTGAGGCCGGAAAACCCATGTGGGTGCTCTCACACAGCGGCGCGCCCGGCTATCGGGCGGCAGAGACGACCCTCCTTGTCTCGGCCGAACTCGGCGAGTATGAGGTCACCGAAGCACTCGGCGACACCTCGGTGCTCGCGACCGTCGTCGCCGTCCCCAAAAACGGCGAGGGTCCGACCCTCGTTGCCGCGCATCCGGTCGCCCCAGTGCCCGAGCAGATGTCGCATTGGCGCGATGACCTCACGTGGTTGAGCACGGTGTGCACCGGCGATGCCATCGTCGCGGGTGATTTCAACGCCACCCTCGACCACCTCGTTGGTCTCGAAGACAGCTCAGTTTCGGGCGCGGTGCTCGGCGGCTGCCGGGATGCGGCGCTCGATGCTGGCTCTGCGGCACTCGGTACCTGGACGAGTGGTCGTCCGCCGGCGCTCGTGCCAGCAATTGACCACGTGATGTACACGCCAACGTGGAAGGTGACGGGCTTCGAGGTGATCACTCGCGAGGATCGGTCGGGTTCTGATCATCGGCCCGTATTTGCTGAACTCACGCGCGCCTAGGTTGCGGTCTATCTGACCAAATGCGAGCGGGATGCGGCCGGACGTGTTCCTGTCGCATCTATCGAGCATGCCCAGCTCGGTGCGAGACAATGGCCGGATGACTGAGAACACCGCTACTACCGAAACCGCTGAGTCGCAGGACGCGGTCGCCCTCAACTCGAACCGCTCGACGACACCGCAGACTGATGAGTTCCGTGAGTTCATCTCGAGCGGCTGGGCTCCCCAGGAGGAGTCGCTCCCCGAGCCTCGTGCCGCCGCCCCATACACGGCGGCACGTCGAGCGAAGCTCTCGGCAATGCATCCGGGTGAGCGCCTCGTGATCGCCGCTGGCGACCCGAAGCAGCGCTCGAATGACACCGACTATCCCTATCGCGCGCACACCGCGTTCACCTGGCTGACCGGTTGGGGCTCCGACACCGTGCCGGGAGCCATGCTCGTGTTTGAGCCGATCCCCGCTGGCGAGGCAACCGAGGGCCACGAGGTCACGCTCTACTTCCGCGAGGGCGCGGGCCGCGACACCGACGAGTTCTATGTGAACCCCGCCATTGGCGAGTTTTGGACCGGCCGTCGTCCCTCGCTCAAGCAGGTCGCGGCCGATCTCGGCATCGCCACCCGCTCACTCACCGAATTCGAGGCCCGTCGCGGCGATCTTGAACTCGCAACCCCGCAACTTTTGCAAGACCTCAGCGAGCTGCGCCTCGTCAAGGACGACTACGAAATCGCCGAGCTGCGCGCCGCCGTGGCCGCCACTGGCCGCGGCTTCGACGACATCATTCGGGCACTCGATGACGCTGCCCAGCATCCCCGCGGTGAGCGCATCGTCGAGGGTGTCTTCACTGCTCGCGCGCGCCTTGAGGGCAATGATGTCGGGTACGGCACGATTGCTGCCTCGGGGCCGCACGCTTGCATCCTGCACTGGACTGACAACGACGGTGCCGTGAACCCGGGCGATCTCGTGCTCGTCGATGCTGGTGTCGAAAACGACTCCTACTACACCGCCGACATCACCCGCACGCTGCCGGTCGATGGTGAGTTCACCCCGATCCAGCGCAAGATCTACGAGGCTGTGCGCCTGGCTGCCGACGAGGCGTTCGCGATCGTGCGCCCCGGCATCACGTTCCGCGATGTGCACAACACCGCGTTGCGTTCGATTGCGACGAGCCTGGATGCATGGGGGCTGTTGCCGATGCCGCTTGCCGAAGCGCTCGACCCGGCCAAGCAACCGCACCGCCGCTATATGGTGCACGGCACGAGCCACCACCTCGGCCTCGATGTGCACGACTGCGCTCAGGCGCGTCGGGAAATGTACCTTGACGGCACCGTCGAGGCTGGCATGGTGTTCACCATCGAGCCCGGTCTCTACTTCCAGCCCGATGACCTCACGGTGCCCGAGGAGTATCGCGGCATTGGTGTGCGCATTGAAGACGACATTCTGGTCACCGCTGATGGGGCCGAGAATCTCTCGATCGATATTCCACGCACGGCCGACGACGTCGAAGCTTGGATGCGCGAGGTTCGCGGCGAGTAACCGCACGAACCTGACCCTTAACGACAAACCCGAGCGATTCGCGGCCCAGGTATGGCCGCATCGCTCGGGCTTGTGCGTTCCAGGAGGTCGCTAGCCGCGCTTGCCCGGCTTGATCGCTTCCATGGTCACCGCCACCAGCCCGAAGAGCACACCCGCGATCGGCCAGACAATCCAGCTGCGATCCCACGCATTGCCAATGAATCCCCAGGCGAGGAACACGAGGAGCGCAAGAACCCAGTACGGACCAGCAACTCGCTCGACAAGAGTGGCGGCCTCCTGCTTTTCCGGGGTGTAGTCACCTTTCGCGGTGAGGCGGTCAAGCGCACCACGACGCATGGAACCGATCACGAGAATAGCGACCGCAACACCAACACCGATGAACAAGAGCGCAGAGCTCCCTGACGCGCCACTCTCGCTATTCGCCAGCGAGCCGGCAATCGCGGTGGCTGCGACCGAGAGAATGATGAGCATGACCCCGCTGACGATCGATGCGGTGAATCGGCCACGTTCAGCCTCGCGGCGCTCTTGATAGTGCGCGAGTGTTCCCGGTTCCAGTCGCAATTGCCGGCCCTCGAATTGCTCGTAGCGGCTCATTGACATGCCCGCGATGATAAACATCGCGACCGCGATCGCAATTGCGGTGAACAAGATAGCCATCCCAATCGGTTCGCCGTTCAGGCGCAAGAGGCTTCCCTCGGTGAACAGCTGCACACCGCCGCCCTGCACGAGTACGAGTCCGGTCAGTCCCGCGAGGATCACGAAGACACCGCCACCGATCAGCCAGGAGCCACGGCGATTCACCTGCAGGAAGCGCTCGGCCTCTTCAGTCGAGACCTCGAGCGGGGCATCGCCCTGGTCGATCGTGCCATCGACTTCACCGCGAATACCGAGGTCGTCGGCGATTTCATCGAGGTTGCCGAATTGAGTGATCACCCGTCCCACTGCTTCGTGCTCGCTCACGCCTTCGGCGAGGAGTTCCTGAAAGCGGTCCTCGCTCATCTGTTGCAGCTCGGTGCGGGCTCGGCGCACTTCGGCGGTGTTCGGCAGAGCGCGGAACATGTGGTCGATATAGGTCGTGATGGCGTTCATTTCGATCCGTCCTTTCGCACGAAGCGACTGACCACTTTCACAGTGGCATGCCATTCTTCGCATTTGTCTTCGTAGAGGCGCAGGCCCGCCTCGGTCACTCGGTAGTAGGTGCGCTGGCGACCCTGGGTTTCATCGCCCTTGAACGATTCGAGGGCGCCGGTTTGTTCAAGGCGGCGCATGGCCGCATAGAGCGTCGTTTCTTTGAGTTCAAAGTGGCCGTCGGTGCGCTGCTCGATGCGCTTTGAGACGGCGTAGCCGTACGAGGGTTCGTCGAGGAGTGAATCAAGCACCAGCAGGTCGACGTACCCGCGGATGACATCGCCACCGATCATGTGCAACTCCTTCATCTGATGCAGTAACTACGTTATCTGATGCAGTACATCTGATCAAGTAGATGTGATGAAGTAATCGCCACGAGCCTCGTGGCACGCCCGCATCTACGAGCGAAAACGCGAAGTGGGAGCCCCTCGGGGCTCCCACTTGCAGTTTTCGCTCACAGTTATGACGCGCTCGCAGTTGCAGTGCGCTAGCTGCCACCCTCGCGCTCACGGCGACGCAACTCATCCTGCATCTCGCCATAGGTGCGCGGCGGCGTCGCTGGCGGCGCAGGCTCGGCGAGCGCGTCAGCCGGCACTTCAGCCGACCCGCTAGGCGGCGCCACTGGCGCGGATGCATCGGGCGCCGGTACCTGCGGTGCGGGCACGACGGGTGTAGCTGGTGCGAGATGCGCACCACCCGCTCCCCCAAGAATCTGCCGCGCTTGGGCCCCCAGTTCGCGCGGCACGATGACATCAAAGCGGCTCGCGGTCACCTGCATGGCCGAGGTGAACTCGCGCTTCTGCGGCGACACCGCATAGCTGATGAGCCCCCACACGCCACCGAATACGGTCGCGAGCAACACAATGCCTGCGAGTACCGCGATGTTTGACGTCGGGTCAAGCAGCATCATCACGGCCCCGAAAAAGAGACCCATCATGATGCCGCTCATCGCTCCACCGAGCGCCGCTCGCCACGAACTCATGCGTCCAGTCACGCGTTCGACCGACTTTAGGTCGCTGCCCACAATCGAAATCGCCTCGATCGAGAAGCCCTCATTTCGGGCGAGCTGGTCGATCGCGGTCATCGCATCCTCATATGACGAATACGAAGCCACCGTGTCTCCCGTCGGGATCTGGGGAAAACGGCTACGGATGCGGGAACTGGTCGGCTGGGTCACGTTGTCGATTGTCACCGAGTGGCGCAGGGAACTCGCTGTGTGACGGCACTACGATGGCCGGGTGAGTGTCTCGAAGGTCTTCGTTGCCAGGCTCGCGAACACGCCGGTGTTTGACCCGGACGGCGATCGCGTCGGCCGCTGTCGCGATGTCATCGTCAACTACCGCTCTGAACACTCTCCGCATGTCAACGGCATCCTCGTCGAACTCACCGGTGCGACTCGCCGAAGCGTGTTCGTGTCGATGGAGAGCGTGTCGTCGATCGGTTCGGCGCAGCTCATTGTCGAGTGGGATGAATCTGAACTTCATCCCTTCGAACAGCGCGGTGAAGAGGTACGCGTACTCGCTGACCTCCTCGACCGCTCGGTCACGGTGCGCTCGACCGGCGTGCGCGGCGTCATTGAAGACGTCTCGATCGAAGAGGACGATGCTGGCGAGTGGTCAATCGGCCAGCTCTACCTGCGACTCCCCCGCACCACAAAAACCTTCTTCGGGAAGCCCCCGAGCGCCTATATGACCTGGGCTGAGGTTGAACTCGACCTCGACCCCGAAGGTGATACCCCGGCAACGCAATTCCTCACGGCCCACTCCGAGATGGAACCGAGCGACCTCGCCGATGCGCTCCTCGAGCTCCCCGAAGAGCGCATGCTCGAAGTCGTCGAAGAGATGCCGGATGAGCGGCTCGCCGACGTGCTCGAGGAAATGTACGAAGACGACCAGGTCGTCATCATCGAGCACCTCGATGAAGAGCGCGCAGCCGATGTGCTCGACCGGATGCAGCCCGATGACGCGGCTGACCTCGTCGCGCGCCTAGATGACGAGAAGTCGGAATCGCTGCTCGGGCTCATGGAGCCCGAAGAGGCCGAAGACGTGCGCATGCTGCTCGAATTCGAGCCGAATACCGCCGGTGGTCTCATGACGACCGACCCGATCATCGTTTCGGCCGATGCAACGGTGGCCGAAGCCCTCGTGCTCATCCGCCGACAGGAAATCTCAGCGGCGCTGGCGACCGCGGTGTTTGTCACCGCATCCCCCTATGAGTGCCCGACCGGCCGTTACCTGGGCCTCGTGCACTTCCAACGCCTGTTGCGCTACCCGCCGCACGAGCGCGTCGGGGCCATTCTCGACAAGCGCACCGAGCCCGTACACACCGACACCACCGACGTTGAGGTGGTGCGCTCGCTCGCCCGCTATGACCTCGTCGCGCTCCCGGTCGTTGACGACGAAGACCGACTCGTCGGCGTGATCACCGTTGACGATGTGCTCGACCACATCCTGCCGGATGACTGGCGCACCGTCTCGGCCGAAGAGTCGCTCGAGACCGGCGCGATCATGCTCCCCGACACCACGACCATTGCGGTGCAGGAACGGAGGCGGCGATGACCGACGTCGACGACAGCGAACTGCTCGCGCGCCCCAAGGCCACCGACCGGCAGCGCAAGGCCAAGCAGAAGCAATCCGCGAAGCAGTCCGACAAGCGTGACCAGCCGCGGCAGAGCCGTGACCTGCTCGGCCGCTTCATGGAGGGTGTCGCGCGCGCATCCGGCACCCCCGGCTTCCTCCTTGGCCTCACCGTCTTCGTGGCGATCTGGCTCACCTGGAACACGACCGCACCGACCGAGCTGCGATTCGACTCCTCCGACCTCGGCTTCACCGTGCTCACCCTCGCGCTCTCCCTGCAGGCCTCGTATGCTGCGCCGATGATCCTCCTCGCGCAGAACCGCCAGGATGACCGTGACCGCGTGCAGATCGAACAGGACCGCCAGCGTGCCGAGCGCAATACGGCCGACCTCGAGTACCTCATGCGCGAGATTGTGGCCCTGCGGATGGCGATGAAGGACGTCGCGTCGAAAGACTTCATTCGCGCTGAATTGCGGTCGCTGCTCGAAGACATTGAAGAGCTCGACGAAGACCCGGCAAGCGATCCCGAACCCACGCGCACACCGCCGCGGCCAATTCGCCGCAACCCCGAGGGCGATCGATGAGCGACTCGCTCGCCGATCGCATCCACGCCGAACTCGCCCGCGTCGAAGACCCGGAGCTTCGCCGCCCGCTCACCGACCTCGGCATGATCGATTCGATCGAAACCGACCCGGTGCGGGTGTCACTGTTGCTCACGATCACCGGATGCCCTGCTGCCACGCGCATCGAGGCCGATACCCGCGCGGCAATCGAGCGGGCGATTGGTGACGAGAGCTACGACCTCACGGTCGGCGTCATGAACCGCGAGCAACGGGATGCACTCGTCGCCAAAGTGCGCGGCTCGCGCCCGAAGACAACACCGTTTGGCCGCGACTCGCTGACGCGCGTGATCGCGGTGACGAGCGGCAAGGGTGGCGTCGGTAAGTCGACGGTCACCGTAAACCTTGCCGCCGCGATGGCTGCCGAGGGGCTCGCGGTCGGCATTGTGGATGCGGATGTGCACGGATTCTCGGTACCGGGCCTGCTCGGGATGCCCGCGGGCACGCAGCCGACACAGGTGGGTGAGCTCATGCTGCCGCCGGTGGCCCACGGGGTCTCGGCGATCTCGATCGGCATGTTCTTGCAATCGCCCGATGAGATCGTCGCCTGGCGTGGCCCAATGCTGCATCGCACACTCGAGCAGTTCCTCACCGATGTGCATTTCGGTGACCTCGATGTGCTGTTGCTCGACCTGCCGCCAGGCACGGGCGACGTGGCGATTTCGCTGGGTCAGCTCCTGCCTGGCAGTGAGGCAATCGTCGTGACCACCCCGCAGCCTGCCGCCGCTGAGGTGGCGTGGCGTTCGGGCGCCGTGGCGCGGAAGACCGGCCAGCAGGTTGTTGGCGTCATTGAGACGCTCTCGCCCTCGCTTGCGTCCGACGGTTCGTCGTTTGCGCTCTTCGGCGAGGGTGGCGGGGTTGCCGTTGCGCGGCGGCTGGATGTGCCCCTGCTCGCGCAGGTGCCAATCTCGCCGTCACTTCGAGAGGCCGGGGATGCAGGAGTGCCGCTCGTGCTCTCGCATCCGGATGATCCGGCTGCCGTTGCGCTGCGGGATGCGGCGCGCGCCCTTGCGCATCGCCCGCGCGGTCTCGCGGGTCGCTCGCTCGGAGTCTCCCCCGTCTAGTCGAACGCCCCCTACGTCGCCTCACTGTCAAACGGCGCTTCACCCGGCACGAGCGGCGTCGCCGCCTCGGCCGCAGCCCATGCCGGTCGCGACGATGCACCGATCCCGCTCATCGCCGCCGCCACGGCAGCCCCGGTTGATGCCGATGCCATCCCGGCCGATGAGGGACGCGCCGGTGCGTCCATCTCATTCCAGGCATCCCGAATGATGCGACGCGGGTCGTACTGGCGCGGATCGAGCTTCCGCCAATCCTCATCGGTGAAATCCTCACCGAGCTCGTCCGACACGCGCGCCTTCGCATCGGTCGTCCAGGCCTTCGCCCGCTTAATCAATCGGGCTAGCTGCTCAGCCATCATCGGCAACCGCTCCGGCCCGAAAATGAGCATGGCGATGATGCCGATAATCAGCAGCTTGTCGATCGTCAGAGCGCCCATCCTCTCAGCGTAGTCGGCGCGCGGTAGCCTGGTGAAATGTCCGAACTCGAGAAGAGCCGCCGATTCGTTGACGAGCAGGTTGTCGAGACCGCCGAGCAACTCATCGCGCGCCGTTTCGCGCTCGAATCAGGCCTGCCGACCATCTCGCCCACCCTCGGGGCGCACCTCGCCTTTGTGGCGGCGGCGAGCGGCGCCGAGCGCATCATCGAGATCGGTTCGACCGGCGGACTCACCACAACCTGGTTGCAACGCGGCGCCCCGACCGCCACGATCACCTGCATCGACGCCGAATCGGAATATCTCGCCGACACTCGCCAAGCATTGATTGCCGCAGGTCACGCGCCGGCCCGCATCCGTTGCATCACCGGCGACCCGCTCGCGGTGCTTCCCCGCATGAGCGAAAACTCCTACGACCTCGTGCTTGTCGCCGCCGACCTCGCGCACGCGGCCGCGCACCTCACCCACGCGCTGCGCATTGTCCGCGCTGGCGGCAGCATCGTCGCCCTCAACGCGCTCAATGGCGGCCGCGTCGCCGACCCCGCTCGCCGCGACCCGGTGACGGCCTCGTTGCGCGCGCTCGTGCGTGAGTTCCAGCGTCAGCCCGATCTCGTCGCTTCGGTGCTCCCGATTGACGGTGGCCTATTGCAAATCACCGCGGTCGCCCACTAGCCGATAGCCCACTAGCGGGTAACGGAAATGACGAAAGGGGCGCCGGTTACCCGACACCCCTTCAGCGCTAGTGCGCTAGCTCTCGACCGCCGAGGTCAAGGCCGCAGCCAACTCTTTCGCCTCGTCATCGTTCACTGAGACGACGAGTCGCCCGCCACCTTCAAGCGGAACGCGAACGATGATGAGTCGACCTTCGCGAACGGCCTCCATCGGTCCGTCGCCGGTACGCGGCTTCATTGCAGCCATAACTCTGCCTCCTGTGCTTGTCTGACCTAGCTAGTATCTCATCCCCTCGCAGGTGGTTTCTAATTCGCACCCCGCGTGCGGTCGCCCGAGCGCGTAAGAGAACGTCATAAATATGCAAAAGGATGCAGTTAGGGAATGCACCGGAGGTTCGCGGGTTATCTTCTGTGGCGGCCGGTAAGGTCGCACCCGGACGTAGCGCCGCGGAACCCTGTCGGCGCCGCCCGTAACTGACTCTCTGTCGAAAGGATCTGCCCCATGGCTGAGTTCACACTTCCCGACCTTCCGTACGACTACGCGGCGCTTGAGCCCCACATCTCGGCGAAGATCATGGAGCTCCACCACGACAAGCACCACGCGACCTACGTGAAGGGCGCAAACACCGCCCTCGAGCAGCTCGCTGAAGCCCGCGACAAGGGCGACTTCGCCAACATCAACAAGCTCGAGAAGGACCTCGCCTTCAACGTTGGTGGCGCGAACAACCACTCGATCTTCTGGACCAACCTCACCCCCGACTACGAGGAGCCGGCCGGTTCGGCTGCCACCCTCCTCGACGAGTCGTTCGGTGGCCTCGAGAACTTCAAGAAGCAGTTCACCGCGGTTGCCATGGGCATCCAGGGCTCGGGCTGGGCCGTGCTCGGTGTCGACCAGGGCACCGGCAACGCCACCACCTTCCAGCTGTTCGACCAGCAGGGCAACGTGCCGTTCGGCATCACCCCGGTTCTCATGCTCGACATGTGGGAGCACGCCTTCTACCTCGACTACCTCAACGTCAAGGCTGACTACGTCACGGCGTTCTGGAACATCGTCAACTGGAAGAACGTCGCCGAGCGTCTCGACGCCGCGAAGTAATCCAGGCGCAGTTACGAAATGGTCGACCCGAGATGCTCGGGTCGACCATTTCATTGCGCGAGCGGCTAACGCCGCTTCAGCGCCGGACGGCGCCCTTTTGTTCCCGACGCATCGCGGCTAACGCCGCTTCAGCGCCGGGAAGTCATCCTCACGCCACTCGTTGGGGAGGCGTTCGCCGCGGCGGGCGAATTGCTGTTCGCGGTCACGCAGATCGACGCGGCGAATCTTGCCCGACACCGTCTTCGGCAACTCATAAAACTCAATGCGGCGCACGCGCATATATGGCGGCAGGGCCTGGCGGGCGTGTTGCAACACCTCAAACGCCGTCGCCTCATCGGGCTCATACCCAGCTGCAAGCTGAATGTAGGCCTTGGTGATGTTGAGGCGAGTGTCGTCGGGCGCGCCGACCACAGCAGCCTCAGCGACCGCAGGATGCTCAATCAGCGCCGATTCCACCTCGAACGGCGACACTTTGTAGTCGCTCGACTTGAAGATGTCGTCGACGCGACCAACGAAGGTGTAGCGCCCTTCGGGGTCGCGCTGCGCCACATCACCAGTGTGAAAGAGCTCACCGCGACGCCGCTCGGCAGTTGCCTCATCATTACCGAGGTAACCGAGCATGATGTTGAGCGGAGTGCCATTGGCGAGTTCCACACAGACCTCGCCCTCGGCGCGCGCACGATCGGCCGGGATGCGCTCATCACTATGCTGATCAACGAGCACGATCTCGACACCCGGAAGCGGCTTCCCCATCGACCCGGGCAACACCGCATCCCCGGGCGCATTGCCGAGGATTGCCGTCGTTTCGGTCTGGCCGTAACCATCGCGAATTTCCAGCCCCCACCATTCGCGGATGCGCGCGATCACCTCGGGGTTGAGCGGCTCGCCCGCCGAAAGCAGCTCGCGTAAAGCGCGAGGCTTCTCGGTGCGGCCGTGCTTGATGAGCATGCGCCACACCGTCGGTGGGGCGCAGAACGTGGTTACCCCGGCACGGTCAAGGTGCGCGAGCAACTTGTCGGGATCAAAGCGCGCGTAGTTGTCGACATAGATCGTCGCCTCGGCATGCCAGGGCGAGAAGAACGAGCTCCAGGCGTGCTTGCCCCATCCTGGCGACGAAATCACCATGTGCACATCGCCCGGCCGCATGCCGATCCAGTACATCGTCGAGAGGTGTCCGACCGGATACGAGCGGTGTGAGTGCACCACGATCTTCGGCTTCGAGGTCGTACCCGAAGTGAAGTAGATGATCGCTGGCTCGTCTCCACCGGCGCCGCGCGCGACCGCCGTGTCGGGAAAGCTTTCGGCGTCGGCGAATGGGATGCGCGGACGGTTGAGGTCGAATTCATTGCGGATGCCGATGGCGACGCGTTCCGCGCCCCTGGCACCGCCTACGGCGATGACCTGGAAGTCACCCTGGAACCAGTCGAACTTCTCGGCATCGGCCTCGTCGGTGATGACCCAACGAATCTGCGCGCGCTCGATGCGATCTTCGAGTTCGGCCGAGCCGAGCACGATGGCGGTGGGCACCACGACCGCACCGATCTTGAGGACGGCGAGCATCGCATCCCAGAGTTCGACGCGGTTCGCGAGCATGAGCATGACCGAGTCGCCCGGCTGCACACCGAGGTCAACGAGCCAGTTTGCGACGCGGTTCGAGCGGCGGCGCAGGTCATCGAAGCGGTACTTAGCTTCAGTCTCGTCGTCTTCGACGATCCAGAGGGCAATGTCGTCGTTGTTCTCGGCGATCGCGTCGAACCAGTCGGTGGCCCAGTTGAAGTTGTCGCTCACCTCGGGCCAGACGAACTCGCTGCGGGCGCGGTCACTTCGGCCGTGGAGTGCGAGCAATCCGTCGCGCGCGGCGCGGAAGATTTCGGCATCGGATGCGGGGACGGCAGCGTCTCGGGTGTGCATCTCTCGATCCTACGGCTCGGGTCTCGATCCGCGCTTCGCGCTACTCGACCAACCAAAGTGAGGTAGTCCCTGCTTACGGTGGCGTCCAGTCGTGCCCGATGACAAACCACATCCAGGTGAGCCATGCCACCTGCGCCGCCACCGCAAGCAACGACACCACCACGCGATACACCGGCGATTGCGGCAACGCCACCGGCGCGAGCGCCGGGAACAGCGGGAAGCAGAGACGGAAGATCGATGATTGCGGGTAGAACACCGCGAACAGATATGAGAAGTAGGCGATGCCCCACATCCTGATCTCGATGCCGAAGCGACGCATAAATGGCGCCGAGAACCAGGCGATCACCCCGATCACCACAGCGACCACGAGAATCGTGCCGAGCGGTTGACCAAACCAGAAGTCACCTGCCCAGAACCACGCCGTGAACGGCAGCGTTTCGGCGCCCGAGGTGTAGTGATTGCGCCACGCCATCTCGGTCTCGAGGTAGCCGAACGGTCGGCCGGTGACGAATCCGGCAATCGCCAGCCAGGCGAGTCCGGCGAACCCCGAGAAGAACGCGGCGATCCAGGCCTGCCGCTGCTCGCGCGCGTCAAACCGCTCGAGTCGCGCCACGCGCGCCTGCCAATACCGGTGCAAAATCACAAGTAGCAGCGTGAATGCCCAGGCGAGCCCCGTGGGCCGGGTGAGCGACGCGAGAAGCACGATCGGCAACATCTCGAGCCAGCGCCGATCAACGAGCAAGATAAGCAGCTCGCACAGGAGCCAAAAGTGCAGCGCCTCGGCATAGCCGACCTGAAACATCGGCGACACTGGGCCAAGACAGAGCAAGAGCACTGCGAACAGCGCCGTGCGCTCGCCGACAAAGCGGCGCAGCAGCCGGTGAAACGCGAACACGGTCGCAAGCCCCGCGGCCACCGACACGAGCACCGCCACGACCGGGAATGGCAACGTGGTGATGAGCGAGATGACCCGCACGATCGCTGGGAACACCGGCATGAACGCCCAGGCATTCTCGGTAACCCGACCGTGGTCACCGATGGGAAGCTCCCGCGGATAGCCGCCCTCGCCGATCCTCCGGTACCAAACCGCATCCCAAATATTCGCGAACGTGAAGTAATCGGGCTGGGCGGGCGTCTGCCAGGTCTCCGGCTGATTCGCCGCGAACACGAGCATGATCGTGGTGGTGACAACTCGCGTCGCGAAGTAGATCGCGATGAGCTGCCACACCGTCGGGATGGCGAGCAGGCGCAGTACGAACGGATGTGCGGTACTCGCGAGCGGTGCATCCTCGCGCCGAATCGCCGCATCGACGTGACGCGCCGGCAACACCGGGATGGTCGCGCGCACGCTCAAGCGGTGGCTCCCGCATCCTCGCCGGTGAGCCAGTCGCGCAGCCCCCGCTCAACGGCAGTGATCTCGTCGAGTCGCACGCGCTCATCATCGGCGTGCGCTTTCTGCGGGTCGCCGGGGCCGTAATTCACAGCGGGGATGCCGAGGGCCGAGAACCTGGCCACATCGGTCCATCCGTACTTGGGTTTCGCGACACCGCCCACTGCCCGCAGAAACTCCTGTGCGAGCGGCGCGTCAAGGCCGGGGCGGGCGGCGCCCGAGCGGTCGAGGATGTCGATCTCGAAGCCATCGAACCACGCTCGCAATTGCGCCTCAGCCTCTTCGAGCGGCTTATCGGGGGCGAAGCGGTAGTTCACGTGCACAGCGCATTCATCGGGAATGACATTGCCAGCCACACCTCCGCGGATCCCGACGGCGTTGAGCCCCTCGCGGTAGTCGAGTCCCTCGACCGAGACCGTGGCCGGCTCGTGGGCCGCAAGTCTGGCGAGAATCGGCGCTGCGGCGTGAATCGCGTTGACCCCGGCCCAGGCTCGGGCTGAGTGCGCGCGGCGTCCGTGGGTGTAAATCTCAGCGCGAATCGACCCATTGCATCCACCCTCGACCTGCGCCATCGTCGGCTCACCAAGAATGGCGAAGTCCGCTTCGAAGAGTTCGGGATGCGCTGCCGCGAGCAAACCGAGTCCGTTGAGCTCGGCGCTCGTTTCCTCGTTCTCGTACCAAAGCCAGGTGAGGTCGACGACGGGGTTGACGAGTTCTGCGGCGAGCTTGAGCTGCACCGCGACGCCGGCTTTCATGTCGACCGTGCCGCGGCCCCAGAGGTACTCGCCGGGGATCGTGCCGGCGACATCGGCGGCGGCATCTTCGGGCGAGAGCGTTTCAAATCGAGTGGGCACATTACCGTTGATCGGCACCGTATCGAGGTGCCCAGCGATGGCGACGCGGCGTGCCCGCCCAAGTGTGGTGCGGGCGGCAATGGTGTTGCCAAATCGCAGCACCTGCAGATGCGGGTAGTGCGCGAGGGCGGCTTCGACCGCATCCGCGATTCGCGCTTCGTCGCCCGATTCTGAGGGAATGTCGCAGAGCATCCGAGTGAGTTCGACGGAGCTGGCCGTGAGGTCGAGCGGAACGATCGGCGTGGCGACAGACATGCGGCAAGTCTAGTTGCGCGTGCTGAGGCCCTCGAAGTGCGCGTGCTGAGGCCCTCGAAGCACCGCCCACGCGCACCACCCCAGCCCCACTACGCTGGAACCATGACTTCGCCTGCCACCGCAACGACGCGTTCCGCCTGGGCCGACGGGCTCGCCACCTACGACCACAGTGGCGCCATGCTCGACTGCTGGTTCCCCGACCCCCGCCTCGGCGAGGTGCCCGCGGGCCGCGACCGCTCGCTCGCTCCGGCCGAACTTGCCGATGGTGCGCACGAGGATGCGCGCCGCGGCGTTCGTCTGCGGCCGGTGCTCGTCGAGAGCAATCTGGATACACCGGTGAGTTCGGTTGGCGATGCGTATCTGCGCCTGCACCTGCTCTCGCACCTGCTCGTGGTGCCGAACACGATCAACCTCGACGGCATCTTCGGGCACCTGCCGACGAACGCGTGGACCGACCTCGGTCCGATGCCGGCCGATGATGTGCGCGCACGGCTGCCGCAACTGCGTCGGGCGGGCATCCAGGTGTACGCCATCGACAAGTTTCCGCGCCTGCTCGACTACGTCGTGCCCGTGGGGGTGCGCATCGCCGACGGTGGCCGCGTGCGCCTCGGCGCGCACCTCGCGCCCGGCACTGTCGTGATGCACGAGGGCTTCGTGAATTTCAACGCGGGCACGCTCGGCACCTCGATGGTTGAGGGACGCATTTCGCAGGGTGTCGTCGTTGGTGAGGGCTCCGACATTGGTGGCGGCGCCTCAATCATGGGCACGCTCTCGGGCGGTGGCACGCAGCGCGTGCGCGTGGGTGAGCGCTCGCTCCTCGGCGCGAACTCGGGTCTCGGCATCTCGCTTGGTGACGATTGCGTTGTGGAGGCGGGACTCTATGTGACGGCGGGAACCAAGGTGCTCCTCCCCCAGCATCCCGATGCCGACGGTAATGCGCGCACGGTCAAGGCCGCAGAGCTTGCTGATGTGCCGAGCTTGCTGTTCCGCCGTAACTCGCTGAGCGGTGCGGTCGAGGCGATTTCGCGTGAGGGCCGAGGGATCGAGCTCAACTCGATGCTTCACTAGCTAGCCGTCGGATCGCGTCCCGCGATCCCCCGACGCGCTCCGCAACACCAACGCAAAAGGGCCGACCCGATTCCTCAGGTCGGCCCTTTTGGCGCTACCTAGTGGTCTGAGAACTCGCGACCGTTCGGGTATTCACGCTCGGTGGCACCCGTGTAGAGCTGCTGCGGGCGACCGATCTTCGACTTCGGGTCGGCGTTCTGCTCCCGCCACTGGGCAATCCAGCCGGGCAGACGACCGATTGCGAACAGCGGCGTAAACATGCGCGTGGGGAAGCCCATCGCCTTGTAGATAATGCCGGTGTAGAAGTCGACGTTCGGGTAGAGGCGACGCGCCTGGAAGTACTCGTCATTGAGCGCGGCCTGCTCGAGCTCCACCGCAATCTCAAGCAGCGGGTCGTCGACGCCGAGCGCAGCGAGCACCTCGTCGGCCGATTCCTTGACGAGCTTCGCGCGCGGGTCGTAGCTCTTGTAGACGCGGTGCCCGAAGCCCATGAGCTTCACACCGTCTTCCTTGTTCTTGACCTTCTGCACGAAGCGCTGCACGCCCTCGCCCGAGTCGCGAATCTGCGCGAGCATGTTCAGAACGGCCTCGTTCGCGCCACCGTGGAGCGGGCCGTAGAGAGCCGAGATGCCGGCCGAGATCGAAGCGTAGAGGTTCGCGTCGGTCGATCCGACCAGGCGCACCGTCGACGTCGACGCGTTCTGCTCGTGGTCGGCGTGCAGGATGAGCAGCCGGTCGAGTGCGCGCGAGAGCACCGGGTCAACCTCATAGGGCTCAGCGAAGTTGCCGAAGTTGAGCTTGAGGAAGTTGTCGACGAACGAGAGCGAGTTGTCCGGGTAGAGGAACGCCTGGCCGACCGACTTCTTGTGCGCGTAGGCGGCGATCACCGGGAGCTTCGCGAGCAGACGAATCGTGTTGATCTCGACGGCCTCGGGGTCGTGCACATCGAGCGAGTCCTCGTAGTAGGTCGCGAGTGCGGCGACGGCGCTCGACAGCACCGACATCGGATGCGCTGAGAACGGCAGTGCGTCGAAAAGGTGCTTGATGTCTTCGTGCAGGAGCGTGTGCCGGGTGATGCGGTTCTCGAACGCGAGGTATTCCTCTTCGGTCGGCAGCTCACCGTAGATGAGCAGATACGCGACCTCGAGGAACGTCGAACCCTTTGCGAGCTGTTCGATCGGGTAGCCCCGGTAGCGCAGGATGCCTTCATCGCCATCGATGTAGGTGATCTCGGAGCGCGTCGAGGCGGTGTTCACGAAACCGTAGTCGAGCGCGGTGAGCCCGGTCTGCTTCGTAAAGGTCGAGAAATCAATCGAGTCGCGACCTTCGGTCGCACGGAGAATCGGCAGTTCGGCCGTTCCACCTGGGTACGTCAGAGTCGCGATCTCGGGCGCGGCCTGCGCCGAATCTTGCTGTTCGCTCACGGAACCTCCTGTGGACGTGACGGGATGCGGGAAGGCCGACCCGCTCGTGACGCGCCGAAGCCCTCGCACTAGCCTACTGGTCGGCAGGCTGTGTTCACGGAGTGAACAACGACCGCGGCGAAGTGATTGCCGTTCACTACAAAGCTTTAGTCACCAGGCACGGCCGCTTCGAGCCGTTCAGCGGCGCGGTCAATATCGACGTCGCTCGCCGTGAGTGACACGCGAATGTACTGCTGCCCCGCCGAGCCGTAGAACTGCCCAGGCCCAGCAATGATGCCGATGCTGGCCAGCGACGAGAGCGTCGGCCAGCAGTCCGCGCCGGTCGTACCCCAGAGGTACAGGCCAGCCTCGGAGTGCTCGATGCGCAGGCCCCAGGCTTCAAGCGCAGGCTTGAGCCGCTCGCGACGGCGGCGGTACCGGTCCCGCTGCTCGTCAGCTGCCGCATCCGCCCCCAGCGCCACCGCGAGCGCGTGTTGCACCGGCGCCGGCATCATCAGTCCCGCGTGCTTGCGGGCAACAAGTAGGCGCGCGAGCACCTCGCGGTCGCCGGCTACATACGCCGCGCGATAGCCGGCCAGGTTCGACCGCTTCGAGAGCGAGGATGAGGCGAGCACGCCGGCGCGCGAGTCACCGACGACTTCGGGGTCAAGAATCGACGGGATGCGGCGGTCAGCCCAGTCATCCCAGCCAAGTTCGGCGTAACACTCGTCATTGATGATCACCGCACCGAGTTCGCGGGCGCGGGCGACCGCATCCCGCAATGCCGCCACATCGAGCACGCGGCCATCGGGGTTGCCGGGTGAGTTCAGCCAGACGAGTTTGGTCGCATCCGGCCATTTCGCCGGGTCATCTTCGGCGATGGCCTTCGCGCCAGCGAACACGGCACCCATGTCGTAGGTCGGGTAGGCCACCGAGGGATGCACGACGACATCGCCCTCGCCAAGGCCAAGAAAGTGCGCGGTGTTCGCGACGAATTCCTTCGAGCCGATGGTCACCATCGTCTCGTCAAGCGTGAGCCCGGGAACTCCGCGGCGCCGCGCAAACCAATCGACAATCGCTTGCCGCGCCTCGTTCGAGCCGAGGGTGGTCGGATAACTGTGCGCATCGGTCGCCTCGGCGAGCGCCGCGCGGATCACCTCCGGCGTCGGGTCGACGGGCGAGCCGATCGTGAGATCGATGGCGCCATCGGGATGCTCGCCAGCCGCCGCACGGATCGGTTTCAGGAGGTCCCACGGATAGTCGGGCAGTGGGCCGAGCGCCATGCGGAGCTACTGGTTCTGGTTGGGCGCGAGCGCGGCGACGAGTGGGTGGTCGAAGTCGTAGACGCCGACCTTTGCGGCGCCGCCGGGCGAACCGATCTCTTCAAAGAAGTCAACGTTTGCGCGGTAGTAGTCGGCCCATTCCTCGGGCACGTCGTCTTCGTAGTAGATCGCTTCAACCGGGCAGACCGGCTCGCACGCACCGCAGTCGACGCATTCGTCGGGGTGGATGTAGAGCATCCGCTCGCCCTCGTAGATGCAGTCGACGGGGCACTCGTCAACGCAAGCGCGATCCTTCACGTCGACACAGGGCAGGGCAATAACGTAGGTCACGACCGAGTCTCCTTCTTGAGCGGGATGGGAGCTTCTACCCTACTCCGAGGGTGTGGCCGGTCGGCGTTGCGGCACGCTCGGCCAGATTGCGGGCAGGGCGACGGCGATCGCCGAGCCGTAGACCCAGATGAGCCCGACGGCGCCGAGGCCGCCGCCCGGGATGACGACTGAGTGCCCCATCCCCGACGTCGACAGGGCAAACACAGCGCCAACCACACCGACCGCGAAGGCAATCGCGGGCAGCTTCTCGGTGAGGTAGACGCGCAGGCCAATGGTGATGAGCAACACGGCAAGGAGCGCGATCACGATGCCGTGCCAGATCATCACCTCGCCGAGCTGGAATCGCACTCGGTGCGCGAACGTCGTGATCACTCCGGCAATCACCCCGAACAGGGCAAACGACCCGAAGGTGACGAGTTGTTCGACGACGCGACCCGAGCGCATCCGGCTAATTGCCCTTCTTGGCTCGCGAGGTTGCGCGGGCGCGGGTGGTGGCGTCGAGTTCGACCTTGCGGATGCGAATCTTCTCGGGCGTCACCTCAACGCACTCGTCTTCGCGAGCAAATTCGAGCGACTCTTCCAGCGTGAGCTTACGCGGAGGGGTGAGCTTCTCGAATTCATCGGAGCTCGCGGCACGCATGTTCGTGAGCTTCTTTTCCTTCGTGATGTTCACATCCATGTCGTCGGCGCGGGTGTTCTCGCCGATGACCATGCCCTCATAGACCTCGTCGGTCGGTTCGATGAAGAAGCTCATGCGCTCCTGCAGGCCGATCATCGCGAACGGGGTCGAGACACCGGCACGGTCGGCAACGATCGAGCCATTGACGCGGGTCTGGATGAGGCCAACCCACGGCTCGTAGCCGGCCGAGATCGAGTTGGCGATACCGGTACCGCGGGTGAGCGTCATGAACTCGCTGCGGAAGCCGATGAGGCCGCGAGAGGGCACCGTGAACTCCATGCGCACCCAGCCGGTGCCGTGGTTCGTCATGCCCTCAAGGCGTGCCTTGCGGGCCGCCATGAGCTGCGTGATCGCGCCGAGGAACTCCTCAGGCACGTCGATGGTGGTGTGCTCGAACGGTTCGTGCTTCTTGCCGTCGATTTCCTTGGTGACCACCTGCGGCTTGCCCGCGGTGAGCTCGAAGCCTTCGCGGCGCATGTTCTCGATGAGGATCGACAGCGCGAGTTCGCCACGACCCTGCACCTCCCAGGCGTCGGGACGACCGATGTCGTTGACGCGCAGCGACACGTTGCCGATGAGTTCGCGGTCGAGGCGATCCTTCACCATGCGGGCGGTGAGCTTGTGGCCCTTCACCTTGCCGACCAGCGGCGAGGTGTTCGTGCCGATGGTCATCGAGATGGCCGGCTCGTCGACGTGGATTTCGGGCAGCGGGCGCACATCGTTCGGGTCGGCGATGGTGTCACCGATCATGATGTCGGGGATGCCCGCAATCGCGATGATGTCGCCGGGGCCGGCTTCTTCGGTGGGCACGCGCTCGAGACCGATGGTCTCGAGGAGCTCGGTGATGCGCACATTGCTCGTCTCGCCATCGTGCACCCAGGCCACGGTCGCGCCCTTGCGGAGCGTGCCGTTGTGGATGCGCAGGAGCGCCATGCGACCGAGGAACGGTGAGGAGTCGAGGTTCGTGACGTGGGCCTGCAGCGGCGCGGTCTCGTCGTAGGTCGGGGCCGGGATGTGCTCGAGAATTGCGGCGAAGAGCGGCTCGAGGTTGTCGTTGTCGGGTAATGAGCCGTTGTCGGGCTGCGTGGTCGAGGCGACGCCGGCGCGGCCCGAGGCGTAGAGCACGGGTAGGTCGAGCAGGGCGTCAACGTCAAGGTCGGGCACATCGTCGGCAAGGTCGCCGGCGATACCGAGCAGCAGGTCGTGGGCTTCTTCGACGACCTCGGGGATGCGGGCATCCGGACGGTCGGTCTTGTTGACGAGGAGGATCACCGGCAGCTTGGCTTCGAGGGCCTTGCGGAGCACGAAGCGGGTCTGCGGCATCGGGCCTTCGGCCGAGTCAACGAGGAGGACGACGCCGTCGACCATCGACAGGGCTCGCTCAACTTCGCCACCGAAGTCGGCGTGGCCGGGCGTGTCGACGACGTTGATGATGATCGTCTGCCCATCGGCGTGCTCGCCGTCGTAGCGGATCGCGGTGTTCTTCGCGAGGATCGTGATGCCCTTTTCGCGCTCGAGGTCACCCGAGTCCATGACGCGCTCGTCGGTCTCGTAGTGCGAGTGTTCGCCGAAGGTGTGGGTCTGCTTGAGCATGGCGTCGACGAGGGTGGTCTTGCCGTGGTCGACGTGCGCCACGATGGCGACGTTGCGGATGTCGGAACGATGGGCCAGCGGAGCAGTCATGCGTTAGGGGTGCCTTCGATTGAAATTGGCGGACGTTCAAGTATAGGGCCTGCATCGGGCGCGCGTCTCGAGACCCCCACACCGCCCCCGTAAACTGGCGGCCATGCCCACCCCGCGCCCGCTCCGCATCCACGATGCGCGGCGGCGTCTGCGCTGGGAAATCTGGATCGTGCTCGGCCTCTCGCTCCTCCCCTCGGCCGCCTACGCCCTCCTCTCGCTCCTCGAAACGCTCGCGGGCCCCACCCCGATCGCCGAGACGACGCAGGCGATCAATCCCGCGGTGAGCGCGTTCCCGCTCTTCGACGTGCTCAACCGCCTGGTCGTTTTCGTCGCGAGGCTCATGCCGGTCGCGCTCGTCATCTGGCTACTCTGGAGCCACCGCGAATCCGGCTTCCGCCGCCTCGGCTTCGACCTGCGCTCCCCCGGCCGTGACCTCGGCCGCGGCCTCCTCCTCGCCGCAGCCATCGGCATCCCCGGCCTTGCGCTCTACGCCGTTTCGCGCCTCGCTGGTGCCACCGCTCAGGTCGTGACCGCCGACAGCGAACTCGCCTGGTGGACGGCGATGCTCTACGTGCTCGCCGCCCTGCGCGCCGCGCTCATCGAAGAGGTCATCGTGGTCGGCTACCTGGTCACGCGCCTGCGCCAGCTCGGCTGGGGTTGGTGGCCGATCATCCTCACCTCGGCGCTCGTGCGTGGCTCGTATCACCTCTACCAGGGCGTGCCGATGGCGCTCGGCAACGTCGCCATGGGCATCCTGTTCGCGGCATTTTTTGTCTGGTGGTCACGACCAAGATCAGGCGGTGCGGATGCACGACCCGCACGTCGTCGAGTCATGCCGCTCGTCATCGCACACTTTTTGCTCGATCTCGTGGCGTTCCTTGGCTATCCCCTTGCCGTGACACTCTGGCCCGGCGTTTTTTAACCGCGTCTGCTGGAAAGCGGAAGGGCCCCAACGACCACGAGGTGGTTCGTTGAGGCCCTCGCCACATCCTTGGCTAGCCGAGCTTCGGCGAGCCGTTCACATAGCCCACGGTCGTCCAGTCAACCGATTGGAAGCCGGGAGCACCGTAGTTTGCGAGGTCGTTGTGCGCCACGATGAAGTCATAGGCCTGGAAGAGCGGCAGATTGCCCGCCACTGGCCACAGCAGTTCATCAATCTTGTTGAGCAGTTCGGTCTGCTTGTCGACATCGGTCGTCGACTGCAGTTCGTCAAGCAGAGCGTCGACCTCGGGCGTGCCGACACCCGAGAAGTTCTGCTCACCCTCGGTGCGCCAGATCGACACCGATGAGGTGACGAACGGGTTACCCGCCCAACCGAACAGCGTCATGTCGTAGTCGCCGGGGATGACGTACTTCGAGAAGAGGTCGGTCGGCGGCACCTGCTCGATCACGAGCTTGATGCCGACATCCTTGAGGTTCTCAGTCACGATCGGCGCAACGGTGCCGTTCGTGGTCGAACCGGCGTTGTAGACGTACCGAATCTCGAGGGTCTTGCCGTCCTTCTCGTAGTACTCGCCATTGAGCGTCCAGCCAGATGCTTCGATGAGTTCCTTGGCAGCCCCGACATCCTTGGCGCCGTAGTTGCCAGCGTTGTTCACGTAGCCGTTCTGGTTCTGCACGAGCATGTGGTTACCGAGTAGGTCGTCAGCCATGCCAGTGGGGTATGGCATGGTGCCGTTGAGTGCCTGGAAGATCGACTTGCGGTCAATGGCAAGCGTGAACGCCTGGCGGAGGTTCTGGTCTTCGAGGATGTTGCCCGGCTTACCGTTCAGCGTGAGGTGGGTCCAGTTCGGGCCCGCGGCGCTGCGCAGCTCGAAGTCGGTGCCCTCGCCGCTCTTGTCGACGACGACCGAGTAGATCGCCTGGTTGGAGGCGTCAATCACGTCAAGCTGGCCGTCGTTGAACGCGGTCGCGGCGGCCGAAGGATCCTCGATCGTCTGCCACGAAATCTGGTCAAGCTTTGCCTTGCGCTCGCCCTTAAAGTTGTCGTCGCGCACCAGGGTGACGACCTTGTTCGCGGCGTCGATCGTGCCGATCTTGAACGGACCACCGGTCACGGTCGGGCCGTTGACCCAGCTCGTGTTGAAGGCGTCTGCCGACTCGACGAGGGCGTCGGGCATGACGGCGGCAAGGCCGATCCAGTCGGCATACACCTCGCCTGCCTTGAAGGTGACGACTGCGGTGTACTCATTGCCGCCCTGTTCCACCGACTCGACCCGGTTGTAGCCCTCGCGTGAAGGCACCTGGAACTCTTCATTCACCATGGCGTCGAAGTTGTTCTTGATCGACTTGAAGTCGATCGGCGTGCCATCAGACCATTCCAGCCCGTGCACGAGCTCAATTTCGAAGGTGAGCGGCTCGTCTGACGTCTTCTCAATGCGCTGGGCGTAGAGATCGTTCGGAATCACTTCACCGTCAGCCGTGTAGGCGAAGAGCGTCGGGTAGACCGATTCCATGATGGCGACCGTATTGGTCTCGTTGCCATCGGAGTGCGAGGTATTGAAGTTCGCCGGGAATGAATTGTTGTAGAGGCGCAGTGTGCCGCCTTCGCCCACGCCGTCGTAGTCGACCGTGTTCATCATGTTGGCAGTGGCATCGATGTGGCCGATCTCGCCAGTCTCGCCAGGTGCGCTGCCAGTTGGCGCGTCGTCAGCACGTGCGCACCCGGTTAGGGCAAGCGCGAATGCTGCGACGACGGCAATGCCTGTCGCAAGCGGTTTGTTCATGATCATTTCCTCGTTGAGTATTCAGCTAGTTGTTGGCGCTATTTAGTTGTGGTTGGTTCGTAACCGGCGGTGAGTTCAGCGTGGAAGCAGGCAATCGAATGATCACGATCTCCCCGCGGTTCCAGCGCTGGCATTTCGCTCGCGCACCGGTCACGTTGTTTGTCGTCGAGCACGTGCTGATAGAGGTAGCAACGGCTCACGAAGCGGCACCCGGTCGGCGTCTCCGCTGGCGACGGCAGTTCGCCCGTGAGCACGATCCGTTCGCGCTCTCGTTCCACGGTCGGGTCCGGGATTGGGATGGCAGAAAGCAACGCTCGCGTATAGGGATGCGCGAGTTCGCTTCCGAAAATCTCGTCAGTACTGCCAATTTCAATAATCTTGCCGAGATACATCACGGCCACGCGATCGGCGATATGCGAGACCACCGAGAGATCGTGTGACACGAAGAGGTAGCTCAGCCCGAGGCGGTTCTTGAGATCGTCGAGGAGGTTGATCACCCCCGCCTGAATCGAGACATCAAGTGCCGAGACCGGCTCATCGAGCACGACCAGCCGCGGGTCGCAAGCGAGCGCTCGGGCGATGCCGATGCGCTGCCGTTGCCCACCTGAGAACTTGCGGGTATCGGTCGGACTGTTCGGGGAGAAGGCCCACCGTGCGCAAGAGCCAGTCGACACGTTTCGCCATTTCGGCGTCGCTGTAACCCTGCACTTCCATCGGCTCACGCAGAATGTCGCCGATCGGCATGCGCGGGTCGAGCGAAGCCATCGGGTCTTGAAAGACCATCGCCATCTGCGAACGAAGCTCGAGTTTCTCGGCACGCGACAGTCGCGAGACTTCTTCGCCGTCGATGCGGATGCTCCCCGACTGCGGAGTCTCCAGCTTCATGATTTCCATGATCGTGGTGGGGCCTTGACCCTTGATCGTGGACACGGTTTCGGTTCG